>NZ_CM172781.1:4580000-4910117 GCF_057653455.1 Rhizobium sp. CB2179 | reverse complement strand
ATCCGCCTTTACTTCCGCCGCTTCCAGGCGAATGGAGCCGAACGCCTGCGGTGCCGCATCCCCATTGTCGAGCCCGCTCGTCGTCATCGTATTCATCTGCATAATGCCGCCTTTCAATTCCACCGGCCGGCATCCGCTAAAACGGCCGCCCGATCATTCCCCGCTTTGGCGGGCTGACGGATCCTCATGAGCCGCTCGCCTGCCGGTTCACTCAAACACTGCCCCTCACGGGACCGGCACAGAACTCCGTTGCAGGTGCCGCGCTCATGCGGAACCTTCACCGGCTTTCCGTGCCAGGCTGGCGGTCGATCCTCGTTTTCGGCCGACCAGCCCGAACGCAATATTACTTTACCTTCTCCAGTGGCCTCGCCTTAAACGTGTGGCCACAGAAGGCACAAAACATCCCCGCTCCGTAACAGCCACGTTACAGCTCAAATCCGTCGAGTGCTTGAAAAGACGGAAGCGCAGGGCTCCGTAACAAAAGGCACAAACTCATCGCCCTGCCGACGTGGCAGTTAAAACCGAGCCTCTGCAGGTGATGTCCGCGCCCTCTGTTGGAAGCCATTTAGGCAGGATCAAACGGCAATATCAACGATGAATTTTACGCAAAATTAACAAGCGGCCATTGACTCGGCCTGCCCTTTTCGGGCGTCACACCAGCGTCAAAAAAGAATCGCAGTTGAATCAAAGAGATTCCCCCGTTCGGGCTATTTTGACACGCATTGAAAGAAAAAAAATAAAATCCTCTTGACTCCCCTGTGGTCCCGGAAGCTTGGGGCAGAGTCGCGCGGCGTGAAAGCATCCTTGCGCAAGCCATTGTTTTCAAACAATTTTTCCTGTCATGGCGCTGACACGAAACAGTCGCGGGATTAACCATGCAGGGGCCGATCGGCGGAATCGAAAAAGCCCGGTAAAATTACCGGGCTAATCATAAAGAAGAAGTCGTTAATGGAAGATTACGCGGTCGTGGTGACCGAAAGAGCCTTCACACGAGCGGCCAGACGCGAGACCTTGCGCGATGCCGTGTTGGCATGCAGCACGCCCTTGCTGGCGGCGCGGGCAAGCTCGGGCTGAGCAGCCAGGAAAGCTTCCTTCGCCTTGGCGGCGTCACCGGATGCGATGGCCTCTTCGACCTGGCGAACGAAAGTACGAACGCGCGAGCGACGAGCCTTATTGACGTCGGTACGGCGGGCGATCTTGCGGGTCGCTTTTTTCGCCGAAGTTGTATTGGCCATGGATGCCTCTCTCAAGAATTCGAACAAACTCCGCCATTACCGCGGGCCCTGCGGCCACAAAATCCAGCAATGCGGGAGCAATCGCGGAAAACCAAACCGGCTTTCCGAACCGTGGGCGGGCATATAACTCTAAAGCCGGCCCACGTCAACGCGGATTTTCAAGCTTTACCACCGGCAGGCGCCGAAAAGCATTCAACGGTGCGTAAAAGCCGGTTTGCGCTTCTCGACGAAGGCCGCCATGCCTTCTTTCTGGTCTTCCGTGGCAAAGAGACTGTGAAACAGGCGGCGTTCGAAACGCAAGCCCTCCTCCAACGTCGTCTCGAATCCGCGGTTGACCGCCTCCTTGGCCATCAAGACCGAGGGACGAGAAAGCGAAGCGATCTTTTCGGCCGCGGCAAAAGCCTCGTCGAGCAAACGTTCGGGCGCGACCACACGCGAAACGAGTCCCGATCGCTCCGCCTCGGCCGCATCCATCATGCGGCCGGTCAGGATGAGATCCATCGCCTTCGCCTTGCCGACAGCGCGCGTCAGCCGCTGCGAGCCGCCCATCCCGGGAATGACGCCCAGGGTGATTTCCGGTTGGCCGAACTTCGCCGTCTCCGAGGCGATGATGAAATCGCACATCATGGCGAGCTCGCAGCCGCCGCCGAGGGCAAAGCCGCTGACCGCAGCGATCACCGGCTTGCGCGCCTTGGCGACCTCATCCCAGCCGCTGATGAAATCACTCTTATAGATATCGGCGAACTCAAGCGGCTGCATCTCCTTGATATCGGCGCCGGCGGCAAAGGCGCGCTCGGAACCGGTCAGCACGATCGCCCCGACCGTCTCGTCGGCGTGGAAGGCGGCGTAGGCCTCTTTGAGTTCCTTCAGGACGGTGGAATTCAGCGCGTTCAGCGCCTGCGGGCGGTTCAGCGTGACGAGGCCGACATTGCCTCGGGTTTCGACGATCAGGGTCTCAAAGGCCATGCTGTTCTCCCGGTTTCTCACTCTTACTTCTGGCAGGCTCACTTCTGACAGGTGGCGCAATAGAAGGTGGAGCGACCTGCCTGGACGATGCGGGCGACCGTACCGCCGCAGCCGGGCGTGCGGCAAGCCTGACTTTCGCGATCATAGGCGGAGAAGGAATGCTGGAAATAGCCGAGCGATCCGTCGGTCTGGATATGGTCGCGCAGCGACGATCCGCCGGCGGCGATCGCATCGGCGATGACGTCGCGGATCGAGGCAACGAGCAGGTCGAGCTGCGCCTTCGGCCGGCCCCCTGGCGTCACCAGCGTACCGGCGGCGCGGATCGGCGAAAGATGCGCGCGCCAAAGCGCCTCGCAGACATATATGTTGCCCAGACCGGCAATGTTCTTCTGGTCAAGCAGCGCGCTCTTCAGCGGCTGCGCCTTGTCGCGGAAGCGTTCAGCCAGATAGGCGGCGCCAAGCTCGTTTCCTGTCGGCTCCGGGCCGAGATCGCGGAAGAAGGGATGAGCGGCGAGATCGGCACGTCCCACCATATCCATGAAGCCGAAACGGCGCGGATCGTTATAGACGACGCGGCGCGGGCCGCCTAAACCTTGCAGATGGAAGACGACGTGATCGTGCTTCTCGTCCTTCGAGCGGGCATGGTGGAATTCGCCCGGCATGCCGGAGACTGCACCCTCCTCGATGCGAAACGAACCGGACATGCCGAGATGCGAAATCAGCGTGTTGCCGTCGTCGAGATCGACCAGCAGATATTTGGCGCGGCGGCCAAGGCCAACGATGGTGCGGCCGGAAACCCTGTCTGCGAAAGCGTCGGGAAAGGGGAAGCGCAGATCGCCTCGGCGCAGCTCCAGCCTGGTGACGCGCGTGCCCTCCATCGCCGGCGTCAGGCCGCGTTTCACCGTTTCGACTTCTGGCAATTCCGGCATCTTAACCCATCTATCTCTAACGTGTTTCAACCGACGACGATGTGCGCTATAGCGCCAGTGTGCCGCGGAGAATGCGGCCCATAGATAACGTCGCGCGCGGTCTTTCGCTATGGCCGCCACGCCCGAATCTTCAGGAACGGAGCAGTCTGATGTCAGAAAGCCGCACTTCCGCCGACGGCGGCATGGAGACCGCCTACGGCTTCCGCGAGGTGCCTGACGGCGAGAAGCAGAGCCTGGTCAACCAGGTGTTCCACAAGGTCGCCAAGCGCTACGACATCATGAACGACGTCATGTCGATGGGCATGCACCGCGCCTGGAAGGATGCGATGATCTCGGCGCTGAACCCGCGCAAGGAGCCGGGCTACAAGGTGCTCGACGTGGCCGGCGGCACCGGCGATATCGCCTTCCGCATCGTCGAGGCTTCGGGCAGACAGGCGCATGCCACCGTGCTCGACATCAACGGCTCGATGCTCGGCGTCGGCGCCGAGCGGGCGGAAAAGAAGAAGCTTTCCGGCAATCTCACCTTCGTCGAGGCGAATGCCGAGGAACTGCCTTTCGAGGCAGGCAGCTTCGACGCCTATACGATCGCCTTCGGCATCCGCAACGTGCCGAGGATCGATGCGGCGCTGTCGGAGGCCTATCGCGTCTTGAAGCGCGGCGGGCGGCTGCTGGTGCTCGAATTTTCCGAAGTCGATATGCCGCTTCTCGACAAGATCTACGACGCATGGTCGTTCAATGCCATTCCGCAATTCGGCAAGGCGATCACCGGCGATGCCGAACCCTACCAATATCTGGTGGAATCGATCCGCAAGTTCCCGAACCAGGAGAATTTCGCGGCAATGATCCGCCAGGCCGGCTTTTCGCGCGTCACCTTTACCAATTATACCGGCGGCATCGCCGCACTCCATTCCGGCTGGAAGCTCTGACGCATGACGCCGAAAAATGTAGAGCGGTTTTCGAATAGCGTCGCGCGAGAATCAAACAGAACATGAGTACTTTCGGCGCATATTTCCGCCTTTGGCGTGTCGGCTGGGTGCTCGTGCGTGAGGGCGTCGTATCAGCTCTTCCGTCCGAAGGGCTGCCGCCTCCGGTCGCACTCGCCAAATCCTTCGTCACGATTTTCGAGCGAAGCAAGGCGCGGCATCAGAAGCGCAGCGACCGATTGGCGCAGGCTGTCGAGCGGCTCGGTCCCTCCTATGTGAAGATCGGGCAGTTCCTGGCGACGCGGCCGGATGTGGTCGGCGTCGAATTCGCCAACGACCTGTCGCAGCTTCAGGACCGGATGGCCTTCTTTCCCTCGGCGGCGGCCAAGGCCAATATCGAAGGCTCACTCGGACGGCCGATTAGCGAACTCTATGCGAGCTTCGGCGATCCGATCGCCGCCGCCTCGATCGCGCAGGTGCATCCGGCCGAGGTTGAGAGCGCCGGAGGCCGGAAGAAAGTCGCCGTCAAGATCGTGCGGCCCGGCGTGCGCCAGCGTTTTGCCCATGACATCGAGGCGATGTATCTCGTTGCCCATATGCAGGAGCGTTTCCTGGCGTCCAGTCGGCGGCTGCGGCCGGTCGAGGTGACGAAGACGCTGGAGCAGACGACGAAGGTGGAGATGGATCTTCGCCTGGAGGCGGCCGCCCTTTCCGAGATCGCCGAGAATACCGAACGGGATCCCGGCTTCCGCGTGCCGAAGGTCGACTGGGAGCGCACCGGGCGCGACGTCATCACCATGGAGTGGATCGACGGCACGAGGATGTCTGACGTCGATGGCCTGCGCGCGGCAGGCCATGATCTCAACCTGCTTGCCGATACGCTGATCCAGTCGTTCCTGCGCCACACGCTGCGCGACGGCTTCTTCCATGCCGACATGCATCCCGGCAATCTCTTCGTCGATGCTGATGGCATGATCGTCGCCGTCGACATGGGCATCGTCGGGCGGCTGGGCAAGAAGGAGCGGCGGTTCCTCGCCGAAATCCTCTATGGCTTCATCACCCGCGACTATATCCGCGTCGCCGAGGTGCATTTCGAGGCGGGCTATGTGCCCGGCCACCACAATGTCGAAAGCTTCGCCCAGGCGATCCGGGCAATCGGTGAGCCGATCCATGGCCAGCCGGCCGAGACGATCTCGATGGGCAAGCTGCTGACGCTGCTGTTCGAGGTGACCGAGCTCTTCGACATGGAGACGCGGCCGGAACTGGTGATGCTGCAGAAGACCATGGTCGTGGTCGAGGGCGTATCGCGCATGCTCAATCCGCGCTTCAACATGTGGAAGGCCTCAGAGCCTGTCGTCGGCGACTGGATCCGCACCAATCTCGGACCGAAGCGGATCGCCACCGATCTCAAGGACGGGCTGAAGGCGGCGGTCAAGCTCGCCGAAGCCGTGCCGGAAATCGCGGCGAAGACCGAAAAATTCCACCATCAGCTGCTGCATATGAGCGAGCACGGCTTACGTTTCGACGCTGAGACGGCGGAGGCGATCGGCAAGGCCGAAGCGCGGCACAACCGCTCGGCCAAGATTGCTTTGTGGGTCATCGCATTGACGCTTCTCTACATTGCCTGGATGCTGAGCTGACCGTCTGCCAAAAACATGGTGTGTTCGGCATTTGGGATATCCCATGTGACGGAGGGCTCGCTTAGTCTCGTCTTCAAAGCATGATGCCGAAAAGTGTGAGCGACATCATGCTCTGACTCTTTAATTTAGAACAGGATTCAGATTTTCGGCCGATCCGGCCTAAAATCATCCCGTTCTAGGGAGATATGGCACATGAAGCACGAACGCCTTGGCATCGAACTTTCCGGACGACCGCTCGGTTTTGCCGAGATGGTGACGATCGGGGCGGGCAAGGCTGCGGTTTCGGCTTCGGCGACAGGCATGGCCCGCATCGCGATCGCCCGCGAGGTCGTCGAGGATGCCATTGCCTCCGGCATGCCCGTCTACGGCTCGACGACAGGCGTCGGCGCCATGAAGGATGTGGAGTGGTCGGCCGACGAACTCGACACCTTCAATCTCGGCCTGGTGCGGGCCCATCATTTCGGCACCGGCACCCCCTTTTCCTGCAATATCGTGCGCAATGCCATGGCGATCCGTATCAACACGGCGCTGACCGGCCAGGTCGGCTGCACGCCGGAATTGATCCAGGCCTATATCAGGATGCTCGAGGCCGATCTCATCCCGGTCGTGCGCCGCACCGGCTCGATCGGCTGTGCGGATATCGGCCTGATGGGACAGATCGGCGCAGTGCTGACCGGTGTCGGCGAAGCGATCTATCGCGGCAACCGGATGCAGGCGGCCGAGGCTTTCCAGGCGGCCGGGCTGGAACCGATGCGGATGGCGCCGCGCGACAGCCTCGCCTCGCTCAGCGTCAATGCGGTGAGCTTTGCCTCGGCGGCGGAAACGACGCGCAACGCCGCGGCCTCGATCCGCGTCCTGCTGGCAACGGCGATGATGGCGGCCGGCGCGCTCGGTGCTTCCCGCGATCCCTGGAAGGCGGTCCGGCATGTCGGAACGGCGCGCGAGGCGCTGATCGGCGCCTGGCTCTGCAACGCCTCCGACGAATGGGACTGGCCCGTCGCAACGCATGTGCAGGATCCGCTCAGCCTGCGCATGATCGCCCAGGTGTTCGGGGCGGTGATCGAAAACCTCTTATCGACCGGCCACAAGATCCTTGCCGCCACCGGGCGCTCCGACGACAATCCCGTCGTGGTCGAAGGCCGGGTGATGACGTCGGGTGGATCTCTGCCGCTCGATGTGACGATCCTGCTCGAATCGGCAGCACTCTGCATGGCGCATGCGGCGCGCAACGCCTTCAACCGCTGCGTCATTCTCGGCAACGGCCAGCGGCGCGACCTGCCGGTCAATCTCGTGCCGCCGGGGCGGATTGCCACCGGTTTCGGGCCGATCATCAAACTTGCCGGCGAGATCTTCTCGCGCGTGCTGTCGATGTCCAATCCCGTGTCGGCCCAGTCGCTGGTCGTCGCAGCCGGGCTGGAGGACGAGGCAGCCTTCCTGCCGCTCGTCATCGAACGCTTCGACCGGCAGATGCGGGCGCTGAAACGCCTCGCAGCCCTCGAGGCGCTGCTGTCTGCCCAAGCGATCGACATTCTCGGCGATAAACCGAAGGGTGTCGCCGCCATGCTCTACGAGGTCGTGCGCAAACATGCGGATTTCTATACGGTCGACCGGCCGCTTTCGGCTGAAGTGGAGGCGATCGAGGAGGAACTTGGTTCGGACGAATTCGTGACCAAGCTGACCGAGCAGGTTCCGATCGCCTCCTTCGACGATTTCTTCGCGCTCGGCTCGCTGGAGCGTATCGAGGAACGGCTAAACCATCACGAGCCGGCAGTCTGATTTTCCAGTTACGGAGGAAGCAGCATGGACTTCGATCTCGTTCTGCAGGGCACAGTGGTGCTGCCGGACCGCATTGTCGAAGAGGGCTATGTCGCCGTGCGCGACGGCAAGATCGCCGAAGTCGGCCTCGGCGTGCCGCCTGCGGGCCGCGAACGGCATCTGCTCGGAAAAGCGCTGATCCTGCCCGGTGCGATCGACGCGCAGGTGCATTCACTTTCCCAGAAAGACCAGGAAGATTTCATCTGGTCGACACGATCGGCAGCTGCCGGCGGCGTGACAACAATCGTCGACATGCCCTATGACGAAGGCAATCTCGTCTGCTCGGCAGCGGCGGTGAAGCGGAAGATCGACCATGCCGGCCCGCAGGCGCGCGTCGATTTCGCGCTTTACGGCACTATCGATCCGGAAGAAGGACCGGCGCGGATCCGCGAAATGGTGGAGGCGGGCGTCGCGGCCTTCAAGTTTTCGACCTTCGGCACAGACCCGAAGCGCTTTCCGCGCATTCCGCCGGCCCTGCTCGACGCCTGCTTTGCGGCAATCGCTCCGACGGGGCTGACGGCGGGCGTACACAATGAAGACGACGAGGCGGTGCGCAGCTACATCGAGCAGGTGAAGGCAAGCGGCATCACCGACTGGCGGGCGCACGGCCTGTCGCGGCCGCCGATCACCGAGCTGCTGGCGATGCACACGATCTTCGAGACGGGTGCTGTGACCCACTGCCCGGCGCATGTGGTGCATTGCTCGCTCGGGCGCGGCTACGATATCGCGCGCGCCTATCGCCGCGACGGCTTTGCGGCAACGGTCGAATGCTGCATCCACTACCTGACGCTCGACGAGGAAAACGACGTGAAGCGCCTCGGCGGCAAGGCGAAGATCAATCCGCCGGTGCGGCCGCGCGCCGAGGTGGAGAGGCTCTGGCGGAAGGTGGCGGAGGGTGATGTCTGGCTGGTTTCGACCGATCACGTCAGCTGGTCGGAAAACCGCAAGACCAATCCCGACATGCTCGCCAACGCCTCCGGTGTTCCCGGCCTCGAGGTGATGGTGCCGCTTTTCGTCAAAGGTGCCACCGAACGCGGCATTCCGCTGACATGGGCAGCCAGGCTGATGGCGGAGAACCCGGCGAAGCATTTCCGGCTCGACCACATCAAGGGCGCGCTGACGCCTGGCAAGGACGCCGATATCGTCGTGCTGGAGCCGCGCGACAGCGTCTATGACGCCGCCGCGAGTGGCAACAATGTTGTCGGTTGGAGCCCCTATAACGGCATCCGCCTGCCCTGGACCGTTTCCACCACCTATCTGCGCGGCGAAAAGATCGCCGAAGGCGCCAAGGTGCTGGCCGAGCCCGGTACCGGGCGCTTCGTGCGGCCGCTGCCGCGCCAGCTCATTCCGGGAGCTGAAGCATGAGCCGCAATCTTCCCGTCAATGCCGGCCGGATCGCTGAAGATATCGAGGCGCTGGCCGGGATTACCGAGCCGGGGCATCCCTGGACGCGGCGGGCCTTCTCGCCGCTCTTCCTCGACGGCCGGGCCTATATCGAAGCGCGGATGAAGGCGGCGGGACTGGAAACGCGGATCGATGCCGCCGGCAATCTGGTCGGACGGCGGACAGGCCGGAAGCCGTGGCTCGGCACGATCATGATCGGCTCGCATTCCGACACGGTGCCGGACGGCGGCCGCTTTGACGGCATTGCCGGGGTCATCTCGGCGCTGGAGGTGGCGCGCGCGCTTGGTGACCAGGATATCGAGCTCGATCACGATCTCGAAATCGTTGACTTCCTTGCCGAGGAGGTCAGCATCTTCGGCGTGTCCTGCATCGGCAGCCGCGGCATGACCGGCCAATTGCCGGAGGCCTGGCTTTCGCGCGTCAGCGACGGGCGCGACCTGGCCGAGGGCATCGCCCAGGTCGGTGGCCGACCTGACGTGCTGATGCAGCAGAAGCGACCCGATATAGCCGGCTTTCTGGAGCTTCATATCGAACAAGGCCCGGTGCTCGAAGCCGAAAAGGAGGATGTCGGCGTCGTCACCGCAATCTCGGGCATCACCCGAATCGAGATCACCGTCGAAGGGCGGGCCGATCATGCCGGCACGACGCCGATGGACCGGCGGGCGGATGCGCTGGTGGCGGCGTCACAGCTGGTGCTCGACATCCGCAATGCCGCCGCCGAACTTGCCAAATCGCCGGGGCATTTCGCAGCGACGGTCGGCGAATTCAGGATCGAGCCGAATGCCGCCAATGTCGTGCCGTCGAAGGTGGTGCTGCTGATCGATGGCCGTGCCGAAATCCGGGCCGACATGGAGGCATTCTGCCGCTGGCTCGATGGCCATGTCGAAAAGCTGGCGGAGGCCTACGGCGTGACGATCAAGGCGCCCAACCGGGTTTCCGACAATCAGCCGACGCCTGCTGATGCCGGGCTGCTGTCGGCCTTGGAGGCTGCCTGCGAGCGGGTCGGCGCGAAACACCGGCGCATGGCCTCCGGCGCGGGGCACGACACGGCCTGGATCGCCAAGGTGGCGCCGGCGGCGATGATCTTCGTGCCGTGCCGCGAAGGCCGCAGCCATTCGGCCGACGAATGGGCTGAAAACGACGATATCGCGCTCGGAGCGGCCGTGCTGTTCGAGGCGGTGCGCGAGATGGACAAAAGTTTGAATCAGGAGAAGGCGAATGGGACGCATACTCGTTGAGAAGGACGTGGAAGCTGCCGTCAAGGGCGGCTCCGTCTATGCCGCCGGCGGCGGCGGATGGGCCGATCACGGGCGGATGCTCGGTTATGCCGCCGTCAATGTCGGCAAGCCCGAGCTGGTCTCGATCGACGAGCTGAAGGACGAGGACTGGATCGCCACCGCGGCCGCGATCGGCGCACCGGCCTCCACCACCCCCTGGGAAATGCAGGGCATCGACTATGTGAAGGCGGTGCAATTGCTGCAGGAGGCGCTCGGCGAAAAGCTTTCCGGGCTGATCATCGGCCAGAACGGCAAATCCTCGACGCTGAACGGCTGGCTGCCCTCGGCGATCCTCGGCACCAAGGTGGTCGACGCGGTCGGCGATATCCGCGCGCATCCCACAGGCGACATGGGCTCGATCGGCATGGCCGGATCGCCCGAGCAGATGATCCAGACCGCCGTCGGCGGCAATCGCTCCGAGAATCGTTATATCGAACTGGTGGTGAAGGGAGCGACGGCGAAGATCTCACCGGTGCTGCGGGCCGCTGCCGATCAATCCGGCGGCTTCATCGCCAGTTGCCGCAATCCGCTCCGCGCCTCCTATGTCCGCAGCCATGCGGCGCTCGGCGGCATCTCGATGGCGCTTGCGCTCGGTGAAGCGATCATCGCGGCGGAGAAGCGCGGCGGATCTGCTGTCATCGACGCGATCTGCAAGACGACGGGCGGACATATCCTTGCCGAGGGCATCATTACCCGCAAGGACGTCGTCTACACCAAGGAAGCCTTCGACATCGGCACGATCACCGTCGGCTCGGGCGAAAAATCGGTGACGCTGCATGTGATGAACGAATATATGGCGGTGGACGACGCGGATGGCGGGCGGCTAGCGACCTTTCCCGCCGTCATCACCACGCTTTCACCGGAGGGCGAGCCGCTCAGCGTCGGCCAGCTCAAAGAGGGCATGCATGTCTTCATCCTGCATGTGCCGATGGATATCATTCCGCTGTCGGCAAGCGTGCTCGATCCGACCGTCTATCCCGTCGTCGAAAAGGCGATGGGGATCGAGATCGCACGCTATGCACTGGCGACGAAGGCCTGAGCCATGGCGCGCGATCCCGGTCTCGAAGAACTGATGCGTGAGGAACTCGGCGATCGGCCCGGCCTTGCCGAAAAATCGATGTTCGGCGGCTGGGCCTTCATGCTGAACGGCAATCTTCTCTGCTGCGCGCGGAATGACGGGATGCTGATCCGTCTCGGCAAGGGCAATGACGGCTGGGCGCTTGGATTACCAGGCGTGATCCAGATGCTGTCGGGCGAGCGTGTCATGCATGGCTGGGTGCGAGGCGGTGCCGAGGTTTACGGCGACGATGCCCTGAGACGGCGTTTGCTTGATGCGGCGCTCGCCTATGTGGGATCGCTGCCGAGCAAATAGCAAACGATGCCATTCCCTTCTCCCCAGCGGGGAGAAGGGAAAGCAGAGAGCAAAACGAGGAACCCACGATGCCGAAGGCCAATCCACGTCATCCGAAATTTCCGATTCCCGGCGGGCCGGAACTGCGCGCCAAGGGCTGGCGGCAGGAGGCGCTGCTGCGGCTGCTCGAAAACGTGCTCTCCGTCGGCGAGGATCCCGACAATCTGATCGTCTATGCCGCTCTCGGCAAGGCAGCCCGCAACTGGGCGGCGCACAGAGGCATCGTCAAGGCGCTGACCGAGATGGAAGAGGACCAGACGCTGCTCATCCAGTCCGGCAAGCCGATCGGGCTCGTTCGAACGCATGCCAAGGCACCGCTGGTCATCATGGCGAACTGCAATATCGTCGGGCAATGGGCAAAGGCCGAAGTGTTCTACGAGTTGCAGCGCAAGGGACTGATCTGCTGGGGCGGGCTGACCGCCGGCGCCTGGCAATATATCGGCAGCCAGGGCGTCATCCAGGGTACCTACGAAATCTTCATGCGCATCGCCGAGCGGCGCTTCGGCGGCGATCTCCTCGGCCGGTTCGTGCTGACGGCCGGCCTCGGCGGCATGGGTGGGGCGCAGCCACTCGCCGGCCGCATGGCAGGCGCTGCGATCCTCTGCATCGACATCGATCCGGAGCGGGCCCGCAAGCGCCAGCAGATAGGTTATCTCCAGGAAATCGCGCCCGATCTCGGTACTGCCCTTCAGATGATCGATGCGGCGGTGAAGGACAAGCGGGCGCTTTCCGTCGGCCTCGTCGGCAATGCGGCGGAGGTCTATCCCGAGATCGCCCGCCGCGGCATCGTGCCCGATATCGTCACCGACCAGACCTCGGCGCACGACCTCGTCTATGGCTACGTGCCGAAGGGCATGAGCCTCGATCAGGTCAAGGGCCTGCGCGACGATGGGCAGGGCCAGCTTATGGCGGCAAGCCGCGCCTCAATCGTCGAGCATGTGACGGCGATGCTGGAATTCCAGAAGCGTGGCTCGGAAGTCTTCGACAATGGCAATCTGATCCGCACGCAGGCCAAAGAGGGCGGCGTTGACAATGCCTTCGACATTCCGATTTTCACCGAAGCCTATCTCAGGCCGCTATTTGCCCGGGCGATCGGCCCCTTTCGCTGGATGGCTCTGTCAGGCGAGGAGAGCGACATCGCCCGGATCGACGATCTACTGCTCGAAATGTTCCCTGACAACAAGATCATCACCAACTGGATTCGGCTGGCGCGCGAGCACGTGCCCTTCGAGGGGCTTCCGGCACGGATCGCCTGGCTCGGCCATGGCGAACGCACCGCACTCGCCCGGCGCGTCAACACGCTGGTTGCAAGCGGCGAACTCAAAGGCCCGGTCGCCTTCTCCCGCGACCATCTCGACGCCGGCGCCATGGCGCATCCGAATATCATGACCGAGGGGATGAAGGACGGCTCCGATGCGATTGCCGACTGGCCGCTGATCGATGCGATGATGCTCTGCTCCTCGATGGCCGATCTCGTCGTCGTCCATTCCGGCGGTGGCGGTTATGCCGGCTACATGACAAGCTGCGGCGTCACCGTTATCGCCGACGGCACGGATGCCGCCGACGAACGGCTCGACCATGCGCTGACCAACGATACGGCTCTTGGCGTCATGCGTTACGCCGATGCCGGTTATGAGGAGGCGCTGGACGAGGTGGCGAAGAAGGACGTGCCCTATATCCGGCTTGGTTGATCAAAAATTGCTGTATATCGTTGGCACATCTCATCGGGAGTAATGACATGGAAACAGCAAAGATCTTCTGGTCGGGGCTCTCTCAAGCCGTCCTGCTGCCCAAGGAATTCCGTTTCGACGGCGACAGCGTCGCCATTCGACGGCAGGGACGTGCGATCATTCTCGAGCCGATTTCCGATGATTGGGACTGGCTTGCGGACGTGGCCGGTCCGGTCGATACCGATTTTGCAACAGCGGTGGAAGAACAGCCTGCTGGGCAGGAGTGATCCGAACTCGACTTCTTCAGATGAAGTAGCTGGTTGACGCGAGTGCCGTCCAATGATGAAGGGCAACGATCGTCTCGTCGCAAAACTGGGCAAACACCCGCAAGTCATCGACGGATCGGCTGGAGCCGGGCAGCGCATCAAGCGATCAGATTGGAGACTTCGAGGAGGTTGCCGTCGGGGTCCCTGAAATAGACCGACCGCAGACGTCCGGTCGCACCGGTGCGCTCGACCGGACCTTCTTCGATCGCAACGCCTGAGGCCTGCAGATGGACGATGACATCGGCAAGCGGTGTCTCGGCGATGAAGCAGAGGTCGCCGGAGCCGGGTGTGGGATGTCGCGCCTTGGGATCGAATTCGCGGCCGGCCGGATGCAGGTTGATCTTCTGCCCGCCGAATTTCAGCGCCTTGCGGCTCTCCGCAAAGGTTTCGACCGACATGCCGAGGATGCGGGAATAAAAATCGCAGCTGATTGCTATATCGTCGACGGTCAGCACGAGATGGTCGAGACGGTCTATGCGGATCATGCTTTTCTCCTCGCGAATTGCTGGGCAAAACAGGCGGAGACAAAGGCCAGCCCCAGCATGGCTAGCGTGAAGATAACGACAGCGACCCAGCCTTCAACCGCGAAGAACCAGCCGCCCGCCGAACCCATGAGGCTGGAGCCGACATAATAGGCGAGCATATAGAGCGACGAAGCATGGCCCTTGGTGCCATGCGCCAGCTTGCCGACAAGGCCGCTGGCGATCGAATGGCTCATGAAGAAGCCGGTCGTGAGCACAATTATACCGAGGATGATAACCGGGAGCGAGGCAAAGAGCGTCAACGCGCTGCCGGCGGCGGTGAGTGCCAGACCGAAGAGAAGCACGGAAAAGTGCCCGATCCTGTCCCCGAGCAGGCCGCCGATCGAGGAGGCGCCGATGCCGAAGAGATAGACGGTGAAGATCAGGCCGAGTTCGGTCTGGTTGAGGCCGTAGGGCGGCGCCACAAGGCGGAAACCGGCATAATTGTAGATCGTCACGAAGGAGCCCATTGCCAGGAAGGCGATGGCGAAGATGAAGGGCAACGCCGGATTGCTGAGATGGCCGAGCCAGGCTTTTGCATGAAAGCGCGGATCGAAGCCCGGCCGGCGGACGAAATTGCGTGACGGCGGCAGGAGGGCGATGAAGCCGATCGCGGCGGCAAGACCGATGGCGCCGATGAGAAAAAGCGCCGGACGCCAGGTGAGATATTCGGCAAAGATGCCGGTCAGCACCCGGCCGGACATACCGCCGAAGGCCGTGCCGCCGACATAGAGGCCCATGGTGGCGCCAAGTCCGCGCGGGTCGATTTCCTCGGCGAGATAGGCCATGGCAACGGCAGGCACGCCGCCGAGAACGAGGCCCTGCAGGGCGCGGATGACGAGCAGAAGGTGCCAGTTCGGGGCAAAGGCGGTGGCGATGGTCAGCAATGCCGCGCCGACCAGCGATATCGACATCAGGCTGCGGCGGCCAAGGCCTTCCGAGACGGCAGCGGCGCAGACGATGGCGACCGCCAGGAAGCCGGTGGAGAGCGAGAGCGACAGCGAGCTTTCGGCCGGACTGACGGAGAATTGCTGCGAAAAGATCGGCAGCAGCGGCTGCACACAATAGAGCAGCGAGAAGGTGGAGAAGCCAGACAGGAAGAGTGCCAGGCTGGCGCGGCGATAAGCGCCGGTTCCGCGGGTCAGGTATTGCTTCTGCCCTGGGATTGCGGCTGTCTCGGCGGTCTTCATTGCATGCGCTGACGTCGGCATATCTCATCCTTCCGACCTTCGATCTAGTCAACGCCACTCCATTTGTCCAATATATGAAACTGGCGATTTCGATATGTTTTGGAGATGTCGATGGAGTTGCGGCACCTGAGATATTTCCTGGCAGTGGCGGAGGAAGGCAATTTCACCCGTGCCGCCGGCAAGCTCGGCATCGGGCAGCCGCCGCTCAGCCAGCAGATCCGCGATCTGGAGAGGGAAGTGGGTGCGGCGCTGTTTCACCGCGTGCCGCACGGGGCCGAATTGACGGCGGCGGGTACGGCCTTCCTCGGCGAGGCAAAGGCTTCGCTGGCCGCCGCGGAAAAAGCGAAGCTTGCGGCGCAAAGCGCCAATCGCGGCGAGACCGGCCGGCTATCGCTCGGTTTCACCGCTTCCTCCGCCTTCAATCCCGTGGTCAGCACGACGATCCGCCGGTTTCGTGCGCGCTGGCCGGAGGTGCAACTGTCGCTGACGGAAATGAATACGCTGGCGCTGATGCAGAAGCTGGAACGCGGAGAGCTCGACGCCACCTTCATGCGCCCCAGCCTCGACGATCCCACGGGCATCCGGCTGCGGCGGCTGCCGGATGAGCCGATGGTGATTGCCCTGCCCGCCAACCATCCCCTGGCCCGGCGCAGCAAGCTACCGCTTGCGGCGCTGGCGGAAGAACCCTTCATCCTCTTTCCGCGGCTCGTGGGCTTGAGCCTCTACGACGATGTCGTGCTCGCCTGCCGCAGGGCGGGGTTCGAGCTGGCCGTGGCACAGGAGGCGCCGCAGATTTCCTCCGTTGTCAATCTGGTGGCGGCCGATCTCGGCGTCTCGATCGTGCCCGCCTCGATTTCGCAGATCAAGCTCGAAGGCGTGGCCTACCGGCCGATCGAGGGGCCGCCAGCCGTGGCGCGCCTGGCGCTGGCAATCCTGAAAACACATCGCTCGCCGGTTACCGAGAACCTGATCAGCCTGCTGAGTACATGAGTTAACCCGCCGGATCCCAATAGGGCGGATCGCCGAAGCTCTTCTTCAGATGATCGGCGATGGCGCGAAGCTTGGCGGAGGGATTTCGGCCTTCGGGATGGGCCATGTAGATGAATTCGGCCTCCGGCTTGTGGCCGACATCGATTTCGGCAAGCCGGCCCTCACGGATGGCCGGGCCGGCGATGAAGGCCGGCAGCAGCGCGATGCCGAGCCCGGCAATCGCGGCGTCGCGGAGCATGTCGCCATTGTTGATGCCGAGCGCCAGTTTCGCGCGGACGACGATCGCCCCGTCGGGCGTCTGGAAGCGCCAGTCGGCAACGCCGCGATTGGTGTAGAAGATGCCGCGATAGCTGTCGAGATCAGCCAGCGACGACGGAATTCCCTGGCGGGCGAGATAATCCGGCGAGGCGCAGAGAAGGCGGCGGCTGCGTGTGAGTTTCCAGGCGACCAGCCGGCTATCGGCGATCGGGCCGTTGCGGATGATGGCATCATAACCGTCCGAGGCGGCGTCGACGCGACGGTCATCGATATCGAGAGTCAGTTCAATCTCGGGATGTTCGGCGAGAAAGGGATAAAGCGCCGGGCCGAGATGCATGCGGCCGAAGGTGACGGGGGCGGCGATGCGGATCGGGCCTGACAGCGTTCCGCGCCGCTCGGCCATATCTGCCGCGGCTTCCTCGATCTCGCGCACGATGCGCGCGGCGCGCCCGAGGAAGACCGCGCCATCCTCCGTCAAGGTGAGCTTGCGCGTCGTTCGGTGCAGCAGCACGCCGCCGAGCGACTTCTCCAGTTCCGCCAGCCTTTCGCTGACGACAGATTTGGACAGCCGCAGACGCCGGGCCGCCTCGCTGACCGAGCCCGCCTCAACCACGGCGACGAAAGCCGCAATACCTTCGATCCTGATCATCGTTCGGCTTTTCCGAATTCGAGTTCCTCGATCTGGAGACTAATCCGAACGAAGGGAAAATGCCATCTTCCACTCATCGAAAGGGACGGCAGGGGCCGCCTCGCCTTAAATCTAGGAGATGGAACCATGAACCGCTTGAACAACAAGGTCGCAATCGTCACCGGCGCAAGCTCCGGAATCGGCCGCGCCACGGCAAAGCTCTTCGCCGACGAAGGCGCCAAGGTCGTCGTCGGCGCCCGCCGCCAGGGCGAACTCGACAGTCTCGTCGCCGAGATCAAGGCAGAGGGGGGCGACGCCATCGCCATTGCCGGCGACGTGCGCTCGGAAGACTATCACAAGGCGCTGGTCGCCGCCGCCGTGACGAATTACGGCAAGCTCGACATCGCCTTCAACAATGCCGGCACGCTCGGCGAAGCCGGTCCGAGCACCGCCGTTTCCGAAGCAGGCCTCAGCGAGGCGGTGGCGATCAATCTGACGGCCTCCTTCCTCGCCGCCAAGCACCAGACCGGCGCAATGGTGGAGAATGGCGGCGGCTCGGTGATCTTCACCTCGACCTTCGTCGGCTACAGCTTCGCCTTTCCGGGCGTTGCCGCCTATGCCGCCAGCAAATCCGGGCTGATCGGCCTGACGCAGGCGCTTGCCGCCGAATTCGGCCAGCAGGGCGTGCGCGTCAATGCCATCCTGCCGGGTGCTGTTGATACCGACATGTATCGGGACATGAACGACACGCCCGAGAAGCAGGCCTTCGTTACCAACCTGCATGCGCTGAAGCGTGTCGCGACACCCGAAGAACTTGCCCGCTCGGTTCTCTATCTCGCCTCCGACGATGCGAGCTTCGTCACCGGCACGGCGTCGCTGGTCGACGGCGGCGCTTCGATCACCCGCACCTGAGACGGCTGGGCACGATTATCCGCTGCGGGTTGGTGATCCTTCAACACGCCGGTTTATCGCGCCGCTTTTTTCAGAGCATTCTCGCATTGAACAAGAACGGGCCACGCCCCAACATTCGGTCAAAGGAACTTCATCATGTCACGCCTGCAGAACAAGACAGCCCTCATCACCGGCGGCACCAGTGGCATCGGTCTCGAGACCGCCCGCCAGTTCATCGCTGAGGGCGCCCGCGTCGTCGTTACCGGCAGCAGCACGGTAAGCGTCGAGGCGGCCCGCGCCGAATTCGGCGGCAAAGCCACCGTCATCCAGGCCGATGCGGGCAATGCGGTCGGCCAGAAGGCCGTCGCCGATCGCGTGAGAGAGGCTTTCGGCACGCTCGACATCCTCTTCGTCAACGCCGGCGTCGCCGAATTCGGGCCGCTGGAACAGTGGAGCGAAGCCGCCTTCGACAAGTCGGTTGATATCAACGTCAAAGGACCGTTCTTCCTGATTCAGTCACTGCTGCCGATTTTTTCGAAGCAGGCCGCGATCGTGCTCAACACCTCGATCAACGCCCATATCGGCATGCCGAACTCCAGCGTCTATTCGCTGACGAAGGGCGCGCTGCTGACGCTTGCCAAGACATTGTCGGGCGAACTGATCGGCCGCGGCATTCGCGTCAACGCCGTCAGCCCCGGCCCGATCGCCACGCCGCTCTACAGCAAGCTCGGGGCGTCGGAAGCGGATTCCAAGGCGATGACCGCGCAGATCCAGGCTCAGATCCCCGTCGGCCGCTTCGGAACCCCCGGCGAAGTCGCCAAGACGATCGTCTTCCTCGCCTCCGATGAGGCGGCCTATATCGTCGGCAGCGAACTCATCATCGACGGCGGGATGAGTAACCTCTGAACCCACGAAAATGACGGCTGACGTCATGAACGGGGCGGTGCCCGCCGGCTGCGGCCGATGGGTGCCTTCCCCGCGATTGCATGTTCTCCGCCAAAGGCTTAGGGTCGAGGACGGTCAGAAAAGGCAACGGGTAGAAGGCCATGGCTCTCAGCGGCAAACGCATCCTCCTCATCATCTCCGGCGGCATCGCAGCCTATAAGAGCCTGGATCTGATCCGCCGGCTGCGCGAGCGCGGCGCCAGCGTGCGCCCTGTGATGACCAAAGGCGCCCAGGAATTCGTCACGCCGCTTGCCGTCGGTGCACTGGCGGCGGACCATGTCTATCTCGATCTGTTTTCGCGCCAGGACGAACAGGATATCGGCCATATCCGCCTGGCGCGCGACTGCGACCTCGTGCTGATCGCTCCTGCCACCGCCGATCTGATGGCGAAGATGGCGAACGGGCTTGCCGACGATCTCGCCTCGACCGTGCTTCTGGCGACCAACAGGCCGGTGCTTGCCGCACCGGCGATGAACCCCGCCATGTGGGCGCATCCGGCGACCCGGCGGAATGCCGCGATGCTCCGAGCCGACGGCATCCGCTTCATCGGGCCGATGGCCGGCGAGATGGCGGAAAGCCGTGAGGCCGGGCTCGGCCGGATGGCGGAACCGCTGGAGATCGTCGCTGCTGCCGAAACCATGCTCGACGACGGAGAAAAGCCGCTCAAGGGACGCAAGGCCATCGTCACGTCGGGACCGACGCATGAGCCGATCGATCCGGTGCGCTACATCGCCAACCGCTCCTCCGGCCGGCAGGGGCATGCGATCGCCGCAGCCCTGGCAAAGCTCGGGGCGGAGGTGACGTTGGTGTCAGGGCCGGTAACAATCGCCGACCCCGTCGGCGTCAACGTCGTGCATGTCGAGCGGGCGGAGGAAATGCGTGATGCCGTGCTTGCGGCGCTGCCGGCCGACATCGCCGTGATGGTCGCAGCCGTGGCGGACTGGCGCGTCGCCTCGGCGGCCGACCAGAAGCTGAAGAAACATCCCGGCGAATCCATCCCGACGCTGGCGCTGACCGAGAACCCGGACATCTTGAAGACTGTCGGCAATCACACGATGCGGCCGAAGCTGGTGATCGGCTTTGCCGCCGAGACGCAGGACGTCGAAATCAATGCGAAGGCGAAACTCGAGAGAAAGGGCGCCGACATGATCGTCGCCAACGACGTTTCGCCGGCGACCGGCATCATGGGCGGCGGCCGCAACAGGGTCAAACTCGTCCGCCGCGACGGCATCGAGCAATGGCCTGACCTGGCGAAGGAAGAGGTTGCCGAACGGCTGGCGGCGCTGATCGCCAAGCAGTTCAGTTAACGCCGAGGGATCAGGCTGGAACGACGATGCGCTGCGATTTCACGGCCGCCCGTTTGCCCGGTCGAAAATCCGCGACGTCGATTCCTCCTTCGCCGACCGTGACGGCGCTGCCGTTCGGGATCTCGGCCCAGGCATCGCCATCGTCGTTCAGCGGCTCTGACACAAGACAATAGCCCTTGCCAACCGGCGAGGCATAAAGCGTCGGCGCCTTGCGATCGGTCGCATAGCGGATGGCATAAAGCGCCTTGCCGTCGGAGAAGGCAGCGGTAAAGCGCAGCAGCACCGAGCCGATCGTGTTTTCCGCCAGATCCTCGACGACACCGACCATTTCAGCCATCGCAGCGACCGGCGCCTCGCGCAGACCGAACTGCAGCGCCAGCAGGAACATCAGCTCGGAATCGGTCGTGCCGCCGCGGGCATTGAACAGGTCGTCGTCGAGCATCGCCTCCATCGGCCGGCGCAGGCGCTCGAAGCCGGAGATCTGGCCGTTATGCATGAAGGACCAGATGCCATGGGTGAAGGGGTGGCAGTTGTCGCGGCGCGTGCCGCCGCCTGTGGCGGCGCGGACATGGGCGAGGAAGAGCGGCGAACGAATCTGCCTCGCCAGGCTCTTCAGATTGCAATCCGACCAGGCGGGCAGGATATCGCGGTAACGGCCGGGCTCGGGTCTATCGCCATACCAGGCGATGCCGAAGCCATCGCCATTCGTCGCCGTCTTGGCGCGGGTGGCGCAATGCGACTGCTCGATCAGGGAATGGGCGGGCGAGGATACCAACTCCTCGAGATAGAGGGGGTCTCCGCGATAGGCTGCCCAGCGACACATGGCTCTTTGCTCCGGAACCCGCCGCATCGGCGGGAAATGCTGAAACGCAACTGAATTGTCGAATGTCGTCGCTAATAACAGCTTAACGCCCGGCCGGTTTGCAAGTGAAACATGACGATTTCTTGACGCCTGACCTCTTCAAATTCGGCGAAACGCTGTGTTCTTTTGTGAACACTGCGTTGTCTGCCCCGCAGACTTCGCGCCCGGCAGCCGGGCGGCTATAGTCACCGCCAAGTTGAACCTCTAGGAGGACGCCATGTCGATCCGCCCCGTCAAGCATGAAAGTACTGCCACACCGACCATGGAAGGCGCCGGCGTCAAGCTGCACCGCGTCTTCGGCTTCGGCGATCCCGCGATGACCGATCCCTTCCTGATGATGGATGATTTCCGCAACGACAATCCGGCGGAATATATCCGCGGTTTTCCCTGGCATCCGCATCGCGGCATCGAGACGATCACCTATGTGCTCGCCGGCACCGTCGAGCACGGCGACAGCTTGGGCAATAGCGGCCTGCTCGGCGCCGGCGACATCCAGTGGATGACAGCCGGCAGCGGCATCATGCACCAGGAAATGCCGAAGGGCGATTTTGCCGGCCGTATGCACGGCTTCCAGCTCTGGGCGAACTTGCCCTCCTCGCTGAAGATGACGGCGCCGCGCTACCAGGACGTCAAATCCACCGACATTCCTGTCGTCGTCGATGACGATGGCACCGCGGTGCGGGTGATCTGCGGCGATTTCTGGGGCAAGGCCGGTCCGGTCGATGGCGTCGCCGCCGAGCCGATCTATCTCGACGTTTCGGTGCCGCCCGGCCGGAAGAAGCGCCTGCCGGTCGATACCTACCGCAATGCCTTCGCCTATATCTTCGCCGGCTCCGGCACCTTCCGCGATGCATCGAAACCCTTCGGCGTGCGCGTCGAGAAGGAAGTCGACGGCGAGGAATTGAATATCCGCGACATGTCCGGCAACCGCACGCTCGTGGTCTTCGACAGCGGCGACGAAGTGACGGTGCAGGCAGGCGACCAGGGCATCCGTTTCCTGCTTGTTTCCGGCAAGCCGATCGAGGAGCCGGTTGCCTGGCACGGCCCGATCGTGATGAATTCGCGCGAGGAAATCATGCAGGCGATGCGCGAACTGCAGAACGGCACTTTCATCAAAGCTGCGCACTGAACGCATTTCTCTCTTGCATCTCAGAAGAATCGGCCTACTTTTAAGCCATCAGCAACAGAACGAAAGGAAGGTGATCCAATGTCTAATGAGATTTCGGACCTCGTAACGGGCATGGAAGAGGTGACGAAGGCGAGGCAGCCCTCGCTCTAATCCCCGCCTTCCTGGGGCTGCATAGACAGTCCAGGCCAGTTTGAGGCCAAACTCATGGAAAGGGTCGCTGAGGCGGCCCTTTTTTATTGTCTTGATGTCTTTATTGTCTTGACGTCAGGCGTTGACGAAAGATCGAAATCTCACTACTCATAAAGTCATCTGATGACTTTATGAGTAGTGAGATGCGCGCACTGAGCAAGACCAATCTCGCGGATGAGGCGATCGAGGCGATCCGCGGCGACATTCTCGGCAAACGCTGGGCGGTCGGCGAGAAATTGCCGAATGAAGCCTCGCTGTCGGCCATGCTGTCCGTCAGCCGCGGCACGGTGCGCGAGGCGGTGCGCGTTCTCGTCTCCCAGGGTTATCTCGAAACAAGGCAGGGTTCGGGAACCTATGTCCGCTCGACGACCGATGCCGGCCGGCCGCTGACGATGGCGCGGCGCGCCAGCCTGCGTGACCAGTTCGAGGCGCGCCTGGCGCTCGACGTCGAGGCAGCCCGGCTGACGGCGATCCGCAAGACGCCGGAAACGGTTGCCGGGCTTCGCAGGCTGCTTGCCGAACGCGGCAATTACGACGGCGGCGATCAGGCCGCCTTCATCGAACGCGACCTCGCCTTCCACAAGGCGGTCATCGCCGCCTCCGGCAACCGGGCGATGATCGAGATCTACGATTTCTTCTCGGCCTCGATCGCCGATACCATCGCGGCGACGCTCGGCAAGGATATTCCCGAACCGGACATGCAGGCGCATGCCGATATCGTCGATGCCATCGAAACTGGCGATTCCGACCAGGCGGATGCGGCGGTGCGCCGTTTCATGGCGCCCGTTCTTGCCGCACTCGACCGGATGATCCTGTCATGAACACGCCTTCCAACAATGCCGCCAGCGCGCTCGAGGCGGCCGACGAATTGCTTGTAGACGCCGAGGCCGGCAGTCTCCCGCCGCCGCAGGCAACGCCGGTGCGGGGAGCTGCGGGTCGTTTCCTGCTCGGCGCGAGCCTGGTGCTGATTGCCTTCAACCTGCGCCCGGTCTTCTCGAGCGCCTCGGCGCTTCTGCCGGAAATCCGCTCGGAGCTCGGCCTCAGCGCGCTAGGCGCCAGCCTGCTGACAACGCTGCCGGTCGTCTGCCTCGGTGCCTTCTCGCCGCTTGCGCCTCGTCTTGCCCAGCGCCTCGGGACTGAACGCACGCTGCTCGGCGTTCTCCTGCTTCTCGCGCTCGGCACTGCATTGCGCGGGCTTTCCTCCGTGCCGCTGCTCTTCATCGGCACGGCCCTTGCGGGCGCCTGCATCGCCGTCGGTAATGTGCTGCTGCCGGGGCTGGTGAAGCGGGATTTCGCCGGGCGCGCGGCGCTTATGACCGGCTTCTACACGATGGCGCTCTGTGCCGGTGCGGCAAGTGCGGCCGGGCTGACGCTGCCGATCGAGCATGGATTGGGCGGCTCTCTCGCGGGCGCGCTCGCCATCTGGGCCCTGCCCGCCCTCATCGTCAGCCTGCTCTGGCTGCCTGAAGTTCTTCGCAGCGGCGGACAGGCAAGACGAAATGGCTTCCACGTCAAAGGCCTCTGGCGCGACCGGCTCGCCTGGCAGGTGACGCTGTTCATGGGGCTGCAATCGGCGCTTGCCTATTGCGTCTTCGGCTGGCTGGTTCCCATCTTACGCGAACGCGGGCTCGACGGCGTCACCGCCGGGGCGATCGTTTCCCTATCGGTGATGGTGCAAGCAGCATCCTGCCTGATCGTGCCGCATATTGCCGTGCGTGGCCGCGACCAGCGGCTGATCAATGCGAGCCTCTGCGGCGTCGCCGTCACCGCCCTGCTCGGCCTGCTCTTCGCGCCGCTTTCGACGGTCTGGCTGTGGGCGGTGCTGCAGGGCATCGGCCAGGGTGGACTGATCGCGGCGGCCATGACGACGATCGTGCTGCGCTCGCGCGATCCCGATGTCGCCGCCCATCTTTCCGGCATGGCGCAATGCGTCGGTTACCTGCTTGCCGCCATCGGCCCGCTCATCGTCGGCCTCATCCGCGGCTGGACCGGAAGTTTTTCCTGGTGCGCGGCCCTCTTCGTCGCGCTCGGACTGGGCGCTGCGATCAACGGCTGGAAGGCCGGCCGGGCGGTCGAGATCAATGTCCATGCGGTCGAGAAGGACGGCTGAGCCGCTCGCTCACCTGTCCATCACCATCTCTTGATGCCCGTCGTCGGCCACGGATGCTACGCTATCTCAGCCTCTCATTCCCCACCGCCGGAGGAGACATCTTGCGGATACGAACCCTGTTTCTGCTCACTGCGTTTATGGCGTCGCTGGCGCCTGCCCTTTCCGATGCGCAGGAAAGCGATCCACCGAGGGCGAATGTCCAGAGTGGCGCGCGCGACGGCGTATTGAAGTTGCTGCCGGCCGATTCCGTCACAGAGCACGCGCTGACGATCGGCGACCGGAAGCTCGCCTATACTGCAACCGCCGGCACGCTGGATCTCTTCGGCCAGGACGGGGCGCAGACCGGCGCGATCTTCTACACCGCCTATGTCGCACGGGACGGCGGGCCGAACCGGCCTCTGACCTTTGCCTTCAACGGCGGGCCGGGTGCTGCTTCCGCCTTCCTGCATCTCGGGCTGGTCGGGCCGAAAGTGCTCGATTTCGGGCCGGACGGACGCGACGGCGCCAACGCGAAACTCGTCGACAACCCGCAAAGCTGGCTCGATTTCACCGATCTGGTGCTGATCGATCCGATCGGCACCGGCTGGAGCAGGACGGCGAAGGCCGACGACGCTTCCAATTATTATAACGTCAGTGCCGATGCTGAGAGCATCGCCAAGGCGATCGCGCTCTATGTCGCGCACAACAACCGTTCCAACTCGCCGAAATATCTTCTCGGCGAAAGTTATGGCGGCTTTCGTGCCGCCAAGGTCGCCTCGGCGCTTCAGGAAAGCCAGGGCATCATCGTCGCCGGCGCAGTGATGCTCTCCCCCCTGCTCGAGGGCCAGCTGATGTTTAATGCCGATCAGTTCCCGCTCGGCGCCGCGCTGGAGCTGCCGTCGCTCGCCGCCGCCGAACTCGACCGGCACAAGGCCTTTGACGAAGAGAAGCAGAAGGCGGCCGAGAGCTTCGCGCTCGGGGACTATCTGACGACGCTCGCCGGTCCGCCGCCGACGGGTGCCGACGCCGCCGCCTTCTATGGCAGGATCGCCGCATTGACCGGCATTCCCGAGGATATCGTCGCCCGCAACCGCGGCTTCCTCGGCAGTTCCTTCGTCAAACATTCGGACGCGGGCAGCGGCGAGGTGATGAGCTCATACGACGCCTCCTTTGCAGCACCCGATCCCTATCCGGAATCGGATTACGACCGCGGCGACGACGCCATCCTCGACGGCTTCACCCGCGCCTATGGCGGCGCCTTTGCCGACTATGCCCGCAACGAGCTCGGCTTCAGGACGGAGATGACCTATTCGCTGCTCGACGGCGATATCAGCCGGCGCTGGGAATGGGGCGGCGGGCGCGGCGGCGGATCGCGCTTCCAGGCCAGCGCCACCGACAACATCCGGCAGCTGCTCGCCTCGAACCCGGCATTCCATCTGCTGATCGCGCATGGCTATAGTGATCTGGTGACGCCTTACGGCGTCAGCCGCTACGTGATCGACCATCTGCCGCCCTCGCTCGCCGGCGGCCGCGTCGGGCTAAAGCTTTATCGCGGCGGGCATATGTTCTATACGAAAGCCGATCAGCGGGCCGCCTTCACGGCGGATGCGAAGGCCTTCTACGCCACACATTTGGCCGCTCAACCGGCGGACTAAAGCGTGGCGATGTCTTTGTCGCTAAACCGCTGCACAGTTTTACGCGACATGCTTTGGGGACTTGCCGATGCATATTACCGGAGGATGCCACTGCGGCGCGATCCGCTATCAGGCGGAGATCGACCCGGAGCGGGTCTCGATCTGCCATTGCACCGATTGCCAGCGGTTGACGGGCTCGGCCTATCGCATCACCGCGCCGGCGCGGCCGGGAAGTTTCGCGCTCACGTCAGGCGAGCCGAGAGGCTACGCAAAATATGGTGACAGCGGTGGTCTCAGCCGGCAATTCTTCTGCCCGAATTGCGGATCGCCGCTCTACCGCACCGACGGCGACGGCGGCGGTTTCGGCATCCGCGTCGGCAGCATCGATCAGCGGCAGGAACTGGTGCCGAAAAAGCAGATATGGTGCCGCTCGGCCCTCTCAGGAGTGGAGAATATCGAAACGCTTCCGCGCTTCGAGGGCGAGGATTAGGCTGGCGCCGGCTTAACGGGCGGATCGGGGACAGCAGTCGGGCTGGCGGATAGGAACTCGGATGTCATGGTAGCGGTCGACTGACGATCATCGGCCAGTCGTCAGCCGGTCTCAAAATCACCCGGCTGCGGCGGTGCGATCGGCGTAAAGAGCGTGCGGTCCGGCTTCAGGTCGAGAAGCGGCGTACCGTCGAGACAATCGAGACCGCGCACAAGCAGAACCGCGCCTTCGACGGCTTCGAGCCGGACGATCGAGGTGCCGATCGGATTGGGCCGGACCGGCGAGCGAAGCGAAAAGGTCCCGTGGGTCTTGCCGGTCCGCGCCGGGCTTTGCAGGAGCAAGTCGCGGCGAGACCGATCGAGCCAGTAGAGAACTTCCAGCCGCTCGAAAGCCTCGACGCCCTGTAGTGCCGGCACCCAGGGCTCAAAGATCTCGATCCGGCAAAGCGGGCCATCATGACGGCCTTGACGCGGCGTTTCCGGCCGTGACGTCCACGGCGTGGCGATGCGGCCGATGAAAACGAGGCCTGCATCCGTCGGCTCCGGCGGCTCGATCGCCACTTCGTTGTCGCGGATTTCATTTTCACGGACCATGGCTTTTCCTCATTCAAACCGCAAAATCGGCCGGGACTATGCCATGGCGTTATATTTCATGGAACATCTCGTCGATAACGCTTGCCACGAGTCTATTCCGGCGGGGGCATATCCGGCCAGTTGTCGGTGAAGCCGGCCTGGACCGGACGCTCCAGATAAGTGGAAAGGGCGATATAGCTGCGGGTGCCGGTGACGCCGGGAACGGCATGGATCTGGGCGAGAAAAGCCTCCAAGGCCTGCGGGCTGGTGGTGCGGACCTTGAAGAGAACGCTGGCGTCGCCGGCGACCGAATGCATCTCCTCGACCTCGGGAAACTGCAGCACCTGCATCAGCCGCTCGCTCTTGCCCCAACCGGCCGCCTCCACATGTACGAAGGCAAGCAGCGGTTTGCCGAGCGCTGCGCCATCCAGCGCGGCATGCACGCCCTTGATGGCGCCGGATTGTCTCAGGCGGCGCACCCGCTCATGCACGGCCGGCGCCGACAGGCCGACCGCTTCACCAAGCCTGGCATAACTCTGGCTGCTGTCGGCGGCGAGCGCGGCTAATATTCTTCGGTCGAAGGCATCGATGACCGGCTGCTGCCTGCGTCCCTGCCGAAGATCGTCTGTATTTTTCGCCATTCCGCAAACTCCGCTTTCTGCCGAAGAATAATCGCCGATACTGGCATTCTTCAATAGGATATTCGGAGGAGGAGAAATCTCATGGAGATGATCGCGCACAATCCAGCAAACGGGATCTATGCGGCCAGCCCTGATTACATCCATGCGCTGGAGGTCAGGCAATCGTCCCGGCTGCTCTTCGTCAGCGGTACGATGGGTCTCGATCAACAGGGAATGGCCGCGGCCGATCTGGAAGGCCAGTTGGAGCTCATCTGGTCCAATCTGCGCGCCATCCTCACGTCCGCTGATATGACGGTGGACAATATCGTGCGACTGACGAGCTATCTCAGCGACGGCGCCTTTATGGAGGCGAACCAGAATGCCCGTGTTCGGGCGCTTGGCGGCCGCGCCGTGCCGACCACGGCGATCATCGTCGAAACGCTGCGCGACGACTGGCTCGTCGAGATCGAGATCGTCGCCGCCGGCTGACGGCAGATCGGCCGTCGCACCGCAAAGGTGCGACGGCTGCGGCGATCAGGCCGCCTGTCTCAATAGGCCGAGTGCCTCGGCCAGATCGACCTCGCCGCGGAAACCGCCGCTGCTTTTCGCCTCCTGCCGATGCTCGATCGCATGGGCAAAACGCACGGCCGGTTCCTGCTGCATGCGCTCATACAGGCGATGCAGGCCGGGAAACTGCCGGCGGTCGACGACCTGGTGAAAGTCGTTCCAGCGGGCGATGCCGACGAAATAGGCATCCGCCAGGCTCGGCCCATTGCCGAGAAGCCATTCGCGACCTTCGAGCAGACGCTCCAGCGTATGATGCGCCTTTTCGACCGCCGCGATTCCATAGGCGGTGAGGACCTGTTTCTCTTCCGGCTCCATTGGATGCTCGATCGCATACCAGAGCGGGCCGAAGGCCTTGAAGAAGGTGGTGTTGAGAAAGGAGAGCATCTGGTTCAGGCGATCGAAATCCGCCGACCCCTGCACAAAACCCAGACCTTTGCCAATCGTGCCGGCGCCGATATGGTGGAGGATCGCCATGCTTTCGCTGATCGTCCTGCCATCTTCGAGCAGCAGCGACGGCGTTTCGCCGACCATGTTGATCCGCTTGTATTCTTCGCTGGAGACTATTTCCGGCATCTCGACGCGGCAGAGCCGATAAGGCAGGCCGGACCATTCCAGCGCGACGATCGAGCCGAAGGAGCAGCCTTCCGGCACGCCGTAAAACAATATGGGTGACATCAATCATTCCTTTCAGAATTGAACCCGTTTGGACACGATCAATGTGAGGATGTGGACGATCTTGCGGTAGAGTCTATAAATGCATCGCAATGTCCACATATCTGGAAGCTGGCGATGGCGCTTTTCAACCTCAACGACCTGCATCTTTTCGTGCAGGCCGTCGACAGCGGCAGCTTTACCGCCGCCGCAAGGCATCTCGGCATTCCGAAATCGACAGTGAGCAAGCGGGTTGCAGAACTGGAGGCACGGCTTGGCGTGCGGCTGATCCAGCGCACGTCGCGAAGCTTCGCGCTGACCGAGCTCGGCCGGGAATTCTTTCAGCATGCCCAGGCCTCGATCATCGAGGCGGAGATGGCCGAGGGCATCGTGCGGCGGCATCTGGCCGAACCCGCCGGCAGCGTTCGCCTGACCGCCTCGGTGCCGACGGCGCAGTTTACCTTGACGGAGCATCTGCCGGCGCTGGCGGCGCGCTATCCGAAGCTCCGGCTCTCCGTGCATGTGACGGACCGTTTCGTCGATATCGTCCAGGAAGGCTTCGACATCGCGCTGCGCAGCCACCGTGGGCCGCTGCCGGATTCGGCGCTGGTGCAGCGGAAGCTCGCCAGCCATCCCTTCTTCATCCTCGCCTCGCCGGATTATGTGAGTGCCCATGGCGAACCGCGCCGGCCGGAGGAGCTGGCACAACATGCGACGATCATGACCAGCCTGACGGAGGACCAGTGGCGGCTTTATTCGGGCGGCGACGAGGCTCTCGTCATGCTGCATTCCGTCATGGCGGCGGATGAGCCCTATGTCTTGATGGAAATGGCCATGTCGGGGCTCGGCATTACCTGCCTGCCGACATCCGTCTGCCGCAAGGCGCTGGCAGACGGGCGGCTGGTGCGGGTGCTGCCGGAATGGACGGCCGGCAGCATCGAGACGACGATCCTGATGCCGCACCGGCGTGGCCAGCTGCCGGCGGTGCGCGCCGTCGTCGACTTCCTGGCCGAGCGGCTTGCGGGATGATGATCACGCCGCCTTGGCGGCGTGATATTCCTTGATGGCGACCATCTTGATCGCCGGATGGCGCTCTGACTCGTAGCGCAGCGAGAAACCATCCTGGGCGAGGAAGACCGGGTCGCCGTCGAGATCGCGGGCGATATCGCCGCGCTTGACGGTGAGGAATTTTTCCAGATCGGCCGGCTGATCGGCCGAGATCCAGCGGCAGACGGAAAAACGCGACATTTCGAAGGAGACCGGCAGGCCGTATTCGGCCATCAGCCGCTCCTTCAGGACGTCGAGCTGCAGGGCACCGACGACGCCGACGATCGCCGGCGAGCCGTCTTCCGGCGAAAACAGCTGGACGACGCCTTCTTCGGCCATCTGCTGCAGGGCTTCCTTGAGCTTCTTCGCCTTCATCGCGTCTTCCAGGCGCACGCGCCGCAGGATCTCCGGCGAGAAGTTCGGCACGCCTTGGAAGACCAGCGATTCACCTTCGGTCAGCGTATCGCCGATCCGGAGCGTCCCGTGGTTGGGAATGCCGACGACGTCGCCGGCATAGGCGGTGTCGGCGAGCTGGCGCTGCGAGGCGAAGAAGAATTGCGGCGCCGTCAGGCCGAGCTGCTTGCCGGTGCGGGCAAGCCTTGCCTTCATGCCGCGCTCGAGCTTGCCGGAGCAGATGCGGGCAAAGGCGATGCGGTCGCGGTGGTTGGGGTCCATGTTGGCCTGGATCTTGAAGACGAAGGCCGTCATCTTGTCGTCGGTCGCGTGCACGATCCTGGTATCGGCGACCTGGTCCCGCGGTGGCGGCGCAAAATCGCCGAGCGCGTTGATGAGGTCGCGAACGCCGTAATTGCGCAGCGCCGAGCCGAAGAAAACCGGCGTCATATGGCCTTCGAGGAAGGCCTGGCGGTCGAACGGACGGCAGGCCTCGATCGCGAGCTCGGTCTCCTCGACGAAGACCTGGCGCTCGTTTTCCGGCAGCCTGCCGGCCACGCTTTGCGGACCGTTGACCGGCGTTCCCTCGATTTCGGTATCCGAACCGCGCACCGTGTTGGCGGCGATATTGTACGAGCCGCAGAAGGTCTTCGAGCGGCCGATCGGCCAGGTGATCGGCGCCGTATCCAGCGCCAGCTTCTCTTCCACCTCATCGAGGATCTCGAAGGGATCGCGGCTTTCGCGGTCCATCTTGTTGATGAAGGTGATGATCGGGATATCGCGCATGCGGCAGACTTCGAAGAGCTTCAGCGTGCGCGGCTCGATACCCTTGGCGGCATCGATGACCATGACGGCGGCATCGACAGCCGTCAGCGTGCGATAGGTGTCGTCGGCGAAGTCTTCGTGACCCGGCGTGTCGAGGATGTTGAAGACATTATCGTTATATTCGAAGGTCATCACCGAGGTGACGACGGAGATGCCGCGTTCGCGCTCGATCTTCATCCAGTCGGAGCGCGTCTGCATGCGATCCTTCTTCGCCTTGACTTCGCCGGCAAGCTGAATGGCGCCGCCGAACAGCAGCAGCTTTTCGGTGAGCGTCGTCTTACCCGCGTCCGGGTGGGCGATAATAGCGAATGTGCGGCGGCGGGAGACCGCCTCGGCGAGACTTTCGGCCATGCTTGTGAATCCTGTGGAATTGCCGCGTATCTAGCGATTAAAGCCCGGCAATGCAATTGACCTGAGGCCCTCGGGCGCAAAGTAATGGGCCATGACCATTCATCACGATACGCGCCCGACGCTGAACCTCATCCGCTTAGCCAATGGCGAAGGCCTTGACCTGCCCACCTATGAAAGCAAGGGAGCGGCCGGCATGGACCTGCGCGCCGCCGTCGACGAGGCAGCACCGCTGACGCTTCTGCCCGGCAAGCGGGCGCTGGTGCCGACCGGCTTCATCTTCGAGATCCCCGAAGGATTCGAGGGACAGGTGCGGCCGCGCTCCGGCCTGGCCTTCAAAAACGGCATCACCTGCCTGAATTCACCAGGCACCGTCGACAGCGACTATCGCGGCGAAGTGAAGGTGCTGCTTGTCAATCTCGGCGAGGAAGCCTTTGTCATTTCGCGCGGCATGCGCATCGCCCAGATGGTGATCGCGCCGGTAACCCAGGCGCGGGTGGCGGAGATCACCGCAGCCAGCGATACGATGCGCGGCGCAGGCGGCTTCGGCTCCACCGGCGTCTGATGACAGAGCGCCTCGACAGCGCTGGCCTGACCTTCCGGCAGGATTATTTCGGTGATCCCGCCGGCTGGGCGGCGCTGGTCTGTCTGCTCAGGGATATTTTCGGCATCGATATCGGACCGCTGCAACAGCTCGGCGGACCTGACCCTACGAGCATGCCCTTCGGCTGGTTTGATGCCGAAGGTGAGCTTGCGGCCAATATTTCAGCCTTTGCGCTGCCCTTCGTCCTCAACTGCAGGATTGTCCATGCCGCCGGGATGCAATCGGGTGCGGTGCGGCCGCCATGGCGCGGCCGCGGGCTCTATCGCGACGTCACGGTGAAAGCGCTCGACTGGTGCGAGCAGCAAGGTTTTGAAGCCGTCATCCTCTATACCGACAAGCCGTCGCTCTACGAAGCCTACGGTTTCCACGCGATACCGCTGCACCGATATGAGGGAGCGGCGCCCGCCCCTTCGACACCAGCCGCACCGGCCCGGCCGCTTTTGCCGACAAACGCAGATGATCTTGCCCTGCTGCAATCGCTGCTGAAGGCACGAAGCCCGGTTTCGACCTCGCTGGCGGTCACGGTCAATGCGGCGATGTTTCTGATCAACACCCAGCTCGATCCGGATGTCCGCATCAGTTTCCTGGCAGAGCGGCAGGCGGCCATCGCCTGGAAGATCGACGAGGCGGGCCGCTTCAGCCTCCTCGACGTCGTGGCGGCTGAGATACCGCCGCTTGCTGCGATCCTCGCCGGACTGGAGATCGCCCCCGCCTCCGTCGAGGTGCTGTTCCGTCCCGACAAGCTCGGCTGGGAGGGTGTCCCGCAACCGTTGGAAAGCGGCACGAGGCTGATGCTGCGCGGGCTAGGCCATGCCACCCCGGATTTTCCGGCGATGCTGTCGCCGATGGCGGAATTCTAGATCCCCCTATTTCCGGCGGGAAAGCGGCGGCAGGCGGCGCTTGACGGGCGAGGCTTTGATCATCGCGGTGTTGGTCTCCGCCCTTTCGGCAACCCGGTCGAGAATGCCGTCGAGGTCGGCCATCGAGCGGATGACCAGGCGAGCGATAAAACAATCATCACCCGTCACCTTGTCGCATTCGATGATTTCGGGAATTTCCTGGATGATCCGCTCGACGATGTGCAGCTGCCCTGGCAGCGGACGCACGCGCACGATCGCCTGCAGGGGATAACCGACGGCGGCGGGATCGAGATCGATGGTGAAGGCCTTGATGACGCCGCGCTCCTCCAGCCGGCGCAGACGCTCGGCGGCACTGGGCGAAGACAGGCCGACCTGCTGCGCCAGTTCCTTCAGCGAGATCCGCGCATTGCCGGCCAGCGCCTCCAGAATGGCCTGATCGATTTCGTCGAGCGATTGCACATCATTAGCCACGGCGAGTCATTCTCCTCTTATGATTAGGCAATTTCGGTCATTTTCCTTCTTATCATTATATAAAATCGCCTCTCGTCGCAATATTCTTATGCTATCGAAATGGAGGCAATCATGGGCAGCGACATCAGAAGAGGCACGGCGGAAATGACGGCAGCGATGCTGATCTCGGGGACGATCGGCTGGTTCGTCGTCATGTCGGGACAACCGGTCAGCGGCGTGGTCTTCGGGCGCTGCCTGTTCGGCGCGCTCACTTTGCTGGTCATCTGCGGCGCTCTCGGGCTGCTGCGGCCCGGCATCATCACGCTGCGCGCCTTCGGCATCGCCATTTTCGGCGGCGTCGCCATCGTCTTGAACTGGCTACTGCTGTTTGCCTCCTACTCGCATGCGACGATCTCGATCGCGACGACTGTCTATAACACCCAGCCTTTCATGCTGCTCGTGCTCGGCGCGCTCTTTCTCGGCGAGAAGATCACCGCGACCAAGCTGTTCTGGCTGGCGCTCGCCTTCGCCGGCATGGTGGCGATCGTCCAGGCAAAACCCGGTGCGGGCGGCGCTGCGTTCGACGGCTACGGCCTCGGCATTCTGATGGCGCTGGGGGCTGCCTTCTTCTACGCGCTCGCAGCCCTTGCCGCGAAATGGCTGAAGGGCACGCCGCCGCATCTGATCGCGCTCATCCAGGTCGCAACCGGCATGCTGATGTTGGCGCCGATGACGGATTTTTCCCACCCGCCGGGGGATGTTGGGTCCTGGGCGATCCTGGTGACCGTCGGCGTCGTCCATACCGGGCTGATGTATGTGCTGCTCTACGGCGCGATCCAGAGGCTGCCGACGCATCTCACAGGCGCTCTGTCCTTCATCTATCCGATCGCCGCGATCCTCGTCGATCGGCTCGCCTTCGGCCACGCGCTGCAGCCGATGCAGATCGCAGGCGCGGCGATCATTCTCCTTGCCGCCGCCGGCATGAATCTCGGCTGGACGCCGCGGTGGCTGCGGCCGCGGGCGCTGGAGAGCTAAGAACCGGGCGTCCCGATCGGGATGGCTGAGACGCCCGGTTGCCGACATTACCTCTGCGGGCGCGTTGTTTCGAACAGGAACCAGGTGCGGCGCTCGCCCTCGTCGATCCAGTTCTCGATCAGGCTGGCGGTTGCGACATCATTATGCTCGTCGCAAAGGCCATGCACCTCGCGCAGCAGCGAAACGAGCTGAACGTTATCCTCGCGCAGTTCCGACAACATGTCCTCGGGCGTGACGAAATCCGCGTCATTGTCCAAAAGGCGCTGCTGACGAGCGATCTGGCCGATGGAGCGCAGCGTCGTGCCGCCGATCTTGCGGGCACGCTCGGCAATGTCGTCGGTCATCGCGAAGATCTGTTCCGCCTGTTCGTCGAGCAGCAGATGATAGTCGCGAAAATGCGGGCCGGACATGTGCCAATGGAAATTCTTGGTCTTCACATAAAGGGTAAAGACATCGGCGAGCAGCGCGGTCAGTGCCGCCGAAATATCGGTAGTGGCGTTGGTCGACAAGCTGGACGGCGTCTTGAGTGGCGAAAGCCTGCGGGTTTCGGCTGGCGTATGGGACATTTAATCTCTCCTTGGTGATGAAAATCTCTAGCGCCACCGGCCGGGACAACCGCGGCGGGCCGCGCTGAACGCGCATTTGCAGAGAGAGAAATAGCAAGGCCGGGTCGCTTTCCAAGTGGATCATGGTCCAGCAGACCTATTCCTTATGGTTATGGACCGATCAGCGTCAAAGCATTGATGAGGAAGCGGCACTTGCCTATAGATGGGCGGCGGAAGCCCTGAGGGTTAAGAAGATGAGCCTCACCGTCCTGATCACCTATGCCGGAGCGCTGTTCATCGCCGCGGCCATTCCCGGACCCGGGATTACCGCAATCGTCGCGCGCGCGCTCGGCTCGAATTTCCGCGAGACCTTCTTCATGGGTCTCGGCCTGGTGCTCGGCGACATGGCCTATCTGACAGCGGTCATTCTCGGCCTTGCCTTCGTGGCGCAAACCTTCACCGAGGTGTTCATAACAATCAAGATCGCCGGCGTCCTCTATCTCGGCTACATCGCCTGGAAACTCTGGACGGCGGGGCTGCTACCGCAGGATATCGCGGCGCGGAAATCCACCAATATCGGCATGTCCTTCCTCTCCGGCCTGCTGGTGACGCTCGGCAATCCGAAGACGATGCTCTTCTATGTCGCCCTGGTGCCGACGCTGATCGATATCGGCAATATCGGCCTGCGAGACTATGCGCTCCTGCTTGCCGCCACCTTCGTGGTGCTGATCGTCGTGCTCGTGCCCTATATGCTGCTTGCCTCGCGGGCCCGCACGATGCTGAAGCAGCCGCGGGCCTTGCAGGCGCTGAACCGGGTTGCATCAGGCATCCTCGCCGGCACCGCAGCCTTCATCGCCACGCGGGCGGCCTGAAATAAACATTCGGCAAGAAACGGTTTTCAAAGGTTTTTTTCTCTCCTGATCGCTCCTCCAGGTCGAACGCGGTCTGGCCTAGACGGGCCTTTGACCCTATTCTCCCCTCGATTTCAGGAGCAGGATTTCAAAGGGAGAGCACCCATGTCGCACAAGCCCGGCCGCGGCCGCATCTATTCCTCGATCACCGAGACCATCGGCGACACGCCGCTCGTGCGCTTCGACAAGCTGGCGCGGGAAAAAGGCGTCGTGGCGAACCTGATCGGCAAGCTCGAATTCTTCAACCCGATCGCCTCCGTGAAGGACCGCATCGGCGTCGCGATGATCGAAGGCCTCGAGGCGCAAGGCAAGATCACCCCCGGCAAGACGGTGCTGATCGAGCCGACCTCCGGCAACACCGGCATCGCGCTCGCCTTTGCCGCCGCCGCCAAAGGTTATCGGCTGATCCTCACCATGCCGGAGACGATGTCCGTCGAGCGCCGCAAGATGCTGGCGCTGCTCGGCGCCGAGCTGGTGCTGACAGAGGGACCAAAGGGCATGAAGGGCGCCATCGCCAAGGCCGAGGAACTGGCGTCCTCGCTTCCCGATGCCGTCATTCCGCAGCAGTTCGAAAACCCTGATAATCCCGAGATCCACCGCAAGACGACGGCCGAGGAAATCTGGAACGATACCGACGGCACGGTCGATATCGTCGTCTCCGGCATCGGCACCGGCGGCACGATCACCGGCGTCGGACAGGTGCTGAAGAGCCGCAAGCCCGAGATCCAGATCATCGCCGTCGAACCGGCCGATTCGCCGATCCTCTCCGGCGGCAACCCCGGCCCGCATAAGATCCAGGGCATCGGCGCCGGCTTCGCCCCGAAGATCCTCGATACCGGCATCTATGACGAGGTCGTCACCGTGTCCAACGACGAAGCCTTCGAACAGGCGCGCCTCGTCGCCCGGCTCGAAGGCGTGCCGGTCGGCATCTCCTCGGGTGCGGCACTGACGGCCGCAATCAAGGTCGGCGTCCGTCCCGAGAACGCCGGCAAGAACATCGTCATCATCATCCCCTCCTTTGCCGAGCGTTATCTGTCGACGGCGCTGTTTGAGGGGCTGGGGAGCTGAGACTGGCTTTGGGCCAGGACTTTCCCGGCTATCATCTTCACAGAGTATCGGGGCGCTTCGGCGCCCCGTCAGACTGCTGACAAAGCCGGCCAACGTCTCTTCCGTCATGCTCGGGCTTGTCCCGAGCATCTGTAGCCGGTTGATATGCAGCAGATCCTCGGCACGAGGCCGAGGATGACGACGAGCAAGGGACGAGGTTTTACAACAAATTGTCGGGTGCTTCGGCCCTACGCCGCCGCCGTCAACCTCTCACCCGCGATCCTGTAGGAGATCGCCTCAGCGAGATGGATGCGGCCGACCGTGGGCTTGCCGTCGAGATCGGCCAGCGTGCGGGCGACCTTCAGGACGCGGTGGTAACCGCGGGCGGAGAATTTCATCTTTTCGGCGGCATCGCGCAGCAGCTGCAGGCCAGGGGCATCGGGCTCGGCCAGTTTCTCGATCATCGCGGTGGAGCAGCGGGCATTGGTGCCGATGCCCTTTGCGCCGGTGCTTTCGAAGCGCTCCTGCTGGATCTCGCGGGCGCGGGCGACGCGGCGGGCGACGTCGGCGCTGGTTTCGGCCGCCATCGGCCGGATGAGATCGGCAGCGGAGACGGCCGGCACATCGATGCGGATATCGATGCGATCCATCAACGGGCCGGAGATGCGGGCCTGGTAATCGCTCATGCAGCGCGGGCCGCGGGCGCAGCTATGGCCGGGCTCTCCCGCCATGCCGCAGCGGCAGGGGTTCATCGCCGCGATCAGCTGGAATTTGGCCGGATAGGAGACGCGGTGATTGGCGCGCGCAATGACGCATTCGCCGCCTTCGAGCGGTTGGCGCAACGCATCGAGCGCCTGCGGCGTGAATTCGGGAAACTCGTCGAGAAAGAGCACGCCGTGATGGGCAAGCGAGGCTTCGCCCGGACGGGCGCGCAGGCCGCCGCCGACGAGGGCCGCCATGGTGGCGGAATGATGCGGGGTGCGGAAGGGCCGACGATCGGAAAGCTTGCCGCCGGACAGCTGGCCGGCGATCGACTGGACCATCGACACCTCCAGCAGCTCGGCGGCCGAAAGCGGCGGCAGGATCGACGGCAGCCTGGCCGCCAGCATCGACTTGCCGGAGCCTGGAGGACCGACCATCAGGAGATTATGGCCGCCGGCGGCCGCGACCTCGAGCGCCCGCTTGGCGCTTTCCTGGCCCTTGATCTCAGCAAGGTCAGGCAGGTTTGCAGCATTGGCGCGGATCGACGCCTCCGGCCGAGAGAGCACCTGCGTGCCGCGGAAATGATTGGCAAGGGCGATCAGGCTGCGGGGTGCGAGAATATCGACCTCGGCGCCCGCCCAGGCGGCTTCGGCACCGCTTTCGGCCGGGCAGATCAGCCCCTTGCCGAGCGCATTGGCGCCGATCGCGGCCGGCAGCGCGCCTGATATGGCGGCGATCGTTCCATCGAGATTGAGCTCGCCGACGACGACAAAATCCGACAGCGCATCGGCGGGAATGGCGCCGAGGGCGGCCATCAGGGCAAGGGCGATCGGCAGGTCGAAATGCGAGCCCTCTTTCGGCAGGTCAGCAGGCGCCAGATTGACCGTCACGCGCTTCGCCGGCAGCGCCAGGCCGGAGGCGTGGAGGGCCGCCTGTACGCGCTCGCGGCTTTCGGCAACCGCCTTGTCAGGCAGGCCGACGATCTGCATCCCGACCTTTCCGGGCGCGACCATGACCTGGACCTCGACCGGCACGCCCTCAATGCCCTGAAATGCCACCGTACTGACACGCGCGACCATAAGCCCATCCCTTGTCCCGCAAACTCTACCATACCGCCCTGCTGCCTTTATTCGATGCATGTCGTGTTCCCAAAACCGCTGCACACTTTTGGGCGACATGCATTAAGGCCAGCGGTTGCAATCTGGCATGGAAGTCGGAATAAAACAAGAACAATCAAAGAACGTAGTCAGGCATCCGCTGTGACCTTGGTTGTGCACGGTCGCGGGACCAGAACGGTCATGGGCGGCTGGCTCAGGCGCGCTTGCGCTCGATCGCATCCCAAAGCAGGCTTGCGATATCGGCGCCGCCGAACTTCTTCACCTCGCGGATGCCGGTGGGAGAGGTGACGTTGATCTCGGTCATGTAATCACCGATCACATCGATGCCGACGAGCAGGAAGCCGCGCTCCCGCAGCGCCGGGCCGATGCGGGCGCAGATTTCCTGTTCACGCACCGTCAGCTTGGTCGCCTCGGCGCGGCCGCCGACATGCATGTTGGAGCGGCTGTCGTGCTCGGCCGGCACGCGGTTGATGGCGCCGGCGAATTCGCCGTCGACCAGGATGATGCGTTTGTCACCCTTGCGCACGTCGGGCAGATATTGCTGGGCGATGAAGGGCTCGCGGAAAAGCTGGCCGAACATTTCCAGCAGCGAGGAGAGATTGCGGTCGTCGCGGGTCGAATGGAAGACGCCGGCGCCGCCATTGCCGTAAAGCGGCTTCAGGATGATATCGCCCATCTCGTCGCGGAAACGGCGGATCTCGGCGGCATCCTTGGTGATCAGCGTCTTCGGCATCAGGTCGGAGAATTCGGTGACGAAGATCTTCTCCGGCGAATTGCGCACCCAGGCGGGATCGTTGACGACGAGCGTCTTCGGATGGATGCGCTCGAGCAGATGCGTCGAGGTGATATAGGCCATGTCGAAGGGCGGGTCCTGGCGCAGCAGCACGACATCCATGGTCGCGAGATCGACGCGCTCCGGCGCGCCAAGCTCGTAGTGATCGCCCTTGACGTCGCGCAGCACCATCGGCTCGACGCTGGCATAGAGCTTGCCGTCACGGAAGCTCAGGCGGTCGGGGGTATAATGGAAGAGCTTGTAGCCGCGCGCCTGGGCTTCCAGGCTCATGGCGAAGGTGGAATCACCTGCGATATTAATGCCTGCGACATGGTCCATCTGGACCGCTACATTGGTGATCTTGGCCATTTCCATCCCTCGCTGAATGCCGGACAGATGTAGGTCGGCCAGATATCAAACGCAACGGGCAATCAAGGCCTTCCGGCCCCGGAGCATTTTTGTTTTTGCGCAATTCCGGACGCAAAACCGCTGCACACATTTGCTGGAATTGCTTTTCACCGCGTTTCGAGTTTCCGCATCAGCCGGCCGCGATAGCTATCGAGAATGACGGCGAGCACGATGACGGCGCCGATGACGATCGGCTTGATATTGTCGTCGGCGCCCAAGAGCTGCAATCCCGTCGACAGCACCTGAAGAATGCAGGCGCCGACCAGCGTGCCGACAATCGAGCCTTTGCCGCCCGAAAGGCTGGTGCCGCCGATAATGACGGCGGCGATGGCATTCAACTCATAGCCGATGCCCGCGACCGGGCTGCCGACATTGAGACGGAGCAGATAGACCATGGCCGCAATGCCGGCGGTCAGCCCTGAGATCGTGAAGACCGCAATCTTGTACCGTTTCGGCTCATGCCCCGACAGCCGGACAGCCTCTTCATTGGTGCCGATCGCGAAGACGAAGCGCCCGAAGACAGTGTAGCGCAGCACGAACCAGCCGATGAGGACGACGACGATCGCAATCAGAAAGATCGACGGAAATATGCCCCAGAAGATCAGGTTGCCGAAATCGACGAAAGGCTGAGGCAGGCCGGTGATGGTGGAATTGTCGCTGACCACGCGCGCCAGGCCGCTGGCGACGTTCAGCATGCCAAGGGTGACGATGAATGAGGGAAGCTTCCACTTCTCGCAAATCCAGCCGTTGACGGCGCCAAGGATGGCACCCGTGCCCATCGACGCAAGACATGCGAGGACAATCGCCTGCCATGGCGAAAACGCCGGATTGATCATGATCGTCGCACCGATCACGGTGCAAAGGGCAAGCAGCGACCCGACCGAGAGATCGATGCCGCCAACGAGGATGACGAAGGTCATGCCGGCAGCAAGCACGGTGTTGATGGCAATCTGCACGAAGATCTTCAGGAAGTTCTCCGGCGTTGCGAAATAGGGCGCCGTCGCCGAGAAAAACGCCAGGATCAGAATGAGGGCAATGGCGACGCCCGCCTCCTTCAGCGAGATCCGGACAAGCTTGTCCCAGACGCTCACCTCTTTCGCCTCGGTCTGTTTTTCAATGTTGGCGGACACGGCTGTACTCCTTGTAGGCGAGCGAAAGGATCCTGCTCTCGTCAAATTGTTCCCGAACTATTTCGCCCGATATCTTGCCGTCGGAGAAGACGATGATGCGATGGCAAATGCCGATGAGTTCCGGCAGATCCGACGATACGACCAGAACGCCTTTTCCTTCGGCCGCAAACTTCCACAGAAGCTCGTAAATCTCGGCCTTTGCACCGACGTCGATTCCACGGGTCGGCTCATCGAAAATCAGAACTTTAGGGCCGCGGAACAGCCATTTTGCAATGACGACCTTTTGCTGGTTGCCGCCGGAAAAGGTTCTGACCGCCTGATGGATCGACGGGGTCTTGATGCGCAGTTCGCGCACGAGGCGCTGCGAATGATCGTCCTGCGCCCTTCGCATGATCAAACCGTTGCGGGAGATCTTGGCGAGATCGGTTATGGTGGCATTTTCAGCGCAGCTCATATCGAGCATCAAGCCCTGCGTCTTGCGGTCTTCGGTTGCCAGGCAGAGGCCGGCAGCAACGGCATCCTTCGGCGAATGGATCTCAACCGGATCGCCATTCACCCGAATTTCGCCGGCCGCTTTGGCATCGGCGCCGAATATGGCGCGAACCGCCTCCGTCCGGCCACTGCCGACAAGACCGGCAATGCCGACGATTTCCCCCTTTGCCACGGAAAATGACAGTTCCGGGCTATTGCGCGTCACCTTCAGGCCGGACACGCCGAGCGCCTCGCCGGACACGGTGCTGTCGCTGCGAAAAATGCCATGATCCGAAAGCTTGCGCCCGACCATGAGTTCGACGATGTCAGGAATAGCAAGTCCGGACAGCGGACGCGTGATCACATGCTGGCCGTCGCGCAGCACCGTCACATCGTCGCCGACGTCAAAGATCTCCTCCAGCCTGTGCGAGATGTAGAGCGTGGTCACGCCACGCCGCTTCAGCCGCTTGAGAATCTCGAAGAGGCGATCGACCTCCTTGGAGGTCAGGGTTGCCGTCGGTTCGTCGAGAACGAGAAGCTTGCTTTCATAACATAGCGCCTTGGCGATCTCGACCAGTTGAAGCTGCGCGACGCTGAGGCGGCTCGCCAGTGTCGTCGGGGCGACGTCGAGGCCGACCTCTTCCAGGAGTTCCGCTGCTCTGCTGTTCATTTCCTTGTAGTTCACCAGGCCGTAGCGGCGCGGCAGATGCTCGAACAACAGGTTTTCCGCCACCGTCAGGTTGGAAAGCGGATGCAGCTCCTGGTGAATGACCCGGATGCCCGCCTTGAACGCCTCCAACGGCGAGGCCGGATGGTATTGCTTGCCGTCGAATAGAATGTGACCGTCATCCGGCCTGAAGACACCGCCGAGCAGGTTGATCAGGGTCGATTTTCCAGCACCGTTCTCGCCGAGAAGAACGTGCCCCTTGCCGCGGCCGATCCGCATAGAGACATCCTTGAGCGCTACGACGCCCGGGAAGCGCTTGCCGATCCCTTCCAGCCTCAAAATGTCGTCATTTGCTGCGTCTGACATGGCGACCTCATGCACGCTTTGTTCGAACTCCACGCAGCACGCATCCCAGGAACTCGGAAACGAGCCTCACCTGAAGCGATCAACGCGTCAATCGGTTGGTAGCGGTGAGCGCCGGCCGCAGCCGACGCTTCCTGTACAGTGCTGCGCGTCTTGTCAGACGCGCGATGCGGGCGATCCCGACTATTTGAGATCCGCTGCGGTGACCAGCTTGATGTCGGTCTTGACCCAGCCGGTGAATGTCTCGCCGGCAAGTTCACGCATGCCATACTGGATGCCGAGGACCGCCATCTGCGCGCCATACTGTTCGACAGTGGCAAGCATCTTGCCATCCTTGATCAGCGGCTGAACCGGCGGAATGTTATCGAAGCCGACAACCTTGATCTTGCCACTCTGGCCGGCCGCATCGAGCGCCTTGACAACGCCGAGAGCCATCGAGTCGTTGGCTGCCATAACGCCCTGAATATCCTTATATTTCGTCAGGAAATTCGTCATGACGGTATTGGCTTCTTCCGTCTCCCAATGGGCCGTCTTGCTGTCGAGAAGCTCAAGCTTGCCAGACTTGACGGAGTCCATGAAGCCTTCCTTGCGCTCCTTGGCATTGTCGGCCTCGGGGTTACCCTCGAGGATGACGACCTTGGCGCCGGGTCCCAGATCCTTGGCAAGCGCGTCGCCCGCAAGCGTCGCCCCGCCCCTATTGTCAGGCCCGAAGAAAGCGAGATCGATACCGGCTTTCTTCTTCGCATCGGCATCGAGCGGCACGTCGATGTTGATGACCTTGACGCCGGCCTTGACTGCCTTTGCCAGCGGGGTTGCCATGGCCTTTGAATCGGCCGGCGCAACAACGATGATATCGTATTTCTGCGTGACGAAGTTTTCGACGGCATCGACCTGGGAAGCGAAATCACGCTCATCCTTCATGCCGACCGCCTTGAAGTCGAACTTGTCCTTGTTCTCGGCCGCATATTTGTCGGCGCCGGCCTTCATCTGCTTGAAGAACTCATTGGACAAGGATTTCATGATCAGGCCGACCTTCGGCTTCCCGGCCGCAAAGGCGGGCGACACGCCACAGGACAGCGCAAGCACTAAGGTGCCGGCAAGTCCAAGCTTCAATGCCGCACGGCGCGGCGCATTGATCAAGACGGATTCACGCTTCATAAAATTGGACATTTTTTCCTCCCGAACGGCCCTGGGCTCAGCTCCACCTGAGTTGCCGGCGGCAATGAACCGTTTCCAACGGCATCTGGGTAGCACGCCCTTAGAAATTGTCAAGCTGCCGAAATGGAGCCAAACGTCAGCTTTGACTCCCAGGTTTGGCCTGTATCGGTGCGCATGTAATGAACCGTTTCCATTGAGCATTGGCCCACGCTCGTGCTATGGAGACTGGCGGTCAAAATTGAGATGCAGCCCTTTGACGAGGGCCGCAAAGACCATTAGCTGGAAGCTTCGATCAGGCGCTCTTCGGTGTCTTCCGAAGGCGCAGAGAAAGGGCCACTGTTTCCGTTATGTCAAAGGTCGGGATTCGAGAGGTTGCCAAGCTTGCGGAAGTTTCCACCGGGACCGTTTCGCGGGTTTTGAATGATCATCCCTCCGTGACGAAGGAATTGCGGGCGCGCGTCACAGCGATCATCAAAGACCTCGGCTATACGCCCGACCCGTCGGCGCGAAGCATGCGCGGCAAGGTCAGCCGGCTCATCGGCATCGTCATTCCGGATCTGACCAATCCGTTCTTCGCGGAGCTTGTCCAATCGGCGGAACAGGCGGCGGCAAATCACGGCTATAATATCATCGTCATGACGTCGTTTGATCATGCGGCCAAGGAGGCTGACCGCATCAAACAGCTGACAAGCCGAAAGGTCGACGGCATCATGCTGGTTCCCAGCAATGATTTCCATACACTCAAGCTGCCGAAGGGATTGCCGATCGTCGTCGTCGACCGTCTCATGCCAGGATATTCCGGTATTGCCGCCGATCACCGCAATGGCGTTCGCCTTGGCGTCGAGCATCTTTTGCAGCTCGGTCATCGCCGCATCGGCTTCATCTCGGGGCCCGGCCACTCCGTCCCCGCCAACGATCGCCTCAGGGGCTATCTCGATGCGATCGAGCAAGCGGACGACAGCAAGCGAATGGCGGGCCCACCGCTGATCGCCGAGGCGGCTTTCGACTATGAAAGCGGCCGTGCCGCGGGAAATTATCTTCTGGCCCGTGCGCGCAACGAGCGGCCGACGGCGATCTTTGCAAGTTCGGACCAGCAGGCCATCGGCTGCATGCGGGCAGCGCATGATCTGGGAATTCCGATACCTGCAGCCCTTTCGATCCTCGGCTTCGACGGCATCCCGCTCGCAAGCATGACAACGCCACGCCTGACGACAGTGAAACAGCCGATTCAAGACATAGCCGCAGCGGCGGTGGCCGTTCTGTTGAACAAACAAACCGCGCCTGACCTCGACAATCCGATCCTATTCGGCTGCGAGATCTTGAAGGGCGAAACAACCGCCCCGCCTCAGCCCGATTAGCGCATAGGCCCGAACATCGAGATCGATCGTCAGGCGGCGATGCCCTGGTTGCCGCTGTTGCGCAGCATGTTGCGGAGGCGGTAGGCGATCGCCAAGGGCTTCGGGAAGGGCTTGCGCAGGAAGGCGACCTTGCGGACGTAATTGTCGACCCGCCAGCTTGCCCAGGTTCCGCCGGCGAAAAAGGCGACGTCGCCGGCACGCAGGGTTCGTTCCGTGCCGTCCTCGGCGGTGATATGAACCTCGCCTTCGAGGATCATCACTGTCTCGTCCCAGCCGAAACGCCAGCGGAATTCGCCCGCCGTGCAATCCCAGATCGCCGTCAGCGATGCCTCGTCATGGCCGCGCGAATGTTCGGCCGTGCGGGCCTGCGGATTGCCGCTGATAACCCAGTCCGGATTGATCGGCGTGGATTTAAGCGGCAGCAGACCGCTCGCATGCGCGACGAAGGATTTTCCGGCCGGCTTCGCCACGGCAGCATACGGCACCGAGCGCGCGGCCATGGCGACCGCACTTGCAAGCATTAGCTTCCAGGCCATGAAACAACCCCCAATTGTTATCCCTACCGAGTCGATAGCAGAGAGTCGTAAGAACCCGGTTCACGCGGGAACTAAAAGTTTAACGATCCGGAAATCCGATGGGTCGAAAGGGGCTCAGAAGGCATCAATAAAGTGCCGCGGCAGCCGGCCCGGCATGATCGCGACGATATCATAGCGCTGGGAAAGGCGGGCCTGATCCGCCTGGCGGGCAAGCCAGAGATCGCTTGCCGCCCGTATCCGCTTCTGCGCGGCGACAGAGACGGCGTCGACCGCCGCGGCCTCGCCATGGCGGGCCTTGACCTCAACGAAGACGGCGAGATCGCCCTTACGGGCGATGATGTCGATCTCGCCGAGCCTAGTGCGGTGGCGCAGCGCCAGGATGCGATAGCCCTTCAGCATCAGGAAGACGGCCGCGACATATTCCGACATGCGGCCCCGGCGCAGTGCCCTCCTCCTGATCGCGGTGAGATCGTTATCGCCCATCGGCGTTCTTGATCTCCAGCAGGCGCTGGTAGAGCACCTTGCGCGGCAGGCCGGTGAGGCGGGCGGCCTCGGTCGCGGCGCCTGCCGTCGGCATCGACTTCGACAGGTCGGCCAGCATGGCTTCGACATCGGCCTCAGCGGTCTCGACCGGCTCCGGCGGACCGATCACGAGGACGATCTCGCCCTTGACGTTTTCCACCTGTTGATAATGCGCCGCAAGGTCGGCAAGCGTGCCGCGGCGGAACTCTTCATAGGTCTTGGTCAGTTCGCGGCAGACGGAGGCGGGCCGAGCGCCGCCCAGCACATCGGCGGCGGCCAGAAGCGTTGCGCCGATGCGATGCGGCGATTCAAAGAAGATCAGCGTCGCGGGTGCTGCGGCAAGTTCACCCAGCCGGTCGCGGCGGGCCTTGTCCTTGGCCGGCAGGAAACCGGCGAAAAGAAAGGCATCGTTCGGCAGGCCGGAGCCGACAAGGGCTGCGAGCGGGGCGGAGGCGCCGGGAATGGGAATGACGCGGTAACCTGCCGCTATCGCCTGCTGCGCCAGCCGATAGCCGGGATCGGAGACCAGCGGCGTGCCGGCATCGGAAACCAGCGCCACCGAGCGCCCGGCTTCGAGCGCCTGCAGCAGCCTTGGACCGGCCTCGTCGGCATTGTGCTCGTGATAGGCAAAGGGGCGGTTCTGGATGCCGTAGCGGTCGAGCAGCACGCGGGTGACGCGTGTATCTTCGCAGGCAAGCACATCGGCGCCGGCCAGCGTCTCGAGCGCCCGCAGCGTGATATCGCCGAGATTGCCGATGGGAGTGGCGACGAGATAGAGCGCCGGCTCCAGCGGCCGCGCCGGCACCGTTGCATTGTGCAGGCGGAAGCTTCGCCGGCTGGCGGCGTCCGCTGTGGTTTCCTCATTCATGCCATTTGCTTTCGTCCCGCCGGCTCGTCGCCGGCATCGAACCCTTATGGGCGAGCCGCACCGCTTCGGCAAGGGTTCGGATTTCTGTGAGCATTGCTCTGGAAAACCGCAAATGCAGGGGTGCCGACGTCCATGCCTCTTGCAAAGCAATGCTGAAGTCTGCCATTTTGCCCGTCCACTCCCCCGGCCTCAAGCCGGGACAGCATTCTTCGGGTGCTCGACGCGCCCGGACAGTCACGGTCGAAAGCGGTAGCATCCCATGCGTATTACTATTGAGCGGTCAAACCTGTTGAAATCGCTGAACCACGTCCACCGCGTGGTCGAACGTCGCAACACGATCCCGATCCTGTCCAACGTATTGCTCAAAGCCGACGGCCAGAAGCTCGATATGAAGGCGACCGACCTCGACCTCGAAATCACCGAGGCGACACCTGCTAGCGTCGAGCAGCCCGGCGCCACCACCGTTCCCGCGCATCTTCTCTACGACATCGTGCGCAAGCTTTCCGACGGATCGGAAGTGCTGCTTGCCACCAGCCCCGATGGCGGCGCGATGACCGTGCAGTCCGGCCGCTCGAAATTCTCGCTGCAATGCCTGCCGGAATCGGACTTCCCTGATCTCACGGCCGGCACCTTCACGCATTCCTTCAAGGTGAAGGCGGCCGATCTGAAGATGCTGATCGACCGCACGCAGTTCGCGATCTCCACGGAAGAGACGCGTTATTATCTGAACGGCATCTTCTTCCACACGATCGAGAGCAACGGCCAGCTGAAGCTCAGGGCGGTTGCGACCGACGGCCACCGGCTGGCGCGCGCCGATGTCGATGCGCCTTCCGGCTCCGAGGGGATGCCCGGCATCATCATTCCGCGCAAGACGGTCGGCGAGCTGCAGAAGCTGGTCGACAATCCCGAGGTAATGGTGACCGTCGAGGTCTCCGACGCCAAGATCCGGCTGACGATCGGCTCGATCGTCATGACCTCGAAACTGATCGACGGCACCTTCCCGGATTATCAGCGCGTCATCCCCACCGGCAACGACAAGGAAATGCGGGTCGACTGCACGAGTTTCGCACAGGCCGTCGACCGCGTCTCGACGATCTCCTCCGAGCGCGGCCGCGCCGTCAAGCTGGCACTTTCCGAGGGGCAGTTGATGCTGACCGTCAACAATCCCGATTCCGGCAGCGCGACGGAAGAAGTTGCCGTCGGCTACGACACGGATGCGATGGAAATCGGCTTTAATGCCAAATACTTGCTCGACATCACCGCCCAGCTTTCCGGCGAGGAAGCGATCTTCCTGCTTGCCGATGCCGGCTCGCCGACGCTGATCCGCGACACGGCGGGCGACGATGCGCTCTACGTGCTGATGCCGATGCGCGTCTGACCGGAACGAAGGCCGCCCATTGCCGTTTTTCCTCCTGTCAAAACGGAGGATCCCATGACCAAAAAGACGGGAACGGTGCGCATCGGCATATCCGGCTGGACCTATGCGCCCTGGCGCGGTCAATTCTACCCGAAGGACCTGCCGCAGAAGCAGGAGCTTTCCTACGCCGCCCGGCACTTCCGGTCGATCGAGATCAACGGCACCTTCTACGGATTGCAGCGGCCCGACAGCTTCGGCCGCTGGCGCGAGGAAACGCCGGCGGATTTCGTCTTCGCGGTCAAAGGACCGCGCTTCATCACCCATATGCTGCGGCTGCAGGATATCCAGACGGCGCTCGCCAATTTTCTCGCCTCCGGCGTTTTGCGGCTCGGCCCCAAGCTCGGGCCGATCCTCTGGCAATTCCCGCCGAACATGGTCTTCGACCCATCCCTTTTCGACAGCTTTTTGTCGCTGCTGCCGCACGACCGCGACGCGGCGATAGCGCTTGCGAAACGGCACGACTGGCATATCAAGGGACCGGCCTGGCTTAAATGCGACGGGCACCAGCCGATCCGGCATGCGCTGGAGATCCGCCACGAGAGCTTCCGCTCACCTGCCTTCATCGAGATGCTCAGGCGGCACAGGGTCGCTCTCGTCTGCGCCGATACGGTGAAATGGCCGCTGCTGATGGATGTCACCGCCGATTTCATCTACTGCCGCCTGCATGGTTCCGAAAAGCTCTATGTCAGCGGCTACGAGGGCGAAGCGCTCGACATATGGGCGCAACGCATCCGCGCCTGGGCCACGGGTGGAGAACCTGACAATGCGACGCGAGTGCTGGCGCCCGTAGCGGCGCGTAACAAGCGCCGCGACGTCTATCTCTATTTCGACAATACCGATGTAAAGCTCCGCGCCCCTATCGATGCCGACCATTTGAGCGAAAGGCTCGCCGACCTCATGCCTCGTTCAGCGCCCGAAGCTGCATGAACTGTTGATGCCGATGTCCTTGTTGCGAAAATCCTTGTCCCTTAAGCGACAAGCGGCATATTAAGGCATTCGATCAACATGCGGATGGGTGGAGAATGAGCTTACGGGTCAAGGTGAAGGAACGGTTGGGCAAGAAGTTCGACGACGAGATCCGCTTCTTCCGGGGCATGATGCAGGGGCCGAAGACGGTGGGCTCGATCGTGCCGACCTCCTCGATCACGGCGAAGCGCATGGCAAGCGTCGTCGATATCCATTCCGGGCTGCCGGTGCTTGAACTCGGACCGGGCACGGGTGCTATCACCAAGGCCATTCTCGGCCGCGGCGTCCGTCCGGAAAATCTCGTCGCAATCGAATATTCGACGGATTTTCATAAACATCTGCAGCGAACCTATCCCGGCGTGCACTTCATCAACGGCGATGCCTTCGATCTTCAGAGCACTCTTGGCAATTTCAGCGGTCTCACCTTCGATTCCGTCGTCTCGGGCATTCCGCTGCTGAATTTCCCGATGGCGAAGCGCATCTCGCTGCTCGAAAGCCTGCTCGATCGACTGCCGGCCGGCCGGCCGATGGTGCAGATTTCCTATGGCGCGATCTCGCCGATCGCCGCCAATCCCGACCGCTACCATATCCAGCATTTCGACTTCGTCATGCGCAATATTCCGCCGGCGCAGCTCTGGATCTATAAGCGCGGCTGAGATGTTCGGGATCTACATCACTCATCCGCAGGTCAGGATCGACCCAAACGTGCCGGTGCCGAAATGGGGGCTTTCCGATGTCGGCGCGGCGCGGGCGCGCGAAGCGGCAGAGAGCGGCTGGGCGAGGCAATTGCAACGCATCGTCTCCAGCGACGAGACGAAGGCGATCGAGACGGCCGAAATCCTGGCGGAAGCGTCCGGCGTGACGATCGAGATCGTCCACGCGACGCACGAGAACGACCGCACGGCCACCGGCTTCCTGCCGCCGCCGCAATTCGAAGAGGCGGCCGACTGGTTCTTCGCCCATCCGGAACAAAGCTTCAAGGGCTGGGAGCGCGCAGTCGACGCGCAGGCCCGCATCGTCGAGGCCGTTAATGCCGTTCTTGCCACGCATGATGCGACGGCGCCGATCGCCTTTGTCGGCCATGGCGGCGTCGGCACGCTGCTCAAATGCCATCTGGCGGGCAGCCCGATCGCGCGCGACCGCGACCAGCCCGGCGGCGGCGGCAATCTCTATGCTTTCGGTCTTGCGGATCGGCGCCTAACATGCGACTGGACGCCCATCGAAGACTGGCAGGGGTGACTTCAGATGGACGCACGCGAGCGGTTGATCGTCGGCCTGGATGTTCCAACGATCGGCGAGGCGGAAAGACTGGTTTCCACGCTCGGCGACGACATTCTCTTCTATAAGATCGGCTATCAGCTGGTCTTTGCCGGCGGCCTGGAATTCGCCCGTGATCTTGCCGCAAGCGGCAAGAAGATCTTTCTCGACATGAAGCTGCTCGACATCGACAACACTGTCGCCTCCGGCGTCGAGAACATCGCCAAGATGGGCATGTCGATGCTGACGCTGCATGCCTATCCGAAAGCCATGAAGGCAGCGGTCGAGGCCGCAGCCGGCTCCGGCCTCTGCCTGCTCGGCGTGACCGTGCTGACCTCGATGGATGCCGACGACCTTGCCGAGGCGGGCTACAGCCAGGATCCGCACAGCCTGGTGCTGCGCCGCGCCGAACAGGCGCGCGCAGCCGGCATGGGCGGTATCGTCTGCTCAGCGGAGGAAGCGGCTGCGGTGCGCGAGATCGTCGGACCCGAGATGGCGATCGTTACGCCCGGCATTCGCCCTGATGGTAGCGACAAGGGCGACCAGAAGCGGGTGATGACGCCTTTCGACGCGCTGAAGGCGGGAGCGACGCATCTCGTTGTCGGTCGGCCTGTCGTCAAGGCGCCGGATCCCCGAGATGCCGCCCGCGCGATCCTCAGCGAGATGGTGTCGGCACTCTGGCCGGCAAACCGCTGACCGCATTCAACGACAAGAGGGAGAAGACCATGGCCAAAGGATACTGGATCGCCCGCGTCGACGTTCGCGATGCCCAGCGCTACAAGGACTACGTCGCTGCGGCCAAGCCGGCCTTCGAAAAATATGGCGCGAATTTCCTGGCGCGCGGCGGCGCCTTCACCGAACTCGAGGGCAAGGCGCGCGTCCGCAACGTAGTGATTGAATTCCCGTCGATGCCGCATGCGGTCGACTGCTACAATTCGCCGGAATATCAGATCGCCGCGAAAATCCGCCAGGAGGCCGCGGATGCGGAAATGGTCGTCGTCGAAGGCGTCTGATCGACGTTACATCTTAAAAAACTGACGGCGTGATGGGCCTTCCCGTCGCGCAGGGATTCGGCTAAGACGAGAGCCAATTCAGCATCCCGCAAAGCCTTTCGAGGAGCCTGCCATGACCCTTGCCAACCTGCCGCCGCTCGTTACCGTGTTCGGAGGCTCCGGTTTCGTGGGCAGGCACGTGGTTCGGGCGCTGGCCAAGCGCGGTTATAACATCCGCGTCGCCGTGCGCCGTCCCGATCTCGCCGGCTTCCTGCAGCCTCTCGGCAATGTCGGCCAGATCTCCTTCGTGCAGGCGAACCTGCGCTACCGCAGCTCGATCGACCGCGCCGTCGACGGGGCAAGCCATGTCGTCAACTGCGTCGGCATTCTGCACGAGGCCGGCCGCAACACATTCGACGCCGTGCAGGAATTCGGCGGCCGTGCGGTTGCCGAAGCGGCGCGCGGCGCGGGTGCGACGCTGACGCATATTTCGGCGATCGGCGCCGACGCGAAATCCGATTCCGACTATGGCCGCACCAAGGGCCGCGCCGAAACGGCCATCCTGTCGGTCAAGCCCGATGCGGTGATCTTCCGTCCGTCGATCGTCTTCGGACCGGAGGACAGCTTCTTCAACAAGTTTGCCGAGATGGCACGCATGTCGCCGATCCTGCCGCTTATTGGCGGCGGCAAGACGAAATTCCAGCCTGTCTATGTCGAGGATATCGCCGAGGCCGTCGCCCGCGCCGTCGACGGCAAGGTTGCCGGCGGCAAGGTCTATGAGCTTGGCGGGCCCGAGGTGCTGAGCTTCCGCGAATGTCTCGAGACGATGCTGAAGGTAACGTGCCGCAAGAACCCGCTGGTATCCCTGCCCTTCGGCATCGCTTCGATGATCGGCAGCATCGCCTCGCTGATCCCCTTCATAACGCCGCCGATCACGCCGGATCAGGTGCGCATGCTGAAGCGCGACAATGTCGTCTCCCGAGAAGCCGAGGCGGAAGGCCGCACGCTGAAGGGCCTCGGCATTGCGCCCACCATGGTGGCATCGGTGCTCGGCTCCTATCTGGTGCACTATCGTCCGCACGGCCAATACACCGGCACCGGCAAGGCCGCCTGACCATCTTTTCCAACAGATGCGACTTGGCCGTCTGCGGATCCCGTGGGCGGCCTTTTGGCGTTGCCGTGTCATGCAAAGCCCGGCGCAAGCCTGGGGTGTTTTGCTGTCCACCACATTGAGTTGCGTTGCATAAAAGACGCATCGGAAATTTTGTGGAATTAACGCGAAATTTAGCAGGAACGTTTATTGCTATTTGCCATTCCACTGACTACCAAACCCGCGCGTCTTCCAACGGACTCAACGCCTGCGGTCGCGCGCGGCAATCACTGTGAAAGGCAATTCTCGATGGGCAAGTCAATCGCGCTCCTGTTTGCGTGTGCGGCGCTGGTTATCCTTGCAGGCTCTTTCGTTGCGCCCGGTTCGGTCGCGGCGGTAAAGGGCGATTGCTCGCCGGCCTACGGCGTCGATCCTTGCTCGACGGCTTCGATCATCCATTGACGAAAAGCCCGGCCCTGCGCCGGCATCCTGCTCCAAGCAAGCAGTCGATCGAAACGCCTGACACAGGGCGCTTCTAGATCATCGCTCAGTTTCGCCTGCTTCAAAGCGGCGGTGGGAGCGTAGCCCCTCAATGACCAACTGAAAAATCGGCGCCTTGCCGGTAATCGGGTGCCTGTTTTGCGGTCCGACGGGGCATTTGCATTCGCGCCGGGAGTTGCGCGAATGCAATGCAGGACGGATGTCTCAGGCAATCAAGCCGGTCGCGGCCATGCCGAGCAGCAAAACACCGAGAATGATGCGGTAGATGGCAAACAGGGTAAACCGGTTGCTCCTGATATAGGCCAGCAGCCACTTGACCGCGACGAAAGCGACGACCGTGGAGACGACGAAGGCGATGCCGAGCGCCGTCCAGTCTTCGCCTGCCGCTCCGCCATCCCTGAACGTCTTCAGCAATTCATAGGCGCTGGCGGCGTACATTGTGGGTATGCCGACGAGAAAGGCAAATTCGGTCGCGGAGGCGCGGTTGCCCGTGCCTGCCAGCATGGCAACGAAGATGGTGGCGCCGGAGCGCGAGGTTCCCGGGAAGACGCCGGCAACGATCTGGGCGATGCCGACCAGGATGGCGACAAGCCAGGTAATCTCTTTATGCGGCGGCCTGCGGGCGGCGGCCCATTCGGCAAAGATCATCCAGATACCGCCAATGATGAGCGCCCAGGCGATCGGTGTTGCAGTCTCCGGCAGTTCAAAGCCGAGTTTCTTGACGACCAGTCCGAGAATGGCGGTGATGAGAAAGGCGACGATCAGCTTGGCGGCATAATCGCGGTTGACGGGGTCGCGCCAGCCAAGCACCAGATCCACCAGGCGACGCCAGTAAATGATGGTGACGGCGAGGATGGCGCCCGCCTGAATAACGATGTTGAACATATCCGACCGATGTCCGAGCCATTGCTCGGCGATGATCAGGTGGCCGGTGCTCGAGATCGGCAGGAACTCGGTGATCCCTTCTATGACGCCGAGAATTGCAGCATTTATATAATCCATACATTGTCTCCGGTTTAAAGTTCGGTCGGGCCTGAGCGCTTGGGCCGATCAGGCTGCCGCTTCCATTCGTTCGTTAGACCGTGTTTCGCCATTATCAGATGGCCTGAAAAATCCGATTCGCTTGTATTGGCGGGGCCAAGCTCCTATAGCTTCAACCAATGAGTCATGACTAGGGCGCTATAATCGAGCTGCCACACAGTCCTGTAACAGCAATCACAAAGCCCGAGTATCGATGCCCACGCTTTATCATCATCCCATGTCATCCGCATCTCGCTTCGTCCGGCTGATCCTGGCGGAATACGGCTACCAGGCGGATCTGATCGAAGAGCAGACATGGGAGAAGCGCCGGGATTTTCTGGCGCTCAATCCGGCCGGCACGCTGCCTGTTTATGTCGACGACAGCATGCGCGCGCTCTGCGGCGCGAGCGTCATTTCCGAATATCTGGACGAGACGCATGGCGTCTTGAAGCGCGACCGGCGGCTGCTCGCCGAAGACCCTTTCCAGCGGGCGGAAATCCGCCGGCTGACCGAATGGTTCATGCAGAAGGTGGAAAACGACGTGACCAAGCCGCTCGCCCGCGAGCGTGTCTACAAGTTGCAGATGACCGCGGATCAGGGCGGCGGAGCGCCGGATTCGAAGGTTTTGCGCACGGCCCGCGCGAATATCCGCCAGCATATGCGCTATCTCACCTGGCTTGCCGGCTCGCGTCAGTGGCTGGCGGGCGAGCGGATGAGCTATGCCGACCTTGCCGCCGCGGCGTCGATCTCAATCCTCGACTATCTCGGCGAGATCGAGTGGGCGGATTCGCCCGTCGTCAAGGACTGGTACCAGCGGCTGAAGTCGCGTCCCTCCTTCCGGCCGATGCTGACCGAGCGCGTGCGCGGCCTGACACCGGTTTCACACTATGCCGATCTGGATTTCTGACGAGGGCTCTTCATGCCCGAAGCTGACAATGATGCCAAAGAGCGCCGTCGCCGCGACAATTTGACCGAGTTCGTCCGGGCGGAATCTGCCGCCAAGGGCTTCGATCTTTGCCGCATCACGCGACCGGACACGATCCCGCAAGCGAAAGAGCGTCTCGGCCAATTCATCGATGCCGGGCGCCACGGGACGATGGACTGGATGGCGGAGACGCGCGACCGGCGCGGCGATCCGCGCACACTCTGGAGCGAGGTGCGCTCCGTTGTTGTCTTCGGCCTGAATTACGCCCCGGAGGAAGATCCCCGCGCTATCCTCGACAAGCCAGACAAGGCAGCGATATCAGTCTATGCCCGCAACCGCGATTATCACGACGTCATCAAGGGCCGGCTGAAGGAGATCGCCACGCGCTTTGCGGCGCGGGCGGGCGCCGATGTAAAGGTCTTCGTCGATACGGCGCCGGTGATGGAAAAGCCCTTAGCGGCGGCGGCCGGGCTCGGCTGGCAGGGGAAACATACCAATCTCGTCAGCCGCATGCACGGCTCCTGGTTGTTCCTCGGCACGATGTTCACCACCGCCGATCTTGTGATCGACGCGCCGGAGAGCGATCATTGCGGCACCTGCCGCGCCTGCCTCGACATCTGTCCGACTGCTGCCTTCCCGGCGCCTTACCAGATCGACGCGCGGCGCTGCATCTCTTATCTCACCATCGAGCACAAGGGACCGATCGACGCCGATTTGCGCATATTGATCGGCAATCGCATCTACGGCTGCGACGACTGTCTTGCCGCCTGTCCCTGGAACAAGTTCGCAAGCTCCGCCTCCGAGATGAAGCTACAGGCGCGGGAAGATCTGAAGGAGCCGTCGATCGCCTTTCTGCTGACGCTTGACGATGCCGCCTTCCGTGCCTTTTTCAGCGGCTCGCCGGTGAAGCGGATCGGCCGCGACCGCTTCGTCCGCAACGTGCTGATCGCCGCCGGCAATTCCGGCGACAAGGCGCTCATCGGGCCATGTCGCCGGCTTTCGGCCGATCCCTCACCCGTGGTGCGCGGCATGGCGGTCTGGGCGCTTTCGCGACTGATGCAGGCTGGCGAATTTGCGGCCTTTGCCGCACAAAGGACGGATGAGAGAGATGACGACGTCCTGAACGAATGGCGATTGGCGGGAGTGGGTTGATGCATGTGATGATCTTTGGCTGCGGCTATTCCGGCACGGCAATCGCCAAGGCCTTTGCCGGCGACGACGTGCGGGTTTCCGGCACCACGCGCTCGCCAGACAAGATGGACGTGCTCCGCCGGAACGGCATCGAAGCATTCCTTTTCGACGGCGAGAGCATGGAAGAGGGGCTGCGGCGGGCCTTGACTGGTGTAACGCATCTGGTGCAGTCGATCGCCCCTGGAAAGGCCGACCCGCTGCTGCGGCTGTTTGGCAAAGATGGCGCAAGCCTGCTGCCGAAGCTCGAATGGATCGGTTATCTCTCCACCGTCGGCGTCTATGGCGATCACCAGGGCGCCTGGGTGAGTGAGGAAACGCCGTGCCTGCCCGTTTCCGGACGGTCGACCGAGCGGCTCGAGGCGGAAGAGGGCTGGCTGGCGATGGGCCGGGAGCGCGGCGTGCCGGCGGCGGTGCTGCGCCTTTCCGGCATCTATGGGCCGGGCCGCAACGCCTTCTGCAATCTGGACAAGGGCACGGCGCGACGGCTGATCAAGAAGGACCAGGTGTTCAACCGCGTCCGCGTCGAAGATATCGGTGCGGCGACACGCTTCCTGTCGGAGCGCGGCCTCGGCGGCATCTATAATGTCACCGACGACCGGCCCGGCCCGCCGCAGAATGTGATCGTCGAGGCAGCCCGCCTGATGGGCGTCGAACCGCCGCCGGAGCAGGCCTTCGAGACCGCCGAATTGACGCCGATGGCGCGCACCTTTTACGGCGAGAACAAACGGGTTTCGAATGCGAAACTGAAGGCCGCCGGCTTCGCATTCTCCTTCCCGAACTATCCCATGTCGCTTGCGCAATTGTGGCGGGATGGACGCTGGCGGGGGGAGTAGAACTCAGTCCTGTTTGCGACGGATACGTTCACCCAAAATGAGTAGGAAATTCCTACTTTCCCGGTTTGGCCGGACAATTTTCGCCGCATCCTATGGTTAACGGCCTTTGAATTTGCCCAAATGTGGCAGTAAATATGGCGAAATGGGAAAAATATTTTCGCGATTTTCGTGAACGCCATGGCGTTAACTATCCCTTCGGAAAATTCGTTCGGATTTTAACTGATTTTATTAGGTTTTTTCCACGTTTTGGCGCGGCGCGCATTCCTGGAATCCCGACACCACACTCACGAATGTTACCGACTGTAATATTCCGTGAACAGTAGCGGCACTTTTTCGCCACTTTTTCGCAGATTTAAGCCCCGCCGCCTGCAAGGGCGTGAGTTCAATAGTTGAGGGATACTCTGTTTTGAAGAACATACGTCGTTCTATTGTCGCCGCTGTAACTATTGCAGCCTGTTCTTCCATGCTTCCGGCGGAAGGTTTTGCTGGCAATGGTTGTGGCGGTGCTTCATGGTACGCACTTCGCTCCAAAACTGCTTCCGGGGAACGTATGAACCCTGCCATCTTGACTGCCGCACATCGTTCGCTTGCTTTCGGCACCAAGGTGAAGGTCACCAACCGCAACAATGGCCGCACCGTCGTCGTTCGTATCAACGATCGTGGTCCGTTCATCCGTGGTCGTGTGATCGACCTGTCGCGCGCCGCCGCGCAGAATATCGGCATGGTGAGCTCCGGCACTGCGAAGGTCTGCTACCAGGTCGTCAGCTGAGGCCGCCACTGACTGCGCCGGAAGCGGCGCTTGCTCTTGCCGTCAATCGCGGTTACCACCCGGTTGAGACTTGTGAACAAACGACTGCGTGACACTCGCGTTTGCGCTGATCGTTCACACGCCACGGCAACAGGAGACATGTGAATGCGTCTGGGCGGCCGCCTCGAAGGGGCGATTTCTGTGCTCGCGGACATCGATGCCCGCAAGCGGCCCGTCGCCGACGCGCTGAAGGACTGGGGCCTTGCGCACCGCTTCGCCGGCTCCGGCGATCGTGCTGCGATCGGCAACATCGTCTATGACGCACTGCGCATGCGGCTTTCCCATGCCTGGCTGATGGATGACGACAGTCCTGCTGCCATTGCCCATGCCGTCATGTTCCGCCAATGGGGTTTCACACCTGACCGTCTTGCCACTGAGCTGGCGGATGACAAATTTGCGCCGGCGCCGCTTTCAGCCGACGCTGTTGCGGCCTTTCAAAGCCGCTCGCTCGACGATGCGCCGCCGCATATCCGCGGCGATATTCCCGAATGGGTCCAACCCTCCTTCGAACAGGCCTTCGGCGCCGGATGGCTCGTCGAGGCACAGGCGCTCGCCGCCCGCCCGACGCTCGATCTGCGCGCCAACAGCCTCAAGGCGTCCCGCGACAAGGTCGTCAAGGCGCTCGAAAGAGCCAACGCGCATGCTGCGAAGATCGCCCGCTACGGCATCCGGATTGCCGCTGGCGAAGGCGCCTCGCGTCTTCCCAACGTGACAGCCGAGCTTTCGTTCCAGAAAGGCTGGTTCGAAGTTCAGGACGAGGGATCACAGATCGTCGCTGACCTGGTGCTCGCCCATGATGGCGAACAGGTTCTCGACTATTGCGCCGGCGGCGGCGGCAAGACGCTCGCCATGGCCGCGGCCATGCAGAACAAGGGACAGGTTCACGCCTATGACGCCGACCGCAAACGGCTGGCGCCGATCATCGAGCGGCTGAAGCGGGCGGGCACACGCAATGTCCAGGTGCATGACGATGCCAGGGCGCTCGCCGCCCTTGCCGGACGCTGCGACAAGGTGTTAGTCGACGCGCCCTGCACCGGCACCGGCACATGGCGCCGCCGCCCCGATACGAAATGGCGGCTGACGGCGAAGAACCTCGACGAACGCACCGCCCAGCAACAGGACGCGCTGGCGCAGGCGAGCAGCTTCGTCAAATCAGGCGGCGAACTGATCTATGTGACCTGCTCGGTCCTGCCCCAAGAGAACGAGGAACAGGCGCGCCGCTTCACGGCTGACAATCCTGATTTTCAGATCGTCAGTGCCCTGCCTGCCTGGGATCAGCTGTTCGGAAAGGACGCCCCGCGTCCGCACTCTTCCGACGGCCTGTCGGTGACTTTGACCCCCGCTTCCACCGATACAGACGGCTTCTTCTTCTGCCGCATGCAGCGGAAGGGCTGACGCGACTTAGCGGAGGCCTCAGCAACTGCCGGTTTTTCAAGCAAATGCCGTTCAAAAATGACCGGTTAGCCACGCCTGTCCGTTCTTAAAATCATTCCAAACTAGAGTGTTTGACACCAGTTTGCTTTTGCGCGAAGAGACGGAGCCCGATTACAGCGCCGCGCGTCTTATCAGACGCGCAAAGGACGCTGTAACACTTTGAATCGACGCATCGTGCTTTCCGAAAATCGATTCCGATTTTCGGGCCGATGCGGTAGACGGAAAATCCCGTCACAGGAGAGGATCATGAAGCTCAACACATTCCGCGCAGCCGTGCTGGCGATTGCCCCCGCCGCCCTGCTCGCCCTTCCTGCGCATGCCGCGACCGATGCTGCTAGCGTGGTGAAACACTATGCCGACGTGGCGCATGCAAAATACGAAGACTCGCTGACGACGGCCAAGGCGCTCGACGCCGCGATCGACGCCTTCCTGAAGGCGCCGACTGATGCGACGCTCAAGGCCGCCAGGGAGGCCTGGATCAAGGCGCGCGTCCCCTACCAGCAGACGGAAGTCTATCGCTTCGGCAATCCGATCGTCGACGACTGGGAAGGCAAGGTCAATGCGTGGCCGCTCGATGAAGGCCTGATCGACTATGTCGATGCTTCCTACGGCACCGAGAGCGACGAAAATTCTCTCTATGTGGCAAATGTCATCGCCAACAAGACGATCAAGATCGACGGCAAGGATGTCGACGCCTCCAAGCTGACGCCGGAATTCCTCTCCGGCACGCTGGCTGAGGCCGGCGGCATCGAAGCCAATGTCGCGACCGGCTATCACGCCATCGAATTCCTGCTCTGGGGTCAGGATCTGAACGGCACGGGTCCCGGCGCCGGCGACCGTCCGGCAACCGATTACGACCTCAAGAACTGCACGCACGGCAATTGCGACCGCCGCGCCGAATATCTGAAGTCCGCCTCCACGCTGCTCGTTTCCGACCTGCAGGAAATGACCGACAACTGGACGCCGGACGGCGCTGCGACGAAGAACGTCGAAGCCGATCCGAAGGCCGGCCTCGTCGCGATCCTGACGGGCATGGGTTCGCTTTCCTACGGCGAGCTTGCCGGCGAGCGCATGAAGCTCGGCCTGCTGCTGCACGATCCCGAGGAAGAGCATGATTGCTTCTCGGACAATACCTACAACTCGCATCTCAACGACGCGATCGGGATCGCTGCTGCCTATACCGGCAACTATACCCGCGTCGACGGCACCAAGCTCAGCGGCCCGTCGCTGCATGATCTGGTGGCCGCCAAGGACAAGGCGCTCGATGCCGAAGTGGAAGGCAAGCTCAACAAGACGCTCGATGCGATGAATGCCATGGCAAAGCGCGGCGAGACCGTCGAGAAGTACGACCAGATGATCGGCGAAGGCAACAAGGAAGGCAATGCCGTCGTTCAGGCCGCCATTGACGGCCTGATCGATCAGACGAAATCGGTGCAGCGCGTTATTGCCGCACTCGATCTCGGTACGGTTCAGCTTGAAGGTTCCGACAGCTTGGATAATCCTAACGCCGTCTTCAAATAAGCAAAAAGGCGGGCCGCTTCGAAAGCCGGAGCGGCCCGGACCCTGAAATGTCGCATGCCCCGGCCCGCCGATTTTTCGCCAGCGTAGCGCTCTGCGCCACGATTGCCGGTTTTTCCGTCAGCATCGCCGCCGGTTTCGATCTGCCGCGGAAACGCACCGACCTCTCCGAGGCCGATCTGAAACGCGTCGCCGCCGTCACCCGGCCGACAGCGGATTTTTCCAAGGCCGAACAATACGAAGCCATGCAGGCAGGGGCTACGACCTCGATAGACCCTGTCACCGAAGACAGCTTCTCGCATATTTCGGCCAATATCCCCTTCGAGGAAGAGCAGAATTTCAAGCTCGGCAACGCGCTCTTCCGCAAGCTCTGGGTGTCCGCTCCCTCCTCGACGCAGGCTTCCGATGGTCTCGGGCCGCTGTTCAACGCCCGCTCCTGCATGAGCTGCCATGTCAATGACGGCCGCGGCAAACCACCGGAGGGAGGCCCGAGCGCCACCTCGATGTTCCTGCGGCTTTCCCGCGCCGCCACGACGCCGGAGGAAGAAAAGGCGGTCGCAAGTGCCGATGTCGTCAATTTTCCCGATCCGGTCTACGGCCATCAGCTGCAGGACCTTGCCGTTCCCGGCCTTGCTGCAGAAGGAAAGATGGCGATCAGCTACCAGGAAGAGAGGGTGACGCTCGGCGACGGCGAGACCGTATCGCTGCGCCTGCCGAGTTATGCGGTGACGAACCTCGGTTATGGACCACTCCACCCCGCGACGACGATTTCGCCGCGTGTCGCCTCGGCGATGATCGGCCTCGGACTGATCGAGGCCATTCCCGAGGCCGATATCCTGGCCCATGCCGATCCTGATGATGCCGACGGCGACGGCATCTCCGGCAAGGCAGCAATCGTGCGCGACCACCGCAGCGGCAAGATCGCGCTCGGACGATTCGGCTGGAAGGCACAGAACGCCACGGTGCGCGACCAGAGTGCCGATGCCTTCGCCAACGATATCGGCATCTCGACGCCCGATCACCCGGATGCGCAGGGCGATTGCACCCGGGCCGAAGAGAAATGCCGTGATATGCCAACCGGCGTGCAGAAGCGGCTGGGCGCCGAAGAAGCGCCGGGGCCCATTCTCGACCTCGTCACCTTCTATTCCGGAAATCTTGCCGTTCCGGCGCGGCGCAAGGCGAGTTTCCCCGAGACGCTGCAGGGCAAGCGGATCTTCTACGAAAGCGGCTGTATTTCCTGCCATCTGCCGAAATTCGTCACCCGCCGGGATACGCCGGACAAGGCACAGTCCTTCCAGCTGATCTGGCCCTATTCCGACTTTCTTCTGCACGACATGGGCGACGGGCTTGCCGACGGGCAGCAGGTCGGCCTTGCAAGCGGACGTGAATGGCGCACGCCGCCGCTATGGGGTATAGGACTGACCCGAACTGTCAGCGGACACAGCTTTTTCCTGCATGACGGCCGTGCGCGTGATCTCACCGAAGCGATCCTCTGGCATGGCGGCGAAGCTGAAAAGGCCCGCAACGCTTTCTCCTCCCTGCCGAAAGACGACAGGGCGGCCCTGATTACATTCCTGGAGTCACTTTGATGCGCCTTTGGCACCCCCTGCTCTGCCTTACTCTGATCGGCCTCGCGACATCAGCGGTCGCCCAGACGGCCACTCCGCCGGCAGGGCTGAACGAGGATGCCGTTCCCGCCGTCATGCAGCGCGCCGTCGACGAGGTGATCCGTCCCGGCTATCGCAACATGCAACAATCGGCCGCTCGGCTGACTACGGCGATGAAGGATCTTTGCGCCGACGGCACGCAGCAGACGCTCGACAAGGCGAAGTCCACCTTCGACGACACGATCCGCTATTGGTCGATCATCGAGATCGTGCAGACCGGACCTGTTATCCAGGACAATCTCTTCGAGCACATCCTGTTTTATCCCGACCGCAAGGGCGTCGGCCTCAAGCAGGTGCAGGCGCTGATCGCCAAGGCCGACCCGAAGGATGCGACGGTCGATGCGATCGCCGGCAAGAGTGTTGCGTTGCAAGGCCTGACGGCGCTGGAATACGTCCTTTATGGCAATGGCTCCGACGATCTCGTCGGGCAGAAGGGCAGTTTCCGCTGCCTTTACGGCGAGGCGGTCGCCGGCAATATCCAGCGTGAGGCCGGCGAAGTCGTCGCCGCCTGGGAAAAGCCCGATGGCGTGCAGGCGAGCTGGAAACATCCGGGCCCGCAGAGCAACGATTTCATGGACAACAAGGAAGCGGTGACCGCGCTGCTCGGCATTCTGGTCCATGGCGCCGAGAATGTCCGCGACCAGCGGCTGGAGCAATTCTACAAGGGCAAGGACACCGCGCCACGGCCGCGCATGGCGATCTACTGGCGCTCCAAAAATACCTGGAAATCGATGGCCGCCAATCTGGAGGGCCTGCGCACGCTCTGGCAGAAGGCCGGCATGGCCGAACTTCTGCCACCGGACAAACAGCCGATCGCCGCCGCGATCGACGAGGACTTCAAATCGCTGCTCGACAGCGTGCCGAAGCTCAATCCCGACATCGACGTCGCCACAAGCGATGCGGAGAAGGCCAAGCTCGATACGCTGCTTGCCGAAAGCCGCGACCTGATCACCCGGATCAGCGACGAATATGGCGCGGCGATTGGCCTTTCGGCCGGCTTTTCCTTTTCGGACGGAGACTGAGACGATGATGCAAAGTGCCGCGATCGACCGACGCAGCTTCGTCAAGGCGGCGGGGCTCAGCTTCCTTGCCACCTTGACGCCAAGGTCGCTGATGGCGCTGGAGAGGACCGATGCGGTCTATGCCTCGGGCATCCGGGCAGCCGACGGCTCCTTTGCCATTGCGACCGTGACCGAGCGCGGCGAGATCGTCGATCAGGTGGCGCTTCCCGCCCGCGCCCACGGCATGGCCTTCAGCGCCAGTACCGGCAAGACGGTCGCCTTCGCGCGCCGGCCCGGCACCTATGCGATGATCTTCGATCCCTGGAACAAAAGCGAGCCGATCGTCATCAACTCCAGGGAGGACCGGCATTTTTACGGTCACGGCGCCTTCTCTCCTGACGGCCGTTTGCTCTACGCCAGCGAGAACGACTTCGACGGCAATCGCGGCATGATCGGCCTCTACGACGCCACCGACCGCTTCACCCGCATCGGCGAATTCGAAACCTACGGCATCGGTCCGCACGACATGACGGTGTCCGACGACGGACGCCTGCTCATCGTTGCCAATGGCGGCATCGAGACGCATCCGGATTTCGGCCGCGCCAAGCTCAATCTCGGAGAGATGCAGCCGTCGCTTGCGCTGATCGATGCGGCAACAGGTGCGCTGGTCGAAAAACATGTGCTGCCGGCGGAATGGGCAGAACTCTCCACCCGCCATGTCGATCTCGACGGCGCGGGCCGCATCTGGTTCGCCTGCCAGTATGAAGGCCACCGCAAGGATTTGCCGCCGCTTGTCGGCCACTTCGCCAAGGGGGAGGATCTTACCTTCATCGACCTGCCGGAGGAGACCACGCGCAGGCTTGCCAATTACGTCGGGGCGATCGCCGTCAATCGCAGCGAAGGTCTCGTCGGCATCGCCTCGCCGAAGGGCGGCGCCTCGGTGACCATCGATGCAAGGACGGGCAAGATGCTGGCCGAGACTTCCGTTCCCGATGCAGCAGGCATCGCCCCGGCAAGAAGCGGCTTTGCCGTCTCCTCCTATGACGGCGATTTCCTGTCGACCCGCAGTGACGTCGCCTGGGATCAGCACATCGTGCGGATCTAATCACGGAAGCAGAGTTTTAGCTGGCACGCGAATAGGCTTTCTGCTCGGCGCTGACGCTCGATGCCGCGGCCCTTGCCGCCTCATGCAGCCATTCGTTTCCCCGCGCCGCCAAATCCTTCAGGATCGCCGCAACGGCCGCCGCATCGTCGGAATGGCAATTGGCGATCTCGAAGCCCATCAGTTCGAGCATCGTCGGCGAAAGCAGGATCTCGGGATGCCGGTCGACTTCGACCTTGCAGCTGTTCGGTGAGAGCCGGCGCACGAGGATGCGGCCGGAGACCCGGTAGTGCGGATCGGCTGAGCGCGCCCGCCCGTTGGCGATCTCTTCCGCATGGATCGCCATGTCCTGCGGGTTGTGGCGAAGCGACCAGGCGGACGGCAGCAGCGCCTTCGCCTCGCGCAGCACCGGCCCACCCTGCCATTCGGCATAGGCGACGAAACGCAGCCGACCGAGACTGCCGGTGCCGCCGCTGCGCGGCTTCGGCACGAAGGGTCCTGCCCCGGACGGCAGCGCGTCTGCGAGCGCCTTGGTGTAGGCTGATGGTGGCGGCTTGCTGCCGGGAAGCAACATCTCGTATTTCTCCCAGAATTCTCGGCGTTCGGAATTCGGCAGCAGCAGCGCCTTGCGCAGCCATTTGTGGTCGCGCTCGAGGATGACGGGCAACGGATTTTCAAGGCCCCGGCGATAGCCGCTCAAGATCAATTCGCCGATCATGCGAACCGAGGGACCGTCGTCGCCGCGGGCCAGGACAGCGCTTGCCGCAAGGCGAACGAGATCAAATGCATAGGGCATCACCGCCGCGTCGTCGAAATCATTGACACCCCAGACGAGCCGGCCCTCGATATCGCGCCAGGTACCGAAATTCTCCAGATGCGTATCGCCGATCGCCAATATCTCAGGCGCGCCTTTAAGTTCCGGGCAGATATCGAGGATGATCTCGCACCAGCGCCAGTAGGTGGCGCGCAGGAAGACGAAATCGCCACTTCGCATCTTCTCGTGCTTTTCCCGGAGATCGTCCTTGACGAGATCGTCGCCGAGTTCGACGGCCAGCCAGGTCTCGAAATTGCGGACCGATTGCGATATCGTCGTCATGCCGGCACTCCATCATTTCGCGACGCGTGCGGAGAATACGCGCGCCGCGCGAAGCTGCAATCGTCTTCGCATCGGATCGCCACGATCCAGCGGTATTGGCCAGCGGTACTGACCAGCTGTATCGGCTTGCACGGCGACGGAAAGGTGAAAGGTTGCCTCGGCGACACGGTCCCGGGTTTCCATCGCCGCCCGGACCGATTTCAGCAATGTCCAGCTTGTCGAATGCGGCGCGCCATGCCAATTTCGCGGCTGCAAGAGGGGCAGACATGAGCGAGACTGACAGGGGCGATTTCCGCGCGCGAATCCGCCGTAATTTTGCGCGGCAGGCGGCGATGGAAACGATCGGCGCGGAGCTGACGCGCGTCGAGCACGGCGTCGTGGAGATCGAGCTACCCTTCGACGTCAAACTGACACAGCAGCACGGCATCCTGCATGCGGGCATCATTTCCGCAGCGCTCGATTCGGCCTGCGGCTTTGCCGCCTATAGCGTCATCGACCCGGAAGCCTCGATCCTGACGATCGAGTTCAAGGTCAATCTCATGTCGCCGGGGCGGGGCGATCGTTTCCTGTTTCGCGGGGAAATCACCAAACCCGGCTCCACCATCATCGTCGCCGACGGACGAGGCTACGCGATCAGCGACGGGCCGGCGAAACTCATCGCCTCCATGACCGGAACGATGATGGTGATCCGCGGTAGAGAGGGCATTACGGGATGAAGTTCGAACTGAAATCGGTCGCGGGGAAATCCATCCTTTTCGTCATGGCGGCGGAGGCCGAATACGGCCCCTTCCTGCGTTCGCGCATCGAACCTTTGATGACCGGCGTCGGCCCGGTCGAGGCAGCCATCGCGCTGAGCAAGACATTGGCGCGGCTGGATGCCGTCGACGACCTGCCCGATCTCGTCGTGTCTCTCGGCTCGGCCGGTTCGGCGAAACTGGAGCAGACCGAAATCTATCAGGTGACTTCGGTTTCCTACCGCGACATGGACGCTTCGCCGCTCGGCTTCGAAAAGGGCAAGACACCCTTCCTCGACCTGCCAGCAACGCTCGATCTGCCGCTGCGCATTCCCGGCATTGCCGAAGCAAGTCTTTCCACCGGCGGCAACATCATCTCGGGCGCCGCCTATACCGGCATCGACGCCGACATGGTCGACATGGAGACCTATGCGGTGCTGCGCGCCTGCCAGGGCTACAAGCTGCCGCTGATCGGCCTTCGCGGCATTTCCGACGGCGCCGTCGAGCTGCAGCATATTTCGGGCTGGACCGAATATCTGCACATCGTCGACCGCAAGCTCTCCTACGGCGTCGACAGCCTGTTCACGGCGCTGGAGGATGGGGTTTTCTGGTTCTGAGCCCATGAACGCGCCGCACGTCTTTTTAGACGCGCGGGGGACAATCGGAACAATAAAAACCCGATGCCGCCGATTTCCCGGATTGCAAGGCGAAGCGCTTTTCATTAAAGCCTCGCCATGACCCAGACAGCACATCCCGACTCCGTTCTCATCGTCGATTTCGGCAGCCAGGTGACCCAGCTCATCGCACGACGCGTGCGCGAGGCCGGCGTCTATTGCGAGATCGTTCCCTTCCAATCGGCCGAAGAGGGCTTCCACCGCCTGCAGCCGAAGGCCGTGATCTTGTCCGGCAGCCCGGCTTCCACGGTGGACGAGGGATCGCCGCGAGCGCCTCAGATCATCTTCGACAGCGGCCTGCCGGTGTTCGGCATCTGCTACGGCCAGCAGACAATGTGCATGCAGCTCGGCGGCAAGGTCGAAAGCGGTCATCACCGCGAATTCGGCCGCGCCTTCCTCGAGGTCGACAGGGACTGCCAGCTGTTCGAGGGCCTCTGGTCCTCCGGCTCGCGCCATCAGGTCTGGATGAGCCATGGCGACCGCGTCACCGCGCTGCCGGATGGTTTCGAGGTGGTCGCCACCTCCTCCAACGCACCCTACGCCTTCATCGCCGACGAGAAGCGCAAATATTACGGCGTGCAGTTCCACCCGGAAGTCGTGCATACGCCTGATGGCGCCAAGCTGATCGGCAATTTCATTCACAACATCGCCGGCATCAAGGGCGACTGGTCGATGTCGGCCTATCGCCAGAAGGCGGTCGAGCAGATCCGCGCGCAGGTGGGCGACAAGCGTGTCATCTGCGCGCTTTCGGGCGGCGTCGACAGCTCCGTCGCAGCCCTGTTGATCCACGAGGCCGTCGGCGACCAGCTGACCTGCATCCTCGTCGACCACGGCTTGATGCGCAAGGACGAGGCGGCCGGCGTCGTCGCCATGTTCCGCGAGCACTACAATCTGCACCTGCTGCACGTCGATGCCGCCGATCGCTTCATTGGCGAACTCGAGGGTGTCAGCGACCCGGAAACCAAGCGCAAGATCATCGGCAGGCTGTTCATCGAGACCTTCGAGGAAGAGGCCAAGAAGCTCGGCGGCGCCGATTTCCTCGGCCAGGGCACGCTCTATCCCGACGTGATCGAAAGCGTTTCCTTCACCGGCGGCCCGTCGGTGACGATCAAATCGCACCACAATGTCGGCGGCCTGCCGGAGCGCATGAAGATGCAGCTCGTCGAGCCGCTGCGCGAGCTCTTCAAGGACGAGGTGCGCGCGCTTGGCCGCGAGCTTGGCCTGCCCGACAGCTTCATCGGCCGCCACCCTTTCCCAGGCCCCGGCCTTGCGATCCGCTGCCCCGGCGGCATCACCCGCGAAAAGCTGGAGATCCTGCGGGAAGCCGATGCGATCTATCTCGACGAAATCCGCAAAGCCGGCCTCTACGACGCCATATGGCAGGCCTTCGCCGTGCTGCTCCCCGTCCAGACCGTTGGCGTCATGGGCGACGGGCGCACCTATGAATTCGTCTGCGCGTTGCGCGCCGTCACCTCGGTCGACGGCATGACGGCGGACTTCTACCACTACGACATGGAATTCCTCGGCCGCGCCGCGACCCGCATCATCAACGAGGTGCGCGGCATCAACCGCGTGGTTTATGATGTGACGAGCAAGCCGCCCGGCACAATCGAGTGGGAGTGAGGGGAGTACCGCCGTCGGGCCCACCCCAACCTTCACGACTTTGTGGCCTTCAAATATTCGGTCGCGCGCTGCTCGAAGTTGTTAGAGCGCCGTGAGTCCTTTCGGACGCACGAAGGACGCTCTAACACTTTGAATCTACGCATCGTGCTTTAGCTCTTTGTCTTTACGCATGTCGTTATCGCAAAACCGCTGCACACTTTTGCGCGACATGCTTTAGCGCGCGCGACCAGTTCTCGGCGTCGATCACACGATCATAGATCGATTACTGCTCCTTCTTGAACAAATCCTGGAAGATGAGCTGGCCCCAAGTGCGGCCGCGTGCGTGCACCAGCGCGCCACCCTCGTTGAGCTTTCCCAGCTCGACGGGTGCGAACCCCAGTTGTTTGGCCAAATCCGCCACGGGAGCGATCGCGTCCTCGTCGTCGCTCGACAGAAAGACGACCCGGTGCCCGCCCTCGACGATCGGATCGGCAGCCAGGGTGGCCGCAATCAGGTGATTGAACCCTTTCACGAACTTGGCGCCGGTGAACGATTTCGCGACGAAGGCGGAGGACGGGAGGCCGTCCAGCTCTTCAGGGACGGGAAATGCGTTCGTCGCATCGATGACCGTCTTGCCTTTCCAGCTCGGCAGGGCCTTCGCAACCTCGCGATGCTCGCCGAACGGGACTGCCAGGATGATCGTGTCGGCCTCGAGTGCATCCCGCAGCGACCTGGCGACGACCGTGGGTCCAATCGCCCGAGCCTGCGGCGCCAACACCTCGGACGGCCGGCGGCTCGCGACGGTCACGGCGATGTTTTTACGGGCGAAGGCGTGGGCGAGGGCCTGGCCTATCTTGCCGAATCCTACAATTGCGTAGCTCATAATGCTTCTCCGATATTGTGTTGATATTGATTTCCCGACCCTTAGCGGCGCTGGGTTATCTGCCGAGCCCTACAGAGCTCCGAATAATCGAATGGAGCGCCCGGCCGGGTGCAGCGCGTCACAGTTGCGCCAGGCCGCCGTCGACGGCGATCTCGCTGGCGGTCATGAAGCTGCTGTCCGACGACGCCAGAAAGGCGGCCACCGCCCCGATCTCCTCCGGATCGGCCATACGCTGGAGCGGCGTCATCGCGCTGTAGGCCTTCTGGCCTTCCCCGCCCAGCGCCTCTTTCGCGAGTTCTGTCGCCGTCGCCCCGGGTGACAGCACGTTGACCCGGATGCCGGTGCCCTTCAGGTCCTCAGCCCAGGTCCGCGCGAGGTTGCGCACTGCCGCCTTGCTTGCGCTGTAGGCCGTAAATCCCGGTGCGCCCGTGGTGCCGGCGCTCGATCCGGTCAGGATGATCGAACCGCCCTTACCCATCAGCGGCAGCGCCTTCTGGACCGTGAAGATCGTACCCTTCACATTGGTGTCGAAGGTTTCGTCAATGTGCTGGGCGGTGATCTTGCCGAGCGCAAGCTGACTTCCCGCCCCGGCATTGGCGAAGACGATGTCGAGGGTTCCGCGCTCGGCCTTCACCGCCGCGTAAAGCCGGTCGAGGTCGCCCAGATCGGAGACCGAGCCCTTCACCGCACGGGCATTGGGCCCTAGGTCGGCCACTGCGGCGTCGAGCGCTTCCTGCCGGCGGCCGAAGATGAAGACGAAAGCGCCCTCCTCGATGAAGCGTTTGGCTGCGGCGCGGCCGATGCCGGTAGCGCCACCGGTGATCACGGCGGTCTTTCCATTCAGTCTGTTCATGTCATGCATCCTTTGGTCGTTCGGGGACGCCCCCGAGAGCCTCAAAATAGGTTCGCCGAAGTCAGGCGTTGAGTGCGGAAGCGCGCACATGGGTGGTGCAAAATCGATCCGGCCGGACGACTGACGCCAGCCGCGACGATGGGTGTGCGCCGTTTGGAATCGGGCCGTCCTTGCCTACATAGGCTATGATGACCGCCCGCACTGCTGTACGATGCGTTAGATACTGGCTTGGGAAGGCGCACCGCGCGGTGCCGGATTGCACCATGATCGACTGGGATGACATTCGCTACTTTCTGGCCGTGGCGCGCGGAGGCTCGGTGCGGGCTGCCGCCAAGGGCCTCGGAGTGAATCACGCGACCGTGCTGCGACGCATCGCACAGCTCGAGGAACGCCTCGGGGCGCAGATGTTCGAAAAGCTGCCTTCGGGCTACCGCCTGACGGCTGCGGGCGACGAGGTTCTCGAACTCGCGAACCAGATGGAAGCGTCGTCGCACCAGCTGGAGACGCGCGTCTTCGGGCGCGACCAGAGTGTGCGCGGGCTGCTGCGGGTGACGTTGGCTCCGACCCTTGCGACACACCTCCTGATGCCGGACCTCGCCGATTTCGCGCGTCAGCATCCTGATATCGAGATGGAAGTCTTGTCGTCCGGCGAGCTGGCAAATCTGACCAACCGAGAGGCCGATGTGGCGATCCGCGTCGTTTACGACCGCAAAACCCTGCCGCTCAATCTTCACGGCCTGAAGGGACCGGATATATTCGGCGGTATCTACATGTCCCGCGATCTGCTGGCAGCGTGGCGTGCGGGCGCGCCTGATCCCATCCGGTGGATCGTCATCAGCATGCATGGCATTCCGGATTGGGCCAGCGAGGGTGAGGTTCGCACTACAGGGGTTCCGTTCAGGACCACGGACGGCGAGGCGCAGATCGTTGCTGTACGGCAAGGGCTCGGGATGACGACGCTGCCGTGCTTCGTCGGAGATGCCGATCCGCTATTGGTAAGAGTGCCCGGCAGCGACCTGCACATGCATGGAACGCTCTGGCTTCTCACGCAGGGGGAGACACGCAAGACGAAGCGCGTCCGGCTCTTCACGGAGTTCGTATACCACAGGCTCGCCGCATACGCTCCGCTTCTCGCGGGGCTGCCCATATCGCGCGACTGACGCCCGGCAGGCCGCCGGCGACGCTTGCCGTCATCCGGTCGGAAGCCGCGCTGCGATTTTCGTCTGGCAAGTCGCGAGATCAAGCAGGAACGTAGGTCAACCTGATCACATCCTCGCCAATCCGGTCATGAGCCATCAGGTGGAGCGGCGGCCGGGGTCCGGCGAAATATGGCTTGCCGTGACCGAGCACGACGGGGTGCAGGTAGATTCGATACTCATCGATCAGGCCAAGTTCGGTCAGGCTTTGCGCCAAATTGGGGCCGGCAACTTCGATCTCGCCGTCGCGTTCCGCCTTCAGTTCGCGGATCGCGGCCTCAAGATCTTCCCCAACAAGCGTGGCCTTGGGACCGACCGACGCCAATGAGCGCGAGACGACCCATTTCGGTTGGCTCCGCCACGCCGTCGCGAAAGCCTGTCGCTCTGCATCCCATTCAGGATGTTCGTCGTCCCAGTAGCGCATGACCTCATACATCTGACGACCGTACACACTACCCGCCTGCCGCTGAGCCTCTTCGATGAAGTGGCGGAAGAGTGTCGGGCTTGGCGCAAACGCCATATGATCGACGTAGCCGTCCAGGGACTGGTTCATTCCGAACACAAGCTTAGCCATCTTCACTTCCTTTCCTAAAACGGCATATCCGCGCGCAGACCTGCTTGCATTATGCAATCGGTTGGAAGTTAGCTCAACTGGATTTATATCGCAATTGGTTTTTGAAGTGCACATAGATCCGCGAGCTGATGGTCGCCAACCGACCGGCCTGAGGTGGACAACGACCTGTCCGCTATCAGCGATCAGCATGGACAAGCCGCCGTCAGAGGGACGCTATTTCAGCGGCAGAAACAGCTCCGCCACCGCCTCATGCTCCGCCACCTCCGGGAAGAAGCTCAGCCGTTGGCAATAGATCGGGAAGTTGCGTGCTTCCTCGCCGCTGGCCGGAAGCCAGTCGCGATAAAGGTAGAGCGCGGCGGGCTCCAGATTGTCGGTGTTGCCGACGACACGCAGCACCGCGCAGCGCCCGCCGGGGATCTCGCCGGCTTTGATCTCTTCGCCGTTCGCCTCGATTGGTTGGCTGATCCCGACACAAAGGTCGACGCTATAATCGGCAGGCGACTGAGGACGCCGCTCGGAGCGCCAGACGTTGAAGGTCGGACTTGTCCTGGGGTGCAGGCCAGCGGCCTTGCGCCAAGCGATGAATCGCTGGATGGTGGCGCCGAGCGTCGCCGGGTCGCCCCGATGCTCCATGATCGCCACCGGCGTGGCAGGCACATTGCGAATTATCACGTCTTCAGCGATGAAAGTCTTCTGCATGAGCTTGCTCCTTGCATTGTCGAGAGGCCCGAAGGCGGCAAGCCACGGCTCCCATTCGGGAGATTTCCGGAACGACGAAGGCGATTGCCCGAACCGTTGCCGAAAGGCGCGGGCAAAGGCATCCGGTGCGTCGTAACCGGCATCCATCGCTATATCGGTGACGCGTTCTTCGTCCCTGTAAGCCAGCCGGTATGAAGCGCGCTTCATGCGGGCAAGCTGGATATAGCGATACACTGACAATCCGAAGGTCGCCGTGAACTGCCGGTGGAAATGAAATTTCGAGAAGGCTGCGACACTGCTCAACACGTCAAGATCGAGATCGTCATCGAGGTGCCGGTCGACATAATCCAGCACTCGCTGCATCCGCTCATGATAGTTCCGAAGCGCTGCGGTCATTCGTCTTGGTCTCCGTGGCAGCTCAAACTAGATCCCTCAGGCAACGCAGCGCTCGACCGATCTTGCGGTTTGGCATGGATCAGCCGGCGTGCGGCCCGATCGGAGCACTTGCGATCCTCGCCCGGCACTGTTATTCGCATTTCCATCTTAGAGGAGAATGCCTTTGTTTGCCGTCGCAACGATCCAGAATTCACCGGCTGCGGCGGTAGGGATGAAGGCGCACGGCATCGTGACCGAGAGCTGATCCTCGCTCTATCGCTCGGCCTTAGCGCGCCCAATGCTGGCGCATGTCTAATGTCGAGAAGACTATGATCATCGAACTAACCACTCGTGACTTCGAAGCGCTGCTAAAGGGCATCGCGCCTCGCAATCTGCGCCTTGTCCAAGACAGCGCAATTGCGCCTCCTGAGATATTGGAGATGTTGAACCGCCTCGCGACTGACATAGGCGCTGAATTCTCGCCGTCGGCCTGGATGATCGTGGAGGATGGCGAGATCGTCGGCCTCTGCTCCGTCGTTCGGGTTCCACAAGATGGAAACATCCATATCGGCTATGGGCTTGCGCCCTCACGCCAGGGTCGTGGATGCACCACGCGGGCCATAGGGCAGTTGCTGGAGTGGGCGCGGCATGACCCTCGCGTCGCCCTGGTCTCTGCGGAGACCGGGGTCGACAACATCGCGTCCCAGCGCGTTCTTGAGCGCAATGGCTTTATCCGTATCGGCGAGCGTATCGATGCCGACGACGGTCCGTTGATCTGCTGGGAAGCGATGACGGTCTAATTTTGCGGGCCGGATAAGCCCGCACAGGAACGGCCGGCCAAGGTTCAGTCACCTCGGCCGGCCGTTGTCATGGAGGAAATGACGACTGCGGATCCGAAGCCGGCTTCAGCGGCCGTAGGTGACCTCGACGGAGGCCTTGTCGAGCGTATTGGCCCTGACATAGAAGCCAACCATGGCAGCCGGGGCGGTCTCGGGAAGCGGGAGCTTGTCCACCGAGAGCGCGTAGACGGTGAACTGGTAGTGGTGCGGCTGATCGCCGGCCGGCGGGCATGCGCCGCCATATCCAGACATGCCAAAATCCGTGCGACCTTCGACAGTGGCTGCGGGAAGCTTTTTGTCACCGCTGGCGCCGGTGACAATCTCCGAGGCATTTGCGGGAATGTTGAAGACCGACCAATGCCACCAACCCGAGCCTGTGGGAGCATCCGGATCGTAAGCCATGACGGCGAAGCTTTTGGTCGCCTCAGGCGCACCCGACCAGGTCAGTTCCGGCGAGATGTTCTTGCCGGCGCAGCCGAAGCTGTTGAAGACCTGCGCGTCGGCCATGGACTTGCCGGCGGCCAGATCCTTCGAGGTGAGCTTCATTTCGGCTTGTGCGGCCGTCGCGCCAAAGACGGACGTAGCGAGAAGTACTGCTGTGATAAAACGCATGCTGTTTTCCTGCGGTTGATAATGCAAGAAAACTATCGTCACCGCGCAAGCGCATCTGCCCCGCTACGCTCAACTTCTGCCCCGATCCGCTCAAAACGGTCGGAGCCGCCCCGCACATGGCGCGGATTGACGCCAAACCGCTCTTTGAAACGCGCCGCGAATTGAGAAGGAGAGTCGTAACCGACCTCAAGCGCAATCTGCGCCATCGGCAGGGTTGTCGTCTGGATGAGCCCCAAGGCGCGGTTCATCCTTGTATCGCTCAGGATCTCAGTAAAGCCGGTATTTTCGGCGGCGAGCTTCCGCCTCAGCGTCGCTTCGCTCATGTTGAACGAGCGCGCCGCATGGCCCAGCGTCCAATCGAAGGCCGTATCGCTTTCGACTATCTGCCGCAGCCGGTCCTCGAACCGAGGACTTTGGCTTCGGCCCAACACCGCTCCGCCGAGCGCAAACCAGGTGATCAGCTCCATCAACCGAGCCTTGGCAATGGCGCCGGGAAGCCTCGTCAAATTGCCGGGCTGACAGCAATAGTCAAACAATGCCGCGGCTTCCTCCGGCAGCTTCGAGGTGCCTGCCGGCACAGGCCTCGATGGAACAGCGATCGATCCCATCCTGATATAGGCTTCCTCGAAGAGCGGTCGCGGAACGGGAAGCGCCAGGGTCTGATACTTCTGCGGCGCCTTGGGAATGTTCTCCATCGTCAACGGTCGATAGTCTGGCAGCAAGCCATAGGCGCCGGCCTCGAGGCGCAAAGCCTTATCGTCGGCCATGACAATCTTCGTTCCCGATTGCACCTGTATCAACAAGGGGCTCGTATTGACGAGACGATAAAAACAAGCCCGCCCACCCTGACGGATCAAAGCCCTGGCCGGAACGGGAAAGACGTCGTCGAGCATATGTTCTCCGCAAAAGGATGGAAGCGCGGCGAGCGGTGGCCTCTATAGAGCGCGCGCCGCCTCGCTGGCCTCTTTCATCGGGAATATCAAAGCCGGATGCCAGCGGCAACATTCAGCCCAAGCCGCAGGATTTGAGCCCGTGCGACTGGCCTGAAATCGCCGTCGAGACTTACCAGCGGCAGCTTGAGCCCAGACCGCATTACCGCCCGTCAAATCTGCGCACATAATCGACCAAGGCGCGCAACTTCAGCGGCTGCCTCTGGCGCCTGGGGTAGTAGAGATAGAAGCCCGGAAAGGGTGGACAGAAATCCTCCAGCAGCGGCACGAGTTCGCCGCGGTCGATATAGGACTGGAAGGTTTCCGCCATGCCGAAGGTGATGCCTGCCCCCGCGCAGGCCATACGGATCATCATTCCCATGTCGTTGGTCGTAACAGTGGGATCGACGGAGACGTCGAAGTCGCGGTCGTTTTCGGTGAACTCCCAGCGATAGGGCGCCGTATCCGGGCGTGGGCGCCATCCGATGCAGGCGTGGTTCTGCAACTCGCGGGGATGGCGGGGATGGCCGCGGCGCTCGAGATAGCTGCGGGATGCCGCCGCGCATTGTCGCTGCTCTTCGGAGACGGAGATCGCGATCATGTCCTGTTCGATCACCTCGCCAAGCCGGACGCCCGCGTCGAACCCGGCCTCGACGATATCGAATTCGTCATCGGTGATGGTGATATCGAGTTTGATGTCAGGGCAGGCTTCCATGAAGCCGGCCAGCAACGTGCCGGATAGGAAGCTCTCGGCGATCGAAGAAACAGTAATCCGCAACAGGCCGCTCGGGCGCGCCTGCATTTCCCGCACTGTCTGCATCGCATCCTTGACCTGGCGGACCGATGGGCGAACCGCGTCGAAGAACACTTCGCCGGCTTCGGTCAGGCTGACGCTGCGCGTCGTGCGCTGGACCAGGGCGACGCCGACCCGATCCTCGAGGCGCTGCAGGGCCTGGCTGACGGCGGAGCGGGTGACACCGAGCCGCTCGCCGGCAAGCCGGAAGTTCCGCGCTTCGGCCACCGCAAGAAAAACTGAAATGCCTTCGAGATCATCGACCATTGGTTAGCATTTCTAACCAAGGCATCCTGGATTGGCAACTTAATCGCCGCGGATCGGCACGCTATCTTTCAAGTCGAGATCAACGCCAAGACGCACTCATCGGCAGATCTTCTTCGAAAGGCAAGGCAATGCGAAAGACTTTCAAAAGCCCGGTCCTGCAGTTTTTCGCGGCGGTCACCCTGGCTGGCGCGGCGACCAGTTCGTCCGCGACCGATGGCGTGAACCGCCGAGATCAGCAGCAACAAACAAGCGAGAACAGAATGCAGCAAAATCGCTATGTCGGCATGTGGGTTACGGATGATGGCCGCGTCCGCCACGAGCTTCTGCCGAATGGCCGTTACGACGAAGCCCGTGGCAGCAGAGAAAGCGCCTATCGAGGACGCTACGACGTCACCGGAAACCACATCGAATATTGGGATGACACGGGCTTCACAGCCGACGGCGATTTCGTCGACGGCAATACCCTCCATCACGGTGGCATGGTGCTTCGGCGCAAATGACGTGCCGCCCGAAAGGCAACACCACACAGGAGAAGGCCGCATTTGCCGGCCGGAAAGGATGACGATCATGTCTTCCCCAACACCCATCTGGTTCATCACCGGCGCATCGTCCGGCCTCGGCCGGGCGCTCGCCGAAGCCGTGCTGGCCCGTGGCTGGCGCGCCGCTGTTACAGCGCGCAGACCCGAGACCCTGGCAGATCTCACGGCGCAACACGGCGACCCCGCGCTTGCCCTTGCACTCGATGTGACGGACAGCCGCTCCATCGCCGGCGCGGTTCGTGACGCCGAAACGCATTTCGGTGCGATCGACGTCCTCGTCAACAATGCCGGTTACGGCTACCTCTCGGCGATCGAAGAGGGCGATGATGCCGAGATACGCGCCCAGTTCGAGACCAATGTCTTCGGACTGATCGCCGTCACCAAGCAGGTTCTGCCGGGCATGCGCCGACGCCGGCAAGGGCATATCTTCAACGTCTCTTCGCTCGGCGGGCTCGTCGCTTTTGCCGCAACCGGCTATTACCATGCCACCAAGTTCGCGGTCGAAGGCTTGTCGGAATCGCTTTCGCATGAGGTCAAGCCGCTTGGCATCGATGTGACGATCCTTGAACCCGGCGCCTTCCGCACGGATTGGGCCGGCCGGTCGATGGTCGAATCCAGCACGATCATCGAAGACTACGCCGAAACGTCAGGCAAGCGGCGCCAGGCCACCCGCTCGATCTCCGGCAACCAGCCGGGCGATCCCGCGCGCGCGGCAACCGCGATCATATCGGCGTTCGAAGCGGACGTGCCGCCGCTGCGCCTGCTGCTCGGTGCACCCGCCCTGAAGATCGCCCGCGAACGGCTCGATGCGCTGCGCACAAATTTCGACGCCTGGGCGGAGACGACGCTCAGCGCCGATTTTCCAAGCTAACCGTAACGAAAATCTCACCTACAAAAATGGAGCTTGAAATGTCTGATATCAAAGGGAAAGTCATTGCCATCACCGGCGCCAGCAGCGGCATCGGAGAGGCCGCGGCAAAGGTGCTGGCTGCCGCAGGCGCCCATATCGTCATCGGCGCCCGCCGCACCGAGCGCCTGGAGGAACTCGCCGGCGAAATCGCCGCAAAGGGCGGGTCGGTGCGCCGGCGACAGCTTGACGTCACCGACCGTTCCCAGGTGGAAGCCTTTGCAGGCTTCGCCCGCTCCGAATTCGGACGGCTGGACGTTATCGTCAACAATGCCGGCGTCATGCCGCTGTCGCTACTCGACGCCCTCAAGGTCGACGAATGGGACCGGATGGTCGACGTCAATATCAAGGGTGTTCTCTATGGCATTGCGGCGGCGCTTCCGATCATGAAGGCGCAGGGATCAGGGCAGATCATCAACCTGTCTTCGATCGGCGGCCACAGCGTCTCTCCGACGGCGGCTGTCTATTGCGCGACGAAATTCGCGGTGCGGGCGATCTCGGACGGACTGCGGCAGGAGTCCGATCGTATCCGCGTCACCGTCATCTCTCCGGGCACGACGACATCGGAACTCGCCGACACCATCACCGATCCGACGGCGCGTGATGCCATGAAGGCTTTCAGGGCGATCACCATCAGCCCCGAGGCCGTCGCCAATTCGATCCTCTACGCCGTCAGCCAGCCTGATGATGTCGATGTCAGCGAGATCATCATCCGACCGACAGCCAGCCCCTATTGATCCGCTGAGATTGCTGCCAAAGTAATTCCAGCAAAAGTGTAGAGCGGTTTTGCCAGGCAAAGCGCGAAGCGATTTTGCCAGGCAAAGCGCGAAGCGATTTTGCCGGGAATTGCGGAAAACGAAAAGCCTCCGCCGCCTAAAAACCCAGCGACTGCTGGGCGGGCGGCGGCGGTGCAAGGTTGACGCCTTCGAGCTCCAGCATGCGGGCCTTCGATGACGAACCGCCGGGCGCGGAGAAGCCCCCGATCTTGCCGCCGGCCGCAAGCACCCGGTGGCAGGGGATGATCAGGGCGACAGGGTTCTTCGCCATCGCCTGGCCGACGTCGCGGGCGGCTTCCGGCCCGACGCCGAGCTCCTTGGCCAGCGCGCCGTAAGTGGTGGTGCGGCCCCAGCCGACACGCCTTGCCGCCGCATAAATATCCCGGAAGAAGGCATCCTGGCCGGCAAGATCGAGTTCGACGCCGGAAAAATCCGTCTCCTCGCCCTGGAAGTAGCGTTTCACGGCGGCGACCGTCTCGAGCACGCCGGGCGTTGGCGCGCCGGCTTCGGCATCCGGCAGGCGGCGCAACAGCAACCGTTCCGTCGCTTCCGCTGACTTGGTCGGCAGTTGGAAACGGATGATGCCGGCGTCGCTCCAGGCAATACCGCAGAAACCGCCCGCGGTTTCGAAGATGAGATAGTGGTGCGTTGTCTCAGCCATGACACAGCCTCCGCGTTTTCGATGACCTTCAAAATCGTATGGGACGGCCGCTGTTTCAACCCGTTTCTTGCGCGCGCCAGGCTTCCACGAAATATTGCGATGCGCCCCTGCATTGTCGACCGACTAGCCACTTCACCCGGTCCTGAGCGACGTTTCGGATAAGTGTGGCCCCGAGCATGTCGGGAAATTATGTTCTCTTTTTGTTCTTGATGTTGTTTCCTTGCAAAGTATCTTCGTCGCGTTTTGAAAACGACGAGGCGGGTCATGACGACCTGAAACTCTATGAACCAGATGCCCTTCGACTTCGGAGACGACAAAAATGGTCGCGGACGGCGGAACGAAAGCTACGTCAGCGGACACCGACTTTTCTTTGCGCTCTGCCCTCCTGATGCCGTCGAGCAGCAGGCGGCCGCAATCGCCGATGACTATCGTCGAGCCTTCTCCCTTTCCGGGATGCCGCGCCTGACGACATTGCATGTGTCGATCATCTGGGTCGGCGACTATCCGAGGCTGCCGGAGGATGTGGTCTTCGCGGCACGACAGGCCGGCGCCACAGTCGAGAGTGCCCCGATCGCAATAAGCTTCGACCGGATCATGCGATTCCCGCAGGCGCGTTCGCTTGTGCTTTGCGGCGAAGGCGGACGGAAACCACTGACACGGCTGCACGTCCAACTGGGCGTCGGCATGTACAATGCCGGCTTGCGGCACAATGTCGGCCGCGACTACAAGCCGCACATGACACTTCTCTATGACCGCAAAGCCGTGCCGCCGACGACCCTCGACGCACCCGTTTCATGGACCGCGTCCGAATTCCTGCTCATCCACAGTGTTCTCGGAAAAACCGAACATCGGATCATCGATCGCTGGCCGCTGCTCGGCTGAGGCAATGATGTCTTCGGACCACGCTTGCGCTTGCCCCATTTCCGCTCATATAGCTCGGAATGCCTAACCGGGCGCTGGTTGTAAACGGGAACGAAGACAGCGTGGACGTTTCAGAGATCATCATCCCTGGAGATACGCCGGGAACGGAGTGGCGGTTGCCGGTGCTGCGCTTTAAAGGCCACGATCCAAAGGCGCCGAAGGCCTATATCCAGGCGGCACTGCATGCCGGCGAGCTGCCGGGAACGGTGCTGCTGCATTTCCTCTGCGAAAGGCTGCGGCAGGCGGAAAGCCAAGGTGGGATCGCCGGCGACATCACCATCGTGCCGCAGGCCAATCCGATCGGTGCGGCGCAATCGCATTTCGGCGAGCTGCAGGGCCGTTTCGACCTGGGCTCACGCACCAATTTCAACCGGGATTTTCCGCTGATCTCGATTGTCGATCGCGCCACGCTGACCGAAGATCTCGATGATTACCCGGCTACCGACAGATTGAAGAGGCAGCTGCTGCATATGGCGCTTGGCGCCGATCTCGTGCTCGACCTGCATTGCGACGACGAATCCCTGCAATATGCCTATATCGACGAGGCCTTCTGGCCGGAGGCCGCCGATCTTGCCGCTTCACTCGGCATGGAGGCCGTGCTGCTTTCGGATGGCGAAAGCTCGGCCTTCGAGGAGGCCGTCGGCTTTGCATGGAAATATGAGGTTCCCGGCGAACGCCGGCCCCGTCTGCCCGGCAAACTCTCCGTCACCGTCGAGCTGCGCGGCAAACGCGACGTCGATCCGGTGCTGGCGAAAAAGGATGCGGATGGGCTCTGGCACTTCCTCGCGGCACGGGGGACCGTTGGCGACGAAAAGCCCGCGGCAATGCCATTTTCCGGTCCGGCCGTGCCGCTCGACAATGTCGAGATCATCCGCACGCCAGAAGGCGGAGCCGTGCTCTTCCATCGCGACATCGGCGAGAGGGTTGCCGAAGGCGACCGCCTAGTGACGATCGTCACTAGGCCGGGGCAGCCGGGCGGCAGCATCGAGCTCACCGCGCCGCAGGACGGGCTGATCCTGACCCGAACCTCCGACAGGCTGGTGCGGCGGCGCGGCGACCTGATGAAGATCGCCTGTGACGAACCCAGCAAGGCTTCCCGCAAGGCCGGCACGCTGGAGAATTGAACGGGGCCGGTTTTGTCCGGCTGCGATTGTCGACGCGCTCGGGGATAAAAGGTCGCACGGCGTTTGCGCTGGCCTTCGTGCATGTTATCTCGCTGCATCACAGGGAGATCGATCGGGCATGGCCGTCACCATCTATGGCATCAAGAATTGCGACACGATGAAAAAGGCGCGCAGCTGGCTGGAAGAACATAGCGTCGCCTATGAGTTTCACGATTACAAGGCGCTCGGTATCGACCGCGCCCATCTCGAAGCCTGGATCGACCAGGCCGGCCTCGATACTGTGCTCAACCGCGCCGGCACTACCTTCCGCAAATTGCCCGACGCCGAGCGCGAGAACCTCACCCGGGAGAAGGCAATCGCCCTGATGCTCGACCAGCCGTCGATGATCAAGCGGCCGGTGCTGGAAGTGAAGGGCAAGCTGCTGGTCGGCTTCAAGCCGGAGATTTACGCCGGTACGTTCGGAGGCTGACAGGCGGCCCGCTGAACTCACGAGGGAAAGAGATGTCCAAGACTACGCGCGCGACACAGCTTCTTTCGCAGGCAGGCGTCGCCTTCACCGTTCATGCCTATGACTACGACCCCAATGCCGAGCGCGTCGGGCTGCAGGCGGCCGAAGCGCTCGGCGAGGCGCCGCATCGGGTGCTGAAGACGCTGATGGCGGAGGTGGACGGCAATCCGGTCTGCGTCGTCGTGCCGTCGGACCGCGAGGTCAGCATGAAGAAGCTTGCCAGCGCCTTTCACGGCAAATCGGCCAATATGATGAGGCCTGCCGATGCCGAGCGGCTGACGGGTTATCATGTCGGCGGCATCAGCCCGTTCGGCCAGAAAAAGACCGTGCCGACGGCGATCGAGGAAGCCGCACTTGGCGAACCGCTGGTCTATATCAATGGCGGGCAGCGCGGGCTGCAGGTGCGGCTCGATCCGAAGCATGCGTTGAAGGCACTGAAGGCTGTCGCCGCGCCGCTGATTGCCTGATCGGAGCATGATGCCGAAAAGTGTGAGCGGGTTTCGGACGACATCATGCTCTCACTATTGAATCTAGAGGAAGCGGTCGAGCAGGCCGGCGATCGCCTTCGCCTCGTTTTCGGCAAGCTTGCAGCCGATATGGGTCTCGATCGACTTGGCATAGACGATCCACATGCGCTCGCGAAGCTTTCGGCCGGCATCTGACATCACCACCCAGCGGCCGCGGCCATCCTCGGCGAAGACCTCGCGCCGGACCAAGCCCTCTCTTTCCAGCCGGTCGAGCAGGCGAGAGAGATTATACTGGGCCAGCAATGTCCGCTCTTCGATCTCGTAGGGGCGCAGCTTGCCGTCTTGCGAGCGCGCCAATTCCCACAACACGTCGTACCAGGCAAGCGGCGGCACGCCGGCCGCCTTCAGATCGGCTTCGATGGCAGCGAGCAGCCGCTCGCGGGCGCGCATGATGCTCGTCCAGGCAGAGGTGACCGCTTCGCTTGGATTCGACGTTTTTTCGGACATAAATGCAATTACATCTATCTTGAATTCCGCTGCAAGCGATATTAGATGCATTTACATCTATCATCAATGCCAAGGAGACCCCATGAGCAAGCTTACCCTCGTCAGCCATCATCTCTGCCCCTATGTGCAGCGCGCCGCGATCGCGCTTCTCGAAAAGGGCGTGCCGTTCGAGCGCATCAACATCGATCTTGCCGACAAGCCCGACTGGTTCCTGCAGATCTCGCCGCTGGGCAAAGTGCCACTGCTGCGGATCGAGGAGGAGGACGGCAGCGAGGCGGTGCTGTTCGAAAGCAGCGTCATCTGCGAATATCTGGAGGAAACGCAGCCGGGCATCGCGCTGCATCCGAAAGACGCGCTGACGCGTGCCCGCCATCGCGGCTGGATGGAATTCGGTTCCTCCGTGCTTTCCGATCTCTGGGGTTACGAGACCGCCGAGGATGCCGCGCAGTTGGAGGCCAAGCGCAAGGCGCTCATCGCCAAATTCGCAACTGTCGAGAAGGTGTTGACGGACGGGCCGTATTTCGCCGGCAACGACTTCAGCCTCGTCGACGCCGTCTTCGCGCCGGTCTTTCGGTATTTCGATCTCTTCGAGACGCTCGGCGACAGCGGCATCTTCGAAGGGCTTGAGCGGGTGAAGCGCTGGCGCAAGGCTCTCTCCGAGCGGGCGAGCGTCAAGGCCGCCGTTGGCGAAGACTACCCGCAGCGGCTGATGGAATTCCTCGACAAGCATAACTCGATCCTGCTCAGGCAACCTGCCGCCGCCTGAAGCACGGCCGGCGGCCGGACATATATCCGGCCGCTTGCAATTCGGCGGCGATACGCTTCATTTTCGCCGCAAACGGGTCTAAGTCTTCCAGCCTCGCACCGTCGATGACAGAAGGCAGGTTGAACCATGACTTTCATGCCCCAGAGCCAGAACACAATTGATCCCGTCAAGCTGGAAAAACTTGCGGAAGTCGCCGTCAAGGTCGGGCTGCAGCTGCAAAAAGGTCAGGATCTGGTGATCACCGCGCCTGTCGTGGCGCTGCCGCTGGTTCGCCTGATCACCAAGCATGCCTATCTGGCCGGCGCCGGACTGGTCTCCGCCTTCTATTCCGACGAGGAAACGACGCTGGCGCGCTATCAATATGGCAGCGACGAGAGCTTCGACCGCGCCTCCGGCTGGCTCTACGAGGGCATGGCCAAGGCCTATGCCAACGGGGCGGCCCGTCTTGCGGTCGCCGGCGACAATCCGATGCTGCTGTCCGAGCAGGATGCCGGCAAGGTCGGCCGCGCCAATCGCGCCAACTCCACCGCCTACAAGCCGGCGCTGGAGAAGATCTCGAATTTCGACATCAACTGGAACATCGTCTCCTACCCGAACCCATCCTGGGCCAAGGTGGTCTTCCCCGACGATCCGGAACCGATTGCGATTGCCAAGCTCGCCAAGGCGATCTTTGCCGCCTCGCGCGTCGATGTCAGCGATCCCGTCGCCGCCTGGGCCGAGCACAATGCCAATCTTGGCAAGCGATCCGCCTGGCTGAACGGCGAGCGTTTCGCCTCGCTGCATTTTAAGGGACCGGGTACCGACCTGACGATCGGCCTTGCCGACGGGCATGAATGGCATGGCGGCGCTTCCACCGCCAAGAACGGCATTACCTGCAATCCGAACATCCCGACCGAGGAAGTATTCACCACGCCGCATGCGCTGCGCGTCGAAGGCCATGTGTCGAGCACCAAGCCGCTTTCGCACCAGGGCACGCTGATCGACAATATCCAGGTACGTTTCGAGGGTGGGCGCATCGTCGAGGCCAAGGCCTCGCGCGGCGAAGAGGTCTTGAACAAGGTGCTCGATACCGACGAGGGCGCGCGCCGGCTCGGCGAAGTGGCGCTGGTGCCGCATTCCTCACCGATCTCGGCCAGCGGCATCCTGTTCTACAACACGCTGTTCGACGAAAACGCCTCGTGCCACATCGCACTCGGCCAGTGCTATTCCAAGTGCTTCCTCGATGGCGCGACACTGAGCCAGGAGCAGATCAAGGCGCAGGGCGGCAATTCCAGCCTGATCCATATCGACTGGATGATCGGCTCCGACAAGGTCGATATCGACGGCCTCAAGCCGGATGGTTCACGGGTTCCGGTGATGCGGCAGGGCGAATGGGCCTGAGCGGCATCATCGTGCGCTGACTGGATAAAGCGCGCTGGTGCGGCCAGCCCCGTCCTTCGAGGCCCCTGCGGGGCACCTCAGGATGAGGCTGGAGAGAGGGCGTGCCAGAAGGATAGCGGCAGGCTCATCAGCCTGGGATGCCTGGAGCCTTGATCAGGTCACCAATCACACGGCACCACGATCCGCCCTCATCCTGAGGTGCGGAGGCCAAAGGCCGAAGCCTCGAAGGACGGGGGCGGGTGGCCCCGCGCTCACCGCAACGCCTGCATTGTTGGATGATACGCCGGCGGCCAGCCTCGTCCTTCGAGGACCCTGCGGGGCACTTCAGGATGAGGCTGGAGAGAGGGCCGCCAGAAGGACAGCGACAGGCTGATCGGCCTGGGATGCCAGGAGCTTTGATCAGTCCACCAGCCTCACGGCACCACGATCAGCCCTCATCCTGAGGTGCGCAGGCCGCAGGCCGGAGCCTCGAAGGACGGGGGCGGGTGGCCGTCCGCCACAACGCCTCATTGTTGCCGCCTTCACCCCATGCTAGCCTTCCGCCATGGAAGTCACCGTCTATATTCTCCGCTGCAGCGACGGCTCATATTATACCGGCCTCACCAAGCAGGAGATTGAGGCGCGTGTCTGGGAGCATAATGCCGGGACCTATGACGGCTATACCGCCAAGCGCCGCCCGGTCGAACTCGTCTTCAGCGAAACCTATGACCGCATCATCGACGCCATCGCCCGCGAGCGCCAGATCAAGGGCTGGTCGCGCCGAAAGAAGGAAGCGTTGATGGCAATGGATTACGAAGGCCCTGCCTGATTTGTCGAAGCGCGGGCCGGTTAAAGCCGGGCGAGCTGCCCGTGGCCAGCCCCGTCCTTCGAGGCCCCTGCGGGGCACCTCAGGATGAGGCTGGAGGGAGGGCCGTGCCGGTTCCACGGCATCGCGAGCAGCTCTCATCCTATCTGTTTTTTCACGCAATTTCGAACGCAAACCCGCTGCACGCTTTTGCTTTAGCGAATTGCCGATAGCAGCTTGCGCACGCGATAGAGATGCGCCCTGCGCTTCGCATCGGTGGCGCGGTCCATGTCGTGCAGGCTGAGCATCTTGAAATTCAATCCCTTCGAGCAGAAGGCGGCGATGCCGCGCTTCAGGAGCCGGCGCACCGGATCGCCCATATAGAGACGCACCAGCCACCAGGGCGAGCCTGTCGTCGTCAGCGCATAGAGTAGCCTGATATGGGTCAGCTGCGGCACGATACGGCCGCCGGCGGCATCATGGCTGAAGGCGACGCCGGGGGCGAAGACGCGGTCGAAGAAACCCTTCAGGATGGCGGGGAAATTGAACCACCATTGCGGAAAGACGAAGATCAGGCCATCGGCAGCCTTCAGGCGGGCAACGATATCGCCAACGGCTGACGTATCGTAGGGAATGTCGAAATAGCCGCCGCGCTCGGCCTTCGAAAGACGCGGATCGAAATTCTCGGCGTAGAGATCGAGTAGATCGACGACATGGCCCGAGGCTTCCAGCGCCTCACGCGCAGTCCTTGCCACGGCAGCGGCGAAACTATCCTCCAGCGGATGGGCAAGCACCAGCAGGATCCGCATCGTCAGAACAGGCTTCCCTGCTTCGGTGGGTCTGCGGGTCTTGCGCTGCGCTTCTTGGCCCCGGCCGGCGGTGCGCCGCCTTCCGTGGTCATGGCGCCGACACGGCCGTCGGCGAATTCGATGGCGATGCCCATGCCGGCGGAGAGCTGAGCAGCCTGCGAGACCGGCCTGTTATCCTCATCGCGAATGACGGCATAGCCGCGCTTCAGCACATTCTTGTAGGAGAGCGATTGCAGCACGCGGTCCTGCGAAGAAAGTTCGGCGCGCGCGCGGGTCAGCTGGTGGCGGACCGCCGTATCGGCATGGCGCGAAAGATTGCCGAGGCGTTCGCGACCGCGGTCGGTCTGGGTCTTCAGCCGGGCCGGCAGTGAGGCGAGGATGGCTTCGGCGCGGTCGACGCGCGATTTCGAACGGTCGATCAGCCGCTCAACCATGCGCTCGGCCCGGGCGATGCGCTCGTTCAGCGTCTGGCGGCGCTCGGCGATGCGGCCGGCGAGCAGATCGGGGCGCAGATGCGCGGCGACACGCTCGAAGCCGCGGCGCTTGTTGATAGTGTTGAGCTCCAGCCCGCGGCCGAGACCGGTTGCCGCCTCGTCGAAACGGCGGCGCGGCAAGGCGAGAAGCTGATCGAGCGACGGCAATGCCCGCATCAGAGCACGCACCGACTGGCGGCGCTGATCCATCTGCCGGTTCATGCAGCCCTGCAGGCGCGCGGCAAGAGCGGCGGCCTGCGCCTCGAGCTCCGCCTTGACCGGCACTGCCATTTCCGCTGCCCCCGTCGGCGTCGGCGCACGGACATCGGCGGCGTAGTCGATCAGCGTCCAGTCGGTCTCATGGCCGACGGCCGAGATCAGCGGTATCCGGCTTTCGGCCGCAGCACGCACGACGATTTCGTCGTTGAAGCTCCAGAGATCTTCCAGGCTGCCGCCGCCGCGTGCGACGATCAACACATCCGGGCGCGGGATGGCGCCTGAAGGTTCCAGCGCGTTGAAGCCGCGGATGGCGTTCGCCACCTCCTCGCCGGAGCCCTCGCCCTGGACCTTCACCGGCCAGACGAGGACATGCACGGGAAAACGATCGGAGATGCGGTGAAGGATATCGCGGATGACGGCGCCGGTCGGCGAGGTGACGACGCCGATTACGCCGGGCATGAAAGGCAGCCGCTTCTTCCGCGCGGCATCGAACAGGCCTTCGGCCCCGAGCTTGCGCTTGCGCTCCTCGATCAACGCCATCAGCGCGCCGGCGCCGGCCGGCTCCAGCGTCTCGATGACGATCTGATATTTCGAAGAGCCCGGAAAGGTGGTGACCTTGCCGGTGGCGATGACTTCCATGCCCTCTTCCGGACGGAACTTCAGTCGTGAGAAGGTGCCCTTCCAGATGACAGCGTCGATGCGGGCGCGATCGTCCTTCAGCGCGAAATAGGCATGGCCCGAGGAGTGCGGCCCACGATAGCCTGATATTTCGCCGCGCACGCGAACCTGGTCGAAGGCGGTTTCGACGGTGCGCTTGATCGAGCCGGAAAGTTCCGAAACCGAATATTCGGCAAGGTTGGTCGGCGAATCGCCGTCGAAGACGTTGCTCATCCCTCTTTGTATGTCGATCAGCGATAAACGGGAAGCTCGGCCTTGGCGCAGGAACCTGTTTTCCCGGCCGTCGAAATCGTTGGCGAGAGTGGTTCGTCGTTATTGCATCAAGCGCGCTCGTCTCAACGCATCCTGCACATGCACTCGTTGCAGCCAGGTGGACAAACAACAAAATCGTGTAAATCTGTTTTGTTGCGGAACGGATAGTTAGAATATGCGTTTTAGCCGAAAGGGATTGCTAACCACCGTAATACAAAGGCTTTTCGGCGAAGATCGCCGGTAAATCTTTGTTAGTTGGCGCTTCCTATGCTTCCCCTCGTTCTCTCTGGGAAGGTGCTGAAATGATTATTCTCACAGCAGCAGCATTGGGCGTCAGCGCCGGGCAGACTCGTTCGGCTGGCGTGATCGCGCTGGTCGCCGCGCTGATCGGAATCACATTCGCGCTGGCGGCGATAACCTCGCCGGGGCCGGTGTCGATTCTGGCATTCGTCTATGCCGTGCTCGGCTATAATGGCGGCCTCATGCTCTTCGTACTCGGGCTTTATGCCAGTCAGCGTCTTCGCCGCGCCATGCGCGTTTCGCACTGACAGCGCGTTTTCACACTGATAAGCGCGTCGCGATCTTTCAGATTGGCTTCCCGCGCTTACGCTGTTTTTACGCATGTCGTCATCGCGACACGCTTATCCCGTCCTGAAGATTGCCGGCGTCAGTTCATCGCCGGCCGATAGCGAAAGAACTGAACGCCCACGTCCGCTGCCTTCGGAAGCGGTTCCAGATAGGGCGGGATATTGCCCTTGCCGAGCTCAGCATAGAGCCCATCCGGCTTCAGTTTGGCGATCTCGCGGGTCTGTAGGTCGCCGGGGCAGAAGGCAAGCACCGTTACGCCGGTCCCTTTCAAAAAGGCCTCCGCCTCCTGCGGCTCCGCCATACCGATATGCAGTTCCGTCAGCATGCCGCCCTGATTGCGATGATAGGGCGCGGAGAGAACCCGGTTCGCGGTGAAGCGGAGGATCGGCACGCCCATTTCCGACGGCGCGGAGACCAGTCCGGCCGGTAGCCCGGCGAGCGGCGCCAGCGCCGCTTGCGATGCGCAGGAAATCTTCTTTGCCGGCTCTGCCGCCTTCTTCTGCGCAGCATTCTCCATCTGCAGCGAGATAAACCCGCCGCCGACCGCCCAGGCGGCCGGAGCACTGGCGAGCACGGTGACGATGTAGACGAAGGCGGCGGCGACATTTTCGCCGTCGCCGTTGGAGATGCGGCGGACATCGATAATCAACAGGGCAAGCGGCAGGATGGAGATCAGGTTCGAGAACGTCGAACCGCGCACCTGGACCAGCGCGATTGCCCAGCTCGTCATCAGCAGGAAGAGCAAGACCAGGTGGATTTGCATGCGGTCACGCTGAAAGACACGGAAGATGCAGACGGCGATGCCGAACAGGCCGGCCGCATAGAAGCCACCGATCGAGAAGGGATCGGTGCGTCCGAGAGCGAAAATCGACTGCGCTTCCGAGACATTTCTCAGCCAGAGCTCGACCAGCATCGGGTCGAGACCGGCCAGCGGATCGCTCAGGCATTGCGGTGCGATCACGATCGCCGAACCGAGAACGCCGGCGCCGACGACGGCGAGTGCGGCAAAGCGCAAGGGCCGGCGCAGGTGGCTGGCAAAAACCGCCGAGAACAACAGCAACCCGCCGCCGATCGCCGCCAGGCTGTAATAGCCGAGCGAGAGATTGTCGCAGGTGACCGTCGAATAAAGCCGGGGCGGCACCGTTGCAAAGAAGAGGATGCTGATCGCAATGGTCAGCGCCAGCCCGAAGGCCTTGGCGGCGGCGGCGAAATCTTCGCCTTCCCATGCCCAGAGCAGGGCAATGGTCAGGCAGACGGCGGCGACGAAGGGGGTCGTCTCGGCGCCGATGGCGATGGCAACGGCTGCCGCGATGCCGGCAACCGCATAGCTCCAGGCTCGACGCTCTGGATCCAGAAGCATCGCGATCATCGTCGCGACCAGCCCCAGCTGCGCATTGTGGTGATCGATGGCGCCAGGCGCGAAACGGTTTCCGGTGTAGATTGCAAGACCGGTCAAGCCGAGACTGATATGCATAGCGGCAACCCCGCCGATGCGCCGGCCGGCAACCGCCATGGCGAGCATGGCGGGCAGGATGAGCGATACCGGCCAGACAGCGAGCGCCAGCGCTTCGGCCGTCTCGCGGGGCGCAAACAGGCCGAAGAACCAGATCAGCGAGGCGATCGGCAGATCGATCAGCCGCGACCAATGCATCAGCGTACCGCCGTCGAGGCCGAGACGGTATTGCATCAGATCGAACCAGCCCTGCCCGGCCAGAAAATCGCGAACCTCGACGAGACGCATTCCGTCATCATTGTCGGGACCGACGTAATCGGTGGCGCTGGAAAGCTTGGTGATGAGGATGGCGGCGGTAACGATGACGCAATAGGCGATGACGGTTGGCCAGAGACGCGTCAGCAGGTCGCGCAGCCCGCCCCTGGGAGCGGGCACCCCGCCCCTGGGAGCGTCGATCGCGGAGGATGCGTGGGGGATCGGCTGCACAGCGTTCATTGTGGTTAGCGGTTCGTTTCGATACCCGAACTTTAGCCGCCGCCGATCAAGAAAGTGTAAAGCCGTTTGTGGCAGCTGCTATTTTTGCCTGCGTCATAGGGTCTTATTAACGGCGCGTGATTTAGGCTGAGCGCGGCTTTAAGTGTAACGAGTAGAGTCATGGCCCGATCGCGCACCGATAATCTGAATATTGCCGTTCTGCTTCCCTGCTATAATGAAGCGGCGACGATCAGCGCTGTCGTGCAGGGCTTCCGGGCGACGCTGCCCGATGCTGCGATCCACGTCTACGACAACAATTCCACCGACGGCACCGCGCTGCAGGCAATGCTTGCCGGCGCGCATGTCGTGCGCGAGCGGCGTCAGGGCAAGGGCCATGTCGTGCGCCGGATGTTCGCCGATATCGACGCCGACATCTACATCATCGCCGACGGCGACGGCACCTATGCGCCTGAGGATGCCGAAGAACTGGTGCGCACGCTGCTCACCGAGCGCGCCGACATGGTGGTCGGCACCAGGCGCGGCGTGCACGCCGATGCCGGCCGTCAGGGCCATGCGCTCGGCAACCGGCTTTTCAACCTGCTCTACCGGATGATCTTCGGCCCCGACTTCACCGATATCTTTTCCGGCTACCGCGCGTTTTCGCGCCGCTTCGTCAAGAGTTTCCCGGCGGTATCCGGCGGCTTCGAGATCGAAACCGAGATGTCCGTGCATGCCTCCCGGCTGAAGCTGCCGGTCAGCGAGCTGGAGCTCGACTATGGCCGCCGGCCGGAAGGCTCGCATTCCAAGCTTTCGACATTCCGCGACGGCGCCAAGATCCTCTGGATGTTCGCGATGCTGATGAAGGAAACCCGGCCCTTCGCCTTTTTCAGCGCGATCAGCGCCACCTTCATGCTGGCGAGCCTCGGCTTCATGGCGCCGGTGCTGGCGGAATATTTCGAAACGGGTCTCGTCAGCCGCATGCCGACCTGGGTGCTGTCGACGGCGCTGCTGATGATCTCCTTCATGCTATTCACCGCCGGCGTCATTCTGGATTCCGTTGCGCGTGCCCGCGCCGAACAGCTTCGTATCCATTATATGGGCCTCGAAAGGCCGAGCGCGTTGAAGGCACCGCTCAGCGACGCAGGGCCGGTATCGCGTGCGCGTCCCGGCAAGGCGGATGCCGCATGAGAAAGCTCATCCGCTTCACCATCGCCGGCGGCATCGGCTTCCTCGTCGATGCCGGCATCCTGTCGGCGCTGCTTCATCTGACGCCGCTCGGGCCGTTTCTGGCGCGGCTCGTGGCGATCGCCTTCGCTATGGCCGCGACCTGGGCTTTCAATCGGAGCTTCACCTTCGATCGTTCCGGCCGTTCGCTTGCCGCCGAAGGCTTCCGTTACGGCTCCGTCGGGGTGACGGCAGCGCTCGTCAATTACGGGCTCTATTCCGCGCTTCTACTGTCGCTGCCGGCGCTTCAGCCGCTGGCGGCCATGGTGATCGCCAGCATCGCCTCGATGATCTTCAGCTTCTTCGGCTATTCGCGCTTCGTCTTCCGCGCCGAGTGACTAGAGCGCCGCGCGTCCAATAGGACGCGCCAAGGACGCTCTAACCCTCTGAAATGGCGCATAATCCTTTCCGAAAATCGATTCCGATTTTCGGGGCTGTGCGCTAGACTGCCTCCCAGCCGTCCTTCTCGCTGGCCCGGTAGATCGCGTCGATCACCTTCTGGTTCAGCTTCGAATTTTCGAGCGTGACGATCTCTTCCTTGCCGTTCGTCACCGCCCGGGCGAAGGCCTCGACCTGCCGCTTGTACTGGCGGCTGTCCTGAAAGCGGAAGATGCGCGATTCACTGTGGCTGCGGTCGGCAAGCTCGATCTCTTCCGGCCCCCAGCGATTGGCGTTGAACGGCGACTTGACTTCGATGTAGCCTTCGGTGCCGTGGAAGACCATGACCTGGCGGTTGGCCATCTGCGTCGAGATATAGAAGCTCAACTCGAAATCGCCGAAATCGGCCTTGACGCTCGAATAGATATCCGTGCCGAAATCCGCATCGCGCTCGGTGATTGCCTGGATCCAGAGCGGCTCCTTGCCCGTGGAAAAACGCGTGCCCATGACGGGATAGACGCCGATATCGGGAAGGCCGCCGCCGCCGAGCTCGGGAACGTTGCGCATGTTGGCGGGGTCGCGGTTGAAATAGGTGAAGGCGCCCTGCACATGCCGGAGCGAACCGATGGCGCCCTCGTCGATCAACGAGCGCACCTTCTGCCAGACCGGCGAATAGGTGATCATATAGGCTTCGCTGACCACCACCCGGTTGCGGTCGCGGGCGGCGATCACGTCGTCGATATCGTCTGCCTTCAGCGCCAACGGCTTTTCGCAGAGCACGTGCTTGCCGGCATCCGCCGCCTTGATCGACCATTCGATATGCTGCGAGGTCGGCAGCGGGATGTAGACGGCGTCGATGAGGTCGGAGGCCAGCATTTCCTCGTAGGAGCCGAAGGCATGCGGCACGGAGAAGCGGTCAGCCATCTCCCTTGCGCGCTTGAGATCACGGCTGGCAATCGCCGTGACGACGCAATTTTCCGCATCCTGGATCGCCGGAACGACATTGTCGCGGCCGATCTTCGCCGTTGAAATGATACCGAAACGCAGCATGATCCAAGTCTCCCGAACTGATTTCCGCGAACCATATTCAGGCCCCAGCTGCGGCGCAATGGCGCAATCTGAAATCACGGAAGTTTGCCTTCCCGGATGCGCGGATCGCACTAAGTTGGTCAGGGCGGCGTTCTGCCGTATCCGCGATTTCAATTGCTTCACACTTCTGGAGAGCGTCATGGAAATGCGCCGGCTTGGAAAAACAGGTCTATCGGTCGCGCCGATCGTCATCGGCGGCAATGTCTTCGGCTGGACGACCGACGAAAAAACATCCTTCGCCATTCTCGATGCCTTCTTCGATGCGGGCCTGAACACGATCGATACGGCCGATGTCTATTCCTCCTGGGTTCCGGGCAACAAGGGCGGCGATTCCGAGGAGATCATCGGGCGGTGGCTAAGCCAAGCCAAGATCTCCCGCGACAAGGCCGTGATCGTCACCAAGGTCGGCTCCGACATGGGACAGGGAAAGACGCTGAAGGAGACCTATATCCTGAAAGCGGTCGAAGATTCGCTGCGCCGGCTACAGACCGACTATATCGACGTCTATCTGTCGCACTGGCCGGATGAAGATACGCCGCACGAGGAAACGCTTGGCGCCTTTGCCAAGCTGAAGCAGCAGGGCAAGATCCGCGCCATCGGCTGCTCGAACTATGATGCGAAACTGCTTCAGGCATCCTTCGACGCGGCCGAAAAGGCCGGATTGCCGCGTTATGATGTGTTGCAGCCGGAATATAATCTCTAGGAACGTTCGAGCTTCGAGGGGCCGCTTGCCGATCTCTGCGTCAAAGAAGACATCGGCGTCGTCACCTATTTCAGCCTCGCCGCCGGCTTCCTCACCGGCAAATACCGCAGTAAATCCGATATGCAAGGCCGTGCACGCGAGGGCCGGGTTTCGAAATATCTCAACGACAAAGGCCTGCGCATCCTGGCCGCGCTCGACAAGGTTTCGGCCGAGACCGGTGCCAAGCCGGCGGAAATTTCGCTCGCCTGGCTGCTGCGCAAGAAGGGCGTGACGGCGCCGATCGCTAGCGCGACCAGCCTTTCGCAGCTTGAAGGTTTGGCGAAATCGGCGACACTTGGGCTTTCCGATGATGCGATGGCGCTGCTCGACGAAGCCGGCGCCTGAAAGAAAGAGACGCCATGACCGTGACGATACGTGATACCCGCCCCGAGGACGAAGCCCGCTGGCGCGAGCTCTGGGCCGCCTATCTCGCCTTTTACGGCGTCACGGTCGATACCGATATCACCGAATCCACATGGCGCCGGGTCTTCGATCCGGCGTCGGCAATCGCGATGCGTGTCGCCGAAATCGACGGCAGGGTGATGGGCTTTGCGCTCTATCTCACCCATGAGGGCACGTGGATCCGCGGCAGGGACTGCTATCTCGAAGACCTGTTCGTCGATGCCGATGGGCGCGGCAAAGGCGTCGGGCGGGCGCTGATGGACGATCTCGTTTCGATCTGCAAAGCCAATGGCTGGTCGCGGCTCTACTGGCATACGAGCGAGCAGAACAGAACCGCGCGAGCGCTTTACGACAGCTATGTCGAAAGCGATGGCCATATCCGCTATCGCATCAGCTTCTGAGCACAGGAAATCCTTCGTATGAGGCGGCGTGATCGCCTTCCCAATTGGCCATGCCCGGTTTGGTCAGGATGCCGCGCGGGCTGATATAACTCTGGATCACCCGTTTCGGCCGTTCGTGCCACTGGATATTGAAGGCCCAGAGCTTCGGGAAGAAGCAGAGCGAGGCATAAGGCAGGTGGTCGTGAATCCACCAGGCGAGCCGCTGCCAGTCGCTTTCGTCGCGGTAATGGTCGATCATCCATGGCACGGCAATGCAGACGGCGGCGCCCATGCAGCCGTCAAAATCCCTCATATCCCAGATGTGATGCGCCGCGGTGGACGCATTGGTCGAACAGTTCAGATTGTTCTCGTTGCCGAACCTGTTGACCGCAGGCGAACGATAGCCGGAACGGATATGCAGGCGCCCGAACGTTGCCTCTAGCGGCTCCAGCAATTCCTCGCAGAGCCTCCTGCCCGCCTCGACCGCCAGATCGGGATCCACGGGGATATTGGGGATACGGTAGAAATCGGCGATTTCGGAATGCAGGAAATCGCGGAGAAAGAAGTTTTGCGACAGCCGCACACGGCCGAGATCCTCCAGACCCTTCATCGAATTCGGCTTTCGCATGACGTCATTCTCCTGCGCATCGACGGCAGGAATCATCGCCCGGCACTGATTTCCAGTCCACCCGAAATCGATCGGGAACAATTAGCGCGATCTTCGCTTCTTAATGTGTCGCCGCATTCGCGGTTTTCCCCAGAACAAGGATCGAGAAAATGGCCAAGGAAAAGACGTTGGAAGATCTCTTCTACGACACTCTGAAGGACATCTACTTCGCCGAACGGCAGATATTGCGCGCCCTGCCGAAGATGGCGCGCGCCGCCCAATCCCCCGAATTGAAGAAGGGCTTCGAAAAACACCGCGAGGAAACCGAAGGCCAGGTCGAGCGCCTGCAGCAGGTTTTCGAGCTGATCGGCAAACGCGCCCAGGGCAAGACCTGCGAGGCGATCCAGGGCATTATCGCCGAGGGCGAGGAAATCATGGAGGAATTCAAGGGCACGGCGGCTCTCGATGCCGGCTTGATTTCGGCTGCCCAGGCCGTCGAGCATTATGAAATCGCCCGTTACGGCACGCTGAAGACCTGGGCCGCAACGCTCGGCTTCAAGGAAGTCGTCGGCCTGCTCGACCAGACGCTGCAGCAGGAAACGGCCACCGACAAGACCCTCTCCCAGCTCGCCACCACGGCGGCAAACCAGAAGGCAAAGGCTGCCTGATGGAATGACGAGAGCGGGCGGTCCGGTTTCCTTACCGGCCGCCCGTATCCTGTTCACTGTATCTGAAGAAATCGATGAAGGCGCGCAGCGCCGGCCGCATCTGCCGCCGGGTGGGGTAATAGAGAAATGGCCCGGCATAGGGCGCGCACCAATCTTCCAGCACCCGCACAAGTTTGCCGCTCGCCAGTTCGTCATAGACCCGCATGTCGAAGAGATAGGCAAGGCCGGCGCCGTTCAGCGCCGCAAGCAGGGCGAGTCGGTCCTCGCTGACGATCAGCGGCCCGTCGACCGAAACGACAAGTTCCTGTCCGTCCTTTTCGAATTCCCAGCGATAGATCGAGCCGTTGGTAAACCGCCGCTTGATACAGCGGTGATGGACGAGATCGCGCGGATGCTCGGGCTTTGGATGATGCTCGAAATATTCGGACGAAGCGGCGATCACCGTCGTCAGATTAGGCGAGATCCTGACCGCGATCATATCGGCCTCCAGGCTCTCTTCCAGCCGAATACCGGCATCGAAACCCTCCTTGACGATATCGGTGAAGCCGTCCTCATTGGCGATCTCCAGGGTGATATCGGGGTAGAGGTTGAGAAAGTCGCCAAGCCGCGGAGCGAGCAGCAGATCGGAGGCGAAGCGCGGCGCGGTGATGCGCAGGTTTCCGGCCGGCTTGGCGCGCGTATCGCGGACCGCCTCCAAGGCGATATCGATCTCCTCGAGTGCTGGACGAAGTCTTTCAAGCAGCAGGCGGCCCTCTTCCGTCGGCGCAACGCTGCGGGTGGTCCGCGCCAGGAGCCGCACCCCCAGACTTTCCTCGAGGCTCGATATCGCATGGCTGATGGCCGAAGGCGCGACGAGGAGTTCCTTCGCCGCCGCCCGGAAGCTGCGATGCTCCGAGACGGCGGCGAGAACGGCGAGTTGTGAAAGCTGGGTTCTGTTCATTGATCGAAATAATAGAACAACCTGTTAGAAACTGCATGTATTTTCTGAGTGATAGCGCAGCGATATGGTCTGCCGGTACCGCAACCATCCAGAACAGGATGATTTCAGGCCGGGCGGCCTAAAATCTGAATCCTGTTCTGAATTAAATAGTTAGAGCATGATGATGCTCTGGCGGCTCAAAATCAGCTCAGAGGAGCACATCATGAAAACCCGGAAACTCGGAAACGACCTGACCGTCTCTGCCGTCGGCCTTGGGTGCATGGGCATGAGCTTTGCCTATGGCGCCAGCGACGATGCGGAATCGATCAAGACACTGCATCGCGCCATCGATCTCGGCGTCACTTTCTTCGACACCGCCGAAGTCTATGGTCCCTTCACCAACGAGGTTCTGCTCGGCAAAGCGCTGAAGCCGTTCCGCGACCGCGTGGTGATCGCCACCAAATTCGGCTTCAAGATCGATGCCAGCAAGCCGGGTACTGCCGCCATCGCCGGCGTCGACAGCCGCCCCGAGAATGTACGCGCGGTCGCCGAGGCTTCGCTGAAACGCCTCGGCATCGAGACCATCGACCTCTTCTACCAGCATCGGGTCGATCCCAACGTGCCGATCGAGGAGACCGTTGGCGTCATGGCGGAACTGGTGAAGGAAGGCAAAGTCCGGGCGCTCGGGCTTTCGGAAGCCGGCAGCGCCACCATTCGCCGCGCCCATGCGGTCCATCCGATCGCAGCCCTGCAGAGCGAATATTCGCTCTGGACGCGCGACCCGGAAGAGGAGGTGCTTGCCACCTGCCGCGAACTCGGCATCGGCTTCGTGCCCTACAGCCCGCTCGGCCGCGGCTTCCTGACCGGGTCGATCCGCAAAGTGGAAGATCTCGACGCGGACGATTTCCGCCGGCAGGTGCCGCGTTTCCAGGCGGAAAATTTCGACGCCAATGCCGCCCTCGTCTCGACTCTCGAGCGGCTTGCCGCCGAGAAGGACGTGACGGCGGCGCAGCTGGCGCTGGCCTGGGTGTTGAGCCAGGGCGACGACATCGTGCCGATCCCCGGCGCCCGCAAGCTTCACCACCTCGAACAGAATGCGGCCGCTGCCGATATCGTGCTGAGCCCGGCGGAACTCGAGCAGCTCAGCAACGCGATCCCCGCCGGACAGGTGGCCGGCAAGCGCTATTCGGACGCCTCGCTTGCCATGACGAACATCTGAACCCCTACCGAAACAAAGAGCGAAAGCCCGGTCGGCCACAACCGGCCGGGCTTGCCTTCGGGCCCGGCGAAACTATCTAACGCCATCTCTGAGAACGGGATGACAAAATGTCGGACAGGCAGGCAGTCGAACAGACGGTTCATCTCTATGTCGAAGGCATGGCCTTCGCCAATGAGGCAGCCTTGAAAAAGGCCTTTCATCCGAAAAGCTCGATCATCGGCCATTACGAAAATGCCGTCGAGTGGCTGACGCGGGACGAATTCATTGCCGCGATCCTGCAAGAGGAGCCGGCGCCGCCCGGCACGCAGCCCTACATGGACATCCAGAGCGTCGACGTCGAGGGCGATGCGGCGAGCGTCAAGGTCACCGACGACTTTGCCGGCATGCGCTTTACCGATTATCTCTCGCTGCTGAAGATCGACGGCCGCTGGACGATCGTCAGCAAACTCTTCCATCTGCATCGCTGAAAAGACCGGCAGCTATTCGCGACCGGTCCATTATCTGGCGACGTTGGGTAAACTCAGCTTCTGAGGACACCGCCGGTGAATTTCGCAACACTGGCGACGATCTTCTGCGTCAGCGCTTCGAAATCCTCATCCGTCAGCGTGCGCTCGACCGGCTGGATCTGAACCTCGATCGCCACCGACTTTTTGCCGTCGCCAAGCGATGCGCCCTCGAAAATGTCGAAGACATTGACGCCGGTCACCAGCTTGCGGTCCGCGCCCGTGGCGGCCTTGACGATGGCGCCGGCTTCGACCGTCTTATCGACGACGAAGGCGAAGTCGCGCCGCACCACCTGGAAGGGCGACAGTTCGAGTGCCGGCTTGGTGCGCGTCGCCTTGCGCTTGGCCTCCGGCATGGTGTCGACATAGACCTCGAAACCGCAGAGCGCGCCGGAGACATCGAGCGCTTCCAGTGTCAGCGGATGGAATTCGCCGAAATAGCCGAGCACGACCTTCGGCCCCATCTTGATCGTGCCGGAGCGGCCGGGATGATACCATGCCGGCCCCCCCTGCTCGATCTGGATATTGCCCATCGGCAGGCCGCAGGCTTCGATGACGGCGAGCGCGTCGGCCTTGGCGTCGAAGACGTCGACCGGCTTGCCGCCGCCCTTGGCGGTGTTCGACCAGGCGCGACCAGCGCCGGCAAGTGAGGCCGTGCCGCGGCGGATGCCGCCGGCAACGCGGCGCTGACCCTCCGGCCTGTCGTTCTCATAAGTGCCGGAGACCTCGAAGAGGGCGACGTCGCCGTAACCCTTGTCGGCATTGCGCTGGGCGGCTGACAGCAGGCCCGGCAGCAGTGAGGGGCGCATATCCGACATTTCGGCGGCGATCGGATTGGCAAGCTTGAGGGTCGGCGAACCGCCGCCGAAGAGCTTTGCCTGGTCTTCAGGAATGAACGACCAGGTGACGGCTTCGAGCATGCCGCGCGCGGCGAGCGCCCGCTTGGCGAGGCGGGTGCGGATCTGCAGCGTCGTCAGGATCTTGCCGTTGACGGCCGCATGGCTTTCAAGCGGCGCCGGCTTGATATTGTCGACGCCGTGAATGCGCATGACCTCCTCGACGAGATCGGCCTTGCCGTCGACATCGGGACGCCAGGAGGGGACAGCGACGGAGACGCGCTCGCCGGAACCGGAGACGGTGAAGCCGAGGCGCGTCAGAATCGTGTTGCTTTCCTCATTCGAGACCTCGAGGCCTGTCAGGCGCTTGACCTCCGAATAGGGGAAATCGACGATCTTCGGTTCGTAACCCTGGTAGCCGACGATCTCGGCCCTGGCGGCCTTGCCACCGCAAAGCTCCAGCACCAGTTCGGTCGTGCGTTCGAGACCGGGGGCCATATAGTCCGGATCAACGCCGCGTTCGAAGCGGTAGCGTGCATCGGTGATGATGCCGAGGCTGCGGCCCGATTTGGCGATGTTCATCGGGTCCCACAGGGCGGATTCGATCAGCACGTCGACGGTATTCTCGTCGCAGCCGGAATGTTCGCCGCCCATGATGCCGCCGATCGATTCGATACCGTTTTCATCGGAGATGACGACGTTGTTCGGCGACAGCTTGTACTCGCGCTGGTCGAGCGCCAGCACCGTCTCGCCTTCGGCGGCACGGCGGACGGTCAGGTTGCCGTTGATCTTGGCGGCATCGAAGACGTGGATCGGCCGCCCCTGATCGAAGGTCATGTAGTTGGTGACATCGACAAGCGCGTTGATGGGGCGCAGGCCGATGGCGATCAGCCGCTGCTGCATCCAGCGGGGGCTCGGGCCATTCCTGACGCCGCGCACGAGGCGCAGCGCAAAGCCCGGGCAGAGCTTCGGATCGTCGAGATCGAGCGTCAGCTTCACCGGCGTCTCGCCTTCGACGGCGAAGGACGGTGCAGGCCGCGTCTTCAGCGTGCCGAGGCCGGAGGCGGCGAGATCGCGGGCGATGCCGTGGATCGAGGTGCAGTCCGGCCGGTTGGGCGTCAGATTGATCTCGATGAGGGGATCGTCGAGATGAGCATAGGCGGCATAACTCTGGCCGACAGGCGCATCGTCCGGCAGGTCGATAATGCCGTCGTGACTGTCGGAGATCTGCAGCTCCTTTTCGGAGCACATCATGCCATGGCTTTCGACGCCGCGGATATTGCCGACGGCGAGCGTCACGTCGATGCCGGGAACATAGGTTCCGGGCGCTGCGAAGGCGCCGACGAGGCCGGCGCGCGCATTCGGGGCGCCGCAGACGACCTGGACCGGCGCGCCGGAACCGGTATCGACCATCAGCACCTTCAGGCGATCGGCCTGCGGATGTTTTTCGGCCGAGACGACCCTGGCGATGACGAAGGGCTTGAAGGCCGCCTTGTCGTCGACATCCTCGACCTCCAGTCCGATCTCGGTGAGGCGCGTGCAGATTTCATCGAGGCCGGCATCCGTTTCCAGATGCTCTTTCAGCCAGGAGAGCGTGAATTTCATCGTCCCAATTCTCCGTTCAAGCGCTGAGGCCGCCGAACAGCGTCGGCATGTCGAGCGGGCGGAAGCCGTAATGCGTCATCCAACGGACGTCGGCGTTGAAGAAGTCGCGCAGGTCGGGCATGCCGTATTTCAGCATGGCAATGCGATCGAGGCCCATGCCCCAGGCAAAGCCCTGATATTCGTCCGGATCGAGCCCGCCGTGACGCAGCACGTTCGGGTGGACCATGCCGCAACCGAGGATTTCCATCCAGTCGGTCCCCTCGCCGAACTTGACGATCGGGCCGGAGCGGTCGCACTGGATATCGACCTCGAAAGAGGGCTCGGTGAAGGGGAAGAAGGACGGGCGAAAACGCATCGTCACGCTGTCGACCTCGAAGAAGGTCTTGCAGAATTCTTCCAGCACCCAGCGGAGGTTGGCGACATTGGCCTTCTTGTCGACGACCAGGCCTTCGACCTGATGGAACATCGGCGAATGGGTGGCGTCCGAGTCCTGGCGGTAGGTCTTGCCGGGAATGATGATGCGGATCGGCGGTGTCTGCGCCTCCATGGTGCGCACCTGCACGGGCGAGGTGTGGGTGCGCAGGACCTTGCGCTCACCATTCTCATCCGGGTTGAAGAAGAAGGTGTCGTGCATCTCGCGGGCCGGATGGCCTTCGGGGAAATTCAACGCGGTGAAATTGTAATAATCGGTCTCGATGTCGGGACCTTCGGCGATCGAGAAGCCCATGTCGGCGAAGATCGCGGTGATTTCGTCGACGATCTGGCTGATCGGATGGATACGGCCGCGCTCGGCCGGCGAAGAGCGCACCGGCAGGCTGACATCGACCGTCTCGGCCTTCAGCCGCGCATCAATCGCCGCTTGCCGCAGCGTCGTCTTGCGGGTGGTGAGCGCCTCGGTCACCGCGTTCTTCAGAACGTTGATCGCCGCGCCCTTGCTTTGACGCTCTTCCGGCGTCATGGCGCCGAGCGTCTTCAACAATTCGGAGACGGAGCCCTTCTTGCCGAGGGCGGAAACGCGCACGGCTTCGAGCGCCGTCTCGTCATCGGCGGCAGCGATTTCGGCGAGCAGCGATGTGTTGAGCTGGTCGATATCTGACATTGTCACTTCTTTCCGTCCAGTATCAGGCGGGCGATCGGGAGGCAGGTGGCGCCAGCCGGCGCCAGGAATATAAAGAAAGAAAAACCCGCGCTAGCCCAAACCAGCGCGGGTTTCCCAAAATCATAAATTCAAAAGCTTGGGAAGCGCTGGTTACTTGACCGCGCCTTCAAACTCGTTCGTCGTGCCGGCTTCCTTGAGGTATTCAAGAGCCTTCTTGGCAGCGCTGACCAGCGCGCCGAATGCTTCCGGCTCGTGGATCGCCATGTCGGAGAGAACCTTGCGGTCGACTTCGATGCCAGCCTTGTTCAGGCCGTCGATGAAGCGGCCGTAGGTCAGGCCGAATTCACGCACAGCGGCGTTGATACGCTGGATCCAAAGCGCACGGAAGTTGCGCTTGTTGACCTTGCGGTCGCGGTAGGCGTACTGCTTCGAACGATCGACTGCAGCCTTGGCGGTACGGATGGTGTTCTTGCGGCGGCCGTAAAAGCCCTTTGCGGCCTTCAGAACCTTCTTGTGCTTGGCGTGAGAGGTGACGCCTCTTTTTACACGTGCCATATCATGATCTCCTTAAATCTAGCGTTCGCGGACGAGTCTCAGAGACCGTTCGGCAGGTAATTCTTGATAACCTTGCGGCCATCCGGTTCTGCGAGAACCATGGTGCCACGTGCATCGCGAATGAACTTGTTGGAACGCTTGATCATGCCATGGCGCTTGCCAGCAGCGGCAGCCTTGACCTTGCCTGACGCGGTGATCTTGAACCGCTTCTTGGCAGAGGACTTCGTCTTCATCTTGGGCATTTTGCTACTCCTTCTGTCCTCCCTGCGCGCTTCATCAAAAAAGCCCTTCCCGCGAAGTCCGGTTCTCCGGCCGTCGCAACAAGGTGCGGGAGCGATTGTTGTTGATCTGCGGCATCGGCGACGAACCGTTCCGCAAGCATTCGAAACTGCCACGGCATGCCCTGCCGGTCAGTTCGGACGCGCGCTTATAACCGCAGCGTCATGAAAGTGCAACGGGGCCGCGGAGGAATCTTCGCGCCTCCCAAAATACACCGGCCCAAAGCACAATGGCAGAAAGCACAAAAGCCGCCCTTGCGGACGGCCTTGGGCGAAAAACTGCCTGGCGCTTATTTCGGCGCCAGCACCATCATCATCTGGCGGCCTTCAAGCTTGGGTTCGGCTTCGACCTTGGCGAACTCGATCGTATCGGCCTTGACCTGCTGCAGAAGCTTCATGCCGAGTTCCTGGTGGGCCATTTCGCGGCCGCGGAACTTCAGCGTCACCTTGACCTTGTCGCCTTCGTCGAAGAAGCGACCCATCGCCTTCATCTTCACCTCATAATCATGGGTGTCGATGTTCGGGCGCATCTTGATTTCTTTGACTTCGACGATCTTCTGCTTCTTGCGCGCCTCGGCAGCCTTCTTCTGGTTGGCATATTTCAGCTTGCCCAGATCGAGGATCTTGCACACCGGCGGTTCGACATTGGGGGAAATTTCGACGAGATCGAGGCCGGCTTCTTCCGCCATTTTCAAAGCCTGGTCGGTGGGCACGATGCCGACATTCTGTCCATCAGCCCCGATCAGCTGAACTTTGGGAATGCGGATTTCACGGTTCGAGCGCGGTCCGTCCTTCACGGGCGCATCGGTTTTAAAAGGTCTGCGAATGGTCGTATTCTCCTCGCGTTGTTTTCGGAACGTTGCAGCATCGCGCTCCCGATCAGGGGCACAAACGTGTCGCGTCATCGCTGCAACGGAGTCAATATCATCCTTTAACGGAAAAATCACCCGCTGTCAGCCTGCCAAGAATCTGTTTTATAGGCCAGAACAACAGGAGTTTCGCCGATGTCCGATCAGATGCCCGATTCCGCGCCGCAGTTCCTGACGGTTGGCGAGGGCGAGGCGGCGCGTCAGATCGCCATGCTCGTCCGCCCGGCGCAGGCCGGCAATGGCGCGCCGGCGCTGGTCTGGCTGTCCGGCTACCGCTCCGACATGAGCGGCACCAAGGCGGTGGAACTCGACGGGCTGGCGGCGGAACTTGGGCTCGCCTGCATCCGCCTCGACTATTCCGGCCACGGACTTTCCGGCGGCAATTTCGGCGAGGGCACGATCTCGCGCTGGCTGGAGGAGGCGCTTGCCGTCATCCGTCATGTCGCGCCCGATCGGGTGATCCTCGTCGGCTCGTCGATGGGCGGCTGGATCGCGCTCAGGCTGGCGCAGGAGCTTGCGCGGCAGGGCGGCGTGACGCTCCCAAAGCTCGCAGGCATGGTGCTGATTGCGCCGGCGCCCGATTTCACCTCGGAGCTGATCGAGCCGAACCTCAAGGCGAAAGAGCGCAAATCGCTGGCCGAGCGCGGCTATTTCGAAGAGCGTTCTCAATACAGCCCGGAACCCAACATCTATACGCGGGCGCTGATCGAGGACGGCCGAAAGAACCGGGTGCTCGACGGCATCATCGAAACCGGCTGCCCGGTGCACATTCTCCAGGGCATGAAAGACGCCGACGTGCCGCATGCGCATGCGATGAAACTGGTCGAACATCTTCCCGCCGACGACGTGGTGCTGACCTTCGTCCGCGACGGCGACCATCGCCTTTCACGCCCCGGCGATATCGCGCTTCTCCTGAGTGCCGTCAAAGGCATCATCCGTTCATCAACAAATAGGCAGATGCCCGCCTGAATGGCAGAGGCGGATAAATTCGCCTGCTGCAGGTCCCCAAGCCGTTGCATTTTAACCATGTCGGCGAGTCGCAAGCTCCTCCCAAGAAGTAACGATTGACTCTTTTGGGCCCTCTCCATTAACACTTTGTTAATAAATAAGGGGCGATGCAAGGAAAGAGCGGGCGTGCGGATCAAGGGTATCTTTGTGGCCATGATGGCCGTGTTTGCGATGGCGACGGCCGCCATACCGGCCCCAAGCAGAAATGCTTCAATGGTAACGGGCAATGCCACCTCACAGCCGATCGGCCACTACGATTTCTGTCAGATCCACCGCAGTGAATGCGGCGCAAACCGCAACGCAGGCCCGGTCGCCATGAACCCGGGGAAGTGGTCGCTCGTGCGTTCGGTCAACGCCACGGTCAATCGCACGATCACGCCGATGACCGACAAGGAAATCTACGGCAAGGATGAGGTCTGGGCCTATCCGACCACCGCCGGCGACTGCGAAGATTTCGCGCTCTTGAAGCGCCGCATGCTGATCCAGCGCGGCTTTTCGGCTGCCGACCTGCTGATGACCGTCGTGCGCAAGCCGGACGGCGAAGGCCATGCCGTGCTGACGCTGCGCACCGCCGAGGGCGATTTCGTGCTCGACAACCTCGCTTCCGACGTCAAGCCGTGGTTTGGGACGCCCTATTCCTTCGTCAAGCGCCAGTCGAGCTACAATGCCGGCCGCTGGGTCACCATCGAGAACGGCCGCGACGTCCTGGTCGGCGCGCTGCGGTAAGAGTTGCAATAGAGAATGTGGAAAGGCCGGCGGTTTTGCCGGCCTTTTTGTTTTGTTGGTTTGGGATGCCGCACCGTCTCCCGGCCCTTCGCTTTGGGCTCAGGGCGTTCGTCGCTGCAATCGATTCGCTGGATCGATTGCTCGGGCTGCGCCCGACCGCTCCTCACCCATTCCCGATCAGGATACCCGCCCCGAGCACCAGGCCGCCGCCGAGCACCACCTGGAAGGCGGCGCGCAGGAAAGGGGTTTCCATGTAGCGGTTCTGGATGAAGGCGATTGCCCAGAGTTCGAAGAAGACGACGATGGCGGCGGTGATCGTTGCCGTCCAGAAATGCGGGATCAGATAGGGCAGCGCGTGGCCGAGACCGCCGAGCGCCGTCATGATGCCGCAGGCAAGGCCGCGTTTGACCGGCGAGCCTCTGCCGGAGATCTTGCCGTCGTCATGGGCGGCCTCGGTGAAGCCCATCGAGATGCCGGCGCCGACGGAGGCCGAAAGACCGACGAGAAAGGTCTGCCAGGTATCCTGCGTGGCGAAGGCGGCGGCGAAGATCGGCGCCAGCGTCGAGACCGAGCCGTCCATCAGCCCGGCAAGGCCTGGCTGCACGTAGGTCAGCACGAATTGCCGATGCACCGTCGCGTCCTCGTCATGCTTGACGTCTTCGGGCGTATGTTTGTCGCCCAGCATACGGGCGATATCCTCATGCCCCTGTTCGGCGAGGGCGAGGTCGCCGAGAAGCTCACGCGTCGAGGCATCCGAGGTCCGTTTTGCCGCCTCGACATAGAAACGATAGGCCTGCTCCTCCATCGCCTCGGTTTCCTGCCGCATCGCATCCAGCGAAAGGTTTGCCCTGAGCCAGTCGGGCTTGCGCTCGTAAAAACCCTGCACATGCTCGCGCCGGATCAACGGAATGCGCTCGCCGAAACGCTGGCGATGGATTTCGATCAACGATTTTCGGTGCGTATCCTCGACCTCGGCCATATCCTCGAAGACCTTGGCCGAGGCCGGAAAATCCCGGCGCAGCCTGTCAGCATAGGCAAGATAGATGCGGGCATCGTCTTCCTCGGAGGCGATCCCAAGGGCAAGGATCTCCTGCTCGGACAGCGACTCGAAAGATCGTTTCGAGGATCTGAAAAACCGCGCCAGCATGATCTTCTCCAATTTTTAGAATTATTCTAAATCTAAAGAACGCGGCGATGGCGGTCAAGTGCGTGAGGCAATTCAAAGTGCTACAGCGTCCTTTGCGCGCCTCGAAAAGACGCGCGGCGCCGCAGGCTGCTGACAGATTGCCGCAAGCGGCGCGGACGACTTTGGCGCGCTGCCATAAATACCTATATGAGAGGGCGCCGCATCACGCGGCGCCGGGGTTTCGGAATGGACAATGACATTCAGGGCCGCCCTGCCCATGTCGCGGCGATCCGCGAAAGGGCGGAGGCGGAGATGCGGGAAATGGGCGTCGACGCGGCCTTCATCGACAGGCTGGTCGAGACCTTTTACGGGCGCGTGCTCGCACATCCCGATCTCGGCCCGGTGTTCGACGCCAGGCTATCCGGGCGCTGGCCGGAGCATATGGCGAAAATGAAGAGCTTCTGGTCGGCCGTTGCCTTCCGCAGCGGCGCCTATGGCGGCAAGCCGGTGCAGGCGCATACGGGTGTCCAGAACCTGACACCCGATCTCTTTCCGAAGTGGCTGTCGCTGTTTGCCGCAACGCTTGACGATATCGCGCCAACGCCGGAGGCCAAGGCCTGGTTCATGGCAACGGCGGAGCGGATCGCCAAGAGCCTGATACTGTCGCTGTTCTACAATCCGGCGCTCGACGATCCCGCCCGCAAACCCGCCTGATCCATCTTGTAGAGACGGCGTTCCCAAAAACGCTGACACTTTTCTAGCTCTTCGCCGCCGAGGCGGTGGCGCCGGCGCTGGCCGCCACGACGAGCGCAGTACCCAGCATCTGCAGCGCGGTCATCGGCTGGGCGAGGATCAGAAAGCCGGCGAGAGCGCCGAGCGCCGGTTCGAGGCTCATCAAGATGCCGAATGATGCCGACGGCATGCGCCGCAGCGCCACCATCTCCAGCGCATAGGGCAAGAGCGGCACAAGAATGGCAAGGCCGAGAACCTCGACCAGTCCCTTCAGCGTGAAAGCGCCCCCTGTCTCGGCAAGACCGAAAGGAGTTGCGACGAGGCCGGCAACGAGCAGTGACATCGAGAGACCTTCCAGCCCCTTGAAGGCGGCGCCGACCTTCTTCGTCAGCAGAATATAGACCGCCCATCCCACAGCCGAGCCGAGGGCGAAGAGGACGCCTGAGGAATTGCCGACCCAGCCTTCGCCGTCATGGGCGAGGAAGAGAATGCCGGCCGCAGCGATCAACGGCCAGGTGAGCCGCCAGGTCAGGCCATAGCCGAAGACGGCGACCGAGAGCGGCCCAAGAAAATCGATGGCGATCGCCAGACCGAGCGGCAGCCGCTGGATCGCAGCGAAGAAGCAGAGCGTCATGGCAGCCGTCGTCGTGCCGAGCAGCAATGTCGCCCGCCATTGGGCGCCGCTATAACGCAGCACCGAAGGCCTGATGACGGCGGCAAGGATGATCGCCGCGAAAGCAAGCCGCAGCCAGGTGGCGCCGGCAACGCCATAGGTCGCAATGGCTGACGAAGACAGTGCCGCGCCGAACTGGATCGACGACATCGACATCAGGCACATCGCGACACCGGCCGCCAAGCCGCCCGAAGCCGACGATACGCCCGGCTGCGCAATCAAGGCTGCGCTATCCGTGCCGGTCTCGATATTCTTGATGTCCATGTGGCCCCCGATCCTGGCGCGGTTCTAAGCCGAAGACGGGGGAGAACCAAATTCAATCTTTTCATGCCGGGATCAAGAGCGCTGATGCTGAGGCACCAAAGATCGGCCGGCGAGGATGACCTCTTCCGCGTCTTCGAAGCTCATGTCGAAGATCTTCCTGCCGATATCGAAGCTGAAGCCGTTGCGGGCGAAAGCCGAAAGCTCTTTGGCCTTTCGCTTTTCGTCAAGCTCGACCCGGCGGAAGGGGCCGAAGGCGCGCTTGCGGGCAAATATCGCTGCGGCATAGAGATCGTCAGCCTCTTCAAGTGCAGCCCCAACCTTGTCGCTGGAGACGCCCTTGGCAGCTAGCTTCTGGGCGATCGCGCGCTTCGATTTACCGCCGCGCACGGCAGAGCGCGTGCTGATCTCCGCATAGGCGCTGTCGTCGAGCACCTTGTTGTCATAGGCAAATTTGACCGCGAAATCGGCGATGGCCTTGAGTTGCGCCGCGCTGATATCCTCGAATTTCTCCTTCGCCTTGCGGCTGATGGCGTCAAACAGCTGCTTTTCCGTCATCATCCGTCGCTCCAGGCGATAGATAGCGGAGTTGCGCGCCCAGCTCAGCATGCGGGATGTCGGGATATCGGATGGAACGGTCTCGTCGGTCATCGGCGGTGATCAGGCTTCCAGACCCTTGAGGACGTTGGCGACGTTAAGGCCGATCTCCGGCACGCCGTAACCGCCCTCCATGCAGGCGAGCACCGGCAAGCCGGTGGCTGATATCATCGCGCCCATGCGGGTGAAATCGTCCGAGGTGAGGCTGAAGAAGGAGATCGGATCGCGCTCGAAGGTATCGACGCCGAGCGCCACGACGACCGCCTCGGCGCCGAATGTCTTGATGCGGGTGAGCGCATCGGCAAGGGCCGAAGACCAGACATCCCAAGGCGTGCCCGGCGGCATCGGATAGTTGCGGTTGCTACCTTCGCCCTCGCCCTCGCCTTCCTCGTCGGCATGGCCGAGGAAATAGGGAAAGGCATGCATGGGATCACCATGCAGCGAGGCGGTGAAGACATCGCCGCGGCGATAGAAGATATCCTGGGTGCCGTTGCCATGGTGGAAATCGACATCCAGCACCGCGACTTTCCTCGCACCGCTATCGAGCAGCCGCTGTGCCGCGACGCCCGAATTGTTGATGAAGCAATAGCCGCCGAAGAGATCGATGCCGGCATGGTGCCCGGGCGGGCGGCAGAGCGCGAAGGCGAAGCGATTGCCCTGCGTCAGCCAGTCGGCGCCTGATATAGCACAGCGCATGGAAGCGATCGCCGCCTCGTAGGAGCCCTTGGTGATCGAGGTATCGGCGGCATTGGCGTAGTGGCCGATCGCGCCGACGATATTGTCGGGTACACGCTGGCTGGTGCGGCGAACGGCAAAGGAATTGGCGATCGCCTCGCCGGTGAAACCAGCCGCCACCCAGCGGTCCCATCCGGTGGCGAGAAAATCCAGATAGGCGGGATCATGTACTTTTCGAGCCGTTTCCAGTCCGTGCGGATCGGGCGCCACGACGTCGGTGAAGCCCGCCTGCTTGACCGCCGCAAGAATCCATTCGGCGCGGAACGGCGCCTCGAAGGGCGTCACCAGTTGGCCGGCGTGCAGCTCGGTCCTGGCATCGCGCAGCTTGTGATCTTCGGAATAGATGACGCGCATTTCAGATCTTGCCCTTGATTGACAATGGAGATTTACACGGCTCGGCCCCGACAAAAAAGCCGCGCGACCTCTTGATCGTCTGGAATAATGACGCCACCTTCGCCGGTGATTTGAGAACGAGGAAATTTTCCGCATGAAAGTGCTGATGGTCGATGTCGACGGCGTGCTCATTCATGGTCGCCCGACCGATGGCCTGCCTCTCTTCACCTATCTCGAGCGCGATCTCGGGCTGCGCCTCGACCTGCTGCAGCAGGAATTCTTCCAGACCCACTGGGGCGATATCATCATCGGCCGCGCGGCGCTGGAGCCGAGGCTCGCCGGCGTTCTCGCAAAGATCGCGCCCCACCTCAGCGCTGAAACGCTGATCGACTACTGGTTCGAAAACGATTCCCGCCTCGATCGCAATCTGCTGGAAGAACTCGCCGCTCTCAGGCAAAGCGGCATCACTCTCCTGCTGGCGACCAACCAGGAGCATAGGCGGGCGCGCTACCTGATGGAGCAGATCGGCCTTAACGCACATTTCGACGACATCATTTATTCCGCAGCACTCGGGCACAGCAAACCTTCGCCTGACTTTTTCCGAATGGCGACCGAGCGGGCCGGCGTGCTGCCCGGCGAAATCGCTTTCATTGACGATATGGCGGTGAATGTCGAAGCGGCGCGGCAATTCGGCTGGAATGCCGCGCAATGGACGGCGGGCGCGACGCTTGGCGGCGCGTTTCCGGTCTTCGCCAGGCCGGCATGAGCGGGACCGGCGCAATCAGGCGAGCCGTTTGTAGAACAGGGTGGTGGCGCAGAAGCCGCCTTCCGGCCACAGCGCATAATCGGGGATGACGCCGACGCGCTGCCAGCCCAAGCGCGGATAGATCGCCTCGGCATCGCTGCCGGTTGCCGTGTCGAGCACGAGCAGGGTCTTGCCGCGGCTTGCTGCCTCGCGTTCGGCGGCATCCATCAGCAGCCGGGCGAGCCCCCTGCCGCGGGCCGAGCGATGCACCAGCAGCTTCTTCAGATCGCCGCGATGCGGCTGGTTCGGCATCTGCGCGGCACCCACCTGGACGGTGCCGACGATCCTGCCGTCGAGTTCAGCGACCAGTAGCAGATTGCCGCCGGTGGCAACGGCATCGGCGACATCACACCAATAGGGCTCGGCGTCCTCAGGCCCATAGGGCTGCATGAAGCCGACGGAGGCACCGCCCGCGACGCAATCGACAAGCACTTGCGAAAGGGCCGGAACGGCAGCGCGGGCCTCCTCGGCGGAAAGGATACGAATAGCGGGCATACTGTTCTCCTGAAATGAAAGCTGTTATCGGCCGCCGCGATCGAGCACGACGCAATAGCGTGCCGGCATATTGCCGGGATTGTGGAAGACGTGACCCTCGCCGACCGGCATGAAGAGGCAATCCCCCGGGCGCAGCCGGTAGACAGTCTCAGCCGCCGTCATCTCCAGCTCGCCGTCGAACAGCCAGATATGCTGCGTCATGCCATGGACGCTCGCATGCGGGGGGAAGCTGACGCGGGCGCCGGCCGGGAATTCAACCTCGACGATATCGACATCCGAAGCCGTGCCCGGGGGTGAAACAGACCGGCGCATATATCCCGTCTCCGGATCGCGCCAGACCTGCTGTTCCTGCCTCCGGGCGAGCGGCGAGGCCTGCCCGTCTTCCGCAAAGAAGGCCGACAGCGACAGGCCAAGCGCGGCGCAGATCCTGGCCAGCAGCGAGGCGGTCGGGCTCGCCTCCGCCCGCTCGATGCGCGAGATCATCGCCCGGCTGACGCCGGAGGCCGCAGCAAGATCATCGAGCGTCAAAGCCTTTTCCTGCCGCAGCGTGCGGATGCGGATGCCGATCGCCTGTTCGAGTTCCGGTTCCATTTTCCAGTCCAATTTCTACTATAAGAGAAATACATTATCCGATGATGGAATCAAGTGGCTACGAAAAGCGGCCAAACGTGCCTTGCTTTCGCCGCTACGCCGTCCATATATGGCGGCGCAATCCGAGGAGAGAGTGATGGACGCCAGCAAGCAGAGCACGGAACTGACGGGAAGCTTCACGGCTGCCGCCTGGGACAGGATCGCGCCGATCATGGCTGAAATCGAGGCCTTGCCGCTGCTGCAGCGGCTTTCGGACGGCACGCTGCCGCCGGAGGTTTTCCGCCATTACATCCTGCAGGATGCGCTCTACCTCAAGCATTATGCGCGATGCCTTGCGATCGTCGCGGCCAAGGCACCCGACAATGCGCAGGTCCTGCGCTTCCTCGGTTCGGCACAGAAGGCAATCACCGTCGAGCAGGGCCTGCATGCCGGCTTCCTCACCCAGTTCGGCATCACGTCTGCCGACGTCACATCAGCCGAACCCTCGCCTGCCGGCTTTGCCTATACCAACTTCCTGCTTGCCACCGCCTATCACAGCTCCTACGCGGTGGCGCTGTCCTCCATCCTTCCCTGCTTCTGGATCTACTGGCATGTCGGCGAAGCGATCAAGAACCGGCCTGCTATCGAAGGCAATGCTTTCCAGGCCTGGATCAACACCTATGGCGATCCGCAATTTGCCGCCGGTGCCCGCGAAGTGATCGCGCTGACCGACATCGCCGCCCGCGCCGCATCGCCGGTGGAGCGGGCGCAAATGACCGATGTCTTCGTGCGCGCCTCGCAATATGAATGGATGTTCTGGGATTCGGCCTGGCGGCTGGAGACGTGGCCGGTCTGATCGGCGCCCGGCACAGGACGAAATAGCGTAAACAGCAGGATAATTACCGCTTTGCGGCAGGGGGCGGCGCTGCTATATGGCGCGCATGAGCACCAATTCCACCACTCCGCTGTCCCATATCCGCAACTTTTCGATCGTGGCCCATATCGACCACGGCAAATCGACGCTGGCCGACCGCCTGATCCAGACGACGGGCGGCCTTGCCGAGCGCGAAATGTCCGAGCAGGTGCTCGACAATATGGATATCGAGCGCGAGCGCGGCATCACCATCAAGGCCCAGACCGTGCGCCTGCATTACCAGGCGAACAACGGCGAGAAATACATTCTCAACCTGATCGACACGCCCGGCCACGTCGACTTCGCCTATGAAGTCTCACGGTCGCTGTCGGCCTGCGAGGGCTCGTTGCTCGTCGTCGACGCCAGCCAGGGCGTCGAAGCGCAGACGCTTGCCAACGTCTACCAGGCGATCGACAACAACCACGAGATCGTCACCGTCCTCAACAAGATCGACCTGCCGGCCGCCGAACCCGACCGCATCAAGGAACAGATCGAGGAGGTGATCGGCATCGACGCTTCGGAGGCGGTGCTGATTTCGGCAAAGACCGGCCTCGGCATTCCCGATGTGCTGGAAGCGATCGTCCACAGGCTACCGGCGCCGAAGAGCCCCGGCGGCGAAAAGGCGCCGTTGAAGGCGCTGCTCGTCGACAGCTGGTACGACGCCTATCTCGGCGTCATGGTTCTCGTCCGCGTCATCGACGGCGTGCTGACCAAGGGCCAGACGGTGCGGATGATGGGCACCGATGCGAAATACCAGGTGGAGCGCGTCGGCGTGCTGACGCCGAAGATGGTCAATATCGACCGCCTCGGCCCCGGCGAGATCGGCTTCATCACCGCCTCGATCAAGGAAGTGGCCGATACCCGCGTCGGCGACACGATCACCGAGGACAAGCGGCCGACGGCCCAGGCGCTGCCGGGCTTCAAGCCGGCGCAGCCGGTGGTGTTCTGCGGCCTCTTCCCGGTCGACGCCGCCGATTTCGAGGATCTGCGCGCCGCCATGGGCAAGCTTCGCCTCAACGACGCCTCCTTCTCCTTCGAAATGGAATCGTCGGCGGCTCTCGGTTTCGGCTTCCGCTGCGGCTTCCTCGGCCTGCTGCATCTGGAAATCATCCAGGAACGGCTGGAGCGCGAGTTCGACCTCGACCTCATCGCCACCGCACCCTCGGTCGTCTACAAGATGTTTATGACCGACGGCACGGAGCGCGAGTTGCACAATCCGGCCGACATGCCCGATGTCGTCAAAATCTCGGAAATCCACGAGCCGTGGATCCGCGCGACAATCCTGACACCCGACGATTATCTCGGCAGCATCCTGAAGCTCTGCCAGGACCGGCGCGGCATCCAGATCGAGCTTACCTATGTCGGCACGCGTGCGATGCTGACCTACGACCTGCCGCTCAACGAAGTCGTCTTCGATTTCTACGACCGGCTGAAGTCGATCTCGAAGGGTTATGCCTCCTTCGACTACACGCTGACCGACCACCGCGAAGGCAACCTCGTGAAGATGTCGATCCTCGTCAACGGCGAACCGGTCGACGCGCTGTCGATGATGGTGCACCGGACGGCCGCCGAAAAGCGCGGCCGCGACATGTGCGAGAAGCTCAAGGAGCTGATCCCGAAGCACATGTTCAAGATCCCGATCCAGGCGGCGATCGGCGGCAACGTCATTGCCCGCGAGACGATCTCGGCGCTGCGAAAGGACGTGACCGCGAAATGCTACGGCGGCGACGCTACCCGCAAGCGCAAGCTGCTCGACAAGCAGAAGGCCGGCAAGAAGCGCATGCGCCAGTTCGGCAAGGTGGAAATTCCCCAGGAAGCCTTCATCGCGGCATTGAAGATGGGCGACGAATAGGTTTTTCGCAGAGCTTTTTTGACGAGGAGACGTAGGTCTCCTTAGATGTTGACGAGCCTCGCTCTTTGTTCGCCGTCATCCTCGGCCTTGTGCCGAGGATCTGCTACATATCAAACGGCTGCAGATGCTCGGGACAGGCCCGAGCATGACGAAAGAGACGTGGTTAAGGCTCCGTCAACAGTTATCTCCGAGGGGATTCTGCGATGAACGATGAAAGCCGAACGACTGGCAAACCGGGATCGGTGATGGGTACAAACACTCATTCCAAGATCGAAAGGGGCTGCAAAGCTCCGACCTTCGATCAAAAAACAAGCGACGATGAAACGCTGCCTCGCGAAGAACGCGAAAGACTTTGGCGAATTGAAAACGCCGAGGCGATCGCGGAGCAAAATGAGTATGTCGCAAAGCATGGCTTGCCGTTTGCGAAATACAGGCAGTTTTGACTTACCCCCTGCCCATATACTCCTTCACCAGCCCCTCATAGGCGTCCATCTCCGGCAGCGCCGTGTAGCTGTATACCGCGCCGGTCTCGGCGAATGACAGCTTCTCGCTCGTCCACGTCTCGATGAAAGGGGTGAACCAGCTCGGATCATCCAGCATGGTCACGCGCAGATTGACGAACCAGTCCATGCCTTCCGGCCGGGTGAACATCCAGCTCATGCAATGCGGGCAGAAATAATGCTTCGTGAAACCATGCAGACCGCCGATCACCGGCTCGCCCTGCGTCACCTCGAAGCCTTCGCTGGGGATGGCCGCACTCAGCGAATAGGCGCTCGATGTCATCTTCTGGCACCCCGTGCAATGACAGGCCATGGTGAGCAGCGGCGGGGCGCTGATCTTCAATCGCACCCGGCCGCAACGGCAGCCGCCTTCCATGGGTAAATTCCGAACGCTCATGATGTCCTCCCGTTTTGCCTTCTGATCTAGCGGAGCTTTCGCCGCTGTCGAGGTCATCGCGGAATGGGCGGCCTTGCCGGCGCTAGCGCATTTCCGTTTTCTCCGAATCACGGAAATGCTCCATCTCGTTGTTTTCACGCAATTCCGGACGCAAAACCGCTACGCACTTTTGCTGGAATTGCTCTAGCGGATGCGGGCTGGATTGCCGACCACGGTTGCGCCGGCCGGCACGTCCCTTGTTACCACCGCACCGGCGCCGACGATCGCACCGTCGCCGATCGTGACGCCGCCGAGGATGATAGCGCTGCCGCCGATCCAGACATCGCTGCCGATGGTGACAGGCTTGGCGATCTCGATGCCTGTGCTGCGCAGTGCCGGCTCCTTGTGATGCTCGGCGCAATAGATCTGCACGCCGGGGCCGAACATGCTGCGGTCGCCGATCGTCACCCGGCCGGAATCGAGGATGGTGCAGCCGGCATTGAAATAGACGCGCTCGCCGAGAGTGATATTGATGCCGTAGGAGCAGTGAAACGGCGCCTCGATGAAGACATCGAGTGCTGCCTGCGCAAAGAGCGCCCTCAGGGCCGGCGCCATCGCGCCGCGTTCGTCCGGCGGCAGCGTATTATGGGCGTGGACAGCGGCACGCGCCTGCCGCCGCAAAAGATCGAGCTCGTCATCGAGGCAGCAATACCATTCGCCTGCCGCCATCTTTTCGCGTTCGCTGGCGGGCATCGCATTGGCCCTCACGCCGAGGCCTGCGACAGCATTTCGACCTCTTGCCGCTCGATCAGGCTGACCCAAGCGCGCGCGATGGCAAGGCCCGCGGCATCGGCGGCTCCGCCATGTCTTGCCGCCAGTTCGGCATGGTTCTCCAGCCAGCCCGGCGCAATGCGCGCGATCGTGTCGGGAAATTCGGCCTTCCATTGTTCGACGACCGCTGAATCGGCCTCGAAATGGAACTGGGTGCCATAGACGGCGCGGCCGATGCGGAAGGCCTGGTTCTCTGCAACGGGGCTCGAGGCGAGGCGCGCCGCGCCCTCAGGCAGGGAAAACGTATCGGCATGCCATTCGAAGATGGTGAATTCGCCGCCAAGCGCCGACAGCAGCGGATCGGTCCGGCCCTCGGCGGTGACGCCGATCCCGTGCCAGCCGAATTCGCGGGCGATTCCTAAGTGATTGTCGGCGCCATAGGCGCGGGCGAGGATCTGGCTGCCGAGGCAGATGCCAAGCACGGCCTTGCCGGCATCGCCGAAGCGGCGGGTGAGCCGGACGAGTTCCGGCAGATAGGGGTGGGTTTGGTCATCCAGCGCGCTCTGCTCGCCGCCAAGAACGACCAGCGCGTCATGGCCGGATATATCTTTCGGCAGGATGCCGTCCTGCCACACCCGGAACCACTCGATCTCCGCTCCCGCCTCGTCGAGGGCCGCGGCAAGCGCGCCGAGGCCGGTATTCCGCATGTTTTCGATGACTGCGACGCGCATAAGTTCTTCCCGGTATGGCCGACCACGGGAAGAGACCATGGCGGAGGGCGGCGCGCAAGACGCCAGAACAGGATTGAGGCTTTAGGCCGGTTCGGCCCAAAATCTGAATCCTGTTCTTAATTAAATAGTTAGAGCATGATGTCGCCCGAAAACCGCTCACACTTTTCGGCATCATGCTCTGCGAGGGCGATTGCGCGCACGCGCCACAGGGCTTAAATCTCAGCAAACGAAAGGACATCGCCATGACCGAAAAAGCCCGCGTCACGATCCTCTACTGCACCCAGTGCAACTGGCTGCTGCGCGCCAGCTGGATGGCGCAGGAGCTGCTGCATACTTTTTCCGACAGCCTCGGCGAAGTGGCGCTGATCCCCGCCACCGGCGGCAATTTCGAGATCCGCGTCAATGGCGATCTGATCTGGGAGCGCAAGCGCGACGGCGGTTTTCCCGGGCCGAAGGAGCTGAAACAGCGGGTCCGCGACATCGTCGAGCCCGGCCGCGATCTCGGCCACGTCGACCGCGCCTCGCTCGAAAGCTAACCACGCGGCTCAGCGATAGGGCGAGCGGCAGGTCTTGTAGATGCCCTCATAGGTGAGGAAACGGTCGGTCCGCGGATTGTAGGAGCGGTACTCGTTGCTGCACCAGGCGGCATGGCTATTCATTTCGCGCACTTTCGGCTGCACTCTTTGCACCGGCGGCGGATCATAAGTCAGCTGCGGCGGCCCGGCAGCGCCCGGCCGGTAATAGGTTGGCCCCGCGCCGCGTGGACGGTAGTTCGGCTGGACATAGGCGGGGCGATGCCATTGCTGCGGCCCGAAACCGAAGCAACCGCGAAAATCGCAGAGCGTCGATCCCGTGTTCAGCGGCCCGACCCCCGGCTTGCCCAGCTTCAGCGAATCGGCCCCGGCGATTGCGGGCGATAGAAGAGCTAAAAGACTGGCGAGCAGAAGCGTACGAGCAATAGGCATGTGGCATTCCTTTCGATATTTCCTTTATATAGGGCGTGACCACCGAAGCGCTATGCCCCGCCTAGCGCCACTCCCGCCCATGTGATCAGCGGCTTTCTCGCCAACTGTCAGAAAAACTTCAAAAACCCAGTTGACAGTCAGGAGCCACCCCCTTACATCGCTCTCCGTCGCCCAGATGGCGGAATTGGTAGACGCGCCAGCTTCAGGTGCTGGTACCCGAAAGGGTGTGGAGGTTCGAGTCCTCTTCTGGGCACCATTCCATTCTTGATCACTACCAAGATCAAGGAGTTAAGCCTTTCCAACTAGAGTTGCGCAGGTGCCTTGCAACAAAGGCCAATCGCGATGCGCTCAAGGGCTTGTTCGCTCAATAGCTCCCAAGATCTCTCCGAAGCCCTCATTTCTAGATGTTTATTCCTGCCGCTCTTGATAGCTGGCCTGCATTGACTCCCTCACTCCCAAATGCGAACATAAAGCGAACAGATGGAGTTTTGCTGATGATCCGATTCGCCACAACCCCAGCCAGCACCCCCGAGCCTATAAAGGCCCGCGAGGTGTCAGCTGCCAAGCCGGCCATTGAAATGCCGAAGCCGAAGCCGGTCATTGAGGTAGCCGCTACGGGGCCTGCGGTCGGCCTGTTGGTGCCCAGCTCCGAGGCAGACGAGCTCGGCTCCGACACTCGGCCGAAAACCACCAAGCCAGCACGCCGTGCGGCAACAAAGCGTAAGCCCAAGGTCGTCGAGGCAGACGACGCTTCCCTCCAGCTTCGTCTGGAGGCATAACCGCACACGATCCGGCCAAGGTTTGGCGGCGCGGGGGGACTCCCACCATAATCTATATAGCACTTCGGAATCCCGAAATTGGCTGCGGGATTGAAATCATTGGATGTTTCTCCACGGCGACAGCCCGCGAAAGGCGTCGAATTTCGGAATCCCGAAGCGGGGGAATTTCGGGATTCCGAAGTGGGATTTTTTCTTCCCGCCGACGCACCCGCCTTTGTCGGCAGCAATTGGCGGGCAGTATCTGACGCTCTCCTATCAGGATCAGCCGCTTTCCGTTCGGATGAATTGGGCCGCTTGGTGCTCCTCGTAAAACTGGAAGGACGTGCCTTCGGCCATTACTCAACGCATGGCCTGCGACACGCGCGGCTGCCCGTTCCGACACCCCCGCAAGCCTCGCACAAGAACGAAATCGGATACCGAGACAAGGATGAACATACGGCCGTTCCGCCTGTAAAGAGCCGGGCGGCTCTGAGGGTGGTCGGGAAACCTGACTAGACACTCTGGAGTTCGCTTGGGATGAAAGTCGTAATTCTCGCCGGTGGCCTTGGCTCTCGTCTTGCCGAGGAGACCAGTATCCGACCCAAGCCTCTGGTCGAAATCGGCGGCATGCCGATCCTCTGGCACATCATGAGCATCTATGCTCATCACGGGCTCAATGATTTCATCATCTGCGCCGGCTACAAGGGCTATTTGATCAAGGAATATTTCGTAAACCTTGTTCTGCACCACAACGATATCACCGTCGACCTCGCCTCCAACAGCATCAACTATCACGGCGGCACACGACCGAACTGGCGCGTGACCGTGGTCGATACCGGCATGCATTCGATGACCGGCGGCCGTCTCGGGCGCATTCGCGACCATCTGACGCCAGGCGAACCCTTCTGCATGACTTATGGCGACGGCGTCGGCGACGTCGATATCGCCGCCGAGGTCGCGTTCCATCGCAGCCATGGCCTCAAGGCGACGATGTGCGCGGTCACTCCGCCCGGACGTTACGGCGCCACGAATATCGAGGGGCAGTTCATCACCTCCTTCATCGAGAAGCCGAGGGGCGACGGCCAGCGCATCAATGGCGGCTTCTTCGTGCTCGACCCGTCGGTGGTCGATCTCATCCCGGGCGACGACACGATCTGGGAAGCCGGACCGTTGGAATGGCTCGCCGCCAACAACGAGCTCGCCGCCTTCAAGCATGATGGCTTCTGGCAGCCCATGGATACGCTCCGCGAGCGCAACCACCTGGAAGAGCTCTGGAATTCCGGAAAGGCACCGTGGAAACTATGGGCCTGACGGACTTCTGGAACGGGCGGCGGGTTTTCCTGACCGGACATACCGGCTTCAAGGGATCGTGGCTTTCCCTGTGGCTGGAGCGGCTCGGCGCTGAGGTTACCGCGGTGTCGCTGGTGCCTGAGACCGAACCATCGCTCTATCGGAAGCTTGCTCCCTGGGACGATCGCGGCCATCACATCGTCGATATCCGCGACGCCGAGGCGGTTCTTAATCTCTCCAGGCGCTTCCAACCGGAGATCGTCATCCATATGGCGGCGCAGGCTCTGGTGCGGCGTTCTTATGAGAACCCGGCCGAGACCTTTTCGACCAACGTCATGGGAACGGCAAATGTTCTCGACGCGGTCAGGCAGACGCCCTCCGTCAAGACCGTGCTGGTCATCACCTCCGACAAGGTTTACGCCAATAATGGCAGCGGCATACCCTTCGTCGAGACCGATGTGCTCGGCGGCAAAGATCCGTACAGCAACTCCAAGGCCTGCACCGAACTCGTCTGCCAGAGCTACCGCGACAGTTTCTTCAAGGGGCGCGATCTCAGGCTCGCCACGGTCCGCGCCGGCAATGTCATCGGCGGCGGCGACTGGTCGAAGGACCGGCTGATCCCGGATTTCATCCGCGCTTTCGAAGGCGGTGAACCGATCATGCTGCGCTATCCCGCGGCGATCCGCCCCTGGCAGCATGTGCTGGAGCCGCTTGGCGGTTATCTGAGCTTCGCTGAGGTGCTGACGCAGCAGCGCGGCAGGGATCTGCCGGATGCACTGAATTTCGGTCCGCATCCCGAAAGCTTCGCCACTGTTTCCGAACTCGCCGAAGCGCTCGGACGCGCGCACTGCGTCGAAGACGTGTGGCGGCTTGCGCCAGGCGAACATCTGCCGGAAGCTCCGGCGCTGACGCTGAGCTCGGCGCTTGCGCTCGACACCATCGGCTGGCGCCCGCGGCTCAGCCTGCAACAGACAATCGACTGGACTGCCGCCTGGTACAAGGCCAACCGCGAGGGCGTAGACATGCGCGCCTTCTCGCTCGGCCAGATCGCGGCATATGAGGAAACAGTATCATGACAGCGCACAATTGCCGGTTCTGCAACGCTCCGCTGAAGCATCGTTTCGTCGATCTGGGTTCGACGCCGCTCGCCAACGCCTATCTGACGGAAGAGCAGCTCAACAAGCCGGAGCCCTCCTATCCGCTGCGCGCCTTCGTCTGCTCTGAATGCTGGCTGGTGCAGGCCGATGCCTTCGTTCCGCCGGAGGATATCTTCAGCCACTATGCCTATTTCTCCTCCTACAGCGACGGCTGGGTGGAGCATGCCCGCCAGTTTACGATCATGGCGCGCAAGCGCTTCGGTCTCAGCGAGACATCGCAGGTGATCGAGGTGGCGAGCAATGACGGCTACCTCCTCAAGCATTTCGTCGAAGCCGGCGTGCCCGTGCTCGGCATCGAGCCGGCCGAGAACGTTGCGGAAGTGGCACGGCAGATCGGCGTTCCCACGGAAGCGCGCTTCTTTGGCAAGGAAACCGCTGCCGATCTCGTCTCCCGCGGCCTTGCCGCCGACATTGTCATCGGCAACAACGTGCTGGCGCATGTGCCTGACATCAACGATTTCGTCGGCGGGCTTTCGGCTGTGCTGAAGCCGGACGGCGTCGTCAGCGTTGAATTCCCGCACCTTCTGCGGCTGATGGAAAATATCCAGTTCGACACTGTCTACCACGAGCATTTCTACTATCTGTCGTTGCTCGCCGTCGAAAAGGTGTTCGCGGCGCACGGCCTCAAGATCTTTGACGTGGAAGAATTGCCGACCCATGGCGGGAGTCTCCGCGTGCTTGCCTGCCGCGCAACGTCCATGGTTCACGCAATCGGCTACAGTCTTGCCAAGGTCCGCGCCGATGAGGCCGCCGCCGGCTTCGACAAGGTCGAGACCTACGAGGCTTTCCAGAGCCGCGTAGCGCCGATCAAGGATGGGCTGCTCGCCTTCCTCGCGGAAGCCAAACGCAGCGGCAAGAAGGTCGCCGCCTATGGCGCTGCCGCCAAGGGCAACACGCTGCTGAATTTCTGCGGCGTCGGCACCGACCTCATCGAATATGTCGTCGACCGCAATCCGCACAAGCAGGGGCATTTCCTGCCGGGGAGCAAACTGCCGATCTACGCCCCGGAGAAGATGGACGAAACGCAGCCGGATTACGTGCTCATCCTGCCTTGGAACATCAAGAACGAGGTCGTTGCGGCCAACAGCAGGGTCGGTGCCTGGGGGGGACGCTTCGCGGTCGCCGTGCCGGAACTGACGGTGCTCGGTTGAAATTCCTTCCGACCGCGGTTTCGGGCGCCTTTGTCGTGGAAGTCGACGCGCGCTCCGACGACCGGGGAATGTTCGCACGAACCTTCGACGCGCAGACCTTTGCGGCGCAAGGTCTCGTCCCCGTCTACCCGCAGTGCAATATCTCGCAGAACCACAAGCGCGGGACGCTGCGCGGTATGCACTACCAAGCCCAACCGCGGCCGGAGATCAAGCTGGTGCGCGCCACGCGCGGCAGGGTATTCGACGTGGCTGTTGATCTGAGGCCGGATTCGCCGAGCTATCTCAAATGGGCCTCCGTCGAGCTCGATGCCATCAATCACAACGCCTTCTACATACCTGCCGGATGCGCGCACGGCTTCCTGACGCTCGAGGATGATTGCGAGCTCTTCTACCAGATGTCGGAAGCCTATGTGCCGGAACTTGCCCGTGGCGTCCGCTGGGACGATCCCGCCTTTTCCATCGCCTGGCCGTTCACGCCGAGCATCATCAGCGAGCGCGACGCCGCGCTTGACAGCTACGGCCAGGAGACAAGCCTTTGAGCGGTATCAAACTCAGCATCTGCATCCCGACCTATAACCGCGAAGCCTATCTCAGAAACGCGCTGACCTACTGCGAGAACGATTACAAGTTCGACTTTCCCTTCGAAATCGTGATCTGTGACAATGCCTCCACGGATGGCACGCAGCAGGTGGTCGAGGAATTCATCGCCCGCGGGCTGCCGATCCGCTACTACAAGCGTGAAACCAATGCCGGCGCCGCGGCAAACGTCACGAGCGCTCTGCGCCTCGGCAAGGGCGAATACCTCATCTATCTCGCCGACGATGACATCCTGATTGCCGATGCGGTGGCCGAAACCATCAGATATCTCGACAACAATCAGGAGGTGACCTGCGCCCATGCGCCGTGGTTCCTCTACGACGAAGTCGCCAAAACCGACATCACGAAGTTCTACAATGTCAACGAGGATCGGAAGTTTCCGCAGGGAAGTTTCGGCGACGTCTTCCAGTATATCTGCGAACGCCACATCTTTCCGGAAATCGCGATCTACCGCTCGTCGACCCTGCGGTCGGCCTGGATCCCGCGGGAATTCTGCTTCTATCCGTTCCCGTTCCTTGCGCATTTCCTCGATCAGGGCGCGGTCTCCTTCCTGCAGCGCCCGTTCTACCGTTCCATCGCCAATTCGGCGATCGTCCGCGACCGTCCGCAAGAAGGCACCAACGACGTCATGACGAGCTGGGATCGCTATCGCGGCGGGCTTGAATATTTTCTCTATACGGGAGCCAGGCGCGGGGCGCTGAACCTGACGCCCGAGACGCATCTCAAGTATGACGAGATGTGCAAGATCTTCACTCTCAATCGCATGGCGGTCGCCTTTCGCTTCTGGGCGGAGCGCAAGAACTTCATCAAGGCCTATGAACTCTATACCCGCATCATGTGGGGCGGGATGCTCGACCACCCGGAAATTCGCAGTTTCCGTGAAAGGCTGCCCCTGATGGTCGCCATCCAGACGCTGGTGAGCGAAGTGAATTCGGCAATCGGCGTCGATACGCTGCTTCTCGGCGGTTTCCCGGAAATCACCGCGCTCGAAGGCCTGATGCGCGAACTCGGCCTCAGCGAAAAGGTGAAGGTGACAGTGAAACTCAGCGACAGTCCGCTGGAAAGCACCGCCGTCTTCGTCAGCGCCGACAACGACCGGGAGTATTTCGTAGCACTCGGCTACCTGCCCAATCTCGTGTTCCACCAGCACGATGTCGCCCGGCATATCATCATGTGAGCCTCGCGCCAGTTTCAAAAACTAGCGTCGTGGCGGGCGCCTGCGTTTTGATTTCAATTCAACAGAAATTAGCGGCATGACAGACAGGATCTTCTACACCAAGCCTTCGATCACCCAGCTCGAAACGGATTATGCTGCCGATGCCGCCGCCACCGGCTGGGGCGCGAGGTTGCCGTCCACAATCTCGACCGCTTCAGCGCGTGGATCACGCTCTGCGGGGCGATAGCTTGCCTATCAGGCCTGTGATGCTCGCAGTTCTTTCTCAAGGATCAGAAGATTTTGAGATCTATCGCGTAAACGCCTGACGGGGATACCAGCGTATACTCCCCATGCAGGGAGAGACTTATTTACGAGAGATAGGCTACCTACAGAACTTCCCTCCTCAATTGTTACCTTAGGCAAAACGACCGAGTTGGAGCCGATAATCACATGTTTGCGGAGGACGACTTTCCCAGCAGGGCCGCCAATAAGATGGCGCGGCAGAGTCGGGTTGGTCATCTTTTCACCCGTGTAGTCATCGCTTGAGGTGTAGATTTTGACACCTGGTGCCAAACCCGAAAAGTCCTCCATGACGAAGCCGTCACTCCCAGATATATAACATTGTGACGCGATGTGCACATTACATCCAATCTCAACGTGTTCCCTACTTGCCACAATGATGGTGAAATCATCGATCCGCGCGTCATCCATGATGGAGATATTCTCCACGAAAAAAAGTCCGGCGGTTCTTTTAATCTTTACGTTCGACCCAAGATGCCGGAACGGCAGGGATCTTAGTTCAGTCTCGTCGTAAAATGTCGAGCCTAAATGCATCCGATACCTCCATACTCCGTCGACCCCAAAGTACGTCGACTAATCGACGAGAATTTTTGATTTGATCGCATCAATGGCATGCTTAGGACCGCACACATCGAAGATAGCCGCCCGGAGAACTGGAGAGAACGAGCTTTCCATTGATGATGGTATCCAACTCGAAACGATCCGTTTCCTGCAAGTAATCATTGAGGGCAACCAGGGGCTCATCGCCAGGCAAGAGAACCTTGGAGCGTTTGGTCGGGACCTGGGAAGGTTCGTAACGGCCAAGGATCGTATCGGCAACGACGAGATAGTGGCCGTCTGTCACCAGCGGCGCGTAATTGCGTAATTCATCCAGTACATGCGCCTTGCTATGATCGCTGTCGAGAATGACCATGACCGAGGCCCCTTCAGGGATAGACGCCTTGACCTTCGCCATGGTTTCGGCGGAGGTAGATGGCCCTTCGATCAGTTCGACGCGATGCGCCATTGGATGGGATTCGATCGCCTGACGGTTATGGGCGCGAATGTCGATATCTACGCCGACCACCTTGCCCTTGCCAATCAGTTGTAGCATGGCAGCCTGGAAGATCATCGATCCGCCACGCGCCACGCCCGTCTCAACGATCACGTCTGGCTTGGTGGCCCAGATAACTTCCTGGGTGGCCATCACATCGGCGGGCATTTGGATGATTGGCATGCCCATCCAAGACCACAGATAGGAATAGTCGTATTTGTCCAGGCTCACCAGAGTGTCGAGCGTCTGACGGAAGACATCCGTGTCACGACCTAGAGCGAGGCTCATTTCGCGCTTGCTGGCCTCGAACTCCTGCCTATCATCCTTGGTGGTCATGAACTTTACAAACCTTCCTACCTGAACATGTGGCGCATTTGCGGCGGACGTCCTTGCGAAGGGCAAGCGGGCACAAATGTCTCATTTTCCATCTTTCATCGGAACCTTATGTGAGGCTGGAGCGATCACGGCCAACAGCGTAGCACTCGGGCTAACTGCCCAATCTCGTGTTCCACGAGCACGATCTCGCCCGGCACATCATCATGTGAGCCTCGCGCCAGCTTCGAAAACTAGCGTCGTGGCGGGCGCCTGCGTCTTGATTTCAATTCAACAGAAATTAGCGGCATGACAAACAGGATCTTCTACACCAAGCCTTCCATCACCCAGCTTGAAACCGATTATGCCGCAGATGCGGCAGCGACCGGCTGGGGCGCACACTGCTACGACTACATCAACCGCTTCGAACGCGACTTCAAGACCTATCTCGGCAGCGGCTTCGCCATCGCGACCTCGAGCTGCACCGGCGCCATGCACATGGGCCTGGCCGCGCTCGGCGTCGGCGAAGGCGACGAAGTGATCCTCGCTGACACCAACTGGGTCGCCACCGTCTCGCCGATCGTCCATCTCGGCGCCAAGCCGGTTTTCGTCGACGTGCTGCCGGATTCCTGGTGCATCGATCCGGGCGAGGTCGAGCGCCATATCACGCCGAAGACGAAGGCCATCATCGCCACGCATCTCTACGGTAATCTCTGCGACATGGACGCACTGCTGGAGATCGGCAGGCGGACGGGCATTCCGGTGATCGAAGATGCGGCCGAAGCGGTCGGCTCCGTCTGGCACGGCCGCCGCGCCGGCTCGATGGGCGCCTTCGGCACTTTCTCATTCCACGGCACAAAGACATTGACGACGGGCGAAGGCGGCATGTTCGTCACCAACGACGCCGCGCTTTACGAACGGGTGCTGACGCTCAGCAATCACGGCCGGGCTCGCGGCCAAACCAAGCAGTTCTGGCCCGACGAGATCGGCTTCAAGTACAAGATGTCCAATATCCAGGCGGCCATCGGCTGCGCACAGCTCGAACGCATCGAGGAGCTCGTCGCCCGCAAGCGGGAGATCCTCGCGGCCTATATGGTCCGGCTTTCCGCCCTGCCCGGCATCTCGATGAACCCGGAATATAGCGGCACGATCAACGGTGCGTGGATGCCGACCACAGTCTTTCATCCGTCGAAGGGTACCACCCGCGAGATGATGCAGCAGGCCTTCGAGGCCGCCAATATCGACGCGCGCGTCTTCTTCTATCCCCTCTCCAGCCTCTCCATGTTCGAGGATCGGCCACAGAACGTGAACGCCTGGAGCATTCCGGGCCGCGCGATCAACCTGCCCAGCTATCACGACATGAGCGAAGCCGATATCGACCGGGTGGCGGCAACGCTGCTCGATGTGGCGGCCGGGCGGATCTATCACAACAGCACAGCATTGCGGCAGTCGGTCTAAGACAGCCCTACAGCGAAGGACAAAGAATAGTCATGACCACGAAGGACGATCGTCTCGAATTCGAAGCCCACAAGCGGGAAATGTCGCTTGCGCTCGGCAAGGATGAGGCAAGTTTCCAACAATCGCTGAACACGCTGATCGGGCTCGACAAGTTCGACTATTCCTATCTCTGGTCATGGATGGGCGTACCGATCATCCAGCTTCCGGTCGATATCCTGGCGACCCAGGAAGTCATCTGGGCGACCAAGCCCGATGTCATCATCGAAACCGGCATCGCGCGCGGCGGCTCGCTGATCTTCATGGCGTCGATCCTCGCCGCCATGGGCAACGACGCGGCCAAGGTTGTCGGCATCGACATCGACATCCGCGCCCATAATCGCGAGTCGATCGAATCCCATCCGATGTCGAGCCGCATCAAGATGATCCAGGGCGGTTCGGTCGACGACGACGTGCTTGCCGCCGTGAAGGCCGAGATCCCGCCGGGGGCCCGGGTGATGGTGGTGCTCGACAGCGACCATTCCTACGAGCATGTTCTGGCGGAATGCCGCGCCTACGGTCCGCTGGTAACGGAAGGCTGCTACCTCGTCGTCGCCGACACGTTCATCGGCCACCTGACCGAGGAACAGGCCTTCACAAAGCGCTCCAAGGTATGGCTGCGCGGCAATGAGCCGCTGAAGGCCGTCACCGACTATCTGGCGGAAACCGACCGCTTCGAAGTCGATCCGGTTCTGAACGGCAAGCTCGTGCTGTCCTCCTCTCCGGGCGGCTACTGTGTCTGCCGCAAGGCGTGAGCGGAATCAGGGATAGTCGTTCATGGCGCAGGTCGATATCGTCAGTCTCAAGGACAAGTCGGATCCGGCCAGACGGCTCCGACTTGGGTCGAAACCGCCGCGTTGCACGTCTTCTGCCACAATGAAAAAGCGATCGGCCTATAAAAGCGGCTGGGCTTTGCGGCAGCCGAAAGCCTGCCGCTGCGGCGCGCGGAGGAAGAGGGCATGGTCAAGTATTCGATCGTCGATCGATCGGAAGCGAATGCCGGCTTCGACTATCTCAGGATGGAGCTTCCGATCGAATGTTTCAGACAGGCGCATCCATCGGCTTTGCTGACCGCCTGAAACCCCTCACCGCACCGGCTGATAGTGGCCGCGGAGCGGAACCTTGTCGTCCATCGAGATGAAGCCGTCGCGTTCGCAGACATACATCAGCGTCGGCATGCCGCCCGAACGGAAGATCTCGTCATAGCGGCGGCGGATCTGCACGGTTTCGGTGCGGCAATTGTAGGATTCCTCTTCCTTCTTGTCCGGCTGCGCCTTGACGCCGGGAAGACCTTTGTAGGGATAAAGAGGTTGAACGCCCGGATCGACGGATTTCGTCCAGTCGACGGCAAAGGCGGACGCCGGGGCGAGGCTCGATACTGCAACGAGCAATATCAGAAGCATCATCATTGGCCGCATGGGAACTCTCCTGCCGGCAATAGGCCGCTTCCCCGATGTAGGAAAACCGACGACCGTCATCAAGCGGCCGCAGCGGGAGACTTCCTGAAATAACTTCTGATGACGGGATGGCTGAAGAGGCCGGCGAGAATCGCAAAGCCCGCGCCGACGACGAAACCGGCGAGAAAACCGCCGATGACGCCGGCAACCAATAGAATCGTCTTTCCGGGACCGTCTCCCTTGACCGGCTGCTCGGCCGGCGAAATGACGCGAATGTTACTCCGGTTGAAGTTTTGCTCCTCGCTCGTCTGGCTAGAGCGTTTCAGCACCGTCTCGTAAATATCGCGCGCCGCCGTCGCCTTGCGCTGCAATTCGTTCAATTCCACCTGCTTGTCGGAGGTACTCGCCTGCAACGCCTTCTGCACGGCAAGTTCCTTGGCGATGCTGTCCTCGGCGGCCTTTGCCTGCTCGTATTCGCCCCTTGCCGAGGTGACGAGACGCTGCAATTCGCCCTTGATTTCGCCGCCAATGCTCTGCAGCGAGGAGCGGGCGGCCTGCAGGCGCGGATGACGCGTGCCCATCTGGCTTTCGAGGCTGCCGACGGCGGCGGCCTGGGTGGCATATTGCTGACGCAGGCTGACGAGCGGCGAGGTGACGCCGCCCTCCGCCTGGTTGCCGGCGACGATGTCCTCGACGCGCAGGTTGGCGACGGCATCGGCGCGCGCCTTTGCCTGGATGGTCTTTTCCTGTGCCGTCACCAGCATCGTGTTCAGCGAAACGAGCCGCTGATCGGAAATCAGGTTGCCCTCGGTCGCGGCCATGTCGTTGTCGGCGCGGAAGGTTTCGACAGCCTGCTCGGCCTCCAGCACCTTCTGGCGCAGGTCGTTGAGGCGTCCGTCGAGCGTCGACGAGGTATTTTCGTAGATGCCGTTCGAGGCGCTGTTCTCCTCCTCGGTGAAGGAGGTGACGACCTGGTTGGCAAGCCTTGCGGATTTATCGGGATCATTGGTCGTGGCGGCAAGCGAGACGACATAGGTGCTGGCCTCACGGGTGATAACCAGTGCCTTCTGCAAAGTGCCGATCACGGCGGCGCCATCCGTGCGGCCGCCGGTGAATTCGGGATCCTGGTCGAGCTTCATGGCTTCGGCGACGCGGCGCAGCACATTGCCCGAGGTCAGGATCTGCACCTGGCTGTCGATCAGCGCCGAGATCATTTCCGGCGAGGGACCCGACGATTGCGCGCCGGCATCGGCAAGGCCGATCTGGCGCGGATCGAAATAGAGGCTGCTGATGGCGGTGAATTTCTGGGCGATGCGCGGCGCCACCGCCCCGCCGGCGAGGGCTCCGAGAAGCGCCAAACCCAGCACGATCAGTCGCCGGCTCCAGATCGCGGCGATACTGGAGCGGAGGTCGAGAAGCGGTGCGGCCGGCGCGGACTCTGCATTCGGCGGCGCGTCCGCGACAGGCTGTCTTGCAGGCTGAGGCTGAGGTGCCGGACGCTCATATTGGCGGGTTTCCGCAATGCTTGCCGGCGGCACGAAGGGGGGCGGGGCAGGTTCGGGCGATGGCCGGACGAAATCATCCGGGCGGACGACGGGACTGCGCATGCGCACGCCTTCCGGCGCAGTCTGAGACGGCTCAAAACTGCGCCAGCCAGGGAGCCGGCTTATCCTGTTCCTGTCATACTGGTTCATACGCGCACTCGTGTCCCGCCCAGCGTGAAAGACTGAAGCCGAGGTGCCAATACTTTAGAAATTCTTAGCTAACGGACCGTTAAAATAACGTCAGCGACGCCGATGTTGCGATTTGCCGCGATTGCGAGGATGCCATGAGGACGACACGACATCTGACAGCGCTGCTGCTTGCGGCCGCTCTCACCCCGTCGCCGGTCCTTGCGGCTGAGGCCCCTTGCTACCGCGGCGTCAATTTGTCCGGCGGTGAATATGGCGAGCGCGGCGGCATCTACGGCACCAACTACACCTACCCGAGCGAAGACACGATTGGCTATTTCGCCAAGAAGGGCATGACGATTATCCGGCTGCCCTTCCGCTGGGAGCGGCTGCAGCCCGCACTCGGCGGGCGGCTCGACGAGGATGAGCTCAAGCGGATCAAAGATACGATCGGCCTGATCCGCAAGCACGGCATGGCGGTTCTGCTCGACCCGCATAATTTCGGCTATTACGACAAGACCCAGGTCGGCACAGCGCCGGCGACGGATGCCGCCTTCGGTGACTTCTGGGCAAGGCTCGCCGTCGAATTCGCCAATCAGGACGGCGTTCTCTTCGGCCTGATGAACGAACCGCACGACATCAAGGCGACCGACTGGCTGGATGCGGCCAATGCGGCGATCCGCAGCATCCGCGCTGTCGGCGCGCGCAACCTCATCTTGGTGCCGGGCACCGCCTGGAGCGGCGCGGGCAGCTGGGAAAAGGATGTGATCGGCGGCGCCAACGGCACGGTGATGCTCGGTGTGCGCGATCCGCTCAATTTCTACGCCTATGAGGTCCACCAGTATCTCGATGCCGATTCCTCCGGCACCCATCCGACCTGTGAAGGTGCGTCCGCCGCGGTCGCGGCGATCAACGGCGTTACCGCCTGGTTGAAGCAGAACCACAAGCGCGGTTTTCTCGGCGAATTTGGCGCCTCCACCGACAAGGACTGCATGAGCGGGCTGACCGAAATCTACGCCACCATGTCCGGCAATAGCGATGTGTGGCTCGGCTGGTCCTACTGGGCGGCCGGCGATTGGTGGCCGGCGGACGAGCCGTTCAACGTCCAGCCGCGCAAGGGCCCTGAGCGGCCGCAGATGCGGCTTCTTGCCGAGGCGGCAAAAGCCGGTGCCGGCATTTGCTCCGCCGTCAAACCCGCGGGGAAATGAGCATGGCGGTCGTCGATCAGAGGACAGCGACATTCACTGTAGCCGGCACTGTCGCCGGCAACCGGCTCGATGCCGCCGGCAGGGCATCGCGCACCGATCATACGGTGCTCTGGCTCGGGCTGCTCTCCGTGCTCTACAACGGCATTCTCGCCTTCATCAACCACAACATTGTGCCGCTCTCGATGACGCATGTCGCCGCCAGCGAAGGCCTGATCATGGCGAGCGCCATCATCTATATCCTGCACAAGGGGATCTACGAGACCGATCTGCCGGCCTTCCTGTTCCTGCTGTTCACGCTCGTCGTGACCATCTATGTCAGCGTGCTCAACCGCATGCTGTTCATCGATCACTTCCGCAACGTGCTGATCATCTTCTGCTTTACCGGGCTCGGCGGCTGGAGCAACGAGAAAACGATGAAGCTCGCCTTTCGCTGGGCAAGTCTTGCCGTCATGATCTTCCTGATCTTCGAGATCGTCAGCGTGCCGTTCTATGTCAGCATCGTCCACCCGTCCGATTATTTCGCCAATACGCGCGGGCTGCTGCCGCTGAGCTACAATACGACGGGCCTCTTCCAGAACGCGCTCGGCTTTCCCGAGCGCTTCTCTTTCGGCATCATCGACCACCGTTCCTCCTCGATCTTCCTCGAGCAGGTGTCGCTCGCCAATTTCTGCGGCGTGATCGCGGTCTACCTGATTTCGATGTGGGAGAGGCTTGGCCGCTGGGACCGGTTGCTGATGGTCGGCACGGCCGTGCTGATCCTGGTGACGAACGACACGCGCACGATGCTGATCTTCTGCTGTGCCTGCATCGTCGGTTACTTCGTCTTTCCGAAGATCCCGAAGAATTTCAATCTGGCGCTGATGCCGCTGATCGTCGCCGCCGGCTTCCTCGTCTACGTGATGAAACCCAATGCGACGGGCGACAATTTCACCGGCCGCATCAACCTGACGATGAAGAAGATCATGGAGCTCGATCCGCTTGCCATCCTCGGGCTTTCGGTCGACCGGGTCGCCGAATTCGCCGACAGCGGCTATGTCTACCTGATCTACGCGGCGACAATCTTCGGCGTCATCGCCTTGTGGCTGTTCGTCTGCCTCTTTCCCGCCGGGCGCACGGCGGCACAGCGGCGCTGCGCCCATTCACTTTCTCTTTTCATTTTTCTGAATATGATGATCGGGGGAACCGCGGTCTTCTCGATGAAGATCGCCGGTCTCCTCTGGTTCGTCGTCGGATATATGCGCTTCCATGACAGCCCGCGCATCCGGCAGGGTCGTCCGGCAGATGTATTGAGTTGACCGCAGCGGCGCCTGTCCGCGCGAGCCCTAGAAAAGGATGATTTTAGGCCGGATTGGCCTAAAGTCTGAATCCTGTTCTAAATCAAAGAAATAGAGCATGATTTCGTCCGAAAACCACCCACACTTTTCGGCATCATGCTCTGGGGAGCAAGACGCTCGATGCTTGTCCAGCTTCAATATCTGCGCGCCATCGCGGCGCTGATGGTCGTCTATTTCCACGCGGTATTGCAGCTTGCCAAGGTCAATCCCGCGATCGATGCCACCGCCTTCATCTATGGCGAAACCGGCGTCGACATCTTCTTCGTCTTGAGCGGCTTCGTGATGTGGCTGACGACGAGCGGACGCGCGATGAGCCCGATCGATTTCGCCCGCCGACGCATCAAGAGGATCGTGCCGCTCTACTGGCTGGCGACGCTATTTTCGGCGACTGTGGCGCTGGTCGCTCCATCATTGCTGAAATCGACGGTGTTCGACCTGCCGCATCTCATCGCCTCGCTGTTCTTCCTGCCATGGAGCAATCCTGCCGATCCGAGCACGATCACGCCGGTGGTCGTTCCCGGCTGGACGCTGAATTACGAAATGTTCTTCTACTTCGTCTTCGCGCTGTTATTGCCGCTACAGGAAGTTCGGCGCATCCCGGCGATGTTTGCCGTCTTTGCCGTCATCCTGATTGCCTGCCGGCTGCTGCCGGAAACGACGGTGACCCTGTTCTACGGCGAGCCGATCATGCTGGAGTTTCTCGCCGGTGTCGTGCTCGGCTGGCTCTACGGACAGAAGGTGCTTCTGCCGAACCGCTGGGCCTGGGCGGCCCTTGCCATGGGCTTTGCGTTTCTGTTCATCAACGAGGCGCTGATGCCACCGGAAAGCCGGTTCTATGCCTGGGGAATCCCGGCGATCTTCATCGTCTACGGCGCGATCTCCATCGATTTTTCCAGGCTGCCGGTAGTGGGATGGCTGAACTATCTCGGCGACTGCTCCTACAGCATCTATATCACCCACGCCTTCACCCTGGCTTTTCTCAGGGTCGCCGCGGACCGTCTGCCGATCGGCATCCTGCAGCAGCCGGTGCTCTTCGTGATGCTCTCGCTGGTGCTCTCGTCGATCGGCGGTGCGATCATCCATGAGATCACCTCGCCGCGCCGCCGGAAGGTTGCGGTGGCGAGTCGGCCGCCAGCCTAAAGCGCGTCGAAGGCGAGATTACGCATCCAAGCGGCGCTGACGGTACAGTTTTTCGCGCAACTTCTCCTAAGCTTCAGACTGGGCAATGAGAGAACTTGCGCAAAGGTGATGGTTTCTCTTGCAATTTGTCGCATGAATGAAAGTGCGCCGGCCTGTTCGCGGTCCGGGCTTTGATCTAAGCACGGCGGCGGCCTTGGAGAGGGAAGAGGGAAAGACATGACAAGTTACGTATTGACGGTATCCTGCAAGTCTACGCGCGGCATCGTGGCGGCGATTTCGAGCTATCTGGCAGACAAGGGCTGCAACATCGTCGACAGCTCGCAGTTCGACGATCTCGATACCGGCAGGTTCTTCACGCGCGTCAGCTTCATCTCCGAGGAAGGCGTGCCGCTTGCCGAACTCAAGGAAGGCTTCGAGCCGATCTGCAAGCGGTTCGCCATGGATGCCGAGATCCATGACGGCAGTGCCCGCATGAAGGTGCTCTTGATGGTGTCGCGCTTCGGCCATTGTCTGAACGACCTGCTTTACCGCTGGAAGATCGGCGCCCTGCCAATCGACATCGTCGGCGTCGTCTCCAACCATTTCGATTACCAGAAAGTCGTGGTCAACCACGACATTCCCTTCCACCACATCAAGGTGACGAAGGAGAACAAACTGCAGGCTGAAGGCCAGATCATGGATATCGTCGAACAGACCGGAACCGAGCTGATCGTGCTGGCGCGCTACATGCAGGTGCTTTCGGATGCGATGTGCCAGAAGATGTCCGGGAAGATCATCAACATCCACCATTCCTTCCTGCCGAGCTTCAAGGGCGCCAACCCTTACAAGCAGGCCTATCAACGCGGCGTGAAGCTGATCGGGGCGACGGCGCATTACGTCACCGCCGATCTCGACGAAGGCCCGATCATCGAGCAGGACACGGCGCGTATCACCCATGCGCAGTCGCCCGACGACTACGTCTCGATCGGCCGCGATGTCGAAAGCCAGGTGCTGGCGCGCGCCATCCATGCGCATATCCATCACCGCACCTTCCTGAACGGCAACCGCACCGTGGTCTTCCCGGCAAGCCCCGGCGGCTACGCCTCCGAACGCATGGGCTGAGCGCAGCCCTGCATCTCTTTTGCTGGCAAACGACAATCCCCGTTGCCTGCCAGCGGCAAGTACTTGATTATCTCGTTCAATAGGTAATCGAATCATGCTGCGGGAGGGGTGTCATGACCGACGAGGCGCTTGTTGATCGCATGGCGCTGCCGCGCCCCGATGTGACCGCCACCGATGCGGAAGAGATCCTCCTTGCTCATTACAGCCTATCCGGCACGCTTGCCGAACTCGGCAGCCAGCAGGATCGAAACTACCGCGTCGATAGCGAGAGGGGTCGCTACGTCCTGAAGATCTGCCACGCCGCCTACGAGATCCGCGAGCTCGAAGCGCAGAATGCGGCGATCCGTCACCTCAATAGCCGGCAAGATGCGCCGCGCGTTCCGAAGGTGATCCCCACCAATGAGGGGCGGGAGATCGTCGTCCTTACCGTGCGCGGGCAGGGCTATCAGGTCCGGCTGCTGGAGTATCTGGAAGGCCAGGGGCTGACGGAGCTGACCTATCTGGCGCCGGCTTCCGTGGCGGCGCTGGGCGCGCTCTGCGCCAGGCTGGCGCAGGCGCTTGCCGATTTCAACCATCCCGGTCTCGACCGCAGCCTGCAATGGGATCTCAGACGGGCAGGTCCCGTTGCCGTGCAGCTGCTTTCGGCCATCACCGACAGTGCGGCGCGCGACCGGATCGCCAAGACCATGGTGATGGCCGTCCGCCGCATCCAGCCGTTGGCGCCGGCGCTTCGGCTACAGGCCGTGCATCACGACGTCACCGGCGACAATGTCGTCGGCCACCGTGACGCCCATGGCCATATCATCCCCGACGGGGTGATCGATTTCGGCGACATCATCCGCGGCTGGCTGGTCGGCGATCTCGCCGTCACCTGCGCTTCGCTGCTGCATCAGGCCGATGGCGACCCCTTTCACATCCTGCCCGCCGTCACCGCCTATCAGGCGATCTATCCGCTGAGCGAGGAGGAACTGAAGGCGCTCTGGCCGCTGATCGTCGCACGCGCGGTCATTCTCGTCGCCAGCGGCGAGCAGCAGATTTCGGTCGATCCCGACAATGACTATGTCCGCGACAATCTCGACCGCGAGCGGGCGATCTTCGATACGGCGATGTCGGTTCCCTTCGATCTCATGGAAGCCGCGATCCTCAAGGCAGCCGGCGTAGATGTCACCGCGCCGGAAACATCGGGATGGCTGCCGTTGCTGCCTGACATCGATCCCGCCGGGATCGCCTATGTCGATCTTGGGGTACGGAGCCCGCATTTTTCCGCCGGCAACTGGCTGAATACGGACATGGACTGGCGGCTGCTTGCCCGCATGGCAACCGAAAACGGTACGGCAGCGACGCGCTACGGCGAATATCGGCTTTCCCGCGCGGGAACCGCGAAGGGACAGGCGACCTGCGCTCTGCATGTCGACATATGCCTTGCCGCAGGCAGCGCGATTGCCGCGCCCTTTGCCGGCCGCATCGGCTGGAAGGACCAGCATTTGACGCTCGCCAGCGACAACATGACCCTGCATCTCGATGGGCTCGACCTCTCCGTCGAGGATGGAGCCGAGATCGCCGCCGGCGATTCGCTCGGCACTGTTTTCGGAGAGGCGTCGTCGCTCGGCGGGCTGCGCGTCCAGCTTTGCAGCGTCGCCGGTCTCGAACCGCCGCTTTTTGCGACGCCGCGCACGGCGGCGGCCTGGTCGGTGCTCTGCCCTTCGCCTTCGCTGCTTCTCAGCCCGCAAGCGGATGCGCCGCAACCTGAAACCGCCAAACTCTTCGCCAGGCGGCGGGCGCATCTCGCAAGGCCGCAGAAGAATTATTATGCGGCGCCGCCGCAGATCGAGCGCGGCTGGAAGGAGCATTTGTTCGATGTCGAGGGCCGCGCCTATCTCGACATGGTCAACAACGTCACCATTCTCGGCCATGGCCATCCCAAGCTCGCGGCGGCGATCAGCGCGCAATGGCTGCGGCTCAACACGAATTCGCGCTTTCACTACGCCGCGATCACGGAATTTTCCGAACGCATCGCCGCCCTGTCGCCGGATGGGCTCGATGCGGTCTTCCTGGTCAACAGCGGCTCGGAGGCGAACGATCTGGCGCTTCGGCTGGCGCAAGCCCATAGCGGCGCGCGCAACATGCTCTGCCTGCTCGAAGCCTATCATGGCTGGTCAGCGGCGAGCGACGCCGTCTCCACCTCGATCGCCGACAATCCGCACGCACCAACCACCCGGCCGGACTGGGTGCATACCATCGTTTCGCCGAACACCTATCGCGGCGACTTCCGTGGTCCCGATACGGCAGCGGATTATCTCGGCATGGCGACGCCGGTGCTGGAGGCAATAGATGCTGCGGGCGAAGGCCTTGCGGGCTTCATCGCCGAATCGGTCTACGGCAATGCCGGCGGCATTCCATTGCCGGAAGGCTATCTCAAGGAGCTCTATGCGCAGGTACGCGCTCGCGGCGGCCTCTGCATCGCCGACGAAGTGCAGGTCGGCTATGCCAGGCTCGGGCACTATTTCTGGGGCTTCGAGCAGCAGGGCGTCGTGCCTGATATCATCACCGTCGCCAAAAGCATGGGCAACGGCCATCCGCTCGGCGCCGTCATCACCACGCGGGAGATTGCGCAATCGCTGGAGAAGGGGGGCACTTTCTTTTCCTCCACCGGCGGCAGCCCCGTCAGTTGCATCGCCGGCATGACGGTGCTCGACATCATGGCCGAGGAAAAGCTGCAGGAAAATGCCCGGACGGTCGGCGATCATCTGAAGGCGCGGCTCGCCGCGTTGATCGACCGCCATCCGATTGCGGGCGCCGTGCACGGCATGGGCCTCTATCTCGGACTCGAATTCGTCCGCGACAGAACGACGCTGGAACCGGCGACGGAAGAGACGGCTGCAATCTGCGACCGGCTTCTCGACCTCGGCGTCATCATGCAGCCGACCGGCGATCACCAAAATGTGCTGAAGATCAAACCGCCGCTCTGCCTCAGCATCGACAGCGCGGATTTTTTCGCGGACATGCTGGAGAAGGTGCTCGAAGAAGGCTGGTGACACAGGGCTTCCAGCATTAACCAAATCGGTCATTTCGAGGCATTTCGATTTTTAATGAAACGGGGCATTGCCTCATACAGCAAGGCTTCTTATGTCTGCCGCTGTGATCGATCGAAGTTCGATTCTGTCATGCGAATTTAACGAAGAGCTGATATGTTTCTTTCTGTAAGTTCGGGCTGTGACGGAATGAATTTTTTCGGATCGTCGATATTTTGACACGTTTCGGAATATGTTTCTGACAGGCTATCAGATAATCTCTACCAAGTTAGTGGATTATAGAAGACAGCCTTCACCGGCCCCGGGCTCTACCGGGACCACTCAAGTGCAACGCCAACACAAGGAACGAGCATGATAGACATCGATATTCTCGCCGATCTCCTTGGGCGATCTGTGCTTGGCAATGACCGTCCGGGCGCCCTCTCCCGCCCGAACTGTCGAATGTGACGTTCGTCCTCCTTTCAACGGTACCAGACAAGTCAATTCGCCATGGCTGCGCATGTCGCGCGGCAGGAGTTCTATCTATGAAGAAGCAAGTTATCGAATATGCAGGCGTTCCCGTCGGGATCGTCATTCCCGATGAAGATCGGCTGAAGTTCATCGCCGTGAAATTTCATGTCCACGACCTCGACGAGCAGCGTTTCGGCTCGCCCGATGAGGTGCGGTTAGCCATCCATGACCTGATGACCCGCCGTCATCCGAAGCCGCTTCATGCCTGAGGGCATGAGGCCGCGATTAGCATTCGCGGCTTTTCCCGATGTCCGACCGGTCCCGCCACATGGGGCCGGTCTTGTTTTTTGAGGGCATTGCAGCGCCGCGCGTCTTTATCAACGCGCAAAGGCTGTAACACTTTGAATTGCTGCATAATTTTGTCCTTAAATCGATTCCGATTTAAGAAATTATGCAGTACAGTCCTACCGGCCGCCTTCCCGCATAAGGATCCGCCCTTGCCCGATCTTCTCAATCTCATCACCGATATCGAAGGTCTTTCCATTGGCCATGCGACCGACCTTGCGCTCGGTTCCGGCGTCACGGTCATCGTCTTCGACGAACCGGCCGTCGCATCCGGCACGGTGCTCGGCGGTGCGCCGGGCGGGCGCGACACCGGCCTGCTCGATCCGTCGATGACCGTCAATGCCGTGGATGCCTTCGTGCTCTCCGGCGGCTCGGCTTTCGGGCTGGATGCCGCCGGCGGCGTGCAGGCGGGCCTGCGCGAGCGCGGCCGCGGCTTTGCCGTCGGGTCGGTGCGCATCCCGATCGTGCCGCAGGCGATCCTGATGGACCTGCTGAATGGCGGCGACAAGGATTGGGGCCTTCACTCCCCCTATCGCGACATGGGCTATACGGCACTGCAGGCTGCGGCCAAGGGCACATTCGCGCTCGGCACGACAGGTGCAGGCACAGGGGCGACGACGGCCACCGTCAAGGGCGGGCTCGGCTCGGCCAGCGCCGTCAGCAGCACCGGGCATCGCATCGCGGCGATCGTCGCAGTCAATGCGCTCGGCTCCGCAACGATCGGCGACGGGCCGCATTTCTGGGCAGCACCTTTCGAAAAAGACGCGGAATTCGGCGGGCTCGGCATGCCTGATGTGGCCGACCACCGGATGCGGCTCAAGGGCATGAACACGCCGGCAACGACGATCGGCGCGGTGGTGACCGACGCGCAGCTGACGAAGGCCGAGGCGCACAGGCTTTCGCTCGCCGGCCATGACGGCCTTGCCAGGGCACTGCTGCCAGCGCACCTGCCACTCGACGGCGATACCGTCTTTGCCGCTTCGACGGCCAAGCATCGAAGAGACGACATGGCGAGCCTGATGGAGCTTTGCCACCTTGCGACCATCGTCATGGCGCGGGCGATCGCCCGTGGCGTCTACGCGGCGACCGCCCTTCCGGTCGAGGGCGCGCAAATGGCATGGCGCGACCGCTATCCGAATGGTCGTTGACTGAGATCTTTGTTTTTATCCATGTCGTTGTCCCAAAACCGCTGCGCACTTTTGGGCGACATGCTTTAGGGTCGGAACCGGAACCCCAACGTGCCAAAAGGCGGAGAGACGTGAATGCAGATCCGGGCGCTGATGTATTTCGACGAGCTGGTCAGGACCAATTCTATGCGCCAGGCGGCCGAGAATCTCAATGTCGCGCCGACGGCGATCAGCCGGCAGATCGAGAACCTCGAATATCATTTCGGCGCGCCGCTCGTCGAACGCAGCGCCCGCGGCGTCAAGCTGACGGCCGCCGGCGAACTGCTTGCCGCCCGCGCCGGCCGGACGTTGCGCGAGCTCGATCATGTGCAGCAGCTGATCGAAGACCTGAAGGGCCTGCAGCGCGGCCGTGTCAGCATCTATGCCAATGGCGCCACCGTCGCCAATCTGCTGGCGCCGGCGCTTGCCGAATTCAGCCTGAAATATCCGAAGCTGCGTTTTACCGTGACGATCACCAGCGCGCGGCAGGCGGTGGATGCCGTCAACAGCGCCGAGGCGGATATTGCGGTGACGCTGTTTGCGCCACCGATGTCCGGCACCAAGGTGCGGCTACGCTCCGAGATCGCCTATGATCTCATCGCCACGCCGCTGCATCCGGCGGCCGCGCATGCCGAGATCCCGCTAAGGACGCTTGCCGACTACGCCTTGGCACTGCCGGATCAATCCTTCGGCTTCCGCCAGGCCTTCGACGCGCTGTTCGAGAAGGAAGGGCTGAGCCTCGATCCCGTCTTCGTCACCAGCTCGCTCGAAATGCTGAAGGAACTCGTGCTCAGCGGGGCTGCGGTCACGCTGCTGCCGGCACTGACCGTCCGCCGCGAGATCGAGGCGGGTCAGCTCCTTGCCATTCCGCTGGCCGGCAAGACCGGCATCCGCACCCATGTCGATCTCTGCGTCGCGCCGGACCGGCAGCTGTCCTTCGCCGCGACGAAACTGCTCGACTTCATCGAGAGGTTCATGCGCGAGCGCACGAACCGCCGGACCGAGACGAAAGACTGACGCTTCGAGCTTGCATTGCCCGCGGATTTACGGTGTAGCTTTTTCGGCCACACTGAGCACACAAAATCGTCATTGTGTGTGCACTAGCATAGTGCCACTCTATTCGCAAAAGGCCTTCGTCATCGACGCGCGGCCAGACAAGGGAACATGATGATCAAGTTTTCGTTTGCGCCTTCCGCGCGTTTGGCCCGTCGGCTTTCGCTCAGTGCTGCGCTTTCGGCCGGCCTGGTGATGACGACGATGACGCCGGCCGAGGCGGCGAAGACCACGCTCAATCTCGGCATGAGCGTCGAGCCGACCGGTCTCGACCCGACGATCGCGGCACCCGTCGCAATCGGCCAGGTGACCTGGCAGAACGTGTTCGAAGGGCTGGTGACGATCGACCAGTCCGGCAAGATCCAGCCGCAGCTGGCAAAAAACTGGGAGATCTCTCCCGATGGCCTGACCTATACGTTCAAGCTGCAGACCGGCGTCAAATTCCATGACGGCGAGGCCTTCGATGCCACTGCCGCCAAGTTTTCGCTCGACCGTGCCCGTGGCGCCGATTCGGTCAATCCGCAGAAGCGCTTCTTCGCTTCGATCGCCTCGATCGATACGCCGGATGCCGAAACGCTGGTGCTGCATCTCTCTGCGCCGACCGGCAGCCTGATCTACTGGCTCGGCTGGCCAGCCTCTGTGATGGTCGCACCGAAGACGGCTGCCGACGACAAGACGACGCCAGTGGGGACCGGCCCCTTCAGATTCGCCAGCTGGGCGAAGGGCGACAAGGTCGAACTCGCCAGGAATGCCGATTATTGGAACAAGGATGCGGCCGCCAAGCTCGACAAGGTGACCTTCCGGTTTATCGCCGATCCGCAGGCGCAGGCGGCAGCGCTGAAATCCGGCGATCTCGATGCCTTTCCGGAATTTGCCGCGCCTGAGCTGATGAGTTCTTTCGACGGCGATGCGAGGCTCGTCACCAAGATCGGCAATACCGAGCTCAAGGTCGTTGCCGGCATGAACACTGCCAAGAAGCCGTTCGACGACAAACGCGTCCGCCAGGCGCTGATGATGGCGATCGACCGCAAGACGGTGATCGACGGCGCATGGTCGGGCCTCGGCACGCCGATCGGCAGCCACTACACGCCGAACGATCCGGGCTATCAGGACATGACAGGCGTGCTGCCTTACGACGTCGAGAAGGCGAAGGCGCTGCTTGCCGAAGCAGGCTACCCCAACGGTTTCACCTTCACGATCAAATCGCCGCAGATGGCTTATGCGCCGCGCAGCGCCCAGGTGATGCAGGCGATGTTTGCCGAGATCGGCGTGACGATGAATATCGAGCCGACGGAATTTCCGGCGAAATGGGTCCAGGACATCATGAAGGACCGCAACTTCGACATGACGATCGTCGCCCATGCCGAACCGCTCGACATCGACATCTATGCGCGCGATCCCTATTATTTCAATTATAAGAACCCCGCTTTCAACGCGCTGATGAAGAAGGTTCAGGAGACGACCGATCCCGCCGCGCAGAATGCGATCTATGGCGAAGCGCAGAAGATCCTCGCCGAGGACGTGCCGGCGCTCTACCTCTTCGTCATGCCGAAACTCGGCGTCTGGGACAAGAAGCTGAAGGGCCTGTGGGAGAACGAGCCTATCCCTTCCAACGTGCTGACTGGTGTTTCCTGGGACGAGTGAGAGGGGTAGGTCAGGCGCGATGTGATGAGGTGATGGCCTTGGCGCCGGAAGCAGAACAGTCGGATATGGTCGACTCACGCGAACCTCTCGCTCCCTCATTCCTGTGCTTGTCACAGGAATCCAGTGCGCCCAAGTCCTTGGGCGCGGGAGAACCAGCTACTCATCGCATGAGAGTTATTCACGGCGCAGACGCCCCGTGGCTGGATTCCTGTGACGAGCACAGGAATGAGGGCGGGCGGGGGAGCCGCCAGGCCACATCGAAAGCGTGGCACGCATGATCCCACTCCTCGCCCGCCGCTTCGCCGGTCTCATCGTCACGCTCGTCGTCGTCTCGCTGCTGATCTTCGCCGTCATGGACCTTCTGCCAGGCGATCCCGCCTCGATCATGCTCGGCACCTCGGCAACGCCGGAGACGCTTGCGGCGCTGCGTCACAGTCTCGGCCTCGAGCAGCCGCTGCTGCTGCGTTACGGGCAATGGTTGATCGGCGTGCTATCAGGCGATCTCGGCAATTCCCTGACCTATGGCGTACCGGTCGCGGGGTTGATCGTCGAGCGGCTGGCGGTAACGCTGCCACTGGCGCTGATGGCGATCGTGCTTTCGGTGGCGATTGCCCTGCCGCTCGGCGTGCTGGCCGCCTCGCGCCGCGGCGGTGTCTTCGACATCATGGCGACGCTGTTTTCGCAGATCAGCATCGCCGTGCCCGCCTTCTGGGTGGCGCTGCTGTTGATCATCCTGTTTTCGACGATGCTCGGGCTGATGCCGGCCGGTGGCTTCCCGGGCTGGGGCGCCGGCCTGCTGCCGGCATTGCAGGCGCTGGTTATGCCCGCCGTCGCGCTGGCGATGCCGCAGGCGGGTGTGTTGACGCGGGTGGCGCGCTCAGCGGTGCTCGACACGATGCACGAGGATTTTGCCCGCACTGCCGTCGCCAAGGGGCTTTCCCGCAGTGCGGTGCTGTGGCGGCATATCGTGCCGAATGCGCTGATCCCCATCCTGACGATGATCGGGCTGCAATTCACCTTTCTCGTCGCCGGCGCGGTGCTGGTTGAAAACGTCTTCAACCTTCCCGGCCTCGGACGGCTCGCGCTGCAGGCGCTCTCCCAGCGCGATGTCATCGTCATGCAGGATGTCGTGCTATTCTTCGCAGGCCTTGTCATCGTGATGAATTTCATCGTCGATCTCTCCTATCTGGCGATTGATCCCAGGATGAGAAAGGCGGCCTGAAACATGGTACCGATCGCATCGACCGCCATTGCCAGCCGCCGCCGGATCTTTAGACTTAGCCGGCGAATGAACCTGATTTCAGGGACTGTGATCATCGGGCTGCTGGTCGCCGTCGCGCTGCTGTCGCTCGTCTGGACGCCGCTGCCGCCGGCGAAAATGCAGATCATCCACAAGCTGCAGCCGCCGCTTGCCTTCGGCCTGCTCGGCACGGACCAGTTCGGCCGCGACGTGCTTTCGATGCTGATGGCAGGTTGCTGGAATTCACTGTCAATCGCCATCACAGCGGTTATGATCGGCGGGACGCTGGGTTCGATATCAGGTATTTCGGCGGCGGCGATCCGCGGTTCTTTCGAAGCCCTGCTGATGCGCATCTGCGATGTCATCTTTGCGCTGCCGCCGATCCTGTCCGCCATGATGCTCGGCGCCTTTCTCGGGCCAGGGCGGTTCACCGCGATCACGGCGATTGCCGTCTTCATGATCCCGGTCTTTGCCCGCGTCACACTCGCGACCTCGCTGCAGGCCTGGAGCCGCGACTATGTGACGGCGGCGCGCGCCATCGGCAATACGCGACTGACGATTTCGCTGCGCCATGTGCTGCCGAATATCATCAGCCAGATCATCGTGCATGGCGCGATCCAGCTGGGGCTGGCGATCCTCACCGAAGCGGGTCTTAGCTTCCTCGGGCTCGGCATGGCGCCGCCGGCGCCGACCTGGGGCCGGATGCTTGCCGATGCGCAAACCTATCTGGCGCTCGCCCCCTGGCTGGCGATCCTGCCCGGTCTTGCCATCGCGCTCACCGTCTTCGGCTTCAACATGCTCGGCGACGGTTTGCGCGATCTGCTCGACCCGCGCGAGGCAAGCCGCTGATGTCCTCCCAAGACGAAGAGCCCGAAAGACCATGCCATGACCGAAACCGACCTTACCATCCGCGAACTCAGGCAACGCTTCGCCGATAAAAGCCTCTCCCCCCTGGAATACTGGCTGTCTCTCGAGGATCATATAGCAGCCTGGGAGCCGTCGATTTCGGCACTCTACCTCTACGATCCGGAATCGGCGCGCGCGCAGGCGAAAGCGTCGACGGAGCGCTGGGCGAAGGGAGAAACGCTTGGCTCCCTCGACGGCATCCCGGTGACGCTGAAGGAACTGATCGCCACGAAGGGCCAGCCGGTGCCATCAGGCACGAGGGCGGTGGAACTGAGGCCCGCGGACGCCGATGCGCCGGCCGCCGCCCGGCTGCGGGAAGATGGCGCGGTGATCTTCGCCAAGACCACCTGCCCCGATTACGGCATGCTTTCCTCCGGGCTTTCGAGCTTTCATCCTCTCAGCCGCAATCCCTGGAACACCACGCAGAATCCCGGCGGATCGAGTGCCGGGGCTTCCGCAGCGGCGGCGGCCGGCTACGGACCACTGCATATCGGCACCGATATCGGCGGTTCGGTGCGCCTTCCCGCCGGCTGGACCGGCATCTTCGGCTTCAAACCGAGCCATGGACGCATTCCGGCCGATCCCTATTATGTCGGGCGCTGCGTCGGGCCGATGGCGCGCACCGTCGAGGATGCGGCCTTTTCGATGGCGACGCTGTCACGGCCGGATTGGCGCGATGGCACCAGCCTGCCGCCGAACGATTTCGACTGGATGGATCTCGACATCGACCTGTCGGGCATGAAGATCGGGTTGATGCTCGATGCCGGCTGCGGCCTTGCGGTGGACGACGAGATCAGGGCCGCGGTGGAAGCGGCGGCGAAACAATTCGAGGCGGCCGGCGCGACCATTCTATCGGTCCAGCCGGTGCTGACGCGCGCGATGCTGGATGGCCTCGACAATTTCTGGCGGTCCCGGTTCTGGGGCGATATCGCGGATCTCGACGACAACAGGCGCGACAGCATCCTGCCCTATATCAGGGATTGGGCGATGGGCGGCGCCGACATCAGCGGCGTCGATGCGGTCAAGGGCTTCAATCAGACGATCGAGATGCGCAAGAGCTGCGGACGGCTGTTTACCGAGGTCGACGCCCTGCTTTCGCCGACCAATCCGATCATCTCCTATCCGGCCGAATGGGCATCTCCGACCAATGATCCGGCACTGCCGTTCGAGCATATCGGTTTCACGGTGCCGTGGAACATGTCGGAGCAGCCGGCCGCCTCGATCAATTGCGGTTTCTCCCGATCGGGCATGCCGATCGGGTTGCAGATCGTCGGGCCGCGCTTCGACGATATGCGGGTGCTGAGACTGTCGAAAGCCTTCGAGGACTGGACGGGCGGAGTGAGATCCTGGCCGCAGCCTCCGATCGGCTGATCAGCTGATCGGGCGGCGATAGCCGGTCGGTTGCTCGTAGAGCCAGCCGATGCGCTCGACCGCGGCCTCGAAATTCTCGCGCGCCACCGTCATACTATGACCGTTGGCGTGGAGGATGGTTTCCGGATCTTCGAAGACGGCGACATGGCCCTTCCAGAAGACCAGGTCGCCACGGCGGATTTCGGAGCGATCGATCGGCTGGCCGAGGCCGGCCGCCTGCAGGTCGGTATCGCGCGGCGCAGCTCTGCCCGTCATCAGCATCGCCAACTGGACGAGGCCGGAGCAATCGATGCCGAGGCCGGAACGCCCGCCCCAAAGATAGGGCGTTTCCAGGAAACGGGCGACGATCTCCACATAATCGGCGCCATCGAGCGCGCCGATCGGCTGGACGTGCTTGGCGAATATCGCAGTTCCGTCCTCGAGCACGACATAGCGATTGCCGCGCGCCTCCGCCTCGCTGGCGACGTGGACGCGGCTTCCCATCGACAGGATGGCCTGGTGGGGCTTGCGCAGTTCCGGTTCCGGATAGAGGAAGGTGCGCTGCACGGTGACGATATGGGTCGGCGCCGGCCGGCCTTCCAAGAGCGCGTCTGCCTTGACATAGCCGACATACCCGTCCGAAGCGGCTTTCACCCAGCACCAGCCGCCGGCGCGATCGAAAACCGTCACATCCTCGCCGAGAAGCAGTTCCGTATCGATTCCGCGGGCAAGGTCCGGTTCAGGGCGCACGGCCAGGACAGGAACGGCGACACGCGCCGGCGCGCCTTCCGTAAAACGTGACGCCTCAACCTTGCCTTCGAGCCCCGCTTCCGCGAGATCAGACCTGTAAGCATGCAGGCGGCGGTCGAGCATCGTCATTCGCATTCCTTTCAGATCGGCAGCCGGCGAGCCTGATCTCGGATGAGATCGCCGAGCTTTTCCAGGTAGAGCGCACCGCCGACGGTGCGCTTGATGATCACGTTGCGCCGGTCGGCATCGTCACGCACACGATCGACCAGGCCCATCTCACCCATCGTATCCAAGGCGCGGGTAATGACCGGCTTGGTGACATCAAGCGTGGCGGCAAGCCCGCGCACCGTGTGCGGCGGCGGCACCAGATAAATATGCAGCAGGATCGCCATCTGACGCAACGTCAAATCGCGGTCATCGTGGCGGACCTGATCGAGCGCCGCGCCATGCCAGAGCCCCAGCGCCTGCGAGGCGGTCAGTTCGATCGGCACGGCCCCTCCGGAAGATCGTTACGCTAACGTTCCATTTTCCGGCAGTTGCTGTGGACATGCAAGAGGCGCTGGAAATTGCTGTCCGGCAAGGTGAATAAAATTTTAACGATCGGCAGCGAGGCGCAACGCGTGAACACGCGGCGCGCCTCAACGCTTTTCTGCGGATGGCGTCAGCGCAGGCTCTCGCGGATATGGTGAAAGAGTGCGCGGATCGCCTGTGCCTCGCCGCCGCCCGGCGAATGCGGCCGTTCGGACGGAGCCCAGCCGAAAATATCGAAATGCACCCAGCTCTTCGCCTTGCTGACGAAACGCTTGAGGAAGAGGGCCGCGGTGATCGCCCCCGCCATGCCACCGGCCGGCGCATTGGTGAGATCGGCGAATTTGGTGCGGATATCCTTTTCGTAGCCGGAATAGAGCGGTAGGCGCCAGAGCGGATCATCGGTTTCCAGGCTTGCTTCGGTCAGGTCATGCGCCAGATTGGCGTCGTCGGTGAAGAAGGGCGGGAGATCCGGGCCAAGCGCAACGCGGGCAGCGCCGGTCAGCGTCGCCATGTCGATCAAGAGCTCGGGCTCTTCCTCGTCGGCATAGGCAAGCGCATCGGCAAGGATCAACCGGCCTTCAGCGTCGGTATTGTCGATCTGGACGGTCAGGCCCTTGCGGCTCCGGTAGATGTCGCCGGGGCGGAAGGCATTGGACGAGATCGCGTTTTCGACGACCGGAACGATAACGCGCAGATCGACCTTCAGCTTGGCGTCCATGATCATCAGGGCAAGCCCCATGACATTCGCCGCGCCGCCCATGTCTTTCTTCATCAGCAGCATCGAGGCGGCAGGCTTGATGTCGAGACCGCCGGTATCGAAGCAGACACCCTTGCCGACGAGCGTCACCTTGCGATGACCCTTCTTGCCCCAGCGCAGCTCAAGCAGGCGCGGCGCATCGGCGCTGGCGCGGCCGACGGTATGGACCAGCGGAAAGTTCTGCTTGAGCAGGTCGTCGCCCGATATAACCGATATCTCAGCCTTGTAATGTTCGGCCAGGCCACGGAAAACGGCCTCGAGCTGGTTCGGCCCCATGTCGTTCGTCGGTGTATTGATCAGATCGCGGGCGAGAAAGACGCCGGCAAGCTGGCGCTTGATATCGGCTGCGTCGGCATCGCGGGGGATCATCAGCGTCGCCGCCGGCGACTTTTCGGATTTGTAACGGTCGAAACGGTAGCTGCCGAGCCCAAAGCCGAGGGCCAGGCGATTTGCCGTCAGCGGCGCGGTCTCGATGTGCCAGTCGCCGGCCGGCAGCGCACGGGCGAGCCTGCCGGTGATGTAAGGCTGCTCGGATGGATTGGTGCCGAGGCCGTAAAGCGCGCCGCCGAGATGGCCTTCGGCCGTCGGGATCAGCAGCAGCGACCCGCTTTCGGCCTTGTAGCCTGCCCTGCGCGCCCAATTGAGTGCGATCGGATCGATCGTGCCGGTCTCGATATGGGCAGGCGTAACGGCAAAGATCGGCAGCGTCGAACCGCCCTTCGTGTTGAAAGGAGTCGGTCTCTCGATAAACTGATAGGGGGCCATGATTGTCCTTCGGCGGTCGCAAGGAATCGTTCCTTAACGGTCTGTTAGGGTTAACAGACTATTGCTGGAGCGAAGATTACGCGTCAAACCTTTCCCTGTTCCGCTTCGAGGTCAGGCGCCGATTTCGGAATCCAGGAACGCGCCATGCCTGCCTCGCTCACCACCACATTCACGAATCGTATCCTGCAGGGCGCTGCGGCATCGCTGCTCGTCCTGGCACTCGCCGGTTGCTCGACGACCAAGGACCGGATGACAACGGGCTCGGTCCCGAAACTCACCAAGCCGGTCGAAGAGATGGACGCGATCGAGCTGCGCTCAGCGACGGACCGGCTCGGCCAGGCCTATGAAAAGAACCCGCGCGATCCCGTCACCGGCGTCAACTACGCCAATCTGCTGCGCATGAACGGTCGCGACACGCAGGCGCTCGCAGTCATGCAGCAGGTGGCGATCGCCAATCCCGCCGACCGCAACGTGCTGGCCGCCTACGGCAAGGCGCAGGCGGCGGCCGGCCAGTTTCAGCAGGCGCTCGACACGATCGGCCGCGCCCAGACGCCCGACCGTCCTGACTGGAAGCTGATCTCCGCCCAGGGCGCGATCCTCGACCAGATGGGCCGGGCAAGTGATGCCCGGCAGCGCTACCGCGACGCGCTCGACATCCAGCCGAACGAGCCCTCCATCCTTTCCAACCTCGGCATGTCCTACGTGCTGACCGGCGATCTGCGCACGGCCGAAACCTACCTGCGTTCCGCCGCCAGCCAGCCGACTGCCGACAGCCGCGTCAGGCAGAACCTTGCCCTGGTCGTCGGCCTACAGGGGCGTTTCCCGGAAGCCGAGCAGATAGCCCGGCGCGAACTTTCGCCGCAGCAGGCCGATGCCAATGTCGCCTATCTCAGAGGCATGCTCTCGCAGCAGAATTCCTGGCAGAAACTCGCCGCCAAGGACAAGACGCCACAAGCAGCAGGCGACAGCAACACCAACTGACCGAATCATGTCGTCGGAAAGGCTTACGCCTTCAGACAGATCCTGATCTTAGCGGGCGCTCAGGCCTGAAAGAATGAGACGCAAACCCAGGCCGCCCATGACGGCACCAGCGGCCCGGTCGATCCAGCCCTTGGCGGCAAGATAGAGGCGCCGCGGATGGCGGGCCGAAAAGGCGAAGGCCACGATCGAATACCACCCCGCCTCCACGGCAAAGACGCCGAGCGGCAGCGCGACGATGAGATCGAGCGGCACCGTCCTCGGCAGAAGTGCCGCAAAGAGGCTGGCATAGACGATGATGGTCTTCGGGTTGCTGAGCTGGGTCAGCAGCGCATTCATGAAGCTCAATCTCAGCGCGCGGTTGCCGTTGACGGTGTCAGAGACTTCGAGCGGCTGACCGGCACTCCTCCAGATATTGACGGCGATATAGACGAGATAGGCGCCGCCTGCGATCTTTAGCAGGACATAGAGCCATTCGAACTGAGACAGCAGCGCCGTCAGCCCGGCAAGCGCCAGCACGGCAAAAACGACACCGCCGGCGCCCATGCCGAGTGCGGCCGCAAGGCCATCCAGCCTGGAACGCGAGATGGCGATCCTGGAGACGACGACGAAGCTCGGCCCAGGGCTCATCGCGCCGACCGCCAAGGCTGCCAAGATGCTGATGAAAATGCCCGCAGAAGACATCGGAGACCTCTCTTTTGGATTGAACGCGCGCCAGGGGCACTGCGGTTGCATCCGCTTGCCGATGGTCGTCCGTCCCGTTTACCAGCTATGCCGGTGCTGGTCACGCATGTTTGAAGGCTCCGGATCGGCCGACGGTCTTTGAGGCAACATCGTCTTCTGCCGAAAGCGGCATCCGCTTTCCGGCGCCGGCGCAACCGTCAGAACTTGTCTGCCACCTGAATGCCGGCCGGACCGAGAATGACGGCGATCAGCACCGGCAGGAAGAACAGGATCATCGGCACCGTCAGCTTCGGCGGCAGGGCGGCAGCCTTTTTTTCCGCCTCGTTCATGCGCTCGTCGCGTCCTTCCTGGGCAAGAACGCGCAGCGCCTGTGCAACCGGCGTACCGTAGCGATCGGCCTGGATCAGCGCCTGAGTCACCGATCGAACCAGCTCGATCTGGGTGCGCGTGGCAAGATTTTCGAGCGCCGCACGGCGATCCGGCAGGAAGGAAAGCTCGGCCGTGGTCAGCACCATCTCCTCGGCAAGCGCCGGCGACTGCTCGCCGAGCTCTTCCGACACACGGCGCATCGCGGCCTCGATCGAGATGCCGGATTCAACGCAGATCAGCATCAGGTCCAGCGCATCCGGCCAGGCGCGCTTGATCGAGTGCTGGCGCTTGCCCATGCGGTTCGAGATGAAGATATTCGGCGCGTAGAAGCCGAGATAACCGACGCCGATGACGGCGAAGAGGCGGATCGGCGTGCCCTTTTCGGCGAGATTGCCGAGGCCGAAGACCCAGACAGCGGCAAGCGTCAGGAACAGGAAAGGCAGCAGGAAACGCGCCACCAGGAAGGTATTCAGCGCATTCTCCGATCGGAAGCCGGCGGCACGCAGCTTGTTGACCGTGTTTTCGTCGACCAGCGCCTTGCGCAGGTTGAAGCGCTCGACGATCTGACGGACCGAGCGGTTGTTCTGGTTCCTGAGCGAGGCCTTGCCGGCGCCGGTTTCCGTGTTCATGCGGGCGCGTTCGCGGGCACGGATCTGCTCGCGCTCCGTGGAAACAGCCTTCATGCGCTTGTTCAAATCGCCGCGCTCGAAAAAGGGAATGGCGATCGTGTAAAAAGTGGCGAAGACGGCAATCGCGACGAAGAGGGCGATCAGCATGCTCGGATTGGTCAGCGTTGCGGCAAGATCCTGCGACATGGTGCGTCCTTCCGGCTAGATGTCAAAATTGACCATGTTGCGCATGACGAAGATGCCGATCGACATCCAGATCGCCGAGACACCCATGATGAAATGGCCGCGCGGATCGGTGAAAAGGATCATCATGTAGTTCGGCGACGTCATGTAGACGAGCGTCGCGACGATGAAGGGCAGAGCCCCGATAATGACGGCCGACGCCTTGGCTTCCATCGAGAGCGCCTGGACCTTGGCCTTCATCTTCCTGCGCTCACGCAGCACCTTGGAGAGGTTGCCGATCGCTTCCGACAGATTGCCGCCGGCCTGCGACTGGATGGCGATGACGATGGCGAAGAAGTTGACTTCCTGGAGCGGCATGTGGATCGTCATGCGCGCGCAGGCGTCGGGGATACTCAGGCCTACCTGCTGCGCCTCGATCACCCGCAGGAACTCGCTCTTGACAGGCTCGGTGCCTTCGGTGGCAATAAGGCGGATCGCATCGTTGAGCGGCAGGCCCGATTTGATTGAGCGCGTAATAACGTCAAGCGCATTGGGGAGTTCGTTCAAAAACTTGGTCTGGCGGCGCTTGATCAGGAAGCCAACGACCCAGCGCGGCAGGCCGAGACCGGCGACGACGGCGATACCGACCATGACCATCCACGATGCGCCGACGACCAAGGCGACGAGAAGCAGCATGGAGGCGAAGACGGCGCTGATGAGATAGAATTTCGCCGCCGTGATCGTCAGGCCGGCCTGCACCAGCCGCGCCTTCATCGACACGGTCTTCTTGGTCTTTTCGTGCTGGCGCTTTTCCAGATCCTTCAGATTGTCCTGCACCGATTTACGGCGCTTCGACAGCTCTTGCACCCGGTCACGGGCAGCCTTGACCTTGACCCGGTCGCTTTCGGCCGATTTGACGCGATTGATGCGGCTTGCCGATTTCTTGTCGGCCTCGATCTTCGAAAACAACAGGGCATAGGCGACCGCCGCCGCGGAGACGGCGGCGAGGACGACGATTACCAATACTATCGGATCGAACCCGAACATCTCGCCTATTCCTTCGTTTTCGCTTCCATCGCGTCGAGGGCGGCGGCAAGACGCTTTTCCTCGTTGAAGTAGCGGGCGCGATCCCAGAAATGCGGCTTGCCGACGCCGGTCGACATGTGCCGGCCGATCAGGCGGCCATTCGCATCCTCGCCATCGATCTCGTAGCGCATCAAGTCCTGGGTGATGATGACGTCGCCTTCCATGCCGATCACCTCGGTGATCTGGGTGATGCGGCGCGAACCGTCGCGAAGGCGTGCCGCCTGAATGACGACGTCGACCGAGCTGGAAATGATCTCGCGCACCGTCTTTGCCGGCAGGGTAAAGCCCCCCATGGCGATCATCGATTCAATACGGCTCAGGCATTCGCGCGGTGTGTTGGCGTGGATGGTGCCCATCGAACCGTCGTGACCGGTGTTCATCGCCTGCAGCAGGTCGAAAACTTCAGGTCCGCGCACTTCGCCGACGATGATGCGCTCGGGACGCATACGCAGGCAGTTCTTGACGAGATCGCGCATGGTGATCTCGCCCTCGCCTTCGATATTCGGCGGGCGCGTTTCGAGACGCACGACATGCGGCTGCTGCAGTTGCAGTTCGGCCGTATCCTCGCAGGTGATGACGCGTTCGTCCCTGTCGATATAGTTGGTGAGGCAGTTCAGAAGCGTGGTTTTACCCGAGCCGGTGCCGCCTGAAATGACGACATTGCAGCGCACGCGCCCGATGATCTGCAGCACGGTTGCACCTTCCGGCGTGATCGCGCCGAAACGGACGAGCTGATCGAGGGTCAGCTTGTCCTTCTTGAACTTGCGGATGGTGAGCGCCGGCCCGTCGATCGACAGCGGCGGCGCGATGACGTTGACGCGCGAGCCATCCGGCAGGCGGGCGTCGCAGATCGGGCTCGATTCGTCGACGCGGCGGCCGACCTGGCTGACGATGCGCTGACAGATCGAGAGAAGCTGTGCATTGTCGCGGAAGCGTATTTCCGATTCGATCGTCTTGCCGCCGACTTCGATGAACGTCTGACCGGCGCCGTTGACCATGATGTCGGCGATGTCGTCGCGCGCCAGCAACGGCTCCAGCGGGCCGTAGCCGAGGACGTCGTTGCAGATATCCTCGAGCAGTTCTTCCTGCTCGGAGATCGACATCGCAAAGTTCTTGATGGTGATGATGTCGTTGACGATGTCGCGGATTTCCTCGCGGGCGCTTTCGCCGTCGAGCTTGGAAAGTTGCGAGAGATCGATCGTGTCGATCAGCGCGGAAAAGACCTGCGCCTTGGTGTCGTAATATTCATCGGTGCGGGCCGGGCGCTTGCGTTGCGGCGTCTGCATCGGCGGCGGCGTCACCTGCTGGCGTGCGGACTCGCGCGAGGGTTCGACCAGAATGGAGGGGGAAGAGGCCGCAGGGGCGGCGGCCGGAGCCGGCGGCGGAGGAGCAATCGCCCCCCCGACCTTTCCGGAACCCTCATTTCCGCGTTTTCCAAACATGCCACTCGATCCAATCTGCTCGTTCTAGAGCATTTCCCGATCTCTCCGAGTCATGGAAATACTCTATCTGTTCGTTTTCACGCAATTGCGGACGCAAAGCCGCTTCCCGCTTTTGCTGGAATTGCTCATCGTCTACTTGCGCTTTAGGAGGCCCAGCAGGCCGCCCTTCCTCGCCTTCTTGATCGCGACACGGCCGGTGACGATGTGCGATATCTGCGAAAAGGTTTCCGCCGTCGGCGACTTCGGGTCGACTTCCGAGATCATCCGGCCACTGTTGGCGGCGTTGCCGAAAAGATGGATGTCGAAGGGAATGATCGCGATCGGATCGATCTCCAGCGGCTCACAGAAATCCGACGGCGAAATTTCCGGCCGTTTCGGCATGCCGACCTGATTGAGGATGAGATGCGGCGGCCGGTCGTTCGGCCGCATCTTGCGCAGCGCGTCGAGCATATTCTTGGCATTGCGCAGGTTGGCGAGATCGGGAACCGCTGCGATGACCACCTCGTCGACGCTCGACAGCACCGAGCGCGTCCATTCCGACCATGCATGCGGGACATCGAGCACTGTGACGGGCGCGCTGCGCTGCAGAACATCGAGCACCGGCTGGAAGGCCTGGCCGTCGAAATCATAGGCACGGTCGAGCAGCGAGGGTGCGGCAAGCAGCGACAGATGCTCGGAGCATTTCGTCAACAGGCGGTCGAGGAAGACCTCGTCGAGACGATCGGGTGCGAAGACCGCTTCAGCGATGCCCTGGGCCGGATCCTGGTCGAAATCGATGTTCGCCGTGCCATAAGGCAGGTCGAGATCGGCGAGGATCGTCTCGGTGGAGAAGAGATTGGAAATGCCGAAGGCGCAATTATGCGCGATGGTCGAAGCGCCGGTGCCGCCCTTCGAGCCGATGAAGGCGATGCTGCGGCCAAGCGGCTCGGCTTCCGGATCGACGAAGATCGAGGCCATCGCCGCAAGGATATCGGGCATGGCGACGGGCTGGACCATATATTCGGAAATGCCGTTGCGGATGAGTTCGCGATAAAGCCCGATATCGTTGTAATAGCCGATAATGACGACCTTGGTCGTCGGATCGCAGACGGCGGCGAGCGGTGCGAGTTCGCCGAGCAGGTTCGCGGCATTCGCCTTGGTCTCGAGGATGATGAGGTTCGGCGTCGGGGCGCTGGAAAACATATTGGCGGCAGCGGCGATGCCGCCGCTGGTGATGCGCATGCTGACTTTCGCCACGCGCCGATCATTGGCGCAGCGTTCCATGACATGCTGCAGGACCTCGCTCTCGCAGAAGGCGTGGACGGAGATGCGCGGCAACGGCCGCATGTTTTCCAGATCCGCCATGCGCACCGCCTCCTCGGCGTTGCGAAGCTCGCTGGGGTTTTTGATTTCGTATTCGATCGCGCTCATCGTCCCGTTCCGCCTCAGAAGCTGCTGTCGCTGCCGACATCTTCGATTGTCGATGTCGTCGTGCGGTATTCCTGGATGGCATTGTTGCGCCGCTGTGCGTCGATCGGGGTCATGCCGCGGGGTGCCACCAGATCCTCCGGATTGGCAATCTGGGCGGCAAGGTTGTTCTGTGAGGCGCAGCCGAAATTATAATAATTCTGGTTGGTCAAATCGTTCGAGATGTCCTTCGGCCACTGACCGCATTGCGTGGTGACCGCGGTGGTGCCGGTAAAGCTCAGCCGGATCGGCGCCGCATCGCCGGGACCGGCGGCGGCATAGGAGGTGTTGACGATTTTCGAGCTTGCGATCCCCCTCGATGTCAGCTCGGCACGGACCTGATTGCGCAGCTGATAGGCTGCCGCCGAATTCGGCGAGCCTTGCGGAGACAGCACATAAACCGGCCCCGAGGCGCGCGAGATGTAGTTTGTGGCAAAGCCGCGGATGAGGTCGCGCTGGGCGATGGTCAGGCGGCGATCGGTGGAGGCGACGGGTATATCCACCGTCTGCTCCGCCTCCGTGACGATGATCGGGTGGCGGGCGCGGTAATCGTCCGGAATGCCGCCGGTCGTCAGCTGGTCATGCGGGCCGGCGCATCCGGAAAGGATTGCCATCGACATGGCGGCCATCGCAAAAAACGCCTTCGAGATTCCGAAGCGGGGTGTCGTCGCAATCATATGGGCCATCGCCTGATCTCTGTTTTCTGCCATTGCTGCCGATCGTGCCCCGCTCATTTGTAGATGAACCCGATCGAGCCGTGGAACTGCGCGTCTGCAACGGGCGCCTCGCGGCGGCCATAGACCTTGTTGACACGGTTGAGGAAGAAGGTCGCACCGTCGTTCTCAGGGCTGAAATTGTCGTCCGGCCGGTTGAGCTGGTTGCGCGCCACCGGGCGCACCAGATAGGGCGTGGCGATGATGACGAGCTCGGTTTCCTGACGCTCGAAACCCTTCTGGCGGAAGAGCGTCCCGAGTAGCGGGATCTTCGAGACACCGGGCGTGCCGCCCATCGTCTGGGAAACATTGTCGCGGATAAGGCCGGCGAGCGCGATCGAGCCGCCCGAAGGCAGCTCCACCGAGGTTTCCGCCGAGCGGCGCTGATAGGTGGCGTTGCCGCTGCCGGCCACCGGTTCGGAGACGTTGGTCTTGATCTGCAGGCTGATGCGGCCCGATGACAGCACGACCGGTTTGAAGGCGAGGCTGATACCGTAGTTAAACGGTACGACGGTGACATTGCCGTCGCTGTCGGTCGTCGAATAAAGCTGCTGGCCACCGGAATTGAAGGTCGCGGCCTGGCCCGATATCGCCGTCAGCGTCGGTTCTGCGAGCGTCTTGACGACCTTGGCCTGTTCCAGCGCGTTGAGGTAGGTCGAAATGTCGTATTTGCCGATCGAGCTCTTGAAGAGCGCCGCCAGACCGCCACCGACCGTCGACGCGGCGCTGTCGGCGCTGGGACTGCCGAGCTGAGCGACCGTCATGCCGGAAGAATTGGAAACCAGATTGTCGAAGCCGAGCTGCTTCAGCACCTCGCGGCGGACCTCGGCGATCGTCACCTTGAGGGTGACCTGGTCCTCGCCCTCGATCTGCAGCAGGTTGACGACCTGCGAACTCTGGCGACCTTCGGCAAAAAGCGCCACAGAGCTGTCGCCGCCGGTGCCGGATGCCGTTTCGGTTCTGGTCGTCGCCTCGCCGCCCTTGAGGAAGACCTGTGCCAGATCGGCGGCCTGTGTGGCATCCTGCGGCGTGCGCACGGTGCCGGTCAGCACGATGTTGTCGGAGACGATTTCGACGTTGATGTTGGAGTCGGGAATGAAGCGGCGGAGATTGACTTCGAGGCCGGAGACGTCGCGCTCGATCTCGATGTCGAGATTGACGATCTCCTGTCCACCGGCGCCGAAGACGAAGATATTCGTCTGGCCGACCTTCTTGCCGAACAGGTAGATGCGCCGCGAGGTGCGGGTCACGGCATCAGCCATGGTCGGATCGGAGACGAGGATATCATGCGCATCCTCCGGCAGATCGACAACGACGGCCTTGTTGAGCCCGAGCTTCAGCCGGCGATGGGCATTGGAGCCGGTCTGCGAGATCCGGACCAGGCTATCGGAATCGGCGCGCGCTTCGCCTGCACCGAAGAGTGGGGCGAAAGAGGCCGGCACCATACCAGAGGCGCCGATTGCCAGCGAAAGGCAACCTGTCAGGAGAGGTCCGGCGCGCCGCGTTGAATTGCCCATTTGCACGTCCTTACTCCGCCTTCGGCGCGGCGCCCGCATCCGTGACGATGGCGCCCGATTTGATGACCTGGATGATCGCACTGCCGTTGTCGCCGCTCAGCAGATAGTCGGCGGCGCTGGTATCCTGCTCCTGCGCATCGGCGACCGAGCGCAGCGCCAGCGACAGCCGGTCCGCCATCTGCTGGGCGACGGCAAGAACCTTCGTTTGATCGGGCGTGAGCTCGAGCGTCGCGGTTGTACCGACCACCGATTTCGAGCCGTCGTCCTTCTCCTGGATCTGCTGGTCGATGGCGAGGACGCGGACATTGCTCAGCACGGTTTCGGTGATGAGCTTGTCGGCCTCAGCGCCCTTGCGGACCATGATGACGTCGACGCGATCATTCGGCAGGATGAAACCGCCTGCGCCCGTTGCCACCGATATCTCGGTCGCGACGGCGCGCTTGCCGGCCGGCAACAGCGAGGAGAGGATGCGGCTGCTGGAATCGGCGATCTTTTCCGGCCGGATCGGTTCGCCTTCGAAGATCGGCAGACGCACGACGGCGCCCTGCAGATCCTTGATCGCATCCGGCTTGTCGGTTTCGGTGATGAGGCCGGGAACGACGCCGCCCTGCGGCCAGGCCATCCAATGCACCGCCTGGTCATCCAGCCTTGCGCCGACCGACAGATTGCCGCTCGAGACGAGGACGTTGACGGTCGGTTCCTTCTCGACGACCGAGCGGACCTGGGTAACGACACCGCCACTGCCCGCCATTTGCATTGCCAGGAGGCCGGCGAGGCCGGCTGCCACCACGGCGACAGCTAGGATTATAAGGCGAGCCGGTTTCATCGATCATTCCTCAGGGCACGATATGTTCGCCCTGTAGAATGCTCAGCAATTGGTATAATTATGGTTAATGGAATGCTTACATTTTAAGTTAACGGGCATTTAAAATGCCGCTATTTCAAGCCTTCAAGCGCGGCGAGGAACAGCGGCGAGGAAGGGAAGGCCATGAAGCCGCCGATCGCGATCGCGATGCCGTAGGGGATCTTCTTGGCGAGCAGGACCGAGTTCGGTATCGGCAGACCGATGGCGAGGATGGCATTGGACTGCGTTCTCACGAGCAGGATCAGCAGGGTGATGAGGCCACCGATCATGGCGACGTCGATCATCAGGAAAAGCAGGGATTCATTCAGACCGAACCAGAGCGCCGTGGCGCTCAACAGCTTGGCGTCGCCGCCGCCCATCACATTGAATGCAAAGAGAGCAAAGCAGGCGCTGAAGACAATGGCGGCGCCAGTAAGATGCATGCCGATCATTTCCAAACCCAAGCCGGAAAACGGCGCGAGGACGAGGAAAGAGGCGATCAGGATCACGGAAATGCGGTTCGGGATCGTCATGGTGAACAGATCCGAGAAAGCCGCCATGGCAAGGCAGAGTGGCAGTATTACGAAGACTGCAGCTGCGATCATGCGTATACCCGATCGTGACTTTATGCGAAAAGGCTCACGGCCGTTCAGCCTGTGAGCCCACTCTATAATTCGGCCAAAGCGAATTTGGCCGGCATTATTCGACGCCGCTGAGAACGCTTAGGTTACTTGGCCGCCGTAGTGGCCGCGTTGCTCATCTTGGTGCTCAAGGCGGTGAACGTGTTGCCGATGTTGGTGCCGAGGCTCGTTGCACCGGTGATGAGCGCTACGGAAATGAGAGCGGCGATCAGGCCGTATTCGATTGCGGTCGCGCCGGATTCGTCCTTCAGAAAACGGCTAAAAAGCTTGGTCATGGTAACTCCTAACTCCAGTTGATGTTCAGCACGTCCGCCAACTGTTTGCCGTTGATCGGATGACTGCAACCTAGCGAAGGGCCGTTTCCATCGGCTTAAGGAAAAGAGTTAACGACATGTGAACGAGACAGCAGGCCTTTGTAGAGTCAGTATTTTCTTACGCGCTTCGCTCAATATTTAACGATATTCCTGGAATAACCGCTACATTCATCCGGAAATAGCACATATTCTGCTTCCAACCGGGGCGTGCGCCGTCCTAAAGCCGTACCAAATCGGATCATTACGCTTCATCCCAGAACAGAGTGGTGAGCTTAAGGCTTCGTTCACCATTTTTTTCCATTCTATACGGATATTGCGCTGTGATCGTGAAAGAGGACCCAATGTCATCGAGCGGCAAAACCATTTTCTTTGCCGGTATGATCGCCGTTTTCGGTATTTCGGGAGTGTCCGCGGCCGCAGACGATGACATGCTGCGCGTCTATATGGATCACGCGCGCGTATTGAAGCTCGATCGCCCTGTCAGCAAGGTGATTGTCGGCAATGCCGCAGTCGCCGATGCGACGGTCGCCGACGCCAAGACCATCGTGCTCACAGGACGCAGCTTCGGCACCACCAATCTGGTCCTCCTCGATGCCGACGGCAATGCGATCCTCGACGAACGCATCCTGGTGTCGATCGACGAGGGCAATACGGTGCGTGTCTACCGGCAGACGCAGCGCTCCGTGCTGTCCTGTACGCCGAATTGCGAGCAGCATGCGCAGCAAGCGACCGCCGGCTCACCCTAACGCTCTCTTTTCAAATTCCTCGACCATTCGTTAAAATCGTCGTGTCAGGTTGAAACGGAAAATCAACGAACGGACCTTAGTCTGACGACTGGAAAATGTCGCTCGGGTCCAGGCAATGACGGTAATTGATCAGAAGACGGATAAGGGGCGCGCTTTTGCGCCGTTCCGTTTCTTACGGTTTCGCGCTCTCGCCCGCTCACGCGAGGGTGCTGCGGCGATCGAATTCGCGCTGCTCGCCATTCCCTATTTCTTGGTGATTTTCGCAATCCTGGAAACTTTCGTCGCCTTCGCCGCCGAGGAACTCGTCTCCAATGCCGTCGATACGATGAGCCGCCGGATGCGAACCGGGCAGATCACCTATAATCTTGGCCGCACGACCGACATGAACCAGGCGCAATTCCGCCAGGCTTTCTGCGATGAGATCTCGATCCTGATCCGCTGCTCGGCGACCGAAGTTGCCACGCCGAGCAAGCTTTACCTGGATGTGCAGACGTTCAGCACCTTTTCGGCCATTCCGACGACGATCCCCAAGGTTTCCACCGACAAATATGCCGACATCAACACGGCGGCCTTCAAATATGCGCCGGGCGGCGCCGGCACGATCAACATGCTGCGCGCTTACTATCGCTGGGAAATCACCGCGGACCTGGTCCGGCCTTACATCACCACCATACGTCCCACCGACGCTTCGATGCCGAGGCAATATCTGATCGTCGCGACTGCGGCCTTCCAGAACGAGCAGTATCCATAATGGCGTTGCGCAACCCGTTCACCAGATTGGTCCTGACGCTGCGGCGGCTGGCCCGCGACCGCATGGGCGCCGGAGCGATCGAATTCGCGATCCTCTTTCCCGTGCTCGTCATGCTCTATATCGGCGCTTTCGAGATTACGGTCGGCCTTAGCGTCAGCAAGCGGGTGACACGCGCCGCAGGAACGGTGGCCGACCTCGTCACCCAGCAGCAATCCGTCACCAAGAGTGCGCTTGCGCAAATGCCATCGGTCGCAAACGCAATCTTCCTGCCCTACAACACGACGTCGCTGACGATGAAGATCACCGGGATTAGCATCGACGCTGGCGCCAATGCGAAAGTGCTCTGGTCCTGGGCTCAAGACGGGACGGTGCCCTATGCCAAGAACGCGACAGTGGCCGACGTGCCGTCCGATATGAAGACGGCGAACAGTTTCCTGGTCCGGACTGAGCTCAGCATCCCCTATACGATGTTCCTGTTTGCGCCGAACTTCATGCCGGACGGCATGCGCACGATCACCATCAGCCGCAGTTATTTCTACCGCCAGCGGCAAGGCGACTCGATCCCCTGCGGCGACTGCTGACGGCACTTCCCGCTCTTCTGCATAACTCCCTTAATCCTAATCGATTGGGGAGTTATGCGGAAATTCAAAGTGTTGCAGCGTCCTTTGCGCGTCTGGAAAAGACGCGCGGCGCTGTAAATTTGCCAAGCCGGCCGCAGCATTATATGGCTGGATCTCAGCCGCCTCCGATATTGCAGAGGCCGCGATCGGCTTTCTCGGGTGTTAAATGGCGCGTGCCTTTCTTTTCGTTCTGGATTCCTTCGGCATTGGCGGAGCGCCGGATGCGGCGGCCTATAGCGACGAGGGCGCCGATACGCTTGGCCATATCGCCGAGTTCTGCGCAGCCGGAGCCGCAGACCGTGCCGGATTGCGCGAAGGGCCGCTTTCCCTGCCCAACATGTCGGAACTCGGGCTGATGCAGATCGCGCGATCCGCCTCCGGCCGGTTTCCGGCCGGCATGCCCGTCCCGGAGAAGGTCTACGGTATTTATGGCGCCGCCACCGAAGTCTCCCGCGGCAAGGATACGCCGTCGGGTCATTGGGAAATCGCGGGAACACCGGTCAGTTTCGATTGGGGTTATTTCCCGATAGAGGGCGACGCCTTTCCTGCCGAATTCATCGAGGCGCTATGCAGGGAGGCTGACGTGCCCGGCATCCTCGGCAACTGCCATGCTTCGGGAACGGAGATCATCGCCCGGCTCGGCGAAGACCATATCCGCACCGGCAAGCCGATCTGCTACACCTCCTCGGATTCTGTCTTTCAGGTTGCGGCGCACGAGGTACATTTCGGCCTCGATCGTCTGCTCGCCTTCTGCCGTTTGGCCCGGGGGCTGCTCGATCCCTACAATATCGGCCGTGTCATCGCCCGACCCTTTATTAGCCAGTCCGCCTCTACTTTCCAACGCACCGGAAACCGGCGCGACTTCTCCGTGCTGCCGCCGGAGCCGACGCTGCTCGACCGGCTGATCGAGCATGGCCGGCATGTGCATGCTGTGGGAAAGATCGGCGATATATTCGCGCATCAGGGCATTTCCAGGGTCGTCAAGGCGAACGGCAACGAGGCGCTGATGGATGCGTCGCTCGCGGCGATCGACGAGGCTGAGGACGGCGATCTCGTTTTCACCAATTTCGTCGATTTCGACATGATCTACGGTCATCGCCGCGACGTGCCGGGTTATGCAGCCGCACTCGAAGCCTTCGATGCGCGCTTGCCTGAAGTCCACAAGAAACTGAAGCCCGGCGATCTCGTCGTGCTCACCGCCGATCATGGCTGCGATCCGACCTGGCGCGGCACGGACCATACGCGCGAGCGTGTGCCTGTCATCGCTTATGGCCCCGGCATCCGGTCGCGTTCGATCGGCGTGCGCCGCAGCTATGCCGATATCGGCGAGAGCATCGCCCGGCATCTCGGCATCCCGGCCGGACCGCACGGAAGGAGTTTTCTGTGACATCGCATTTGAAGAAGGTCGAACTGCACTGCCATCTGGAGGGTGCAGCACCGCCGGCTCTGACCGCAACGCAGGCGCAGAAATATGGCGTCGACATCAGCGCACAGCTTCGCGACGGCGCCTATGTCTGGCATGATTTCGCAAGCTTCCTCGAATGTTACGACAAGGTTTCCGAGGTCTACAAGACCGAGGAGGACTATGCGCTTCTGACCGAAACCTATCTCGACGAACTCGCCGCCATCGATACGATCTACAGCGAGCTCATCGTTTCGCCCGACCACGGCAAGCGCATCGGGCTCGGCGCCGATGCCTATATATCCGGTATCTGCGAAGGCATCCGGCGGGCCAGGGAAAAGAACGGCATTGAGGCCCGGCTGATCGTCACCGGCGAGCGGCATTTCGGTGCGGAGAGCGTGATTGGTGCTGCCGAATATGCTGCAAAGGCCGGCAATCCCCTGATTACCGGCTTCAATCTTGCCGGCGAGGAGCGCATGGGGCGCGTCGCCGATTATGCCCGCGCCTTCGATATCGCCCGCGAGGCCGGCCTCGGGCTGACCATCCATGCCGGCGAGGTCTGCGGCGCCTTCAGCGTCGCCGATGCGCTCGATGCGGTGCGCCCCTCGCGCATCGGCCACGGGGTGCGCGCCATCGAGGATGTCGATCTGGTCAAACGGCTTGCCGATCTCGGCACCGTGCTCGAGATCTGCCCGGGCTCCAATATCGCCCTCGGGGTCTTTCCGGATTTCGCCTCCCATCCGCTGCGCCGGCTGAAGGACGCGGGCGTCCGGGTGACGATCAGCTCGGACGATCCGCCTTTCTTTCATACTTCGCTCAAGCGGGAATACGAACTTGCCGCCGGGACCTTCGGTTTCAGCGACGCCGAGATCGATGCCATGACGCGCACGGCGATCGAAGCCGCCTTCGTCGACGATGAGACACGCAAGGCCCTGCTCGCCCGAATTTGAGGGCGAGAGGCTGGGGAAGATTGGCCGCCACTCTTGCGGTCTGGCCGATTTCCGTGAAAGAAACATTCGATAGAAAGAATGAAAGGCTTCCCCATGGACGGCGTCACAGTCATCGATCATCCGCTTGTGCAGCACAAGCTCACCATCATGCGGCGCAAGGAGACATCGACGGGAAGTTTCCGGCGCTTGCTGCGCGAAATCTCGACGCTGCTCTGTTACGAGGTCACCCGCGATCTCGAACTGACGATGGAAACGATCGAGACGCCGCTGCAGACGATGGAATCGCCGATCCTCGAGGGCAAGAAGCTGGTCTTCGCCTCGATCCTGCGCGCCGGCAACGGACTGCTCGAAGGCATGCTCGATCTCGTGCCGTCCGCCCGCGTCTCGCATATCGGCGTCTACCGCGACCACGAGACGCTGCAGCCGGTCGAATATTACTTCAAGGCGCCGGAGGACGTGGCCGAGCGGCTGATCATCGTCGTAGACCCGATGCTTGCGACCGGCAATTCCTCGATCGCGGCAATCGACAAGCTCAAGGAACGCGGCGCCCACAATATCCGCTTCCTCTGCCTGCTTGCCGCCCCGGAAGGCATCCGCAACTTTCGCGCCGCGCATCCCGATGTTCCGGTCTTCACCGCGTCGATCGATAGCCATCTCAACGAGAAGGGCTATATCGTGCCCGGTCTCGGCGATGCCGGCGACCGCATGTACGGCACCAAGTAATTACAACCTTCTTTTACCAAATCGAAAGACTTTGCGGCCCGGTGGTTCAAGCCGGGCCTTTTGTCGTCGATATTAGCAACTTATCAGCACTTGAGGTTTAGGAAGCCTGAAGCATGAGGCCCTGCATGATGCCGGGTTTATACAGGAAGGATTTCTGTTTCATGCTCGTGCGTACCGTCCTATTCGCCAGCATCGCCGCGGTGCTCGCCACACAGGTGCCTTCCTTCTTCGGAAGCACCAGCCAGCAGCCTGCTGACGCTCTCTCCGCCAATTACGTATCGACCGAAAGCGATGAGGCCGCAGTACCCGCGCCCGTCTCTGGCAGCAATGCGATCCGGCTGCAGGCCGATGCGCAGGGCCACTATACCGGCAGCTTCAAGATCAACGGCAAGCCGGTGCAGGGCCTGATCGATACCGGCGCCACCTATGTGGCGCTCAACGAGACGCTGGCCCGCCGGCTGGGCTTCACCGCCAACCAACTCGATTTCCGTTACGGGGTGAACACTGCGAACGGCCAGACGAAGGCCGCGCATGTGACACTCGACCGGGTCGAAATCGGCGGCATTCGCGTGCGCGATGTCGAAGCCTTCGTCCTGAGGGACAATGCGCTGACGACGGCGCTGGTCGGCATGAGTTTCCTGCAGAAGCTCGCCTCCTATTCCGTCGCCGACGGTTCGCTCAGCCTCAAGCAGTAAACCGCGTCAGATCAGGCCCGCAATCACCGGTGTCAGCTCCGGCTTGTCCTCGGTAATGCGGTAGTGCTCGGCAAGTGCCGCAGCCGCCCTCTCCGCCGCTGCGTCGTCGGCGGCGTGAACCAGCGCGATCGGTTCGCCGGCATTGACGCGGGTGCCCAGCGGCAGGAGTTCGGAAAAGCCGACGCGATGATCGATCCGGGCCGCCGGATGGCGTCTTCCGCCGCCGAGATCGATGACACTGACGCCGATACCGCGCGCATCGCAGGCGGCAAGCCAGCCGGACCGGGCGGCCGGGACAGGCTTTTCCACAGGCGCCCTGACTAGATATCGGTCGGGATTTTCGATGAGATCGGCCGGGCCGCCGAGCATCGATACCATACGCGCGAAGACTTCCGCCGCCTTTCCCGACGACAAGGCCCGCCGCGCCATTCCTTCAGCTTCATCAGGCGAAGCGGCGATACCGGATTTCACCAGCATCTCGGCGGCGAAGGCAAAGACGACGATATCAAGCCGCGTGTCTCTTTTCCTGCCTGCCAGGAAGTCCAGGCAGTTGCGCATCTCGACCGCGTTGCCGGCACTGTCGGCGAGCGGCTGGTTCATGTCGGTGATCAGGGCCGAGGTCTTCACGCCTGCACCATTGGCCACCTCGACCAGCGACTGCGCGAGGATCTCCGCCTGGCCGCGATCGGCCATGAAGGCGCCATTGCCGACCTTGACGTCGAGCACCAGCGTCTCGAGCCCCGCCGCAAGTTTCTTCGAGAGGATCGAGGCGGTGATGAGGGGAATGGAATCGACCGTGGCGGTTACGTCGCGCACGGCATAGAGCCTGCCGTCGGCGGGCGCCAAGGTGCCGGTCTGGCCGATGATGGCGCATCCCGCCTCCTTCACGACCTTGTGGAACAGGTCAGCATCCGGGGTGATCAGATAGCCGGGAATGGATTCGAGCTTATCCAGCGTGCCGCCGGTATGGCCGAGGCCGCGCCCGGAGATCATCGGAACGGCGAGGCCGCAGGCAGCGGCGATCGGCGCCAGCATCAGCGAAACATTGTCGCCGACGCCGCCGGTCGAATGCTTGTCGGCGATCGGGCGGTCGATATCGGCCCATTGCAGCCTGCCACCGGAATCGGCCATCGCCAGCGTCAAGGCCACGATTTCGGCCCGCGACATGCCCTTGAACCAGACGGCCATGGCGAATGCGCCGATCTGGCCTTCCGACAATCGACCGGCAGCGAGTGCCGCGATGAAGGAGCTGATATCGGCGGCGGCGAGTTCGTCGCCATCGCGCTTACGCCGAATGATCTCCTGCGGAATCATTTCAGTAGCTCGACGCTGCAGCCGGTGCCGACTGTGTTCCACTTAGAACCGCCAGGATATCGTCGAGCAGGTCGGAAGCGCCGAAGCGGAACGTCGACGGCATCGCCCAGTCCGGTGTCATGATGGTTTCGGCAAGGCTCAGATAGAGTGCGGCATCGGCCACCGAGCCGATACCGCCTGCCGGCTTGAAGCCGACCTTGCGGCCGCTTTCGCGGATAGCGCGGATCATGATGTCGGCGGCTTCGAGCGTCGCGTTGACGGCGACTTTGCCGGTGGAGGTCTTGATGAAATCGGCGCCGGCTTCGATGGCGAGTTCGGAGGCACGGCGGATCAATGCCGCATCCTTCAGCTCGCCAGTCTCGATGATGACCTTCAGAAGAACGGGGCCAGCGCATTCGGCGCGCACGGCCTTGACCATATCGGTCACCGCCTTCTCGTTGCCGGCCAGCAGCTTGCGGTAGGGGATGACTAGATCGATCTCATCGGCGCCATCGGCAATCGCCTCGCGGGCTTCAGCGGCGACATCGGCGACTTCCATATCGCCGGAAGGGAGGTTGACGACGGTCGCGATACGCACGGCGTGCCCGGTGCCAAGGATATTGCGGGCCTGAGCGACGAACCGCGGCCAGATGCAGATCGCAGCGCTGCTGCCGTAGGGCGTCTGCGCACGGGCGCAGAGCGCGTCGATCTGCGCCTCGGTGCAATCATCCCTCAAATTGGTAAGATCGAGAAGAGAAAGGGCGACAGCCGCCGTCTCCCGGTTGGAATGGCTATTCATCTTCGCTTCCTCTCGAGCATGATGCCGAAAAGTGTGAGCGGTTTCGGACGACATCATGCTCTCACGATATAATGTAGAACAGGATTCAGATTTTAGGCCGACCCGGCCTAAAATCATCCTGTTCCAGCCGCAATCATGTCTTTCAATATGGCGGCGAGACGGGCGCCGCCGATGGGCGCCATGTCCTTGGTTTCTTCATGGCTGAGCTCATTGCCGGTCATGCCTGCCCCATAGTTGGTGATAACAGAGGCGGCTGCAACCCTCAGGCCCAGCATTCTTGCGATGATGACCTCGGGCACCGTCGACATGCCAACGGCATCGGCGCCAAGGATGCGCGCCATGCGGATTTCCGCCGGCGTTTCAAAGCTTGGACCGGAGAACCACATATAGACACCCTGCGCCAGCTCGATTTTAAGCTTTGCCGCTGCCCTCTGCATCGCTGCGGCAAGCCCTGAATCATAGGCATTGGTCATGCCGACGAAACGGTGATCGCTTTCCTCGCCGATCAGCGGGTTCATGCCGGAATAGTTGATGTGATCGGTGATCTGCATCACCGAACCGGGCGGCATGTCGTCGCGCAGCGATCCGGCCGAATTGGTCAGAATCAGCGCTTCGACGCCGAGCGCCTTCAGCACCTCAATCGGCAGGCGCATAGCGTTGGCATCGCCCTTCTCGTAATAATGCACGCGGCCGGAAAGCATGATAACGGGCACGCCGCCGAGGCGGCCGGCGACGACTTCGCCGGCATGTCCGGAGACGGCGCTAACGGGAAAGCCCGGCAGGTCGCGATAGGGAACACGAACGGCGCCGTCGAGCGCACCGACGAGAGAGCCGAGACCGGAGCCGAGCACGATGCCGTGGCGCGGCTTGATCCCGCCGAGCAGTGCCGCGAGCAGGTTGACCGTCGCCTTCATCCGAGTTCAGTCTCGAAGCTGAAGGGAAGAAGCTCTTCCATCGTCATGGTCTTCTTGACGCCCGCTTCATCGCAAAGGTAGATCTTCGTCTCCTTGGAGGCGAATTCGGAGATCTTCTGACGGCAGCCGCCACAGGGCGGGCAGAGCGGCAGTTTCTCGGCAATGACCGCCATTTCGACGATCTTCTTCGCGCCGCCCATGATCATCGCGCCGATCGCCGTCGGCTCGGCGCACCATCCTTGCGGGAAGGAGAGATTTTCGATGTTGGCGCCGGTATAGACCTTGCCGTCTTCGGCGCGGATCGCCGCGCCGACCGGGAATTTCGAATAGGGCGCATGGGCAAAGGCCATGGCGCCGCGGGCGGCTTCGAACAGATCGTGAGACATATCAACGCTCCTTCGTATAGGGCACGCCACCGGCTTTCGGCGGGGTCGCGACGCCGATGAAGCCGGCAAGCAGGACGCAGGTCAAGACATAGGGCAGCGCCTGGAAAACCTGAACCGGCACTTCGCCGATCAGCGGCACCTGCTTGCCCTGCATGAAATTTGCCAGCGCATCGAGGAAGCCGAAGAGTAGGCAGGCAAACATGACGGGTACCGGCTTCCACTTGGCGAAGACGAGAGCTGCGAGCGCGATATAGCCCTTGCCGGCCGACATGTCCTTGATGAAGGCTGCGGACTGGGCGATGGCCAGATAGGTGCCGGCAAAGCCGCAGAGGATGCCGGCGCACATGACGGCACGGTAACGCAGCCAGGCGACCGAGATGCCGGCCGTATCGACCGCGCCCGGATTTTCGCCGACGGCGCGCAGCCGCAGGCCGAAGCGTGTGCGGTAAAGCACCCACCAGGAAAACGGCACGGCGAGAAAGGCGAGGTAGGTGAGGACATTGTTGCCCGATATGACATTGGCATAGAGCGGGCCGATGATCGGTATGTCGCGGGCGGCATCGGCGCCCGGCAGGATGATCGGCGCAAAGCGCGACTCCGGCGCCAGCTGCGGCGTGCGTCCGCCCTGGCCGAACCAGGCCTGACCGAGCACGATGGTGATACCGGCGATGAAGAAGTTGATGGCGACGCCTGAGACAATCTGGTTGCCGCGGTTGGTGATCGAGGCGAAACCGTGCACCAGGCTCAGCGCCACCGAGCAGAGGATGCCGGCACCGAGGCCGAGCCAGGCCGAATCGGTGAGATAGGCAACGCAGGCGGCGGCAAAGGCCGAGCCCAGCATCTTGCCCTCCAGGCCGATATCGAAGATACCGGCGCGCTCCGAAAACAGACCGGCAAGGGCGGTGAAGATCAGCGGGATCGACAAGCGGATGGTCGAACTCAGAACGCTGATGAAGATGTCATAATAATCCATCGCCCGCTCCTTAACCGCGCTTGAACTGTTGGTAGAGACGCACCATCGCCGGTCGGAACATGTATTCCAGTGCGCCGGCAAAGAGGATTACCAGACCCTGGATGACGAGGATCATCTCGCGGGTGATGTTCGGCATTTCGAAGGAAATCCAGTCGCCGCCCTGGTAGAGGATGCCGAAGAGGATCGCGGCCATGATGATGCCAAGCGGGTGGTTGCGGCCCATCAGTGAGACGGCGATGCCGACGAAGCCGGCACCACCGACGAATTCCACCTGCAGACGGGCCGACGAACCCATGACCGGGTTGAGCGCCATCATGCCGGCGAGCGCGCCGGAGAGCAGCATGGCGATGATCACGGTGCGGGCATAGGGAATACCGGCATAGGCCGCCGCCGTCGGGCTGACGCCCAGCGTGCGCATCTCGAAACCGAGCTTGGTGCGCCAGACGAGCAGCCAGACGAGGTAGCTGACGACGAGCGCAATGATGAAGGAGACGTTGAACGGGGCAGCCCCCAGCTTGGCGCCGAACAGCTGCATGACCCAGCCGAGCTTCGGCAATTGGCCGCCCTCCAGGAAGGTGCGGGTTTCCGGCGCCATTTTGCCCGGCACGATCAGCACATGCACCAGGAGGTACACCATCAGTGCTGCGCCGATATAGTTGAACATGATCGTCGTGATGACGATGTGGCTGCCGCGTTTTGCCTGCAGGAAGGCCGGGATGAAGGCCCAGGCCGCGCCGAACAGGCCGGCGCCGATGACGGCGATCGGCATCGTCACATACCATGGCACGTAGCGATCGAGCGCCAGCGCCACCAGCGCGCAGCCGAGGCCGCCGACATAGGCCTGGCCTTCGGAACCGATGTTGAAGAGGCCGGCATGGATCGCCACCGCGACGGAGAGGCCGGTGAAGATGAAGCTCGTCGCATAATACAGCGTGAAGCCGATGCCTTCGCCATTGCCGAGCGCGCCCTGGATCAGCAGCGACAGCGCATCGAGCGGGCTCTCGCCGATCAGCCAGACGACGAAGCCGGAGATCAGGAAGGCGACGGTAAGGTTCAAAAGCGGGATGAGGCCGTAGTTGATCCAGTTTGGTAGCGGAACGGAAGCAGTGCTCATAAAGGCCTCACGCGGCAATGCCGGCCATCATCAGGCCGAGGGTCTGTTCACCGGCATCGGGCGTCTTCTCGCCGACGACGTGGCCGGCAAACATGACAAGGATACGGTCCGAAAGGGAGCGGATTTCATCGAGTTCGACGGAGACGAGCAGGATCGCCTTGCCCGCGTCGCGCATTTCGATGATCCGTCGGTGGATGAATTCGATGGCGCCGATATCGACGCCGCGTGTCGGCTGGCCGATGATCAGCATCTTCGGATCGCGTTCGATCTCGCGGGCGACGACGATCTTCTGCTGGTTGCCGCCGGAGAAATTCGCCGTCTTCAGCCGCGGGTTCGGCGGGCGGATGTCGTATTTCTCGATCTTCTCCATCGCATCCTTGCGGATCGCTTCGAGATCGAGCAGCGGGCCTTTGCTGTAGGCCGGGTGGCGATGATAGCCGAGCACGGAATTTTCATATTCCTCGAATTTCAGCACCAGGCCCATATGGTGGCGGTCCTCAGGAATATGCGCGAGGCCGAGATCACGCAGGCGGGCCGGATCGGCCTTGTCGATCGTCTGGCCGTCGAGAAGGATTTCGCCGGAGGTCGGCTTACGGATGCCGGCAATCGCCTCCAGCAATTCGGACTGGCCATTACCGGCGACACCGGCGATGCCGACGATCTCACCGGCGCGCACGTCGAAGGAGACATTGTCGACCATGGTGACGCCACGATTGTCCTTGACCGTCAGGTTGCGGACGGACAGCACGGCAGATCCGGGTTTGGCCTCGCCCTTCTGCACGCGCAGTAGCACGCGGCGGCCGACCATCAGTTCGGCGAGTTCCTCAACCGTTGTTTCTGCCGTCTTGCGGGTCGCGACCATTTCACCGCGGCGCATGACCGAGACGGTATCGGTGATCGCCATGATCTCGCGCAGTTTGTGGGTGATGAGGATGATCGTCTTGCCCTGGTCGCGCAGTACCTTGAGGATGCGGAAGAGGTGATCGGCCTCCGCCGGCGTCAGCACGCCGGTGGGCTCGTCGAGGATCAGGATCTCGGCGCCGCGATACATGGCTTTCAGGATCTCGACACGCTGCTGCAGGCCGACCGGCAGCTCCTCGATCAGCGCATCGGGATCGACCTCCAGGCCATATTCCGTTTCCAGCCGCTTGAGCTCGGCGCGCGCCGAGGCGACGCCCCTGGCCAGTAGCATGCCGCCTTCCGCGCCAAGCATGATGTTCTCGAGCACCGTGAAATTGTCGACCAGCATGAAGTGCTGGTGCACCATGCCGATGCCGGTGGCGATGGCCGCCTGGCTGTCGCGGATGGTGACGGGATTGCCGTTGACGCGGATCTCGCCGCTGTCGGCATGGTAGAAACCGTAGATGATCGACATCAAGGTCGATTTGCCGGCGCCGTTTTCGCCGATGATGCCGTGGATCGTCCCCTTGGCAACGGTAAGGTTGATGTCCTTGTTGGCATGGACGGCACCGAATTTCTTGTCGATGCCGACAAGCTCGATAGCGGGCTTATCTGTCACTGCAGACTCCAAATAAGAAAAGGGCGTATGGCGAAAATCCCCTCCGCCATACGCCCGATCTCAATCGTCGATCACATTCGGGCGCGGATCACTTCGGGCAAGCGCTGTCCGAGGTGTAATCGTGAACCTTGACGGTTCCCGCAATGATGTCGGCCTTGGCCTTGTCGACGGCAGCCTGCATTTCCGGCGTGATCAGCGACTTGTTGTGCTCATCGATCGCGGCGCCGACACCGTCTTCCTTGACGCCAAGCGCCTGGACGCCACCGGTGAACTTGTCGTTCTTGGTGTCGTTGTAGGCATTGTAGACGGCGAGGTCGACGCGCTTGACCATCGAGGTCAGGACCGAGCCCGGATGCAGATAGTTCTGGTTGGAGTCGACGCCGATCGACAGCTTCTTGTTGTCGGCAGCCGTCTGCAGAACGCCGAGACCGGTGGCACCGGCTGCCGCATAAACGACGTCGGCGCCCTGGTCGATCTGGTTCTTGGTGAGCTCGCCGCCGCGGACCGGGTCATTCCAGGCAGCGCCCGTGGTGCCGGTCATGTTCTGGAAGACCTCGATATCGGCCTTGACGGAACGTGCGCCCTGCTCGTAGCCACATTCGAACTTGCGGATCAGCGGAATATCCATGCCGCCGACGAAGCCGACCTTGCCCGACTTCGACGCCATGCCGGCGAGAACGCCGACGAGGTAGGAGCCTTCTTCTTCCTTGTAGACAACCGAGCGGACGTTCGGCTTGTCGACGACGGAGTCAACGATGATGAACTTGGTATCGGGGAATTCGGCTGCAACCTTCTCGATGGCCGAGGTCCAGGCAAAGGAAACGGCAACCACCGGATTGAAACCGCGGCTGGCGAAGTTGCGGATGGCCTGTTCGCCCTGGGTGTCGCCCGTCGGCTCGAAGTCGCGATAGGCAATGCCGGTCTCGGCCTTGAACTTCTCGGCGCCGTTATAGGCCGCCTCGTTGAAGGACTTATCGAACTTCCCGCCGGTGCCGTAAACCAGCGCCGGCTTGACGTCGGCAGCAAGCGCCGTCGTCGACATGGCAGCCACGGCAAAGAGAGTGAGAAGGGATTTTTTCATTGTGCAGCCCTGTTGTTGCTATTCGTTAGGGGTCCTCCCGCAAGCCCTTTTCGGGCATGTCTGCGGAACCACCGACCTCCCCCCGGAGGCCTGGCTGCGTGCATCCTTGCATGGCTCACGGAAAAATTCACCAGAAATTTTTCAGCTGGTAAAGATTTGCAGCGATTGCCGAAAATCAGCTCTTCGGGGCTGATTTTTGGACATTCTCTCCATCAGAATGCGGATTTTCTAGCCAATCCGGCGGCAAATGCCGACGCAGCAGAGGGGTGACAGCCAACCGGATTAACTGCGTTTTTTATGCGGTGAAGCGACCGGCCACCGGCGGCTTCTTGTAGCCGATCATCCACAGAAGCAGCGCGATCACCAGGAAAACGGCAAAGGCCGGCTGGAGCATCAGCCACTGGAAGATGACGGTGTAGAACCGCGGGTGGATATAATAGGAAAGGGAGGATTGCAGCGACGTCAGCGTTGTCGGGCTGACATCCTGCCAGGCATCGGAGATCGGCGTCATCACCACGGAGGACGCCGCAACCGATTGGATCGAATCGATGGTCCCGGCAATAACGGCCGCCGCAAGCGCGACAAGACTCGCCAGACGCAACAGGAAACGCATCAATTCCTCCGACGCTCGATATGCCGGACAATTCCGGCCGGCCGCGCCATTCTCCACCTTAGAGAATTACATAGTCGTCGATGAGGTGAAGCACAATGGAGTGGCCGAGGCGAGTTTTATCGCAAGAAGTCAAAAAACTGTTAGATTTCGGTTGATCGACAAAGATTCATCGGTATATATCGCGCCGTTCCGACGATTTGCTCCTATCCGGGCGCGAACGCCAAAAAAAAGGACAGGTGGCCGAGTGGTTTAAGGCGCACGCCTGGAACGCGTGTGTACGTGAAAGCGTACCGTGGGTTCGAATCCCACCCTGTCCGCCATATCCCTCGTTTTTCAATATTGATTCAAACCGTATCGAGAGCGGGACGCGGAAGCGTTTTTGGCGGCATGTTTCGAGTGAACAAGCCTGTCGTCCGCATATTCTCAAACTCGCTGCAGCAGGGCGCGTCCAATCGGCTTCGGATTCTCGCCGCGCAACACCAGAGATGTCGTCACGGCTCCAAAACGCGCGATCGTGTCAACGATCGTTTCCAGCTCTCCCGGCGACGGAACCAGCACCTTCAAAAGAAAACAGTCCTCTCCGGTGAGGCGCAATACTTCCATGACCTGCGGCATCTCCGCGAACTGTTTCAGACAGGGTTTGATATGCTCATGCGTCGTGCGCAAGCGAAGCACCGCCATCATTCCGATTCCCAAAGCGGTGGGGTCGATACGGGCGGAATAACCGACAATGATGCCGCGGTCTTCCAGCCGCTTGACGCGTTCTGATGCTGCCGGCTGAGAGAGCCCGACCCGTCGACCGAGTTCGGAAATCGCAATGCGTCCATTTTCCTGCATCGCTTCGATAATTGAAATATCGGTTGGATCGAGCAGTACCCGATTGTTTTCCTGAAAAGCCATGGGATCACCTTGAAATCATCGGAGAGGGACGCGGTTTTCCGATGATCATTTATTCCGAAGCAAATGAAAATGCATCATTTTCACCTGCACGGATGATCAGAGGAAAAGACATGAAGGACATCATCATATTGCCGGGGATTGGCGGTTCGGGCGAGGCTCATTGGCAAACACGCTGGGAAAGGTCGAACCCGGACATGCGGCGTTTTCAACCAGCCGATTGGGAAAAACCCGACCTGGCGGACTGGATTTCAGCCATGGAGCGCGCCGTCGGCGCGTCGGCAACGCCTCCCCTGCTGGTCGCCCACAGCCTTGCCTGTCTGCTGGTCGCTCATTGGCAGCAGGTTTCTTCGCTTGCCGTTGCCGGAGCGTTTCTTGTGGCGGTCCCGGATCCGCAGTCAGCGTCATTCCCTGCGGAGGCGGCCGGCTTCGCAGACGCGCCATCGCAAAAGATGCGCTTCCCCACTCTGATCATCGCAAGCGCCGATGATCCCTTCGGCACGCTCGACCATGCGCATGCGCGAGCGGATCTGTGGGACAGCGGCCTTGTCGCGATCGGTCCTTTCGGCCATATCAACGGGCAAAGCGGCCTTGAGGACTGGGTCCAGGGAAAGGCCTTGTTGACGGCGTTTTCCGCCGGATTGGCAAAATCTGATCGGGCTTGATCTTGTTTTCGAGTTCACGATCAAATGGCTCAAACAGGCCTTTGCCTGTGCCGGACGTGTCAAGACGTGGAAACGAACTGCCTGCTCGCAAGCGTGCGAACCGAGGCTCATCGAACCCGTCGCTCCGGCGGCGCGGCGAGGTTCAAAGCGTCGAAAGATTCCTGATTTTTTTACCATGCGGCTTCACCGCGTCTTTGCACGTTTGGGTTTATCCTCTGCCAAAATCAAAAACAGAGGTAAAACAGGTGGAAGAACTTTCGGTACAGTCGAAGATCATCAAATCCGTCTATTTCAGCCACGAAGACGGACGGCTCAGGATTTGTTTCAAGAATGGCGAGGAACGTCTATTTGCAGGTGTTCCCTCCTCGGAAGTGCACGCGATGACGGTGGCGCCGTCTCCCGGCCATTATTATCTCGACCGGATCAGAACCCGGTTTCGCAGATTGGCAGCCTGAAAAATCCGAGCGGATAGCATAGTACGAGATCGGAACAAGGCCGGTGGATATTAACCGGCTGTTAGCCCTCGATATCATCTGGGTTGGATCGCCCCTGCCGGAAAGCGGCAACCTGTCGGCGCTGCCGGCCGGTTCAAGGTCGGCCAGCCGGGAGGCTCGGCGGCGGACCCCAGCCAGGAAGTCGAGCCTCCCGGTCACGGGTGCTCGTTGTGCGTGATGGCGAAGCGCATGAGCGGTTCTCGGACGCCGCTATGCTCTGCTTGTCTGATGAAATGACCCGGAACGGCTGCGACCTCATCATCCCCTCAACTAGCGAATTGGGGCTAATCCTGTGAAAAACCCGAATTGTCGCATCCGGACTCGACAATGCTTTATTAGCATGATTGCATAAATCGGGATAAAGACGGGGGTAATGATGTTCGAGAATCTGCTTGAGATGCAGGAGCGTGGCGCACGGGATCGTGCGCGTGGCCGCAGTCTGGCCGACAATCCGATGTCGAAGCCGGATATCCTGCCGATCACCGATTTTCAGGAATGGTACTCGATGTTCGACGCCTGGCGCTTCGGTTGGTCGATCGAGGATGCGATGGCGGGGCACATCAGTATGCCCCGCGATGGCGGCACATTGGCCCAGACCTACACCAGAACGGTCTGATCGATCCTGTCCTCGGCGCCGAAGAATTTCAGGTAGCGTTCGACCTCGGCCGGGTCGCCGGTCGCCTTCTGCGGGTTGTCGGAGAGCTTCACCGCCGGACGGCCGTTGGCGTCGCTGACCTTGCAGACGACGGAGATTGGGTTGAGGCCGGAGATCTCGATCGGCGCGCAGCCGGAAAAATCGTTGGTCAGGTTCGTGCCCCAGCCGAAGCTCATGCGCACGCGGCCTTCGAAATGCCGGTAGGTATCGATGATGGCATCGACATCGAGGCCGTCGGAGAAGATCAGCAGCTTCTGGCGCGGATGCCGACCCATCTTCTTCCACCAGTCGATAATCTTTTCGCCGCCTTCGATCGGCGGGGCACTGTCCGGGCGGAAGCCGGTCCAGTCGGCGACCCATTCCGGCGCATCGCGCAGGAAGGCGGCGGTGCCGAAGGCGTCCGGCAGGACGATCAGAAGGTTGCCGCCATAGAGTTTGTTCCAGTCACGCAGGATCTTGTAGGGCGCGTTGCGCAACTGTTCATCGGTTTCGGCAAGGGCGGCGGCCACCATCGGCAGCTCGTGTGCATTGGTGCCGACGGCCTCGAGATCGGAATCCATCGCCAGCAACACGTTGCTGGTACCGGCAAAGGCCGGGCCGATGCCTTCCTTCAGTGCCTCGACGCACCAGCGCTGCCAGAGGAAACTGTGGCGGCGGCGGGTGCCGAAATCGGAGATGCGCAGGCCCGGCAATTCCTTCAGCCGTTCGACCTTCGACCACATCTTCGCCTTGGCGCGGGCATAGAGCACATCGAGGGTGAAGGGACCGAGCGCCTTCATCGCCGAGCGCGACCGCAGCTCGTTGACGATGGCGAGCGCCGGGATTTCCCACATGGTGGTTTCCTTCCACGATCCGTGGAAATCCAGCACATATTGCCCGTCCTTCTTCGACAGCTCGTATTCGGGCAGCTGGAAGTTGGAAAGCCAGGCAAGGAATTCCGGCTCGAAGATCTGGGCGCGGCCGTAGAAGCTGTTACCCGCAAGCCAGATCATCTCCTTCTTGGAGAGCCTCAGCGTGCGGGCATGATCGAGCTGCTCGCGCAATTCGCCTTCATCGAGCTCATCGGCGAGACGCACCCGTTTGGTGCGGTTAATCAGGGTGAAGGATGCGTTCACATCAGGATAAAGCTTCCAGATCATCTGCAGCATCAGGAGCTTGTAGAAATCGGTATCGATCAAGCTGCGGATGATCGGATCGAGTTTCCAGGCGTGATTGTAGACGCGTCTTGCGATATCGGTCCTGGCCATGAAATTCCTGCCCCTGTCCACTCCGGTCAGGTGCTGCCAAATTCCCGGGCATTACCAAGTTCCGGGCCGGCGCACGAAACCGGCTCGTGCGCCTTCTTATCGAAAAATCGACGGACAAAGTCCAGACAAAACAATAAACGCCCCGCCGCAGTATGGCGGCGGGGCGTGAATATAGTTTTGGCGACGATTATTGGGCCGGAGCTGCGGGCGCCACATTCGGAGCGGCCGGCGTGGTGTTCGGCGTTTCGGTTGGAACGGCAGTGCCGTTCTGTAGCGCCGGCGCGGGGGCCGGAGCGGGCTGCTGCGACTGAAGCTGCTGGCCTGGCTGCTGCGGCGCCACCTCGTTCGCCTCGCGCTTACCCCAAATCTCGACCGGTATCCACACCACGAAAGCAAGCACCAGCGCGACGATTAGCACCGTCAGGATGCGATAGCCCGTGCGTCCCTGCCTTGCCTTCACGGGCGGGATCAGCTCTTCCTTGTGAGGCTTGCCGTCGGACTTTTCCCAGCGTGTTTCCGTCTGATGCGCCATCATCGTCTCCTTCCGCTGTCTTAACCGGCCTCGCCGGCCGCAAGAATTTCCGCAAAGGAAACGGGTGACTGTCTGGAAGGTTCCGAAAGCTCAATAGCCGGCGGCGCGGTCGACCATGAATTGCAGCGGCTCGCCACGCTCGAAACGGGCGATCTGCGTCTCGACATGACGGAACAGCGCGTTTTCTTCGGAGACGGCCGCGTCGTGCGGCGTGAGGAAGACGTTCTGCAAGTCCCACAATGGGTTGTCTGATGCAAGCGGCTCCGCCTCGAAGACATCGAGCGAAGCGCCGCCGAGGGTGCCGTCACGGATGGCGGAGGCGATATCGGCCTCGACTTGGCTCTTGCCGCGGCCGGCATTGATGAAGACCGGCTGCCCGAGCGCACCGTTGCGGCGCAGCTTCGCAAACAGCCGGGCGTCATAGAAGCCTGATGTGTCAGGCGTCAGCGGCAGCAGGCCGACGAGGATGTCGGTGCTGGCGAGAAAGCTGTCCAATTCGCTGGCGTCGAAGGTTTCGACGCCGTCGATCTGTTTGCGGCTGCGCGACCAGCCGATGACGTTAAAACCAATCACTCTCAGCTTGGCGACCGCATCCTGCCCGAGAATGCCGAGACCCATGACGCCGACCGTCACCTCAGCCGCCTCCGGCGCGATCAGCTTGGCCCATTCACGTTGCCGTTGGTGGTTGTCATGGGCGTATTGCCCGCGCAGATGCATCAGGCATTGCATGACCACCCATTCGCTCATGCGCGTCGTCAAGCTGCGGTCGACGAAGCGGACGATCGGGATCTCGGGCAGGCCGGCCATGCCGATGATATGGTCGACGCCGGCGCCACCCGAAAAGATCACTTTCAGGTTCGGCGCCCGCGCGAAAAGGTCGGCATCCGGCTTCCAGAGAAGCGCGTATTCGACTGCTTGGAGATCGCGGACCCGATTGGCCGGATCGGCGAGATTGATGCTGCCGCGGTCGGCAAAGGCCGTTTTCAGCACCCGGGCGACGCCTTCGGGATTGAACTTGATATCGACGAGAACGGGGGGACGGGCGGACATGATCTTCTTTACTGCTGCACGGCGGGCGTCGGCACCGCCTCGATGTTGAAAGCGGCGGCCATCAGCGCCCTGGTGTAATCATCCTTCGGCGCGCGGAAGATTTCCGCTGACGGGCCCTGCTCCACCACCTTGCCGAACCGCATGACAATGACGTCATTCGCGAGCGCCTTCACCACCTTCAGGTCGTGGCTGATGAAGAGATAGGCGAGATCGTGCTTCTTCTGCAGATCGCGCAGCAAATCGACCACCTGCGCCTGCACGCTCATGTCGAGCGCGGAGGTCGGCTCGTCGAGCATGACGAAGCGCGGCTTCAGCACCATCGCGCGGGCGATGGCGATGCGCTGGCGCTGGCCGCCCGAGAATTCGTGCGGATAACGCCAGCGGGTCAGCGGATCGAGGCCCACCTCCTCCAGCGCCCAGCAGACGCGCTGGTCGCGTTCTTCTGCGGTCAGCGACCGCTCATGCACCTTCAGCCCTTCGGCGACGATATCGCCGACCGACATGCGCGGGCTGAGCGATCCATAGGGATCCTGGAAGACGACCTGCAGCTGGTTGCGCAGCGGCCGCATCTCACTGAACGAATAGCCGGCTATGTCCTTTCCGACAAAGGCGATCCGCCCTTGCGAGGAAATCAGCCGGGTGAGCGCCAGGCCGAGCGTGGTCTTACCGGAGCCGGACTCGCCGACGACGCCGAGCGTCTGGCCGGCGCGCAGCGAAAGATCGATGCCGTCGACCGCCTTGACGTGATCGACGACGCGGCGCATCAGCCCTGATTTGATCGGGAACCAGACACGGATATCCGAACCTTCCATCACCATTGGTTTCGACGGATCGGCCTGCGGCGGCTCGCCGCGCGGTTCGGAGGCAAGGAGATGCCGGGTATATTCATGCTTCGGATTGGCGAAGACGTCCTCGACGGTGCCGGTTTCGACGATCCTGCCCTTGGTCATGACGCAGACGCGATCAGCGAATTTGCGGACGATGCCGAGATCATGAGTGATGAACAGCATCGACATGCCGTGGACGGCTTTTAACTGCCGGAGCAATTCGAGGATCTGCGCCTGCACGGTGACGTCGAGGGCGGTGGTCGGCTCGTCGGCGATCAGCAATTCCGGCCGGTTGGCGAGCGCCATGGCGATCATGACGCGCTGGCGCTGGCCGCCTGACAGTTCATGCGGATAGGCCTTCAACCGCCTCTCCGGCTCGCGGATGCCGACCTGGTTCAGCAATTCCAGCACGCGCTCACGCGCCGGCTGACCGGTAAGGCCCTGATGCAGGGCGAGGATCTCGGCGATCTGCTTCTCGATCGTATGAAGCGGATTGAGCGAGGTCATCGGCTCCTGGAAGATCATGGTGATGTCGTTGCCGCGCACTTCCCGCAGTTCCCGCTCCGACGCCTTCAAGAGGTCCTTACCCTTGAAGAGGATTTCGCCGGAGGGATGGCTTGCCGAGGGATAAGGCAAAAGTCGCAGGATCGAGTTGGCCGAGACCGACTTGCCGGAGCCGGATTCGCCGACGAGCGCCACGACCTCGCCTTTGGCGATATCGAAGGAGATGTGATCGACGGCGAGCGAGGTCTCGCCGCCCTGATGAAAGGCAACCGAGAGATCGCGGACGGAAAGCAGCGGTTCTGTCATGTCACTCATTGAAACGTCTTCCTCGGATCGAAGGCATCGCGCACGGCTTCGCCGATGAAGATCAGCAGGGAAAGCATGATCGACATGGCAAAGAAGGCCGTCAGCCCGAGCCACGGCGCCTGCAGATTGGTCTTGCCCTGGGCGATCATCTCGCCGAGCGAGGGGGAGCCCGGCGGCATGCCGAAGCCGAGGAAATCGAGCGAGGTCAGCGTCGTGATCGAGCCGGAGAGGATGAAGGGCAGGAAGGTCAGCGTCGCGACCATGGCGTTCGGCAGCAGGTGCCGCCACATGATGGTGCGATTGTTGACGCCGAGCGCGCGGGCGGCGCGGACATATTCGAAATTGCGGGCGCGCAGGAATTCGGCGCGCACGATGCCGACGAAACCGACCCAGGAGAACAGCAGCATGATGCCGAGCAGCACGAAGAAGCCGGGCGGCAGGAGTGCGGCGATGATCAGCAGGATGTAGAGCACCGGCATCGACGACCAGATCTCGATGAAGCGCTGCAACAGCAGATCTGTCCAGCCGCCGAAATAGCCTTGCACCGCACCGGCCGTCACGCCGATGACCGCCGAGCAGATGGTCAGCACCAGGCCGAAGAGCACCGATATGCGAAAGCCGTAGATAACGCGCGCCAGCACGTCTCGCGCCTGGTCGTCAGTGCCGAGCCAGTTGAGATTGCCGAGGGTGCAATCCGGATCGTTCACCCCTTGCGGATAACCGGCGCAACGCTCCTCCTTCGTCATCAGCCAGAAGGGAGCGGTGGGGGCCGAATGCGGAATGTTGGAATTGACCGAGCGGTAGGAATAGCGGATCGGCGGCCAGATCATCCAGCCATTGGCATTGATCTCGTCCGTTATGACCGAGGAACGGTAGTCGGTTTCGGCCAGGAAGCCGCCGAACTTCTCCTCGGGATAATCGACGAGGACAGGGAACAGGATCTCGCCCTTGTAGGAAGCGATGATCGGCCGGTCGTTGGCGAGGAACTCGGCAAACAGGCTGAGGATAAACAAGACCATGAACAGCCACAGCGCCCAGTAACCGCGGCCGTTCGCGCGGAAATTCTGCCAGCGGCGAATGTTGGTCGGCGAGAGCAGGCCTTTGCGCGGCGGCTTGACGGGCGTCGTGACAGCGGGATTTGCGGCGGCGTCCATCAGACATCCCTCCGCTCGAAATCGATGCGCGGATCGATCCAGGTGTAGATCAGGTCGGAAACCAGGCTGACAACGAGGCCGAGCAGCGAGAAGATGTAGAGCGTGGCGAAGACGATCGGATAATCCCGGTTGATGACCGAGAGATAGCCGAGACGGCCGAGGCCATCGAGCGAGAAGATGTTTTCGATCAGCAGCGAGCCGGTGAAGAAAGCGGAAATGAAGGCGCCGGGAAAACCGGCAATGATGATCAGCATGGCGTTACGGAAGACATGGCCATAGAGCACCTGCCGCTGGTTCAGGCCCTTGGCGCGGGCGGTGACGACATATTGCTTCTTGATCTCCTCGATGAAGGAATTCTTGGTCAAAAGCGTCGTCGTCGCAAAGGCGGACAGGGAAAGCGAGATCAGCGGCAGAGTGAGGTGCCAGAAATAGTCGAGCGGCTTCTGCCACCAGGTAAGCTGGTCGAAATTGTCGGAGACCAGGCCACGCAACGGAAACCAGTCGTAGAACGAGCCGCCGGCGAAGAGCACGATCAGGAGAATGCCGAACAGGAAGCTCGGGACGGCATAGCCGACGACGATGACGCCTGACGTCCAGACGTCGAAGGTCGATCCGTCCTTGACCGCCTTGCGGATGCCGAGCGGGATGGAAATGGCATAGGAGAAGATCAGGATCCAGATGCCGAGCGAGATCGACACCGGCAGCTTTTCTTTAACGAGTTCGAGCACGGAGGTGTTGCGGAAGAAACTCTCGCCGAAATCGAAGCGGATGTAATTCCACATCATCTCGCCAAAACGGGTCAGCGGCGGCTTGTCGAAGCCGAACTGCTTTTCGAGCTTGGCGATCAGTTCCGGGTCGAGCCCCTGGGCACCGCGATATTTCGAGCCTTCATCGCTGCCGCCGCCGCTGAGAAGATCGCCACCGCCAGACAGGCGCTGGTCGGCACTGTCGGCCTGACCGGTCAATTGGGCGATCACCTGCTCGACGGGGCCGCCGGGCGCGAACTGGATGACGATGAAGGAAATCGCCATGATGCCGACGATGGTCGGGATCATCAGAAGCAGGCGGCGAAGGATATAGGCGCCCATCAGCCTTCAGCCTCCGGCAATGTTTTTCCTGTCTGCCTGCCGTCCAGTCTCATGCCGCTCAATCCGTCAGCCTTCCCTTGCCGGCCCTGCCGGCTTGTCGTGATTCGCTCGTGCCATTTGGAGCCGAGGGCCCCTGCATTGCAAGCCCGCTCATTTTGCCGAGGTCGACCACCAGGCATCGGGGAAGCCAAGGCTGTAGGCCGGAAACTCGGCCGGATGCGTGACCGTGTTCCAATAGGCGATGTTATAGGTATCGCGGTAGAACAGCGGGATGACGTAGTGATTTGCAAGCAAGACCCGATCCATGGCCTTGATTGCTGCGATCTGCTCGCCGCGGTTCGGCGCGAAGATAATCATGCGAATGAGCTCATCAACGGCTTGGTTGGCAATGCCGGCATAATTGCGGGAACCCTGCTGATTGACCGAACCGGATCCCCAATAGTCGGCTTGTTCGTTGCCCGGATTCATGGTCTCCGCCCAGACATTCCAGATCATATCGTAGTCGAAGCTGCGTTCACGATTGACAGATTGCGACGCATCGACTGTCCGGATCCGCGCATCGATGCCGATTTTCCTGAGATTGTTGGCATAGGGCACCGCCCAGCGCTCCAGCATGGGGCTAGACAACAGGATCTCGAAACTCATCGGCTGGCCAGTCTTGGTATTGACCATGCGATTGCCCTTGAGCTCCCAGCCGGCTTCTTTGAAAAGCGCAATCGCCTTGCGGAGGTTGTCGCGGCTCTTTTGCGGATCGCCGCCGACGGGATTGGTATAGGGCGTGGTGAAGACTTCGGGCGGAACCTTATCCTTCATGCCCTGCAGAATTTCCAGTTCTTTACCCTGCGGCAGGCCGGAGGAGGCGAGTTCGGTATTCCAGAAATAGCTGTCGATGCGTTTGTAACTATTAAAGGCAACGGTGCGGTTCAGCTCCTCAAAATCCAGACCGTAGTTCAGCGCCTCGCGGACCCTGATGTCCTTGAAGAGGTCACGTCGCATGTTGGGCACGAGAGCTTGCATGATGCCGGTGGCGCGCAGGGGGTTTGCAACCTCCTCTTTTTTGACACGTCCTTCCTTCACCGCGGGAAAATCATATCCCGTCGCCCAGCGGGCAGCCGTGGTTTCCTGCCAGTAGTCGCTGTTGCCAGCGCGAAAGGCCTCGAACTCGACATCCCGATCACCGAAATAGGTGTAGTTGACGTTGCGGAAATTGTTCTGGCCGACATTCACATTGAGGTCCTTGCCCCAATAGTCGTCACGCAATTCATAACGGATCGTTGCGCCAGGCGAGAAGGAAGCGATCTTGTACGGCCCCGAACCCATCACGGGCTCCAGCGTCGTTTTAGAGATGTCGCGCGGCTTGCCATCCGGTCCGGGCGCTTCCCACCAATGCTTCGGCACGACCATCAACTGGCCGAGAATATTCGGCAGTTCGCGGTTGTTCTTCTCATCGAAGGTGAAGGTGACGTCACGCTCGCCGGTCTTTTCCGCTTTGACAACGTGGTGGTAATAGTTCGAGGCGAGGGGATTTAATTCCTTGGTCTTGTCCAGACTGAAGATTACGTCTTCCGGCGTGACCGGCTGACCATCCGCCCATTTTGCTTCCTTGCGCAGGCGGAAGGTCGCGCTCGAGACGTCCGCGGGAAAAGACAATCCCTCGGCAAGCAGACCGTAGGAGACGAGCAGCTCGTCGTCGGCGGGCTTCATCAACGTGTCGTAAACGAGCGTCAGGCCCACTGCCGCCTGGCCTTTGGCAAGCAGCGGGTTGAAGGTGTCGAAGGCGCCGCTTGCGGAGAGGCGCAGGTCTCCGCCTTTTGGTGCATCGGGATTGACGTGGTCGAAATGCGCAAAACCCGGCTTGTACTTCATCTCGCTGATGACCGAGCTTCCGATCTGAAAGGGCTGGTCCTGACCCGTTGCCGACATTGGCGCCAGAGCACCCGCAAGCGATAGAAACAAACCGATCTTCGACCACAGAGCCGCCATTCACGCTTTCCCCTGATTATTGATGGGTTCGACAATACGAAAAATACCGGCGAAAAACAGGAGAGAGTTTGGCTTTTGCCGGGCGCGCGCAATTTTGAGCCATCGGGACCTTTCACGGCGTCGCCTCTGCGAGCCGCCTTCGCAACATGCGGCGCAACTCGTCGACGAGGGATCGTAGGCGGCGGCACCGACGATGCGGCAATCCGCCACCACCGCTTGCCCGCACCGCCAGCCAAAACATCGATTCACCTAAATTGCTTTTCACGATAGGTTCGATCGCAAATCACTTCGGCAGCGGTTCAAGGGAACAGTATGGCTTTCGGCTTCGCTCAGGCTTTCAGGACATTCGGCAAACTGACGCTTGCCGGCGCAATCGGCGCAAGCCTTGCCGCCGACGACGTCGGCGCCCAGCAGAAGACGCCGAGCCCGGGCAGCGCCAAGGGGCAATTCGGCGCCGTCGGCCTGCCGACGCAGGGACCGGCACAGCCGATCGGTTTTTACGCAAAGGGCTGCATGACGGGTGCGGTGGCGCTGCCGACCGATGGGCCGACCTGGCAGGCGATGCGACTTTCGCGCAATCGCCGCTGGGGCAATCCGGCGATGATCGCGCTGCTCGAACGTCTTTCTGAGGACGGGGTCAAATATGCCGGCTGGCCGGGCATTCTCGTCGGCGACATTGCGCAGCCGCGTGGTGGGCCGATGCTGAACGGCCATGCCTCGCACCAGATCGGTCTTGATGCCGACATCTGGTTTACGCCGATGCCCACGCGCCGCATGACGGCCGAGGAGCGCCAGGATCTGCCCTTCACCACCATGCTGCAGAAGGGCAAGTTCCTGACCGTCGACCCCAAGGTGTGGACGCAGTCGCACGCGCGGCTGCTGATGCTGGCGGCAAGCTATCCCGAGGTGGAGCGTATCTTCGTCAATCCGGCGATCAAGAAGAAGATGTGCGATACGTGGACCGGCGACCGCACCAATCTTGGCAAGCTCCGGCCGGAATATGGCCATGACTCGCATTTCCACATCCGCATCAAGTGCCCGCCAGGAGCCAAGGGATGCACGCCGCAGGCCCCGGTCGTTGCCGGCGACGGCTGCGACAAGTCACTCGCCTGGTGGTTCACGCCGGCGCCCTGGGCACCGCCGAAACCGCCGAAGCCCGGCGCCAAGCCGCCGCAGCCGCCGCGCGAGATGATGGTCTCCGACCTGCCCAAGGCCTGCGCCGCCGTGCTCGATGCTACTTCCGCCGCCTCGATGCAGGCCGCCACCTATGGCGGACCTTCCGCCGCCAGCGCACTCACCGCCGCGCCGGCCGCAGCGCCTGCCGCCGACGCCGATGGCGCTCTGCCCGATGTCGGCCCGGTTCCGAACGACAAGCCGGCGATACAATGATCGAGGTCATGGGACCGCGCCTTCAGACCAAACCCGGGGACGGAGACCCCGAATGCGCTGTCTTTCAAATCGGAAATTCTTGGTATAAAGCGGTCAAATCGATTGAATTGTTCGGGCGGAGAGGTTGATGGCCGGCGGCAAATGCCTTGCATTGATTGCGCATGACCAGAAGAAAGACGATATGGCGGATTTCGCCCGCGCCCACAGGGACGTTCTCTCCCGTTGGAAGATCGTCGCCACCGGCACCACCGGCGGGCGCGTGCTCGACGCTGCCCCCGACCTCAACGTCACCAGGCTGAAAAGCGGGCCGCACGGCGGCGACCAGCAGATCGGCGCCTTGATTTCGACCGGCGAGGTCGACGCCCTGATCTTCTTCGTCGACCCTTTGACGCCGATGCCGCACGATGTCGACGTGAAGGCGCTGATGCGGCTGGCGATCGTCTATGATATTCCGATGGCGCTCAACCACGCGACCGCTATAAAACTTCTTCCCACACTCGAAGCCTGATCAGCACGGAACCGGCCATGCCAAAACTGAACAACAGCACCGCTCCGATGCCTTTCCCGATCCTGATCGGCGATATCGGCGGCACGAATGCCCGCTTCTCCGTCCTGAGCGATGCCTATGCCGAGCCGAAGCAGTTTCCGAACGTGCGCACGGCGGATTTCGCCACGATCGACGAAGCGATCCAGCAAGGCGTTCTCGACAAGACCGCCGTGCAGCCGCGCTCGGCGATCCTCGCCGTCGCCGGCCCGATCAGCGACGACGAGATCCCGCTGACCAATTGCGACTGGGTGGTGCGGCCGAAGACGATGATCGAGGGCCTCGGCATAGAGGATGTGCTCGTCGTCAACGATTTCGAGGCGCAGGCGCTGGCGATCGCCGCGCTTTCGGATGAAAACCGCGAGCGCATCGGCGACGCCACCGGCGACATGATCGCCTCCCGCGTCGTGCTCGGACCCGGCACCGGCCTCGGCGTCGGCGGGCTCGTGCATGCCCAGCACAGCTGGATCCCGGTTCCCGGCGAAGGCGGCCATGTCGATCTCGGACCGCGCAGTAAGCGCGACTATGACATCTTCCCGCATATCGAGACGATCGAAGGCCGCGTTTCGGCCGAGCAGATCCTCTGCGGCCGCGGCCTCGTCAACCTCTACCATGCCATCTGCATTGTCGACGGCATCCAGCCGACGATGAAGGATCCGGCCGACATCACCTCGCACGCGCTTGCCGGCAGCGACAAGGCGGCCATCGAGACTGTCTCGCTGTTTGCCACCTATCTCGGCCGCGTGGCGGGCGACATGGCGATGGTGTTCATGGCGCGCGGCGGAGTCTATCTCTCCGGCGGCATCTCGCAGAAGATCATCCCGGCGCTAAAGAGACCGGAATTCCGCATCGCCTTCGAGGACAAGGCACCGCATACGGCGCTGCTTCGCACCATCCCGACCTATGTGGTGACGCATCCGCTGGCAGCGCTCGCTGGGCTTTCCTCCTATGCGCGCATGCCGGCGAATTTCGGCGTCTCGACCGAGGGCCGCCGCTGGCGCCGTTAGGCCCGGCACGCAAAGCAAATAGAGCGTCCTTGGCGCGTCCTATCCGGGCGCGCGGCGCTCTAGCCAAACCGCTCCCAACTCTTTATAGACCCCGGCAAATGTGCGCGTCGCCTTCGCGGGGCGCTTGGTCCGAGACAGGAAACCTCATTTTTGGAAGCGGCGGAAAGCAGAACGCAGAGCGTCAGCAGCGATACCGTAACCGGCATCCTGAAGCGCATCATCGCTGAAAACGGCCGCGACCATCTGTGGGGCTATGTCTTTGCGATCGCCTGCCTCATCGTGGTGGCGCTTTCGACGGCGTTCACCGCCTGGATCATGCGAGCGATCATCGACGAGGCCTTCGCCAATCGGCGCGCCGACGTCGTCTGGATCATCTGTCTTTCGATCTTCATCGCCTTCGTGCTGCGCGGTTTTGCGAGCTACGGTCAGGCGGTGGCGCTGTCCAAGGTCGGCAACGATATCGTCGCCCGCTACCAGCGCCGGCTCTATGCGCATCTGATGACGCTTTCGGTCGGCTTCTTCAGCGAGGCGCGCTCTGCCCATATCGCCGCGCAGGTGAGCCAGAACGTCAGCGGCATCCGCGACGTGCTCAACCTGACGATCACCTCGACAGTGCGCGACCTGCTGACCTTCGTTTCGCTGCTCGCCGTGATGATCCTCCAGGATCCGCTGCTCAGCCTTGCCGTGTTCATCATGGCCCCGCCGCTGCTTTATGCGCTGCGTTATGTTTCCAAGCGGCTGCGCTCGGCGACGCGCGAGGCCGTGCATCTGAACAGCCACGTTCTCGGCGCCATGCAGGAAACGATCCAGGGTATCGCCATCGTGAAAGCCTTCACGATGGAAGAAGAACTGGAAGGCAAGGTCAACAAACTCATCAAGGGCGCCGAAAGCCGGGCGAACCGGATTGCCCGGCTTTCCGAACGCACTTCTCCTCTGACGGAAAGTTTCGCGGGCTTTGCCGTCGCCAGCGTGCTTGCCTATGCCGCCTACCGCTCGATCTATAACAATGTGCCGCCAGGCGCCTTCTTCTCCTTCGTCACGGCGCTGCTGCTTGCCTATGATCCGGCCCGCCGGCTTGCCCGCCTGCAGGTGCAGATGGAGCGCGCCGTCGTCAATGCGCGGATGATCTATGAATTGCTCGACATGGAACCGCGCCAGCGCGACCTGCCGGATGCCCGGCCGCTGACGGTGACGCAGGCAAGGATCGAATTCCGCAATGTGTCCTTCGCCTACGGCAATGAGAGCGTGCTCAGCGGCGTCAGTTTCATCGCCGAGGGCGGTGCGACCACCGCACTTGTCGGTCCCTCCGGCGCCGGCAAATCCACCGTCATCAGCCTCATTCCGCGCTTCTACGATCCGCGCGAGGGCGAGATCCTCATCGACGGGCAGGACATCGCCCACATCACCAAGAAGTCGCTGCGCCAGCAGCTCGCCTATGTCTCGCAGCAGCCCTACCTGTTCGAGGGCACGATCCGCGACAATATCCGCTATGGCCGGCCGGAAGCGACCGATGCCGAGGTGGAAGAAGCGGCGCGGCTTGCCTATGCGCATGACTTCATCTCAGCACAGCCGCAGGGTTACGAGACGGCGGTCGGCGAAAACGGCGTGACGCTTTCCGGCGGCCAGCGCCAGCGGCTGTCGATCGCACGCGCCCTGGTGCGCAATGCGCCGATCCTGCTTCTCGACGAGGCGACCTCGGCCCTCGACACCGAATCCGAAGCAGCCGTGCAGAAGGCGCTCGACGAAGCGATGAGCGGACGCACCGTCGTCGTCATCGCCCACCGGCTTTCGACCGTGGTGCGCGCCGACAAGATCGTCGTCATGCAGCAGGGCCGCGTCGTCGAGGAAGGCAATCACGAGACGCTTGCGAAGGTCAGCGACGGTCTTTACGCTCGCCTCAACAATCTGCAGAGGCCTTCGGCCTCCGATTCAAACTGACCTGGCGAGACTGACATGAGCGATGCTGCGATGAAACTGGTGGTAGTTGGCGCAGCCGGACGCATGGGGCAGACGCTGATCCGGCTCATCCATTCCATCGAACGTGTCACGCTACATGCCGCGGTCGAGCGTGCCGGCTCGCCCTTCGTCGGCAAGGATGCCGGCGAGATCGCCGGTCTCGGCCCGACCGGCGTCATCATCGGCGACGATCCGCTCAATGCCTTTCTCGATGCCGAAGGCGTGCTCGACTTCACCTCGCCCGCTGCAACAGTAGAATTCTCAGGCCTCGCCGCGCAGGCCCGCATCGTCCATGTCATTGGCACGACGGGCTGTTTACCCGACGACAATGCCAAGATCGCCGCAGCGGCCCGCCATGCCCGCATCGTCAAGTCGGGCAATATGAGCCTCGGGGTCAATCTGCTCAGCGTGCTCGCAGAGCAGGCAGCGCGTGCGCTCGATCCTGATGACTGGGATATCGAGATCCTGGAAATGCACCACAAGCACAAGGTGGATGCGCCTTCCGGCACCGCCCTTCTGTTCGGCGAGGCCGCGGCAAAGGGGCGCAGCATCGATCTGGCCGCGAAGTCGGTCCGGGTGCGCGACGGCCATACCGGCGCCCGTGAAGCGGGCACGATCGGCTTTGCGACGCTGCGCGGCGGCTCCGTCATCGGCGAGCATTCCGTGCTTTTTGCCGGCGAAGGTGAAATCGTCACCCTATCGCACAGTGCGGCCGACCGCTCTATCTTCGCGCGTGGCGCCATCAAGGCGGCCCTTTGGGCACGCGACAAGAAGCCGGGTCTCTATTCCATGCTCGACGTGCTCGGGCTTTCTTCCTCATAACGATACTACGGAGGCATATTCATGAGCGGTACCCTCGTCCTCGTTCGCCACGGCCAGAGTGACTGGAACCTGAAGAATCTCTTCACCGGCTGGAAGGATCCCGATCTGACCGAGCTCGGCGTCCAGGAAGCTAATGCAGGCGGGGCTGCGCTCGCCGAATACGGGATTAAATTCGACGTCGCCTATACCTCGGTGCTGGTGCGCGCGCAGCACACGCTGAAGCTCATCCTCGACAAGGTCGGCCAGCCCGATCTCCAGACGATCCGAGACCAGGCGCTGAACGAGCGCGACTACGGCGACCTCTCCGGCCTCAACAAGGATGATGCACGCGCCAAGTGGGGCGAGGAACAGGTGCATATCTGGCGCCGTTCCTATGACGTGCCGCCTCCCGGCGGTGAAAGCCTGCGCGACACCGGCGCCCGCGTCTGGCCCTACTACCTCACCGAAATCCTGCCGCGCGTCCTCAGAGGCGAAAAGGTGCTGGTTGCCGCACACGGCAATTCGCTGCGCTCGCTGGTGATGGTGCTCGACAAGCTGAGCAAAGAAGGCGTGCTCGCCCTCAATCTCGCCACCGGCGTGCCCATGGTCTACACGCTGAAGGCGGATTCCACCGTCGCTTCCAAGGAAGTGCTCGGCGACATGTCCGGCGCACATTGATCTCAGCTGATCTTTCCCCGCTTCGGCGGGGAAAGGCGCTCAATTCTCGATGGTGAACTGTACCCGGTCGGCCGCGAAGCGGCTGATCGAATATTGCACCGGCACACCTTCAAGATCGGTATTCATCGCCTTGGCGATCAGCAGGATCGCGCCGGGAGTGAGTTCGAGGTCGGCCATATCGGCTGCACTCGCATGGGCGGCCGTCACTTCGGTCGTCGCCCGGACATAATCCGGCAGGCCGAGTTCGGCGAAAGCCTTGGTGATCGATTCCGCCGTCCGGTAAGCCGCACCGATACCGGCAAAGCGTTCGGCGGGAAACCAGCTCGTCGCCCTTGAAACCGGCCGCTTGTCTGCCTGGCGCAGCGTTTCCAGGCGGATCACCTGATCTCCTTGCTTCAGGCCCAGCCAGCGGGCGATCTCGGCACTCGCTTCCTCCTTTGCCTCATCGAGCAGAAGGCCGCGCATTTCACGCGCCTGATCGCCGATGCCGGCGGTGAAACGCGTGCGCCGCGTGATCGGGAAATTCAGCCGCTCCTTGCGCTCGATCAGCGTGCCGCGACCTTGTACCGCGCGGACGATACCCTCCTGCGCCAGCGCCGCCAGCGCACTGCGCACGGTATGCCGGTTGACGCCAAATTGCAGCGCCAGCATGGTTTCCGGCGGCACCATTCCCGTTTCGTCATAGGCGCCGCTGCTGATCGCCTCGCGAATCCGATCGGCGATCTGGCGCCAGAGCGCCACGCCGGTTTGCCTTTGCACCTGCTTCAATCCCGCCATTCCGCCCCTGCCCACCCATTTACACTCACGATGTCACACGCTTGTCACGACATCGATTTAGAGCTAAATGTATCTTGTATGGTTGTCTATATCAATAGACATTTTAAGGGAAGCGGCGATGATATCAGCGGACAGCAAAGCCCCTGCGTCACAGACGGCATCCGGGCGCAAACGCGCCGCCGATCTGCTGGCGCGCGCGGAACGCAGCGAACTCTTGGCGGTCTTCGATGCGTTGCCGGAAAAGCCTGTGGCTCATCAGGTGCGCGGACCGGAGACCGGGCTGGTGATGGTGCGCGGACGCATCGGCGGCGGCGGCGCTCCCTTCAATCTTGGCGAAGTGACGGTGACGCGGGCGACGGTCCGGCTCGACTCCGGTTCGGTCGGCCATGCGCAGGCGCTCGGCACCGACCGCGAGAAGGCCAGGCTTGCGGCGATCTTCGACGCGCTCTGGCAGGAGGAAGCGACGAAGGACTTCGTCGAACAGGCCCTGCTTTTGCCGATCACTGAGCGGATCGCCGATGCCGAACGCCGCAAGGCGGACGAGACGGCGGCAACCCGCGTCGATTTCTTCACCATGGTGCGGGGAGACAACTGATGGGCCTGAAGACAGAAGCTTTGACCGGCGGCTTTGCCGAGCCGGTCTTCCATGCCCAAAGCGTCTTCAAGATGCTGATGGACGGTATGGCCCGCCCCGGCACGATCCAGACTGTTCAGCCCGATGTCGCTCCGCCGGCACCGCTCGGCATCGCCGCCGGCACGATCGCGCTGACGCTTTGCGACCACGACACACCCGTCTGGCTTTCCCAGGGACTGGCGAAATCGGCCGTGCCGGAGTGGCTCGGCTTCCACACCGGCGCGCCGTTGACCAGCGAAAAGGCCGAGGCGCGTTTTGCCTTCACCGAGGCCGGCACCGCACTTTCCTCCTTCGGCCTCTTTGCATCCGGCACGCAGGAATATCCCGACCGCTCGACGACCCTCATCATCGAGCTCGCCGAACTTGAGGGCGGCCGCAGGCTGGCGCTGATGGGTCCGGGCATCCAGAGCGTAGCGGAGATGACGCCTATCGGCCTGCCGGAGACTTTCCTGCGGCTCTGGACTGAGAACCGTGCGCTCTTTCCGCGCGGCGTCGACATCGTGCTGACATCGGGCAGACGTTTCCTCTGCCTGCCGCGCACCACCAAGATCACAGCAACGGAGATCTGAGCTCATGTATGTTGCCGTCAAGGGTGGCGAGGCCGCCATCGCCAATGCCCACCGCCTGCTCGCCGACCGCCGCCGCGGCGACCGTTCGCTGCCGGCGATCGGCATCGAACAGATCGTGGCGCAGCTGGCGCTCGCCGTCAACCGTGTCATGGCCGAGGCCTCGCTTTTCGATCGCACGCTCGCAGCCCTTGCCATCCGCCAATCGCGCGGTGACATGATCGAGGCGATCTTCCTGCTGCGCGCCTACCGAACGACGCTGCCGCGTTTCGGCTATTCGAAGCCGCTCGACACGGCTGATATGACGATCGAACGCCGCATCTCGGCGACCTACAAGGATCTGCCGGGCGGCCAGCTTCTTGGGCCTACCTTCGACTATACCCACCGCCTGCTCGATCCCTCGCTACTTTCGGACGAGGCGGTCGAGACGCCCGCTCAGCGCGCCGCCGAGACCGGCCGCGTCATGCGCGTCTCCGAGATCCTCGGCGAGGAAGGCCTGATCGAGGCCGACGGCGACATGCCGGAAGACCACGAGATCGGCGACTTGACCCGCGAGCCGATGGAATTCCCGATGACCCGCGATCTGCGCCTGCAGGCGCTTGCCCGCGGCGACGAGGGCTTCCTGCTGGCGCTCGGTTATTCCACCCAGCGCGGCTACGGCCGCAACCACCCCTTCACCGGTGAAATCCGCATCGGCGACGTCGAGGTGGAATTCGACGTGCCGGAACTCGGTTTCGCCGTCTCGCTCGGCACGATCCAGATCACCGAATGCCAGATGGTCAACCAGTTCAAGGGTTCGGCCAAGGCGCCGCCGCAATTCACCCGCGGCTACGGCCTGGTCTTCGGCCAGAGCGAGCGCAAGGCGATGGCGATGTCGCTGGTCGACCGGGCGCTTCGCGCCGAAGAGCTCGGCGAGGATATCACCGCACCGGCACAGGATGAGGAATTCGTTATCTCGCACTCCGACAACGTCCAGGCGACGGGCTTCGTCGAGCACCTGAAGCTTCCGCATTATGTGGATTTCCAGGCCGAACTCGATCTCGTCCGCCGCATGCGCCGCGAATTCGAAGCCGCCCGCAACGGTGGCGAAGACATGAAGGAAGCCGCCGAATGACCGATCTGGCCAGCTACAACTTCGCCTATCTCGACGAACAGACCAAGCGGATGATCCGCCGCGCCATCCTGAAGGCGATCGCCATTCCGGGTTACCAGGTGCCCTTCGCCTCGCGCGAAATGCCGATGCCCTATGGCTGGGGCACCGGCGGCGTGCAGGTGACGGCCTCGATCATCGGACCGGACGACGTGCTGAAGGTCATCGACCAGGGCGCCGACGATACGACCAACGCCGTTTCCATCCGCGCCTTCTTCCAGAAGGTCGCCAATGTCGCGGTGACGACGCATACCAAGGATGCGACGATCATCCAGACGCGCCACCGCATTCCCGAAGAAAAGCTCGGGATCGGCCAGGTGCTCGTCTACCAGGTGCCGATCCCCGAGCCGCTGCGCTTCCTCGAGCCGCGCGAGACCGAAACGCGCAAGATGCATGCGCTCGAAGAATACGGCCTCATGCATGTGAAGCTCTACGAGGACATCGCCCATAACGGCCGCATCTCACGGACTTACGCCTATCCGGTGAAGGTCCATGGCCGCTATGTCATGGACCCGTCGCCGACGCCGAAATTCGACAATCCGAAGATGCATATGTCGGACGCGCTGCAGCTCTTCGGCGCCGGGCGCGAGAAGCGCATCTATGCGGTTCCGCCCTATACCGACGTCGTCAGCCTGGATTTCGAGGATTACCCCTTCGATATCCAGCGTTTCGACAAACCCTGCGCCCTTTGCGGTGCGGAGGATGTTTATCTCGACGAGGTGGTTCTCGACGACAAGGGCGGGCGCATGTTCGTCTGTTCCGACACCGATCATTGCGAAGACCGCCGCGCGCACGGACATGCCGGCGAGATGCTGGCCCGGGAGGCTGCAGAATGAGCGATACTCCACTTCTCAAAGTTCACGACGTTTCGAAATTCTACGGCAGCCGCATCGGCTGCCGAGACGTCTCCTTCGAGCTCTGGCCCGGCGAAGTGCTCGCCATCGTCGGCGAGTCCGGCTCCGGCAAGACGACGCTGCTCAACTGCCTCTCCACCCGGCTGCTGCCGAGTACCGGCAGCGTCGAATATCACATGCGCGATGGCAGCTACCGCGATCTCTACCGCATGAACGAGGCCGAGCGGCGCTTCCTGATGCGCACCGACTGGGGCTTCGTGCACCAGAACCCGGCCGATGGCCTGCGCATGACGGTGTCGGCCGGCGCCAATGTCGGCGAACGGCTGATGGCGATCGGCGACCGGCACTACGGCAAGATCCGCGCTTCGGCGATCGACTGGCTCGAACGTGTCGAGATCGACGCCGACCGCATCGACGACCAGCCGCGCGCCTTTTCCGGCGGCATGCGCCAGCGCCTGCAGATCGCCCGCAACCTCGTCACCGGTCCGCGCCTCGTCTTCATGGACGAGCCGACCGGCGGCCTCGACGTCTCGGTGCAGGCGCGCCTGCTCGATCTCGTGCGCGGCCTCGTCAACGATCTCGGTCTTTCGGCCATCATCGTCACCCACGATCTCGCCGTCGCCCGCCTGCTTTCGCACCGGATGATGGTGATGAAGGACGGCTACGTCATCGAACACGGGCTCACCGACCGCGTGCTCGACGACCCGCGCGAACCCTATACGCAGCTGCTCGTCTCCTCGATCCTGCAAGTCTGAGCGCGACTGCATAATTCCTTATCGGAATCCATTTAAGGGCAAAATTATGCAGCAATTCAAAATGTTATAGCGTCCTTTGCGCGTCTTTTCAGACGCGCGGCGAAACCAAGGAAGAAGAAATCATGGCAACGCCCCTCGTCGTTTCCGAAGTCTCGAAGAGCTTCACCATGCATCTGCGCGACGGCATCAAGCTACCCGTCGTCTCCGATGTGGCCTTCTCGGTCGCATCGGGCGAATGCGTCGTGCTCGGTGGCCCATCGGGCATCGGCAAGAGTTCGCTGCTCAAGATGATCTACGGCAATTATGCCGTCGACACCGGCCAGATCCTCATCCGCCACGACGGACGCATCGTCGATCTCGCCTCCACCGATCCGCGCACGGTGCTCAACGTCCGCCGCAATACACTCGGTTATGTCAGCCAGTTCCTGCGCACCGTGCCGCGCGTCGCGGCGATCGACGTGGTTGCCGAACCGCTGGTGGCACGCGGTGAGGACGCCGTCACGGCACGGGAAAAGGCGGGCGCCCTGCTCGCCAGGCTCAATCTGCCGGAAACGCTCTGGCAGCTTCCGCCCGCCACCTTCTCCGGCGGCGAGCAGCAACGCGTCAACATCGCGCGCGGTTTCATCACTGAGCATACGATCCTGCTTCTCGACGAACCCACAGCCTCGCTCGACGCCAGGAACCGCGCCGTCGTCGTCGGCATGATCGCGGAAAAGAAGAAGGCGGGTGTGGCCCTTCTCGGCATCTTCCACGACGAAGAAGTGCGCGAAGCCGTCGCCGACCGCATCCTCGACGTCCAGCAATTCTCACCCAGAAAGATCGCCGCATGAGCCGCAAGCTGGGTATCGAGCCCTATTTTCATGAGACGGCAACCGTCAGCGATTCCACCTTCGGGCGCTATACCGAGGTTTCCGAACGCTGCCGCATCAGCGAGGCCACGTTCGGCGACTATTCCTACATCATGCAGGATGGCTCCGTCTGGTGTGCGACGATCGGCAAGTTCGTCAATATCGCAGCCGCCGTGCGCATCAACGCCACCAACCATCCGACCTGGCGCGCGACACTGCATCATTTTACCTATCGCGCCGCCGACTATTGGCCGGATGGCGACATGGAGACGGACTTCTTCGCCTGGCGGCGCGCAAACCGCGTGACGATCGGCAACGACGTCTGGATCGGCCACGGGGCGACGATCCTGCCCGGCGTCAGTGTCGGCAACGGCGCGGTGATCGGAGCCGGCGCCGTCGTCTCGAAAGACGTCGCGCCTTACGCGATCGTCGGCGGCGTACCGGCCAAGCTCATCCGCGAGCGCTTTCCAAGAGAGGTCGGCGAACGGATGGACAGGCTTTCCTGGTGGGATTGGGAGCATGACCGGCTGCGCCAGGCGCTCCAGGATTTTCGCAACCTGGACGCGGAAGATTTCCTGTCCCGCTACGGCGGTTAAACCCCCGATATAGGGGCGGGGAATTGTGACAGGACTTACACAAATATGACATGCGAGGTTCATCAAGCGGGACTAATGCGATGCTGATCAAGGCCTGGATCGCAAGGGAAGAGCATGATGTTCGAGCTGAAGAATGTCACACGTCGTTTCGGAAAAAAGCTCGCCGTCGATTCCGTCACGCTCGCCATTCCCCAGGGCCAGATGGTCGGCGTCATCGGCCGCTCCGGCGCCGGCAAGTCGACGCTGCTGCGCATGATCAACCGCCTTCAGGAGCCGAGCTCCGGCTCCGTTCATTTCGCCGGCGTCGAGGTCTCCGGGCTTCGCGGCCAGGCGTTGCGCAACTGGCAGCGCGACTGCGCGATGATCTTCCAGCAGTTCAACCTGGTGCCGCGCCTCGACGTTCTCACCAATGTCATGCTCGGCCGCCTCAATCATCGCTCGACGCTGATGAGCCTGCTCAACATCTTCACCCGCGAGGAACGCGTGCATGCCATCGCGGCACTCGAACGCCTCGGCATCGAGCAGACGGCGCTGCAGGCAGCCGGCACGCTTTCCGGCGGCCAGCAGCAGCGCGTGGCGATCGCCCGCGCGCTGATGCAGAACCCGAAAATGGTTCTCGCCGACGAGCCGATCGCCTCGCTCGATCCGCTGAACGCCAAGATCGTCATGGATGCGCTGCGCGATATCAACGAGCGCGAGGGCATCACCGTCGTCACCAACCTTCACACGCTCGACACCGCCCGCAACTATTGTGAGCGCATCGTCGGCATGGCCGGCGGCCGCGTCGTCTTCGACGGCAAGCCCGCGGAACTGACCGCCGAAGCGGTGAAGGAAATCTACGGGACGGACAAGGACGGCGCCGGCATCGATGAAACGGTGACCTCGACATCAATCAATATCGCCCCTGAGCGGGCAGACAATCAATCCGCCGGCACACAGCCGCTGGCGCTGGCCGGCCTCTGAGAGAGGCAGCCGCGATCGAGCGCCCGCGTCAAGGGCACACTTCTTCGTAACGGGAAGGCCGGGGACACCGGTCAATAGGAGAGAAAATGTTGAAGAAAGCACTCTTTGCGGCAACGGCGCTCTTCGCGCTCGCCGGCGCTGCCCACGCTGCAGACCTCAAGGAATTCCGCATCGGCATCCTCGGCGGCGAAAACGAAACCGACCGCCTGCGCAACTATGCCTGCCTTGCCGACCACCTGAAACAGGAATTCGGCTTCGAGAAGGTTTCGCTCTTCCCGGCCGCCGACTATGACGGCGTGATCCAGGGCCTGCTCGGTGGCACGCTCGACTTCGCCGAACTCGGCGCCTCCGGCTATGCCGCCGTCTACATCAAGGAGCCGAAGGCTGTCACGCCGATCCTGACGACGCAGCAGAAGGACGGCTCGACGGGCTATTACTCGATCGGCCTCGCTCTGAAGTCCTCCGGCATCAAGTCCATCAAGGACGCCAAGGGCAAGAAGCTCGGCTACGCCGATCCTGATTCCACCTCCGGTTACCTCGTTCCGCTGACGCAGATCCCGAAGGACACGGGCATGCCGAACGACAAGTTCTTCGCCTCGACCCAGTTCAACGGCGGCCACGAGAACAACCTTCTCGCTGCCTATGACGGCAAGGTCGACATTGCCGTCGACGATAGCTCCGGCATCGGCGACTTCAAGGACGGCTACACCTCCGGTACCTTCCGCAAGGAAGTCGACAAGGGCGCCGTCGATCCGAACAAGCTGGTCGAAGTATGGCGTTCGCCGCTGATCCCGAACGGCCCGCTCGTCGTTCGCAACGCTCTCGGCGAAGAGTGGCAGACGAAGCTTGCAGCCTTCTTCACGGCCCTGCCGGAAAAGGACCACAAGTGCTTCGCCGCTGTCGAAGGCGGCGACTACAAGGGTTACGCCCCCGTCAAGCACGACTTCTACAATGCCGTCGTCGACGTCCGCAAAGCTGCCATCGGCGGCTGATGGGGTTTTTCGAATGCAGGGCGGCCGGAAACGGCCGCCCTTTATCTTGTGACTAGAACTGTGCGCGTCCTTTCGAGAGCCGCAAAGGACGCTGAAGCACTTTGAATTGCGCAGTAGGCGAGGCGTTGATGACTATTGCCAATACACAGCCGCACATGCAGAGCACCAAGGAGATCGGCACCGCCTGGGACCGGATGGTCGCCAAGCGCCGCTTCTATACCGTTCTCGGCCTGGTTATCCTGATTGCGGCTTTCGTCAGCTCCGTCCGCTTCGCCGATGAGAGCAATGCCGGCCATTTCTTCGACCGTCTGCCGCATCTCTTCGACTTTCTGAGCTGGCTCATCCCCAAGGATTGGCACGACGTCTGGCGCGCGCTGTTCGACATAGCGAGCGCCAACGACAAGGGCGGTGAGGAATTCAATTTCGACAGGGGCCGCGTCTACGTTTGGGGCGCTTTCTACATTCCCGAATATTTCGAACTGATGATCGTGACGATCAACGTCGCGCTGATTTCGACGATCATCGCCTTCGTTTTTGCCGTCCCTTTGAGCTTCTTTGCCGCGCGCAACCTGACGAATTCATGGCCGTTGCGCATCGTCACCAAGCGGCTGATGGAATTCCTGCGCGCCTTCCCGGAGATCGTCATTGCCGGGCTGTTTTCGGCGATCCTGTCGATCGGGCCGGTCGCCGCCATCATCGCCATCACCCTGCACACGATCGGCGCGCTCGGCAAACTCTTCTACGAAGTGGCCGAGAATATCGACATGAAGCCGCATGAGGGCATGAAAGCCGTCGGCGCCAACTGGTGGGAGCGCATTCGCTTTGCCGCCCTGCCGCAGGTGCTGCCGAATTTCACCTCCTATGCGCTGCTGCGCCTTGAGATCAACGTGCGCGCCTCGACCATCATCGGCGCCGTCGGCGGCGGCGGCATCGGCGAGGAGCTGAAGCTTTCGATCTCGCGGGGATTCGGCGCCAAGACGGTGGCGCTCGTTCTGCTGCTGTTCGTGACCATCGTCGCCGTCGACCAGTTCTCCGCATGGCTGCGCCGCCGCCTTGTCGGCGAGCACGCCTTCCTCCTGCAACATTGAGGCCGCCATGACGGTGATCGACGCAAACCGCATGCACGAGATAGAAACGCGCTATCCGGAATATTTCCACCGGTCGTTCCGCCAGCGTTTCGGCGGGCTGATGATCCTCATCGCGACGTTGCTCTACAGCCTTTATGCCGTCTGGTTCTTCGACCTGCCCAAACTTTTCGCCGAAGCCCATTGGGAGCGCGTCGGCATCTATCTCAGCCAATGGGTGAGCTACGACGTTCAGCCGGAATTCCGCATCGAGGGTGACGGCTCGATCGATGTCCGTTATCCGCGCTTCTCGCCGCTCGGCGACAATCCGCATCCGGATTGGCTGGTCAACAACCCCGACGGCAGCATCACCGTTTCGATCAGCGGCACCAGCCGCACCGTCACCGTCTCGAAGAGCCAGACGATCGTCACCGCGCATGGCGTCAGCGTCCCGGTCGACGTTTCGAGCGGTGCGCCGAAAGTCGTCGGGCCGGTACCCGGCTGGATGACTGTTTATGATGACAATGTGCTGGCCGATCTCGGCTTTGCCGGCAATGTCAGCATTTCAGTCGACCGGGTGAAGATCCGCAAACGTTTCATCGGCTGGGCGAATTTCATCTTCGATACGCAATCCTCCTTCTTCGACAAGCCGGTCCGCGAGGTCGTCAGCCTCATCGTCTCCGGCCCGCGCATCAAGCCCGACCAATCCAATCTGTCGCTCGCCTTCGACGACATCTGGAACAACAGCGAATGGCAGCACGGCGATGTCTGGACCAAGCTTTTCCAGACGATCGTCATGGCGTTCCTCGGCACGCTGCTCGGTTCGCTTACCGCCTTTCCGCTCGCCTTCCTGGCAGCCCGCAACATCACGCCGAACCGCCTGCTCAACCAGATCCTGAAGCGCTTCTTCGATTTCCTGCGGTCGGTCGATATGCTGATCTGGGCGCTGTTCCTGACACGCGCCTTCGGCCCCGGCCCGCTTGCCGGCAGCGGTGCGATCTTCCTCACCGAGACCGGCACGCTCGGCAAGCTCTATTCCGAAGGCCTCGAGAATATCGACAACAAGCCGCGGGAAGGCATCAAATCAACAGGCGCTCAGACCGTGCTCGTTCATCGTTACGGCATTATGCCGCAGATCGTTCCCGTCTTCGTCAGCCAGACGCTCTACCAATGGGAATCAAACGTACGCGGCGCGACCATTATCGGCGCCGTCGGCGCCGGCGGCATTGGCCTGAAACTGTGGGAGGCCATGCGCACCAACGCCAACTGGGAAAACGTCGCCTACATGGTCATCCTGATTCTGATCGTCGTCTTCATTTTCGACACCGCCTCGAACGCGTTGCGCCACCGGCTGATGGGCACGAAGACCCACTGATCCATCGATCAAAGGCGGTGGATGCTGCCGCCATCATCATTCTGTCACGGAAATCTTTTAGCCGGGAGCCTGCTTGCGGTTCGCCGCCAAATCACTGCACAGTGCCCTCCCCATTTGGACGATCTCCAGGATAAAAGCCTTGCGCTACGCTCTCTATTTCTCGCCGCCGAAGGATGATCCCCTGACCGGCGCGGCCTCGCTCTGGCTCGGCCGCAATGCTTTCACCGGCGAGACCTATCCGGCACCGGAATATGCGCAACTGGCTGCGGCAGAACAGTTCGAGCTGACCGCCGACCCGCGCCGTTACGGCTTTCACGCCACGATCAAGGCGCCCTTTTCGCTCGCCTCCTCGGTCACCGAGAAGGATCTCATGACCGTTGCCGAGGATTTTGCCCAGCGCACCCAAGCCTTCGAGATTCCTGAGCTTGTGCTCGGCCAGCTCGGCCGTTTTTTTGCCCTCGTTCCCGGTTCACTGCATCAACCTCTTCAAGATTTCGCCGCGAAGGTGGTAAGGTCGTTCGAACCGTTCCGCGCAGCGCTTTCCGAGGCCGATATGGCGCGGCGCAATCCGGAGAAGCTCAGCGACAGCCAGCGCGCTCATCTGCTGCGCTGGGGTTATCCTTACGTCATGGAGGATTTCGGCTTTCACATGACGCTGAGCGGCCAGGTGCCCGAGACACGCGCCGCGGTGATGAAAGCGATCCTGACCGAGCGTTTTGCCGATTTCACCGGCCGGCCGCTTTTGATTTCCGGCCTTGCCGTCTTCATCGAGGAGACGCGCGGCGCGCCATTCGAAGTTCATTCCTGGCTACCGCTTGCCGGCGCCAAAAGCTGAAAGACCTGACGACATGAGCAAAGAGACCGTGTTTTCCAACGCCCGCATCGTTCTCGAGGACGACATCCTCTCGGGCTCGATCCTCATCCGCGACGGGAAGATCGCCGACATCTCCGAGGGCAACTCGGTAGCCGGCGAAGATTTTGAAGGCGACTACATCATTCCAGGCCTCGTTGAGCTGCACACCGATCATCTCGAAGGCCATTATCAGCCGCGCCCCGGCATTCGCTGGAACAAGACCGCCGCGATCCAGGCGCATGACGCCCAGATCGTCACCTCAGGCATCACCACGGTGTTCGACTGCCTGCGCATGGGTGCGGACGAGGACGGCGGCTTCGAACATGGCGAGATGCGCGAGATGGCCGATGCCATCCAGTCGGCAGAGACGGAAGGCAGGCTGCGTGCCGAGCACCTCATCCATTTGCGCTGCGAGGTCTCGGCCGACAATGTGCTCGAACATTTCGCCGACTTCGAAAACGACCGGCATGTGAGGCTCGTCTCGCTGATGGATCATGCGCCCGGCCAGCGTCAGTTCCAGACGATGGATCAATATATCTTCTACTACCAGAAGAAGCGGGGCCTCAGCGACGAGGCCTTCGGCCGTTTCGTCGCCAAGCGCCAGGCAGAATCGGCGCGCAATTCGACGCCGCACCGCAACGCCATCGCCAAGGTCTGCGCCGAGCGCGGCATCACCGTGGCAAGCCATGACGATGCGACGCTCTCGCATGTCGACGAGGCGATCGACAACGGCGTGCGCCTGGCCGAATTCCCGACCAGCTTCGACGCCGCCCGGGCTTCGCACGGACATGGCATGAGCGTGCTGATGGGCGCGCCGAACATCGTGCGCGGCAAGTCGCATTCCGGCAATATCGCCGCCCGCGACCTTGCCGAAATGGGCGTGCTCGACGTGCTTTCCTCCGACTACGTGCCGCTCAGCCTGCTGCATGCGCCCTTCATCCTCGCCGATGAGGTCGAGAGCATCAGCCTGCCGAAGGCGATCGCCATGGTGACGTCGACGCCCGCCCGCACCGTCAGCCTCGACGATCGCGGCCGGATCGCAACGGGGCTGCGTGCCGATCTCGTGCGCGTCCACCGTTCGCACGGCGTGCCGGTTACACGCTCGGTCTGGCGCCAGGGACGCCGTGTCGCATGATGTCGCACGAACCCCACGCAGGAGCCGGAGCCGAGCGCGGCATCATGGTCGTCGTCGTCGGACCGAGCGGCGCTGGCAAGGACACGCTGATGAACCTCGCGGCCCGGCGTTTCAAGGGCCGCGACGATGTGCATTTCGTCCGCCGCGTCATCACCCGTCACCGTGACGCCGGCGGCGAAGACCATCTTTCCGTCTCCCTCGAAGGTTTTGCCGCCATGGAGCAGTCAGGCTCCTTCGCCGTCTGGTGGGAAGCGCATGGCCTGAAATACGGCATTTCGGCCGAGGTCTCGGTGGCGCTGTCGCGAGGCCACATTGTCGTCGCCAACGGCTCGCGCTCGGCGCTTCACCGCTTCCAGGCCGCCTTCCCGCGGCTGAAGGTCATCAACGTCACCGCCCGCCCCGAAGTGCTCGCCGGCCGGCTGGAGGCGCGCGGCCGCGAGACGCATGAGGATATCATGGCCCGGCTCGCCCGCGGACCGCTGACGGTGCGTGGCGAGTATGACGTGGTGGAGCTCGACAATAGCGGCTCGCTCGAAGAGGCCGAGCAGAAGATGATCGAGATCCTCGACGGATTGCTGACCAAGGCGCCCTGAACAGATCGAGAGGAAGGGCATGCGCGCCATCAAGGTGGTCGACTACGATCCTTCCTGGCCGCGGCTGTTTGCCGAGATCAGCACCGAGGTCTCCGCCTTGCTCGGTGACCACCTGCTTTCCATCGATCATATCGGCAGTACGTCGGTGCCTGGCCTGCCGGCCAAGCCGAAGATCGACCTTGCTGCCGTGATGATATCGGACGCCTTCCTGCCAGCGGCGATCGAGATCGTGCGCGCTGCCGACTTCGTCTTCCACGGCGATACCGGAGAGCAACGATGGGCCTTCACCCGCGATCATGACGGTTATGGGTTCAGGCTCTATCTTTGCGGACCCGATAATCGCGCGCATCGGGACCGCATTCTGTTTCGTGATTATCTCAGGGATCACCCCGAGAGGGCCAAGGCCTATGCCGATCTGAAGGGCCGGCTGGCTGCGGAGGCAGGCGGCGATTGGGATTTTTATACCGTCGGAAAGACCGATTTTGTAAGCGAGACGGTTCGGCTGGCTGCCTTGAAAACGTAAAACAGGAATCCGTCAGACGCCCTGGCCGCCGGCGATTACTCGCCGTCGCCCCGTCCCGATACGATCTCGCGCTTGCCGACATGGTTGGCCGGGCCGACGAGGCCTTCCTTTTCCATGCGTTCCACCAATGAGGCGGCGCGGTTGTAGCCAATGCCGAGGCGGCGCTGGATATAGGAGGTCGAGCATTTCTTGTCGCGCATGACGACCTTGACCGCCTGTTCGTAAAGCTCGTTGCCATCCTCGGAGGCCATGGCGCTCTTGTCGAAGACGGCGCCGGCTTCTTCCTCTTCCGCCTCGTCCTCCTCATCGGCGGTGACGGTGTCGAGATATTCGGGGCGGCCCTGGGTCTTCAGATGGGCGACAACCTTTTCGACTTCGACATCCGAGACGAAGGGACCGTGGACACGGGAAATCCGCCCGCCGCCCTGCATATGCAGCATATCTCCCTGACCGAGCAGCTGCTCGGCGCCCTGTTCGCCGAGAATGGTGCGGCTGTCGATCTTCGAGGTCACCTGGAAGGAGATTCGGGTCGGGAAGTTTGCCTTGATCGTGCCGGTGATGACGTCGACCGACGGACGCTGTGTCGCCATGATCAGATGGATGCCGGCGGCTCGCGCCATCTGGGCGAGGCGTTGAATTGCCCCTTCGATGTCCTTGCCGGCGACCATCATCAGGTCGGCCATCTCGTCGACGATGACGACGATATAAGGCATCGGCGTCAGGTCCAGCGCCTGGCTTTCCTCGATCGGAGTGCCGGTGCCCTTGTCGAAGCCGACCTGGACCATGACATGGATGGTCTCGCCCTTTTCGCGGGCCTGGGCGACGCGGTCGTTGTAACCGTCGATGTTGCGGACACCGAGGCGCGACATCTTGCGATAGCGCTCCTCCATTTCGCGCACGGCCCATTTCAGCGCCATGACCGCCTTCTTCGGATCGGTGACGACGGGCGTCAGCAGATGCGGGATGCCGTCATAGACGGACAGTTCGAGCATCTTCGGGTCGACCATGATCAGGCGGCACTGTTCCGGCGTCATGCGGTAGAGCAGCGACAGGATCATCGTATTGATGGCGACCGACTTGCCGGAGCCGGTGGTGCCGGCGACGAGCAGATGCGGCATCTTGGCGAGCTCGGCAATGACAGGCTCGCCGCCGATGGTCTTGCCGAGGCCGAGCGCCAGCTTGTAGCCGCTCTTCTCGAAATCCTGGCTCTCGATCATCTCGCGGAAATAAACGGTTTCACGCGTGACATTCGGCAATTCGATGCCGATGACGTTGCGGCCCGGCACGACGGCGACGCGTGCCGAGAGCGCCGACATTGAGCGGGCGATATCATCGGCAAGGCCGATGACGCGCGACGATTTCACGCCCGGCGCCGGCTCGAATTCATAGAGGGTGACGACAGGGCCGGGGCGGACATGGATGATTTCGCCCTTGATGCCGAAATCTTCCAGCACGCTTTCCAGAAGCCCGGCATTCTGCTCCAGCGTCTCTTGCGACATGATCTCGCCAAGGCGTTCCGGCGGTTCCTGCAACAGGGCACGCGGCGGGAATTCATAGCCGGATGCGTCGATCCTTTCGGGCCTCACGGCCAGCCGCGGCGACGGCAGGACCGCGGCGACGGGCGGCGTGCGCTGCGGCGCCGGCGCTGCCTGAGGGGCTGATGCAATTTGAGGGGCTGGCGCGACCTGAGTGGCTGGCGCAGCCTGAGGTGCCAGCATGACCGGTGCCTCGACAATAATGCGCCTGGGCTTTTCCAGGGACGGGGCGGCCGCAGGGCGCGCGGCAACCTTCACGGAGACCGCGGCGGGCTGCGGGGCCGGGCGGGAGACGACGGGAGCGGGGGCCGGCCGGCCGGGGCGCCATTCCATAATCCGGAACAGCGACGTGATCGATTCGGGCGAGGTCTCGGTCTTCTGGAACGATATCAACGGCGGCGCGCGAACCGGCTCTGCCTCTTCGAAGGCCATAACTTCCCAGAAGGCGAAATCCGAAATGGAGGAAAGCTCGGCGCTGGCGCGGAAAGCCGGCGCGCCGGCCTCATCAAGCAAAGGTGACTGCTGCAGTTCGATCCTGTGCGGTGCTGCGGAAATTTCGTCCGGCTCCGGCAGATAGATATCGAACGGCACGTCGACGGCAACCGGCTCTATCCGTATTGCCTGCTGTCCAATCTGCGAATCATCGCGAACGGGCTCATTCGGCGCACGCCGCCTGCTGATCAGCGTTTCCGGCGTGCGGGTGAAACGCACATTCGGCGCGAGGGAAAAGTTGCTCTGCCAGATGGGTGCCGCCGGCTTCTCCCCTGGGTTTTCCTCCGGAAGGTCCGTTTCAATCTCGCTGGAAAAATCTCCGGCATCCGTCAAATTGGTTCTAGGAAAACGCATGCGTCCGCTACTCACTCATGCTTTGCAAATTACGACCCTACCGGGATAGAAAAGGAAGGTTAATAAGTTCCTTCCTGCCGTATCGTTCCGATACGCCCCCTTGGGATAAATCGCTGCAGTTTCAATGAGTTCTGGCAGTGAGAAAAATCTTTGCCAATTTTGGGGAGGTGCTCTGATCGCTCCTCGCGCTTTAGGCTTTATTTCCGCGCAAGTCGTTGTCGCAAAGACCGCCGCACAGTTTTGCGCGACATGCTTTAGTGCGCCTCGTCCCAATTGGTGGCGGCGCGGGCATCGACCCTCAGCGGCACGCGCATTTCCAGCGCCGGCATGGTGGCGTTTTCCATGACCGAGACGATGACCGGCATCGCCTTTTCGACATCCTCGTCCTCGACCTCGAAGATGAGTTCGTCATGCACCTGCAGCAGCATGCGGACGCGATCGGCAAGGCCGACTTCAACAAGCGCCGGCTCTATCTTGATCATTGCCCGGCGGATGACGTCGGCAGCCGAGCCCTGGATCGGCGCGTTGATCGCCGCACGCTCGTTAAAGGCACGCACGGATGGATTGGAAGAGCGGATTTCGGGATAGTTGATGCGGCGACCGAAGATCGTTTCGACATAACCCTTGTCGCGCGCCATGGCCTTTCGGCTTTCCATATAATCGCGGATGCCGGGGAAACGCTCGAAATACTTCTTGATGTAGTCGCCGGCTTCCGAACGCTCGATCGAAAGCTGATTGGCAAGCCCGAAGGCCGAGATGCCGTAGATGATGCCGAAATTGATCGCCTTGGCGCGGCGGCGCACCTCGCCCGGCATGCCTTCCACCGGCACGCCGAACATTTCCGACGCCGTCATGGCATGGATGTCGACGCCATCTTCGAAGGCCTTGGTCAGCTGCGGGATTTCGGCCACATGGGCAAGCACGCGCAGTTCGATCTGGCTGTAGTCGGCGGAGATCAGCTTGTGGCGGGGCGTCGAGATGAAGGCGGTGCGGATCTTGCGGCCTTCTGCGGTGCGCACCGGAATATTCTGCAAGTTCGGCTCGGACGATGACAGGCGTCCCGTGGTCGTCGATGCCAGCGAGTAGGAGGTGTGGACCCGCTTTGTCTCGGGGTGAACGTAACCCGGAAGCGCGTCGGTATAGGTGGATTTCAGCTTGGTGACCTGGCGCCAGTCGACGATCTTGCGCGGCAATTCGAAACCGGCGGCGGCCAGATCCTCGAGCACCTGGGCGGAGGTGGACCATTGGCCGGTCTTCGTCTTGCTGCCGCCGGAAAGGCCCATCTTGCCGAACAGGATATCGCCCAGCTGCTTCGGCGAACCGATATTGAAACGCTCGCCGGCCAGCACGTAGATCTCGTCCTCCAGCCTTGCTGCACTCTGGGCCAGCTCGCCGGAGAGGCGCGACAGGATCTGCCGGTCGACGGTGATGCCGCGCGCTTCCATGCGCGCCAGCACCGGCAATAGCGGCCGCTCCAGCCGTTCATAGACGCTGGTCAATCCCGCCGCCGCCAGCCGGGGCTTCAGCACCAGCCAGAGGCGCAACGTCACCTCGGCATCTTCGGCGGCATAGTGGGTGGCGCGGTCGATATCGACCAGATCGAAGGTGACGTTCGCCTTGCCGCTGCCGGCCACGTCCTTGTAGGGAATCGGGGTATGGCCGAGGAATTTTTCCGAGAGCGGGTCCATGCCATGCGCGCCGGTGCCGGCATCGAGCACGTAGGAGATCAGCATCGTGTCGTCGAAACTCCTGGTCTCGATGCCGTAGCGCTTCAACAGCAGGTAGTCGTATTTCAGGTTCTGGGCGACCTTGAGAACCGCTTCGTCCTCCAGCAATGCCTTCAGTCGTGGCAGAGCATCGCGCATCGGGATCTGGTTTTCGGCAAGGCCGCCGCCGAGCAGATCGCCGACGCCGTTCTTGTGGACGAGCGGCACATAGGCGGCACGGATCTTCGTGCCGGTGGGATCGGCGGTATTGTCGGCGATCGCCAGCGAAAAGCCGACAAGTTCGGCCTGCATCGCATCCAGCGACGTGGTCTCGGTATCGAAAGCAACGAGGCCGGTGACGCGTGCATCGGCAATCCATCGGTCGAGTGTCGCCAGGTCGCGGATCGTGACATAGGCCGAATGATCGAAGGGCAGCGTCGCAAAGACCTCGGCCCGCGCCTTGGCAAGATCGGCGGGCGAAAAGGCGCCTTCGACCGCGGTCTTCGCCTTTGCACGCGGCGGCACCGGCACGGATTCGCCGGAAACGTCGGGGATGCCGCCGGCAACAGGCTCGGGCGCGGCCGCATCGAGATCCGGGCCGCGGGCCGTCTCACCCCATTCGACACGGACGATCGCCGGTTCGATGGCGCCGGCATCGCAATTGCAGGCTTCGGCGACGCGGCGCGTCAGCGTGGTGAATTCCATCGTCTTGAGGAAGCCGATCAGCTTCGGACCGTTCTGCGGTTCCAGCACCAGCGCGTCGAGATCGAGATCGAGCGGCACGTCTATGCGCAACCGCACGAGGTCGCGCGAGAGCCTGGCCATGTCGATATTGGCGAGGATCGTCTCACGGCGCTTGACCTGCTTGATCTCGGTGGCGCGTTCGAGCAGCGTATCGAGATCGCCGTATTCCTCGAGCAGCTGGGCGGCGGTTTTCGGACCGATGCCGGGAATGCCGGGAACATTGTCGACTGAATCGCCGGTCATCGCCTGCAGGTCGATCATCTTTTCCGGCGGCACGCCCCATTTCTCGATGACATCGGGAATGCCGATCTGCTTGTCCTTCATGCTGTCATACATATGGACATTGGGGCTGACGAGCTGCATCAGATCCTTGTCGGAGGAGACAATGGTGACATCGGCGCCGGTCGCTTCGGCCTGGCGGGCATAGGTGGCGATGATGTCGTCGGCCTCGAAGCCTTCGGTCTCGATGCAGGGCAGATTGAAGGCGCGGGTCGCCTCTCTTATAAGGCCGAATTGCGGGATGAGCTCTTCAGGCGGGGCGGAGCGGTTCGCCTTGTAAGCGTCGTAGAGATCCTTGCGAAACGTCTTGGCGGAATAATCGAAGATGACGGCAAGATGTGTCGGCGTGACGCCGACATCGGTATTGCGCGCATCCCTCAGCAGTTTCCACAGCATGTTGCAGAAACCGGACACGGCGCCGATCGGCAGGCCGTCGGTCTTGCGGGTCAGCGGCGGCAATGCATGAAACGCCCGGAAGATGAATCCGGAACCATCGACTAGGAAGAGGTGATCGCCTTTTTTCATGCGTGCATGGATAGCGCGGGCATGGGACGAGGTCCATATGGAGTTCGGCATAAAGTTCGGCGCGCGAAAAGGTTTATGGCGCTCGGAGCGTCACACAGCGCCGCGCGTCTTTTCGGACGTGCAAAGGACGCTGAGCACTTGGCTTTGCTGCATAATTTTATCCTTCCATCGATTCCGATCTCAGGAATTGTGCGGCAGGAATTCCGGCTCACCAAACTGTTACCGATTTGTAACGATCGCCCTCCCTTGAAAAACCACATTCTGAGCCACAAATCCATGTCACCGGCGCTTGATCGCGTCGCGGGTCTGATTACCGGCTTGTCCCCCGCCGCGTCAGGCTTGGACAAAGGCCTTATCCCCCTCTCCGGGCCTTTGTCCCCACTTTAAAGTCGCCATGGCCAACCTCCAGGCCATGGCGACTTTTGTTTTTCCAGGCACTCGCAATTATCATCACGGCTTGCATGTTTAGGAGCATCGTATGCGATTTGTTGCATTGTCTCCGGCATGGTTTTGAGCCTAATTTGCAATCATGGGATTTAACCGCATGGATTCGGGAGCCTACCTTGCCAGCCAGCTGGCGAAGGGTTTTGCCCGCTCGCTGCACCAGCGCGCGGTCGGGCTCGGTTTTTCTCCGGGCCAGTTCCCCATTCTGCTGGAACTCTGGGCCGAGGACGGGCTGACCCAGAAACAGCTTCTCGAGCGAGTCGATATCGAGCAGGCGACCATGGCCAATACGCTTTCGCGCATGGTCCGCGACGGGCTGATCGAGCGCCGGCCGCATCCATCCGACAAGCGGGCGCAACTGCTCTTCCTGACGCCGAGGGCGCGCGCCATGGAGGCCGAGGCGATTGAGACCGCGCGTGAGGCCGATCTTGCGCTGTTTAAAGGTTTCCGGGTTTTCGAACGCGAGCTGACGCTTGAATATATCCGCCGGCTTCTGGAAAACGCCAAGGCGCTCTGACCACTGCATAATTCCTTAAATCGGAATCGACAGCGTCCTTTGCGCGTCTGAAAAGACGCGCGGCGCTGTAAGATCACTCGCCAGCACCCTGTGCGCGTCGCAGCGACGGCACGCCGGTTTAGATCTGCGCGGTCAGCACGTTTTCGTGGGCGGCAAGCTTGATGCTCGGCTCGATATCCGGCTTGCCGAGTAAAAGGCCCTGTACTTGCGTGCAGCCTTCCTCGACGACGATCCGGCGCTGCATCTCGGTTTCCACGCCCTCCGTCACGACAGGCATGCCGAGGCTATGACCAAGGCCGATGATGGCGCGCACGATCGAGCGCGCCGCCGCATCATGTTCCAGCACGCCGGTGAAACTGCGGTCGACCTTGATCTTGTCGAAAGGGAATGAACGCAGGTTGGAAAGCGAGGAAAAACCGGTGCCGAAATCATCCATGACGATGTGCACACCGAGCTTGTGCAGCCGCAGCAGCGTCGTCATTACCCGGTCGCGATCGCGAATGAGGGCCGCCTCGGTGATCTCGAGCTCCAGCCGGCTGGGCGCAAGCCCGGTTTCGGCGAGAATCGCCTCGATCCGCTCGCAGAGGTTCGGCAGCATGAATTGCACCGGCGAGAGATTGACGGCGATCATCAACGGCAGCGGCCAGCGCACAGCCTCCCTGCAGGCCTGCTGCAACACCCATTCGCCGAGTTGGACGATCGAGCCGCTTTCCTCGGCGATCGGGATGAAGATATCGGGCTCGGTCAAGCCGTGACCTGGCCGGTTCCAGCGCATCAGGGCCTCGTAGCCACCGATCTCGCCGCTCAGCGCATCGAGGATCGGCTGATAGCTGACATGGATCTGGTTGCGGACGATCGCATGGCGCAGTTCGCTTTCGATCTGGCGGCGGTTCCGTGCCGCCTTATCCATTTCCGCGTCGAAGAAACAGACCTTGCCGCGACCGTCATGCTTGACGCGGTAGAGTGCAGTATCGGCATTGTTGCAGAGTTCTTCAGCAGCCATGCCATCCGCGGGATAGAGTGCGATGCCGACACTGACGCCGACGGCGGTCGGGTCACGTGCCGTGTCCATCTCGGCGGCGAATTCGCCGAGGATATCAGCCGCAAGCTTTTGCGCCGCCGCCGGCTGCTGCCCGGCGAGCTGAATGATGGCGAATTCATCGCCGCCGAGGCGGGCGATCGTATCGCTCTCATCCGCCACGCGGCGCAGGATCGAGGCGACCTTACGGAGAATGCGGTCGCCTTCAGCATGACCGAAGATATCGTTGACGGCCTTGAAGCGATCGAGGTCGAGATAGAAGAGGGCAACCTCGCTGTTCTTTCGTTCGGCCATCTGCAGTGCCTGCCGGATGCGGGTATCGAACAGCGACCTGTTCGGCAAATCGGTGAGCACGTCGTGGTGGGCGAGATGCTCGATCATCTCCTCGGCCTGCCTGCGCTCGGTGAGATCACGCACCGCCAGCACCTCACAATTATGCCCGCGATAGACGATCCTGCTCGTGGTCACTTCGACGGCGATCTCCCTGCCGTTCCTGGTGTTGAGCAGCGTCTCGCTGGATCTGTTCTGCCCAGTCCCCTGAACAGCGGTCAAAACAGCCGAGGGCGCCTTACCGGCAAGACCGGCAAGCTTCCAGCCGGAAAGCCCCTGGAAGCGTTCATTGGCATCGATGATCCGGCCTTCCCGCAGAATCAGCAGCCCTTCCTGCGAGGCATTCGCGAGCCCCCTCAGATCCGTCAGGTGGCTTTCGACAAAGACCACGGCGAGCGCAATCAGAATGAGCATCGTTGCCGCCACCACGACGATCGCAGCAAGCAGGCTGGCGTCGAGCACCGTTGCCGGAACCTCTTTCCCGAGATCCGGCACGAGCGTGATGCTAGCCATCGAGATGAAATGGAGCGCGCAGATCGCAAGGACGAAAGTGATTGACGAGGCGAGGAGCCGCCGCAGTCCCTTCAATTGGAAAAAGGTGTGGAAGGCGGCGCTCGACAACAGCGCTCCTGCGAGAACCGCACTCAGCGTCATGAAGGGATCATAAAGGATGACCGCCTGCGTTTCGATCGCCTGCATGCCGGTCAGGTGCATGGAGGCGATGCCGAGCGCCATCAGGACCCCGCCGCGGATACGAGAAAACCTGCCGCGGCTTTCCGAAGCGACGAGGATCGCCGCCCACGAACCGACAACCGACAGGAGGAAAGAAAGCGTCGTCAGGCCCAGTTGGTAGCCGATCGGCATGCCGCCGTCATAGGCCAGCATCGCGATGAAGTGCGTTGCCCATACACCGGTGCCAAAAGCGAAAGCCGAGGCGCCGATCCAGAGCTTGCGCCGCCCGGCGTCGCATTCCTGGGCACGGGAAAGCAGCAGCATAGCCGCCATAGCGCCGACCAAACAGACGGCGGCGGCCGCAAGCACCAGCCGCCAATCGTGGTTGTCCCGAATACATGTAATGACCGAAAACATCCGAACCTCGTACAGCTGAATTCGGTCAGGCTATTTAGCTTGTGCTAAATAACGGTAAATTGAATTAGAATTCTCTTTCATATTATCCAGCAAATCTTCTTGATTTTAGTCCGGCCTTTCGCGCCGCCGATTTTTTGTTTTTCCGCCTCGCCTGCCTTTCTGGTTTAGTCTATCGTCCGGCCGAATTTCAAAAAGGAGTCGAAAATGACCGATGTACGTCAGGTGCTTGCGCGCGCGGACCAGAACCTTCCATCGAGCCTCGACAAGCTGTTCGAGCTTCTGCGCATCCAGTCGATTTCCACCGATCCCGCCTACAAAGCCGAATGCCGTAAGGCTGCGGAATGGCTCGTCGCCTATCTCGGGACGCTCGGTTTGGGTACGCGATACGCCAGGCCATCCGATGGTGGTCGCCCATCATGCCGGCGCTTCCGCCGATGCGCCGCATGTTCTCTTCTACGGCCACTACGACGTTCAGCCGGTTGATCCGATCGAGCTCTGGGAAAACGACCCCTTCGAGCCATCGATCAAGGATGTCGGCGAGGGCCGCAAGATCCTGACCGGCCGCGGCACCTCCGACGACAAGGGCCAGTTGATGACCTTCGTCGAGGCTTGCCGGGCCTATAAGGAGATCAACGGCGCGCTTCCCTGCCGCGTCACCATCCTCTTCGAGGGCGAGGAGGAATCCGGCTCGCCGTCGCTGAAGCCCTTCCTCGAAGCCAATGCCGCCGAGCTCAAGGCCGATTATGCGCTGGTCTGCGATACCGGCATGTGGGACCGCGACACACCGGCCATCGCCGCAGCGCTGCGCGGCCTCGTCGGCGAGGAAGTGGTCGTGACGGCCGCCGACCGCGACCTGCATTCCGGTCTCTTCGGCGGCGCGGCCGCCAATCCGATCCATATTCTCGTCGAGGCTCTTGCCGGTCTGCATGACGAGACAGGCCGCATCACGCTTGACGGTTTCTATGACGGCGTCGAGGAAACGCCTGAAAACATCAAGGCGTCATGGGAGACGCTCGGTAAGACCGCGGAGAGCTTCCTCGGTGAAGTCGGCCTTTCCATTCCATCCGGCGAGAAGGGCCGTTCGGTGCTGGAACTCACCTGGGCCCGGCCGACCGCCGAAATCAACGGCATCTGGGGCGGATATACCGGCGAAGGCTTCAAGACGGTGATCGCCGCCAAGGCTTCGGCCAAGGTTTCGTTCCGACTTGTCGGCACGCAGGATCCGGCCGCCATCCGCGAAGCTTTCCGCAGCTATATCAGCTCGAAGATTCCCGCCGATTGCTCGGTGGAGTTCCATCCGCATGGCGGCTCGCCGGCAATTCATCTCTCCTATGATTCCCCTGTTCTGACAAAGGCGAAGAACGCGCTTTCCGACGAGTGGCCGAAACCCGCCATCGTCATCGGCATGGGTGGATCGATCCCGATCGTCGGAGATTTCCAGAAGATGCTCGGTATGGAATCGCTGCTCGTCGGCTTCGGCCTCAGCGACGATCGCATTCACTCGCCGAACGAGAAATACGAGCTCGTCTCCTACCACAAGGGCATCCGCTCCTGGGTGCGGATTCTTCAGTCGCTCGCCACCTGAAGGAATAGGCGCGGCTTCCATCAAGAAGCGCCAAGCAAAGTCGCAAGAAACAAAAAGGCCGGTTCGACCCGGCCTTTCGTCATCCGTTTACCTCAGTGCCAGTTCATCCGTGGTCAAAGAGCAAGCGGGTATTGCAATGAGATTGCCGCCGAAAGGTTAACGAACCGTTAACAAAGCCGGAAGCGGCACGCACGGCTCCAAGGCGCTGACAGACATTTCGCCGTTCAAGCTGCGTTCATCGCGAGCGACATATAAGTCATTGAAAGATAAGGTGAATGATAGCCCCTTGCACCTGCGGGCGATCGCTCTGTCTTTTGTTTCAATGGCATATGCCAAGGAAACGCGGCCAAGCGCTGCCTGAAAAACGTGCCAACAAGGACTGGGAAGCGTGAAAAATCTCTTTGTTAAAATCGCAGCCGCCGGCATGCTTATGCTGGCTCCCGCCATAGCGCAGGCTGCCGAGGGCTACTCGACTGCGAACGTCAACATGCGTGCCGGTCCGAGCACCCGTTATCCTGCCGTCGCGGTCATCCCGGCCGGTTCTTCCGTCGAGATCCGCGGATGCCTTTCCGACGTCAACTGGTGCGACGTCGAATTCTACGGCGGCCGCGGCTGGGTTTCCGGCCAGTACGTCCAGGCCCTCTACCAGCAGCGCCGCGTCTATGTCGGCCCGCAATATTACCGTCCGCTCGGCATTCCGATGATTCGCTTCAGCGTCGACAATTATTGGGACCGCTACTACCGCAACCGCGATTTCTATCGCGACCGTGACCGCTGGAGCCGCGGCCCGGACTATTATTATCGCGACCGCGACAATCGGGATCGCGATAGAGATAACCGGGATCGCGACCGGAACTGGCGCGAGCGGGATGGCGACCGAGATGGGCGCAACCGCGATCGTGACTGGCGCGACGACAATCAAAGGGACGATCGGCAAAGGGACGACCGGAGAGGCGATGATCGCAGGCCGGACCGCAGGGACTTTGATTGCCGCCCCGGCGATCCCTCCTGCGGCGAATGAAACAGAAAGGGGACGGCAGCGCCGTCCTCTTCCGAGGTTTGCCAAGGGCAAACACCCAAGAAAAAGCCCGGCGCTCCCTTGGGAGGGATGCACCGGGCCTGATGTCGATCGGCACGCGTTGAGGGGAGACGGCCGATCATTCGCGGGACGTGAGGGGTTGTCCCGCTTCTTCATAAACAATCGCGAAGCCTATTGGTTCCGCCTCTAGGATAATTCCTTGAAACGGAACCGATTTGAGGAAAAAATTATGCAGCAATTCAATTTGTTACAGCCTTCATGCGCCTCTTGAAAAGACGCGCGACGCTGTAAAATGCGTCGTATCGCGCGTGATTCACGTGACGCACTTCAGGTCTTTGTTTTCATCAGACGTGCCGCTTGGCCAGCGAGCGCAAGACAGGAGCCGTGGGGGAAATATCGATCCTCGGATGCGGTCACCGACAATTTCATGTGAAGCTATCGCGAGGCTCTTGTTTTGCGGAATTCTTTATTGCAGTTTTGTGAAGTTGCGGATTGATTTTAATCCGTTCGAGGCTGGACCCTGATGACGCAAGACTACCTGGCTTTCTTCGGGCTTTTCGCCCCTCGGGCAGCCGCCATAGATGTTACCGTTTGGCATAAACACAACCCACTCCTTCCTATACGCCTTTCCGATGGGGCGAACCTCAACCCTTCCGGCCAGATCTGGCGCCGCTTTCATCAGGGCGAGTGGGAATACAAGCAGGACCCGGAAACGCTCGACGAATACGAGGCCCGGCAGTTCTGAAGGCCAATGCTATCGCCCGGCGCGATCTGCTTTGCTTTCCATTATTAACACCCCGTTAAATCGCCGCATTTACAGTTCAGTCGGATGATCACGGCGGCACTCAAAGTGCTCCAGCGTCCTTTGCGCATCTGAAAAAATGCGCGGCGCTGCAGAAGAGCGCCGTTATGCGAAGTTGGCTTCGCGATCGAACATGGGGTGTGACCGGTCCGCGATGGCAGGCAGAGGCAGATCAGGCGACAGAATAGAACCGTCCTTCAGCGGCCGCCCGGCGCGCGACGATGACGAATTCTCGCTCGATGCCGATGATCGCATCGCCGGAGGCCGATCCCAGCGCCGCGGCGGCTCCAAACCTCCGCCGCAACGCGCCGCCCCCCGGCGGCGGCGCGAGCCGCGGGAGCGTGAAGGCGGGGGGCTTTTCGGCTTCCTGCGCCGCGTGATCTACTGGTGCGTCGTGCTTTTCATCTGGGCCGGCATCGGCGTTGCCGGGCTTGTGGTCTATTATGGCTCGCGTATGCCGAGCGCCAGTACATGGGCGATCCCGGAGCGGCCGCCGAACGTCAAGATTACCGCTGTCGACGGCAGCGTTATCGCCAATCGCGGCGCCACCGGCGGCGAGGCGCTGTCGCTCGAAAACATGTCGCCCTATATTCCGGAAGCCGTCATCGCCATCGAGGATCGGCGTTTCTATTCGCATTTCGGCGTCGACCCGCTCGGCCTCGGCCGGGCGATCGTGACCAATCTCACGGCTGGCCACATGGTCCAGGGTGGCTCGACGCTGACGCAGCAGCTTGCCAAGAACCTCTTCCTCTCCCCCGAGAGAACGCTGGAACGCAAGGTGCAGGAAGTGCTGCTCTCGCTCTGGCTGGAGCAGAAATACACCAAGGACCAGATCCTTGCCATGTATCTCAACCGGGTGTTCTTCGGATCGAACGCCTATGGCGTCGAGGCCGCCTCGCGCCGCTACTTCAACAAATCGGCGCGTGACGTAAACCTCGGCGAGGCCGCGGTGCTGGCCGGTCTGCTCAAGGCGCCGTCGCGGCTTTCACCGGCCCGCGATGCCGATGCGGCGAATGCCCGCGCCCAGCTCGTGCTCGCGGCGATGCGCGAGCAGGGTTTCATCACCGATTCCGAGGTCAAGACGGCGATGTCGCAGACCCCGGCTTCGGCCAAGAGCTACTGGTCGGGCGCCGGGCACTATGTCGCCGACATGGTGATGGACGAGCTGCCGGGTCTGATCGGCGACGTCAAGGAAGACGTCATCGTCGATACGACCATCGACAAGTCGCTGGAAAAGAAGGCCGAGCAATCGCTGGTCGACGTACTAGACAAGGAGGGCGGCAAGCTCGACGCCTCGCAGGCGGCCCTCGTCTCGATCGACGGCACCGGCGCGATCCGAGCGCTCGTCGGCGGCAGGGATTATGCGACGAGCCAGTTCAACCGCGCCGTCAAGGCCAAACGCCAGCCGGGTTCCTCGTTCAAGCCCTTCGTCTATGCCGCAGCACTCGAGAAGGGGCTGACGCCGTATTCGGTGTTCAACGACGCGCCGATCCGGATCGGCGACTGGACGCCCGAAAATTACGAAAAAAAATACAATGGCGAAGTGACGCTGGCGACCGCGCTTGCCAAATCGCTGAACACGGTGGCTGCGCAGCTGGTGATGTATGACGGGCCGGATCAGGTGATCAAGCTTGCCCACCGGCTCGGCATCGAAAGCGAGCTGCAGCCGAATGCCTCGATCGCGCTCGGCACGTCCGAAGTGTCGCTGATGGAACTCACCGCCTCCTATGCCGCCTTCATGAACGGCGGCTACAAGGCGACGCCGCACGTCATCCGCCGGGTGACGACGGCCGAGGGCAAGGTTCTCTACGAAAATACCTATGACAGCCCGCCGCGCGTGCTCTCCGAGCAGATCGTCGCCCAGATGGATACGATGATGATGGGCGTCATCGAGAGCGGCACCGGGAAAAGCGCCAAGATCCCCGGTTGGCAGGCGGCGGGAAAGACCGGCACGACGCAGAATTCGCGCGACGCGCTCTTCGTCGGTTTCACCAGCAACCTGACCACGGGCGTCTGGTTCGGCAATGACGACGGCAAGCCGATGAAGAAGGTGACCGGCGGCGGCTTGCCCGCCAAGGCCTGGAAGGAATTCATGATCGCCGCCCACAAGGGTCTTTCGCCGGCACCTCTCTTCGGCAACGGCCAGTTGATCGCCGATCCGAACAATGGTCAGCCAATGGCTGAGGCACCGGGCAATGGGCAGTTGGGCAGCGGGCAACCGATGACGGCCGAAGCGCCGCCTTCGACGATCGGCGGCATTATTTCCGGCGTCTTCGGCGGCGACGACAATGCAAACCGCTATCCGCAAGCGCCTGCCCGGCAGCAAGGGGCAAGCTTCGGCAATGGCGGCCCGGTTCCGCCCGCAGACATTGCCGAAGGCGGGGGTCCGAACTATGAGGGCATGGTTCCACCCGGCGATGTCGGGGGCGCGCAGACAACCTCTTCCGTCCAGCCGCGGCGCACGACGCTGCTCGATCTGATCATGGGCCAGTGAGATCTTTGCTGCATGTCCGGCACACGCCCGATGCTTTAAAGCGCGCCGCAATCTTTCAGATTCGCGCCTCGCGCTTAAGGTCTTTGTTTTACGCATGTCGTTGTCGCAAAACCGCCACACAGTTTTGCGCGACATGCCGTAAAAAACGACCGCTTTCCGGACATGGGGCGACCTCTTTCCCGGCTACTGTAAAAATTGAACGCAACACATTCGTTTTGCTGGATTCCGGGGCATTTCTCGCCTTGCAGTCCAGAAAACCGCTCCTTATATACGCCGCATCACCGCAATCACGATTGCGTAATCTCAAGTAGACCCATCCCGTAAGGGGCTGTCAGGGAAATGCCTTCTCGGGGTTCCGACAGCTTGCTTCAAGGAGAGAATGACATGGCAAAAGTAATTGGTATCGACCTTGGAACGACGAATTCCTGCGTCGCAGTCATGGACGGCAAGGACGCGAAGGTTATCGAGAATGCGGAAGGTGCACGCACGACCCCTTCCATGGTGGCATTTTCCGAAGATGGCGAACGCCTCGTCGGCCAGCCGGCCAAGCGCCAGGCAGTCACCAACCCGACGAACACGCTCTTTGCAGTCAAGCGCCTGATCGGCCGCCGATACGAAGATCCGACCGTCGAGAAGGACAAGCACCTCGTTCCCTTCACCATCGTCAAGGGCGACAATGGCGACGCCTGGGTCGAAGCCAATGGCAAGGGCTACTCGCCCGCACAGATTTCCGCGATGATCCTTCAGAAGATGAAGGAAACCGCCGAATCCTATCTCGGCGAAAAGGTCGAGAAGGCCGTCATCACCGTTCCCGCCTACTTCAACGACGCGCAGCGCCAGGCCACCAAGGATGCCGGCCGCATCGCTGGTCTTGAAGTCCTGCGCATCATCAACGAGCCGACCGCCGCAGCGCTGGCCTACGGCCTCGACAAGAAAGAAGGCAAGACGATTGCCGTCTACGACCTTGGCGGCGGCACCTTCGATATTTCGATCCTCGAGATCGGTGACGGCGTCTTCGAAGTGAAGTCCACCAACGGCGATACTTTCCTCGGCGGTGAAGACTTCGACATGCGTCTCGTCGAATATCTCGTCGGTGAGTTCAAGAGGGACAACGGCATCGACCTGAAGAACGACAAGCTTGCCCTGCAGCGCCTCAAGGAAGCTGCGGAAAAGGCAAAGATCGAGCTTTCGTCCTCGCAGCAGACCGAAATCAACCTGCCGTTCATCACCGCCGACGCCTCCGGCCCGAAGCATCTGACGCTGAAGCTGACCCGCGCCAAGCTCGAGAGCCTGGTCGACGATCTCGTCCAGCGCACGATCGCGCCGTGCAAGGCAGCGCTCAAGGATGCCGGTGTCACCGCTGCCGAAATCGACGAAGTGGTTCTCGTCGGCGGCATGAGCCGCATGCCGAAGGTGCAAGAAGTCGTCAAGCAGCTGTTCGGCAAAGAGCCGCACAAGGGCGTCAACCCGGATGAAGTCGTGGCGCTTGGCGCCGCCATCCAGGCCGGCGTTCTGCAGGGCGACGTCAAGGACGTCCTGCTCCTCGACGTGACGCCGCTGTCGCTCGGCATCGAGACGCTCGGCGGTGTCTTCACCCGCCTGATCGAACGCAACACGACGATCCCGACGAAGAAGAGCCAGACGTTTTCGACCGCCGAAGACAACCAGCAGGCTGTGACCATCCGCGTTTCGCAGGGCGAGCGTGAAATGGCTGCCGACAACAAGCTGCTCGGCCAGTTCGACCTCGTCGGCCTGCCGCCGTCGCCGCGCGGCATGCCGCAGATCGAAGTCACCTTCGACATCGACGCCAATGGCATCGTGCAGGTTTCAGCCAAGGACAAGGGCACCGGCAAGGAACAGCAGATCCGCATCCAGGCTTCCGGCGGTCTTTCCGACTCCGACATCGAGAAGATGGTGAAGGATGCCGAAGCCCATGCCAGCGAAGACAAGAAGCGCCGCGAGGCGGTCGAAGCCCGGAACCAGGCTGAAAGCCTGATCCATTCCTCGGAAAAGTCGCTGAAGGATTATGGCGACAAGGTTTCCGAGGCCGACCGCACCGCGATCTCGGATGCGATCGCCGCGCTGAAGACGGCGTCGGAAGCATCGGAGCCCGATGCCGACGACATCAAGGCCAAGACCCAGACGCTGATGGAAGTGTCGATGAAGCTCGGCCAGGCGATCTATGAAGCACAACAGGCCGAAGGCGGCGCTGCTGGCGATGCCTCCGCGGAAGGCGGCGACAATGTCGTCGATGCCGACTACGAGGAAATCAAGGACGACGACCGCAAGAAGTCCGCGTAATCCGCGACGGCGTGGTTATGCTTCAACACCTGATCCGGCTGCTCACCATGGCAGCCGGAAAATCCATTTCCGGGGTTTAATCCTTAATGGCAAAAGCGGACTTTTACGAAACTCTGGGTGTAGCCAAGACGGCGGACGAGAAAGAGCTGAAAAGCGCCTTTCGCAAATTGGCGATGAAATTCCATCCGGACAAGAACCCGGATGACAAGGACGCCGAGCGGAAGTTCAAGGAAATCAACGAAGCCTACGAGATGCTCAAGGACCCGCAGAAGCGGGCGGCCTATGATCGCTATGGCCATGCGGCCTTCGAGCATGGCGGAATGGGCGGCGGTGGCGGCGGATTTGCCGGCGGCGGTTTCTCCGACATTTTCGAGGATATCTTCGGCGAGATGATGGGTGGTGGGCGCGCGCGCCAGCGCTCGTCGGGCGGCCGCGAGCGTGGCGCCGATCTTCGCTACAACATGGAAATAACGCTGGAAGAATCTTTCTCCGGCAAGACGGCGCAGATCCGCGTTCCGACATCGATCACCTGCGACGTCTGTTCCGGTTCAGGCGCCAAGCCCGGCACGCAGCCGAAGAACTGCGGCACCTGCCAGGGAACGGGACGCGTGCGCGCGGCACAGGGCTTCTTCTCGATCGAGCGGACCTGCCCGACCTGCCACGGCCGCGGCCAGATCATTCCCGATCCCTGCCCAAAGTGCCACGGCCAGGGCCGGGTGACGGAAGAGCGTTCGCTCTCGGTCAATATTCCCGCCGGCATCGAGGACGGCACCCGCATCCGCTTGCAGGGCGAAGGCGAGGCCGGCGCCCGGGGCGGACCGGCGGGCGATCTCTATATCTTCCTGTCCGTCAAACCGCATGAATTCTATCAGCGCGACGGAGCCGATCTCTATTGCGCCGTTCCGATCTCGATGACGACGGCGGCGCTCGGCGGCACCTTCGACGTGGCGACGCTCGACGGCACCAAGTCGCGCGTGACGGTGCCCGAGGGCACGCAGGTCGGCAAACAGTTTCGACTCAAGAGCAAGGGCATGCCGGTGCTGCGTTCGGTGCAGACGGGCGACCTCTACATACAGATCCAGATCGAGACGCCGCAAAAGCTCACCAAGCGCCAACGCGAACTGCTTCAGGAATTCGAGCAGCTTTCCTCCAAGGAGAATAATCCCGAATCGACGGGCTTCTTTGCCCGCATGAAAGAATTCTTCGAAGGCTGAGCCGCGACCGACATGCCCATTAAGAAAAGCCGGGACGGAAACGTTTCCGGCTTTTTTGTTTTAAGAATCCTGATTTGCGACATTCGCCGTCCATGCCGGCGAATCTGTCCCGGATCGATACGGCGGCGGGCGGGACGACGACTTGCGTTAACGCAGCCAGATGATGCCGCTTGCAAGTTTTCCAAATGAATTCAGTCTCTGCCGTCAGTGCATGACCCCGAGAATCGGAATCGATTTCTGGGTCATGCACCAAATCAAAGTGATAGAGCGTCCTTAGCGCTAGCGGGAACAAACAAACCAAGGGTATCGACCATGGCGCCAGCCTATTCATCTCAGTCCGAAGACGTCGACGTTCTCGCCGGCGCCATCTACACATGGTGCGCCGAGCGCAACATCAAGCTTCGCAGCCAGCAAGGCCTTTCCATCGCCAGCATCGCGATCGACCTCTATCATGCCGGCCACCAGACGCAGGACGATCTGCTGATGGCGCTGCACGAATGCGAGATTCACTGAAGCGCGCGGCATCGAACCTCAATCAGGCGGTCTGCTACCGGTCTTTGTCCTGATGCACGTCATCCCTCCAAGACCACATGCACACCTGCACGTGTCCGGAAATCATCCAGATCTTGAATAGGTCGTGCTTTTCCGTGGGAATCCTGATTGCCCAGTGGAATCAGGCGGCGGTTTCGGCCGCTTCGCCCGTCATGAGGGTGACGATCGTCTTGACCGCTTCCTTGCCTGCCGGTGAGTTCAGCTTGTCGTAGCTCAGCGCGAGCGCATAGGCGTCGGGGCTGAGTTCGACGCGGCTGCCGAATGGCGACATGCCGGCACCCTCGAAGAGAGCAGAGATCTCGACGTCGAGAAAAACCGCGATCTGATGCAGCTTGCTGGCGGAAACGCGGTTCGCCCCCTTTTCGTATTTCTGGATCTGCTGGAAAGTCAGTCCGAGTGCTTCGCCAAGCTCGAGCTGGGAAACACGGCGAAGGGCGCGAAACTGTCTGACGTTGCGACCGACGATAATATCAACCGGATCTGGCACTTCATCACTCTCTTATACATAAACGGTTCGTTTACCATATCGTCTGCGCCAGATAACTCAACCCTGCAGTTGCAAAATTCAACCGACTTTTTTTGGGCATTACGTAACGTCAATAGCCTTAAGGGATGGCGGCAAACCTTGAATATCCGGCGCTGGAAGACATTGCCAATGACTGTCGACGGGATCGGTTTGGCGATGTCAAACCATCTCCGGTGGTTGTATTTTTAACCGAATTTCGAAAGTGCCATGGCTGTCGTTCCATCGGGGGGATGTCGGACACAAGGGCTTTGGTCACGGGATCATCTGGAATATATGTCCTGTGTGGCGCCAGCCGCTGCGTCCCTACATACCATCAAAGACTTAATTTCCCGCAGCGCCGATGGTGCGCGATCCACGGCCAAAGAGCTGCCAGCCTTGCCATCAGCGCCGCTTCGGCTTAGCTGTCACGCTTTACGATTCCGGACATTCGATGCCGCACAAGGTTTCTCTTTCCCGTCTGAAGCTGACAGACTTCCGCAACTATGCGGCGGCGGCCCTTACCCTTGATGGTCGGCATGCCGTACTGACGGGAGACAACGGCGCCGGCAAGACCAATCTCATGGAGGCAGTTTCTCTGCTTTCGCCTGGCCGCGGTCTGCGCCGCGCGGCCTATGGCGACATTACCCGTGTCGGCGCCGCCGGCGGTTTTTCGATCTTCGCCGCACTCGACGGCATGGAAGGCGACGTCGAGATCGGCACCGGCATCGAAACGAGCGAGGAGACCACCGCCCGCAGGCTGCGCATCAATGGCACGACGGCAAAGACTGCCGACGAACTCACCGACCATCTGCGCCTTCTCTGGCTGACACCGGCAATGGACGGCCTCTTTACCGGCGCCTCTTCCGACCGACGCCGCTTTCTCGACCGGCTGGTGCTGTCGCTCGATCCCGCCCATGGCCGCCGCGCCAGCGATTTCGAGCGCGCCATGCGCAGCCGCAACAAATTGCTGGACGAAGGGCGCTTTGATCCCTCCTGGCTTGCTGGCATCGAGGAGCAGATGGCAAGCCTCGGCATCGCCATGGCGCTCGCCCGGCAGGAGATGCTCGGCCTGCTGACCCGGCTGATCGAGGAAACCCGCGAAACGTCGCCCTTCCCTTCGGCATCGCTGCAGCTCTCGGGCTTCATGGACGGTCAGTTCTCGCGCCCCTCGGTCGACCTCGAAGATGACTACGCGGCGATGCTGGCGGAGAGCCGCTACCGCGATGCCGGCGCAGGGCGCACGCTCGAGGGGCCGCATCGGGCCGATCTCATCGTGCATCACCGCGAAAAGGCGATGGAGGCGGAGCGTTGCTCCACCGGCGAGCAGAAAGCGCTGCTAGTCGGCCTGGTGCTTGCGCATGCGCGGCTCGTCGGCAACCTCACCGGCCATGCGCCGATTCTGCTGCTCGACGAGATCGCGGCGCATCTCGATGAGGGCCGCCGCGCCGCGCTATTCGACCTTATCGACGGGCTCGGCGGCCAGTCCTTCATGACCGGAACGGATCGCGCGATGTTTGCGGCACTCGGCGACAGGGCGCAGTTTTTCACGGTTTCCGACGGAAGAGTGTTCGAATGACGGAGGCAGCTTTTCCCGGCGTCGGGCGTCATGATAACATCGGCGCCATGGAACCGCTCAGCCCGGAAGAAATCGCGCGCTATCACCGCCATATCCTGCTGCCCGAGATCGGCGGCGCCGGCCAGCAGAAACTGAAAGCCGCCCGGGTGCTGGTGATCGGCGCCGGCGGTCTCGGTGCGCCGGTCCTGCAATATCTGGCCGCAGCCGGCGTCGGCACGCTCGGTATCGTCGACGACGACCGGGTGTCGCTGTCGAACCTGCAGCGCCAGGTGATCCATGATTCCGGCACGATCGGCGAATTGAAGACGGAGAGTGCCGCCTTCGCCATCGCCAGGCTCAATCCGCATGTCCGGTTGATCCGCTTCGAGGAACGCTTCTCCCCGGAGGCGGGCCGCCGTCAGCTCTCCGGTTTCGATCTGCTGATCGACGGCTCCGACAATTTCGACACCCGTTATGCCGCCGCGGATGCCGCGGATGAAGGGCGCATCCCGCTCGTCACCGGCGCCGTCGGGCGCTTCGACGGTTCGCTGACTGTTCTCAAGCCCTATGAGACGGCTGAGGACGGAACGCCCAACCCCAGATATCGTGACCTGTTTCCGGAAGCGCCGCCGGCCGGGTTGATTCCCGCCTGCGCCGAGGCCGGGATCATCGGCGCGCTGACCGGCGTCATCGGCACGATGATGGCAATGGAGGCAATCAAGCTCGTCACCGGCACCGGTGAACCGCTGGTCGGACGGTTGCTGCTCTACGACGCGCTCTCGGCCCGGTTCGACACCATCCGCTACAAACGACGCCGTACGACACAGAGACAGGCCGGATGACGATTATTTCTCTTAATCAGACCTTCACGCGCTGGGACGAATTGCTGACACTCATCCTCGCCTCCTTCGCCTCGATGAACGGCAGGATCGACCCGCCATCTTCGGCGCTCAAGCTGACGACGGAATCACTGGCCGAAAAGGCCAGGACCGAGATCGGCCATGTCGCCATCGACGGCGAAAAACTGATCGGCTGCCTCTTCCTGCGGCCGGAGGCCGATTGTCTCTATGTCGGCAAGCTCGCCGTCCTGCCTGAGGTACAGGGCAAGGGCCTCGGCAAGCGGCTGCTGACGATTGCCGAGGAGACGGCTGCGGCGCTCGGCCTTCCCGCCTTGCGGCTGGAAACGCGCATCGAACTCACCGACAATCACGCCGTCTTTGCCGCCTGGGGATTTTCCAGAACCGCCGAAAAGGCGCATCCCGGTTTTGCCAGGACGACGTTCGTCGAAATGCGCAAGGTTCTTGCGCCTCCAATCTGCGTCGCCCGACTTACAGCATTCTTCAACGACCCGGCAGTACCCGATTCGGCGGCCTGTGACCGTCGATGAAGGTGCGGATATTGATGATGACCTTGTCGCCCATGTCGATGCGGCCTTCGATCGTCGCCGAACTCATATGCGGCAGCAGCACGACCTTGCCCTCATTGGCGAGCTTGATGAGCCTCGGGTTGACGGCGGGCTCGTTTTCGAAGACGTCGAGGCCGGCGCCGGCGATCCGGCCCTCCCTCAGGCACTTGATCAGTGCAGCTTCATCGACCACGTCGCCGCGCGCAGTGTTGACGAGATAGGCTGTCGGCTGCAGCAGCGCCAGACGGCGGGCCGAGATCAGGTGGAAGGTCGCCGGCGTCGACGGACAATTGATCGAAACGATGTCGACGCGGGCGAGCATCTGGTCGAGGCTTTCCCAATAGGTCGCCTCCAGTTCGTCCTCGACGGCCGGATTGACGCGCTTGCGGTTGTGATAGTGGATCGACAGGCCGAAAGCCTTGGCACGGCGGGCCACTGCCGTGCCGATGCGGCCCATGCCGACGATGCCGATGCGCTTGCCGTGAATGCGCCGGCCGAGCATCCAGGTGGGAGACCAGCCTGCCCACTCGCCCGGCTTGTCGGTCAGCACGCGCGCACCTTCGCCGAGCCTTCTCGGAACAGCGAGAATCAGCGCCATGGTCATATCGGCGGTGTCCTCTGTCAGGACGTTCGGCGTGTTGGTGACGGTGATGCCCTTGCGCGCCGCCGCCTCGACGTCGATGTGATCGGTGCCGTTGGAGAAGCTCGCAATCAGCTTCATCTGCGGTCCCGCCTCTTCGATCAGCGCCGCGTCGATGCGATCGGTGACGGTCGGCACCAGCACGTCGGCGGTCTTGACCGCGGCGATCAGCTCGGCAACGGAGCGCGGCGCGTCGTCGATGTTCAGCTCGGCGTCGAAGAGTTCGCGCATCCGGGTTTCGACGGCATCCGGCAGCTTGCGGGTGATGTAGACCTTCGGTTTTTTCTTCGCTGTCATGGCTGCCTGTGGTGCCTTGTTCAGAGGTCTTTAACCAAGAGGGGTGATAATTTTCCCATCCGGGCATTTTCTACCAGACCCGCACGCGAAGACAAACAAAACTCGTGGTGCAGCCGGGGAATGTCAGAGCCCGGACCGCGAACAGGCCGGGCCTGCCCGCGAATTCGAGCAAACGGAAACTTCCATGCGCAGCAAAGTCCTGACGTCCTGCCTCGCCCTTGCCATCGCTTTGGCTGCATCCATGGGAAGCGTCGAGTTCGCCCATGCGCAGGCGGCCAAGGGGCCAAGCGGACTGCCATTGCCGCGTTTCGTCACGCTGAAATCTAAGCGCGTCAACCTGCGCATCGGTCCGGGAACGGATTACGCCGTTTCGTGGATGTACCTGAAATCCGGCCTGCCGGTGGAGATCATCCAGGAATACGACAATTGGCGCCGTATCCGAGATGCCGACGGCACCGAAGGCTGGGTCAACCAGTCGCTGCTGTCAGGCCAGCGCGCGGCGATCGCCGCCCCGTGGATGAAGACCAAGGGCAAGGGCATCTATGTCAATCTGCGCCGCGAGGCGCAGCCCTCCGCCTCGATCGTCGCGAAGCTCGAACCCGGCGTGATGCTGACGATCGGCGAATGCAACGGCGACTGGTGCCGCGCCGAATCCGACGGCGCCTCTGGCTGGGTGGCGCAGTCGGAGATCTGGGGCGCCTATCCCGGCGAAGCCTTCAAATAAGCCCTGCCTGTTTGGCGGCCTCGGAAAGCGAGCTCATCGGACGCGGGCCGATCTGCTGGATGACGATGCCGGCAGCCAGGCAACCGAGCTTGCCGCAATCCTCAAGCGAACGGCCCTGCGTATAGCCATAGAGGAAGCCGGAGGCGAAGAGATCGCCGGCGCCTGTCGTATCGACCACTTCCCTGATCCTGATGGCGTCGACGTAATAACGCTCTTTGCCCTTGAGGATGACGGCACCGTCCTCGCTCATCGTGACGGCGGCGATCTTGCAATCGGCCGCGATCCTGTTCAGCGCCTCTTCGAAATCGTCGGTCTCGTAGAGTGACAGCGCCTCCTGGCGATTGGCGAAGACGATATCGACCTTGCCTGAGCGCATCAGATCGAGGAATTCGTCGCGATAGCGGCCGACGCAAAAGCTGTCCGACAGCGTCATCGACACTTCGCGGCCGTTTTCATGGGCGATGCGGGCACAATCGAGGATCGCTTCCTTGGCGCGTGGCGGATCCCAGAGATATCCTTCGAAATAGGTAACCTTGGCGTCGGCCACGACGTCGGTCTCGACATCCTCCGGACCGAGCTCGACGCAAGCGCCGAGATAGGTGTTCATCGAACGCTCGCCGTCCTCGGTGACGAAGATCATCGAACGCGCCGTCGGCGGGAAGGTGCCCTTCGGCCGGGTCTGGTAGTGGACGCCCTGGGCGCGGATGTCGTGCGCGAAGATGTCGCCGAGCTGGTCTTGGGCGACATTGCCGAAATAGGCAGCCTTGCCGCCGAGGCTGGCAACGCCCGCCGCCGTGTTGCCGGCGCTGCCGCCGGAAGCTTCGAGCGCCGGTCCCATGCGCGAATACAAGAGTTCGGCGCGTTCGGCATCGATGAGGTTCATCGCCGCCTTGGTGATCTGGTTGTCAATGAGGAACTGGTCGTCGCAACGGGCAATGATATCCACGATTGCGTTGCCGACTGTCAGAACATCGAATCTTGTCATGAAATGGGGGGTCCCGGAGTTTGTGATAGCCGGGGTTTGGTCTTAGCGAAATTTCCGCGGTTTGGAAGGATAAATGGTGGATGGCCTCTCTATTTCTTCGCAAAAGTGCCGCCTATTCGTCATGTCCCTGTCACTTTCGAAATCTAGAAATGCTCGCAAGAAGACCGGCATGAGCAGCTTTCAGTTGCAGCCGGGCGCACGAGGGATGATCCCTTCGATCTTACCGGCGCGTTGCTGACCACGGATGAACTGGCAGCTTCGTGATCCGGGTATCCGGCAAGGCCGGAGCGGAAAAGCGGGCTATGCCCGCTTTTTTTTGTTTTGCCGATGCGCCTGATTGGACGGCGGTTGCCTTTTCAATCCAAGCAGTTTGCTGCTACTGCATAATTCCTTAAATCGGAATCGATTTAAGGATAAAATTATGCAGCAATTCAAAGTGCTACAGCGTCCTTTGCGCGTCTGAAAAGACGCGCGGCGCTGTAGACGTCGAATACTCCCCCGCGCAGAGCAGCCTCCCCTATGTCAGCCATCATTCTTGACGTCCTTCCCATCTTCATCCTGATTCTTATCGGCTGGGTGATCGTCCGCAGCGGGTTGATGGCGTCGAATGTCGGCGAAGCGCTCAGCGAATTCGTCTTCAAGATCGCCGTGCCGCTTCTGCTTTTCCGCACCATCGCCGAGGCGGATTTTCATGGCGCCTCGCCTTTTCGCCTCTGGGTCGTCTATTTTTCCGGCGTCGCCATCACTTGGACAGCCGGCCATATCGCCGCCACACGGCTCTTCGGCCGCGACGAACGTATCGGCGTGCTGGCCGGCGTCTCCTCGGCCTTCGCCAATAATATCTTCATCGGCCTGCCGCTCGTCGAGCGGACCGTCGGCGACGAAGGGCTGGTGGCGCTGTCGATCCTGCTTGCCGTGCATCTGCCCGTGATGATGGTCGCCGGCACGGTGTTGATGGAGCATGCCGAGCGCAAGATCGCCGGCAAAAGCGATCGTAGCATGATGCTCGTGCTCCGCCAGATCGCGGTCAATCTCGTGCGCAACCCGCTGGTGATCGGCCTTGCGGCCGGCATGGCCATGCACCTTTCCGGTCTCACCATGCCGACGACGCTGGCAACGGTCGTCGGGCAGATCGCCGGCATTGCCGGCCCGGCGGCGCTGATATCGCTCGGCATGGCGCTGGAGAGATACGGTGTCTCCGGCAATCTCGGCATCGCCAGCGTCACCTCAAGCCTGAAGCTGCTGCTGCTGCCTGGCTGCGTGTGGGCGGCGAGCCGTCTCCTCGGTCTCAGCCCCGAATGGACGGCAGCGATCGTGCTGACCTCCTCCGTCCCGACAGGCGTCAACGCCTGGCTGATCGCCAATCGCTTCGGCGTCGGTCACAGCCTCGCCGCCTCGACGATCACCGTGACGACGGCGCTCGGCGCCATCACGGTCTCGCTCTGGGCCTATTTCCTCGGCGCCTGAAGCGCGTCGTAGTCTAAAAACGGCTGCACAGTTTTGCGCGACATGTTTTAATTGGTTCTCTGCACAGCAAAAAGCCCGGCTTGCGGGCCGGGCTTCGATGTCATCCGATTGTCTGCCGCGTCACTGGGTCGCGGCGTTCGGATCCGGCAGCGGCACCGGCGAATCGGCGAGCGTGTGCAGGTAGAGAATGACGTTGGCGCGGTCCTGATCCTTCGCCAAACCGGCAAAGCCCATGGCGGTGCCCGGGACGTCCTTCTTCGGTGCCAGCAGGAACTTGTTGAGATATTCGAAGGTCCACTTCTCGCTGCTGCCCTTGGAGAAATCCTTCATGGGAGCGGAATAGGCGAAGCCTGCATGCGAGGCGATCGGGCGATCTACGACACCAAAGAGGTTGGGACCGACCTTGTTCGGTCCCCCTTTGGTGCCGTCATGACAGGCCTGACACTTCTTGAAGACCGTTTCACCGGCCTTGGCATCTGCAGAAGCGAGCAATTGCGCGATCGGAACGGCAACGGCAGGCGCAGCCTCGCCGCCAGCGGCGGGCGCCTCTTCGGCAACGATCGCGAAACCTTCCTTTTCCGGTGCTTCGGAATGGAAGATCCCTTCGGACGCGATGGAGACCGACATCAGAACGAAAATCGTTCCGAGCAGCGCCCCGACGGCCGTATTGACGTATGAATTCATCTGCAATGCTCCCCTTGCAGCCGGCAGACCATAAACCGGACCATCTTGAAATCGCGCGGAACCTATGTCTTTTGGTTGATCGTTGCAACTGTCTAAATGGTCTTGTGCGTGAGACTTTTTGACACTTTTCAGCCCGGAATAGAAGGCCCGAACAATGAGTGATTCAAATTTAGACGGCGTGCTCGTATTGATCCCGGCGCGCATGGCCTCCACCCGGCTTCCGGGCAAGCCGTTGGCCGATATTTGCGGTCTGCCGATGATCGTTCAGGTGGCGCTGCGCGCCAGGGAGGCAGCCATCGGCCGTGTCGTCGTCGCCGTCGACGACGCCCGAGTGTTCGATGCGGTGGCCGCCGCCGGCTTCGAAGTCGTCATGACCAGCACGGATCACCAGTCGGGTTCTGATCGGATCTTTGAGGCGCTGACGAAAGTCGATCCGGAGGGCAAGGCGAAAATCATCGTCAACGTCCAGGGCGATCTGCCGACGATCGATCCGGAAACAGTGCGCGCGGCTTTGCGCCCGCTCGAGAACGAGGCGGTCGATATCGGAACGCTGACAACCGAAATCGACAACGACGAGGACAAGACCGCGCCGCACATCGTCAAGATTGTCGGCTCGCCGATTTCCGGCAACCGGCTGCACGCGCTCTACTTCACGCGCGCAACCGCGCCTTACGGCCAGGGGCCGCTCTACCATCATATCGGCCTTTATGCCTATCGGCGTGCGGCACTGGAACGGTTCGTCTCGCTCGGTCCCTCGACACTCGAAAAGCGCGAATCGCTGGAGCAGCTGCGGGCGCTGGAAGCCGGCATGCGCATCGACGCCGAGATCGTTGACACGGTTCCGCTCGGTGTCGATACTCCCGCCGACCTCGAAAAAGCGCGGCGCATCCTCTCCGCAAAGTCGAACTGACGGAACCATCATGAACATCAAGACCAACAGGATCGCCTTCCAGGGCGAATTCGGCGCCAATTCCGACATGGCCAGCCGCGACATGTTTCCGACCATGGAGCCGCTGCCCTGCCAGACCTTCGAGGATGCGTTCACGGCGGTCGACAACGGCGATGCCGATATCGGGATGATCCCGATCGAGAACACGATCGCCGGGCGCGTCGCCGATATCCACCATCTGCTGCCGGAGTCGCGGCTGCACATCATCGGCGAATATTTCATGCCGATTCGCTTCCAGCTGATGGTACTGCCCGGTGTTACCAAGGACGAGATCCGCACGGTCCACAGCCATATCCACGCGCTCGGCCAGTGCCGCAAGATTGTTCGCGCCAATGGCTGGAAACCGGTGATCGCCGGCGATACCGCAGGGGCGGCAAAGCTCGTGCAGGAAACCGGCGACCGCTCGATGGCCGCCTTGGCGCCCCGCCTTGCCGCCGATCTCTACGGGCTCGAGATCATCGCCGAAAATGTCGAGGATACGGAAAACAATGTGACCCGTTTCGTCGTTCTGTCCCGCGACGAGGAATGGGCGCAACGGAACTCGGCGGAAGAAAAGGTCGTCACCACCTTCGTCTTCAACGTCCGCAACATTCCGGCCGCGCTCTACAAGGCGCTCGGAGGTTTTGCCACCAACAACATCAACATGACGAAGCTCGAAAGCTACCAGCTCGGCGGAAAATTCGTGGCGACGCAGTTTTACGCCGATATCGAAGGCCATCCGAACGATCCGAACGTGCGCCGGGCATTGGAGGAACTGCGGTTCTTTTCCGAGAAAGTGCGCATCCTCGGCGTCTACAAGGGGCATGCGATGCGAGGCCTGCTTTAGACAGGATGATTTCAGGCCGGGTCGGCCTAAAATCATCCTGTCTAAATTAATAGTTAGAGCATGATGTTGTCCGAAAACCGCTCACACTTTTCGGCATCATGCTCTCGACAGGCCTCGCGTGTCCCTTAAATTATTTATCCGGCTCACAGACACGCAGCCGATGCCCATCCGGATCGAGCACGACGAAGGTCGGGCCGAAATCCAGTTCGGTCAGTTCCTGGGCGATCGGCAGGCCGCGCTGGCGCCAGTCTTCGTAGTGCCTGGCGACAGCATTTTCTCCCTTGACCATGAAGGCCACTTCGCCGCGATTGCCGATGGCGGAGGGCTGCGGTTCGACCTTGCTGCGCCGCCAGAGACCGAGCGTGAAGCCGCCCTCGAGCGGAAAAGCGACGAAATTCGGCGCCTCCACGGCCGGTTCGCGATTGAGCAGGTTCCGGTAGAAGCTGGCGCTTTCACCTGGGTCCTTGACGTAAAGAATAATGAGATTGGGGCTGGTCATTTCGGTTCTCCCGTTGTTTTAGAATGGCGCCGCGAGGGATCACCTGCTGACAATGGATGGCAGCAGAGTGCAGAGGGCGCAGCGATCGCAACGCCCCCGTTCTCGTCGGGTGGAATGTTGATAAGGCTAGGGTGGCCTAAAGCGTCGCGATCTTCAGATTCGCTCCTGGCGCTTTAGGTCTTTGTTTTTACGCATGTCGTTGTCGCAAAACCGCGGCGCACTTTTGCGCGATATGATTTAGAGCGGGAAACGGTCCTCGCAATGCGGGTCGCGTCCATCCATGAAGCCAAGGTCGCGCTTCAGGTAGTCCGGAGTCGCGTCAAGGTCGAGGCTGGTGCGCTCTCCCCTGCGAAATCGGAAAACGTTCATCAACAAGTCCAGCAGGCCGGAGCGCGCTGACTGGCGGACATCGGCAAAAGTCTCGGCCGAAATGACATCGGCAAAGGACTCGGCAGTAAAACGGTCGTTCGCGAAATGAATGGCTGGAGGCGTTACCATGATCAGTACTCCTTTCCTGTTGGATTGGTACTGATAATAACCCGTCCTGCTGACAGTTTATGGCAGCAGCGTTCAGCTCTCGATCGGCACGTCCTGCGTCTCGCGCCATTCCTTGAGGAGCACCGTGCGGCGGCGCGGATAGCGCCCCTCATGCAACGCCATGTCGATGATGCGGTCGGTGCGGAAATGGCGAAAGTCCTGGCGCAGTTCGCACCAGGCCATGAGGACGCGCACATGCTCATAATAGCCGAGCCCGAAAGGCCAGACGCGGCGGCGTGAGATACGGCCTTGCTCGTCGCCATAATGCAGTTCGAGGATACGCTCCAGGCGGATCGCCCTGCGGATGGCCGAAACGTCAGCCTTGTCCTCGTCCCTGCGTTTGGGACCGACAAAAAGCGCTGCCGAATCGATCATCTCGCGCATATCGGCCGGCAGCACGGCGGCAATCTTGGCCAGTGCATCGGCGCCGGCACCGGCAAGGCGCGGCTCGGCGGCGCGGGCCACCCAGCGCGAGCCGAGCACCAATGCCTCCAGCTCTTCTTCGGAAAACATCATCGGCGGCAGCATGAAGCCGGGCTTCAGCACGTAGCCGATGCCGGCTTCGCCTTCGATCATCGCGCCCTGGGCCTGCAGGCTGGCAATATCGCGATAGAGCGTGCGCAGGCTCACCCCGGTCTCTTGTGCCAGCACCGTTCCGGTCACCGGTCGCCGGTAACGCCGGAGCGTCTGGAGCAGCGTCAGCAGCCGTTCCGAGCGGGCGACCGGCATGGCGCTAGCGCTTCCACTCCACCCAGTCGCGCATCAGGCGGTGGGCGATCGCCCCTTTCGGCGGCGAGGCCTTGCCTGTCGCGCTCGGGCGTTCCAGCATCTCGATCGTTTCCTCGCGGGTGAACCAGCGGCAATCTTCCAGCTCGGTCTCGTCGCGGCTGATTTCGGTCGATTTCGCCTCGGCATAACAGCCGATCATCAGGGAATGCGGCATCGGCCAGGGCTGCGAGGCATGATAGCGGATGCGGCCGGTGCGGATGCCGGATTCCTCCAGCGTTTCCCGACGCACGGCGTTCTCGATGGTCTCGCCGGGTTCGAGGAAGCCGGCAAGACAGGAATACATACCGGGCGCAAAATGCGGGCTGCGGCCGAGCAGGCAGAGGTCGCGCTGCTCGTCAACCGTCAGCATGATGACGACGGGGTCGGTGCGGGGGAAGATCATGTGCTCGCAGGCGGCACAGACGCGCTTATAGCCGCCGATGTGGATCTCCATCGCCGAGCCGCAGCGGCCGCAGAAGCGGTTGTCACCGTTCCAGCGGATGAGGCTCGCGGCCTGGGCGAATTCGCCGAGCAACACCTCGTCGATCAGCATTTCGCGAAACAGCGTGCGGCCGTCGGCAGGCTTGTACTGGCTGGTGAGGTCGTCGACATCGATGCCGACGGGAACGGCAAGGCGCGGCTCGCCGGTCTTGCGGTAGCCGAGAAGCACCGTTGCATCCCAATCCGGCTGCAATCCCTGCAGCTCATAGCGGGCAAAGAGCGGGTCAAGCACCTGGCCGTCATGCTTCAGCACCAGCTTATCCCCCGCGAAGGCAAAGATATGGGTGCCTTCCTTGGCCAGCGCCTTCTCGACGGATTGTTCGTCGCGATGCTCGGAATCGCGGTTGAGGTCGTTGGCGGCAAAGGCCGTGAGATTGCTGGGTTCCGGATGCGGCACATCCGAATCGAAAAGCGAATGACTCATGATGAAAAGGCTTCCCGCAGCTTCGCTATAAATTCGTCTCTCTTTCCGTCTTCGTAGGGTTCCGCGCGCCCGAAGCCCCAGACGGGACCCGGCCAATTGGCATCGCCTTCGAAGCGGGCAATGACATGAACATGAAGCTGGCGGACGATATTGCCAAGAGCCCCGACATTGATTTTTGTCGCGCCGGTGATCTCCTTCAGCGCCTTGGTGACCAGCTCCGTCTCGAAGGCAAGCAGCACCTGGTCGAGCGGCGTCAGCTCGAAGATTTCGGTAATGTCAGCCCGGCGCGGCACGAGAATGAGCCAGGGCCAGCGGGCGTCCCTCGACAATCTCAGGTCACAGAGACCGGTGACCATGATGCTGACGCTGTCGTTTTCCAGCCGGGGATCGAGCGCGAAACCTTTCAAAGGGCATTCTCCTCATGTTTTCCAACGACTAGCAGTTTTTTCGCATGTTGGCTTGCTTTTGATGACGATATTGCCGATATGTGCATCCGGGAGGTTGGTGGTGGACGAGCCACTCGCCAACCGGGTCAGGTCCGGAAGGAAGCAGCCCTAACGAGCCCGGCACGGGTCATCGTGCCAGCCTCCCACCTTCTCTCCACGAAGTGCCCGATAGCCGGGCGACAAGCAGGGCGATGAGCGACACCGAGCGACAATCAAAAGATGCCGCCTCGACGGGCACCGGATACCGAGTGCTGGCTCGCAAATACCGCCCCAAGGATTTCACGGACCTGATGGTCGGCCAGGAGCCGATGGTCCGCACCCTCACCAACGCCTTCGAGACCGGTCGCATCGCCCAAGCCTACATGCTGACCGGCGTGCGCGGCGTCGGCAAGACGACGACGGCGCGCATCCTGGCGCGGGCGCTGAACTACAAGACATCAGAAATCGACAAGCCGACGATCGACCTTCGCACGCCGGGCGAGCACTGCCAGGCAATCATGGAAGGCCGGCATGTCGACGTGATCGAGATGGATGCCGCTTCCCATACCGGTATCGACGATATCCGCGAGATCATCGAGCAGGTGCGCTACCGGCCGGTTTCGGCGCGCTACAAGGTCTATATCATCGACGAAGTGCATATGCTGTCGACGCAGGCCTTCAACGGCCTGTTAAAGACGCTGGAAGAGCCGCCGGAGCATGTGAAGTTCATCTTCGCCACCACCGAGATCCGCAAGGTACCGATCACCGTGCTGTCGCGCTGCCAGCGTTTCGACCTGCGCCGCATAAGCGCCTCGGATCTCGTTGGGCTGTTCACGACGATCGCGGCCAAGGAAGGCATCGAGGCGGAAGCCGACGCGCTGGCGATGATCGCGCGTGCTGCCGAAGGCTCGGCGCGCGACGGCCTGTCGCTGCTCGACCAGGCGATCGCCCATGGCGCGGGCGTCGTGCAGGCGGAAGCCGTGCGCAGCATGCTCGGCCTTGCCGATCGCGCCCGGATCGTCGATCTCTTCCAGCATATCGTCAAGGGCGATGTGGCCGCCGCACTCGGCGAGTTCCAGAACCAATACGAAGCTGGCGCCAATCCGGTGGTAGTGCTGACCGATCTTGCCGATTTCACCCATCTGGTGACGCGGCTGAAATATGTGCCGGATGCGGCAAACGACCCTTCGCTCAGCGAGGTCGAGCGCACCAAAGCGGCGGAATTTGCCAAGGGCGTTGCGGTGACGACGCTGTCGCGGATCTGGCAGATGCTGCTCAAGGGCATTCCGGAAACGGAAGGCTCGTCACGGACGGCAGGGGCCGCCGAGATGGTGCTGATCCGGCTTGCACATGCCGCCCATCTGCCGGCGCCTGAGGATGCGGCGCGGCGACTTGCCGAATTTTCCGGCGACAATGCCGGCCCGCGGCCCGCGGCTCCGCCGTCCGGCAATGGCGGCGGCAACGGGACACGGGTTTCCTATCAGAACAGTGTCGCGGCGCGCGCCGCGGAAACCGCACCGAGCCCGCCGCAGCCTTCCGCGCCGGTGGCGATGCTGCGTGCCGTGCCGAGCAGCCAGCCCGAGACCATGTCTGTCGGGCGGATCGAGCCAAAGCCCGCGGAAGCCCTGAAGCCGCTCGTCCCGGTCAATTCGGTCAATGATATCGTCAACCTCGCCACCGAGAAACGCGATCCGAAGCTGAAGGCGATGGTGCGCACCTTCCTGCGCCCGGTCCGGATCGAAGCCGGCCGGCTCGACGTCAGCCTGGCTCCCGGTGCGCCGACGACGCTGCTCAACGAGCTTGCCGTCAAGCTGAAGGAATGGACCGGCATCCACTGGATCGTCAGCCTCAGCCGCGACGAGGGCCAGCCGACGCTTGTCGAAGCGGAGGCCAGGACGCGGGAACAGCATGTGATCGACGCGCGCCAGGACCCTGACGTGGCGGCGATCCTTGCGCATTTTCCGGGTGCCAAGATCATCGACGTGCGCGTGCGGGCGCCCGAACCGGAGGAGGAAGGCGAGGCGACGCCGCCGGCCGCCGCCGAATCCGAGGAAGGTGACATCCTGCCGGGCGACGATATAGAATTCTAGGTTTAAGAAGGAGCGAGACGATGCGCGACATCATGGGCATGATGGGCAAAGTCAAGGAAATGCAGGCCAAGATGGAGCAGATGCAGGCGGAGATCGCCGAGCTCACGGCCGAAGGCAAGGCGGGCGGCGGTCTCGTTGCCGTCGTCATATCGGGCAAGGGCGAGCTGAAGAGCCTGAAGATCGATCCGTCGCTGTTCAAGGAAGACGATGTCGAGATCCTCGAGGACCTGATCGTCGCCGCCCACAAGGACGCCAAGGACAAGGCCGAGGCACTCGCCGCCGAAAAGACCAAGGCACTGACCGCAGGCCTGCCGATCCCGCCCGGCTTCAAGCTGCCGTTCTGAGGCGGTCCACATATCAAGGTGTGTGAGCTAGTGTGCTTCGTCGGCTTGGGATTCCAGCATGGCCCGAAGCTTGTAGTGAATTGGGGCCGCGAGATATCGCGCCCGATCTGCGCCCTGAAGCCTTCGGCCGAAGGTCTCCATTAGCTCGGGCATCGTAATCTTGTCTCCCGAAAAAGACGTGTATTCCATCGGCATCCCGGGCTCGACCACGCCGCCTCGGATGACGCGGCAATAGATGCCGGGACGGGCGGCGGCGGTATAACGCTTGACGAATTTCGGATCGACCATCCTGGCGGCGAAGGTGGCGCAGGGCATACGGCATGCAGTGACCTCGAGGATGAGATCGCCAGCGGCGAAGCGGTCACCGACGGCGACGTCGCGATTGTCGAGATCTGATATCACCATGTTCTCGCCGAAAGTACCCGCCTCGTAGGGTCGGCCCAGTTCCTGCGCCCACCAGTCGAGCGTTAGCGATCCCTCGACATAGACCGCCTGGTCGACGCCGCCATGGTGTTTGCGGTTACAGATCGCATCGCCGACAAGACCTTCGGCGTCGATCATCACCGCGCCGTTGACGGCATGTTTGAAGATGCCGGTCTTGTAGCTCTTGCCCGGCAGTCTTTCCGGATTGCCGGTGCACAAGGCCAGGATTTTCATGGGACGGGCAATCCTTCCGCGATTCCGTTTTCGTCCCATATCAGTTAAGAACGGCGCATGGCAAAACGAGTCACCGGCCCCGAAATCGAAAAACTCATCCAGCTTCTGGCGAAGGTGCCGGGCCTCGGGCCGCGCTCGGCGCGCCGGGCGGCACTGCATCTGATCAAGAAGAAGGACCAACTGCTCGGCCCGCTGTCGAATGCAATGGGCGAGGCCTATGACAAGGTGAAGATCTGCTCGCGCTGCGGCAATGTCGATACGGTCGATCCCTGCATTGTCTGCACCGACGTCCAACGCGATCAATCCGTCATCATCGTCGTCGAGGACGTCTCGGATCTCTGGGCGCTGGAACGGGCAGGCGCGATGAACGCCGCCTATCACGTGCTCGGCGGCACGCTGTCACCACTCGACGGGGTCGGTCCTGACGATCTCAATATTCGCGGGCTGATCGACAGGGTCGGCGAAGGCGGCATCCGGGAACTGATCATCGCGGTCAATGCCACCGTCGAGGGACAGACGACAGCGCACTACATCACCGACCAGTTGCAGGGGCTCGATGTGAAGATCACCCGGCTGGCGCATGGCGTGCCTGTCGGCGGCGAACTCGACTATCTCGACGAGGGCACCCTTGCGGCGGCACTTCGGGCGCGGACGGTGATTTAGGGAGGCTTGCGTATGTTGCACCACACCCCCCTCTGCCCTGCCGGGCATCTCCCCCCCAAGGGGGGAGATCACAAGTGGCTTTGGTTTCCCGCTTCATTGTCAGCTTGCCGCGCAGAAACGTCGATTATCGGCGGAAACCTCCGCGCCCCGCCGATCTCCCCCCCTGTGGGGGAGATGCCCGGCAGGGCAGAGGGGGGTGTTCCACGGCGGCTGCGGATATTCGCACTCGCGTTGGCGGCAGCTCTCCTGCCCCTCTCCTGTTACGCGGCCCCTTCGAAAGCCGATGTCGAGGCGCAGTTCGAGAAATGGGTGCAGAGTGACCTCTGGCCGGAGGCGAAGGCGAACGGCATTTCGGAGAAGGTCTTTCAAGCCGCTTTCTCCGGCATCACGTTGAACTGGAACCTGCCCGATCTCGCCCCGCCCGGTTTCCCGCCGCCGAAGGAGCAGAAGCAGACGCAGGCCGAATTTTCCTCGCCCGCTCCCTATTTCAACGAAGACCAGCTGAAGAAACTTGCCGCAACGGGTCGCGGCTTTGCCGCCCAATACGGCTCGACGCTGAAGCGGATCGAAAAGACCTATGGCGTGCCGGGCTCGATCGTGCTGGCCATCTGGGGCCGTGAGACCGGCTTCGGTGCGGCGAAGATCCCGAATTCGGCGATCGAGGTGCTGGCGACCAAGGCCTTCATGTCGACGCGCAAGGAGATGTTCCGCACCGAGCTGGTGGCCGCACTCCATATTCTCGACGGCGGTGACGTCACACCTGCTAATTTCAAGGGTTCGTGGGCGGGCGCACTCGGCCAGCCGCAATTCATGCCGACCAGCTATCTGAAATATGCCGTGGATTTCGATGGCGACGGCCACCGCAATATCTGGACCTCGGTGCCCGATACGCTCGCCTCGATCGCCAATTACCTGGTCAAGAAAGGTTGGCAGCGCGGCCGCGACTGGGGCTTCGAGGTGTCGATACCGGAGGCGGTTTCTTGCGCGCAGGAAGGACCCGATCTGGCAAAGCCGCTGTCGCACTGGGCCTCGCTCGGAATCGACCGCATCTCCGGCAAGGGCTTTCCCTCCGGCGAGATGAAGGCTGAGGGCATGATGCTGGTTCCGGCCGGCCGCGACGGACCGGAATTCATCGTCACGCCGAATTTCTACATCATCAAGGAATACAATAATTCCGATCTCTACGCGCTCTATATCGGCAACCTCGCCGACCGGATCGCCTATAATGACGGCGCCTTCCAGGGCAGATGGGGTGATGTCGGCAAGATGCTGCGCTCGGATGTCGCCGCCATACAGAAGGCGCTGGAACGGCAGGGCTATGATGTCGGCGGTTCCGACGGTCTGCCGGGCTACAAGACCCGGCGTTCAATCGGCCAGTGGCAGGCAAAGAACGATATGAAGCCGACATGCTTTCCGGAGGCGACGATGAAGGGCAAGCTGAAGTAACCGGCTTCAGAGATTGCGTTTCAAACCTTCATGGCTGGCGACGAAACCGAGCCTCTCGTAGAAGTGGATCGCATCCCCTCGCGTCTTGTCCGATGTCAGCTGCACCAATCCGCAGCCGCGCTCGGCGCATTGGGCGATCGCCCATTCGATGAATTGCGCGCCGAGGCCAGAACCGCGAAGATCGCTTGCCACACGCACGCTTTCAACCTGGCCGCGCCACATACCCGTCCTCGAAAGACCGGGAACAAAACTCAGCTGCAGGCAGCCGACGACCCGATCGGTCGCATCGCTTGCGACGGCCAGAAGCTGATTGGCGTCCGCCTCGATTGCGGCAAAGGCCGAGAGATAACGCGCGTCGACAGGATCCGAAACGATCTCCCTGCTGCCGCCAAGATCGTCATCGGCCAGAAGCCGGATGATGGCGGCCAGATCGGATTGGCGGGCGAGCCCGAATCTATACATTTTTGATCTCTGCTAGCTAGTCTCAATGATGCAGATCGATCGGCGCCTTGTGGAAGACGTCGTCGCCGGGCGGAATGGCCTGGCGTTCGATCATGCGGTGGACATGCAGCGGACCTTCGCCGCGGTGAAGCGCACGCAGCCTGTCGGTATTTTCGGCATCGGCCTGCGTGCGCCGCTGGTTGTGTCTAATATATTCGACCCAGGTCGGCGTGTGGTAGGTTTCCGTCCAAAGGCTGGGATTTTCGAGATCACGCATTAGCGCCCAGTTGCGGGCGCCGTCGCGGATGCGGATGCGTCGGCGTTCCCCCATCAATTCCATGAACTCGGCAAGGTCCTCATCGGCGATCTCGTAATCGACCTGGATGACGATCGGGCCGCTGCGCGGTGTAATGTCGAGACTGAGGGCCGGCTCGGTGAAGCGATTCAGTGGATCGAGATTGAGCGAGGCGAAGGCCGGCATCGAAAAACGCAGGCCGATGGCGATGCCGAGCAGCATGACGACGGATGACATCAGCAGCGCATCGGCAACGCCGTAACGATCGGCGGCGACGCCCCACAGCCAGCTGCCGCCGGCAATGCCGCCGAAGGTGACGGTCTGGTAGAGCGACAGCGCCCGGCCGACCACCCAGCGCGGCGTCGAAAGCTGGACGATGGTGTTGAAGAGCGAAAGTGCGGAGACCCAGCAGGCGCCGGAAACGAGCAGCCCGGCAGAGGTCAGGACGGCGCTCGGACTCACGGCTGCGATGACCGCGCTCAATGCGAAGCCGGCAAAGGAGAGGCGGATAATCATCTCGCTGGAAAGCACCTGGCGAAGCCTGGCATTCAGCACCGCACCGCCAATCGCGCCGATGCCGAAGGCGCCGAGCATGAAACCATAGGTCAGCGGCCCGCCGGCAACGAGATCGAGGGCGACGACCGGCAGCAGCGCCAGGATCGAGCTGGCGCCGATGCCGAAGAGCAGTCCCCTGACAAGGACCTTTTCGAGATTAGGCGACATCGAGACATAACGCAGGCCGGCGAAGATGGCGCTGCCGAGCGCCTCGCGCGGCAGGGTCGAGACGGGCGCGACTGGACGCCAGCGCAGCAGGGCATAGATCAAGGCGAGGTAACTCAGCGTGTTCACCGCGAAGGCCGCGGCCGCGCCGGCAGCCGCGACGATGACGCCGCCGATCGCCGGGCCGACGCTGCGGGTGATGTTGAATCCCATGCTGTTCAGCGTGACCGCGGCCGGCAGATCGGCGCGCGGCACCATGTCGCCGACCGAGGCCTGCCAGGAGGGATTGTTGAGCGCGGTGCCGCAGCCGATCAGGAAGGTGAAGAAGAGCAGCAGCCAGGGCGTGATCCAGCCGAGAAGGGCTAAGGCCGTCAGCAGCGCCGAAACCGTGAGCATCATGCACTGCGCCGTCAGCATCACCCGGCGGCGGTCATAATTGTCGGCCAGCGCACCCGATATTAGCGAAAACAGCATGATCGGCAGCGCCGTCGAGGTCTGCACCAGCGCCACCATGTCCTCCGAGGCGGTGATCGTCGTCATCATCCAGGCGGCGCCGACCGCCTGGATCAGGCCGCCAAAATTCGAAGAAAGGCTCGCGAACCAGATGGTGCGGTAGGTATCGTGCCGCAAAGGCGCCAATGTCGACGAAGTGTAGGCCACGATTTCTCCCGCTTTTGTTATTGCGCGCCAACGGCAATATATGCGCAAGACCGGCGCTGGCCATAGGCCTCATCACGTTGCCGGAAGCGAATTGGCCGAATCGGTCGCAGACCTTGCAATTTCGGAAAAACCCGACTATATGCCTCTCAAATTCTTGATCGCTTGATGAAGAGTGGGCCGCAAGGACCCGCTCTTTTTTATTAGCGTGATCGCCAAAAAAGCATGAAATTGCGAGGAGCGCACCGCTTGTCGGATCTGACAAACGCAGACAACGAACGTGAGCCGCGGCTGATTACCGAAACCGGGCTCGACCAGCGTCTTGCCGATATCATCGAACCCGTTCTCGTCGACCTGGGCTTCCGGCTCATCCGCGTCCGCATGATGAACCAGAACGGCGCGACGATGCAGGTCATGGCCGAACGCAACGACGGCACGATGACGGTCCAGGATTGCGAAGAAGTCTCGATGGCGATTTCTCCCGTCCTCGATGTGGAAGATCCGGTCGATAAAGAGTATCATCTGGAAGTGTCTTCGCCCGGCATCGACCGTCCGATGGTGCGGAAATCCGATTTCGTCCGCTGGCAGGGCCACCTTGTGAAATGCGAGACGTCGATCTTGATCGACAATCGCAAGCGCTTCCGCGGCAAGATCGTCGAAGCAGGCACTGATGGTTTCACGCTCGAGCGTGACCAGATCGCCTATGGGGAAGAGCAGAAGGTCACCATTCCCTTCACGGCGCTTAGCGATGCGAAGCTCATTCTGACCGACGACCTGATCCGCGACGCGTTGCGCGCCGACAAGCTGGCGAAAGCCCAGGCCGCCAACCAGAACGAAGCGGACGACGAAGAATAACCGATCAACAGACCGCTCCAGGGACGGGAACCCTGGAGTAAAGACGGAGAAACAAGACAATGGCAGTCAGTGCGAACCGGCTCGAACTTCTGCAGATCGCAGATGCAGTGGCGCGCGAAAAAGTCATCGACCGCGAGATCGTGCTGGCCGCCATGGCCGATGCCATCCAGAAGGCGGCACGCTCCCGTTACGGCACCGAGTCCAACATCCGGGCCGACATCAATCCGAAGACCGGCGAAATCCGCCTGCAGCGCTTGCTCGAAGTCGTCGAGAAGGCCGAGGATTATTCGACGCAGATCCCGCTGGAACTAGCCCGCGACCGCAACCCGGACGCCGCACTCGGCGATTTCATCGCCGATCCGCTGCCCCCGATGGATTTCGGCCGCATCGCCGCACAGTCGGCCAAGCAGGTGATCGTGCAGAAGGTGCGTGAAGCCGAGCGCGACCGCCAGTTCGACGAATTCAAGGATCGCGTCGGCGAAATCGTCAACGGTACCGTCAAGCGCGTCGAATATGGCAACGTCATCGTCGATCTCGGCCGTGGCGAAGGCATTATCCGCCGCGACGAAATGATCCCGCGCGAAAACGTCCGTTATGGCGATCGCGTCCGTGCCTATGTCTATGATGTCCGTCGCGAGCAGCGCGGCCCGCAGATCTTCCTGTCGCGCACGCATCCGCAATTCATGGTGAAGCTCTTCACCATGGAAGTGCCGGAGATCTACGACGGCATCATCCAGGTGAAGTCGGTCGCCCGCGACCCGGGTTCTCGCGCCAAGATAGCGGTGATCTCGAACGACAGTTCGATCGATCCGGTCGGCGCCTGCGTCGGTATGCGCGGCTCGCGCGTTCAGGCCGTCGTCGGCGAACTCCAGGGCGAAAAGATCGACATCATTCCGTGGAGCCAAGACCCGGCGACCTTCGTCGTCAACGCCCTGCAGCCGGCCGAAGTCGCCAAGGTCGTTCTCGACGAGGATGCCGAGCGCATCGAAGTCGTCGTTCCCGACGAGCAGCTGTCGCTTGCGATCGGCCGCCGCGGCCAGAACGTCCGCCTCGCTTCGCAGCTGACCGGCTGGGATATCGACATCATGACGGAGGCCGAGGAATCGGAACGCCGCCAGAAGGAATTCAACGAGCGCACCAACCTGTTCATGGATTCGCTCGATGTCGACGAGATGGTCGGCCAGGTTCTGGCTTCGGAGGGTTTTGCCGCAGTTGAAGAACTGGCTTATGTCGATCTCGACGAAATCTCCTCGATCGACGGTTTCGACGAGGAGACGGCGCAGGAAATCCAGCAGCGCGCCCGCGAATTCCTCGAGCGTCTCGAAGCCGAGATGGACGAGAAGCGCAAGGCGCTCGGTGTCCAGGACGAACTGCGTGAAATCAACGGCATGACCGCCCAGATGATGGTGGCGCTCGGCGAAGACGGCATCAAGTCGATCGAGGACTTTGCCGGCTGCGCTGCCGACGATCTCGTCGGCTGGTCGGAACGCAAGAACGGCGAAACGAAGAAGTTCGAGGGCCTGTTCTCGAAGTTCGACGTCTCACGCGTCGAAGCAGAACAGATGATCGTCCAGGCCCGCCTTTCGGCTGGCTGGATCACGCAAGAGGACCTGGATAAGGGGACCGAAGAAGAGGTCACCGAAGCCGAACAAGAAGCATGATGACCGCGCATGAACCGGACGCTCCTCTCGAGGACGACGATCTTGCAGGTTATGACGTGAACGGACGCATGTGCATCGTGACGCGCGAAAGCGGATCGCCGGAAGAGCTGATCCGCTTCGTCGCCGCTCCCGATGGAACAGTTGTCGCCGATCTGAAGCGCGAGCTTCCGGGACGCGGATGCTGGGTGAAGATCGACCGATCGCTGGTCGACAGGGCGGTGGCGAAGAAGCTCTTCGCCCGCGCGCTGAAGACGGATGTAAAGGCGGCGGACGATCTCGGCGCGAGTGTCGATCGGCTGCTCGCGGCGCAATTGATGCAGATGATGAACATGGCGCGGAAAGCCGGCCAGTTCGTCAGCGGGTCCTCGAAAGTGGATGCCGCGGTCAGAAGCGGAGCAGCCCTTGCGGTGTTCCATGCGACTGGTGCAGCGGACGACGGCGTCCGGAAAATCGACCAGGCCCGCAAGGCCTGGCACCTCGGAATGGAGACCGAGGAGGAGATACCTTCCTTCCGTCTCTTCTCGGAGAGCGAAATGGAAGGCCTGATGGGCCAGAATGCTTTTATCCATGCCGCAGTGCTTGCAGGGCAGGCGGGTGAAGGTGTAGTGAAGCGCGCAAAGATGCTCGAACAGTACCGTATTGGCGGTCAGTCCCGGGCAGCGGGCGGCGCTGGCCGGCTAAAACAATGAGGCGGTCACCGGCATCGGCCGGTCCCATCCTCATTGATCGACAGTATTGAACGACAGGGTCTGATCTAGTCATCGCTCCCTGTCCGAAGGAACGGGAACGAATGACCGATAGTAACGACGACAAGACAATCAGCGTAGCGGGCAAAAAGACACTCACCCTGAAACCATCGGGGATGAGCCAGGGTACCGTTCGCCAGGATATGGGTCGAGGTCGCACCAAGGCGGTCGTCGTCGAGACCCGTAAGCGGCGCCCGATGCGCCCGGAAGACGAAAAGCCGGTCACGCCCGTCGCTCCGGCGGCCCCCGTGCGCGCAGCCGAACCGGCGCCCGCGCCCGTGCAGGCGCGTCCGCAGCAGCCGACGCCGGCACCGCGGGTTCAGCAGGGCAACAACAACCAGACGAACCAGCGTCCGCCGCAGCAGTCTCACCAGCCGCCGCGCCAGAACGATCGTCCGCGCCCGGTGGTGCTGAACCATCTGTCGCCGGAAGAGATGGACGCCCGCCGCCGCGCGCTTGCCGACTCCCAGGCGCGTGACGCGCAGGATGCGATCCGCCGCGCCGAGGAAGAAAAGCTCCGTGCCGCCGAAGAGGTTATCCGCAAGGCAGCCGAAGCGGAAGAAGCTGTCCGCCGGGCCGCTGAAGAGGCTATCCGGCAGGCTGAGGCACCCGCTGTTGCTGAACCTGCAGCCGCAGAACCGGCTCCGGCCGAAGCACGCACCGACGTGGCACGGCCGCAGCAGCCCGCATCGTCGGCACCGGCCGCGCGCCGGCCCGATGCGGCTGGAGCACCTGCTGCCCGTCCGGCAGCCGGCGCTGCCGTCCCTGGGGCCGTTCGCGGCCGCCGCGACGAAAAGGAAGAAGACGATCGTGGCGCAGCGCGTGGCGGCCCAGTCCGTGGCCGCGTCGTTCGCCCGGAACCCGCAAAGCCGGTCACGACTCGTCCGAAGACGGATGAAGAGCGCCGTCGCGGCAAGTTGACGATCACCACTGCCAACGTCGACGGCGAGGACAATGCCCGCGGTCGTTCGCTCTCGGCGATGCGTCGCCGGCAGGAGAAGTTCCGCCGCGGTCAGATGCAGGAAACCCGCGAGAAAATCTCCCGCGAGGTGGTTCTGCCCGAGACCATCACCATTCAGGAGCTGTCGCAGCGCATGTCCGAACGCGCCGTCGACGTCATCAAGTACCTGATGAAGGAAGGCCAGATGATGAAGCCGGGCGACGTCATCGACGCCGACCTTGCCGAAATCATCGCCGGCGAATTCGGCCATACGGTCAGGCGCGTGTCGGAATCCGACGTCGAACTCGGCATCTTCAACGTGTCCGACGACGATGGCGAACTGGTTTCGCGCCCGCCCGTCGTTACCATCATGGGCCATGTCGACCACGGCAAGACCTCGCTGCTCGACGCCATCCGTCATGCCAACGTAGTCTCCGGCGAAGCCGGTGGCATCACCCAGCATATCGGCGCCTATCAGGTGGAGCAGAACGGTCAGAAGATCACCTTCATCGATACGCCCGGCCACGCCGCCTTCACGGCAATGCGTGCCCGTGGTGCGCAGGCGACCGACATCGCGATCCTGGTCGTCGCAGCCGACGACAGCGTGATGCCGCAGACGATCGAATCGATCAACCACGCCAAGGCGGCCGGTGTCCCGATCATCGTGGCGATCAACAAGGTCGACAAGCACGAGGCTGATCCGCAGAAGGTCCGCAACCAGCTGCTGCAGCACGAAGTTTTCGTGGAATCCATGGGCGGCGAAGTGCTTGACGTCGAGGTTTCGGCCAAGACCGGCAAGAACCTCGACAAACTGCTCGAGGCGATCCTGCTGCAAGCGGAAATTCTCGATCTCAAGGCCAATGCGAACCGGACGGCGGAAGGCACTGTCATCGAAGCCCAGCTCGATCGTGGCCGTGGTTCGGTCGCGACCGTGCTCGTGCAGAAGGGCACGCTGCGTCCCGGCCAGATCATCGTCGCCGGCGACGTCTGGGGCCGCGTGCGCGCTCTCGTCACCGACAAGGGCGACCATGTGAAGGAAGCCGGTCCGGCAACGCCGGTCGAGGTTCTCGGTCTTTCCGGCACGCCGCAGGCGGGCGACAAGTTCGCCGTCGTCGAAAGCGAAAGCCGCGCCCGCGAAATCTCGGAATATCGTCAGCGTCTGGCCCGCGACAAGGCGGCTGCCCGCCAGTCGGGACAGCGCGGTTCGCTGGAACAGATGATGATGCAACGCCAGAGCGTCGGCATCAAGGAGTTCCCGCTGGTCATCAAGGGTGACGTGCAGGGCTCGATCGAAGCGATTGCCGGTGCGCTGGAGAAGCTTGGCACCGACGAAGTGCGCGCCCGCATCGTCCATTCGGGCGCCGGCGGCATCACCGAGTCGGATATCTCGCTCGCCGAAGCCTCGAACGCGGCCATCATCGGCTTCAACGTCCGTGCAAATACGCAGGCACGCCAGTTCGCCGAACGCGAAGGCATCGAAATCCGCTACTACAACATCATCTACGACCTCGTGGATGATGTGAAGGCAGCGATGTCGGGCCTCTTGTCTCCGGAGCGGCGCGAAACCTTCATCGGCAATGCCGAGATCCTCGAGGTGTTCAACATCACCAAGGTCGGCAAGGTCGCAGGCTGCCGTGTCGTCGAAGGCAAGGTCGAACGTGGTGCGGGCGTCCGCCTCATCCGCAACGACGTCGTCGTTCACGAAGGCAAGCTCAAGACGCTCAAGCGCTTCAAGGACGAAGTGTCCGAAGTGCCGATGGGTCAGGAATGCGGCATGGCCTTCGAAAACTACGAGGACATGCGCGCCGGCGACGTCATCGAGTGCTTCCGCGTCGAGCATATCACGCGCACGCTCTAAGCTGCTGCGCCTGAACTTTTCCGAAAGCCATCCGCCAGCCGGCGGATGGCTTTCGGGCATCTGCTGACTTGACCTTTTGGACCAAAAGAGTCATGGACGCTCTCCTTTGACGGGTTCGATTCCCAGCCGCATCGGCAAATAGAGATAACAATGACCAGACCAACTTCTTCCGCGCCTTCGCAGCGCATGCTGCGCATTGGCGAACAGGTTCGCGCCGCTCTCACCCAGGTGCTGCAGCGCGGCGAAGTGCGTGACGAAATCATCGAGGCGACCGTGATCTCGATCTCGGAAGTGCGCATGTCGACGGACCTCAAGATCGCTACCGCCTATGTGACGCCGCTCGGCGTTTCAGACCACAGCATCGTCATCAAGGCGTTGAACCGCCATGCAAGGTTCATCCGTGGCCGGCTCGGGCCGCAGCTTCGGCAGATGAAATACATGCCGGAGGTACGCTTCCGCGACGATACCAGCTTCGACAACTACAAGAAGATCGACGAGCTGCTGCGTTCGCCCGAGGTGAGCCGCGACCTCGACGGCGATAATGACGAACAATAAACAGAAGAGACGCATGTCCAAACCACGCAAACCCAAAGGCCGGCCGATTTCCGGCTGGCTGATCCTCGACAAGCCGGTGGATTTCGGCTCGACGGAAGCCGTCTCCAAGATCAAGTGGCTCTATAAGGCTGAGAAGGCCGGTCATGCCGGCACGCTCGATCCGCTCGCCTCCGGCATGCTGCCGATCGCGCTTGGCGACGCGACGAAGACCGTCCCCTACGTGATGGACGGCCGCAAGATCTATGAATTCACGGTGAGCTGGGGCGAGGAGCGGGCGACCGACGATCTCGAGGGCGAAGTGACGGAGAGTTCGGACAAACGCCCGAGCGAACAGCAGATCCGCGACATCCTGCCTGGATATATCGGTACCATCAGCCAGGTGCCGCCGCAGTTTTCCGCTATCAAGATCGCAGGTGAACGCGCCTATGATCTGGCGCGCGAAGGCGAAACCGTCGAAATCCCCTCGCGTGAGGTCGATATCTTCCGGCTGACCTTGATTGCCTGCCCGGACGCCGATAGCGCGCATTTCGAAGTGGAATGCGGCAAGGGTACCTATGTCAGGGCGCTGGCGCGCGATTTCGGGCGCGAGCTCGGCTGCTACGGCCATGTGTCCGGGCTGCGGCGCACCTTCGTCGCGCCTTTCGCGGAAGAGGCCATGGTGCCGCTCGCGGATCTCGTGGCGCTGGAGGCGATCGAGGATATGGACGAGCGCCTGGCGGCCCTCGACGCGCTGCTGATCAACACCTGCGAAGCGCTATCCTCCCTGCCCCATCTGGTCATCAATGACGACCAGGCGCACCGGCTGAAGATGGGCAACCCGATCCTGGTGCGTGGCCGCGATGCGCCGGTTGCCGAAAGCGAAGCCTATGCGACGGCCCGCGGCAAGCTGATCGCGATCGGCGAGATCGGCCAGGGCGAGTTTCGCCCGAAGCGGGTTTTCGCCTGAGCCTATCTGGCTTTCCGACAAGACAGCGATTGTCAGCCGGTCGCGATGCGATATCTTCCCTGTCGGGCAGCCATAGCGGCCCGAGGGGCCATGGGGGCCTGACAGAGGGAAAGATTATGCGCGTAACTGCTATCGGAATCCTGACGTTCTTTTCGATGTTTCTCGCCGTCACCGGCGCTCAATCCGCCGAGCGCTGGGCCGAGCTTCCGGCCTTTCCTTCGATGCCGGTGGCAAAGACGAGCGGCATGGCCGAGGTGAACGACATCAAGATGTATTACGCCGAATACGGCGAAGGCGACCCCATCCTGTTCATTCATGGCGGTCTTGGAAATGCCGAGGTCTGGGGTCACCAGGTCGCCGATTTTGCCAAGGATCATCGGGTCATCGTTGCCGACAGCCGCGGCCATGGACGTTCGACGCGCAGCCAGCAGCCCTTCGGCTATGACCTGATGACATCGGATTATGTGGCACTTCTCGACTATCTGAAGATCGACAAGGTGACGCTTGTCGGATGGTCGGACGGCGGCATCATCGGCATCGACATGGCGATGAAACACCCGGAAAAATTGACCCGCGTCATTGCCCAGGCAGCCAACGTCACAACAGACGGCGTCAAGGCTGACGTCATGGACAACAAGACCTTCAACGACTACATCAACGTCGCCGGCGAGCAGTACCGGAAGCTTTCGCCGACGCCGAACGAATACGACGCCTTCGTCAAGCAGATCTCCGAAATGTGGGCAACCCAGCCGGCCTGGACGGCCGCCGATCTTGGCAAGATCTCGGTGCCGGTCACACTTGCCATCGGCGATCATGATGAAGCCGTAAAGCTCGACCATACGGAAATGATGGCAAAACAGATTCCGGGCGCCAAACTCGTTATCCTGAAAGATGTGAGCCATTTCGCCATGCTGCAGGATCCTGCAGCCTATGACGGGATGGTCCGGGGCGCCATGGCGGGCCGTTGAAGCCGCCAAGGACGACCCCTCTTTCCATCGATCCATATTTGGTTTATAGGCAGCGCCAGCATCGGGTACGCCCGTTTGCATTCACGGCCAAAGCTGGACGACATCCCGGCTTTTGGCGACTTTATCTCCTCCTCTTAGAAAGGATAACCCGATGTCGATCACTGCTGAGCGCAAGTCTGCGCTGATCAAGGAATATGCGACCGTTGAAGGCGATACCGGTTCTCCGGAAGTCCAGGTCGCTATCCTGACCGAACGCATCAATAACCTGACCGAACACTTCAAGGACCACAAGAAGGATAACCATTCCCGCCGTGGCCTGTTGACGATGGTTTCGAGCCGCCGCTCGCTTCTTGATTATCTCAAGAAGAAGGATGAAGGCCGCTATTCCAAGCTGATCACCAGCCTGGGTATCCGCCGCTAAGATTGTCCGGCGGGCGCTTTCCGAGCGCCCGCCGGATCTGTTTCGGGACACGTCTCCCGATGAAATGTTCCAGCCGCGCCCTATCTTTTAGCGGTGGAAAGACCGGCAGACCCGGATGGGCCGGTTCTGCCAAACCAACCGTTGACCTGTCATGGGGCAGGATTGCCGGATGCTTTCGGCCAAGGCTTGTCAATGAGCTTTGGCCCGGTTTCTCAGGAATGCCTGAGGAAACCGAGGATGAAAAGCCTCCCGTTGTCTTGCCCGTGATACGTCACATTGATTGCGGTCGACTGTGCGCTGCGCCTTGATATCGGCGATGGCGCGTGCTCCCGCATTGAAGGACAAGACATGTTTGATACACACACAGTGGAAATCGAGTGGGCTGGCCGCCCGCTGAAACTCGAAACCGGCAAGATCGCCCGTCAGGCCGACGGCGCCGTTCTCGCCACCTACGGCGAAACCGTCGTTCTCGCCACCGTCGTTTCGGCCAAGGCGCCGAAGGCCGGCCAGGACTTCTTTCCGCTCACCGTCAACTACCAGGAAAAGACCTATGCCGCCGGCAAGATCCCCGGCGGCTATTTCAAGCGCGAAGGCCGTCCGAGCGAAAAGGAAACCCTGGTTTCCCGCCTGATCGACCGCCCGATCCGCCCGCTCTTCCCTGAGGGCTACAAGAACGACACGCAGGTTGTCGTTACCGTTATCCAGCATGACCTCGAAAACGATCCCGACGTGCTGTCGATGGTTGCCACCTCGGCTGCGCTGACGCTGTCCGGCGTTCCCTTCATGGGCCCCGTCGGCGGTGCGCGCGTCGGCTACATCAACGGCGAATACGTTCTCAACCCGCATCTCGACGAGATGGACGAATCGAGCCTCGACCTCGTCGTCGCCGGCACCTATGACGCCGTGCTGATGGTGGAATCCGAAGCCAAGGAACTTAACGAAGACATCATGCTCGGCGCCGTCATGTTCGGCCACAAGGGCTTCCAGCCGGTTCTCGACGCGATCATCAAGCTCGCCGAAGTGGCCGCCAAGGAGCCGCGCGACTTCCAGCCGGCAGACTACTCCGCTCTCGAAACCGAAATGCTCGGCCTTGCCGAAGGTGAACTTCGCGAAGCCTACAAGATCACCCAGAAGGCTGATCGCTACGCCGCCGTCGACGCCGTCAAGGCGAAGGTGAAGGCGCATTTCCTCCCCGAGGAAGGCGAAGCCAAGTACACGGCCGAGGAAGTCGGCGCGATCTTCAAGCATCTGCAGGCGAAGATCGTCCGCTGGAACATCCTCGACACCAAGAGCCGCATCGACGGCCGCAACCTCGAAACCGTTCGTCCGATCGTTTCGGAAGTCGGCCTTCTGCCGCGCACCCACGGTTCGGCACTCTTCACCCGCGGCGAAACCCAGGCGATCGTGGTTGCCACGCTCGGCACCGGCGAAGACGAGCAGTATGTCGACAGTCTGACGGGCATGTACAAGGAGCGCTTCCTGCTCCATTACAACTTCCCTCCCTACTCGGTTGGCGAGACCGGCCGCATGGGCTCCCCGGGTCGCCGCGAAATCGGCCACGGCAAGCTCGCATGGCGCGCGATCCGTCCGATGCTGCCGACGCCTGAGCAATTCCCCTACACGCTGCGCGTCGTCTCCGAGATCACCGAGTCGAATGGTTCGTCCTCGATGGCGACCGTCTGCGGTACCTCGCTCGCTTTGATGGACGCCGGCGTTCCGCTGGCAAAGCCGGTTGCCGGTATCGCCATGGGTCTGATCCTGGAAGGCGATCGCTTCGCTGTCCTGTCCGACATTCTCGGTGACGAAGACCACCTCGGCGATATGGACTTCAAGGTCGCCGGTACCGCCGACGGCATCACCTCGCTGCAGATGGACATCAAGATCACCGGTATCACCGAAGAGATCATGAAGGTCGCCCTTGGCCAAGCCCAGGGCGGTCGTGTCCACATCCTCGGCGAAATGTCCAAGGCCATCACCGAAAGCCGCGGCCAGCTCGGCGAATTCGCTCCGCGCATCGAAGTCATGAACATCCCGGTCGACAAGATCCGTGAAGTCATCGGCTCCGGCGGCAAGGTCATTCGCGAAATCGTCGAAAAGACCGGCGCGAAGATCAACATCGAGGATGACGGCACCGTCAAGATCGCCTCGTCTTCGGGCAAGGAAATCGAAGCGGCCCGCAAGTGGATCCACTCGATCGTCGCCGAGCCTGAGATCGGCCAGGTCTACGAAGGCACGGTCGTCAAGACCGCCGACTTCGGCGCCTTCGTCAACTTCTTCGGTGCCCGTGACGGCCTCGTCCACATCTCGCAGCTCGCTTCCGAGCGTGTTGCTAAGACGCAGGACGTCGTCAAGGAAGGCGACAAGGTCTGGGTCAAGCTGCTCGGCTTCGACGAACGCGGCAAGGTTCGCCTGTCGATGAAGGTCGTCGACCAGGCCACCGGCCAGGAAATCCCGAACGAGAAGAAGAAGGAAGAAGCGGCCGAATAAGCCGCCTTCCAGATTCAATACCGGGCGCGGGAATGCTTCCGCGCCCTTTTTTGTATCCTAAAGCGCGGCGCGATCTTTCAGATCGCTAGCGCATAACCCCGAAAGTCGGAATCGATTTTCGGAAAGGGTTATGCGCAGATTCAAAGTGATAGAGCGTCCTTAGCGCGTCTGAAAAGACGCGCGGCGCTCTAGCCGCACTTCAGGTCTTTGGTTTTGCGCATGTCGTGCTCGCAAAACCGCTGAACACTTTTGCGCGACATGCTTTAGGACGAGACGAGACCATGAGCAGCGAGACGCTGAAGACCCTGTTCCATCCCTTTGCCAGCGGCACAGTCGCGGCGCCCGGCGAGGGCGAGCGCGTGCTCTTCCTCGGCGCCGAGGCAGGCTTTGCGCTGCCGGAAGGCTTTGCCGCCTCGCTCAGCGCCGTCCAGGGCTTCCGGCCGCTCTATCGGCAGCTGCTGGCCCAGCGGATCGAAGCGAAGCCGGAGATCGACGGCGAAGACTACGATGCGGCTCTGGTGCTCTGCACCAAGCACAAGGGCGAGAACGAGGCCAATCTCGCCGCTGCGATCGCCCGCACCCGGCTCGGCGGCCTGATCGTCGTTGCCGGCGCCAAGGAAGACGGCATCCAGCCGCTACGCAAGCGGATGGAAGGTTTCAATATTGCCGTCGACTATATGCCGAAATATCACGGCGTCGCCTTCTGGTTCGGCCGGCCGGCGGATGCAGACGAGATTATCTCCAAGCTGGCAAAGGCGCCGGTCCGCGTCGATGGTCGTTTCCAAGCGACTCCAGGCATGTTCTCGCATGACCGCATCGATGCAGGATCGGAGCTGCTGGCGTCGCGCCTGCCTGAGGATTTCACCGGCGACGTTGCGGATTTCGGCGCCGGATGGGGCTATCTCTCCGTCGAGCAGGCGCGGAAGTCGCGTGGACTGACGCGTCTCGACCTCTACGAGGCCGATCACGCGGCTTTGGAGGCTGCCAGGGATAATCTGGCTAAGAACTGCCCGAACGCGCCTGCACGCTTCTTCTGGCACGATCTGGCGGGTGAGCCGGTCAAAGACAAATACGATCTCGTCATCATGAACCCACCCTTCCATGAGGGACACGCGGCCGATCCGGCGCTCGGCCAGGCAATGATCAAGACGGCCGCATCCGCCCTTCGCGGCGGCGGCCGCCTGCTGCTCGTCGCCAATCGCGGCCTGCCTTACGAGCCGGTTCTGGCGGCGAATTTCAAGGAAAGCGGCGAAACCTGCCGCAACGCCCGGTTCAAGGTTCTCTGGGCGAAGAAATAGGGCTCAGGCGGCTTCGACACTGATCCTATCATCGAACAACAAAAAGGCCGTGCGCATCATCTGCGCACGGCCTTTGAGTTTCAAATGGGGTAGCCGTTTACTCGACGTCCGCTTTGCTCAGCGTTTCCAGCGTCGGCATGGAGGTGACGTTGAAGCCGGCGTCGACGAAGTGGATTTCGCCGGTGACGCCTGAGGAAAGGTCGGAGAGCAGGTAGAGAGCCGAGCTGCCGACCTGATCGATGGTCACGGTCTTGCGCAGCGGCGCATTGCGCTGGTTCCAGGAGAGGATCGCGCGCGCATCGGAGATGCCGGCGCCGGCAAGCGTGCGGATCGGGCCGGCGGAAATGGCATTGACGCGGATGCCGCGCGGGCCGTAGTCGGCGGCGAGATAACGCACCGAAGCCTCGAGCGCTGCCTTGGCAACCCCCATGACGTTGTAGTTCGGGATGACGCGCGTCGAGCCGTTATAGGTCAGCGTCAGCATCGCACCACCATCTTCCATCAACGGAGCGCAGCGCTTGGCGATCTCGGTGAAGGAGAAACAGGAAATGACCATGGTGCGGCTGAAATTCTCACGCGTCGTATCGGCGTAGAGACCCTTCAGCTCGTTCTTGTCGGAAAAGCCGATGGCATGAACGATGAAATCGAGCTTGCCCCAGCGCTCCTTGATCGCGTCGACCACGGCATCGACCGAGGCGACGTCCTCGACGTCGCAGGGCAGCACGAAATCCGAGCTGACCTCGGCAGCAAGCGGCCTGACGCGCTTGCCGAGCGCATCGCCCTGATAGGTGAAGGCGAGTTCCGCACCCTGTGCGGCGAGAGCTTTTGAAATCCCCCAGGCGATCGAGTGGTTATTGGCGACGCCCATAACGAGCCCGCGCTTACCCTGCATAATTCCCGTCATATTATTATCCGTTATAACGCTGGAAGACGAGCGTGGCGTTGGTGCCACCGAAGCCGAAGGAATTGGAGAGGGCAATGTCGATCTTGGCGTCGTCGATGCGCTTGCGCACGATCGGGACACCTTCGAATTCGGGATCGAGCTCGGTGATATGAGCGCTTTCGCCGATGAAGCCTTGCTGCATCATCAGCAGGGAATAGATCGATTCCTGCACCCCGGCAGCGCCAAGCGAATGGCCGGTCAGCGACTTGGTCGACTGGATATGCGGGATCTTCGAGCCGAACACTTCGCGGATGGCGCCGATTTCCTTGCTGTCGCCGACCGGCGTCGATGTGCCGTGGGTGTTGACGTAGTCGACGTCGCCTTTGACGGTGGCGAGCGCCTGGCGCATGCAGCGGATAGCGCCTTCGCCCGAGGGGGCGACCATGTCGTAGCCGTCCGAGGTTGCGCCGTAACCGACGATTTCTGCGTAGATCTTGGCACCGCGGGCCTTAGCGCGCTCCAGCTCCTCAAGCACCAGCACGCCGGCGCCGCCGGCGATGACGAAGCCGTCGCGGTTGACGTCATAGGCGCGCGAGGCGCTGTCCGGCGTGTCGTTGTACTTGGAGGACATGGCGCCCATGGCGTCGAAGAGGTTGGACATCGTCCAGTCGAGATCCTCGTGGCCGCCGGCGAACATCACGTCCTGCTTGCCCCACTGGATCATCTCGGCGGCGTTGCCGATGCAATGCGCCGACGTCGAGCAAGCCGACGAGATGGAATAATTGACGCCGTGGATCTTGAACCAGGTGGCGAGCGTGGCCGACGCGGTCGAGGACATCGCCTTCGGCACGGCGAAGGGGCCGATGCGCTTCGGGCTGTTATTTTTTATGGTGATCTCGGCAGCTTCGATCAGGGTGCGGGTGGACGGACCGCCGGAGCCCATGATGATGCCGGTACGCTCGTTCTGAGCGTAGTCTTTCTCTTCCAGGCCGGAATCGGCAAGTGCCTGTTTCATGGCGACATGGTTCCAGGCGCCGCCCTGCGACAGGAAGCGCATGGCGCGGCGGTCGACCAGTTCGGCAAGTTCCGCCGAACCGAGCTTCGGACTGCCCCAGACCTGGCACTTGAACCCATGTTCGGCGAAATCGCTCGAAAAGGAGATACCCGACTTTGCCTGCCGCAAGGATTCGGTGACTTCGGCCGCGTCGTTTCCGATCGAGGACACGACACCCAGACCCGTGACAACTACCCGTCTCATCTGATCAAACCTTTGTTGTTTTCGTCAGCCGCTCGAAACGCGGTTTCAGGCCGTCTTGTCTTTCGATAGACCGACGCGAAGGTCGGCCGCCTGATATATGGTCTCGCCGTCCGCCTTTAGCCAGCCGTCGGCGGTGCCGAGGACCAGACGGCCGCGCATGACACGCTTGAAGTCGATGCCATATTCGATCAGCTTCGTCTGTGGCCGGACCATGCCCTTGAATTTCACTTCGCCGGTCGAAAGCGCCATGCCGCGGCCTTGCTCGCCGAGCCAGCCCAGAAAGAAACCGGTCAGCTGCCACATGCCGTCGAGACCGAGGCAGCCCGGCATGATCGGATTGCCTTCGAAATGGCAGGGGAAATACCAGTCGTCGGGGCGTACGTCGTATTCGGCCCGGAGGTAGCCCTTATCGAAGGTGCCGCCCGTTTCGGAAATGTCCGTGATGCGGTGAACCATCAGCATGGGCGGCAGGGGCAGTTGCGCATTGCCGGGCCCGAACAGCTCGCCATGTGCGCAAGCGATGAGTTCTTCATACGAGAAGCTGGACTGTCTGGTCGTCATAAAGTTTCTTTTCCTCCCGCATCAAGCCGATGGATGTGAACGTGTAGTCCAAGTTCTTCAGAAAATGAAGCACGAGCAAGACAGCTTCATTCATCGCCCCGGACCAGGCTTGCGCCATTATTTGGTGGTCGCATACAGGAAGGCTAGGGCCGGGACCAGACCTATTTGCGTCAAAAGCCCGTTTTTGCCGCGTTTATCAGGCTCCTGTCCCCATTGAACTATTGAAAGGCTCCGATGCAAAAGTTATACCCCTTAAAGAAACATGATTGCTTTATGCCAGAATAACCGGAGTTGGTTTTGATGACGGGTGCACTCCCGATCGCAATAGAGGTAAGGCTGCGCGGTGCAGGCCTGCGCCCCACCCGCCAGCGTGTCGCGCTCGGCGACCTCCTGTTTGCCAAGGGCGATCGGCATTTGACCGTCGAGGAACTGCATGAGGAGGCGGTTGCCGCCGGCGTGCCGGTGTCCTTGGCAACCGTCTACAACACGCTGCACCAATTCACCGAAGCCGGTCTCATCCGGGTTCTCGCCGTCGAGAGCGCCAAGACCTATTTCGACACCAATATATCCGACCATCACCATTTCTTCGTCGAAGGCGAGAACGAGGTGCTCGACATTCCCGTCAGCAACCTGACGATCGCCAATCTGCCGGAACCGCCTGAAGGCATGGAGATAGCCCATGTCGACGTGGTGATCCGCCTGCGAGCGAAGCAGGGCTGACGACGCTTCTAAAGCGCGTCGCGCTGCGCACTTTTGGGCGACATGCATTAGGCTTCACATGACATCGTCGGGATGCCGGCCGGGCTTGTGCCGGTAAGTCGGGAAGGTCCAGCCGAACCACAGGGCTCCACCGCGCACCGCAAAGGCCGCCACGACGCCGCAGGCAGACGCCAGATAGAGCTGCATTCCGAGCCCATTCGCGGCCGTGAACACGCCGGCGCCGATGAGGGCTGCGGTCACGTAGATTTCCGGCCTCAACAACACCGAAGGCTCGTTTGCCATCAGATCGCGCAATATACCGCCGAAGGTCGCCGTCAGCGTGCCGGTGACGATCGCGATGGTCGGCGAACCGGTGGCGGCGAGGCCCTTGGCGGCGCCGATCACGCAATAGGCGGCAAGGCCGATCGCATCCAGCCAGATCAGCAGCCGATAGCGCGATTCCAGCAGGTGGGCGGTGAAGAAAACGATGACGCCCATGATGCAGCAGACGAGGATATAGGCGGGGTTCAGCACCCAGAAGACCGGCACGCGGCCGAGCACGATATCGCGTACGGTGCCGCCGCCCGTTCCCGTCACCATGGCAAAAAACAAAAAACCGATCAGGTCCAGCTGCTTACGCGAGGCGGCGAGCGCGCCTGTCGCGGCAAATAGCGCAATGCCGGCATAATCGAGATAGACGAGTAGAGACATGCGAACCCCGGAACCGGCAGAAGTTTTGCGGAATCAATCACGGCGGCAAGGGCGGCGCAAGGCGGCGCGGCCATAAAGCTGAAGTCTTTGATTTAATGCATGTCGTCGCCCAAAAACCGCTGCGCAGTTTAGGGCGACGTGCATTAGGCTGCAGAGCCTTTATCCAAAAGAGGAAAGCCGTGAAAACGCTGGTGCTCGCCGTTCTGAATATCGTCCTGCTGCTTGCCATGCCGGCTGTCGCCCTCAGTCAGCAATCGTTGATTTCCGATCCTGAGATCTACGAGAAGAAACATTTCCAGGAGCAGTGCAAGACGGCTGAATTTGCCGACGGCTTCATCATCCGGCAGGACATCAACAATGACGGCCTGATCGACGCCGTGGTCAACGAGGGCCAACTGACCTGCGACGGCCAGAAGGGGCCGCAATGCAATGACGACGGCTGTACCTATAATTTCTACCTGCAGGTTGCCGAAGGCGGTTATTTCATGATCGCGACCGCACAGATCTACGGCTACGATTTCGTCCAGCGCTTCGGCAACATGGTGCTGGCGATGAAGATGCATCCGCGTTTCTGCGACCGCACCGAAGGTGATCCCTGCATCGTGACGGCGCGTGTCCGCGGCACGAAATTCGTCACCATCTCGAAGAAGTAAATCTCAGCTCGGATAAAGCTCCGACGTGCGGCCGGCGAGATAATAGCCGACCAGGCCGTACCATTCGCGGATCGCCGTCGCTATGTTCTGCGCATTGAGGTTCGGCTGAGTGAAATCGAGCCCGAGCCTCACCTGGCCGTCGGTGCGATAATCGGTCGGCCAGGGCACGATATCGATGCCGAGCTTGCGGAAGATGCCGACGGAGCGCGGCATGTGAAAACCCGATGTGATCAGCAGGCAATTGGAAAGCCCCTGGCTTGCCAGGAATTCCTTGGTGTTGACGGCGTTTTCGAAGGTCGTGCGCGATTGCCTCTCCTCGATCAGTCGATCCCTGCCAACGCCGAAGAGCGGGAAGAAACGCTCGGATGCCGCCGCATCGCCTTCATAGACGCCCGAAATGGAGCCGTCGCCGCCCGACACCAGAATGCGCGACTGCGGAAATTTCTGCGCGAGCCGCAAGGCTTCGACGAAGCGATCAGCTCCACCATTGAATTCTATGCCGTGGCGTGCCGTGTTGACCTCGTTTTCGAAGGCGCCGCCGAGCACGATCATGCATTGCAGGTTTTCTGGATCGGCGGCGGGCTTTGCGAAGCGCTGCTCGAGACCCTGCATCAGCAGGTTGCCGGCCGTGGTGTAGAGCGTGACGAAGAGGATAAGGGCTGAACCCATTGCGCCGAGGATACTTAAGATACGCCAGCGCAGAAGGCCGGCAAGCAGGGCAAAGAAGACGAGGAAGAATGCCAGCGACAGCGGCTGAGCGAAAATCCAGACAAGCTTCGAAATCAGGAACAAAACCCACTCCTTGAGGATTGGCGGCGATCCTTCCTATCCGATTCGACGGTAACAGGAATGCGACGGTTTTATTTCGCGCGTGATGGCCGATCCGCTCGGTGCAACCTTCTGATTGAAGCGGCGCTGAAGCGGCCGCGGGATGAGCATGGCGGCAAGTGCAAGCAGCATGGCGAAGAGGGAGACCAGCCACAGCGCGTGCGCACCGGTCAGCCGCGTCAGGACGGCGCCGGCGATCGCGCCGAGCACCATGCCGCCCCAGGGCACGATCTGGATCGTCCATTCGACACGACGATCGCCGATGATCCAGCGGCCGATGCCGCGGCCGAAGCGCGACAGGGCGCCGGTCACATAGGTCAGGCCGATCGGCAGGCCTTCGATATGCTCGACGGCAGCGTTCACCATGCCCATGGAAAAGACGATCATGTAGAACCGCGCGAACAGCATGTTCTGCACCGTCATCATCGAGGCGAGCGCCAGAACCAGCCCGACGCAGCCGAGCACCACAAAGATCCGGCGCTCGGAGACATGGGAGATGACGACGCCAGCCGCATTGCCGAGCACGAAAACGACGATGGCGGAGATCAGGACAGCCGCGTGATAAAGATTGCCCTCACTCAAGGCCAGTGCGGCCCGCGTCGTGTTCCCCGTCATGAAGGAGACAAAGTCGCCGGTCAGCAGAAGACCAGTCGCATCGGTCATGCCAGCCAGAAACGAGATCGAGCCGACCAGGGCGAGCCCGGTCAGGGTTCGTCGGGTCCGGATGATGCGGCGGCGTCTTGATCTGGTCATTGGCTGAGGGTCCTGGAGCCGAATCGCTGAGATTCCAGCAACGAACATACATCCTCTCATTGAGGAATTGGCAAAGGCGATCGGAAGCGGATGGGGGCGGACTTGAACGGCAACACATTTTCGGCCATAGAAACAGCGTTGCTTCAGATCGAAGCTCCGTAAGCGTTTACGTCAATCAACGCGCAACCCGCCGATCGGCGCTGCGCAATTGTCTGATCGGCACCTTACGGAGATCAAAATGCCCAAAGGCAAACTCCCCAAACGTTACAATACGATCGTCATGCCGCTCATCCTCTCGCTGCTGATGACATCAGTCGTCTCGGCGATCAGCATCGTCAGAGCACAGGGCCTGACCGCCCCTGCCCTTGCCATGTGGCCCTCCGCTTGGGCGCTCTCCTGGGCGATCGCCTTTCCCGTCCTGCTATTGATGCTGCCGGTGGTAAAGCGGGTGACGGCTGTTATCGTCGAGATGTGAGGTGAGAGGCGCGCCGGCGGGCTTTGAGAGCGGCCTGCCGGAGGTGATGTAGGGCGGCGCGATTTCAAGTCACTCGTCACGCCAACCTTGCCCAGACAAGCCTACCCCAGGCCTTAGATCGTATACTCAGGTTCAGACAAGGTCTGGTCCATCGTGATGCCCGGAAGGTTGAAGTGGCGCTTGCCCACCTGCCTCGCCGGAATGCCGGCGACCGATGTGTAGGCTGCAACACTATTGATGACCACGCTGCCTGCACCCACCTTGGCGCCGACGCCAATTTCGATATTGCCGAGAATCTTTGCCCCTGCTCCGATTAGAGCGCCGCGCCGTACCTTGGGGTGCCGGTCGCCGGTTTCCTTGCCCGTCCCTCCCAATGTAACATTCTGGAGGATGGAGACGTCGTCTTCGACGACCGCAGTCTCGCCGATGACCAGGCCGCTTCCATGATCAAGCATGATGCTCCTGCCCATCTTTGCGGCGGGATGAATGTCGACGCCGAAAACTTCAGAAATTCGGCTCTGGATGTGGCGCGCCAAATGGAGGCGATCATGATGCCAAAGCCAGTGGGCGACCCGTTGTCCCTGCAACGCCACAAAGCCTTTGAAATACAGGAATGGCGTCAGGATTTCCGTGTTCGATGGATCGCGTTCCTTGATCGCGGTCAGGTCGGCGGCGGCATCGGCGACAATATTGCGATTACCGACGAACGCCTGGGCAATCACCGCCAGCAGCTCTTCATGGTCGAGATCGTGATTGGCCAGTTTGATCGCGACCCGCTGAGCGAGCGCCTGGGCGAAACTCGCATGATAAAGCACCGCGGAATTCATGGCGCGCGTGAGTGCTGCATCCTTGGCCGAAGCATTGACGGCCTCCGCGCAAAGAGCCTCCCATATCGCGGCAACCTGAGGCGAAGGGGATGGCTCCGTCGACAGATTGCTCAAGCTGACCAGTGGAACCGTCATGCTAGCTACCTTCTGCAGGCGGACGTCGCGACGTCCGGCATGCAGACGTCGGTGGGAAGAGGAGCACTACGCTTTGCCCTTGCGGACAACGTCGGCAATCGTCACCTCCTTGGGAATGAGCTTCAGTTTGAAAAAGGTGTCGGCGATGCTCTGCTGCTGCGCGACGACGGTGTCGTCCAGGCTCTTGACCCCGTAGGACTGGCGCTCGAGCGCCTTGACGAGGACAGGTTCGGGGATGCCGACCGATGGTGAGAGCTCCGCAGCCGCAGCCGCGGTGTCGGACTTGGTCCATTCGTCGATCTCGGAAATGGCGTCGATCAAGACATTGATCGCCTCGGCGTGACCGTCGACCAGCGACTTGGTGCCGAGATAGAACTGGTGATTGGGGACGATGCCTTCGCCGTTTCTGAGTTCTCGCGCTTCGACCGCGACTTCCGCCGCGGCCTGGAAGGGATCCCAGATGACCCAAGCATCGACCGCGCCCTTTTCGAAGGCTGCGCGGCCGTCGGCCGGAGCGAGGAAGGATGATTCGACGTCCTCATAGGTCAAGCCGGCTTCTTCGAGCGCCTTGACGAGCAGGTAATGCACGTTCGAGCCCTTGTTGAAGGCGACCTTCTTGCCTTTCAGTTCCGCGACGGACTTTATGGGGCTGTCCTTCGGGACCAGTATGGCTTCTCCGCGCGGGGCGGGCGGCTCGTGTGCGATATAGACAAGCGGAGCGTTTGCGGCCTGGGCGAAGATCGGCGGCGTTTCGCCGGTCGATCCGAAATCGACAGCACCAGCGTTCAGGGCCTCGAGCAGTTGAGGACCGCCCGGAAACTCGGTCCATTCAACGGTGTAGCCGATGGGTTCCAGTTTCTTCTCCAGCGTGCCTTTGCCCTTGAGAAGCACCAACGTTCCATATTTCTGGTAGCCGATACGCACGACCTTGTCAGCGGCGCCGGCCAGCCGAACGTGGGTCAAAGGTGTCGCGATGGCACCTGCCACCACTGCAGTGAAAGCTCGCCTTGTGATCTTCATCATACCCTCCGGAATAAGACGAGACCAAATTAAAGTGTCTCTATATTTTTGATAGAATATATGTGCTCCGGTGTCGGCTTCTTCGGGATTCGCTTTTTTGTTCTGTTCCGACCGTGAGCAAAAAGAACTGCGCCGCGAAATAGAGAACGCCGAGGCTATGTTCGGGGCGCGACGCGCACGATCAGCTTTCCGAAATTTTTCCCTTCCAGAAGGCCAAGGAAAGCCTCGGGAGCGTTTTCAAGGCCGTCAACGAGATCTTCCTTGTACTTGAGCCGCCCTTCCGAGATCCACGCTCCGGCCTGATGGGAGAAGTCGGGACGCTGGTCGGCAAATTCGCGCTGTATGAAGCCTCGTATGGTGAGGCTTTTCCGCAGGATGGCACGCATCACCGCAGGAAGCTGATCACCTCCGTTCGAGACAGAGGATCCTTCGTTGTAATGCGCGATGAGGCCACAGACCGGTATCCGCGCGAAGTCGTTCAGCAATGGAAACACCGCGCTCCAGACGTGGCCACCAACATTCTCGAAATAGACATCGATTCCGTTCGGACAGGCGGCTGCGAGTTGTGCCGGAAAATCGCTCGAATGATGGTCTATCGCGACATCGAAGCCGAGCTCTTGGCGTAAGTGGTCACATTTCTTGGCCCCGCCTGCGATTCCGATAACACGCGCACCGTAAATCTTTGCCATCTGCCCAACTGCCGAGCCAACCGCACCGCTCGCTGCCGCGACCACAAGTGTTTCGCCGGCTTTGGGTTTGCCAATATTGCGAAGCCCGGCATAGGCCGTAAAGCCCGGCATTCCAAGAATGCCGAGTGCTGTCGTGATCGGTGCGGTTTCCGGATCGAGCTTCTGCAAGCCCGCACCATCGGAAATCGCATAGCTCTGCCAGCCGGAATGCGAGAGGACGATATCCCCCGCCTTGAACGCCGTGTTGCGGCTGTGCGCGACCTGCGCAACCGTGCCCCCTTCCATCACACCGCCAATTTCGACCGGCTTGGCATAGGACTTGGCATCGTCCATGCGGCCCCGCATGTAGGGGTCAAGGGAAAGATAAAGCGTCTTGAGAAGAACCTCGCCCTCGGCGAGATCCCGAACCGTCTCCCGCTCGAGCCGGAAATTCGCAGCCACCGGCTTTCCGGATGGGCGCGATGCAAGGACGATGCGGGTGGTAACGGGTTGACTAACCATGGGTGTTCTCCTCTTCGAATTTCTCCTTGGTGTATCAGGAAATTGCTTGAAGCGAACTGAGCGCTCGCCATCTGGGCCGTACCGGCGCACCCCTGGTCGTCGTGTCGCGGGCGCGTTCACAACCAGCATGCCTGGAAATGTGACCGTGCTCAGTTCGCCCTTTATGACGCGCGTTCGCCGATCGAGTAGCGCGGAAAGCGCCGCGCTATATCAAGCTTCATGGTTGCTCCCTAGTCCAGCCGCGCTCACGCGGCCTTTGCTTTCGGCTTGGCGACCTTGACGTGGGTTGTTACGCTGCGGCGGCCGTCGACGCTGACGGGGACGTCGCCGTCAACGGTGGCGCGGCGCACGACCCGGTGCTGGTCGCCGTAGTCGTTGACAGCGTAGTGCTGGGTCGCGCGATTATCCCAGATTGCGACGTCACCGGCTCTCCAGTGCCAGCGCACGGTATTTTCCGGCGCGGTAACATAGGACTGGAACACCTCGTAGAGTTTTGCGGAGTCGCTCTTCGACAAGCCGACGAGACGCTGAACGAAATTGCCGAGCAGCAGCGATCTTTCGCCGGTTTCGGGATGGACACGCACGACTGGATGCTCGGTCTCGTAGATGGTCGACGTGAAAACTTCCTCGAAATGCTTCTTCTCGTCAGCGGTGGCGCGAGGGCGCACGGCTGCGTAGTCATAGGCATTGCTGTGAATGGCCCACAAATTGTCCGCCAGCAATTTGAGCGATGCTGGCAGACTTTCGTATGCGGCATGGGTGTTGGACCAGATCGTATCACCTCCAGCCGCCGGAATGACGACGCCGCGAAGGACCGAGAATTTGGGATAGGCATCCACGAAGGTGACGTCGGTGTGCCACTGGTCCGCCCTGCCGCCTCCGCGGCTGGAATCGAGATTGAGGATGGAAGCCGTGCCGGCCACCGGACCCTGAGTTGGATGAGGCACAAGGTCGCCCAGGCGGCGCGCGAACGATTCCTGTTCGGAATCGCCAAGATGGTCCTGATCGCGGAAAAAGATGACTTTGTGTTTCAGGAGAAGCTGGTTGATGGCTGCGACCGTCGCGTCGGAAAGGTCTCCGCCGAGGCGAATACCCCTGATTTCGGCTCCGACGCGGCCGGTCAGCGGCACGACATCGGACTCGGGAATGATCTGATTGACGAGAACTGGATTGCTCATGGATATCTCCTGGCTGATCTTGGAAGAAGACGGCAAGTCACATGCGCCCAACGACGCATTCGCCGGACGTTCGAAAATCTTATTGTTAAAATCGACAGGGCTATGGAACGCTATAATCCATCAAATCAATAGACAAAATATTCTAATTTTGACTGTTTGCCCGAAACAGCCGCCTTCGATATTTTCTTATTGCCGGTGAATTCTCACTTGGGGCCTGCAGCGATGCATCTTTCGATCGCCAAGCGGCTTGCGCGTGGACCCAGTGGTCGGCGTTGCGCAACAGTTTGCACGGCGGTAGGCGGCACTTAATGGGAATCAGTCTTCCAATTGGCGAGGGCCACCCGGGTCCGGATTCGGCTGGACCAATCTCTTGCTGGCAAAAGCCCTGCCGGAATGCGATTTCAGATATGTTTCGAATTCAAGGGCTTTGAGTTTGTCGGGAAAGGCGCAATACCAGAGCAAATTCCATGGTGCGAATTTGGCAGTGTGGGCGGATTTTCCGGCATTGTGTGCCGCAAATCGTTGTTTCAGATCTGCGGTAGACCCGGTGTATTCCTGATCGGGAAAATCGACGCTGCGGAGAATATAGACGTACCACATCAGCGTTTCAGCCCGTCGTCGCCCTTCGGGCTATGCCGGGCACTGCTTCGGCCTAACGGTTTCTCGCGGCTGCGCCACGCGAAGCCCGTAAGGGCGAAGCGTGGTGGAGCTAAGCGGGATCGAACCGCTGACCTCTTGCATGCCATGCAAGCGCTCTCCCAGCTGAGCTATAGCCCCATTAAGGTGGTCCGGCTCGGGGCCGGTCCTGGGATACTCCTCAAGGCGTGCCCTTCGGAGTGGCGGCTTATTACTTCCGGATTCCGGAGATAGCAAGCCTAAAAAATCTGGCCCGGAGAATTTTTTCCTCGCCGGGCCGAAATGCGGTCTCAGACTTCGTCGTCGTCGCCGGTCACGCCGATGATGTCGCTCATGTCGTCATCATCGTCATCTTCGTCGGGTGTGAGGAAGGTATCGTCGTCGTCGTCGCCTTCGATTTCGACATCGTCATCGCCGATATCGGGGATGTCGTCACCGCTGGCGGCGTCATCGGCATCTTCCAGCGAAACCAGTTCGACTTCGGTGTTTTCAGTATCGACTTCCGCGACCTCCTCTTCCTCGGCAACTTCGGCGATCGCCGAGGTTTCTTCGAAGAAGGACAGAGGATAGGACTTGCCGGTATAAGGAGAGACGATCGGATCCCGGTTCAGATCATAAAACTTCTTGCCGGTTTCCGGATCGGTACGCTTGGTTCCAAGTTCCGCTTTCGCCACTATAAGCCTCGTGTGAATGACCGAATGCAAGATTCGGCAAATGCCGATCAAGCCGGCGTTCCATCGGAATTTATAAGCCGGTCCCCTTAATCGCTGTGGCTTCCCATGTCAAAGCCAAACTTTGCGAGCCGGGCGCCGGGTTTTTGGCAAGCCGACGGATGACCGCCCGGCGCGTTTATGTTAACGAGCCGCAACAGCTGCAGAAGCGGACGGGAATTGCGACCGGCCAAGCCTGTCTCGCGGCAAAAATAGACTGCATTTGCAAAGGATTGCGCCATGCTGAACGGCTCCGCGCCAAAGCCCGCCACCGCCCGCAAATCCGCCGGCCTTACGGGCAGCGTCCGTATTCCGGGCGACAAGTCGATCTCGCATCGTTCCTTCATGTTCGGCGGACTCGCCTCCGGCGAAACCCGGATCACCGGCCTGCTCGAAGGCGAGGACGTGATCAATACCGGCCGGGCGATGCAGGCGATGGGCGCCCGAATTCGCAAGGATGGCGCGCAATGGGTGATCGAGGGCACCGGCAACGGTGCACTGCTTGCGCCTGACGCGCCGCTCGACTTCGGCAATGCCGGCACCGGCGTACGTCTGACCATGGGCCTCGTCGGCACCTACGATTTTCGCTCCACCTTCACAGGCGACGCCTCGCTTTCGAAACGGCCGATGGGCCGCGTGCTCAATCCACTGCGCGAAATGGGCGTGCAGGTCAGCGCCTCCGAGGGCGACAGGCTGCCGGTGACGCTCAGAGGCCCGGGAACGCCGAGCCCGATCCGCTATCGGGTGCCGATGGCATCCGCCCAGGTGAAATCGGCCGTGCTGCTTGCCGGCCTCAATACGCCGGGTATCACCACGGTCATCGAGCCGGTGATGACGCGCGACCATACCGAAAAGATGCTGCAGGGTTTTGGTGCTGCCCTTTCCGTCGAGACCGATAGCGAGGGTGTGCGCACAATCCGGCTCGAAGGGCGCGGCAAGCTGGCGGGCCAGGTGATCGACGTTCCGGGCGACCCCTCCTCCACCGCCTTCCCGCTGGTTGCGGCGCTGCTTGTTCCCGGCTCCGACATCACCATCGTCAACGTGCTGATGAACCCGACCCGCACCGGGCTGATCCTGACGCTGCAGGAGATGGGGGCCGATATCGAGGTGGCGAATGCGCGTCTTGCCGGCGGCGAGGACGTGGCGGATCTGCGCGTGCGCCACTCCGAACTCAAGGGCGTCACCGTTCCCGAAGAACGTGCGCCGTCGATGATCGATGAATATCCTATCCTCGCCGTCGCTGCCTGTTTCGCCGAGGGCGCGACTATCATGAAGGGGCTGGAGGAACTGCGCGTCAAGGAGTCCGACCGTCTTTCCGCCGTCGCCGATGGCCTCAAACTCAATGGCGTCGACTGCGACGAAGGCGAGGATTTTCTCATCGTGCGCGGCCGGCCAGACGGCAAGGGCCTCGGCAATGCTGCCGACGGCAGGGTCAGCACACATCTCGACCATCGCATCGCCATGAGTTTCCTTGTCATGGGGCTTGCCTCGGAGCATCCTGTCACGATCGACGACGCGGCGATGATCGCGACCAGTTTTCCGGAATTCATGCAGCTGATGACCGGCCTTGGAGCGAAGATCGCGGAGGTGCCGGAATGATCTACCGGCCGCGGCAATCCGCGAAGACAAACTCATTCGCCGTTTCGGCGCTGCCGCAGGATTGATCGTATGACGAACGAGACCTTCACCATCGCCATCGATGGCCCGGCGGCGGCGGGCAAGGGCACTCTCTCGCGCCTCATCGCAGAGCGCTACGGATATCACCATCTTGATACCGGCCTGACCTATCGCGCCACAGCCAAGGCGCTGCTCGATGCCGGCCTGCCTCTCGACGACGAGGCGGTGGCGGAAAAGATCGCAAGAGAGGTTGAACTCGCCGGATTGGATCGCGATATACTTTCCAAACATGAGATCGGCGAAGCCGCCTCGAAGATTGCCGTCATGCCGGCGGTGCGCCGGGCGCTGGTCGAGGCGCAGCGACGGTTTTCGACGAAAGCGCCGGGAACGGTGCTCGATGGGCGCGATATCGGCACGGTCGTCTGCCCGAATGCGGCGGTGAAATTCTATGTGACGGCGTCGCCGGAAGTCCGCGCAAGACGCCGTTATGACGAGATCCTCGGCAAAGGCCTGACTGTGGATTTCGATGCGATCTTCGAGGACGTCAAGCGGCGCGACGAACGCGACATGGGACGGGCCGACAGCCCTTTGAAACCAGCTGATGATGTGCACTTGCTTGATACGTCGGAAATGAGTATAGAGGCCGCGTTTCAAGCTGCTCAATCGATCATCGATGCGGTCTTGAGCCGAAATGCCTAAATTCAAGCGATTTTGCGTGCTCTGAGCATGGATCGCTTCTAATACAGCAAGCCTGAAATTCCGTCCAAGCGCCGGATTGCCTTCGTCAGAGAGGGCGGACTGGGTTCAGGCCCGTTCAACGCAAACCAACCGGCGCATACGTGTCCGCTTCCGTTTCAGGACACGCAGGAGATTTTATGTCAGTAGCTACCCCCTCCCGCGAGGATTTCGCGGCTCTTCTCGAAGAGTCCTTTGCCAAGAACGACCTGGCCGAAGGCTATGTCACCAAGGGCATCGTCACGGGCATCGAGAAGGACGTCGCCGTTGTCGACGTCGGCCTGAAGGTTGAAGGCCGCATCGCGCTCAAGGAATTCGGCGCGCGCGCCAAGGACGGCCTGTTGAAGGTCGGCGACGAAGTCGAAGTTTATGTCGAGCGCATCGAAAACGCGCTTGGCGAAGCCGTTCTGTCGCGCGAGAAGGCTCGCCGCGAAGAAAGCTGGGTCAAGCTCGAAGCCAAGTTCGAAGCTGGCGAGCGCGTCGAAGGCGTGATCTTCAACCAGGTCAAGGGCGGCTTCACGGTCGACCTCGACGGTGCGATCGCCTTCCTGCCGCGTTCTCAGGTCGATATTCGCCCGATCCGCGACGTGACCCCGCTGATGCACAACCCGCAGCCCTTCGAAATCCTCAAGATGGACAAGCGCCGCGGCAACATCGTGGTTTCGCGCCGTACGGTTCTGGAAGAATCCCGTGCCGAGCAGCGTTCTGAAATCGTTCAGAACCTCGAAGAAGGCCAGGTTGTTGACGGCGTCGTCAAGAACATCACCGATTACGGTGCGTTCGTTGACCTCGGCGGCATCGACGGCCTGCTGCACGTCACCGACATGGCATGGCGCCGTGTGAACCATCCGTCGGAAATCCTGAACATCGGCCAGCAGGTCAAGGTTCAGATCATCCGCATCAACCAGGAAACCCACCGTATCTCGCTCGGCATGAAGCAGCTCGAGAGCGATCCGTGGGATGGCATCCAGGCCAAGTATCCGGAAGGCAAGAAGATTTCCGGTACCGTCACGAACATCACCGATTACGGTGCATTCGTCGAGCTGGAGCCGGGCATCGAAGGCCTGATCCACATCTCGGAAATGTCCTGGACCAAGAAGAACGTTCACCCCGGCAAGATCCTGTCCACGAGCCAGGAAGTCGAAGTCGTCGTTCTCGAAGTCGATCCGTCCAAGCGCCGTATCTCGCTCGGCCTCAAGCAGACGCTGGAAAACCCGTGGGCAGCATTCGCCCGCAGCCATCCGGCCGGCACTGAAGTCGAAGGCGAAGTCAAGAACAAGACCGAATTTGGCCTGTTCATCGGCCTCGACGGCGATGTCGACGGCATGGTGCACCTCTCCGACCTCGACTGGAACCGTCCAGGCGAACAGGTCATCGAGGAGTTCAACAAGGGTGACGTCGTCAAGGCCGTCGTTCTCGACGTCGATGTCGAGAAGGAACGCATCTCGCTCGGCATCAAGCAGCTCGGCAAGGATGCAGTCGGCGACGCCGCTGCTTCTGGCGACCTGCGCAAGAATGCAGTCGTTTCCTGCGAAGTGATCGCGGTCAACGACGGCGGCGTCGAAGTGAAGCTCGTCAACCACGAGGACATCACTTCCTTCATCCGTCGCGCCGACCTCGCCCGCGACCGCGACGAGCAGCGTCCTGAGCGCTTCTCGGTCGGCCAGGTGTTCGACGCCCGCGTCACCAACTTCTCCAAGAAGGACCGCAAGATCATGCTGTCCATCAAGGCTCTGGAGATTGCGGAAGAGAAGGAAGCCGTTGCCCAATTCGGTTCGTCCGACAGTGGCGCTTCGCTCGGCGACATCCTGGGCGCAGCCCTGAAGAACCGCGGCGGCGAATAAGCCTCGCATCCGCCTTTGAATTGAAGAACCCGCCGGAGCGATCCGGCGGGTTCTTCATTTTTAGGCGATGAGAATGTTATTCCCAGCCGACCATGCGCTGATAGAGCGCGTAGACCGGGTCATCGTCCGGGCGGCCTGGCTGATAAGCCGACGGTTCGGCATCAATCATCCTCGGCGTCCTGCGCTCGGGTGCCGCATCGGTCGTTTCGGCATCGGGCTCGGCATCCTCGCCACCGGACTGTGCCTGTTGCTGATCCTCGGACCCATCGTCGCGCTGGTGCTGATGCTGGTGGTGCGTTTCGCCTGCCTTCTCGTTCGACGGTGTATCCTTGGCGAATTGGTAGGGCAGCTGGCTGTAGGCAAATCCCTCCGGCATCCTTGCCGCCAGCGGCAGATAGGAAGCCTCGGCCGTCTCGGGTATCGGCATCATCTGCGGTTGCGCGGAGATTTCTTTCGGCTGACGGGCTGCCGCCGCCGCGGCCTCATCCATCTGCGGTGGGCGGAGTGCTGCTGATTGGCGGGGATCGGGTGCGGTGAATTCGACCGGCTGCCTGGTCAAGGTCTCGGTCGCATCGCTGATGACGGCGTCGTCGAGGATAGTGTCGATCTCCACTGCCGCCTCGACGGGAACATCCTCCAGCACGGTTTCGATGTCCTGCTCGCGGATGATGGTGGCGATCATCTCGGAGACTTCTTCGGTCATGGAGGCGACAATTCCTGCCCAGTTCCTGGGAATGACAGGATCAACCTTTTCCGACATCGCGCTGGTTTGGATGGCAGCCGGCTCCGGCGTTGCCTGCGTATCGTCGGCCGCTGCGGCTTCCATCGGCAGCGGTTGCCCGGCTTCGATCTCCTGCGGCGCAGATTTTTCCGGGGCGATCTCTCTTGCCGTCGCCGGGGCGGATTGAGCCCGGTTCTCAGCCTTCGGCGCTTCGGGATCGGCAGCTTCCGCGGCTTCGGCGATGACCGCTTCCTCGGTCGTCGCCAAAGCTGCGGCCTCGATCAGCGAATCGGCTGACGCGGGCGTCGTGTCAGCCGACTGACGCATGGCGGCAGGCAGCCTGTCCTCATGCAGTCTTATCTCGGGCAGCCGGATCTCGGGGCGAGCTTCGGCGCGCATCGGCGATGCATCGTTCTGGCCATAGGAGCGGACGACGGCGCGGGCGGCGAGATCGCGATCCTTGTAGCGGACGATCTCCAGATAGGCGACTATGCGGGCGGCTTCAGGGCCTGTCGGGTTCTTCAGAGCCTCGGCGATCGTCCGGAGCGGCACGCTATGCCCCTGCTCGGTGAGCTGGCGCTCAACCTCGTCGATCCTGGCGGCCGGCAGCTGCCGGATGGCATCGGCGAGCCGAGAGGCGAAGGCAAGATTGCTCTCGTCCTCGCCACGATCCAGCGAGAGCGAGTGGCCTGCCGCGTCGATGACATCGAAAAGGGCTTCGACCATGCGTTCGCGCGCCGCAAGAAGCAGAATATTGAGCTTGCCGGCAATGGCGGAATTGAGGTCGGCGGCTTCGACGGCGTTGACAGGCGCGGGGGCAATCACCGATTGGCCGAGACCACTGGCGACGATCGCCGCTGTCTGACCCTGGGACGAAAAGCTTGCATTGGACGCTGCACGAACGGGAGTCAACATGGCATGCTCCTTTCGTAAAGTGACGATGAAAGCAGGCTCTAGAAAAGGACCGCGCTCATCCGGTCCCCTTGCATCCCAGCAGATCCTCCTGTCCGCATGACGCAGTTCCGGCGTCATCGAAATGCATAAAAATTAACAGGAATATTAATAAACAGGCGTTAACGAATCGCTAACGGCCGCGGGCAAGCCTGCCGCACGGCTATTAACAAGCGCAGAATGAAGGCAATTCGCTCAGCTATGAGCGAATATATCGGCCTCTTCCCAGCCGAGCAGGTCGAGCTTGGCGCGGGTCGGCAGGAATTCAAAGCAGGCCGTCGCATGATCGTAGCGGCCGTCGCGGATCAGCCGTTCCGTCAGCTTATCGCGCAACGCATGCAGATAAAGCACGTCGGAGGCGGCATATTCGAGCTGGGCCGGGGACAGCGTCTCGGCCGCCCAATCGGAAGATTGCTGCGCCTTGGAGACGTCGACGTCGAGCATCTCCTTGAGATTATCCTTGAGGCCGTGGCGATCCGTATACGTCCGGATCAGGCGGGAGGCGATCTTGGTGCAGAAAACCCGGGTCGTCGTGACACCGAAGGTATGGAAGAGCACGGCAATATCGAAGCGGCCGTAATGAAAGATCTTCTGATGGGTGGGGTCTTCGAGCAGGGCGACGAGATTGGGCGCCTCTTTCTGACCGGCGGCGATCCGGATGATATCGGCGGTGCCGTCACCCGGCGAAAGCTGGACGACGCAGAGCCGATCGCGGCGCGGCACAAGGCCGAGCGTTTCGGTGTCGATTGCAATCGCGCCGGTGTAGCGGGCGGCATCGGCCGCGGAAATATCGCCTTCGTGATAACGTATGGTCGCTGCCATGAGACTGTCTTTCGTTCGAATGCATTCCCTACAGCGCTGCGCGTCTTTTCGAGAGCCGCAAAGGACGCTGCAGGACTTTGAATGGCTGCATAATTTTATCCTTAAATCGATTCCGATTTCAGGAATTATGCAGCAGCGCTATAGCGCAAAGGCGCAGAGTGCGAAACCGCTTTCCTGCCGCTGGAGCGCCGTGCGTACTCTTGGACGCACAAAGGACGCTCTACCTAATTTAGTCTCCGCATCGTGTTAGCCGTTCAGAATGTCGGCGGCGTGTTGATCCAGAGAAGCACGGTTTCGCCATCATGGCGATTGCGCCAGGAATGGTCGCGGCGGCTTTCGAAATAGAGTGAATCGCCGGGGCCGAGATCGAAGAACTGATCGCCGTCGAGCACCAGTTCGAGCCGGCCGGACATAACATGCATGAATTCCTCGCCCTCGTGGCGATAGGCGCCCTCGCTGGCAGCACCCGGCGCCAACACGAAACGATGGCAATCCATCATCCGGCGACCTTCGGCGAGGAGCTGCACCGCGACACCCGGCGTCGTTTCCGGCCAGGCGCGCCATTCGCCGGCGCGCACATGCGCCGATACCTCCCCGCTTTCCTCACCGGAGAGGCGGGAGACGGTGGTGCCGTAATATTCGGCGAGATCATGCAGCGTCTTGAAGCTGACGCCCTGCGAGGTGCGCTCCAGCGTCGAGAGCGTCGACGAGGTGACGCCGATGTCGCCGGCCACCTGATCGAGCGTCTTGCCGCTCGCATGCCGCAGGCTGCGCAGCTTGCGGCCGAGGCCGGTATCCTGGCTTGCCTCGGCGCCATCGGCGGAAGGTTCCTCGCTCTCCAACGCCTCGCGGATTGCCGCGGGATTGAGCCCGCGCTCGACACGATACCAGGAGATGCGCTTCAACCGCGCCACATCGTCGGCGCTGTATTGCCGATGGCCGGTTTCGGAACGGCCGGGAACCACCAGACCCTGGCTTTCCCAGAGGCGCAGCGTCGAGGCCGACACGCCCGCCAGCCGCGCGGCTTCCGCCACCTTGTAGCGCACAGGCCCGTTATCGTTCATCCGCCAATATCCCTGATTCCAATCGCTCCAAAGCTTTCATCAAAAAACGTGATGTTTGAAGCAAAAAATGCCGCTTGTTTTCTTGCAGGAAAAATGTAGGTGTTTTGTATACATCTTGCAGCAAATATGCAAGATAGTTTTCAACCCCTTTTAAGCGGAGGAGCCATCGATGAACGCGACAAGCCTTACGGACCGGAAGAACGCCGCTATTTCACGTGGCGTCGGCATGACGACACAGATTTATGCGGATCGTGCAGAGAATGCGGAGATCTGGGACAAGGAGGGCCGCCGCTACATCGATTTCGCCGCCGGCATCGCCGTTCTCAACACCGGCCACCGCCATCCCCGGGTCATCGCAGCGGTCAAGGACCAGCTCGACCGCTTCACCCATACCTGCCATCAGGTAGTTCCCTATGAGAGCTACGTACACCTTGCCGAACGGCTGAACGCGCTGCTGCCTGGTGATTTCGAGAAGAAGACGATCTTCGTCACGACGGGCGCCGAAGCGGTTGAGAACGCCGTCAAGATTGCGCGCGCCGCAACCGGCCGCTCGGCCGTCATCGCCCTTGGCGGCGGCTTCCATGGCCGCACCTTCATGGGCATGGCGCTGACCGGCAAGGTCGTGCCCTACAAGGTCGGCTTCGGCGCGATGCCTGGCGACGTGTTCCATATTCCTTTCCCGGTCGAGCTGCACGGCGTCACCGCCGATCAGTCGCTGGCGGCATTGAAGAAACTCTTCGCCGCCGATGTCGATCCGCAGCGCGTCGCCGCCATCATCATCGAGCCGGTACAGGGGGAAGGTGGCTTCTACTCCGCACCCGTCGCCTTCATGAAGGCGCTGCGCGAGCTCTGCGACCAGCACGGCATCCTGCTGATTGCCGACGAGGTGCAGACCGGTTTTGCCCGCACCGGCAGGATGTTCGCGATGGATCATCACGAGGTGGCGCCCGACCTGACGACGATGGCAAAGAGCCTGGCCGGCGGCTTTCCGCTCGCCGCCGTCACCGGCCGCGCCGAAATCATGGATGCGCCGGGACCGGGCGGGCTCGGCGGCACCTATGGCGGCAATCCGCTCGGGATCGCCGCCGCCCATGCCGTGCTCGACGTCATTGTCGATGAGAATCTCTGCAATCGCGCCAACCAGCTTGGCGGACGGCTGAAGCAGCGGCTGGAATCGTTGCGCGAGACGGTGCCCGAGATCGTCGATATTCGCGGACCGGGCTTCATGAATGCGGTTGAATTCAACGACCGGACGACGGGACTGCCGAGCGCGGAATTCGCCAACCAGGTGCGGCTGATCGCGCTCGATAAGGGCCTGATCCTGCTCACCTGCGGCGTCCACGGAAATGTCATCCGCTTCCTCGCGCCGATCACCATCCAGGACGAGATCTTCGGCGAAGCGCTCGATATTCTCGAGGCCTCCATGCTGCAAGCAAGCGCGGCCAAGTGATCGCACCCGAACTGGATTTCAATGGCTGCCGGCAACCGGCAACCGCACTCCCAAGGTGGATATGACATGGCTTTCACCAGCGCACTGACCAAGCACGTTCCCTTCTCCTCGCCCCTGCTGCGCGATGCCGGCTATATCGACGGCGTCTGGACATCAGGCGATGCCACTCGGACTTTCGACGTGCTGAACCCGGCAACCGGCGAGTTGCTCGCCTCACTGCCCGATATGGGCGCGGCCGAGACGCGGACGGCAATCGATGCGGCCCATGCCGCCCAGCCGGGCTGGGCGGCCCGTCCGGCCAAGGAGCGCAGCACGATCCTGCGCAAATGGTTCGACCTGATGGTCGCCAATGCCGACGAACTCGCGGCGATCCTGACCGCCGAAATGGGCAAGCCGTTCCCGGAAGCGCGCGGCGAGATCCTTTATGCCGCGGCCTATATCGAATGGTATGCGGAAGAGGCCAAACGCATCTATGGCGAGACGATCCCCGCGCCTTCCGACGATAAACGGATGATCGTCATCCGGCAGCCAGTCGGCGTCGTCGGTACGATCACGCCGTGGAACTTCCCGGCGGCGATGATCACCCGCAAGATCGCCCCGGCGCTTGCCGTCGGCTGCACCGTGGTCTCGAAGCCGGCCGAACAGACGCCGCTGACGGCGATCGCGCTTGCCGTGCTCGCCGAGCAGGCCGGCATTCCGGCCGGCGTCTTCAACGTCATCGTCGGCGTGGATGGCCCGGCGATCGGCCGCGAACTCTGCGGCAATGAAAAGGTGCGCAAGATCAGCTTCACCGGCTCGACCGAGGTCGGCCGTATCCTGATGCGGCAGTGCGCCGACCAGATCAAGAAGGTGAGCCTGGAGCTCGGCGGCAACGCGCCCTTCATCGTCTTCGACGATGCCGATCTCGACGCTGCCGTCGAAGGCGCGATCGCCTCCAAATACCGCAATGCCGGCCAGACCTGCGTCTGCGCCAACCGCCTCTACGTCCAGTCGAACGTCTATGACGCCTTCGCCGCCAAGCTTGCCGCCAAGGTCGCCGAGATGTCGGTCGGCGACGGCTTCAAGCCGGGTGTCGTGATCGGGCCGCTGATCGACGAGCAAGGCCTTGCCAAGGTGGAGGACCATGTCAGCGACGCGCTTGCCAAGGGCGCCAAGGTACTGACCGGCGGCAGGCGCATCGACGGCGCCGGCACCTTCTTCACGCCGACGGTCCTGACAGGCGTTGCGCGCGGCATGAAGGTAGCGCGCGAGGAGACCTTCGGGCCGGTGGCGCCGCTCTTTCGCTTCGAGACGGTCGAGGATGTCATCGCCCAAGCCAATGATACGGAATTCGGCCTCGCCGCCTATTTCTACGCCGGCGACCTGAAGAAGGTCTGGCGGGTGGCGGAAGCGCTGGAATACGGCATGATCGGCATCAATACCGGCCTGATGTCATCCGAGACGGCGCCCTTCGGCGGTATCAAGCAATCCGGCCTTGGCCGCGAAGGCTCGCGGCACGGCGCCGACGACTATCTGGAAATGAAATATCTCTGCATCGGCGGCGTCTAATTGATCATCCTAACGAGACGGGCACGCGGCATTGCGCCGCGTGCCGTCAATAATGCGGCGGGCGGGTGATGCCAGGCGCTTCCAATGACTGTTCTTCCAGCGACAGGAAGCGTTCGGTGAGCCGGTCGAGCTTGGTGCGCATCTGCTCGACCGTCTTCCATTGCTCGGCGAGCTGATCGGAAAGCTCTTCGATGGTCTTTGCCTGGTGGGCCAGCATTTCTTCCAGCTGGGTGATGCGGTTCGTCTCGTCGGACATCGATCCTCCTTTGCCGAAACCGGCAGAACAGATGGTTCTGCAAAGCGGAAATAGGCCGCCGCGTCAATGCTTTCCATGCCCGGCGCGGCCATGCGCAAAACTGTACCGTTTGGTTACTAATAGACCTTGCCGCGCCTGATGTTGTGGGGTAGGCCGTTATCCATCAGGGAGGAATACTGATGGATGCAGGAAACGGCTTTCTTCATCCGGACCGGCTTTTTCCGGCTGATCCGGCAACACGGACCATCGCGCGAGACCTCTACGAGACGGTGCGCAATCTGCCGATCGTCAGCCCGCACGGGCATACCGAACCGTCCTGGTTCGCCGACGACAAGCCCTTTGAAGATGCGGCCTCGCTGCTGGTCATTCCCGATCACTATCTCTTCCGCATGCTGCACAGCGTCGGCGTCACCTTGGACGAGCTCGGCGTGCCGCGGCTCGACGGCAAGCCGGTGGCTGAGGGACGGGCGATCTGGCGGACCTTTGCCGCGCATTATCACCTTTTCCGCGGGACGCCTTCGAGCCTTTGGGTCGACCACGCCATGTCGGCCGTACTCGGCTGCACCGAGCCGCTGACATCTGACAATGCCGATGCGCTCTACGACCATATCAATGCCCAGCTTGCCCTTCCCGAATTCCGCCCGCGGGCGCTGCATCAGCGATTCGGCATCGAAACGATCGCGACGACGGATGGGGCGCTCGATCCTCTGGCGCATCACCAGAAGATGGCGGCCGACGGCTGGATCGGCAAGGTGCGCACCACCTACAGGCCAGACGGCGTCACCGATCCCGACGCCGTCGGCTTCCGCGACAATCTCGTCAAGCTCGGAGAGATCACCGGCACTGAGGTAACGCGCTGGGACGGCCTGATCGAGGCGCATCGGCGCCGGCGCGCCTATTTCCGCCAGTTCGGCGCCACCGCGACCGATCACGGCGTGCCCACAGCCTTCACCGCCGACTTGCCGCTCGCCGAAAAACAGGCGCTGCTCGAGAAGGCGCTGAAGGGCCCGCTTTCGGCCGGGGAGGCCGAGCTCTTCCGCGGCCAGATGATGACCGAGATGGCCGGGCTTTCGGCCGAGGATGGCATGGTGATGCAGATCCATGCCGGCTCCAGACGCAATACCGACCGCGGACTTTTCTCGACCCGGGGTCCCAATATGGGCGCCGATATCCCGACAAGCAGCGACTGGGTCGGCGGCCTGAATGCGCTGCTTTCCAGATACGGCCATGCGCCGGGGCTGCGCGTGCTGCTCTTCACGCTCGACGAGACGACCTATGCGCGCGAGATGGCGCCAATGGTCGGCCATTGGCCCTGCCTGATGATCGGACCGCCCTGGTGGTTCCACGACAGCCCGAACGGCATCCGCCGCTACCTCGACCAAGTCGTCGAGACGGCGGGCTTTGCCAATATGGCGGGTTTCAACGACGATACGCGGGCGCTGCTTTCGATCCCCGCGCGGCATGACGTCTGGCGCCGCGAAGTCTGCCGCTTCCTTGCCCAGCTTGCCGCCGAGCACCGGATTTCCAAGCGGGAAGCCGAGATCGTCGCGGGCGAGCTCTCCTATGGCAATGCAAAGAAGGCCTACAAGCTGTGACCGAACGACTGCAGACCCTTTCCGGCCTCGCCTCGACGGCGAAGCTTCCCGCCTATGACCGCGACCAGCTGAAAAGCGGCATCCTGCATCTTGGGCCAGGCGCCTTTTTCCGCGCGCATTTCGCGCCGTTTACCGATGCCGCACTTGCCGCAGTGGGCGGAGACTGGGGCATCGAGGTGGCAAGTCTGCGCACTGCTGATGTCGCCGATCACCTGAACGAACAGAACGGCCTCTATACGATGCTGATCCGCGATACGTCGGGCACGGTGGCGCAGGTGATCGGCCCCATTTTGCGGGCACATGTGGCGACACGCGATCCGTCAGGACTGCTGGATCGTCTGGAAGATCCGACCATCCGCATCGTCAGCCTGACGGTGACGGAAAAAGCCTATGGCATGGATACCGCGACGGGAGGGCTCGATCTCAACCATGCCGATGTGGCGGCCGACCTTGCCAACCGCCATGCGCCGCGCGGCGTCATCGGCTATCTGGTCGAGGGACTGTCCCGGCGCCGGGCGAAGGGCATCGCCCCCTTCACACCGCTCAGCTGTGACAATCTTCCGAGCAACGGCGCCGTCCTGAAGCGGCTGGTTCTCGATTTTGCCGAACGCGTCGACCCCTCGCTTCGTCAATGGATCGAGGCAAATGTGCCCTTCCCCTCGACCATGGTCGATCGCATCACGCCGGCCAGCACCGAGGCGACTTACCAGGATGCCGAACGGCTGACCGGACGGCAGGATCTGGCGGCGATCGAGACCGAACCCTTCACGCAATGGGTGATCGAGGATGATTTCGCCAATGGCCGGCCGGCCTGGGACAAGGCCGGCGCGCTGATGGTCACCGATGTTTCGGCTTACGAGAAGATGAAGCTCCGGATGCTGAACGGCGCGCATTCACTGCTCGCCTATCTCGGTTATATCGGCGGCTATGAATTCATCCGCGACGTGATGGATGATGCCGGCCTGGCGGCCCTTGCCTACCGCCACATGCATGCGGCGGCGAGAACGCTCGATGCGGTTCCCGGCATCGACCTCGATGACTATGCCAGCGAATTGATAGCGCGCTTTGCAAACAAGGCCATCGCGCATCGCACCTATCAGATCGCCATGGACGGCACGCAGAAACTGCCGCAGCGGCTGCTGGAACCGGCAAGCGAGGCACTGGCGCATGGCGACAAGGCGGAGACCTATGCGATCGCCGTCGCGGCATGGATGCGTTATGCGATCGGCGAGCATGGCAATGGCGAGCGCTATGAACTGCGCGATCCCCGTGCGGCGGAAATTGCCGCTCTGATCGCCGATGTCCCGCGCACCGGCCTTGCGATTTCGGCAGCTCTTTTCACCCTTCCTGGACTTTTCCCGGCAGCTTTGACAGGAAATCGGGCGTGGACGCAGGATGTCTCCGACAAGCTGGAGATCCTGATTCAAGACGACCGGCTGCCGCTGTTCTGAGGCTTGGAGCCTCTGGCTCAGGCTCTTCTTTAGCCCAGGAGAGTCGTTTTCCGCAAATATAGTAGGTCACGCCAACGCGGGGTGGCTGGGTTCTTGTAATGAGAGGGCGTGCCGTGGTCGCCCCCCTCTGCCCTGCCGGGCATCTCCCCCACAGGTGGGGAGATTGGCTGGGCGCGACGGCTTCCCCAAACAACTGGTGTCACAGCAGGGCGAAACGGTAGATGGGCACGAAGGTTTAGCCACTTGTGATCTCCCCACCTGTGGGGGAGATGCCTGGCAGGGCAGAGGGGGCTCACACGGCGTGCCCTCTCCTCGTCATCTCTGTTCAAAGCTTCGCTCGAAAGCAAAGAATGAGAGAGTTCCGATCGTCAGGCCTTCACCCGCGCCATATCGGGATCGTAGAGCGGCGATAGCGACACCTTGCAGGGGATGCGCTCCCGCGCGACGTCAAGCTCATAGGTGCCGGAGAGGACGAAATCCTCGGTCAGGCCGTCGGGATTGCGGACGTAGCCGTAGCCGATTGGCTTGCCCAGCGTATAACCGAAGCCGCCGCTCGACAGCCAGCCGACGCGCTTGCCGTCGCGATAGATCGTTTCACGGCCGAGCAGCACGGCATCGGCATCCTCGGGAATGAAGCAGGCTAGGCGCTTCTTGACGCCTTCCGAAAGCTGCTGCTCGATCGCCTCACGGCCGCGGAACGGAATATTCTTCCGCATCTTCACTGCCCAGCCGAGACCGGCTTCAACAGGCGTATGGTCGGGACCGATATCCGAACCCCAGGCGCGATAGCCCTTTTCCAGGCGGCAGCTCTCGATGGCGCGGTAGCCGGCATTGACGAGGCCGAGCTCGCCGCCTGATGCCATCAGCACGTCATAGACCGTGGTCGCATATTCAATGGGAATATGCAGTTCGTAGCCGAGCTCGCCGACATAGGTGATGCGCAGGGCCCGCACGGGGCAGCCTGCAATGCCGACGGTCCTGACCTTGCCGAAGGGGAAGGCTGCATTCGAGACGTCGCTGCCCGTCACCTTTTCCAGCACGGCGCGGGAATTCGGTCCCATCAGCGACAGCACGGAATAGGCAGATGTGACGTCGACCAGCTCGGCCTGCATCGCCGCCGGGATATTGCGTGCGATCCAGTCGAAGTCATGGGTGGCGAAACCGGTACCGGTGACGATGTAATATTCGTTCTCGGCGATGCGGGCGACCGTCACGTCGCATTCGATGCCGCCCTTGTCGTTCAGCATCTGCGTGTAGATGAGCGAGCCGACCGGCCTTGCGACATCGTTGGAGGCGATCCAGGACAGCGCTGCCTCAGCATCCCTGCCCTTCAGCACGAATTTGGCAAAGGACGTCTGGTCGAAGATGACGGCCGCTTCACGCACCGCCTTGTGCTCGCGGCCGACCGCGTCGAACCAATTCTGCCGGGTGTAGCTGTAGACATCCTTCGGCTCCTCGTTGGCGAAGAGGTCGGCAAACCAGTTCGGCCGCTCCCAGCCGAGCTTTTCGCCAAAACAGGCGCCCTGCGCCTTCAGCCGGTCATAGAGCGGCGATTTGCGGCAGGGGCGGCCGCTCGAATGTTCCTCGAACGGCCAGGCCATGGTGTAATGTTTGCCGTAGGCTTCGAGCGTGCGTGTCCGCACCCAGTCGGTATCGAAATGCGGACGTCCGAAACGGCGGATATCGACCGGCCAGAGATCATAGGGCGGTTCGCCCTTCGTCACCCATTCGGCAAGCGCCATGCCGGCGCCGCCGGCCGAAGCGATGCCGAAGGCGTTGAAACCGGCGCCGACAAAGAAATTCTTCAGCTCCGGCGCTTCGCCGAGAATGAAGTTGCCATCCGGCGTGAAGCTTTCCGGGCCGTTTAACAGCTGCTTGACGCCGACATTTTCCAACGCCGGAACGCGGCCGAGCGCCTGTTCCATGATCTGCTCGAAATGATCGAAATTACTGTCCAGAAGGCTGTAGTGGAAACCGTCCGGGATACCGTTTTTCGCCCAGGGAATGGGGTTCGGCTCGTAGCCACCCATGACGATGCCGCCGACCTCTTCCTTATAGTAGGTCAGGCGATCAGGATCGCGCAGCGTCGGCAGGTTGGAGGGCACGCCGAAGGATTCGGTGATGATGTATTGATGCTCGACGGAGACCAGCGGCACGTTGACGCCGAAGCGGGCGGCGAAGGCACGCGTCCATTGACCGGCACAGACGACGACGCGCTCGCATTCGATGCGCCCTTGCGCCGTGATCACGGCGCGGATCTTTCCCTTGTCGATTTCAAGGTCGAGGACTTCGGTATCCTCGAAGATCGAAACGCCCGACATGCGGGCGCCTTTTGCCAGCGCCTGGGTGATGTCGGAGGGATTGGCCTGACCGTCGGTCGGGAGGAAGGCGGCACCGACGAGATCGTCGACCGTCATCAGCGGCCAGAGATCGAAGGCTTCCTGCGGCGTCAGCAATTGCATTTCGAGGCCGAAGGACTGCGCGGTGGTCGCTTGGCGCCTGACCTCGGTCCAGCGTTCCTCGTTGCAGGCAAGGCGCAGGCCGCCATTCATCTTCCAGCCGGTGCCGAGGCCCGTTTCCTCTTCCAGCCGCTTGTAGAGATCGACGGAATAGCCGAGAAGCTGGGTGATGTTGGCGCTCGTGCGCAACTGGCCGACGAGGCCGGCGGCGTGGAAGGTGGTGCCCGAGGTAAGCTTCTTGCACTCCAGCAGCACGGTATCGGTCCAGCCGAGCTTGCCGAGATGGTAGGCCGTCGAGCAGCCGATGATGCCGCCGCCGATGACCACGGCTTTCGCCGTCTTCGGTAATTCCTTCGTCATTTATTGTTCCTGTTCAAAGGCTTGATAGGCGCGCTCGAAGCGCGCGAGATTTTCGGCCGTATAGCCGGCGTAATCGAAATCGATGCTGGAATGGATTTCCGAAATCATGCTCCAGAGCGTCTCGCGCAGCAGCGAGGCGCATTTCATCGCGGCGTAGCGCCTGTTGAGATCATCGGTCAGCGGCCGGTCGAAATAGGTCTCCAGCATCGTGCGCTCAGCCGCTTGCGAGAACTCGTTGTTGGAGGCCAATCCGCCGAGATCGAAGAGCGGCGTGTTGAAACCGGCATAGTCCCAGTCGATCAGCCAGAGCCGCTTGCCGTCATCGAGAAAGTTGGCGGCCAGCAGGTCGTTGTGGCCGAAGGCGATCTCGAAAGGCCCTGCCGCTTCTTCCAGGGCCTCAGCCCTGCCGACGAGCCCCGGCAGCAGAGGAAGATAGCTGCTCGCCGACGCCTTCAGATTGGCGGCGTAATCTCGGATGACGTGGAAGACCCAGAAGATCATCGCCTGGCCGCGGAAATGCCGGGCGATGTCGCGATGGCAGGCGCGCACCAGCGGCAAGACCCGGGCGAGCATTTGCGGCGTCCTGATATCCTCCGGCGAAAGCGCCCGCGCCTCGATATATTCGAGCACCAGGACGCCCGGCGAATGGTGGATGACCGCCGGTGAAATGCCGGCTGCATGGGCGGCACGACTTGCGGCAAGCTCATTCTGCCTGTTGATGTGATGGATGGGAATATCGGTGCCGAGCCTGACCACGCAGCGCGCGACGGCATCGCTGACCAGATAGTTTCTGTTGGTGATGCCGCCTGCTATCGGCGAGATTGCGATCGGCCCCTGCCAGATGCCAAGCGCATGAATCCTATCTTCAGGCGTCATGCTCAACCCCCTTGCGGCCCCTTGTGAAATGATGGGCCAGAGGAGGATCGGCTGTCAAGCAGCCGCTACAGCGCCGCGCGTCTTTTCAGACGCGCAATGGACGCTGTAACAGCTTTAAATTACTGCATAATTTATCCTTAAATCGATTCCGATTTAAGGAATTATGCCGTGGGGTCAGATCGTCTTGCCGGCCGCGTCGAAGACGTGACAGCGGGCCGGATCGAAGGAAGCCTTCACATTGGCGCCGCGCTCCACCTTCTGCTGGCCGTCAAGCGCGACGGTCAGGAGCTGGTTATCCGGCGTGGTGGTGTAGAGCATGGTGGCACCGCCAAGATTTTCGACGAGATCGACATTGACGGTCGAGAGCGTGATGGCGCCTTCGGCCAGCGAAAGATGCTCGGGGCGAATGCCGAAGGTGACCTCCTCTCCTGCCCCGCCTTTCAGCCGGCGCGGCAGGCGGACGGAATTGCCGCAGACATGGATGCTGGTTTCGGTCTCGCCGACCTGCTCGATGCGGGCCTTCAAAAAATTCATCTTCGGGCTGCCGATGAAACCGGCAACGAAGCGGTTGGCCGGGTTGTTATAGAGATCGAGCGGCGCGCCGACCTGCTCGATACGGCCGGAATTCAACACTACGATCTTGTCTGCCATCGTCATGGCTTCGACCTGGTCATGGGTGACATAGATCATCGTATTACCGAGGCTGCGATGCAGGCGGGAGATCTCGACGCGCATCTGCACACGCAGTTCGGCATCGAGGTTCGACAGCGGCTCGTCGAACAGGAAGATCCGCGGCTCGCGCACGATGGCGCGGCCGATGGCGACACGCTGGCGCTGGCCGCCGGAGAGCGCCTTCGGCTTGCGCTCCAGCAGCTTCTCGATCTGCAGGATCTCGGCGGCGCGCTTCACCTTCGGCTGAATATCGGCCTTCTTGTAACCCGCCGTCTCCAGGCCGAAGGCGAGGTTCTTGTAGACCGACATATGGGGATAGAGCGCATAGGACTGGAAGACCATGGCGATGCCGCGCTTTGCGGGCGCGACCTCGTTCATGCGTTCGTTGTCGAGCAGCAGCCCGCCGCCGGTGATCTCCTCGAGACCGGCGATCATGCGCAGAAGGGTCGATTTTCCGCAGCCCGAGGGGCCGACAAAAACGACGAATTCGCCGGGATCGATCGTCAGATCGATGCCATGGATCACATCCAGCGAGCCGTAGCGCTTCTCGACCTTCTGAAGAACGACACTGGTTGCCATCTTCTCAAACCCTCTCTTCTTATTTTACCGGTTACTTCGTTCTTGCGCGCCAATCGGCGTATTTCGGACTGTCGGGACCGACCGGCAGCGGCACGTCAGCGCCGCTGTCGGAAGACTGGTAGATGGCGGTGACGAGTTCCAGCGCGCGGCGAGCGTCCTTTGTCGTCACCGGCAGCGGCGCATGGCCGCTCAGGAAAGCGTGGAACTGGCCCATCTGCGTGGTGAAACGCGGCGCGACCGGCTGCCAGTCGCCAACCACTCGTTCGATCTGCTCCCGCACATCGTCATTCGCGGCGATGATCTTCCAGGGGTCCTTGCCGGGGGTATAGGGCTCGTGGCTGCTTTCGAAAGTGACATTCTCGAAGTGCAGCCTGAGCCGGCTAATCTGTTCCTGCGAACCAAGCGTACAGGACAGCGAGACAAAGGCGCCGTTTTCCATCAGCAGGCTGGCGGAGGCACAATCCTCGACCTCGATATCGTTGACGCGGGTGGCGACGCGGCCGAAGACCCTGGCCGCCGGACCCATCAGATGCATCAGCATGTCGTGCAGATGCAGGGCATGGGTGACGAGCACGCCGCCAAGCTCCGTCGCCCATTTGCCACGCCAAGGCACGGCGTAATATTCCGGCTTGCGCAGCCAGAAGGTTTCGACCGAAGCGGTATAGGGCTTGCCGGCAATACCGGCGTCGATGATCCGCTTGGCCTTCTGAATGCCGTCGCCGTAACGGTACTGGAAGATCGGCATGAGCACGCCCTTGGCGGTCTTTTCCGCTTCCATGATGGTATCGACGGCGGCAAGCGAGCCCGTCAGCGGCTTTTCGCAGACGACATGTTTACCGGCAGCCAGGGCCGCGACAACCTGTTCCAGATGGATGCCGGGAGGGGTGCAGATATCGATGATGTCGATCGTGTCGTCGGCCAGCAGTTCCGCAAAAGAGGTGGTGCGCCGTTCGATGCCGAACTCGTCGCCGACCGCCGCCATGCGCTGCTCGTTCAGGTCGCAGATCGCCACGACCCTGAACTTATCGGAATGCGGCAGGTAACCTTCGACGATGTGGGAGCGGCCGATACCGCAACCAACGATCGCCACCGTCCTGATGCTCATGTCGCTCTTTCCCGTTATCGCCATCAACGCTTCATACCCGTCGTGGCGATGCCCTCGATCAGCAGGCGCTGGAAGAACAGGAAGAAGAAGAACACCGGCACGAGCGTCAGCGTCGACATGGCGAACAAACCGCCCCAATCCGATGCACTGGTGGAATCGACGAAAGTGCGCAGGCCGAGCTGGATCGTATAAGTGTTCATATCGTTCAGGTAGATCAGCGGACCGAAGAAATCGTCCCAGGTCCAGATGAAGGAGAAGATCGCAGCCGTTGCCATCACCGGCAGCGACAGTGGCAGCATGATCTTCCAGTAGATGCGCCAAGCGCTGCAGCCATCCATCATCGCCGCCTCATCGAGTTCGCGCGGGATGCCGCGGAAGAACTGCACCATCAGGAAGATGAAGAAGGCATCGCTTGCCAGGAACTTCGGCACGACAAGCGGCAGGATGGTGTTGACCCAGCCGAGATCGAGAAAGAGCACATATTGCGGGATCAGCGTCACGTGATAGGGGATCATCAACGTGCCGAGCATGATCGCGAACCAGAAGTTCCGGCCGACAAAACGCAGCCGCGCAAAGGCGAAGGCTGTCAGCGAACAAGCGATGACATTGCCTGTCACCACCAGCAGCGAGATGACCAGCGAATTCCAGAAGAACCGGCCGAAGCTGACATCGAGGCCGACCCAACCGCGCGCATAGGAGGAGAAATCGATCGACGACGGGATGAGCGAGGTCGACGAGAAGATCTCGTTTTCCGGCCTGACCGATGCCGAAACCATCCACAACAGCGGATAAAGCATCAACAGTGAAGCAGCGATCAGCAGGGCGTGGATGATCAGCGACGCCGGCAGGCTGCGTTTGGTGATGTCGGATGGCGGCCTGGCCGCAGTGACGGAAGCGGTCATCTCAGTCATCGTAGTGCACCCAATAACGCGAGGTCAGGAAGGAGAAGGCGGTGAAGATCGCGATGATCACCACCAGGATCCAGGCGAGCGCCGAGGCGTAGCCCATGCGGAAATTGCCGAAGGCTTCCTGATAGAGGTAGAGCGTGTAGAACAGCGTCGAGTTGATCGGACCGCCGGTGCCGCCTGATATGATGAAGGCCGGCGTGAAGGCCTTGAAAGCATCAATCGTCTGAACGACGGCATTGAAAAAGATCACCGGCGTCAGAAGCGGCAGCGTGATCTTGTAGAATTGCCGGAACTTGGAGGCGCCATCGAGGCTCGCGGCCTCATACATATCCTGCGGGATCTGGCGCAGGCCGGCCAGGAAAATAATCATCGGCGAGCCGAACTGCCAGACGGAAAGAGCCACCAGCGTGTAGATCGAATAGTTCGGATGCGAGATCCAGCTTGGACCTTCGATACCGAAATATGAAAGCGCGGCATTGACGAGGCCATCGCTGGCGAAAAGCTGACGCCAGAGCACGGCGATCGCCACGCTACCGCCCAGCAGTGACGGCAGATAGAAGATGGCACGATAGACCGACAGCCCACGCAAGCCGCGGTTCAGCGCCATGGCGACCAGCAATGCGAAGGTCAGCTTGAACGGCACCGAGAAGACGACATAGGTCAGGGTGACATGCATGGCGGCCGAGAATTTCGGGTCCGCCGTGGCGATGCGCACGTAATTCGCCATTCCCACCCACCGCGGCGACTGAAGCATGTCGAAGTCGGTGAAGGAAAGGTAGAGCGAAATCAGGGCCGGCCCGAGCGTCAGCCCGAAAAAGCCGATGAGCCATGGAAGAAGGAAGAGATAGCCGGGAGCATTGGCATTCCAGAGACGCCTGAAGCGTCCTTCGGCCACGGCCCCCTGATATCTTTCCACATTGATGGCCCCTGCGGGCGTGCGCATCGCATTGCTCATACGGGATCAGCCTCGTGCGAGAATCTGCGTGATTTCAGCGACAAGCTGTTTGCCGCCGTCGGAGGGAGACAGCTGTCCGAAGCCGACCTGTTCGGCGATGTTGCGTAACATCAACTCACCTTCACCGGCGCCGGCAGGCGGCGGCGGCGGCAATTTGCCGGCGAGATCGCCCAGGCCGCTGACATAGGCCAGCGCAACCTTGCCGTTCTCATCAAGCTTCGCCGCGACGACCTCACGCATGGCGCTCGATTCCGGAATGCCGCGTTCGACATCCAGAAGCAGCGCTGCCTCGGGGTTCTTGACGAAGAAATTGACGTAGTCCACGGCCAGGTCCACGGCTTTCGACTGGGCGGAGACCGAGAAGAACATCGAAGGCTTGCGATAGTGGCCGCCCTTCGATTCCGGCTTAATGCGCATGTAGTTGGTCAGCGCCAGCTTGTCCTTGTTCATTGCCTGATAGGCGACGAACTGGTTGGAATGGGCAAAACCGGCGGCCGACTTGCCGAGCGAAACCGTGTTGGTGTCGATATCGTTCTTGTCGAGAGCCTGGACATCGGCAGGAACGCAGGCGCCGGCCGCACGGAACTTGGCCCACATGTCGTACCATTCGGAGGCATCGTCCACGTCGAAGGCGATCTTGCCGTCGGCGGTATAAAGCGCCTTGCCGCGCTGACGCAGCCAGTTTTCGAACAGCGGTTCGCCGCCGCTGCCGTCGGCCAAGCCGAACATGCCCTTGCGTTTGCCTGCCTTGGTGATCTCCGCACCCATGCGGGCGAACTCTTCCCAGGTGGTCGCCTGGGTCGGCAGATCGACGCCGGCCTCCTTGAAGGCGGTGGTGTTCAGGACCGTGGCGGCCGAATTCGCCCCGAGGCTGACGCCGTAGAGATGGCCGTCGACGCTGCCGCCTTCGATCTGCGCCTTGTCGAAATCGTCGAGGTTGAGTTTGGCCGGCATATAGGATTCGAGCGGGGCGAGCGCGCCGCGCCGCGCATACTGGACGATATAGCGATAATCCATCTGGATGACGTCGGGCGCGTTGCGGCCGGCGACCTGGGTCGCAAGGCGCGGCCAGTAGTCGCCCCAGCCGAGGAATTCGCCGGTCACCGAGGTGCCTGGCTTCTTCGACTGATAGAGCTGCGACACCTTGTTGGTGCGATCCGCACGCGGCTGCGAGCCCCACCACAGGAGACGCAAGCGCGTTTCCTGTGCCAAAGCGCTGGTTCCCAGCGCCGAGAGCGAAAGAAGCGTCGCTCCTCCCGCAACGAAATTACGTCTGCTTACACGGAATGTCATTTCTTTTCCTCCTCCAAAGGGAAGCGCCTCCACACGCTTCCGGACCTAGTTACCCTTGCATAAATAACTAATTGGTTACAAGCTACGGGCAAAGCGGCGAGCGTGTCAAGCGGTGTCGCTCGCGGGCTTTTCAAATTCGGTTTTTACAATTTCGCACCGAAGGCTTATGAGCGCAACATGGGAAGGCGGAGGTGGAGAAATGAACGACAGCGGCGAGAACGGGGAAAAGAAAAGGTCTCGGCGCCCACCTGCCGAACGAACGGCCCAACGCGATCCGGAGCGGACGCGCGCCGCGATCCTTGACGCGGCAACCCGGGAATTTGCCGAAAACGGCATGGGCGGGGCTCGCGTCGACGCCATCGCCGAGCGCGCCGGCACCAACAAGCGCATGCTCTATCATTATTTCGGCGACAAGGAGCAGCTCTACCTCAGAGTGCTCGAAGAGGCCTATGTCGGCATCCGGACCGCCGAACGCGCGCTGCATATCGGCGACCGCAGCCCCGAGGAAGGCATCGGCGAACTGGCGCTCTTCACCTGGCGTTACTTCCTCCAGCATCCGGAATTCCTCAGCCTGCTCGGCACGGAAAATCTGCATCGGGCCCGCTGGCTGCGCCAGTCCGTCCGGCTCAAGGAATTGCATTCGCATTTGATCGGCGAGCTTTCGGACGTGCTCGAGCGGGGAAAGAAGCAGGGCGTCTTCATCGAGACCGCCGATCCCTTGCATGTCTACCTGACGATCGCGTCGCTCGGTTATTTCTACCTGTCCAACCAGTACACGCTTTCGACGATCTTCGGCCGCGATCTGATCGAGCCGACCCATCTCAATGCCTGGGAAAGGCATATCGTCCACGTGACGCTGACCTCGATCAAGCGCTAGACCCTTTCCGGGTTAGATTGCAGCATTCTGTTGGCTCAAACGGAGTCGGATGGTCGACCGGCCCGTTTCAGCCAACCCGAAGGGCCGGGCATCTTTCCGCCAGGGCAAAGGCGATCGCCTCGGACGTACCAAGGTATGCCCTTCGCCAATCGCCTTTGCCCTGACGAAAACCTGCTCCGGCAGAATGCCGCAATCTGACCCGGAAAGGCTCTGATCTCGAAATTCCGATTTGACTATTGACAGCCGCGCTGCTCTTCTGCCATCAAGTAACTGTTTAGTTACCGGCTCGGGAGGACCGGACGAGGATGCCCGCTCCCGCCGCAAAAATCTGCTGGGAGGAAAAAATGGCACGCTTGGGGATCATCTTGCACGGCGTCACCGGCCGCATGGGTTACAATCAACACCTGGTGCGTTCGATTCTCGCCTTCCGCGACGAGGGCGGCATTACGCTGAAATCGGGTGAGAAACTCGAGATCGACCCGATCATCGTCGGCCGCAACGGCGCCAAGATGGAAGAGCTGGCGAAGAAGCATAACATTAAGCGCTGGTCGACGGATCTCGATGCCGCGCTCGCCAATCCCGGCGACACGATCTTCTTCGACGCCGGCACAACGCTGATGCGGGCCGAGCTGCTGTCCAAGGCGCTCGATGCCGGCAAACATATCTATTGCGAAAAGCCGATTTCCGACGATCTGCAGGTGGCACTCGACCTTGCCCGCAAGGCGCGCGGCTCCGGCCTCAAGCATGGCGTCGTGCAGGACAAACTCTTCCTGCCCGGCCTGCGCAAGCTGGCGCTGCTCAGGGATTCCGGCTTCTTCGGCAAGATCCTCTCGGTGCGCGGCGAATTCGGCTACTGGGTTTTTGAAGGCGATTGGGGCGTACCGGCCCAGCGCCCGTCCTGGAACTACCGCAAGGGCGACGGCGGCGGCATCATCCTCGACATGCTCTGCCACTGGCGCTACGTGCTCGACAACCTGTTCGGGGAGGTCAAAGCCGTATCCTGCCTCGGTGCTACGCATATTCCGCGCCGCATCGACGAGCAGGGCAAGCCCTATGACTGCGACACCGACGATGCGGCCTATGCGACCTTCGAGCTCGAAGGCGGCGCGATCGCGCAGGTCAATTCCTCCTGGGCCGTCCGCGTCCGCCGCGATGACCTCGTCACCTTCCAGGTCGACGGCACGCATGGTTCGGCCGTCGCCGGTCTGACGAAATGCTGGAGTCAGCACCGCGTCAACACGCCGAAGCCGGTTTGGAATCCGGACCAGCCGCAGACGATCGACTTCTACAAGACCTGGGATGAGGTTCCAGACACGCAGGCCTTCGAAAACGGTTTCAAGGCGCAGTGGGAAATGTTCATCCGCCATGTCGTCGAAGACGCGCCGTGGCCCTATGGCCTGGAAGCCGGCGCCAAGGGCGTGCAGCTTGCCGAACTCGGCCTGAAATCCTGGGCCGAGCGTCGCTGGCTCGACGTTCCCGCACTGGAGTTCTGAGCCGTGACGACGATCAATCTCCCTCTCGACGGCAAGATCGTTCCCTACACGCTGACCGGCACGCCGATCGTGCTCGCCAAGCGCGACGCCAAGGCCTTTCCGCGCATCGCCTTTGCCGCCGCCCATGTCGTCGCCGATCCGCTCGCCGACAACGATCCCTGGCTGACGCCGGCGATCGATTGGGAGCGCACGCTCGCCTTCCGCCATCGGCTCTGGGATCTCGGCCTCGGCGTTGCCGAAGCGATGGATACGGCGCAGCGCGGCATGGGCCTCGGCTGGCCGGAAGCGCGCGACCTCATCCGCCGGGCGCTCAGTGAGGCGGCCGGCCGCAAGGATGCGCTGATCGCCTGCGGCGCCGGCACCGACCATCTGACGCCGGGACCCGACGTCACTATCGACACGATCCTCAGGGCCTACGAAGAGCAGATCGAAACCGTGGAGGCGGCCGGCGGCCGCATCATTCTGATGGCAAGCCGGGCGCTTGCCGCTGCCGCCAAAGGGCCGGACGACTACATCCGCGTCTATGACCGGATCCTCCGCCAGGTCAAGGAACCTGTCATCATCCATTGGCTCGGTGAAATGTTCGATCCGGCGCTCGAAGGTTACTGGGGCAATGGTGATCATATCAAGGCAATGTCCACCTGCCTCGAGGTAATCGAAGCCCATGCCGAAAAAGTCGACGGCATCAAGATCTCGCTGCTCTCCAAGGAGAAGGAAGTGGCGATGCGCCGCCGGCTGCCGAAAGGCGTGCGCATGTATACCGGCGACGATTTCAACTATGCCGAACTGATCGCCGGCGACGAAGAGGGCCATTCCGACGCACTGCTCGGCATTTTCGATGCCATCGCTCCGGCAGCCTCGGCGGCCCTCGAGGCGCTCGGCCGCAAGAGCAACCATGAATTCTTCGACCTGCTGGAGCCGACCGTGCCGCTGTCGCGCCACATCTTCAAGGCGCCGACCCGCTTCTACAAGACCGGCGTCGTCTTCCTCGCCTATCTCAACGGCCTGCAGGATCATTTCGTCATGGTCGGCGGCCAGCAGAGCACCCGCTCGCTGACGCATCTGGCCGAACTTTTCCGCCTGGCCGACAAGGCCCGGGTTCTCGCCGATCCGGAACTCGCAACGGCGCGCATGAAACAGGTGCTTGCCGTCCACGGCGTCAACTGAAGCACGGGCTGCTGCATAATTTTGTCCTTAAGTCGGAACCGATTTGAGGACAAAATTATGCAGCAATTCAAAGTGCTACAGCGTCCTTTGCGCGTCTGAAAAGACGCGCGGCGCTGTAGTGATGGGAGGAGAATGACATGCAGGTCGAAGGACTTTCGATCAACCTGGCGACGATTCGCGAGCAATGCGGTTTTGCCGAAGCCGTCGATATCTGCCTGAAACACGGCATCACTTCGATTGCACCGTGGCGCGACCAGGTCGCCAAGGTCGGTCTCGACGAGGCGGTGCGGATCGTCAAATCGAACGGCATCAAGCTGACCGGCCTTTGCCGCGGCGGCTTCTTCCCGGCGGCGAACGATGCCGACTGGCAGAAAAACCTCGACGACAACAGGCGGGCCATCGATGAGGCGGCAGCGTTTTCCGCCGATTGCCTCGTGCTCGTCGTCGGCGGTCTGCCGGATAGTTCGAAGGACATCGTCGCCGCGCGCCGAATGGTGTTCGACGGCATCGCCGCCGTTTTGCCGCATGCGCAGGCTGCCGGCGTGAAGCTCGCCATCGAACCGCTGCATCCAATGTATGCCGCCGACCGTGCTTGCGTAAATACGCTCGGCCACGCGCTCGATATGTGCGAGCAGCTCGGCGAGGATGTCGGCGTTGCGGTCGATGTCTACCATGTCTGGTGGGATCCCGATCTTGCCAATCAGATCGCTCGCGCCGGGCGCATGAAACGTATTTTTGCCCACCACATCTGCGACTGGCTGGTGCCGACAAAGGACATGCTGCTCGACCGCGGCATGATGGGCGATGGTGTGATCGACCTCAAAGGCATAAGACGGATGGTGGAGGCCGCCGGTTTCTTCGGCGCTCAGGAGGTGGAGATCTTTTCGGCCGAAAACTGGTGGAAACGCCCGGCCGACGAAGTGATCGCCACCTGCGTCGAGCGCTTCAGGAGCTGCTGCCAGGCCTGATTTCAGTATCTGTTTCATCACGTATGCAGGAGGATCATTCGATGGAGAAACGCCGTTTTGCCTTGATCGGTACGGGAAACCGCGGCACCACCATGTGGGGCAAGGATCTGCTTGCCGGCTGGCGCGAGCATGTCGACCTGACCGCCATTGTCGAGAAGAATTCGCTGCGCGGCGAGCGCGCCCGCAACATGATCGGCAGTAATGCGCCGCTCTACGAAAACATCGATTCGATGCTTGCTGAGCAGAAGCCGGATCTCGTCATCGTCTGTACGCCCGACCATACGCATGACGATATCGTCGTGCGGGCGCTGGAGTCCGGCATCGACGTCATCACCGAAAAGCCAATGACGACCTCGGTCGAGAAGATTCGCCGGATTCTGGATGCCGAAAAGCGCACTGGTCGCCGGGTCGACGTGTCCTTCAACTATCGCTATGCGCCGACGGCCGCGAAGATCAAGGAATTGCTGAATGCCGGCGAGATCGGCCGAGTCACCTCAGTCGATTTTCATTGGTATCTGAACACCAAGCACGGCGCGGATTATTTCCGCCGCTGGCATGCCTATACGGAAAATTCCGGTAGTCTGTTCGTCCACAAGGCGACGCATCATTTTGACCTGTTGAACTGGTATCTCGACAGCGATCCCGATGCCGTCACCTCTTTCGCCGACCTGCAGAATTACGGCCGCAAGGGCCCGTTCCGCGGCCCGCGCTGCAAGCTCTGTCCGCACGCGCATGAATGCGACTATTATCTCGATCTCGAGGCCGATCCCTTCCTTGATTCACTCTACGAGGATCCCTCGAAGATCGACGGCTACTTCCGTGACGGCTGCGTCTTCCGCGAGGACATCGACATTCCCGATACGATGGTGGTGTCGCTCCGTTACCGCAACAACGTCCATGTCTCCTATTCACTGAACACATTCCAGCCGATCGAGGGCCATCACCTTGCCTTCAACGGCACCAAAGGGCGGATCGAGCTTCGCCAGTATGAAGCCCAGCCCTGGGAAGAGCCGAAGCAGGACACGATCCTGCTCATCCGCAATTTCCCTGATGGTAAGGAGGCAGTGGAGCGCATCGTTGTTCCGCATTTCACCGGCGGCCATTACGGCGGCGACGACCGGATGCGTAACATGATCTTCAAGCCCGATATGGAAGACAAGCTTGCGCAACGCGCCGGCACGCGGGCGGGCGCCATGTCGGTGCTTTGCGGCATTGCGGCGCTGGAGAGCTCGCGCACCGGCAAGGTGGTCAACATTGCCGATCTCATGCCCGAACTTGCCAATGACGGTTCGCCAAATTCGCTGAGGACGTCGCGCTGATACCCTTCGCCTGAGCCCGCCTCAGGCGATGTTTTCGAGATTTGCCTGGTGGATCTGGTAAAGCAGCGGCTGGCCGGTCACGAAGCGTTCTATTTCATCCACCGCCATCTCGCCGAGGCGCGCCCGTTCCAGCCCGATGGCGCCGGCAATATGCGGCGTCAGAAAGACATTCGGCAGATCGTAGAAAGCGGAGCCCGCCTCCGGGATCTCCGGGTCGGTGACGTCGAGGACCGCGTCGATACGGCGGGTCTTGAGCACCGAAAGCAGGGCGGCCTCATCGATGAGAATGCCGCGTGCCGTGTTGATGAGCGTCGCGCCGTCCTTCATCAGCGACAGCCTTCGCGCATCGATCATATGCTGTGTCGACGGCAGCGACGGCGCATGCAGGGAAACGATATCCGCCTGCCGCATCAATTCGTCGAGATCGACCTTTTCCGTTCCGAGGGCCGCTGCCTCGGCGGCATCAAGCGTCGGGTCGGCGAGCAGCAATCTATAGTCAAAGGGTTTCAGGAGCTCGATCACGCGCCGGCCAATGCGCGAAGCGCCGACGATGCCGACAGTGCGGCGGTAGTTTCCGATCGCTTCGCGCTGCATCAAATGTGTCCGGTTGCGATTTCGGTCGGCGACGTAGAGGTCGCGGAAACGGAAAACACGCTTGCCGGCGAAGATGATCGCCGCCAGCGTGAATTCGGCCACCGGCACGGCGTTGGCCTCGGCCGAATGGCTGACCGGGATACCGGCTTCGAAGATGGCGTCGTCGATGACGCCCTTTACCGTGCCCGCGGCATGGACGATGAGCTTCAGATGCGGTGCTGCGGCGAGGATTTCAGGCCCGACATAGGGCCCGCCCCAGCCGGTGATCAGGATTTCGGCTTGGGCCAGCAGACGCCTCGCACGCTCGTCGTCGAAGCGCTGTAGCGGCTCAGAATCCAGCAGGCGACCGATGCCGCCCAGGCGGCGCAGGACCTCATCCGGCAGGACATGCTGCGTGCGCGACGGTTGCATGGCAAGGATAATGGCCGGCTGGCTCATGGCATTTGTCCGGGCGCTTCGATGGCACTGACTGTCACGCCCTTTTCCCTCACCAGGGCCTCCAGCGCTGCAATCTCAGGCGCTTTCGGCGGTCTCGTCCAGGCAGACAAGAGGGCGGCGGGATCGTCAAGCGCCAGCACTGCCGTCATCAGGATGGTTTCACCGGTCGGAATCTGCCCGCGCAGCTGCGGCACGAGGGTTTTCGCGACGATCACATTGGTGTTGGGCATTGCCTTCTGGACAACACCCGAACGTTTGACCGAAGAGCCGAGATCGAGAATGCCGGTGAAGTCGGCTTCGCCGACCGCATAGGCAAACCCACCCGAAGCGGACAGGGTATCCAGCTCAAAGTCCCGGCGGCCGATGGCAAATCCGCCTTCGGCAATCCGTAGCGGCCGGCTTGTCCTGATCCTATGGAGGCGGATATGCCAAGGTGCAGCGGGCACGAGCCAGGTTTCAACGTCGACATCGGCAAAAGGCGACCATTTCGCATAAAGCACCTCGCCTGCGAGCTTGGCTTCCTCGTTCGTTTCGCGGACGCGGTAGTGCAGGCCGTCATCGCTGAAGGCAAGCGCTGAATCGAAGGCGGCAAGCGCAAAGGCACGCTCATCGGCCTCGACGCTGAAGCCGTAGCGGGCCGAATAGGCGAACTTCGCATATTTTTCCGTGCCGCTCCGCATCTGCAGGTTTTCCTGGCCGGACGACAGCGCAATGACATCGCCGCCCGCCCGCATGATCACCATGCCGGGATGACGCTGGGGGATGATGTCAGGTGCTTGCTCCGGCACTTTTTCCTTCGCCGTCCAGAATGGGTGATCCTCAGCGATCGCCAGCGGCAGGAAGGCCTTGAAGGCCCAGTAGGGGGAGCCGGCGGAATTGTAACTCTCCGACATCAGCAGGTTCGGATAGCCGAAACCGATCGACAGCACGCCGTCGCGATCGGCAATCGGCTTGTCCTTCCACCAGCGCAGATGCTGCAGGCAGAGATGCTTGACTTCGCCCCAGGGCAGAGCCTCGAGATCGGCAAAGGCGAGCGCCGACCAGAAACCGGCGCAGGCAAAGCGATAGGTCAGGCTGCGGCCGAAGGGGATCGTCGCCCCGTCGGCGGCAAACCAGTGCCGGAAATCCCGGGCGAAGAGGACAGCGCGCTCGCGGTAGCGCTTTGCATAATCGTCGTCGACGAGCTTCGAATAGATCAGGCCATAGAAATGCATGGCGAAAGGAATGTAGTGGTCGATACGGCGGACGTTTCCGTCGCGATACCAGCCGTCACCGATATAGAAGCCTTCGAGCTCCTCAAGATATTGCCGCGTCAGGCTGCGGTCGAAATCGGCGCCGAGACGATCGAGCGCGATATCGACGAAGATCCGGAAGAATTTCCAATTGTTGTCGGCATAGTCGAACTGCCTGACATGTTTGAGATAGGCGACGACATTGCCGCGGGCGCGCGCATCGAGCGGCTCCCAGATCTTTTCCGGCACCAGCGCCAGGGCAAAACCCAGAGCGGCAAGCTCGACCATCCGCTGATCGCGGCCATTGACCGTTCCCCAATATTCGGGATGGGCGGGATCGGTGCCGTTTGCGAGACCTTCGGCAAAACGATGCCAGTGGGCGAAGTCGCCGTTGCCGGCGCCAAGCGGCGCCAATCCCCAGAGCGGGCGGGCGAACCCTTCCAGATCGGCCGCCGCCCGGTCGAAATGGGCGCCGCCGCCATTGAGCGTGACGCGGGCATAACCGTTCGAGAAACAGGCAAGCAGCGGATCGAAGAGCGCAAGCAGGGCGCGGCTCATATCGGCGCGGGTTTCCAGCGGATTGCCTGCGAGCGGGTTGGCGCCGGCGGGATCATAGGGCATCGGTATCACTCACAGGTTCTAGAGCATGACGCCGAAAAAGTGTGAGCGGTTTTCGGACGCCATCATGCTCTAACTCTTTAATTTAGAACAGGATTCAGATTTTAGGCCTCGGCCTCAATCATCCTGTTCTAGGCGTTCGGAACGGTCCCTCCCGGAATGGGAACGACCGCCTGGCAGATGTGGCGCGCAGAGGCCGTCCTGTTGCGGAAACGAGACAGCATCAGCGAAACGGCCTCGCGCCCGAGGGCAGCGCGGTCGACACGCATGGTGGAAAGTTGCGGATTGGTCATTTGCGCGCAGGGCAGATCGTCGAAGCCGACAATCGCGAAATCCTCCGGCACACGCAGGCCGGCCTCGGTGACGGCTTCGAGCACGCCGACGGCGATGAAATCATTCATGCAGAAGGCGGCGGTAAAACCGGCATCCTCGGCAAGTGCTGCTACCGTGCGTTCATGCGCCTCTCGGCTGGCGCTGCCTTGAAGGGCCAGGGACAGGAGACGGCCCTCAGCGCCGGGGACGGCGGCGATCGCCGCCTCGAAACCGCGCACGCGCTCCCGGATCGTATGGCGGTGAGAACCGCTCAGATGCAGGATGCGGCGATGGCCGGCTTTTGTCAGCCGGCTGGTCGCCTCATAGGCGCCAAAGAAATTAGCCGGCGAAACGCCATCGAACTGCATCCTCGGATCGGTGCCGTTGACAAGAACCGTGGGTGTCATGCTGGTTTGCAGCCAGCCGCGCAACGTCTCGTTCGGATCGATGCCGACGAGAAAGAGGCCTTCGGCGCCTGCCGTCTGCATATAGTCACGCACGGCATCCGGGGTGGTTCGGTCCTCGCGGACCAACCGGACTTCGAAAGGCATGCCCGCTTCGGCAGCGCCGGCACGCAGGCCGTCGACGATCGCTTCATAAAAGACGCTGAGAGTGCCGGTGACGCCGTCACTGGCAATCAGTGCCAGTCCCCCCGCAACGGCTTCGGAAGCAGGCTTGACGGGATAGCCGTTCTCGGCCGCCACCTTCAATATCTGGCGGCGCACCGTTTCGCTGATACCAGGTTCGTTGGCGAGCACGCGTGACACCGTGGAGACGGAAACGCCGGCCAATGTAGCTATATCGGCCTGACGCGGCCGTCTGATCTTTTGGTCGTTCATAGGCAAACATTATGCAAGTAATGCAAATTTGCAAGAAAATGGTTGCTTCTTGCAATAATATTTTTTTTGCGTAATCTGATTGCCGAAGTGCTCGATAATGCCGTTGGAGGATGGCAGCGGGCAGTTGGGACAAGGAGGATTATCAATGCAGGTCAATCGCCGTTCATTTCTGATGGGTTCAGCCGGTGCGGCCGCCGGTCTCGCCCTTGGTGCCGGAAGCGCCATTCCGGCTTTTGCCGAAGACGCACAGCTCCGCGCCATGTGGTGGGGATCCAACGACCGCGCCAAGCGCACGCTTGAGGTTGCCAAGCTCTATCAGTCGAAGTCGCCTGGCGTCACTCTCGTCGGTGAATCGCTTTCGGGCGACGGCTACTGGACGAAGCTCGCAACGCAGATGGCCGGGCGCTCGATCGCCGACATCTTCCAGCTCGAGCCGGGAACAATTTCAGACTATTCGAAGCGCGGCGCCTGCCTACCACTCGATGAATTCGTCCCCTCCACGCTGGACGTTCAGTCCTTTGGCGCCGACATGCTGAAACTGACCACCATCGACGGCAAGCTCTATGGTGTTGGCCTCGGCCTCAATTCCTTCTCGATGTTCTTCGACACAGTCGAATTCGAAAAGGCAGGCATCCCATTGCCGACGCCCGACCTCACCTGGGATGAGTACGCCAAGCTCGCCGTCGAACTCGCCAAGTCTTCCGGCAAGGGCGGCGGCCCCTATGCGGCGCGCTACGCCTACGTGTTCGATGCCTGGCTGCGCCAGCGCGGCAAGAGCCTCTTTGCGAGGGAAAGCGTTGGGCTCGGCTTCACGGCCGACGATGCCAGGGAATGGTTCGACTACTGGGAGAAACTGCGCAAAGCGGGTGGCACCGTTGCTGCCGACGTGCAGACGCTCGATCAGAACACGATCGACACCAATTGCCTTGGTCTCGGCAAATCGGTGATTGGCATGGCCTATTCAAACCAGATGGTCGGATATCAACTGATCATCAAGAACAAGCTTGGCATCACCATGCTGCCACGGGACAAGAAGGGCGGTCCGTCCGGCCATTATTACCGTCCGGCACTGATCTGGAGTGTGGGCGCGACGAGCAAGCATGGCGAAGCTGCCGCGAAGTTTATCAGCTTCTTCGTCAACGATCCCGAAGCCGGCAAGATCCTTGGCGTGGAACGCGGCGTGCCAATGTCGCCTACCGTGCGCGAAGCCATCCTGCCGCAACTCAACCCGACAGAGCAGGAAACGGTCAAATACGTGAATCTGCTCAAGGATCAGGTCGGCGAATATCCGCCACCGGTGCCGATGGGCGCAACCCAATTCGACCAGCGCGTGCTGCGCCCGCTTTGTGACGAACTCGCCTTCGAACGGATTTCGCCCGCCGATGCGGCGACCCGGCTCATCGAAGAGGGTAAGGCAACGATCAAGGGATGATCGGTCGCCCGACATGCGGAGAGGCCCGCAACACCCCGGCGGGCCTCTCCGTTTTTCAAGCCTCTGTTTTCCGGACTATCAGTTGCCCAGGTTTTCGGCCACGCGCCAGTCCGGCCGGCCAAGATCGAACGGCCATGCATGCACATCCCGGTCGTTGAAATAGACGACCTCCTGCAGATTCGGGAAGGCGCTCTGCTTCAGTGTGGCAGTTTCGATCCACGGCCTGATATAGGCGTCGCCGCCTTCATAGCCCAGCTCCGCCACCCAGATCGGCTTTCCGTAGCCGGCGACGAGATCATATCCCTGCTTCAGCGCTTCCGAGAATGTTCGGTGCTCATTGTAGGCAAGCTCGTCGTAGCGCTGCAGGCCGAAGACCGAGAGCCCAACGAGGTCGACATAATCGTCGCCGGGATAATAGGCCTCAAGGCCAGGCTCTCCCTTTGGCGACCACATGAGCTCGGTGCTGGGCGCCTCCTGGCGGACGATGTCCATCATCCGCTTGTAGGCCGTGATATAGTCCTGCGGGCTCCAGCCGGACCATGAGAACCGCCCTGACTTGTCCTCCATCTCCTGTCCCCAGCGGACGATCACCGGGCTTTTCAGCTCAGATATCATATGCGCGATCGAACGCATGTTGACATCATAGTCACCGCGCAGAACCTTGGCGCGAAGCTCTGCGGAGGTCAGCCGCCAATCGACGTCCCAAGACCATGGCTCCACGGTGATCAGCAGGTTGCGGCCTCTGGCCTGCGCATAGGCATCGGCGACGCGCAACGTCTCGAGATCGACGTCCTCCCATGGCAGAAACAGGGCTTCGGTCGCGACATTCGCCTGCGCGCCGAAATCGCCGTGCGGATCGTAGGCCCCGAACTTAATGCCGTCGGTGTGAAGGACGGGGCGCTTATCGATGATCGTCCGCACGGCCGCCGCCGGGTTCGGGGCAATGCCGGCATATTGCACTTCGCTTCGGCCCGGCAGATCCGCGACGCACAACAGCAACAGCGCTAACGCGGCGGTCGAGAGGTTTTTTTTCATCAGCTTCTTCATGGCTCACCCTCCTTTTCGGGCTACTTCCTGGCTCAGCAGGATCTGCTTCACTTCGCTTGCCTTCGCGCTCACGGTGTCCATGGGAACGAGCTTGCCGAACTCGTCGTCCGGGAGTCCCGATGCATGGCGGAAGACGTACCACTTGCCGTCCGGCTGGCGCCGCTGATAGATCGTGTTGCCGATCTTGCGATGCCCGAAACAGGTGCTGGCGCGGGCCGCGCCCTCGGCATTCGTCCAGGTGGCGCGCATGCAGAGTTGGCCGAGATCGTCGACCACCCATCTGCCTTCGGCGAAAGACGGCCTCCCCTTATCATTGCTCCAGGCGACGAACCGTCGGCCCTCATCGAAGAAACGGCCGCCGCCGGTGTTCCAGGTCCAGGTCTTGTCGCCATAGATCCGATAGAGCTCATAGGCGCTGAGCGGCGTCGGCGCCTTCATTTTGGCAACCTCGGCGCCGTGCGCTGCCACCGGCAGGCACAGGCTGAGAGCAAGCGCTGCTCCCCATAGTCTCGATCCGATACTCATTACATCCTCCATACTCGACACCTGCCGGTTCCGCCGGCTCACGCACCCTGTTCGTCTCGGCCGGTTCTGCCGAAACCATTCCATCTCAGGTGGAATTTCACGATCCTGGTCTTGCCGCCGCCGAGGCCGGCGCCGGCCACGGCAAATTGCGTTTCGGTGAAACTGACAAACGTCTGGCCGTGCGAAAGAGCTTCGAGGCCGCGCAGGCCGTGGCTCCCCGCCTGCGTGCCGCCAGCGACGAAAATCGCCAGTCCGGTGGCTGTCGCAAGCCACAGCCCGCGCGATTGCGGCAGCAGCGGCAGATCGTTTTCGACCGCATGGCGAACGACGATCAGCACCGTCAGCGACAGGTAGACCGAGAGGTTGATCATGGCGAAAACATAAAAACCCTGGGCGGCCGCGGCATCGGTCGCAAACATCATTGCAGCGGCGGAAAGGGCAGCGAGCCCGATATAGGGCGCGATGACGCGCAGCGGCAAAGACCGCTGCTGCTGCTTTCCCTTCGGCGTGATGCGGAAATCGACGAAGGAGCCGCAGATATAGTCGCGAACAGCGGCAAGACTGCCGGCCAACGACCACGGCCAGCGCAGAAAGATGAAGGCAAGCCCTTCCCAGCCGAGCAGTTTCGCATCGTGCGGCCTGAAGGTTGCCGTTGCCCGCCAGAAAAAGGCAAACAGCGTCAGTACGATCGACATCGGCACGAAATGCAGCAGGAAATCCGGATAGGTGACATTGACGAAGACACGGCCCGTCAGCAGCGCGGCAACCGGCAGCAGGAACATCATGGCCATGAAGACGGAAAAGAGCGGGTACCAGAGCTGCGAGAACACGAACTGGAACCTCAGCCGCCAAGGCAGGTGCATGATGTGGCGGCGGGAATGTTGCAGCAGAATGGTGACCAGGCTGCGCGACCACTGGAATTCCTGGACGACGAGATCGGTGAAGCTCGCCGGTCCGTCGCCATGAGCGATCGCATCGACCGCATGCACGCCACGCCAGCCGCCGGCATTCATCATCAGCGTTGTCGAATGGTCTTCCGCAAGTTCTGGGCCGAGGCCGCCGATCTGACGAAGGGCTGATGTGCGAACCGCATAATGGGAACCAATGCAAAGAGGCGCCCAGCCATTGTTGTAACCCGTCTGCAGCGAACCGTGCAGGCTTGCCTCGGCATAGAGCCTGCCGCGCGCCGCCCAGCTTGCCCCGGCATTGGCATCGCAGATGCTGGGAGCGGAGACATAACCGATGCCGGGATCGGCAAAGGGGCGCAGGACTTCACGGAGGTAGGTCGGCGTCGGCACATGGTCGGCATCGAACTGGGCGACGAAATCGTAGCGCGCATAGCCGAAGTGGTCGTAGAAATAGGCGAGGTTGCCTTCCTTGCAACGCGTCCGGCGCGGCCAGGTGGTGCGATGATACTCCGCCACACCCTTTCGGGTGGAGATCAGCACGCCGTGCGCCGCACACCAACGCCTGGTTTCCTCCGAAGGGTCCTCGTCAGCCAACCAGACATCGAAATCGACGCCGATCTGGTCGAGCATCGCCTGCAAAGTGGTGCGGACGACGGCAAAGGGCTCGGACGGCGCCTTGGTGACGACCATAGCCACCCGCCCTTCCGGCAGCCCTGCGCGAGGGCTGACCGTCCTCGCATCGACAAAGATCAGGATGAAATAGGCCGGTACAAGCGTGATCCAGGCAAGCACGAGGGTGACGAGCACGAATGTGGCCCAAGAAATGATATGGGCGGACTGGCACCACCAGATCCAGAAAAAGCCGAGTGCCGTCAGCCAGCAGAGAATGCCGAAGCCATAGGCGACACGGTTCCAGCCGGTGAAAACAAGATCGAATGCATCAGCATTGACGGCTTTGGCGGTCCTGACGCCATGGCCGATTTGCGAAACATTGCTCATGCCCTCATCTCCAGCCCGAAGGTGGGGCCGGCAGTGCGGATGATCGTATCGATATCCGAGAAAACCGGCGCGAAGCCGAGTTCCGCTTTCGCCCTTGCGGTATTGGCAAAGAGGATCGGCGGATCGCCGGCGCGGCGGGAGCGATAACGCACGGGGACTTCGCGGCCGCTGGCGCGACGGATCGCCTCGAGAATCTCGCGCACCGAGGTGCCCCGGCCGGAGCCGAGATTGACGCTGAGCGAGCCGCCGTCCGCCATCAGATGATTGACGGCGGCGAGATGCGCCTGCGCGAGATCGCTGACATGAATATAGTCGCGAACGCAGGTTCCGTCCTCGGTTGCATAATCGGTGCCGAAGATATCAAGCCGCTCCAACCTGCCGGCGGCAGCGAGAAGGGCGCGCGGGATGAGATGGGTCTCGGGTTGATGGCGCTCGGCAAGCTCACCATCAGGGTCGGCTCCGGCCGCATTGAAATAACGCAATGCGGCAAAGCGGATGCCGTAGGCGGCGGCAAAGTCCTCCAGCGCCATCTCGAAGATCAGCTTGGTGCGCCCATAGGGATTGACCGGATGCTGCGGGCTTTCCTCCCGTATCGGCAATGAAGCGGGGACGCCATAGGTGGCGCAACTGCTCGAAAAGACGATCCGATCGATCTCCTGATCGAGGCAGGCCTCGAGCAACGTCAGACTGCCGACGACGTTATTCCGGTAATATTTCCTGGGCATGTCGACGGATTCGCCGACATAGGCATTGGCACCACAATGGATGACGCAATCGGGCGAAAACTCCGCAAGAGTCCGGCGCAACGCGGCGGCATCGGCAAGCTCAGCCCGGATGAGCGGCCCCCAGCGTACACTGTCGGCATGTCCCGTGGAGAGATTGTCGTAGGTAACCGGGATCATGCCGGCGCGCGACAGCGCTTTGCAGATATGACTGCCTATGAAACCGGCGCCGCCGGTGACGAGAATGTAGCGGGGCATCTCATAGGACCTCCGCCTTCTCTGTGCCGGCCAGCAGTCCGTCGAAATATTCGACGGTGCGAGCCAGGCCGGCTTCGAGCCCGATGCGGGGCTTCCAGCCAAGATCGGCCATGGCGCGGGAAATATCCGGCCGCCGCTGACGAGGGTCGTCGGTGACCGCAGGCAGGTGGACGATCCGGGAACGCGAGTTCGTCAGGTCCCGGATGATTTCCGCCAGGCGCCGAACGGACATTTCGGTTGGATTGCCGAGGTTGATCGGGCCGTTGCAGGCGCTGCCCGCGGCCGAAAAACGCAGGAAACCCTCGATGAGATCGTCGACATAGCAGAAAGAACGGGTCTGCTGACCATCGCCATAGATCGTCAGGTCGGCATTGCGCAGGGCCTGCACGATAAAATTGGAAACCACCCGCCCGTCGTCCAGGCGCATGCGCGGTCCGTAGGTATTGAAGATGCGGCCGACCTTGATGTCGACACCGTAAGTCCTGTGGTAATCGAAGAACAGCGTTTCGGCGCTGCGCTTGCCTTCGTCGTAACAGCCGCGCGGTCCGATCGGGTTAACATTGCCGCAATAGGATTCGTGCTGCGGGCTCTGGGTTGGGTCGCCATAGACCTCCGACGTCGACGATTGGACGACGATCGCACCGGTCTTTCGCGCGCAATCAAGGGTATTGACGGCGCCAAGCACGTTGGTGAGCAGCGTTCCCACGGGATCCCGTTGATAATCGGGCGGAGAGGCGGGGGAGGCGAAATTGAAGATGAGCGACGCGTCAATATCGAAGGGCTGCCTAACATCGTGCTCGACGATGCGGAAGCGGGTGTTCGATGCAAGATGAGCGACATTCGCACGACGGCCGGTCGAAAAATTATCGAGGCATGTGACGCTGTGGCCGCGCTGCAGGAGCCTTTCGCAGAGATGTGAACCGAGGAAGCCGCCCCCGCCATTCACAAGAACGGTGCGTCGCCCTTGGAGCACCGGTATGCCTGACACTTTAGAATAGCCTTCGTTGGGAACGAAACTACGCATTACAAACTCCTTCCCAGGTATTTAGTCTTTTGATTTATTTATGCGCCTCAAGTCTTCCTTATCCGCCTGGATGTTCGTGAACCCTCCTATCAAGACGCTAATAACTTTGTAGTTATTCTTCGGATAACTGAATTACTACTCAAATGATAAGACGATTAGCGTGGAGGTCAACTTTAAAAATTCCAAGTATCCAAAATAATTACACAAGTATTCTTCAAGATAACGAATGATTAATCACTCTAGTCATTTTCCGATCCGCAACAACGCCTCTCACTCGCCGCTTAAGCTTCACTCAATGCAGCTAATATACGAGGGAAGGCGGGAGATTGGCCGCGCTCAACGGCACGGCCGGTCTTGCATCCTGAAGCGCCATATGCGAGGGGTTTTGGCCATGTTAGAAAAACAAGATACACCGCAGCTGAAAGGCCGGCGTTTCCGCTTGGCGATGTTCGTCTGGGGAACGGCGCTCGTTGCAATCGGACCAACGGCTTGCGCGGTCGTTGATGACGATATCGCGGTCGTCGCGAAAAAGAACATCGTCGTGGTCGAGGCACCGCGCGTCTCGAAGGCCTATGCCTATCCGGCAAATCGGGCCGAGCGCCCGACTGCAGCAACGGCCCGCAGCGTAGCCTATCATGGCTCGGCGCCTTATATCTGCTCTCCAAGCGGCTTCGGACAGAAGTCGCGTTGCTTTGCGCGTCCTTCGATCTGAAGCAAAAGAAAGCGTTAGATCAGTTGCGCCACCGACCGGACATGTCGCCTTCACCGGCGGAATGCTCATTGAAGAAGCGGGATGCAGCTTCCGTGCGGTTTCGGACGTTCATCTTCTTGTAGATGTTGCGGACGTGAACCTTCACGGTATTTTCGGAAAGATGCAGCTTGTCGGCGATGATCTTGTTCTGCGTGCCCTTGCATATGAGATCCAGAATCTGAACCTCACGGGTGGTCAAAGCAGAGATGCTGTCGCGTCTCAGCTTGAGCGCATTGCTGCGCGCCGCATCGACCGATTTTGTCTGATAGAGCGAAGGCTCCAGCTGGGCGTTATTGTTGGTGAGGCGATTGAGAAGTGCTGACGGAAAATGTTCGCCGCCCTTCATTAGCAGATCCACTGCAGCCATAAAGACATCGAGCCGCAGGTTGAGTGGCAGGACGCCATCGATGATCCGCGCCTCTACCAGCCGGCTGACATAGGGCTCGAGCATATCGATCGCTTCGACGACAAGTCCAATCGAGGTTTCAGGGTGGTTTTCGCGGGCAGCCTGCAGCGCTTCATGAAGCTCCGGGCCGGGTATATGATAGAATAAAACAAGCTTAAAATCGCTGGTATCTTTTTCCAGCATCGGCTTTGTACTCGTTATGCTTGCCACTTCACAGTTCGGAAATTTCTTTGCCAGTGCTTCTACCATGCATTCCGAAAACAGATCCGCCTTGGCTACCACTAGTATAGTATCTCCGGACGTACTCAACTTTCTTCCCTGGTCAGAATTCTCCATCCCTGAGCCTGTCATGAACATATACGCCTCCCCTAGCGTTACACTTTACTCAAACGTGGAGCGATGGCGGGTATAAGATAGTAAGAAATGCCGACCCCGGATGTCACCGCTTTATTTTTTAGACATTTCTTAATTATGTTAATACGGATTGAGAAGGAAGGAAATGGCCCAAAGTGATTAGTTTTCGCGGACGAAAAACGATACGATACAATGCCTTGGTTGTATTTTCACTATGATATATACTTCAAGGCTATATTTGCTTCGACTATAGATGTTCAGTTGAATGTAATATTTCAGTACAAATTGTCATATTTTCGTCATGCAGGGTGGGTCGGATATGAGACAGGGAAACGTCGAAAGGTGCCCCTCAACCCTGCAGCGAATGCCGGGAGCCCCGGATTGTCGCTGCTCGCCGACGCCGCTGCCGAACAGATCTTAGTACTCCGACGACAGGGACTATCTGCGGGCTATCCGGACAGGGCGGATCCGCCTTAGCCCGAATTGGTGTCTATCGGATCCGCATTTTTTCCAGCATTCTGTGATCGTCGTCCAAGTGGCGACTGGAAAATCCAGGTATCGTCATGCGTTTTTGATACATGGCTTCCATTTAGGGCAACTCAACGAAAAGAAAGCCTGAATACTCCTTATCCTTTTCAGGATTCGGAGCTGGATATGTGCGGCCTTGTACTGAGTACGTACGTTCCCAATACCAACGATTTGATCAACAAATCGCGACGAAGCTGCAGATGACTAGTATCGAATACATCTGCCGATCTTAACCGTATCGGAGCGAGCGCGAGTAAAATCCCATTTGAGATGAGAGGGATTTCGAAAAGCTGCTCCGGTTTTTTCTGGAGAATGCAATGTCTGACGACACCGAAATCACAAAGGTCGGGGCGCTTGCCGACGGCTTTGCCAATAGCGCGATCAATTCGACTGAAATCGAAGACGATTCGACCGGTTATGTCGGCGTCGTCGCCAATGGCGACAATCGCGACAATACCGACAATAGCGTCGACGTGGACGTCAAGGCGGAGATCGACGTCGCCGCCAACAATGGCGACAACCGCGACAACGAATATGACTGGAGCTACAAGTCCGACGACGATACGAGCACCAAGACCACGACGATCACCGATACCGACACCAAGACCGACTACGACTGGAGCTATGACAGCAAGTCGTACAGCGACAACGACACCGACACCAAGACGATCACGGACACCGATACGAAAACCGTGACCGACACCGATATCAAGACCGTTACGGAGACGGATACGGATACGAAGACGGTCTCCGACAGCAACAACACCTCCGACAGCTTCAACAAGACGGACACAGACTTCGCCGTCATCGAGGACGTCAAGGACTCCAACCTCGGCGTTGCCGGACACGACCTCACCTTCGACCTCGGCGACGACTTCTCCTTCACTCTCGACGTCGACAGCATCCTCAACAATTCGCTGACCGGCGAAGGCAATGACAGCGGCTTCAGCGCCGTCCAGGCGAACCATCTGGCTGACCAGGATAGCGCCTGGAACGTCAAGATGGACAACGAAGGCGCTCAGAACAACCTGAATGCCAATGGCGGCACCGCCGACAGCGCAGAAGGCATGGAGATGGACGGCAAAGGCTGGGATCTCAAGGCCGGCGACGACGCCACTGGCTCGAGCGCGGCCGATGCTTCGGCAATCCTTGCCAATTCGGGCTTCCACCTCGAGTTCGTTCAGGGTGCGAACCTGCTCAGCAATACGGTCGACTCCAGCGTCATCGGCGGCAATTCTCATGTCTCCGACGTCGGCGAGGATACCGGCACCTGACACCGACCTCCAGCGACCAAGACGAACTGCACCGGCTCTAGCCGGTGCAGTTTGACTGCTTGAAAACGATTTGACGACCACACGACGGCTCCCGGCGGGTGCCTCCAAGGCCGATCGTCATCTCGAATGGGAGGGCCGAACCATGCATATCGAGAAGATTTCGGAAATCATTGCGCACTTCATCGGTCTCTTCGAGATGACGACCGACGAGATGCGGTTGCGTACGAACTATGCCGAAGGTGCAGGACCGGGCGCGGATGGACCGGCTCTGCCGGATCAGGATGCCTTTACCGCCGCCTTCTCTTCCGATCTCCAGCTCAAGGACTACGATCCGGGCATCATCTACAAAAGCGGCAGCTACGAAATCGAATTTGGCCCGGCGCGCCATTTCGGCCGCGTCTTCGAAGAGAGCCTCGAGAAGCTGGCGGCGATTGCCGGAAAGGACATCCCGTTACCGCATTTCGGCGATCCTACGGATATCGTGCTCACGGATGAGCCGGAACTGACAGTCTTTGCCGGGCCTGGTTCGGCGATCAGTCATGTCCTCCAGGTCAACGTCCTCTACGACGACGATTATCTGGATATGACGGACGGCGTCCATCCCCTTCGAGACACGAGTTTCGTCATCGAGCGGCTCGCGGATTTCAGCACCGAGGCCGAGATCTTGACGCCTTTTGCGAGCCTCCACCGGACAGATACCTATGATGGCGCGCTGAAGATCGCCGAGGATCTCGAAAGCTATATCCAGAATAGCAAGGACAGTGGGCCGGCCTCACCCAGCAGCGGCGACGCGACGCATGATTTCAGCACCACCGCCCCCAAGAACGACACGGTCTATGTCAACGGCGAGGAGACGACCGATATCCCTGTCCTCGACGACTTCCTGCCCGACCGCGGTCTCGCCAAGCTCCAGGAAGAACCAGACGACAGCAGTACATCCGTCGAGCAGACCGACCCGAGTGGCAACAGCCTTGATGTGACCGCCGGTGCAAACCTCCTTGTCAACGTCGCCTCGGTGATCAATACCGGCGTCATCGCCTCGGTCACGGCGGTGATGGGCAACTATCACCAGATCGACGCGATCTCCCAAGCCTTGGTCTACAGCGACAACGACGAGATTGCTTCGACGCTGCATTCATCCGGCCATTCCGCCGATGACGCGGGAACGGTCGCCAAGAATATCGCCCTCTTCGAACACAGCACCTTCGAAGCATCGAGCCATGCCGACAACGATGCTGTCGAGCCGACTTTCCCGAACAGCTGGCGCGTCAGCGTCATCGACGGCGACGTCTCCTTCGTACAGTGGATCGAGCAATATCACTTCGTCACCGACAACGACACGATGACGGTCACCACTTCTGGATCCGAAGCCACGGTTCTGACCGGCGGCAATACCTCCATCAACTTCTCCTCCTTTTTCGGGATGGGCATGCAGTATGATCTGGTGATCATCGGCGGCAATGTGCTCGACATCAACAGCATCACGCAGATCTCGCTGCTCTACGACAATGACTGGGTGCGGGCCGAAGACGGCGTCGATCCCGGCGCCGACATACAGACCGGCAACAACCTGCTCTGGAATTTCGCCTCGATCCACAATGTCGGGACGGACAGCCCGTTCGCGGCCATGCCGGACTACATGGTCGCGACGCAGAAGGCGATCGAGGACCGCGATCCCGACATGCCGGAAGGGCTGTCCTTCGATATGAATTTCCAGGGCTATGCCGGCCTCAATGTGCTCTATATCACCGGCAATCTCTACGACATGACGATCATAAAACAGGTCAGCATCCTCGGCGATTCCGACGATGTGACCCTGGCGGCATCAACCATCCTCGAAAACAATCCCGACGCAACGGTTACGATCGACACGGGCAGCAATGCGGTCGTCAACATCGCCGAAATCGTCGACTACGACAGTTTCGGCCAGACGACCTATCTGGCAGGCCAGCTCTATTCAGACGCCATCCTCATTCAGGGCGGGCTGGTGGAGCATGACACGACACAGCCGCAGCCGGCCGACGACAGGCTCGCCAACGAAGTCATCGCCTTTCTCGACAACGACGATCCGGCGGGCGGCAATTGCGCTGACGGCGTCATCAATGCCGGGAATGATTTTTCATGGTCGTCGACGCACCCCGCCGACGTAATGCAAGCCATGGTCGCGTGACCTTGAGTATTGCGAGGGAACCACGATGAACCAGATTTCGAAACAAATCTTTGCGGCAGGCAGCGCCCTCGATCTGAGATCGGGCACTATTCCCTCCGCTGCCCCTTCGGAAGCGACGATGACCGATTTGTGCATCTCGGCGATCGACGAGGCGGTCGAGAACCTTCGCAGGCTGAGCGGTGCCGCTGCTTCGTCTCCCGATGGCGGCAAGCAGACGTCCGAAGCTGCAGCAACCGAGGCTGCCGATACCGGACGCGCAAGCGCAACGCAGGCGCCCCTCCCGGAAAAGACGGCGGTGCCGGAAGCTAAAGTGGAAACGGCGCCTGCTGTCGCGGTGGCGCAGGGCCCGGCGACAGCAAAACCGGCGGAAGCGCCGGCCCAGCCGCAGATCGAAGCACGGGTGGCCCCCGAACTGCCGACAGAGAAGACCGAGCTTAAATCGAGCCCGACGATGCCTTTCGGCAAGACCATCGAAGGAGAAAGCGGTCCGATCAGCGAGAACGACAGGCGGCTGCGCACCGGCGGCGGCGGAAACGGCAAGAATTCCGATCCCGGGGGCGGCGGGGGCGGGGGCGGGGGAAGCGGCGGCGGTTTTCACAAGCGCAGCGAGCCTGTGAATTTCGCCGCCAGCCTCTCGCGCGGGATGGTGGCGGTACGGCGCAACATGGTGGTCGTAATGGTGTTTACGGTCGCCATCAACGTCCTTCTGCTGGCGATACCGCTTTATCTCTTCCAGATATCCGACCGGGTGCTGACAAGCCGCTCCGTCGACACGCTCGTCATGCTCTCGATCGCCGTGATCGGCGCCGTGCTGCTGCAGGCCTTCATGGATACGGTGCGGCGCTTTATCCTGATGCGCACCGCGGTGGAGCTCGAAGTTCAGCTCGGCGCGCCGATCCTCAGCGCCGCGGCGAGGGCGTCGCTGCATGGCAGCGGCAAGGATTATCAGACGCTGCAGGACCTGCAGCTTTTGCGCGGCTTCTTGACATCCGGCACGCTGATCGCGTTTCTCGATGCGCCGCTGATGCCGTTCTTCGTGGTCGTCGTCTATTTCGTGCATCCGCATCTCGGCATCATCATCATGGTCTGCTGCGCGGTGCTTTTCGTGATCGCCTATCTGAACCAGAAATTCACCGCCCGGCAATTTGCCGAATCCAACGGCTATCTCAGCCGGGCAAATTTCCATCTCGATTCCATGTCGCGCAATTCGCAGATTATCAACGCAATGGCGATGATCCCCGAGGCGGTGAAGATGTGGGGCCGGGAAACGGCGGGCTCGCTGAAATCGCAAGTCGAAGCGCAAGACCGCAACATCATCTTCTCCGGCATATCGAAGGCTTGCCGCATGATCACCCAGATCACCCTGCTGGGCTGGGGTGCGCATCTGTCGCTCTCCGGTGAGTTGACGGGCGGCATGGTGATTGCGTCCTCGATCATCTCGGGACGCGCCCTGGCGCCGATCGAAGGCGCCATCGAAGGCTGGCATCAGTTCAACCGATCGGCAGCCGCCTATGGCAGGATCAAAGGACTGCTGTTGAACTCCCCATTGAACTTCCCGCGCCTGCGTCTTCCCAATCCCGAAGGCCGGCTGGATGTCGAACGCATTCTCTTCGTGCCGCCGCCGCAGAAGAAGGTCATTCTCAACGGCATCTCGTTCTCGCTCAGGAAGGGGGAATCACTTGCGATCATCGGTAATTCCGGGTCCGGCAAGACGACGCTCGGCAAGATGCTCGTCGGCTCGATCGTCCCGACATCGGGGAATGTTCGCCTCGACCTGATGGATCTGCGCAACTGGGACCAGCGCCAGTTCGGCGAAAGCATCGGCTATCTGCCGCAGGATGTGCAGCTCTTTCCCGGTACGATCAAGGCCAATATCTGCCGCATGCGTGACGACGTCGACGATCACCAGATCTATGAGGCCGCTGTGCTCGCTGACGTGCACGAACTCATCGCAGGCTTCCCGCAGGGCTACGAAACAATTGTGGCGGGTGACGGCGCTCCGCTTTCGGGCGGCCAGAAGCAGCGCATCGCGCTGGCCCGCGCCTTCTTCGGCAATCCGAAGTTCGTGGTCCTCGACGAGCCGAACTCGAACCTCGATACACAAGGCGAGGCAGCTCTTGCCAAGGCGCTGATACACGCCAAGAAGCAGGGCATCACCACCGTCACCATCACCCAGCGCCCGGCCCTTCTCCAATGCGTCGACAAGATCCTCGTGCTCAAGGAGGGTACTGTCGCCATGTTCGGGGAAAGGATCGAGGTGCTGCAGGCGCTTTCCAAGAACAACGGCAATAACGGTCAACAAGCACCGCGCATCGAGGGATGAACGACATGGGACGGAAAAATCAGGAGACGGCCGGTCCGGTGCAGCTCGAATGGTATAGCGACGTGCCGCGCTCAATCCGGATGCACAGCATCGTCGGCCTGACGGTTCTCTTCACCTCGTTCGGAGGCTTCGGCTTCTGGGCGGCGACGGCGCCGCTCGCCTCCGCCGTTATCGCGCAGGGAAGCTTCGTCGCGACCGGCAACAACAAGATCGTCCAGCATCTGGAAGGTGGCATCATCAAGGAGATGCGCGTCAGCGAAGGCGATACGGTCAAGGAAGGCGATATCCTGCTGACCCTCGATCCTACAGCATCCCGCTCAAACGAGCGGATGCTGCAGCTTCGCCGTCTGCGCCTGGAAGCCATTGTCGCAAGGCTCCGTGCCGAAGCGCAGGGCCTGCGTGAACTCCAGCTTCCCAATATCGTGACGAAGGAGGCCAGCGATCCCGATATCAACGCGATCATCCAGAGCCAGAACGTCGTCTTCCACAGCAAGCAGATCAAGCTCGAAGAGCAGCTCAATCTGATCGGGAAGAACATCGCGTCGCTGGAATTCCGGTTCGCCGGCTATAGGGGCCAGAGAGATTCCTTCGAAAGGCAGCTGTCGCTGCTGACCGAGGAACGCGACTCCAAGGCTCGGCTGGTGAAGGTCGGCTATATGCGCAGGACGGATCTGCTGGCAATCGAGCGGGCGATCGCCGATGCGATGGGCGACATTGCTCGACTGAACGGCGAGCTCAACGAGAGCGAGGCCGAGATCGCCAAATTCCGCCAGGAAGCCGTCATCGCCGTCAACTCCAACAAGCAGGCGGCACTCGATGCACTCGAGACCGCCGAAACCGATCTGGACAGTGTGCGCGAACAGATGCGCGAGGCCGCCGGCGTGCTCGAACGTACCACTATCCGTTCGCCGGTGTCGGGCACGGTGGTGCGCTCCTATTTTCACACAGCCGGCGGTGTCATCACGACAGGAAAGCCGATCATGGAAATCCTGCCGTCGCACGTGCCGCTGATCCTGGAAGCGCAGGTATTGCGCACCTCGATCGACCAGTTGCATGAGGGAGAAACGGCCTCCATCCGCCTCACGGCGCTCAACCGGCGCACGACCCCTGTTCTGCAGGGCAAGGTCTTCTACGTCTCGGCCGATTCGATCGAGGAAAATTCGGGAGCTTCGGTCAAGGACGTCTATATCGTCCGCGTCGGCATACCCGATTCCGAGATTGCGCGGGTGCACAATTTCCATCCCGTTCCCGGCATGCCGGCCGAAGTGCTGATTCAGACATCGGAACGCACCTTCTTCGAATATCTGAGCAAACCGATCACCGACAGCATGTCCCGGGCATTCAAGGAGCGCTGATCGCTCGCGATCCGGCACGGGCGGACCTGTAGATATGACGGACTTGCGCGTTGTTCTGATGTAATGTCCACATGTCATCCCTTGAGGGATGGATTCCCTCCGGGGAGAAAGGGTCAAGCATGGCGGCGATGTCCGATGTCCTGCTGCGGGTCGGCCGCCTGAACTATGTCTGGACGAACACCGAAAGCCTGCTGATCTACATCATCGCCCATCTTCTCCGGGTGGAAAAGGATGCAGCAATCGTCGTGTTCCTGACGCTGAACACCACGCGCGCACGGATCGATCTCATCGAACGGCTGTCCAAGCTCGCTTCGACCTCCCCTTCCGACCGGAAGGCGATCCTTTCAGCCATGTCGCGGTTGAAGAAAGAATCCAAGATACGCAACAAGTACAATCACTGCATCTATTCCTTCGACGAAAAGGGAGAGATCTCGAGCACACAGCTGATGCGGCTCGTCGAGGACGACAAGCAGATCCGCTACGGCAAGATCGAACAGATGGACGCGCGCGAGCTCGACCTTCTGGAAAAGTCGATCGCCGAGATCGTCGCCATCAGCCGGACGCTCTGGGCCTTCATCCATGCGAGCCCGCGGATCTCCGGCGAGCTCTGATCTAATCCTTATGTACTCATGTTCTCAAAACCGCTGCACACTTTCGGGCGAGGTCCGTTGAAGCTCGGCATCCTTCAGGACGCGTTTGGCTCTATCGCTTTGAATCTGTATATGATTTTGACCAAACCGATTGCGATTTTGGGTATGCGCCGGGCTCAGGACTAATCCCATTTAGGCGCCTCAAATCATCCGGACGGTTTATTTGAAGATCGGTGTTTCCCTTTAGAATGAAACCTCCCAAGTGACGTATGGGGTATTGGGGGGCGGACATGCGCATAGATATCATCGATACCATTGCGGGGTTCGAGGCGGTGCGCGAGAACTGGGATCAGGTCTTCCTGGAAGATCCAGACGCGCAGCATTTCCTCTCCTGGATATGGCTGAAGAACTATCTGTCGCGCCGACGCCGCTGGTTCATCCTCGCCCTTCGCGAACGCGATCCCGAAGCACCCTATGTCGCCTTCCTTCCGCTGCGCCTCATCACGCATCTGAACGAAAAGACCGGGCTCTTCTATGACGAGATCATCATGGCCGGGAATTTTGCGGCCGATTATACCGGCTTCATCGTCAGGCCGGATTACGAGCATCACGCCATTGCGGGCTTTGCTTCGTTTATCAAACATCAAAACTGGACCGACCTGAAACTCGAATATTTCAGCGGTCCTGCCAGCCGGCGCGAGAAGATGATCGAGGCGCTGCAGGGACCGGAGGTGATGTTTCGCGACAGCTCGCCCAAGAACAGCGAGAATATCGACAATACGATCTGTCCCATCGTCCCCCTGCCGGCAAGCTTCGACGACTATCTCGAGCAGCGCATGAGCAGCCAGACGCGCCAGAAGCTCCGGCGGTTCCTGCGCAAGGTCGAAGGCGACGATATTTACAGGATCACGATGGCAACTCCCGAGACCATCGATCGGGACCTGGACACCCTCTTCAATCTCTGGCGGATCAAATGGAGTGCCCGCAAAGGCGCAGAGCGGACCGAGCGGCTGATCATCACCACGCGCGAGATGCTGATGGACAGCTTCAACTGCGGCAATCTCGAGGTGCCGGTCCTTTGGTATGGCGACCAGCCGCTCGGCGCGCTGGCGAATATCGTCGACCGGCAGAAGAAGGCCATCCTCTTCTATATCACCGGCCGCGACGAGAACTGGAAGACGCCGTCTCCCGGCCTCATCCTGCATGGCTACTGCATCCGGCGGGCGATCGAGCAGGGCTTCAAGACCTATGACTTCCTGCGCGGAAACGAACCCTATAAGTACATGTTCGGGGTGGAGGAAAGGCGGATCAGCTGCACCCTGTTCCGCACCCGCAACGGCCAGAACCTGCATGGCGCGCTCAACCCGCGCAGCATTCGTTTCGTCTATGAACAGGCGCTCGACATGTACCGCAATGGAGCCCGGAGCAAGGCGGAGATCGCCTTCAACCAGGTCCTGCAATCGGCGCCAGGCCATACCGGCGCGGAATTCGGGCTCGCCAATCTGCTGTTCGACCGAGGCAAACTGACGGAGGCATTGACTGCCTACAAGGCTCTCGTCGAGCAAGCACCCGACCCGACACCGATCCAAATGCGGCTTGGCGACACGCAACTTGCGCTGCATCAATATGAGCAGGCCGCAGAGACTTTCCGTCAGATCGGCGAGATCGGGCCGCATCTCATCCAGGCGCATTACAAGCGTGGTATCGCCCTTGCGGCGAGCAAACGGCTGGCCGAGGCGGAGGCGGTTTTCGCCGCGATCCAGGACGTGCATTCGGACGATCCGACCGCACTCGATTATGCCGCCAAGGCGGGCGTTGCCCTCGAACGCCTGCGCTCGATCACCGAGCCCGCCGCTGGCAAGACGGACGTCGTGCCGGAGACCATCGCCCGCTGGAACCGAGGACGGCAGCTCAGCGAGCGACGCCGGCCACGTCTGCATTGATGTGGTTTCGCCATGGTGCGGAAATGCGGTCCGGCAGCTCCGGGACGCACAGTCACCATGGTCTTTGATTTTGCGCTGCGATCGTTGCTAAAAGAAGCGCGAGCCTATTTTTGCAACTCCTCAGTGAGAAGTCATGCAGACGAATGCAGACGGCGCCGAAAGGGAACGGCTTCTGGCCATTCTCGATTTCTGGCACAAAATCGAGTTCTTCATTCCTTACGATCTCTCCAGTCGTATCGTCTCCGGTGAAGGCCGAAGTGTTTTCTGGTTGCATGCGAAAACGCTCGGCGATGACGGTGCCGCACTCAGTCGTCCAGCGATCCCCGAGGAGAAGCAGATCACGGGTTTTACCCTGTTCCTCGGCGTTTTCAGCAAATCCGAAATTGCCGATATTCGCAGACACTTCGATTGCGTTGCGACCGATACCGCCGAATATGACGACGCCGAACGCAGCGACCTCGATGGCGATACCTGCTTTGCCAGCTTGCAGCTCTCTCCCTTGGGACAGCCGCTGTTCGAAACATTTTCAGTTTCCACGCTGCCATGGGCTCTGGGACGGGTGCGGAAATCCGGCCTCTCCTCGCTCGGCTACCAGGCATTTGCCGACAGCAAGCGGCAACTCTCGGAATTGCTTCAAAACTTTCGGGCGCAGCGGCATCTGAGATCTTCATCCTCCGAGGACACGACCGATCAGCCGATCGATGCTGCCGAAATCCTGACGCTGCATGAATTGCTCTGCGATTGGGCCGGCTTTGCCTCGAAGCAGGAGAAACCCATTGCCGCTGTTGAAATGCGTTACCGGGACCGGGTGGAAAAATCAGAGTTCATCTCCTTGCCACCACCGCCGGAAAGCAATGCGCTCGATGCCGACGACGAGGAGGATGAGAGTACCAGTGCTGAAGACGATATCGGTATCTTGAACAGCTTCTTCATCGAGGACATCGAGCGGGCGATGATACGCGTCACGCATGGCGATATCCCCGCGCCGCTCAGGCAATATCTCACCCCGCTGGTGCATGAGAAACGGATCGACCTCTACTCGGAGGATGGACGCCGGGCGATCGTTCGGGCCTTGCATCCTGGAAAACTCAACCGCGGGCGCTGGCTCAGCGAACCTCACCACGCCATGAGCCTGATGCAACAGTTCGCGATCAATTCGGCAATCGACGAGCTGTCGGAAACGGGACTGTTCTCGGTCAACGGCCCGCCAGGGACGGGAAAGACGACGCTGCTTCGCGACATGTTCGCAGATAATATCGTTCGGCGCGCTCGCATCCTGGCCTCCTTGAAGACGGCGCGCGAAGCCTTCGATGGCGCGCCGCGCCGCATCATTTTCGCGGACCGGAGCACTGCCACGATATCGGCGCTGATCCCGGCCCTGGCAGGATTCGAAATGGTTGTCGCCTCCTCCAACAACGCCGCCGTGGAGAATATTTCGCGCGACCTTCCGAAGCGAAGCTCGGTCGCGAGAACGTCTTCCTTCCAATATCTGCAGACCATCGCGCACAAAGTCGCTTGCCAGAAGGACAATGGGGCGGTCGTCAGGCTCTCGGACGGCGACCGCCCATGGGGGCTAATCGCCTGTGCGCTCGGCAATTCCCGGAATCGCCGAGCTTTCAAGGAACGTTTCGCCTTCATGGAGATCGCCGAAAGGCCGAAGCCCGGCTGGTCCGGTGCCGACAAACCACAGACCATCTGGGAGTGGCTAAAGGGTTATAAGGGACCAAACTTCGCCGAAGCATCGGCGGCATTTCAGGCCGCCGACAAGGTGGTTCGCGACAAGATCGGCGAATATGCACGCTATGCTGATCTCCATGACGAAATCGCCCTGGTTTCGCAGGATGGTTTCTGCCGCGAGGCGCTTGAAAAGGTCAGAGCAGCTGCGGCCGAACTTCGACACGCACAGGACCGATGCGATATGGTTGCCGCCGACATGCTCCGCCTCAGGGAAGGGTTGTCTCCTCTGAAGGAGGAGGAACTGCTGCTCGACCGAGGCGCTCCTGCGTGGTGGGAGAAAGTGCTGTCGACCAACCCTGCCCGGCAGCATCGGCACAATGTCGTCGCCAATGCACGAAGACAGCTGGAACTGCGCAAGGCGCTGGCGGAATGCGAACATCACCTTACGAAAACCCTCAGACCTGCGCTGGAACAGTCTTTGCGGAGACATCGACGTGCCGAACAGGCACTGCGGTCGCAACGAGAAATCTGGTCCAGAAAAAGGGAGGAGTTTGGCCGCCTAGGGGAAATTCTCAATCACCCCACCCTACCTGGGCGCCTGACCGATCTCGAGACCGATCAGTTCCAGATTGACGGTCTGTGGCATCAGGACGAACTGGCAGGTCTGCGTTCGGCATTGTTGCAAGCAGCGTTGACGCTGCATGAAGCGTGGCTGGCGGATGTGGGCAAGAAAGGCGGAGGTTTTGGAGGGAACATCGTCGCCATCAACAAACTGCTTTCCAACAACGGTCCCGCCGACGGCGAGCACATTGCGTTGATCTGGCAGAGCCTTTTCATGATCGTTCCCATCGTCTCGACAACCTTCGCCTCCTTTGCCCGGCAGTTCCACGGTCTCGACACCGGCTCGGTCGGCTGGGTCTTCATCGATGAAGCTGGTCAGGCGGTGCCGCAGGCGGCCGTCGGCGCCCTGTTGCGGGCGCGGCGCGTCATGGTGATCGGTGATCCCCAGCAGATCGAACCGGTCTTCACGCTGCCCAGCGCGCTGATCACCGCCACCTCGGCTCTCTCGCCGCATACGGCGGCAGGACAATATTCGCCGAACAGTGCGTCGGTGCAGATGTTGGCCGATGCCAACAACCGCTATGGGACGACGGTCTCGGGCGAGGAGGCCGATGGGCTCTGGATCGGCAGCCCCCTCAGGGTACATCGGCGCTGCATCGATCCGATGTTCGGCCTTGCCAACCAGATCGCCTATCAGAACAAGATGGTCTTCGGGCTGGAAGAGCGCCGGCCGGCCGGTGACGCTCCGCCGTTTTATGGCGACAGCGCCTGGATCGACGTCAGGGGAAGGGTGTCAGGCAAACAGGCCGTTCCAGAACAAACGGACTTCATCGTCGATCTCCTCACCGCCACTTATCGCCGGGACGGCGGATTGCCGGACCTCTATATCATTTCGCCGTTCAAGGAGATCAAGAACAGTCTGAAGCAGGCTCTGGCCCATGCAACATGGGTTGATTGGAACGGAAATACGCGCTCGGCTCCGCCAAGACTGTCGAAGTGGCTGAAGGAAAGGATCGGCACGGTGCATACCTTCCAGGGCAAGGAAGAAGACGTGGTTTTCATGGTGCTCGGCGCCGATGCCGCTCATAGCGGGGCTGCAGCCTGGGCCGCATCGAAGCCGAACCTGTTGAACGTTGCCCTGACGCGCGCCAAACGCCGCTTCTATATCGTCGGCGATCGCACCCTCTGGGAAACCCTGCCTTACTTCAGGGAGACAGCGAGTGCCTTGAAGACAATACAGGCAGCCGAATTCCTGGCCCGGAATGAATTGAACTGAAGGATCCGAATCCGATTACTGATCCTGGATGCTTGCCTCGACCACATCTGGCCAAACGCAAAAGCCCGCACGAGGTGGGCTTTTGCGTATTATTGGGAATTTGGTTTCGGTTTGAGGCTTTGTCCCGTTCGGGTCTTAAAACAGTCCACTGGACTGTTTTATCGGGCGTTGCCCGATCGACCGCTCACCCTTCAGGTTATGGTGAGCTTTGCGAACGAGGAGCTCCCATCGCCAGGGAAAGCGAAGCTTTTCCGCCAGCGATAAGAAGGTAGATGCTGATCTTTAAGAGGATTTGGTTGCGGGGGCAGGATTTGACCTGCGGCCTTCAGGTTATGAGCCTGACGAGGCGAGGCGGATAAGCAATCGATCCAGTGAATCGATTGCCCGCCGAGCGGGCTGCTCCACGAGGAGCATTTTGATCTTTAGAGAGGAAGGATTGGTTGCGGGGGCAGGATTTGAACCTGCGGCCTTCAGGTTATGAGCCTGACGAGCTACCGGGCTGCTCCACCCCGCGCCAGCGCAAATCCGTGGGATTTGCTGATGTATTGTAACACAAAAGGCCGCTTTGCGAGCGGCCCTTTTTGTTCGGCATGGGCCGCAGAGTTTGTGATGAGAAGATTGTTTTACATAAGTTGCGCTTTGCAGACCTGGCAGCGACCTACTCTCCCGCGTCTTAAGACGAAGTACCATGGGCGCAGGGGCGTTTCACGGCCGTGTTCGGAAAGGGAACGGGTGCAGCCACCCCGCCATAACCACCAGGTCGGCAAAGCGCAACTATATGTTTTGAGAAGCTGGCAGGCGTTAGCCTGTTTTCTTTTTTTGAACACGTCTTTGAACCTTCTTGAGGGCGTCGGAGCAGCGCTCCGCAAGGCCAAGTGGCCGTCGCGCCTTGTGGCGCGGCCCGTCCGGAGCGAAGCGGCAAAGCCGCGACAGCGCCAGGACAAAGGTCTGGCACATCGAACGAAGTTCGATGAGCATAGTCAATGAGAACGATCAAGCCAATCGAGCTATTAGTACCGGTAAGCTTCATGCGTTGCCGCACTTCCACACCCGGCCTATCAACGTGGTCGTCTTCCACGGCTCTGATAGGGAATACTCGTTTTCAGGTGGGTTTCCCGCTTAGATGCCTTCAGCGGTTATCCCGTCCATATGTAGCTACCCTGCTATGCCCTTGGCAGGACAACAGGTCCACCAGAGATATGTCCATCCCGGTCCTCTCGTACTAGGGACAGATCCTGTCAATATTCCTACACCCACGGCAGATAGGGACCGAACTGTCTCACGACGTTCTGAACCCAGCTCACGTACCGCTTTAATTGGCGAACAGCCAAACCCTTGGGACCTGCTCCAGCCCCAGGATGCGATGAGCCGACATCGAGGTGCCAAACAACCCCGTCGATATGGACTCTTGGGGGTCATCAGCCTGTTATCCCCGGCGTACCTTTTATCCGTTGAGCGATGGCCCTTCCACGCGGGACCACCGGATCACTATGACCGACTTTCGTCTCTGCTCGACTTGTCAGTCTCGCAGTCAGGCGGGCTTATGCCATTGCACTCGACGACCGATTTCCGACCGGTCTGAGCCCACCATCGCGCGCCTCCGTTACTCTTTCGGAGGCGACCGCCCCAGTCAAACTACCCACCATACACTGTCCCGGACCCGGATGACGGGCCGCGGTTAGACATCCATGACGATAAGGGTGGTATTTCAAGGATGGCTCCACGGAAACTGGCGTCCCCGCTTCAAAGCCTACCACCTATCCTACACATGCCGACACGAATGCCAGTGTAAAGCTATAGTAAAGGTGCACGGGGTCTTTCCGTCTGACCGCAGGAACCCCGCATCTTCACGGGGAATTCAATTTCACTGAGTCTATGTTGGAGACAGCGGGGAAGTCGTTACGCCATTCGTGCAGGTCGGAACTTACCCGACAAGGAATTTCGCTACCTTAGGACCGTTATAGTTACGGCCGCCGTTTACTGGGGCTTCGATTCAAAGCTTGCACCTCTCCTCTTAACCTTCCAGCACCGGGCAGGCGTCAGACCCTATACGTCGTCTTGCGACTTCGCAGAGCCCTGTGTTTTTGATAAACAGTCGCTACCCCCTGGTCTGTGCCACCCCATAATAGTTGCCTACCATGGGGTCACGCTTCTTCCGAAGTTACGCGTGCAATTTGCCGAGTTCCTTCAACATAGTTCTCTCAAGCGCCTTGGTATACTCTACCTGACCACCTGTGTCGGTTTCGGGTACGGTCTATACGGTGGAGCTATTTCCTGGAACCGCTCCGCTGCCCATCCAATCCAATAAGAATGAACAACTTGTGCAATCCGTCACTACCACCAGGCCCACGAATATTAACGTGGTTCCCATCGACTACGCATTTCTGCCTCGCCTTAGGGGCCGGCTAACCCTGCTCAGATTAACTTTAAGCAGGAACCCTTGGTCTTTCGGCGAGAGGGTCTCTCACCCTCTTTATCGTTACTCATGTCAACATTCGCACTTCCGATACCTCCAGGAGCCCTCACGGGTCTCCCTTCATCAGCTTACGGAACGCTCCGCTACCACGTGTATTGCTACACATCCTCAGCTTCGGTGCATGGCTTCAGCCCCGTTACATTTTCGGCGCAAAGACCCTTATTTAGACCAGTGAGCTGTTACGCTTTCTTTAAATGATGGCTGCTTCTAAGCCAACATCCTGGTTGTTTTGGGATCCTCACATCCTTTCCCACTTAGCCATGACTTGGGGACCTTAGCTGGAGGTTAGGGTTGTTGCCCTTTTCACGACGGACGTTAGCACCCGCCGTGTGTCTGCCGAGTAGTACTCCCCGGTATTCGGAGTTTGGTTAGGATCAGTAAGACGGTGAGTCCCCATAGCCCATCCAGTGCTCTACCCCCGGGGGTATTCGCTCGACGCTCTACCTAAATAGATTTCGCGGAGAACCAGCTATTTCCGAGTTTGATTGGCCTTTCACCCCTAGCCACAAGTCATCCCAATCTATTGCAACAGATGCGGGTTCGGTCCTCCAGTTGGTGTTACCCAACCTTCAACCTGCTCATGGCTAGATCACTCGGTTTCGGGTCTAATGCAACAAACTAAATCGCCCTATTCAGACTCGCTTTCGCTTCGCCTACACCTACCGGCTTAAGCTTGCTTGTTACACTAAGTCGTTGACCCATTATACAAAAGGT
>NZ_CM172781.1:4032500-4575000 GCF_057653455.1 Rhizobium sp. CB2179 | reverse complement strand
GTCGGTTACCGCATGCGCCTCGACAACAGGATATCGGCCGCGACACGCATCGAGGTGGTGACCGAAGGGGTTTTTGCCCGGATGATCCTCGACGATCCGGAACTGACCGGTGTCTCGGTGGTGATCTTCGACGAGTTCCACGAGCGTTCGCTGGACGCAGACTTCGGACTCGCTTTGGCACTCGACGTCCAGTCGGCGCTGCGCGAGGATCTGCGTATCCTCGTGATGTCTGCGACCCTCGACGTCGAACGCGTGGCCGCGCTGCTCGACCACCCACCTGTCATCGAAAGCCTGGGGCGCAGCTTTCCGATCGATATCCGTTACCAGGATCGGCCGGGCGGCGAACGCATCGAGGATGCGGTCACGCGGACGATACTCGATGCCCATGCCAATGAGACCGGCTCGATCCTCGCCTTCCTGCCCGGCCAGGCGGAAATCACCCGGACCGTGGAACGCTTGCAGGGGCGATTCGGAGCCGAGACGCTGATTGCGCCGCTCTACGGCAATCTCAGCCAGAAGGAGCAGGATGCGGCGATCCGGCCGGCATCCCAGGGGACGCGAAAAATTGTGCTTGCGACGTCGATCGCCGAAACGTCGATCACCATCGATGGCGTCAGGATCGTGATCGACAGCGGGCTGCAGCGTCTGCCGGTGTTCGAGGCGTCGACCGGCATCACACGGCTGGAGACGGTGCGCGTGTCGCGGGCTTCCGCCGATCAGCGGGCGGGCCGCGCCGCACGAACGGAGCCGGGCATCGCCGTCAGGCTGTGGCACCAGGGACAGACGGCGGCATTGCCGGCCTTCACACCGCCGCAGATCCTTTCCAGCGATCTCTCCGGGCTGGTGCTCGACCTCGCGCATTGGGGCGTTCAAGATCCGGCATCGCTTGCCTTCGTCGATCAACCACCGGAAACGACGCTGAAGGAGGCGCGGGTTCTGCTTGGCCAGCTCGGCGCCCTCGACAAGGACGGAGCGCTGACAGCCCGCGGCAAGGTGATGCGCGATCTCGCCTTGCCGCCGCGGCTTGCCGCCATGGTCGTCTCGGCGGGAGAAGCGGGACACGCTCGGGATGCGGCGATGATCGCCGTGCTTCTCACCGAACAGGGGCTTGGCGGAACGAGTGTCGATATCGAGGAGCGGCTGCGACGCTTCAAGGCCGAGCGGGCCGAGAGAGCGCAGGCCTCGCGGCGGCTGGCGGGACGGCTGGCGAGCGGCCTCGACAACGTTGCCTCAGCGGCGCCGGCGCTTGCCGGCCAACTGCTGCTGCATGCGTTCCCGGATCGAATCGCGCTTCAGCGTGGCGGGCGCGGTCGATTCGTGATGGCGAACGGCCGCGGAGCGGAGCTGCCGGAAACCGAGAGGCTGGCCGGCAGCCAGATGTTGGTGATTGCCGACCTGACCGGACGGGCGGCGCAGGCGCGGGTTCTGGCGGCAGCAGAGGTGACGCGCGGCGACATCGAAGCTGAGTTGCCCGGTGAGATCAAAACCGGCGACCAGATATTCTTCGACCGGCAGAGCCGACAAATCCGGGCGCGGCGGGCAACCCGGCTCGGTGCGATTGTCTTCGAAGAGACGCCTTTGCCGCGCCCGTCCGGGGCAGCAGTCACCCAGGCGCTGGTGGACGGGGTACGCGAACTCGGGCTCGATCAGCTTGCCTTCTCGAAGGAGGCCATGCAGCTTCGCGAGCGGATTGGATTCCTTCACCGGACGATCGGCGAGCCCTGGCCCGATGTCGGCGATGATGCCCTGCTTTCCCGGTTGGACGAGTGGTTCGCACCCTTTCAGACCGAGGCCCGCGGCCTTTCCGAGATTTCCGCAGCCGGGCTTTCGAACGGGCTGATGTCTCTGGTGCCGCATGAGCTGCAACGCGACCTTAGCCGGCTTGCGCCAACCCATTTCGAAGCGCCGACCGGCCAAAGGCATCCGATCCAGTATGAGGGCGAGGAGCCGGTGCTGACGATCCGCGTACAGGAGCTGTTTGGACTGAGGCAGCATCCTGCCATTGCCGGTGGCCGCCTGCCGCTGCTGCTCGAGCTCACCTCGCCGGCGCACCGGCCGATCCAGACGACACGCGACCTGCCGGGCTTCTGGGCCGGCTCGTGGAGGGATGTGCGTGCTGATATGCGCGGGCGCTATCCCCGGCATCCCTGGCCGGAGCGGCCGGAGGATGCGTTGCCGACGACACGGGCAAAACCGCGTGGTACATGAGGGCCGTTCAAGGAGCCCTCGGCATGATCGACAAGCCTGGCATGATCGACAACACGGAAGGCTATACACTGGAGGACCGGCACAACAGCCGCAGGCTGCGCCTGCAGACATTGGTGCGGCTGCGCTGGCTTGCCGTCGGCGGACAGGCGCTGACGGTTTTCATCGTTGCCTTCTGGCTGAACTTTCCCCTGCCGCTGATTGCCAGCTCTTCGCTGATCGCCGCCCTTGCCTGGGTGAATTTTTACCTGACGATCCGCTATCCACCGACGCATCGGCTGGAACCGCCAGCCGCCTTTGCCCTGCTCGGCTTCGACCTTTTGCAGCTCTGCGCGCTGCTGTTCATCACCGGCGGCCTTGCCAATCCTTTCGCAGCGCTCGTCTGCGTGCCCGTTATCATTTCCTTTGCCTCGCAGCCGATCCGCTACAGCACCGCGCTGATCGGCTTTGCGATGGTCTGCATCACGGTGCTTGCCTTTTCGCCCTTCCCGCTGCCCTGGTTCGACGGGGTCGAAATCAATGTCCACAACGTCATGCAGTTCGGTGTCTGGTGCTCGATCGCCTCGACCATGGCATTCGCCGCCTTCTATGCCTATCGGGTCTCGATGGAAGCGAGCCAGCTTGCCGATGCGCTGGCTGCGACCGAACTGGTGCTGCAGCGGGAAAAACATCTGTCGCAACTCGATGGGCTGGCGGCCGCGGCCGCCCATGAGCTCGGTACGCCGCTTGCGACGATCAGCGTCGTCGCCAAGGAAATGGAGCGGGAACTCAAGGATGACGATCGTTTCCGCGAGGACGTCATGCTGTTGCGCAGCCAGAGCGAACGCTGCCGCGACATCCTGCGGCGGCTGACGACGCTTTCCTCCGAAGGCGAGGCACATATGCGCCGGCTGCCGCTTTCGTCGATGATCGAGGAGATCGTCGCCCCGCACCGAGAATTCGGTATCGCTCTCGAGCTCATCGAAAAGAGCCCGCGCAAGGGTGAGCCGGTCACCGACCGCAATGCCGGCATCATGTACGGGCTCGGCAACCTGATCGAAAACGCCGTCGATTATGCGCGGGAGAAAGTGATCGTGACTGTCGAGCACGATCACGACAAAGTCCTGATCGTCATCGAGGACGATGGCAACGGTTATGCGCCTGACATTCTGACGCGGATCGGCGAGCCCTATGTGACGAAGCGGCAGAAAGAGGATACGGCCGGCGGCCTCGGGCTCGGGCTGTTCATCGCCAAGACGCTGCTGGAGCGCTCCGGCGCATCGCTGATTTTCGAGAACCGCGATCCGGAAAGTGCGGGCGCGCGCATCCGAATCGAATGGCCACGCATGCTGATCGACGCAAATTCGACAAAATGACTTTGTCGGCATAAACAGGATATAGCGGTTGACGCAGATCGGGCGTTCAACCGCCGGGGCCGAGACGATGACAGAACAGAATCATGACAATTTCACCGCGTCGGACGAGGATCATATCGGTCCCGACGCCAGCCTGCTGATCGTCGATGACGACGGGCCGTTCCTGCGCCGCCTGGCACGGGCGATGGAGACGCGCGGCTTCCAAGTGGAGACGGCCGAATCAGTAGCGGAGGGCGTTGCGAAATCGAGAGGCAGGCCGCCGAAATATGCGGTGGTCGACCTTCGGCTCGGCGACGGCAATGGGCTCGACGTCATCGAGGCGATCCGCCAGCGGCGCGACGACACCAGGATCATCGTGCTGACCGGCTACGGCAATATCGCAACGGCGGTCACGGCCGTGAAGCTCGGCGCCGTCGATTATCTTGCAAAACCTGCGGATGCCGACGATGTGTTTTCGGCGCTGACACAGCGGCCGGGTGAAAAGGCTGAGCTTCCCGAAAATCCGATGTCGGCCGACCGGGTGCGCTGGGAGCACATCCAGCGAGTCTATGAAATGTGCGAGCGCAATGTTTCCGAAACGGCGCGCCGGCTCAATATGCACCGGCGGACGCTGCAGCGTATCCTTGCCAAACGCGCGCCGAAATAGACGCGCACCTCGCGCGCTTATAATTAGACGTCGTCCACAGTGAACGGTTTTCCGTTCGCCCATTCGGCCATCATCAGCCTTTGCGCGGCAGCACGCGAGAAGTTGAGCGTGACGGATTTGCGCGTGGCCGGCGCCATGCGGTGTTCCGGCGCCTCGCGAATCATATGGGCGCCATAACCATCCGACAGGAACAGTCCGCATTCCTCGGGAAAGATCTCCAGCGGCACATCCTGGTGAGTCGCAAAGAACAGGCGGTCGCAATGCAGCCTGTATTCCGGCCATTTGCGATCCACCCTGAAATCCTCGATCGAGGTCTTGATTTCGATGATCCAGACCTCGCCTTTTTCCGAAAGAGTGATCAGATCGGCGCGGCGGCCGCTGGCCAGCGGCAGTTCGGGCAGCACGGCGTGGCGCATTTCATGCAGCAATATCTGCGTTCCACGCCGCACCATCATGGCCCTGTCCGATTGCCGGCCATCGATTAACGGATTGTTATTGTAAACGCTCAAAATCGTCATGGATAACCATCAGAGGGGCTGGCGTGTTGTTGCAAAAAAACCATGCGCTTCTAATTTGCGCGGCAGACGGATTTGTCGCGCTGCAGTAGCCTTGCAAAGCGCAAGTTAATCGAAAATAAACCATAATCAACGATGGTCGAAAGACCGTTCTCCTTGCCCCAAAACTTCAAGAGTCATCCATGCGCATCTGCAATGCATTCCCTGTATTTGGCCTGCTGGCGACGCTCGCTCTGGCCGGTTGCTCTACGACATCAGACAGCGCATCCGTCGACGACAAGGGCGCAGGCCCGACGGTACAGACAGCACAGATCTTCAATGACGCCTACGGCGTGACGAAGGATGCCGGATACTCCCTGCCGGCGATCCCGATCGACAGGGTCAAGCCGCAGTTCCGCCGTCAGGTCGTCAGCTACCAGACCACCGAGCGCCCCGGTACGATCATCGTCAACACGCGCGAGCGCTTCCTCTATTACATCCTGGCCAACGGCAAGGCGATGCGCTACGGCATCGGCGTCGGCAAGCAGGGCTTCGCATGGGCCGGCACCGCCTACGTCGCCTGGAAGCAGGAATGGCCGAACTGGCACCCGCCGAAGGAAATGGCCGTCCGCCGTCCTGATCTCGCCAAGTACGTCGAGGACGGCATGGGTCCGGGGCTGACCAATCCGCTCGGCGCGCGCGCCATGTATCTCTTCAACGAGGACGGTAAAGACACGCTCTTCCGCCTGCACGGCACGCCGGAATGGGCCTCCATCGGCACCGCCGCTTCCTCGGGCTGCATTCGCCTGATGAACCAGGACGTCATCGATCTCTACAGCCGCGTTCGTCCCGGCAAGGGCACGTCCAAGGTCGTCGTCATTCAATAAGCTAATTGCCGAATTCGGTATAAAAAAGGCCGCCGGAACTGTCGTTCCGGCGGCCTTTTCGCATTCTCCGGCAAGCGTCACGCGGCCTGTTTCGCCTTGAGCTCGCGGCGGCGGCGGTGAAGCACCGGCTCGGTGTAGCCGTTCGGCTGTTCCCTACCCTTGAGGACGAGATCGAGGGCAGCCTGGAAGGCGATCGAGTCGTCGAAATTGTCGGCCATCGGCTGATAGGCGGTATCCGACGCATTCTGACCGTCGACGACGGCGGCCATGCGTTTCATCGTCTCGACGATCTGAGCTTCGGTGACGACCTTGTGATGCAACCAGTTCGCCATATGCTGGGCCGAAATGCGCAGCGTCGCGCGATCTTCCATCAGGCCGACATTGTTGATGTCGGGCACCTTCGAGCAGCCGACGCCCTGATCAACCCAGCGCACGACGTAGCCGAGGATGCCTTGAGCATTGTTGTCGAGTTCGCGCTGGATTTCCTCCGGCGTCCAGTTCGGCCGCACCGCAACCGGCACGGAGAGAATGTCGGAGAGCTTGGCGCGAGCGCGATCCTTCAGCCCCTGCTGGACACGGGCGACATTGACGCGGTGGTAATGGGTGGCATGCAGGGTTGCGGCCGTCGGCGACGGCACCCAGGCGGTGTTGGCGCCGGCCTTCGGGTGGGTGATCTTCTGTTCGAGCATCGCCGCCATCAGATCCGGCATCGCCCACATGCCCTTGCCGATCTGGGCGTGGCCGGCAAGGCCGCATTCGAGGCCGATGTCGACGTTCCAGTTTTCATAGGCGGAAATCCACGCCGCCTGGCGCATGTCGCCCTTGCGAATCATCGGGCCGGCTTCCATCGACGTGTGGATCTCGTCGCCGGTGCGATCAAGGAAGCCGGTATTGATGAAGACGACGCGCTCACGGGCGGCACGGATGCATTCCTTGAGGTTGACGGTCGTGCGGCGCTCCTCGTCCATGATGCCCATCATGATGGCATTGCGCGGCAGGCCAAGCGCATCTTCGACCCGCGAGAAGATTTCGACGGCGAAGGCCACCTCTTCCGGCCCATGCATCTTCGGTTTGACCACATACATGGAGCCGGTGCGGGAATTCTTCCGCCGGCCGGAGGGGCCGATATCGTAAAGCGCGATCAGGCCGGTGATCACAGCATCCATGATGCCTTCAGGCACTTCGTTACCGTCGCGGTCGAGGATCGCCGGGTTGGTCATGAGGTGGCCGACATTGCGCACCAGCATCAGCGAGCGGCGGTGCACCTCGAAGGCGGCACCATCCGGGCCGGCATATTGCAGATCCGGGTTGAGCCTGCGGATGAAGCTCGTTCCGCCTTTTGCCACCTCTTCCTGCAGGTCGCCCTTCATCAGGCCGAGCCAGTTGCGATAGACCACGACCTTGTCCTCGGCATCGACAGCGGCAATCGAATCCTCGCAGTCCATGATCGTCGTAATTGCCGATTCCAGCCAGACATCGGAAATATCGGCCGGATCGGCTTTCCCGATCGTCGTCGTCGCATCGATGACGATTTCGATGTGAATGCCGTTGTTCTTCAGGAGAATATGCGTCGGGGCGGCGGGATCTCCGCGATAGCCGGCAAAATGCTTGCCATCCGTCAGCATGGCCTGCTCGCCATCGATCGATCTGACAGAGAGCGCTCCATCCCTGACGGCGAAGCCGCCAACGTCCTTCCACCGGCAGTCCTGCAGCGGCGCTGATGTATCGAGGAAATCGCGCACCCAGGCGATGACCTTCTCGCCGCGTTTCGGATTGTAGCCCTTGCCTTTTTCGGCGCCGTCGCTCTCGGGAATGGCGTCCGTGCCGTAGAGCGCATCATAGAGCGAACCCCAGCGGGCATTGGCGGCATTCAGGGCATAGCGAGCATTCATGACGGGAACGACGAGCTGCGGGCCGGCGATCGATGCGATCTCCGGATCGACATTTTCGGTCGAGACCTGGAAGTCCGATCCTTCCGGCAGGAGATAGCCGATGTCGCGGAGGAAGGACTGGTAATCGTCCATATCTGCCGGGGCGCCGTGCCGGCGGTACCAGTCGTCGATCTTTACTTGCAGCTCATCGCGTTTTGCCAGCAGCGCACGATTCTTCGGGGCGAGATCGTGGACTACAGCCGAAAAATCGGCAAAGAACTTGTCCGCATCGACCGCCAGGCCCGGCAGCACCTCCTTGACGAGGAAATCATGAAGGACGGTTTCGATGGCAAGACCGTTCTTATCAACGCGGCTCATGCGACATTCTCCCTGGCAACGACTTTTGAATGCTGCCACTTTGCCCGGCTTTCATTCATAGTCAATTCTGCAATAATTCGAAAGATTTATGCCTTCGTGGAAATTATGCGCGGGGTCACGCGCATCGGCAATCCGTTCTGTGGCTGCGTCGTCAGCTTCTGCACCGGCCAGGGGTTGGTCTGATCGGTGGAATCGAAGCGATAACGATGCATCAGGACAGCAAGCGCGATCACTGCCTCCTGAAGTGCAAAGGTTGCGCCGATGCAGACACGCGGGCCAGCGCCGAAAGGCAGGAACTGAAAGCGGCCGATAGAGCCGCGATTTTCCGGCAGGAAGCGTTCGGGCATATAGGCGCGCGGCCTGTCCCAGTGAAGTTCGTGGCGATGCAGCGTCCAGGGCATGACGAGCACCGTGACACCGGCCTCAAGCTCGACCCGCTCGCCCTTGGGGCTTGTCCAGGAATCATCCGATATAGCGGCGCGATTGATCGATGGCGCCGGCGGATAGAGGCGTAAAGCCTCTTCGAAGGCGGCGCGCGTCTGCGGCATCATATCCAGCCATTCCACAGGTTTGGCCCCAGTGGCGAGCACCGCGTCGATTTCTTCTTCCATCGCCTCGCGGATATGCGGGCTGTTCGAGACGCAATACAGCGTCCAGGCCAATGCCCGGGCTGTGGTCTCATGTCCCGCGCCGATGAAGGTCAGGATATTGTCTTCTATCTCTTCCCTGGTCAGCCCGTCGGGGCCGGCCTGCTCCAGGAGCAGGGTCAGGAAATCCTCGGGCGCGCTGCTGCGGTCTGCCTTCATCTTTGCAAGCCGCATATCCATCGTGTTGCGCACGATGGCTCGGAACTTCTCCAGCACTTTCTGACCGCCGATGCGTGTCACACGTGGAACCCAGGAGGGTGCGCGCATCAGATCCATCGGATCGACGCGGCCCATGCGATGCAGGAGTTCATTGACGTCGTCGGCGAAATGGCCGCTCGATGTGACGATTTCGCCGGAGAACAATGTGTCAGCCAGAATCGCGAAGGTCAGCTCGGTCATATCGGTGCTGATATCGAAAATTGCGCCTGCCTCGCCGGAGCCCTCATATTTGCGGGCATAGTCTTCGGACTGGCGCAGCATCTGCCCGGCGAAGCCTTGGGCATGGCGGGGCGTGAAAATAGGCGCCACCGCCTTGCGCGATCTTTTCCAGACGGGACCTTCGGCGGTCAGAAGGCCGTCGCGGAGGATCGGACGCAGGACGAGCTGGCGCACATCCGACATGCGGTAATTATTGGCATTATCAACAAGCACGTGCTTGATCAGGCCGGGATCATTGACGATCAGCGTCCTTTGGCCGAAGAAATTGGTGCGGATCCAGGGCAGCGTATAGGACGGCTCGCCCCATAGCTCGAGCGGATTGCGCAGGATGATGCGAATGATTTCCAGCCGGCTCGGCGGCACGGTACGCGGCAGCGGTGCTGGCGGGACGAAGGGGTCCGGACGCATGTCCATCGTAAAAGCCTTTCGGGGAAGATCTAGGCCTTCCCGGCAAGCTTGAAGCTAGAGCAGGCCCTTAAGTTCGTCCAGCTTGTCGTTGATCAGCCAGCCGTAATAATTCTCTTCCGGCCAGATGGTCGTACCGGCGCCGCGGTTCTTCGCAGCAAGGGCTGCGGCGCGCTGGCGCGAATTGCCGACATTATAAAGCGTTGCCGTCAGGCCGGGATTGCCCGAGATATCCATGCTGGCGATCTCCTTGTAATCGTCGATCGACCTGCGGACCGAGGCCGCGACGAAGGCGAGCGAGATATCGGGATCCATGATGGCCTTGTAGACGGCGCCGGCATTCTTCTCATTCAGCTTCGGATAACCCGACACGCGGGTCACGAGATCGGAGAGCATCAGCGCCGTCAGCGGATTGACCTGGCCGAGGCCGAAGGTCTGACCGGCATAGAAGGGCTGGAAGAAGACTGCGCTGAAGCGGTTGTTGGGGAAGCTCGTACCACCCACCGTCTTGCCGCGGAAATCGGTTTCCCAGACATCTTCGCGGCAGGACCAGAGCAAGTAGGAATCGCTCTTGCCTTTGCATTCGGCAAATTGCGGCCGCGCCACGAATTCGTCGACGTTTTCGCCGTCATAGGCGAAGCGGAAGCTTTCTCCGGCGTAGGAGGCAGCCTTGACATAATAGGCCTGCAGCCGGTCGTAGGCGTCGACATTATAGGTGTGTTCGCCGACGATCGCGCCGACGACATGGATGGGATTGATGCCGTAGGCGCTGGAGATCTTGCGGATCTTACTCATCAGCTCGCGATCGGTTGCCAGAAGCTCATGAACCTTTTCGTATTTCAGATCGAAGCTGCTCTTGGTGCCCTTGGTGCGCCTGATGGAAGCACCCGGAATATCGGGCTGCTCGGCGTGACGATTGCCGGCCGGCACCGTCTGCATTGCGAAGGCAGGCGCCGAATTCACCAGGGCAACGGCAATCATAAGGCTTGTCAAAAGGCGTCGCACGATCCGTTATCCCGTCCGTTCCATCGTCTTGTTTGTGATGCGGCTGCCTGGACCAGAATCTTGGCCGAATAAAGCCGAGCAGAAAACAAAACGGGCCTTCACTAGAAAGTAAAAGGCCCGTTGTCGAGAGTCGCGTTCGTTACAATCCGTCATTCATGCCGGGAAAGACATGAAGCGGTGCACCGATATCACAGAATGAAGCGCGAGAGATCGGTATTCTGCGCGAGATCTCCGACATGTTCGCGCACATAGGCGGCATCGATCGTTACGGCCGTCCCGCCCCGATCCGGTGCGTTGTAGGAAATTTCGTCGAGCACTCGCTCCATGACCGTCTGCAGACGGCGTGCGCCGATGTTTTCGACGGAGGAGTTCAAGTGCACGGCGACATCGGCAAGCGCGTCGATTGCGTCGTCGGTGAATTCGAGGCTCAGGCTTTCCGTCTCCATCAGAGCGCGATACTGGCGGATGAGGCTCGCTTCCGTCTCGGTCAGAATCCGGCGGAAATCATCCTTGTTCAGCGCACGCAATTCGACACGGATCGGCAGGCGGCCCTGCAGTTCCGGCAGAAGATCCGAGGGCTTGGAGACATGGAAGGCGCCGGAGGCGATGAACAGGATATGGTCCGTCTTGACCGGCCCGTATTTGGTCGAAACCGTCGTGCCTTCGACGAGCGGCAAGAGGTCGCGCTGGACGCCTTCGCGTGAAACCCCGGCGCCCATGCCACCGTCGCGGGCGGCGATCTTGTCGATTTCGTCGAGGAAGACGATACCGTCATTCTCGGTGGAGCGAACGGCTTCGCGCTGGATCACTTCGTTGTCGATCAGCTTGTCGGATTCGTCGAGGATCAAGTCGCCATAGGAGGCCTTGACTGTGGTGCGGACCTTCTTGGTGCGGCCGCCCATCGCCTTGCCGAACATTTCCGACAGGTTCAGCACGCCGATATTGGCGCCCGGCATGCCGGGAATTTCGAAGCCACCCATGCCGGAACCGGCATCGGCGACCTCGATATCGATTTCCTTGTCGTCGAGCTCGCCGTCCCGGAGCTTCTTTCGGAAGTTTTCGCGCGTGGCAGGCGATGCCGTGGTGCCGACCAGCGCATCGAGAACACGCTCCTCGGCGCTCACATGCGCCTTGGCCTGCACCTCGGCCCGCTTCTTCTCGCGCACCAGGCCGATGCCGACCTCGACCAGGTCACGGATGATCTGCTCGACATCGCGGCCGACATAGCCGACTTCGGTGAATTTGGTGGCTTCCACCTTGATGAAGGGCGCACCGGCGAGTTTTGCCAGGCGGCGGGAGATTTCCGTCTTGCCGACGCCGGTCGGGCCAATCATCAGGATGTTCTTCGGCATGACCTCGTCGCGCAGGCTCGGATCGAGCTGCTGGCGGCGCCAGCGATTGCGCAGCGCAATCGCAACGGCGCGCTTGGCATCATGCTGGCCGATGATGTAGCGATCGAGCTCGGAAACAATCTCGCGGGGGGAAAAAGTGGTCATTGTGTATCATTCTCCTGGCGGTCCAGGGCCATCAACAGCGCCCGGCCGTATTTCGTCGTTGTTTCGCCAAGTCCTTGAAAGCCCGCCTTGGTATAGGCTCTGATTGCGAATGCATTGTCAGGATGCGGATCGACCAGGATCCGCTGCGCGCCCTTTGCAAAGAGCATATCGCAGAACCCTATCACAAAGGCCGGTCCATGACCCTTGCCCGCGAGTTCCTCGATGCCGATGAACTGGTCGATGCCGTAGGTGCCCTTCGGCTGACCGGCGAGCGCTTCATCGTCCTCGTCGTCGAGATCGGCCGCCTGGATAAAGGCGAAGTCCTTTCCATTCAGCGTGACGATGAAACACGAGACGGAGACCGCATCGATATGCTTTTCCATCGAAGCCAGCGCCTTGGCCGGATCGCTCCACCAGCGCCTGACATGCCGGCTTTCCAGCCATTTGGCGAGGAGCGGCAGGTCAACCGCGGCAAGCGGCCGGAAGGCATAGGGTTCAGCCTTCAGCATCCAGCGATTCCACCACGACGTTGTGGTTCGTGTAGACGCAGATGTCGGCGGCGATATCGAGGGCGCGGCGGGCGATCTCCTCGGCTGATTTGTCGGTATCCATGAGTGCGAGGGCGGCCGCGAGGGCAAAATTGCCGCCGGAACCGATCGCCGTCGTGCCATGCTCCGGCTCCAGAACGTCACCATTGCCGGTGATCGCCAGCGTGATCGACTTGTCGGCGACGAGCATCATGGCTTCGAGACTGCGCAGGTATTTGTCGGTGCGCCAGTCCTTGGCGAGCTCGACGGCGGCGCGCATCAGCTGACCAGGATATTGCTCCAGCTTCTTTTCGAGCCTTTCGAGCAAGGTGAAGGCATCGGCGGTGGCGCCGGCAAAACCGGCGATGACTTCGCCCTTGCCGATGCGGCGCACCTTGCGGGCATTGCCCTTCATGACGGTCTGGCCGAGGCTCACTTGGCCGTCGCCCGCCATCACCACCTTGCCGCCTTTTCGAACTGTAATGATTGTTGTCATAAAACACCTGTCTGCCGGGCCGCATGCCGGCCCTGTTGAGCCCTATGTAAGTGGGCCGGAGCGGATTGCAAATGGGCCGGCTTTTCTCTTGCCCGGCTTCTGGATATTTCCCGATGCGCCTGATAAGGAACGGCCTTATTCCCGATGGAGGGCCATATGGCCGAGACCGCAGCAAGCCGCACGGGCAGCGTTTCCCGCAAGACCAACGAAACCTCGATTTCCGTTTCCGTCAATCTCGACGGCACCGGCAAATCGACGATCTCGACGGGCGTCGGCTTCTTCGACCACATGCTCGACCAGCTTTCGCGACATTCCCTCATCGACATGGAGATCGATGCCAAGGGCGACCTGCATATCGACGACCATCATACGGTCGAAGATACCGGCATCGCCATCGGCCAGGCGATCTCCAAGGCACTCGGCGACCGGCGTGGCATCACCCGCTACGCTTCGATCGATCTCGCCATGGACGAGACGATGACCAAGGCTGCGGTCGATCTTTCCGGCCGGCCGTTCCTCGTCTGGAATGTCGCCTTCAGCGCTCCGAAGATCGGCACTTTCGATACCGAGCTCGTTCGCGAGTTCTTCCATGCGCTCGCCCAGAATGCCGGCATAACCTTGCATATTCTCAACCATTATGGCGCCAACAATCACCATATTGCCGAGACATGCTTCAAGGCCGTTGCGCGTGCACTGCGCACGGCGACAGAGATCGATCCGAGACAGGCGGGCCGTGTTCCCTCGACCAAGGGCACGCTCGTCTGAGCCCTTCAAGGGAGCGGCGGCAATGACATCCAGCTATATCTTTCTGACAGCGCCCGGCAGCGCGAACGCGACGGCCGATGAGACGCGAACCATCCGTGATGGCTTCACGTTGCTCGGCTTCTTGTTTCCATGGGTCTGGCTGCTGGCGCATCGGCTTTGGCTGCATGCGGCCGCCGCCTTTCTGCTACAGGGGATTGGCGGTGCGCTGATGGACGAACCGGGCCTCGGGCCGGCGGGAACGGCAATCCTGCTGGGCGTGAATATTCTGGTCGGTCTCGAGGGCCAGAATTTCCGTGTCCGCAACCTTGCTGCCAAGGGCTGGAACGAAGACTCGCTCATTGCCGCGGATACGATCGGCGTTGCCGAGCAGATCTATTTTTCGGACCGGGCAGTCATCGCCGCTAGTGACGACGCCGCGGCACCGGACTGGCAGAACAAGGCCCGTCCGATGGGCCCGCACGGCGATGCAACATCGCTTGGTCTCTTTGGTTTTGATGGAGGACGCTGACGATGCGTGTCGCGATTATCGACTATGGCTCCGGTAACCTGCGCTCGGCGACCAAGGCTTTCGAGCGTGCCGCCCACGAAGCTGGCATCGATGCCCATATCGATCTTACCGACAGGGCGGAGGATGTTGCCGCGGCCGATCGTATCGTGCTTCCCGGTGTCGGCGCCTATGCCGATTGCCGGCGCGGCCTCGATACCGTGCCTGGGATGGCCGAGGTGTTGATCGAGGCTGTCGAGAAGAAGGCGCGGCCGTTCCTCGGCATCTGCGTCGGCATGCAGCTCATGTCCTCGCGCGGCCTCGAGAAGGCCGTGACGCACGGTTTCGGCTGGATTCCCGGCAACGTCGTCGAGATGACGCCGGATGATCCGACACTCAAGATCCCGCAGATCGGCTGGAACACGCTCGACCTGGAGCGCCAACATCCGCTCTTCGAAGGAATTCCAACGGGGTCGCACGGGCTGCATGCCTATTTCGTGCATTCCTACCATCTTGCCGCCGAAAACGCCGAGGATGTTATTGCGACGGCCGACTATGGCGGTCCGATGACCGCTTTCGTCGGGCGCGACAACATGGTCGGAGCACAGTTTCACCCGGAAAAGAGCCAGAAGCTCGGCCTGGCCTTGATCGCCAATTTCCTGCGCTGGAACCCGTAGAGCATTGTTCACCCAATTCCGGAGACAAAACCGCTACACAGTTTTGCTGGAATTGCTCCAAGGGCTGGCTTTTAATACAGCCGCCTTATTTCCCTTGTATGGAAATGGCGGAACAGGAGTGCGCTCGATGCCGGCTTCACGGAAATCAGCCAAGGTGTTCTACACGTTGCGGCCCTCCAGGGAAGGCTTGCCCCCCTTTACCGATATCAAGCTTCCCGGCGGCACGATCATCCGCCGCGTCGACGAAGCCATCCATAGGAAAGCGCTTTCCAACGCAGCCAAGGCGCTGAAAGAAAGGCTGGACCGATGATCCATGAATCTTTCCCCGCAAACGACGGTCCGAGCCGGCGGCAAAACGGCGTCAGCGCCGGCGACATCGCCGAGGCCGTGCTGGAATTCTATATCGAAGGTGAGGACGATCTGATCGGCCTGCTCGCCTACGCACTCTACGAGCGGCAAAAGCGCGATTTCGTTCTCAGCCATCGCAAGCGGAACGCCGGCCGTTCGCCCGATGAGGCCGAGCTTGCTGCCGTCAACAGCAATTATCTCTCGACCGACCTGCGCAATACGCTGCGCGACCGCGCCTCGCAGATCCTTTCGAGTTATGCCGAAACCTATGTCGAGGCGATGGAGCCGCAGATCCGGCTGAGCGCCGTCAACAGCGATGCGTTGCGCCAGGTGCGAAACATCGAGAAATCGATCAAGAGGCGCCTGGGCTTCTGGCGTCAGGTCCGGGCCGGCTTTGCCGTCACCCTGCTGCTGCTTCTACTCTTCGGCGCGGCTACCATTGCCGCTGTCTTTTTCCGCTCGGATATCGTAGATGCGTGGAATGCGCTGATGGTACCGACCAGTTTACGGACGTAAGACGACATGATCCTTTTTCCCGCGATCGACCTGAAAGGCGGCCAATGCGTCCGCCTGAAGCTCGGCGACATGCAGCAGGCGACGGTCTACAACACCGACCCGGCCGCCCAGGCGAGATCCTTCGAAGATCAGGGTTTCGAATGGCTGCATGTGGTCGATCTCGACGGCGCCTTTGCGGGACATTCGGCCAATGGCGATGCCGTCGAAGCGATCTTGAAGGCAACGGACAATCCGGTGCAGCTCGGTGGCGGCATTCGCACGCTCGATCATATCGAGGCCTGGCTGTCGCGCGGGCTGCGGCGCGTCATCCTCGGCACCGTCGCGGTCAGAAATCCGGCGCTGGTCATCGAGGCCTGCCGGAAATTTCCTGGTCATGTCGCCGTCGGCATCGATGCCAAGGGCGGCAAGGTGGCCGTCGAGGGTTGGGCGGAGGCCTCCGAACTCGGTATCATTGAACTCGCCAGGAAATTCGAGGGCGCCGGCGTCGCCGCGATCATCTACACCGATATCGACCGTGACGGCATCCTGGCCGGCATCAACTGGACGTCGACGCTGGAACTTGCCGACGCGGTTTCCATTCCCGTCATCGCCTCGGGCGGCCTTGCCTCTCTCGACGATATCCGCCGCATGCTGGAGCCCGTTGCCCGGAAGCTGGAAGGGGCGATTTCAGGCCGTGCGCTTTATGACGGCCGTATCGATCCCAAGGAAGCGCTGGCGCTGATCAAGGCGGCCCGGACCAAGGAGACCGCATAAATGACCCTCAAGGCCCGTGTCATTCCCTGCCTCGATGTCAAGGACGGCCGTGTCGTCAAGGGCGTCAACTTTCTCAATCTCGTCGATGCCGGCGATCCCGTCGAAGCCGCGAAGGCTTATGACGCGGCTGGCGCCGACGAACTCTGCTTCCTCGACATCACCGCTTCCTCGGACAATCGCGAGACGATCTTCGATGTCGTGTCGCGCACGGCAGACCAATGCTTCATGCCGCTGACGGTCGGCGGCGGGGTGCGCGCCATCGCCGATATCCGCAAGCTGTTGCTGTGCGGTGCCGACAAGGTCTCGATCAATTCGGCGGCGGTCAGCAATCCCGACTTTGTCACTGAGGCAGCCGACAAGTTCGGCGACCAGTGCATCGTTGTTTCGATCGATGCCAAACGCCGGCGCACGCAGGCAGTGGGCGGCGACAATCTCAGCGCCTGGGAGATCTATACCCATGGCGGCCGCAACGCGACCGGCATCGATGCCGTCGAATTCGCCCAGAAAATGGTGGCGCGCGGCGCCGGCGAGCTCTTGGTCACCTCGATGGACCGCGATGGCACCAAGGTCGGCTACGATCTGGAGCTGACGCGGGCGATCGCCGATGCGGTGCGTGTGCCGGTCATCGCGTCCGGCGGCGTCGGCGATCTCGACGATCTCGTCGCCGGGGTGAAGGAGGGGCATGCCAATGCCGTCCTCGCCGCATCGATCTTCCACTTCGGAACCTATTCCGTCGGCGAGGCGAAGCACTATATGTCGAAGTGCGGCATCAACATGCGTCTCGACTGAACCTTGAAAGCAGACCTATGAGCGGATTTTCCCTTTCCGATCTCGAGAGCATCGTCGAAGAACGATCGAAAGCCTCGCCGGAGCAATCCTGGACAGCCAAGCTCGTGGCTGCCGGCCAGCCGAAAGCGGCAAAGAAGCTCGGCGAAGAGGCGATCGAAGCCGTGATGGCGGCGGTGATCGGCGACCGCGACAACCTGACCTACGAGGCCGCCGATGTGCTCTATCACCTATTGGTCGTATTGAAGATTGCTGAAATACCGTTAGAGAATGTCATGGCCGAGCTCGAGCGCAGAACCGCGCAGTCCGGCCTCAAGGAAAAGGCCAGCCGGCAGAGTTCATGAGTATCGCGACTGAGATTATCGGGGTGCCGGAAACATTGGATCACTTCCAGTCGGAATCCTATTCGCCCTACCACTTCTTCTCTTCCGAACAATGGGCGAAATTCCGCGCCGATACGCCGTTGACGCTGACGAGCGACGAGGTCAAACGGCTGCGTTCGATGGGCGATCCGATTGATCTCGACGAGGTCCGGCGCATCTATCTTTCGCTGTCGCGGCTGCTCTCGGCACATGTCGAATCCTCGCAGATGCTGTTTGAACAGCGCAACCGCTTCCTCAGCCTGTCTGATGTGACGAAGACACCCTTCGTCATCGGCATCGCCGGCTCGGTCGCTGTGGGCAAATCGACCACCGCCCGTATCCTCAAGGAGCTCTTGGGGCGCTGGCCTTCCAGCCCGAAGGTCGATCTCGTCACCACCGACGGTTTCCTCCACCCCAACGCCGTGCTGCAGCGGGAAAAGCTGATGCAGCGCAAGGGTTTTCCGGAAAGCTACGACACGGCTGCGATCCTGCGTTTCCTCTCGGCGATCAAGGCCGGGCGGCCGGATGTGAAGGCGCCCAGCTATTCTCACCTCGTCTACGACGTGCTGCCGGACGAATACAAGATCGTCGACCGGCCCGACATCCTGATCTTCGAAGGCATCAACGTGCTGCAGTCGCGCGACTTGCCGGCCGGCGGCAGGATCGTGCCGATGGTCTCCGACTTCTTCGACTTCTCGATCTATATCGATGCCGCCGAAGACGAGATCCATAACTGGTATGTCACGCGCTTCATGCGGCTGCGCGAGACCGCCTTCCGCGATCCGAATTCCTATTTCCATCGCTATGCCTCGATCAGCGACGCGGAAGCGCTTGATATCGCCGAGGATCTTTGGGCAAACATCAACCTGAAGAACTTGCGCCAGAACATTCTGCCGACGCGTCCGCGCGCCGATCTCATCCTGAAAAAGGGCAAGGATCACCTGATCGAACAGGTTGCGCTGCGAAAACTATAGCAGGCTCTAGAGCCTTTCCTGGTTAGATTGAAGCATTCTGTTGGCTCAAACGGAGTCGGATGGTCGACCGGCCGGCGCGTGTCGTAGCCCGGCTCTACGGCCAAGCCGGCCGATCGATCAGCCGGCCCGTTTCAGCCAACCCGAAGGGCCGGGCATCTTTACGCCAGGACAAAGGCGATCGGCTCGGACGTACCAAGGGGTATGCCCCGTCGCCGATCGCCTTTGCCCTGACGAAAACCTGCTCCGGCAGAATGCTTCAATCTAACCCGGAAAGGCTCTAGGGATTGACGCGGCGGAGCGTCAGATTGATGCGGCCGCCATTTTTCAGCAGCGTCGAAGTCGCCGGATGGATACGGTCGACGCCGTGGAAACACAGCCTCCCCTCGCCGCCCAGCACGACCAGGTCACCGCTCGAAAGCTTGAAAGATAGCGTGCGATCATTGCGGCTGACACCGCCGACGCGAAAGAGGCAGCTGTTGCCCAGCGAGATCGAGACGACCGGGGCTTTGAGATCCTGTTCGTCCTTGTCCTGATGCAAGCCCATGCGCGCTTCGTCGGAGTAGAAATTGACGAGGCAGGCTTCCGGCGGCTTGTCATAACCCGAAACGTCATTCCAGATATCGAGCAATTGCTGCGGCATATCAGGCCAGGGTCTGCCGGTTGCCGGGGGTGTCGGCTGGTAGCGATAGCCGCGCTCTTTGTCCGTCACCCAGCCGAGCGGCCCGCAATTGGTCATGCGCACGGACATCGGCTTACCGGTGCCGGGCATGGCGGGCACATAAAGCGGCGCTTCGGCGACGACGGTACGGATCACCTCGACCAATGCTTCCTGACGCGCTCGGTCGAGGTAACCGGGGAGATGGCGGATGCCGCTCAAGAGCTCCTGCATATCACTCACCGCTGCCGCCGCCGGGGCGGCCGCGCATTTTCTTGACTTCCGAGCGACCGGACTTTTCCTTCAGGCGGCGTTCGACCGAACCCTTGGTCGGCCTGGTCTTCTTGCGTGGCGGCGGCGGCGGCTTGGCGGCCTCGAGGATCAATTCCTTCAGCCGGTCGCGCGCATCCTCGCGGTTGCGGTCCTGGCTGCGAAACCGGCTCGCCTCGATCATCAGCACGCCATCCTTCGACAACCGCCGACCGGCGAGCTTGATCGCATTGGTTTTGACACGATCATTGAGGGACGGCGAATTCGCGATGTTGAAGAACAGCTGGACAGCGGTCGAGACCTTGTTGACATTCTGCCCGCCGGGACCGCCCGCCAGAACGAACTGTTCCGTCAGTTCCCATCCGGCGATGGTGATCCTGTCATCGATATAGAGTGCGTCGCTGGCCATGCGGCGTTCTATCTCACATCGGGGGCGAATTGAAAATATCGGCTGTGACATGGAAAACCCGGCGATCTTGCGATGCCGGGTTTCACGTGAGTCAGAGGTTTGATCTACTTATTCGGCAGCGAGCTTTATGCCGGGGGCCGCATCACGGACGCCGCCGTCGACGTGGTCCTCGAACTTGGCGAAGTTCGCAATGAACATCGAGACCAGCTTTTCGGCCTGCGCGTCGTAGGCTGCCTTGTCGGCCCAGGTCGAGCGCGGATCGAGAATGCTGCCGTCGACGCCGTCGACGGAGACCGGCACGGCGAAGCCGAAGTTCGTGTCAGCACGGAATTCCGCCTGTCCAAGTTCACCGCTAAGGGCAGCAGCGAGAAGCGCACGCGTCGCCTTGATCGGCATGCGCTTGCCGGTGCCATAGGCGCCGCCGGTCCAGCCGGTATTGACAAGCCAGCATTGGACGTCATGACGACCAATCAGCTCCTTGAGCAGATTGCCATATTCGGCCGGGTGCCGCGGCATGAAAGGAGCGCCGAAGCAGGTGGAGAAGGTCGCTTCCGGCTCGACGACACCCTTTTCGGTGCCAGCCACCTTGGCGGTGTAGCCGGAGAGGAAGTGATACATCGCCTGATCCGGCGTCAATCGGGCGATCGGCGGCATGACGCCAAACGCATCGGCAGTCAGCATGATGATCGTTTTCGGATGCCCGGCGCGGCCTGTTTCCGAAGCGTTCGGGATGAAATCCATCGGATAGGCGCAACGGGTGTTCTCGGTCAGCGACCCGTCGTCGAAATCCGGCTCGCGGCTTTCGTTCAGCACGACGTTTTCCAGCACGGTGCCGAAACGCTGTGTCGTCGCATAGATTTCCGGCTCGGCTTCGGCCGAGAGGCGGATGGTCTTGGCGTAGCAGCCGCCTTCGAAGTTGAAGATGCCGTTTTCGCTCCAGCCGTGTTCGTCATCGCCGATCAGCGTCCGGGCCGGATCGGCCGAAAGCGTCGTCTTGCCGGTGCCGGAAAGGCCGAAGAAGACCGCCACGTCACCGTCCGGGCCGACATTGGCCGAGCAGTGCATCGGCATCACGCCCTTGGCCGGCAGCAGGTAGTTGAGCACGGTGAAGACCGATTTCTTCATTTCGCCGGCATAGGAGGTGCCGCCGATGAGGACGAGACCGTTGGTGAGATCGCAGGCGATCACCGTTTCCGAACGGCAGCCGTGGCGGGCCGGATCGGCCTTGAAGCTCGGCAGATCGATGATCGTCAGCTTCGGCACGAAGCTGGACAGCGCTGCGGTATCAGGGCGGATCAGCAGATTGCGGATGAACAGCGAATGCCAGGCGAATTCGGTCACGACGCGGGTCGGCAAGGCATGGCCTTCCTCGGCGCCGCCGACGAGATCCTGGACAAAAAGCTCCTTGCCCGCGGCATGCGCCAGCATATCGTCGCGCAGCACGGCGAAATGCTCCGGCGAGATCGGCTTGTTGTTGTCCCACCAGATTTCGCCATCGGTATTGATATCGCGAACGACGAACTTGTCGCGCGGCGAACGGCCAGTGTGCTGGCCGGTGAGAGCCCGCAGTGCGCCCTGAGCGGTCAGTTCGGCTTCGCCCCGGCGGATCGCTTCTTCATAGAGCGCGGCGGCGGAAAAGTTGTAGCGAACGCTGGATGCGCCGCCCAATCCAACCGTTGCCAGCTCTATTGCCGGGTTATGAACTCCGAACATTTCCATGGCTAGTTCCCTTCACTCAGGCTCGTTGCCGTTAAAACTAATCGCGAAAATACGGGCAGAAATTTTAAAACACAAGATGGAAAATCTGAGAAAATGCAGTGATATCAAACAATTAATCGATTTAAATTTATCGTTCCAATTTTAAATCGTTTGAATAGGTCGCGTTTAGACCATCGGAAGCACCACCTAAGATTGCCAGCGAATTTTACGGCAATCCTCCCCTTTATCTTTGCCACAATTTGTTCCACCTTTATCCTCCATAAGCGCATCCGGTCACTGAGACCGCCTGGGGAGAGCAAATCCGGGAGATTGCGCACTGATGACGGAGACCAACACCATGCCGACAATCGCGCTCGTTGATGACGACCGCAACATCCTCACCTCGGTGTCGATCGCACTGGAGGCTGAAGGATATAAGGTCGAGACGTATACGGACGGTGCTTCGGCGCTCGACGGCCTGCTGGCGCGACCGCCGCAGCTGGCGATCTTCGACATCAAGATGCCGCGCATGGACGGCATGGAACTGCTGCGCCGCCTGCGGCAGAAGTCGGACATTCCCGTCATCTTCCTCACCTCCAAGGATGAGGAGATCGATGAACTCTTCGGCCTGAAGATGGGCGCCGACGATTTCATCACCAAACCGTTTTCGCAGCGTCTGCTGGTGGAGCGCGTGCGCGCCGTCCTGCGCCGCGCGTCAAGCCGCGAAGCCGCTGCTGCCGGCACCAGCCCCACCGGCGCCCCGAAGACCGGCGCGGTCCAGCAGGCCCGCTCGCTGGAGCGCGGGCAGCTGGTCATGGACCAGGAACGCCACACCTGCACCTGGAAGGGTGAGGCAGTGACGCTGACGGTGACCGAATTCCTGATCCTGCATTCGCTGGCGCAGCGCCCCGGCGTCGTCAAAAGCCGCGACGCGCTGATGGACGCAGCCTATGACGAACAGGTCTATGTCGACGACCGGACCATCGACAGCCACATCAAGCGGCTGCGCAAGAAATTCAAGATGGTCGACAACGACTTTGATATGATTGAAACACTCTACGGAGTGGGATACCGCTTCCGCGAAGCAGCCTGAGCCCCGAGCGGCGCAGCGCGCTCCTGCATAATTTCCTAAATCGGCATCGATTTAAGGATTAAATTATGCAGCAGTTCAAAATGTCACAGCGTCCTTTGCGCGTCTGAAAAGACGCGCGGCGCTGTCGGAAATGTTGAGGGCTGCGGGCCGGTCCATCCGGCCCCGCCCTTCGAAAGGGCCTGTCATTGGCACAGTTGGTGCAGGAAAGGGATCTGGACGATGCGGAGGGCGTGAGCACCCGTCGCGTCCGAGGCCGCCGTTGGTCGCATCCCTTCACCCTGATCCGCCGGATCTTCGGCAATGCCGTCTTTTCGAGCCTGACACGGCGCATCCTGTTCTTCAATCTCGTTGCGCTGGTGGTGCTCGTCGGCGGCATCCTCTACCTTAACCAGTTCCGCGAGGGATTGATCGACGCCCGCGCCGAAAGCCTGTTGACGCAGGGTGAAATCATCGCCGGCGCCGTTTCGGCCTCCGCGTCGGTCGATACGAACTCGATTACCATCGATCCGCAGAAGCTGCTCGAGCTGCAGGCCGGCCAGAGCATCACCCCGGTGCCGAACGATGAGGACCTTGAATTCCCGATCGATCCCGAAAAGGTCGCGCCGGTCCTGCGCCGGCTGATCTCTCCGACGCGCACGCGCGCCCGTATCTTCGATGCCGATGCCAACCTGCTGCTCGATTCGCGCCATCTCTATTCGCGCGGCCAGGTGCTGCGCTTCGACCTGCCGCCGGTGGAGGAAGAGAAACAGACCTGGAGCGAGTGGTTCGCCACCCTGTTCAACAAGGCGCTGCAGCCCGGCAATCTGCCGCTCTATAAGGAAGCGCCGGGTGGCGACGGCTCGATCTATCCCGAAGTGATGAACGCGCTCACCGGCGTGCGCGGCGCGGTCGTGCGCACCACCGAAAAAGGTGAACTCATCGTTTCCGTCGCCGTGCCGATCCAGCGCTTCCGCGCCGTGCTCGGCGTTTTGCTACTATCGACGCAGGCGGGCGACATCGACAATATCGTCCATGCCGAACGGCTTGCCATCATGCGCGTCTTCGGCGTGGCGACACTCGTCAACGTGCTGCTTTCACTGGTGCTGTCATCGACCATCGCCAATCCGCTGCGCCGTCTTTCGGCAGCGGCCATCCGCGTCCGCCGCGGCGCCAAGACGCGCGAAGAGATCCCCGACTTCTCTGCCCGCCAGGATGAAATCGGCAACCTTTCCATCGCATTGCGCGAGATGACGACGGCGCTCTACGACCGCATCGATTCGATCGAGAGTTTCGCGGCCGATGTCAGCCACGAGCTGAAGAACCCGCTCACCTCGCTGCGCAGCGCCGTCGAAACGCTGCCGCTTGCCAAATCCGACGATTCCAAGAAGCGGCTGATGGACGTCATCCAGCACGATGTCCGCCGCCTCGACCGGCTGATCAGCGATATCTCCGACGCCTCCCGTCTCGACGCCGAACTCGCACGCGTCGATGCCGGCTCCGTCGACATGGAGGTGCTGCTGCGCGACCTCATCGAGGTTTCGCGCCAGGTCAGGAGCACCAAGAAGCAGGTGGAAATCGAATATGCGATCGAACGCAAGCCGAACGTCAAGACGCGCTTCGTCATCAACGGCCACGATCTACGCATCGGCCAGATCATCGCCAACCTGATCGAGAATGCCCGCTCTTTCGTGCCGGAAAAGGGCGGCAAGATTATCGTGCGGCTGGTGCGGACGCGTTCGCGCTGCGTCACCACGATCGAAGACAACGGCCCCGGCATCCAGGCGGAAAATATCGACCGCATCTTCGAGCGCTTCTATACGGACCGACCGGAGGCGGAAGGCTTCGGCCAAAATTCGGGGCTCGGCCTTTCGATCAGCCGGCAGATCGCCGAAGCGCATGGCGGGTCGCTGAGAGCCGAAAACATCACCAATGCCGAGAGCGGGCATGTGCTCGGCGCGCGCTTCATCCTCTCTTTGCCAGTCGGCGCCGCAGCATGACCGCGGCAGCCTTCAACATCCATGCGACGGCGATCGTCGTCGGCAAGACGGGACTGTTGTTCAGCGGCCCCTCCGGCTGGGGAAAATCGATGCTGGCCTTCACCTGCATGACCGAGGCGCGCCACCTCGGACTGTTCACGGCGCTGGTCGCCGACGACCAAGTTCTTCTCTCAGCGGAGGCCGGCGCGGTGATCGCCACGTGCCCGCCGTCGATCACCGGGCTGATCGAGCTTCGCGGCACCGGCATCGTTCATCAGGACCATATCCCCAAGGCGACCATGCATTATGCCGTGCTTCCAGGCAGCGCTACCGGTGAAAACCGGGTGCCTCCCGAGGGCGAAATGGTGAGCCTTGCCGCCGATTTTTCGCTTCCCGCATTGCGGTTGCTCACAGGCGTCTGCTCACCCCTTGCGATCCTGATGGCAAAAGTGCCGGATATCGGTCGCTGAGGCCTTCCGGATTGGTCAATCTGCCTTATATATTCGCATTTTTATCTTGCACTTCGGCTTTTCATAGCCAAGATGTGCCCCCACCGGTGGACGTAATTGCTGCATTGCGATATTGGGTCCACCGTTTGCGTCTATGGGAGCAGTAATATCATGATCGGACTTGTGCTTGTCACGCATGGCAAGCTGGCTGAAGAGTTTCGTCATGCTGTCGAGCACGTCGTCGGTCCTCAGAAATTCATCGAGACGGTCTGTATCGGCCCCGAAGACGACATGGACCAGAGACGGCAGGACATTCTGGAAGCGGTTTCCGGTGCCGATGACGGCCATGGCGTCGTCATCCTGACCGACATGTTCGGTGGCACGCCGTCCAATCTCGCCATATCAGTCATGAGCAGCGGCCATACCGAAGTCATTGCCGGCGTCAACCTGCCGATGTTGATCAAACTTGCCGGGGTGCGCGGCGAGAACAACATGGAGAAGGCGCTGGTGGAGGCCTCCGAAGCTGGGCGGAAATATATCAATGTCGCGAGCCGTGTGCTCAGCGGAAAATAACGGGCCTTCATGACATCGCTCTCCCGGGAACTCCTTATCATCAACAAGCGCGGTCTCCACGCGCGCGCTTCCGCCAAATTCGTGCAGATGGTCGAGACCTTCGATGCCGCCATCACCGTTTCCAAGGATGGAATGACGGTCGGCGGAACCTCCATCATGGGCTTGATGATGCTTGCGGCAAGCCCCGGCTCGAGCGTCGTCGTCTCGGCGAGCGGCAGCCAGGCCGAGGAAGCGCTGGAGGCCCTGGACCGGCTGATCCAGAATAGGTTTGGCGAAGAGATGTGAGCTCCGATCGAGCTCATATAAACATATAAAGACTTCTTTATATCCTTATTGCCATCACCGGGGAAGCCTGCTAAACGGCCAACATGCCGTGCGCTTGCACGCGGTTTATTTTCGCGCCTGCGCCAATTTTGAGACGTTTTCAGCCTGGAGGCCTCTATGAGCACTGAAAAAGATTATGTCGTCGCCGATATCGGGCTTGCGGATTTCGGCCGCAAGGAAATTACGATCGCCGAAACCGAAATGCCGGGCCTGATGTCCTGCCGCACCGAATTCGGCCAGACAAAGCCGTTGAAGGGCGCGCGCATCACCGGCTCGCTGCACATGACCATCCAGACGGCCGTGCTCATCGAAACGCTGGTCGCGCTCGGTGCCGAAGTCCGCTGGGCCTCGTGCAACATCTTCTCGACGCAGGATCATGCCGCTGCCGCGATCGCCGCTTCCGGTGTGCCTGTCTTCGCCATCAAGGGCGAATCGCTCGAGGATTATTGGGTCTACACCGACAAGATCTTCCAGTGGGCCGATGGCGGCCTTTCCAACATGATCCTCGATGACGGCGGCGACGCCACCATGTACATCCTGCTCGGCGCCCGCGCCGAAGCCGGCGAGGACGTGCTGTCTCATCCGCATTCCGAAGAAGAGGAAATCCTCTTCGCACAGATCAAGAAGCGCCTTGCCGCTTCGCCTGGCTGGTTCACCAAGCAGCGCGACGCGATCAAGGGCGTCACCGAGGAAACGACGACTGGCGTCAACCGCCTTTACCAGCTCAGCCAGAAGGGCCTGCTGCCCTTCCCGGCGATCAACGTCAACGACTCGGTGACCAAGTCGAAGTTCGACAACAAGTACGGCTGCAAGGAATCGCTGGTCGACGGCATTCGCCGCGGCACCGACGTCATGATGGCCGGCAAGGTTGCCGTCGTCTGCGGATACGGCGACGTCGGCAAGGGTTCTGCCGCTTCGCTCTCCGGCGCCGGCGCCCGCGTCAAGGTGACCGAAGCCGATCCGATCTGCGCATTGCAGGCTGCGATGGACGGTTATGAAGTCGTTCTGCTCGAGGACGTCGTTTCCTCGGCCGATATCTTCATCACCACCACCGGCAACAAGGACGTCATCCGCATCGACCATATGCGGGCGATGAAGGATATGGCGATTGTCGGCAATATCGGTCACTTCGACAACGAAATCGAAGTCGCCGCACTGCGCAATCTCAAGTGGACCAACGTCAAGCCGCAGGTCGACCTGATCGAATTCCCCAAGGGCAACCGCATCATCCTCCTTTCCGAAGGCCGTCTGCTCAACCTCGGCAACGCCACCGGCCATCCATCCTTCGTGATGTCGGCTTCGTTCACCAACCAGACGCTGGCGCAGATCGAACTCTTCACCAAGCCCGACCAGTATTCCAACCAGGTCTATATCCTGCCGAAGCATCTCGATGAAAAGGTCGCACGCCTGCATCTCGACAAGCTCGGCGTGAAGCTGACTGAGCTTTCTGCGGAACAGGCTGCCTATATCGGCGTCTCGCCGAAGGGCCCGTTCAAGTCCGACCACTACAGATATTGATCTGATCATTAATATCCACAAGATGTAGAAGCCGCGGCATTGACAAATGCCGCGGCTTATTTTTTGGACGCTCCCTTCCCGCCGATTCCCTTCCGAAGTATTGTTTTAAGACTTGATTCGTGGCGCCGGACCCTGTCCGGCCGCTGCGAAAATGGGATGTCTTGTCGTAATGCGGCACATTGAAGGACGGAGACATACCGCGGATGTCGGAAATAAAAAGCAGCCTGCCCGGTCAGGCGGATGATGGCGCACGCGCCCATCGCCGTCCGCTGATGGCAGGTCAAGGATATAAATCTGCAACGGCACACGAGGCCGCAAAGCAAGAACACGGACCATTGGCGCGCTTCCTGAAAAGCTGCGCGGCCGGCACGGCGCTCGCCGCGCTGGCGCGGCCGGCCCTGGCACAGGCGGAGCAGCAGGCAGCGGCCACGGCTCACCTCTTCACGTCCTCGCAAGTGATCGGTGTTTCCGTCGTCATCGGCGTCATATCGGCAGCACTGCTGTCGACGCTGTGGCTCGTGCGTCAGCGCGGCAACCTGGAAAACGAGAGCCGGGAAATCCGCTCGGCGCTCTCCGATGCCCAGCAGCGCATTTCGCAATACCAGGCTCTGATCGCCGACAAGAACCGGCGGATCGTCATCTGGGACGGCAATGCGCGCCCCGAGCTGCTCGGCCAGCTTCCGCCCGAGACCGGCGCGCCGCAGGACGGCGAATTCCTGGCCTTCGGCCTGTGGCTGAAATCACGTTCGGCTTCCGAGCTGGAAAAGGCGATCGACCGGCTGCGCGACGAGGCACAGAGCTTCGACATGGTGGTCGAAACCATCCGCGACGAAATCCTCGAGGCGCAGGGCCGGGTTTCCGGCGGGCGTGCCTTCGTGCGTTTCGTGGCGCTCAACAATCTGCGCGCCGAGCTCGCAGAACTCAGGATCGAGCGCGACCGGCTGATGACCTCGATCTCTGCCTTCCAGACCATGCTCGACGCGATCGATATGCCGGCCTGGCAGCGCGATCCGGTGGGCCGCCTCACCTGGGTCAACCAGGCTTATGGCGAGGCGGTGGAAGCGCGGTCGCCGCAGCAGGCGATCAATGAAGGCCGCGAGATGCTGACGACCGTGGCGCGCGAACGCATTCGCGCCACGACGACGCCGGAGTCGCCCTTCCACGACAAGATCTCGACGGTCGTGCACGGAAACCGCACATTCTTCGACGTCGTCGACGTCAGGGTTCCCGGCGGCTCGGCCGGCATCGCGATCGATGTGTCCGACATAGAGGCCGTGCGCGCCGAGCTGGAACGGACGCTGAAGAGCCATGCCGAAACGCTCGACCATCTCGCCACGCCCGTTGCCATCTTCGACGGCGAGCGCCGGCTGCAATTCTACAACCAGGCCTTCGTCGCGCTCTGGGAGCTGGATATCGCCTTCCTCGAGGGCCGGCCTGACAATAGTGAGCTGCTCGAGCGGCTGCGGGCGGCCAAGAAACTACCGGACCAGCTCAATTGGAAAAGCTGGAAGGAAGCCGCACTTTCCGTCTATCGCGCGCTCGACACGCAAACCGATCTCTGGCATCTGCCGAACGGGCAAACGTTGCGCGTCTTTGCGACCGCCCATCCGCAGGGCGGCGCCACCTGGGTGTTCGAAAACCTGACCGAACAGGTCGATCTTGAAACGCGCTACAACACGCTGGTCAAGGTGCAGGGCGAAACGATCGACCATCTTTCCGAAGGTGTGGCGGTGTTCGGTCCTGATGGACGCATCCGCCTTTCGAACCCGGCCTTCCGCGCGCTCTGGGGGATCACCGAAACCGAAGCCAAGCCCGGCACCCATATTCGTGCGCTGGGCGAGGCCTGCGCCCCGTCCTATGACCAGCCGGACGGCTGGAAGACCTTCGCCGAGCTGATCACCAGCTTCGACGACGAACGCCGCTCGGGCCAGGGAACGCTGGAACTCTTCTCCGGCCTGGTGCTCGACTACGCCGTCATCCCGCTGCCGAACGCGCAGACCATGCTGACCTTCGTCAACATGACGGACAGCGTGCGTGCCGAGCGCGCGCTGACCGAGAAAAACGAAGCGTTGCGCAAGGCCGACGAGCTGAAGAACGACTTCGTCCAGCACGTTTCCTATGAACTGCGTTCGCCACTGACCAACATCATCGGCTTCACCGATCTCCTGCGCACCCCGGGCGTCGGGCCGCTTACCGAACGGCAGGCCGAATATATCGACCACATTTCGACCTCGTCCTCGGTTCTGTTGACGCTCGTCAACGATATTCTCGACCTTGCGACCGTCGACGCCGGCATCATGCGCCTCAATTATGCGGATATCGATCTCAACGACCTGCTCGACGACGTCTCGATGCAGATCGCAGATCGCCTGCACGAAAGCGGTGTCGCGCTTGAAATCACCGCACCCGCCTATCTCGGCTCGATCGTGGCCGATCCGCAGCGGCTGAAGCAGATCCTTCTGAAGCTTCTGTCCAATGCGGCGAATTTCTCGCCCGAAGGTACCTCGATCTCGCTGGAATGCCATCGCGAAGGAACGGATTTCGTCTTCGCCGTCAGCGATCGCGGCCCCGGCATCTCACCTGACATGATCGCGACCGTCTTCGACCGGTTTGCCACGGGGGCGAAAAGCGGCAAACGCGGCGGCGCCGGCCTCGGCCTCTCGATCGTCGACAGCTTCGTCAGTCTGCATCATGGCGATGTGACGATCGACAGCGAGCCGGGCAAGGGCACGACCGTCGTCTGCCGTATCCCCTCGGTCGATGTCCCGCATTCCGCCGCCGCCGAATGACGACCAGCGATGCGATCTCGCTTTTCCTGAAAGACGAGGCGGCTACCATCCGCCTCGGTGAAGACCTGGCGCTGGCGCTGAAGGCCGGCGATTGCCTTGCCCTTTCAGGCGATCTCGGCGCCGGGAAATCCTCGCTCGCCCGGGCGATCCTGCGCGCCATGGCCGATGACGAGGGGCTCGAGGTCCCGAGCCCGACCTTCACGCTGGTGCAATCCTACGATCTGCGCATCGCCGTTTCGCATTTCGATCTCTACCGGCTCGGCGATCCTGCCGAACTGACGGAGCTTGGCTTCGACGAGGCCCTGCAGAACGGTATCTGCCTCGTCGAATGGCCTGAGATGGCGGAGAGCGAACTGCCCGCGGAGCGCATCACCCTGACGCTGGCGCATGAAGGCAGCGGCCGCCGGGCAACGATCGAAGCCGCTGGCGCGCAAAATACACGCATCCGCCGCGTCCTGGCGATCCGCGAGTTCCTTGATACCGCCGGTTACCCCACTGCGAAACGCCGATTTCTGACCGGTGATGCCTCGCTGCGCGCCTATGAGGCGATCTATCCGAAGGCCGGGAACCAGCGCATCATCCTGATGGACTGGCCGCCGCTTGCTGAAGGCCCGCCGGTTCTCGACGGCAAACCCTATCCCAAAGTCGCGCATCTTGCCGAAAACGCTTATCCGTTCGTTGCGATCGCCGATACGCTGCGCAAGGACGGTTTTGCGGCGCCCGAAGTCTACAAGGTGGATTATGATCAAGGTATCCTGCTGATCGAGGATCTCGGCAGCGACGGCGTGCTGGATGCCCACGGACAGCCGGTTATAGAACGCTATCGCGAAAGCGTTGCCTGCCTGGCCAGACTGCACGCCCTGAAATTTCCGCAGGACATCTCCGTTGGAAAGGGCCATGTCCACCATATTCCTGATTTCGGCCGCACGGCGATGAAGATGGAGGTGCGGCTGGTGCTCGACTGGCACCTGCCCTGGAAGCGCCAGGGTGCACCTGCAACGGACGCCGAACGCGCGGATTATCTAGCGATCTGGGATGCGCTCATCGACGAGCTCGCAACGGCCGAGAAGAACCTACTGCTGCGCGACTTCCACTCGCCAAATATCATCTGGAGACCGCATGCGAAGGGCGTCGAACGGATCGGCCTCATCGATTTCCAGGACGCGATGATCGGCCCGACGGCTTATGACCTCGCCTCGATCGTCCAGGATGCGCGCGTAACGATCGAGCCGGACCTCTTCCGGCAGCTGATGGATGATTATCTGGGGCTTCGCCGCGCGCAGGGCGGTTTCGACGAAGCCGGATTTATGAAGGCCTGGGCGATCATGTCGGCGCAGCGCAACTGCAAGCTTGCGGGTCTTTGGGTGCGCTTGTTGCAGCGCGACGGCAAGCCGGGCTATCTGAAACACATGCCGCGCACGCTCGCCTATCTGAACGTCGCGCTCGAGCATGAAACGCTTGCCCCCTTGCGCGATTGGTGCGCAAGGGCTGGAATAGGCCAGAGCGAATCATAAGTTCCGGATCAGAATGACCATCAGACAAGCCATGGTACTGGCCGCGGGTCTCGGAACCCGCATGCGCCCGATCACCGATACGATCCCGAAGCCGCTGGTGAAGATCGACGGCAAGCCGATGATCGACTACACGCTGGATTGCCTGGTCGCGGCCGGCATCGAACGCGCCGTCGTCAACGTTCACCACCACGCCGACCAGATGCTCGACCATCTCGGGAATTATCACGGCCTCGACATCGTCATATCGGACGAGCGGGACGCACTGATGAATTCCGGCGGCGGCCTGGCGAAGGGGCTGAGGCTGCTTAGCCGCGACAATATCTTCGTCATGAACGCCGATCTTTTCTGGATCGGCGAACAGCAGGGGAGGCCGACGAACCTAGAACGCTTAGCCGGATTCTTTGACGCCGAACGCATGGATATGGCGCTGCTTTGCGTTGGGATCGAGGATACGACGGGTCACAACGGCAAGAACGACTTCAGTCTCGCGGTCGATGGCCGGCTGACGCGTTATCGCGATGATCCCTCCAATCCCGTCGTCTATGCCGGGGCGATCGTCATGAACCCGTCGCTGCTCGACGATGCACCGAAGGATGCCTTCAACCTCAATATCTATTTCGACAAGGCGATCGCGCGCGGACGGCTTTTCGGCATGGTGCTCGAAGGCCATTGGCTAACGGTCGGCACGCCCGACGCGATCGGCGAGGCGGAGGAAACGATCCGGCGACTGCGGACGTTTGCGTAAGCCATGGCGGAGCGGCACCAGCCACGCATCGTGACGATCCCCGCAGGCCTCTCCTTCCTGAAAACGCTGGCGACGACACTTTGCGACGGCCGATTGACGCCGATTTTCCGGCACGACGCCGATGATCCGCTATCGCTTGCCAAAGTCACGATCTACCTGCCGACCCGGCGCGCCGTGCGTGTGCTGCGTTCCGAATTCGTCGACCTGCTCGGCGGCCGCTCGGCGATCCTCCCCATGATCCGCCCGCTCGGCGAAACCGATGACGATAGCGGCTATTTCGACGAGGCGCTGCCGGCAACGATCGATCTCGCCCAGCCACTGTCGAATACCGCCCGTCTGCTGGAGCTTGCGCGCCTGATCCTCGCCTGGCGAAACAAGCTGCCGGAGATCGTCCGCCACATCCACTCGGACTCGCCGCTCGTCGCGCCGGCAAGCCCGGCGGATGCGATCTGGCTCGCCCGCAATCTTGCGGAATTGATCGATTCCATCGAGACCGAGGATCTTGACTGGTCGGAGCTGTCGAAACTCGATACCGGCGATTATGCCGCCTGGTGGCAGTTGACGGCGGAGTTCCTGCAGATCGCCAGCGCCTTCTGGCCCGAGCGGCTGGCCGAACTCGGCAAATCCTCGCCGGCGCGGCACAGAAACGCCATTCTCCGGGCCGAAGCAAGCCGGCTTTCGGCGACGAAACCCGCCGGGCCGATCATCATCGCCGGTTCGACGGGTTCCGTTCCCGCCACCGCCGATCTCATTGCCGCCGTCGCCCATCTGCCGGAAGGCGTGATCGTGCTTCCAGGTCTCGATCTCTCCATGCCCGAAAGGCACTGGCAGATGGTCGCGCCGGAACCGGCGCCCGGCCAACATGCCAATCCGGCAAGCCGGAGCCATCCGCAGTATGGTCTGTCTTCGCTGCTCAAGCGGCTGAAGCTGACGCGGGCCGACCTCACGCTCCTCGACAGACCGGAGGCCGATCTTGAGCGGCGTGCCGAAATCCTGTCGCAGGCCCTTGCTCCGGCGGAGGCGACCAGTGACTGGGGAGCTTGGAAAAACGACCTGCCGGCAGGCGCGCTGTCTTCGGCCTTCTCTGATGTCTCGCTGATTGAAGCCGCCAATGAGCGCGAGGAAGCAACCGCGATTGCCATCGCGCTCCGGCTGGCGCTGGAAAGACCGGGACAGGACAGCGAGAGCCGGGCAGCACTCATAACCCCGGATCGCAATCTTGCGCGGCGGGTGATGGCCGAGCTTTCCCGCTTCGGCATCCTCGCCGACGATTCGGCCGGTACGCCGCTGTCGGCCATGCCGCAGGGCACCTTGCTGCAATTGCTGCTGGAGGCAGCGCTGCGGCCGGGCGATCCGGTGGCGATCATCTCGCTGCTCAAACATCCGCTTGCCCGCTTCGGCCTGGAACGCGGCGCATTGATTTCCGCTACCGAGGCGCTCGAGCTGCTGGCACTGCGCGGTGGCGTGGCAGAGGTGGATATCAGCACGCTGGAACCGCTGCTCGCTCACCAACTTGCCGAACAGGCCCTGGACAGGCACGCGCCGCAATGGCGAAAAGCGCTTTCGCCCGAGGCCGCCGACGCCGCATACGACCTTGCCCGGCGGGTGACACAAGCGACCGAGCCTCTGGCTTCGGCGCTGATGCGGGAGCGGCCGGAAGATCGTGGAAGAACAGCGCGCTTCACATTGTCGGAATGGGCGAAGCGCACCGGCCGTTCGCTTGAAGCGGTCGCGGTTGATCCGCACGGCAATCTCGCCGATCTCTGGTCGAACGAAGCGGGAGACGCCCTCGCCGCCCTGCTTGGTGAAGTGATCGACACGGACGGCCAGATGGAGGCCGACGGACCGCAATGGATCGACATCATGGCAGCCCTTGCCGCCGGTCATGCGGTGAAGCCACGGGCGCTCAGCCATCCGAGGCTCTTCATCTTCGGCACGCTGGAAGCCCGCCTGCAGAGCGTCGATACGTTGATCCTCGGCGGCCTGAACGAAGGCACGTGGCCGGGACAGACCGCCAATAATCCCTTCATTCCGCGCATGATGAAGACGGAGATCGGCCTCGAGCCGCCGGAGCGGCGCATCGGCCAGCTGGCGCATGATTTCGAGATGGCAAACGGTACGCGCCATCTGATCTATTCGCGCGCGCTGCGCCAGGGCTCAACGCCAACCGTCACCTCGCGTTGGCTGCAGCGGCTGCTGGCGCTCGGCGGAGAGGCGTTCGAAGCGGAATTGAAGGGACGCGGTAACCGGTTCCTCCAATGGGCCGCTCTCATCGATCGAGGAGATGCTCAGGCGCCGGCGCAGCGCCCCTCGCCGAAACCGCCGCTGGCGCTGCAGCCGAAATCCTATTCCTTCAGTGAAGTCGGCCGGCTGCGCCGAGATCCCTATGCCATCTATGCCCGCCGTGTGTTGCGGCTCGACCCGGTCGACCCGTTCAATCGCGATCCAGGGGCGGCCGAACGCGGAACGCTCTACCACAAGATCATCGACCGTTTCATCCGCGAAGCCCATATCGCCGGCACGCCGGATGCGGCAGCGGCGATGGAGCACGTCCTTTCCGAGCTTTTCGACATGGAAAAGCTGCCGCCGCATATCGATGCCGTGTGGCGGCCGCGCTTTCGCGCGGTGGCCCGCGCCTTCCTCGAATGGGAGGCTGGACGCCGGCATGGCATCCTGAAAACGCTGACGGAGGTGCGGGGCGGCATGGAGCTGGAGCCGATCAATATCCGGCTCACCGGCGTCGCAGACCGGATCGACGTCACGGGGCCACACTCGGCCGATATCATCGACTACAAGACCGGCTTCAATCCCTCGCCGGCGCAGGCACGCGTGCTTCTCGATCCACAGCTTGCGCTTGAAGCGGCGGCCTTGAGCGCCGGTGCTTTTCGCGATGCCGGCAGCCTCGTGCCGCAGGACCTTCTCTATGTGCGTCTGCGTCCGGGAAGCCGCTTTCAGGTCGATACCGTCAACAATGAGAGTTCTGCCCGCAGCGACAAGGCGAAATCGGCGATGGATCTCGCCGCCGAATCGATCGACCAGCTGGTCAAATTCGTGGGGTTGCTGCAATCCAGCGAAAGAGGCTTTACCTCGCGGCTGATCCCGGCCCAGCAATTCGATTTCGGCGGCGACTACGATCATCTCGCCCGCGTTTCCGAATGGTCGACGGCCGAAACCGAAGAGGGCGGCGGCGATGAGTGATGTGACCGCCATTCCCAACGACGACGATCCGGGCGCCTGGATCGGCTGGACGACGATCCAGCAGGCGATTGCCTCCGATCCGCTGCGTTCGGCATGGGTCTCGGCCAATGCCGGTTCCGGCAAGACGCATGTGCTGACACAGCGCGTCATCCGGCTGCTGCTATCAGGGGCGCGGCCTTCCGCCATTTTATGCCTGACCTACACCAAGGCCGCAGCGTCGGAAATGTCGAACCGCGTCTTCGAACGGCTGGCGGAATGGGTGGTGCTTGACGATGAAGACCTCGGACGGCGGATCACACAGATCGAAGGCATGGCTCCTGACGGACTGAAGCTTGCCGAGGCCCGCCGCCTGTTTGCCAAGGCGCTGGAGACACCCGGCGGACTGAAGATCCAGACGATCCATGCCTTTTGCGAGGCACTGCTGCATCAGTTCCCGTTGGAGGCCAACGTTGCCGGGCATTTCTCGGTTCTCGACGATCGCGCGGCGGTGGCGCTGCTTTCCGATGCGCGCCGGGCGCTGCTGACGGCAACGGCGCCTGACGAAGACAGCGCCCTTTCCGAGGCATTCGCCTACGTGCTCAATCTCGGCGATGAATCCGGACTGGAGAACCTGCTCGGCGACATCGTCGCCAACCGCAATGCCATTCGTCGTTTCACCGCGACGGCGGAACAGCAGGGCGGCGTCGAAGTGGTTCTGCGCAAAAGGCTCGGCCTTGCCGCCGGCGACACGGAAGACCGGATCGCGGCGCAATATTGGCCATTGCCCGCGCTTTCGGGCGGCACGCTGGAGCTTTATCTCTCGCTCGCCGACCAGAAGGGCGGTGCGAAGGCGCAAGAGGTTGCCTATGGCCTCAGGCTCACCGGGCGGGAGCGCGACGACGCAAGGCGCGCTGAGATCCTCGAAAAAATCTTTCTGACCGTGAAGGGCGAGCCCAAGGCGGACTCGCAATTCTTCGTCAAGGCCATGCTTGCCGAGGCACCGCAACTGGCGGAGGCTATCGCCATCGCCCGCGCGCATGTCGCAGCAAGCCGCGACCGGCTGAAGCTGATGCGGATGTACGGCGCCACGCATGCGGCGCTCGTGCTCGCCGATCGGCTGAATCACGACTATGAGGAGTTGAAGAAGCAGCGCAGCCAGCTCGATTTCGAGGACCTGATCACCCGCACCGCCGACCTCCTGACGAAAAGTGGCGTCGGCCCCTGGATCCACTACAAGCTCGATCGCGGCATCGATCATATCCTCGTCGACGAGGCCCAGGATACCAGCCCGATCCAGTGGAGCGTCATCCAGTCGCTCGCCGAAGATTTCTTCTCCGGCGAAAGCGCCCGGCCGATCGTGCGCACGCTATTTGCCGTCGGCGACGAAAAGCAGTCGATCTATTCCTTCCAGGGGGCGAGACCCGAGCGTTTTTCCGAGGAGAGCGACCGGACGCGGCGGCGCGTTTCCGACAGCGGGCAGAGTTTTTCCTCCGTGCGGCTGCCGCTGTCGTTCCGCTCGACCGCCGACGTGCTTGAGGCCGTCGACCACATTTTCAAGGCACCCGAGAACGCGCGCGGCCTCAGCGCGCTCGGCGAACCGGTCGTGCATCGCTCCAGCCGCATCGGCCATCCCGGCGCCGTCGACCTCTGGGAGATGGTCGCGCCGGAAGCGGTGATGAAGGAGGAGGACTGGACGGCGCCCTTCGACGCGACGCCGGAAAGCGCGCCGGCCGCGATCCTCGCACGGCGGATCGCCCATTCGATCGGCAGTCTCGTCGGCCGCGAAACGATCGTCGACAAAGGCAAGGAGCGCCCGATCGAGGCTGGCGACATCCTGGTGCTGGTGCGTAAGCGCGACGCCTTCGTCAATGCATTGACGCGCGCGTTGAAGCGGCGCGGCGATATTCCCGTCGCCGGTGCGGACAGGCTCGTGCTGACCAGCCATATCGCCGTGCAAGATCTGCTGGCGCTCGGCCGTTTCCTGCTTCTGCCGGAAGACGATCTTTCGCTCGCCGCCGTGCTCAAGAGCCCGCTTTTCGACCTTTCGGAGGACGACATCTTTGCGGTCGCCGCGTTGCGTGGCGACAATCAGAGCGTCTGGAGCCATCTCAAAAGCTTCGCCGCCGACGGCACCGAGCGTTTCCGCGCCGCCGTCGAGAGGCTGGAGCTGTTTCTCCGGCAGTCCAGGAGCCTTTCGGTTCACGATTTCTATGCGCGCGTGCTGGGCAGCTACGGCGGGCGGCGGCAATTCCTTGCCCGTCTCGGCACCGAGGTCAGCGATATCCTCGACGAATTCCTGACCTTCACGCTCGACCACGAGACCTCCGGCCTTCCCGGGCTGCAATCCTTCATCTCGACGCTGGAACTCGAAGCACCGGTGATGAAGCGCGAGCAGGACAAGGGGCGCAACGAGGTGCGGATCATGACGGTGCATGCCTCCAAGGGTCTTGAAGCACCGATCGTTTTCCTCGTCGACGGCGGTTCGAAGGCCTTCACCCATACCCATCTGCCGAAGCTTCGTCTGATCGAGACCGGCCCCGACGAACCGCCGATGCCCGTCTGGGTTCCTGTCTCCGATCTCGCCAATTCGCTGACCCAGGATGATGCCGCGCGTATCCAGATGCTGGCCGAAGAAGAATATCGTCGGTTGCTCTATGTCGCCATGACGCGTGCCGCCGACCGGCTGGTCGTCTGCGGCTATCGTGGCGTGCGTGTGAACAACGACACCTGGCACATGATGATTTCGACGGCACTGCGCGACGACCATCCGCATGTGGAGGCGACCACATTCTCCGGTCCCGATGGCGAATGGCCGGGCATCAAATGGCGCGTGCCGCGGGTGGAACGAAGCTTCGAGCGTATCGGCCGCAGCGAAGAGCGCGGCAGCGAGGAGACCTTGCCGGACGGCCTGTTGCGGCCGTTGCCGCCGCAGGCTGAGCTGCCCCGGCCGCTCAGTCCTTCCGGCGCCGGGACGATTATCGATGAAGACGCGGGTAACCTGCTGGTCGTTTCGCCGCTGTTCGGCGAGAAGGAGCGAAGCGATCGTTCACTGGAGAAAGGCAGGCTGATCCATCGCATGCTGCAGGCGCTTCCCGAAATTCCACTTGCGGAGCGACCTGATGCGGCCAGCCGTTATGCTGAACGGGCAGCTCGATTCTGGCCGGAAGCCGAACGGCGCAAGCTTGTCGATTCGGTTCTGAAACTATTGGACGAGGAAGGTCTGCAGGCCGTCCTCGGTGCGCAGGCCCAGCCAGAAGTTTCGATCATGGGAACATTGACGCTCGAAGATCGGCGCTATGCCGTCTCCGGCCGCATCGACCGTCTTGCCGTCCTTGCCGATCGCGTCGTCATTCTCGACTACAAGACCAATCGGGTGCCGCCGGCAACAGAGGAGGCTATCCCCTTCGCGCACCGGGCGCAGCTGGCGATCTATCGCGAGATCCTGACGCCACTCTATGCTGATAGGCGTATCGATTGCATGCTTGTCTATACCGAGAACGCCTCACTCTTCACGCTGAGCGAAAAAGCGCTCGGTTTGGCGCTTGCAGCGGTCAAGACAAAGTGAAATACCGGACATTGAAAATTCGGCACCGCACCATCACATGTGGTTCAACACCCAATTCCGTTAAAGGAGCAGCGCATGGCTACCGTGAAAGTCGATATCAATAACTTCCAGTCGGAAGTTCTGGAATCCGCAGAACCCGTCGTCGTCGATTTCTGGGCCGAATGGTGTGGCCCGTGCAAGATGATTGCTCCGAGTCTCGAAGAAATCGCCGTCGAGATGGAAGGCAAGGTCAAGGTCGCCAAGCTGAACATCGATGAGAACCCGGAACTCGCTGCACAGTTCGGTGTGCGCTCCATTCCGACCCTTGCAATCTTCAAGGGCGGCGAAGTTGCCGATATCTCTGTCGGCGCAAAGCCGAAGACGGCTCTGTCGAACTGGATTTCGAGCGCCGCCTGATTGATATCGGCCAACTTATATTACTTGACGAAAAAGCCCGGTTCGACCGGGCTTTTTCATTTCGCGGCCTTCATTTCGGGGGCGTGCCGTTGTCGGCAAGCACATCGCCAACAAGATAGAGAGAGCCGCCGACCAGGATGCGCGGCGGCAATGCCTCCGGATCGACGACGGCTTTTATCGCTTCCAGCGCATCCCCGACCGTCGACATCGGTTCGGCAACCAAGCCGGCATCATAGGCGGCATTCGACAAGATCACCGGGTCGATCATCGCTTCACTGCCGCGGATCGGCACGCAGAATATCTTCTCGACCAAGCCGGCAAAGGCCTTGAAATAGCCGACCGGATCCTTGGTGTTGATCATGCCGATAATCAGAAAAAGTGGCCGAGACTGGCGCTCCTCGAAATTGGCCATGGCTTCGGCGATCACTTCGCCGGCACCCGGATTATGCCCGCCATCGATCCAGATCTCGGCGCCGGCGGGCGCATGCGACAGCAGCCGGCCCTCGCTCAGACGCTGCAGCCGGCCCGGCCATTCGACCGAACCCATCGCCTTTTCCATCATCGTCTCGGTGACGGTAAAACCCGCCGCCTTGACGGCCCGAATGGCGGCAGCGGCATTGGCATATTGATGCCGGCCGGGAAGGCGCGGCAGCGGCAGGTCGGCAAGACCGAACTCGTCCTGGTAGACGAGCCGGCCATATTCCTCATGCGCCATGAAATCCTGCCCGAAGACGGCGCTCGGGCAATGCAGCCGTTCGGCCGTCGACATCAGCACGTCGAGAGCTGCGTCATATTCCTGATGACCGATGACAACGGGAAATCCCGGCTTCATGATGCCGGCCTTTTCGGCCGCGATCAGCTCGACCCTGTCGCCGAGATAGGGCTGGTGATCCAGCGAAATCGGCATGATCACTGAGACGGCCGGATCGGAAATGACATTGGTGGCGTCGAACCGGCCGCCGAGACCGACTTCGAGGATCGCGGCATCGGCCGGATGTTCGGAAAACAGGATGAAGGTGACCGCCGTCAGGATTTCGAAGACGGTGATGTGCTGTCCTGCATTGGCAGCGGCCACGCGACGCACGGCCTCGGCAAAGACGGCGTCATCGACAAGCTGCCCGCGTCCACCCTTGACACCAATGCGATAACGCTCGTGCCAATTGACCAGATGCGGTGAAGTGTGGACATGAGCGCTGTAGCCGCCGGCTTCGAGCAAAGCGCGGCAGAAGGCGGTGACGGACCCCTTGCCATTGGTGCCGGCGACATGGATCACCGGCGGCAGTTTCCTGTGCGGATTGCCGAGCACATCGAGAAGACGGGTGATGCGATCGAGAGACAGATCAAAACCCTTGGGATGCAATCCCATGAGCTTGTCGATCTCCTGTGCTGCCTCACTCACCGCGGTTTGGCCTCTGGGTATCAATTCGGCACCCCGCCTGCTTGTCGGTTATCAGGCGCTTGCCGCCAGAGCAATCGCGCCGCTATTCATATCGTTCGCCGCAGAAACCGGCTTCTTGGTCAGGATCTTCAAGAGGCGCGCCAGCGTTTCCGGAATATCGTGACGTTTGACGACCATATCGACCATACCATGCTCCAGCAGGTATTCGGAGGTCTGGAAGCCTTCGGGCAGTTTTTCACGCAGAGTCTGCTCGATCACGCGCTTGCCGGCAAAGCCGATTTCGGCGCCGGGTTCTGCCAGATGAATATCGCCAAGCATGGCATAGGAGGCCGTGACGCCACCCGTTGTCGGATTGGTCAGCACGACGATATAGGGCTGGCCGGATTCCTTCAGCATGTCGACGGCAACCGTCGTGCGCGGCAACTGCATCAACGACAGGATGCCTTCCTGCATGCGCGCGCCGCCGGAAGCGGGGAACATCACCAGCGGGCACTTTTCAGCCGTCGCACGCTCGAAAGCCTTGACGATCGCCTCGCCGGCGGCCATGCCGAGCGAACCGCCGATAAAGTTGAATTCGTGCACGACGGCCACGAGTTTCAGTCCCTGCACCTTTCCGACACCAGCGAGAATCGTATCCTCCTGTTCGGTCTTCAGGCGGCTGTCGCGCAGGCGATCGCTATATTTCTTCGAATCGCGGAACTTCAGCGGATCCTGCGCGACCTTCGGCTGCGGCAGCGATTCGAACTCGCCATTGTCGAAAAGATCGGCCAGGCGGGCCTTGGCCGGCATCTTCATGTGATAACCGGACGCCGGAATGACCCATTTGTTGCCTTCCAGGTCCTTGTGGAAGACCATCTCGCCCGTTTCCGGGCACTTGATCCAGAGGTTCTCCGGCACTTCGCGACGGCCCAGCATGGAATTGATCCGCGGGCGAACGTAGTTGGTGATCCAGTTCAACTCGAATACTCCTGATAGTCTAAAGCGCGTCGCGATCTGCCACGCTTTAGGTCCTAGTTTTCCGCATGTCGTTGCCGCAAAACGGCTGCACACTTTTGCGCGACATGCTTTTTTCCAATGTGGGCAAACTATTCGGCAGCAACAAGGCGCGCCGAACGTGTTCCCGTGGAAAGGCCACGCACCAGCGTGGAAACGGCCTGAACGGTGTCCGCCGTTGCCTTTCCGTCATGCGTCAAGCTGGTCGCGACCTGATTGACGATCGCGGTGCCGACGACGACGCCGTCGGCCGAACCGCCGATGACCTTTGCATGTTCCGCCGTCTTGACGCCGAAGCCGACGCAGACGGGCAGGCTGGTATGCTGCTTGATGCGCTCGACCGCGCCCGAAACCAGCGACGGATCGGGCAGCGCCGAACCGGTGATGCCGTTCATCGAGACGTAGTAGACGAAGCCGGAGGTGTTCTTCAATACCTTCGGCAGGCGCTTCTCATCGGTCGTCGGCGTCGCCAGGCGAATGAAATTAATGCCCTTGCGGATCGCCGGAATGCAGAGTTCGTCATCCATCTCGGGCGGCAGGTCGACGACGATCAGGCCGTCGATGCCGGCGGCGAGTGCGTCGTCGAGGAATTTCTCGACGCCGTAAATATAGATCGGGTTGTAGTAACCCATCATCACGATCGGCGTCGCATCGTTGGTCTTGCGGAAATCGGCCGCCAGCTGCAGCGTCTTCTTCAGCGTCTGGCCGCCTTTCAGCGCGCGCTGGCCGGCCAGCTGGATCGCCGGGCCGTCGGCCATCGGATCGGAAAAGGGCATGCCGAGCTCGATAATGTCTGAGCCCGCCTCCGGCAGCGCCTTCATGATGCCAAGCGAGGTGTCGTAGTCAGGATCGCCGCCCATGAAATAGGTCACAAGCGCCGGACGGCCCTCGGCCTTCAGCTCGGCAAAGCGTTTGTCCATGCGTGCGGTCATGTCTTATAGTCCCATTCCCAGAAGCTTGCCGACGGTGAAGATATCCTTGTCGCCGCGGCCGGAGAGGTTCATTAGGATGATCTCGTCCTTGCCCATCGTCGGTGCCCGCTTGATGACCTCGGCAATCGCATGCGAGGGCTCGAGCGCCGGGATGATGCCTTCGAGGCGGGTCAGGGTCTGGAAAGCCTCGAGCGCTTCGTGGTCCATGATCGGCACATAGTCGACGCGGCCGGTATCGTTCAGCCAGGAATGTTCGGGGCCGATGCCGGGATAATCGAGGCCGGCCGAAATCGAATGGCCTTCCTTGATCTGACCGTCACCATCCTGCAGCAGGTAGGTGCGGTTGCCGTGCAGCACGCCCGGCGAACCGGCGGTGATCGAGGCGCAATGTTCGTCGCCCTGCAGACCCTTGCCGCCGGCTTCGACGCCGACGATCTTGACAGAGGGATCATCCAGAAAAGGATGGAAAATGCCGATGGCGTTCGAGCCGCCGCCGACGGCAGCGATGACCAGATCCGGAAGACGGCCTTCGGCCGCCAGCATCTGCTCCTTCGCTTCGATACCGATCACCGACTGGAAATCGCGGACCATCTCCGGATAGGGATGCGGACCGGCGGCCGTTCCGATCAGGTAATAGGTATCTTCGACATTGGTGACCCAGTCGCGAAGCGCCTCGTTCATGGCGTCCTTGAGCGTGCCACTGCCTGCGGTGACCGGTTTGACTTCCGCGCCGAGCAGTTTCATGCGGAAAACGTTCGGCGCCTGACGCTCGACGTCGGTGGCGCCCATATAGACGACGCAGGGAAGGCCAAAGCGGGCGGCCACGGTCGCGGAGGCGACGCCGTGCTGGCCGGCCCCGGTTTCGGCGATGATGCGGGTCTTGCCCATGCGCTTGGCGAGCAGGATCTGGCCGATGCAGTTGTTGATCTTGTGCGAGCCGGTATGGTTCAGCTCCTCGCGCTTGAAATAGATCTTCGCGCCGCCGAGTTCGGCCGTCAGCCGCTCGGCGAAATAGAGCGGGCTCGGGCGGCCGATATAATGCGCGCCGAGATGCTTCAATTCGGCCTGGAATGCCGGATCGTTCTTCGCCCTGTTCCACTCGTCCTGCAGATCCAGGATCAGCGGCATGAGTGTTTCGGCGACGAAACGACCGCCATATATGCCGAAACGGCCATCTTCATCGGGGCCGGAACGGAAGGAATTCGGTTTAGGCGTCTCGTTCACTCTCAACTCCCTGAGGCCATCATCGGCGCATTCGCCTTTTCGACCGCGTCAAAAAATTCATCGATCTTCGCGACGCTCTTCACGCCAGGCGCAGTTTCGACACCCGAGGAGACGTCGATACCCGGTGCCTTGGTGACGAAAAGCGCCTCGGCGACATTGTCCTTGTTCAGCCCGCCGGAAAGCATGTAGTCGACGCTGCCGTCAAGCCAGCTGAGAAGGCTCCAATCGAAGGAAATACCGTTGCCGCCAGGCAGTTCCGAACCCTTCGGCGCTTTGGCGTCGAAGAGGAAACGGTCGGCGATGCCGATATAGGCCTCGACGCGCTTCAGGTCGTCTGCCGTGCGGACCGAAAAGACCTTCATCACAGGCAGACCATAGACCGCCTTTATGGTCAGCACATGTTCGGGGCTCTCGTTGCCGTGAAGCTGGAGCATATCCGGCTTCAATATCGACACGATCTCGTCGAGTTCGTCATTGGTCGGATCGACGACGACGGCGACGATTTTCGCCTTGCCACGCGCAGGTTCGGCCAGTTTTGCCGCCAGGTCCGGCTCGATATAGCGCGGGCTCTTTTCGAAGAAGATAAAACCGATATGGGTCGCGCCGCGTTTCAGCGCGCGATCGACAGCGTCGGGCGTCTTCAAGCCACAGATCTTGATATCCGGTCTCATGGCAGCGAAGTGACACGAAATGCAGAAAGAGTCGAGCCAATTTGCGACGGACGCTGAATTTAGCGCGGCTCTCGGCCAGAGCGCCGCGCGTCCAAAGGACGCCCTAGAGAAGCTCTATCACTTTAAATCTGCGCGTAATCCTTTCCGAAAAATCGATTCCGATATTCGAGTTTATGCGCTAGTCGAAATCGATCGCGTGCAACTGGCTGCCATGCCGCTTGAGCCAGGATTTCGCCTCGTCCATGCCGGGGCAAAGTTTGCCACAGAGGGCCCAGAAGTGCGGGCCGTGGTTCATTTCCTTGAGATGGGCGACCTCGTGGGCGGCGAGATAATCGATCACCGACGGCGGCGCCATGACGATGCGCCATGAAAAGCTCAGATTTCCCTCCGACGAACACGAGCCCCAGCGGCTGCGAGTATCCTTCATCGAGATCGAGCGGATCGGCGCCCGGATCGCTGCGGCGTGCATCGTCGCCAGTCTTGCGAGATCGGCACGCGCCTCTTTCTTGAGAAAGGCCGCAATGCGCCGTCCGACATGTTCCGGCATGCCGCTGACGCGCAGCACCGGCCTGCCGTCTATTGAAACCGCCTCCGTCAGCCCGCGCAAGCTGCCGCTATGCTGGATGCGATGGGAAACGCCGCGAAGGAGGATTTCGCCGCCGTCACGCAGGCCGGTATCGGTCGAAAACTTGGCAAGCTTGGTGAGCAGCCACCCCTGATGACGGTCGAGGAAGGCATTGACCTCGCGCGCGGCAAGGCCTTTCGGCACCGTCATCTTCAAGGCGCGGCCACCCGGCTCGATGCGCAGCGTGATTCGTGTCGCCCGGTCGTGCTGCTTGATCGTCAGCGGCATGAGCCGGCCGGCGACATCGAGCGTCCGCATTTCGGGCGGAGCCGGCTTTCGCGCCTTCGACATTGTTTTCAGAAGCGAGAACATGCGTGTTTTCTATACGATTCGCCGGCAAATCTAAATGATCGGCGGAAGGGCAGACATGGAAAAACCGGCATCGACAGATGCCGGTCATCATTTCATCGTTCAGGCGTTTACGGCGTCTGATATTCGGCGACCGGGCCGTTGTCATCGCGCTTGGCGTTCCTGCGGTCGCGCATGAAGCGGTCGAACTCTTCCTGATCCTTGGCCCGGCGGAGCTCGCGCAGATACGAGTCGAATTCCTCGCGCATTTCGTCAAGCTTGCGGCGCTCTTCCTCCATCCGGTCGAGTTCGGCCTTACGCCAGTCGTCGAAGGCGCCGTTGCCGGTCGAGAAGTGTGGGCGGTGACGGCCATGCGGGCGGCGGCAGGAGGCGAAGAAGCCATCGGTCGCCTGGTTGACGTCACGCTTGAAGCCGCGCAGACGGTCGCCGAAGATGATGTAGGCAAGCATGGCAAGACCCAGAGGCCAGAAAACCATGAAGCCGAGAATCATCAGGGCAATGGTAGCCGGAGTCCAATCCGGTCGAAGCAATGCTGACTGGTTCATCGTGCGGGTATCCCTCGCTTTCCGCGCCCGGCAGAATACCGAACGCTGAAATCGATGTGGTAACCGCAATAAGCGCCTTCAAGACGATTGCCCGCGAAATCGGACAAAGCCTTGAATTCGTTTTGCTAATTCAGCTGCCCCTGATTCAGCCCGTCCGGCCGCCCTTGATGACACGCGGGATCGGAGGCTTGACGGCGGAACGGGAATGCTTTCGGACGAAATCGATGATGCGCGGCGCGATCTCGCGGCGGAAACGCGAGCCGTTGAAAACACCATAATGGCCGACATCCGGCTGGAGATAGTGCATGCGCATATCTTCGGGAATGTTCACGCAGATAGTCTGCGCCGCCTTTGTCTGGCCGACACCTGAGATATCGTCATTCTCACCTTCGACGGTCAGCAGCGCCACGTTACGAATTGCCGCCGGATCGACGCGTTTGCCGCGATGCATCAGTTCGCCCTTCGGCAGCGAATGCTTGATGAAGACTTCCTCCACCGTCTGCAGATAGAATTCGGCGGTCAGATCCATGACAGCGAGATATTCATCGTAGAAATCGCGATGTCTTTCCGGCTCGCCGTCGTTCTTCACGAGATGCATGAAGAATTCCTTGTGCGCCACGAGGTGGCGATCAAGATTCATCGACATGAAGCCCGAAAGCTGCAGGAATCCCGGATAGACCGGGCGCATGAAGCCCGGCTGCGGCCAGGGCACGTTCATGATGACGTTGTCGGAGAACCACTGCAGCGACCGCTCCTGGGCGAGCTTATTGACCGCCGTCGGGTTGATGCGCGTGTCGATCGGGCCGCCCATCAGCGTCATCGACGCCGGCGAAAGCGGATCCCTGGCTTCCTCCATCACGGCAGCGGCTGCCAGCACCGGAACGGAAGGCTGACAGACGGCGATGACATGCGTGTCCTGACCGAGGAAATGCAGCATCTCGATGACGTAGTCGACGTAATCGTCGAAATCGAACGTGCCTTCCGTCATCGGCACCATGCGAGCGTCGATCCAGTCGGTGATGTAGATATCGGCACTCGGCAGCAGCGCCTCGACCGTGCCGCGCAGCAGCGTGGCATAGTGGCCGGACATCGGCGCGACGATCAGGATGCGTGGGTCATTGCCGCGGGCGGCTGGAATACCGCGGGCGAAATGCAGAAGATTGCAGAAGGGTCGCGACCAGACAACCTCTTCGCGGACGGAAACCGTCTTTTCACCGATCGTCGTCTGCTTCAATCCGAATTCCGGCTTGCCATAGCGGCGCGTCGTGCGTTCGAACATTTCGAGACTTGCCGCCATCGTCCGGCCGAACGGCGTATGGGAGAACGGATTCAGCGGATTGGCATAGGCAAATCGCATGATATCTGCCGCGGCGCGAAACGGCGCCATGGCGGCATGGTTCAATTCATAAAGCTGATAAAACATGGAAGGCGCCACCTTTCTCTATCGAAAAGATAACACCGATTGAAAGGCATCGACTCTTTTCGTAACGCGGGCACGTAGCGCAGACTAACAGTTTTTTGTTGCACAGCAACATTGACGAACCAGACCCACACAAAAAATGCCGGAGAATTGATCTCCGGCATCATAATCGACCTGAAAACTTAAGTTTCTCAGCAGGAAGCGTTATTAACGATCCGCTACGAAAGTCTGCTTCTGCGTGCCGAGACCTTCGATGCCGAGTTCGACCACGTCGCCGGCCTTGAGATAACGCGGCGGCTTGAGGCCCATGCCGACGCCCGGAGGCGTGCCGGTGGAGATCACGTCACCGGGATGCAGCGACATGAACTGGCTGAGGTAGGAGACGAGAAACGCAACCCCGTAAACCATCGTTTTCGACGAGCCGTTCTGCATCTTCTGGCCGTTGACCGTCAGCCACATGCCGAGGTTCTGCGGTTCGGCAATTTCGTCCTTGGTCACGAGCCAGGGGCCGATCGGGCCAAAGGTGTCGCAGGATTTGCCCTTGGTCCACTGACCAGACCGCTCGGTCTGGAAAGCGCGCTCGGAAACGTCATTGGAGACGCAATAACCGGCGACATAATCCAGCGCTTCGGCTTCCGTCACATATTTGGCGGTTTTGCCGATGACGACGCCGAGCTCAACTTCCCAATCGGTCTTTTCCGAACCGCGGGGAATGACGACATTGTCGTTCGGTCCAACGATTGCGGATGTCGCTTTCATGAAGATGATCGGCTCGGGCGGCACGGTCGCACCGGTTTCGGCAGCATGATCCGAATAATTCAAGCCGATGCAGATGAACTTGCCAGTGCCCGCGACGCAGGCGCCGATGCGGCCGGGTGCGATTTCCGGAAGGCTCTTCGGATCGATCGCCGCTATCTTTGCAAGGCCTGCCGGTCCGATCGCTTCACCGCCGATATCGGCGACATGACCGGAGAGATCGCGGATCTTGCCATCGGCATCGAGAAGTGCTGGTTTTTCACTGCCTGCTTCGCCAACACGCATCAGCTTCATGGAATTTCCTCCTCATCGAAAACGGATTTGCAGCCACCTATGAACGAATTATTCATCGGTGTCATTACGGCTTTGCCGGGAAGCGGTACGGCTTTGCCGCGATTCGGATGATTTTCTGCCGAAAACCGCCCGTATCTTTCGGCATCATGCTCTAAAAATTTCCGTCAGATCCGGGCCGGAGGGAATGATCTTCGTCGGATTGAGGCTTTCGATCGAATAGTAGCCGCGCTTGATATGATCGAGGTTCACCGTTTCACCGATGCCCGGCCAATCCAGCATGCGGCGGCAGAAAGCGCGCAGCTTGGCATAGTCGGAAAGCCGGCGCAGATTGCATTTGAAGATGCCGTGATAGGCGACGTCGAAGCGCACCAGCGTTACGAAAAGCCGGATATCGCTCTCGGTGGGATGATCGGCGAACAGAAAAGACCGGCCCTCGAATTGCCGCTCGACCCAGTCGAGGCAGGAAAAAACATCGGCAAAAGCCTCTTCATAGGCGATCTGCGTGGTGGCGAAACCGGCGCGGTAGACGCCGTTGTTGAGATCGGGATAGATGCGATCGTTGAAAGCATCGATCTCGGTGCGTCTCTCCGCCGGGTAAAGATCGATCGGATTTTTTGCCAGACCACCGAAGCCGCTGTTCAGCATACGCAGGATATCGGCGGATTCATTGTTGACGATGGCCTTTCTCTCTCTGTCCCAGAGAACCGGCACGGTCGCCCGGCCGGTGAAATCGGGTGCTGCCCCGGTATAGATTTCATGCATATAGGTTACGCCGTTGACGTGATCCTTCGTCGCGCCGGGATAATCGCCGAAGCGCCAGCCCTGCTTGCCCAGCAGCGGTTCAACGACCGAGACGGAGATGACGTCGTCCAGGCCCTTGAGCTTGCGGCCGATCAGGGTACGTGAGGCCCAGGGGCAGATATAGGCGACATAAAGATGGTAACGGCCGGCCCTGGCTGCAAAGCCGCCCTCGCCAGTCGGCCCGGCGCTGCCATCCGGGGTCACCCAATTGCGGAAACTTGAGGTCTGGCGGACGAAGCCGCCCTTTTCGTCCTTTGCCTGAACGGGCTGCCAGTCTTCCGTCCATTTTCCGTTCACCAGCATGCGCAACTCCCCCAATCGATTGACTAAACGGTTTATTATCCTGCTTCGGGGCCGGCGTGAGGCCGCTTTTATGGAGACAGTCTGTACACCCCAACTGCGACGATGCTGTGCTTGCCAAGCCGGTGAAGCAGGAAATATGTCTCTGCTATACAAAATGACGTGGAGTTCGAAATGCATCTCTCGAAGGCCGTCGTGCGGACCGAACATGCAAGCCGCTACCTGCAGCAGCTCTGCAAACACTGGAGCCACAAGTTCAGCGTCGATTTTGATCCTCTGAAGGGCCGGGTGCCGTTCAGCGATACGGCCGAGGTAACGTTTGCGGCCGACGATGCGGCGCTGACCTTGACACTTTCCGTCGTCGATTCCTCGCAACAGGAAAGGATGCAGCACGTCATCGGCGATCATCTAAAGCGCTTCGCCTTCCGCGAAGAACTCGACATCGTCTGGACGGACTAAGCCCAGCCCCCGATCCAAATTTTCTGCAAACCCTGGAACAAGCATGACGAAGAGCAATAGTCGCGAATCCGAATATCCGGTCGATCCGATGTTTCTTGACCGCTGGTCGCCGCGCGCCTTCACCGGCGAAATCATCGAGGAGGCGCAGCTACTCGGTCTGCTCGACGCCGCCCATTGGGCGCCGTCCTCGGCCAACCACCAGCCCTGGCGCTTCATCTATGGCCTCAAGGGTTCGGAGCATTGGGAGAAATTCGTCGCTTTGCTCAACGATTCCAACCAGGAATGGGCCAGGAATGCATCAGCGCTGATCTTCGTCGTGTCGCGCACCTTCACCGGGGCTGCCGGCTCGGCTGAGGAAAAGCCGAGCTACACCCATTCCTTCGATGCCGGTGCGGCATGGGGGCATCTGGCGATCCAGGCGCGCCTCTCCGGCCTTTATGCCCATGGCATGGGCGGCATCAAACATGAGGAGATCAGCCAGGCTTTCGCCATTCCCGAGGGATACCGGGTCGAAGCAGGTGTCGCCGTCGGCCGGCTGGCCGATAAGAGCGTTCTTTCCGAACGCAATCAGGCACGCGAATTCCCCAGCCAGCGCAAGCCGCTCTCCGAGGTCGCCTTCAACGGCCGCTTCGTCGCGAATTGAGCGAAGCCAAAGGCCAAGCAGATATCGGGCAAACGAAAGCCCCGCCATCCTAAAGATAGCGGGGCCATTTATTTTGAAATATCAATTAGATATCGAGGTTTGCAACGCTCAGCGCATTCTCCTGGATGAATTCGCGCCGCGGCTCGACTTCGTCACCCATCAGGCGGGCGAAGAGACCATCGGCGTCGGTGGCGTCGTTGACCCTGACCTGCAGCAGCGAGCGAACGTTCGGATCGAGCGTCGTTTCCCAGAGCTGCTCGGCATTCATCTCGCCAAGACCCTTGTAGCGCTGCATGGTGAGACCCTTGCGCCCGCTTGCGAAGATCGCGTCGAGCAGGGCACGCGGGCCGGAGATTTCGACGTCGCCTTCGCGGCGATGCAGCGACGGCGGCGTCTGATAGATTTCCTTGAGGCGTGCCGTCAGCTGGTCGATGTGACGGGCATCCGAGGAACCGATCAGCGCCATATCGAGCACGACGAGTTCCCTGACGCCGCGGACCATGCGCTCGAGGCGCAGACCGCCATCGGTTGTCACATCGCCCCGCCAGCCGCGCTCGGTTTCCTCGGCGATGATGTCGAGGCGCCCAGCCACTTCGTTTGCCAGCGCCAGCGCTCTGGCCGGGTCGCTGGCGAGCTCGGCATTGAGGGCGCCGGCAATCGCCGCTTGTTCGACGGCGGAACGATTGTAGCGCGAATGGAGATTGTCGAGCAGCGCGCGCATACGCAGAGCATCGAGGATGACCTCGCGCAGATCCTGGCCGGCGCGAACTTCGCCGCTACCGAGCCTCAGCGAAGCATCTTCCAGGCCCTGGCTGATGAGATATTCTTCCAGCGCCTTCTCGTCCTTCAGATACTGCACCGACTTGCCGCGCGAGACCTTATAGAGCGGCGGCTGGGCGATATAGAGATGACCGCGCTCGATCAGTTGCGGCATCTGGCGGAAGAAGAAGGTCAGCAGCAGGGTGCGGATATGGGCGCCGTCGACATCGGCGTCGGTCATGATGATGATCTTGTGGTAGCGCAGCTTTTCGACATTGAACTCGTCCTTGCCGATGCCGGTACCAAGCGCGGTGATCAATGTGCCGATTTCCTGGCTCGACAGCATCTTGTCGAAACGGGCGCGTTCGACGTTCAGGATCTTGCCGCGCAGCGGCAGGATCGCCTGGTTCTCGCGCGAGCGGCCCTGCTTGGCCGAGCCGCCGGCAGAATCGCCCTCGACGAGGAAGACTTCGGATTTTGTCGGATCACGCTCGGAGCAGTCAGCAAGCTTGCCCGGCAGCGAAGCGATATCGAGTGCGCCCTTGCGGCGGGTCAACTCGCGGGCCTTGCGGGCCGCTTCGCGTGCGGCGGCGGCCTCGACGACCTTGCCGACGAGGATTTTGGCTTCGCTCGGATGTTCTTCGAACCAGGTGCTCAGCGCCTCGTTGACGAGACTTTCGACAACAGGACGGACTTCCGAGGAAACGAGCTTATCCTTGGTCTGCGAGGAGAATTTTGGATCCGGCACCTTGACCGACAGAACCGCAGTCAGGCCTTCGCGGCAATCTTCGCCCTGCAGCGTTACCTTTTCCCTTTTGGTGATGCCGGAACTGTCGGCATAGGAAACGACCTGGCGCGTCAGCGCCGCGCGGAAGCCGGCCATATGCGTGCCGCCGTCGCGTTGAGGGATGTTGTTGGTGAAGCAGAGCACGTTCTCATGATAGCTGTCGTTCCACCACATCGCGACTTCAACGGTGATGCCGTCCTTTTCGCCGTGGATGGCAACCGGCTTGTCGACGAGCGACTTCTTGGCGCGGTCCAAATAGGCGACGAAAGCCTCGAGGCCACCGTCATAACGCAGCTCTTCCTGCTTGATGTCGGAATGGCGCTTGTCGGTCAGCAGGATGCGGACGCCTGAATTCAGGAAGGCGAGCTCGCGAAGGCGATGCTCCAGCGTGCCGTAGTCGAACTCCGTCATGGTGAAGGTGCCGGTGCTCGGCATGAAGCTCACTTCCGTGCCGGTCTCATTCGGCGCGTCGCCCGTAACCTTCAGTGGAGCATCGGCCACGCCATGGGTGAAGCTCATTTCATGGATCTTGTCGTGACGGCGGATCTTCAGCTTCAACCAGACGGACAGCGCGTTGACGACGGAGACGCCGACGCCGTGCAGGCCGCCGGAAACCTTGTAGGAATTCTGGTCGAACTTACCGCCGGCATGAAGCTGCGTCATGATGACTTCGGCAGCCGACACGCCTTCGCCGGTGTGGATGTCCGTCGGGATGCCGCGACCATTGTCGGTGACGGTTACCGAGCCATCCGGATTGAGGGTCACCGTGACGATGTCGGCATGGCCGGCAAGCGCTTCGTCGATCGCGTTGTCGACGACTTCATAGACCATGTGATGCAGGCCGGAGCCGTCGTCGGTATCGCCGATATACATGCCGGGGCGTTTGCGCACGGCATCGAGGCCCTTCAGAACCTTGATGGAATCTGCGCCATATTCGGTGCTTACGCCGTTTTCCGTCGCGGATGTATCGCTCATTCTGTCGAGATTTTCCCTGTTGTCGTAAAGCTGCGGCGCGCCTTGCGAATCACCGGCTTTCTTCACTCTCGTATATAGGTTTTTTGAACCCACTTCCCAATGGCAAGCCCCTAAAACAAGGCATAAAACAGGGGATTATGACGCTTTTCCGTCGCCTTTGCCGCCATTTTCGAGAAGAGCCGATAGCCGGCCTATCTCTGCACTGTCAAGGTTGCGAATCCGCCGGGCCAGCCGGTTGGCAAATTCGGTATATTCGGGGGGCAGTCCGGAGGTGTCGATCACGACGCGCGGGTCGGACGAGCGGGCGAGCAGGAACAGTTCCTCAGCCTCATCCCAGATGATGTTGAAATAGCCGGCGATGCGCTGCAGCAGATCGAATGTCGGCAAACCACGCTTTCCATGTTCGAGCGCCGAGAGATAGGCGGGGGAGACATTCAGTGCCTCCGCCATCTCCTTCTGCGAGACGCCCTTGCGCGCTCTCAGCCTGCGAACCGCCTCTCCGAAGGGTGTCATGGCCTTTCCCCATGCCGCCGCGACAGGCGAATGTAGAGCGCGCCCTCACCGCCATGATGCTGTGCGGCCGACTCATAGGAGGAGATCAGGTAACGGAATTCCGGCTTCGAGAACCAGAGAGGCACCGCCCGCTTCAGCGCACCCTCGCTGCCCATGGAGCTGCCCTTGCCCGTAATGACCAGCACATGGCGCATGCCGCGCTCATGGGCGCGGATCAGGAAATCGAGAAGGATGGCATGAGCCTGGCTCTGCACCAACCCGTGCAGGTCGATCCGCGCTTCGAGCGCCAGCCGGCCCTTGGCGATCTTCCGCTTGACCGGCTTTTCCAGCGGATGATGCACCCCGGCCGATGGCTTCGCCGTTGACGGTGCTGTCGCCTGCAGCGGCGTGGGTGTGGCTGGCGTCTGCTTTTCCTGTTCCCGTTCGGCCGCCGCCTCGGCCTCGGCAAGAAAGGCGTCGAGTTCGGTCAACGCCCCCGCCTTGCCGGGCATCGGCCGGGTGCTGCGGGCAACCTTGCCCCAGAGGATCCTCTCATCCGCGCTCAGCTTGCGATCCCTGGCCATCAGTCGAATCTTCCGGCGGCGGCATTGGGAATGAGGATGGTGAAATCGGCCTCGTTGCGGACGGTGCCGGCACTTTCCCCGGCCATGTCCCCCGAGCCGGTGAAGATATCACCCCGCGCCGGCCCGATAATCGCCGAGCCGGTATCGAGCGCCAGCATCAGCCGGTGGAACGGGCGGCCTTGGTCGAGATGGGTGAGACTTTCGGCGCGAAGGAAAAAAGGAAAGCCGAAGGTATGGATCATCCGGTCGACCGCAAGCGCGCGCCCGGCGAGAAGCGGCACCTTGGCGGCCGCGATCGGGCCTGCCTGTGGATCGGCAACCGGCGCTTCGCGGAAAAAAATATAAGAGCGGTTATGCCATAATACTTCGTCGACGCTCTCGGGATTGCGCGCCAGCCAGGCACGGATCGCCTGCATCGAAATCTCCGTCCGATTGATCTCCCCGCGCCCGATGAGCAGCTTGCCGATCGCCGAGAAAGCATGGCCGGCCTTCGCCGCATAGGTGATGCGGCCGATACGACCATCCGTATAACGCAGACGGGCAGCACCCTGCACATGCACGAAGAAGACATCGACCTTCGACTTCGCCCAGGCAATTTCGAGGCCGCGGCCTTCGAGAAAACCCTGATCGATGGCGCGGCGGTCCGGATAGGCAGCGACGCGGCCCTCATGCAGACGGCCGAAAACATAGGCCTTGTCGAGCTCGGCGGGGCGATTGGCGTCGTCGAGATCGATCAGATCGCCCGGACGCCGGTAGAAAGGAAAACGGAAAATTTCGTCCGGCCGCTCGGCCACGTCGATATCGGGTTCGTAGAAGGCGGTGACGAAGCCGGAATTGCCATCCTTGCGGCGAATCAGAAAGGGCCGACAGTGCGTCTCGAAAAAAGCGCGCGCCGACGCCGGAGATGGCGGAGTGAAATCTTCGGCAGCGGCGAGAAGCGGAAGCAGGTCTTCCGAGCTCAGGCCCAGCGATCCGGTACGGTACGATTTGACATCGGTGATTTGCCGGCGGCAGCTTCGCATCACTTCAAAAAGGCCGGAGGGATCATCATCCTTCCAGCCTTCCAGAGAGTCGAAGCTTATGGCCTGCAGGACGAAGTCCGATGCGTGGTCACTCATGTTCCGATTCGGTCGCCACGAGTTTCCAGTTCGGATCGCGCGAGCGGGTGTCGCGGGCGAAGGTCCAGACGTCGTTGACCTCGGCGACGTTTTCGGCGTCGCCTTCAATCAGCACATCCGCCTTGTCGTAGGTGGCCGATATCAGCTGGCTGGCGATGCGCACGGTGATCTGCGCTTCGCTGCCCTTTGTTTCCGCATGGGTGATTTCGGCCTTGTCGATGCCGACGAAGGTGGACTTCACCTTCTCGCCCCGGGCTTCGCGCTCGCCGATCGCCGCATCGAACCCGTCATAGACTTCGCGGGACAGCAAGTTCTTCAGCGTTTTCCGGTCGCCATCGGCGTAGGCCATGACGATCATCTCGTAAGCCATGCGGGCGCCGTTCAGAAACTCCTTCGGGGTGAAGGCGGGATCGGCCTTGTTCAGCGCGCGCAGCGATTCGTTGAGCGGCGTTCCGGGTGCCGCGAAAGCATCGATGGCGGCGAAGCGATCCTCGTCCTCCGTCGTCGCATCACGCCGCGGCAGCGTCACTACCTTGCCGGCATCGGCGGCTTCGGCCGGAGCCGCATCCCGCGGCGTATAGAGATCGCGCGGCGGCTTCTCATTTCCTGTACGGCGCCCGAGCACGGAGCGGAGCTGAAAGAAAATCAGCACAGCCGCCACCAGGAAAAATAATGTGATGAAGTCGTTCGAACTCATATCGTATCGCAGCCGCCCGTTAACATCTCTGATTTGTACTCCCATATAGTCTGCCTATACAGATGATTCAAATGATGGCTGGCATCTTCGCCGGCGCCAAGAGGAGACCGGCGAGCCCGGGACATGACCGACATGCGTTTTTCGATCCTGCCAGCCTTCATTCTGCTGCTGCCGCTCGCCGAAATTGCCGGTTTCGTCGTCGTCGGCCGGGCTATCGGATTGTGGCTGACGCTGGCGCTCGTCATGCTCGGTTTCGTCCTCGGCGTGATTCTGCTGCGCCGGCAGGGCATCGGTATTTTGCGCCGCATGTCGAGCGAAGGACGAAACGGGGTGATGCCGGGCCGCGACCTGCTGCGGCCGGCGATGAACGTCATCGCCTCGCTGCTGCTGATCATTCCCGGCTTCCTGTCCGATATCATCGCGATCCTCATTCTTATTCCGCCGGTGCGCGATCTCGTCTGGCGGGCGATCGCCAAACGCTTCGTCGTCGTCAATGCTAAGGGCGCCTCTTCCTCGGGCCCGCAAGCCGATTTCCGCGACCGCAAGCCGAACTCGAAGGTGGTCGATCTCGACGAAGAGGACTATCATAGAGAGCCGGATCGCAACTCACCGTGGTCCGGCAAACATCTCGGCGATTGAGGCACTGCGGCTGATCAACCGCGCCAAGCGCCCAGGGTTGTAAGCCCTTCCCTGAAATGTTAGATGGCGGCACCATTCCCATGCCCCTCGAGGAAAAGCCAATGGCAGACGATAACAACAGCAACGGTGCGGCCAACCCCACCCTTTCGATCCTTGCGCAATATACCAAGGATCTGTCCTTCGAAAATCCGGGTGCGCCGCGTTCGCTGCAGGCCCGCGACAAGGCGCCGACGATCAACATCAATGTGAACGTCAACGCCAACCCGCTTTCCGATACGGATTTCGATGTCGTGCTGTCGCTGAATGCCGAGGCCAAGGACGGCGACAAGACGGTTTTCCATACCGAACTCACCTATGGCGGCGTCTTCCGCGTTGCCGGTTTCCCGCAGGAACACATGCTGCCGGTTCTCTTCATCGAGTGCCCGCGCATGCTCTTCCCCTTCGCCCGTCAGATCATCGCCGACGTCACCCGCAACGGTGGTTTCCCGCCGCTGATGATCGACCCGATCGACTTCACGCAGATGTTCGCTCAGCGTGTTGCCGAGGAACAGGCCCGCGCCAAGGTTCAGGCCGTTCCGAACTGACCGGCTCTTTCTTGTCTGAAATGCGGATGCCCCGGCTGGTCCCGGGCATTTTCAATTGAGGACCGGTTCAATCGAGGTTTGCGTATTTCGCCCAGACGCTTTTTTCACCGAGCTTGGCGACGAGCGCCTCATGTGCCTGCTCCTCGATATCGCTGACGCGCGGGGCTAGCGGCCGGGGCCGCTCGAGCACTGCGGCAATCACCACGTCGTCTTCCATCCCCATGTCACCGCGGGCTGCCTGGTTGGACCTGCCGACCATGCCGAGCCCGAGCGCTGCCTGTCTGCCACCGATCATCTCGATATAGACTTCGGCGAGCAATTCGGAGTCGAGCAGCGCGCCGTGTTTGGTGCGGTGCGAATTGTCGATGCCGTAGCGCCGGCAGAGCGCATCGAGCGAATTCGGTCCCATCGGGTGTTTGCGACGCGCCATCGACAGGGTATCGAGCACCCTTTCCGGCAGGATTGGCGGCAAACCGATCCGTGCTAATTCCGCGTTGATGAAGCCCATATCGAAGGTGGCGTTATGGGCAATCCACTTCGCATCGCCGAAGAAGGTAAGGATTTGTTCGGCAACCTCCCCAAAAGGCTGCTTGTCCTTCAGGAATTCATCGGTGATGCCGTGCACGGCGAGCGCATCCGGATGAACCTTCTGATCTCCAGGATTGATGAAGATATGGATCGTATTGCCCGTGGGGAAATGATTGAAGAGCTCGATGCCGCCGATTTCGATGATGCGGTCGGCGCGGTTGTCGAGGCCGGTTGTTTCCGTATCGAAGATGATCTCACGCATTCCGGAAATCTCCCTTGGCAATCCGCGTTTTCAGGTCGGCGACGATCTCGAGTACACGTTCTCTCGTCGTCGCGATACTGTGACTGGTGTCGATTACATAATCGGCCCGCCGCCGTTTTTCCGTGTCCGGCGTCTGGCGTGAGAGAATCATGTCGAATTTTTCCTCGGTCATGCCTTCGCGCGCAAGCACCCTTTGGCGCTGAAGCTGTGGATCAGTGCTGACCACGACGATGACGTCCACTCTTGCCTCGGCGCTGGTTTCGAAAAGTAGTGGGATATCGAGCAATACCATGTCGGCGCCGGCGGCGCGCTGTCGCTCCAGAAATTCCGTCTCGCGTTTGCGAACCAGCGGATGGACTATCGCTTCCAGGCGTTTGAAGCCACCGGGATGAAAAGCGAGCTGGCGGCCGAGTTCATGCCGGTCGACGGCCCCATCCTTCATCGTACCGGGGAAGGCGGCATTCACCAGTGATGCAGCCTCGCCGGCATAGAGATCGTGGACCACGGCATCCGAATCGTTCACCGGGATTCCGGCATCGGCGAAGAGCTTTGCCGCCGTCGATTTTCCCATTCCGATGGAGCCGGTGAGACCGATCTTCAGCATCAGTGTGCTTCCATATCCGCGATGACGAGCGCGCGCAGCGCCGCGTCGACGATGGGACGCCGGCCGAACCATTGCTCAAATCCAGGCACGGCCTGGTGCAAGAGCATGCCGAGACCATCGACGATGGGAAATCCTTGCTCTTCCGCCTGTGCCAGGATCGGCGTCTTCAAGGGCACATAAACGATATCGGTGACGACCGCATCGGCTGCAAGTGGCGAGAAATCGAGTTGCGGCGCCGCCTCGCCGTCCATGCCGAGCGAGGTGGTGTTGATGAAGAGGCCAGCACCCTTCATCACTTCGGCAAGCGCTCCGGCCGGATGGGCCTGGACACGCGGGCCAAAACGATCCGCGAGTTCACGCGCGCGTTCGACGGTACGGTTGACGACATGGATCTCCTTGAAACCGCGATCACGGACCGCCTGGATGATCGCCCGGCTGGCGCCGCCGGCGCCAAAGACGACGGCCGTGCCATGCCGGTCCCAGCCCGGATGACGTTCGTCGAGATTGGCAATGAAGCCTCGACCGTCGGTATTCGTCGCATGCAGAGCGCCATCCTCCAGCCAGAGCGTGTTCGCGGCGCCGAGCTCGCGCGACAGCGCGTCCGGTTCGTCGGCGAGCCGGAACGCCAATTCCTTATGGGGAATGGTGACATTGCCTCCGGTAAAGCCGGAACTGCCGTCCTTCAACGAGTGAATGAAATCGGCAAAGGCCTCGGGTGCCACTTCATGAGCGCGGTAGCTGCCTGGCAGGCCAAGCGTCTTGAGCCAATATCCGTGGATCAGCGGCGAGCGCGAATGCTTGATGGGAAAGCCCGTGACAAACGCTTTCGGCCCCAATGTTTCACGTGAATCACCCATCGACTGCTCCGAGTTCTCGCAATTTTTTTAGAAGCGGCAGCATCGGCAGGCCGAGAATGGTGAAATAATCACCCACGATCTTTTCGAAGAGCTGGATGCCCTCCCCCTCCAATTGATAGGCGCCGACGCTGAAAAGCGCCCGTTCGCCAACCCGCGCCAGATGTCTGGCGATGAACTCCACCGTTAGCGGCCGCATCGTCAGTTCGGCATGCGCGAGATGTTCCCATAAGACCACGCCATTGCTGACGATCGCAACGGCGCTGTTCAATCGATGGGTGACCCCCGAAAGGGCTTGAAGATGGCTAGCCGCGTCGGTCATGTCCTTCGGCTTGTGGAAGACGCTGTCGCCGAGCGACATCGTTTGATCCGAACCGATGACCAGGCTATCCGGAAAACGGCTGCTGACTTCTTCGGCCTTGGCCCTGGCCAGGACGAGGGCCACGGCATCAGGCTTGGTGCCGGCTTTTTCCAGCGGCGCTTCGACGGCCCGTTCATCGATCCTTGCGGCATGCGCCTCGAAGGACAGACCGGCATTTTCCATCAGCATCCGGCGATAGGGGCTCGACGATGCAAGGATGAGTTTCGGCGTCATGGGTTCCTCGGCGTGCCAGCTTTTCGCCAGCGCTTAGCGCAGCTTCGGCCGCAGGGCAACGATCGCCGCTGCTGTTTCCTCGATTGAGCGGCGGGTGACGTCGATCAGCGGCCAGTTATGACGGGCGCAAAGCGAGCGGGCATATTTCAGTTCCTCCGAAATCGCGGCGCGATCGGTGTAGTGTTCGCGATCGAATCCCTGCGTCACCCCGAGCACACGATTTTCCCGCACCTGGGAAATGCGGTCGGTGGTGGCGATCAAGCAGACGATCAGCGGTTTACTCGCGACGAAGAGGCTCTCCGGCAATGGCACGCCATAGACGATCGGAATGTTCGCCGTCTTGATACCTCGGTTGGCGAGGTAGATGCTGGTGGGTGTTTTCGATGTACGACTGATACCGATGATGACGACATCGGCGTCGTTGTAATCGTCGGGCATCTGGCCGTCATCGTGATCCATGGTGAAATTCAGCGCTTCGATGCGGGCGAAGTAGCCGGCATTCATCACATGCTGAGCTCCGACCCGACGGCGCGATGGAGCGCCGAGATAGATCTGGAAGGCATTCATCACTGGCTCCAGCACATTCACCGAGGCGACACCCATCTCGATGCAGCGCTCATCGATCAGGCTCGCAAGCTCCCGGTCGACAATGGTGTAGAGTACGATGCCGGGGGCGTCATCGATCGCCTGCAGAACCGGCAGCAGCTGCTTGCGATTGCGGATCAGCGGATAGACATGTTCAATCGGCTGCGCTGATCTGAACTGCGCCGACGCGGCGCGCCCGGCGGAGATCAGAGTCTCTCCCGTTGAGTCAGAAATCAGATGCAGATGAAAGAAGTTCGTTCTGTTCTCCACGCTATTTTCCGCTGCCTGTTGAAAACACTGGATGAAACAGAGCTACGGCGGCGAGGCAGTCTCCGGCAAGGGAAAACATGCCTGCTTATCCACATTTCGGATTTTGCCGAACGGTTTCGGTTGGCCCTGTGGACGATGGGGAAGGGGTGGGCTTCTTGAAAGCTCGTCCACAGCCTGTCCACAGCTATGAGAAAAATTGCCGATCCGGAAGGATTTGGAATCATTTCCGGATTCGGCTTCTCCCCGAAATTTGGACGAGATCGACAAATCTTTCCGATGTTGTTTTGCGGGCGCGCGACAAATGGCATCGGCGGTGGATGGATTTTAATCCTTGATAGTCACCGACTCTAAGAAATAGAAACCTTTTAAAATATCTTTGTTTTATTATAGGGAAGAAGCGCTTGAGCGATACGCGCCGAAAGATCATGAGGGTTTTGAGTGGCGAAAGTCTCTCCCCTCCTCCTCTCTGGCTGATGAGACAGGCAGGACGTTATCTCCCGGAATATCGGGAGACGCGGGCAAAGGCAGGGAGTTTTCTCGATCTCTGCTACACGCCTGACCATGCCGTCGAAGTGACATTGCAGCCGATCCGCCGCTATGGCTTCGATGCGGCCATTCTGTTTTCCGATATTCTGGTCATTCCCGATGCAATGAAGCGGAACGTCCGGTTCACCGAGGGTCATGGTCCGGAGATGGATCCGATCGATGAAGCTGGTATCGGCAGATTGAATGGCGAAGAGGTTGTCGATTATCTCAGGCCGGTTCTGGAAACGGTGCGGCGGCTGCGCGAGGAGTTGCCAGTCGAGACGACGCTGCTCGGCTTCTGCGGCGCGCCATGGACGGTTGCGACCTACATGATCGCCGGTCACGGCACGCCGGATCAGGCCCCTGCCCGTCTCTTCGCCTACAGGCATCCCCGCGCTTTCGAGCATCTGCTGATGCTGCTTGCCGACGTATCGGCCGATTATCTCGTCGCCCAGATCGATGCCGGCGCCGATGCCGTGCAGATCTTCGATTCCTGGGCTGGTGTTCTTGGCGAGAAGGAGTTTGAAGCGTTTGCGGTCAGGCCGGTTGCGCGGATGATCGCTTCCGTCAAGTCGCAACGGCCACATGCTCGCATCATCGCTTTTGCCAAGGGCGCCGGCTACCAGCTGAAAACCTATCGCCAGAAGACGGGCGCAGATGCAATCGGCCTCGACTGGTCGGTCCCGCTGGCTTTTGCCGCCGAACTTCAAAAGGATGGACCGGTTCAGGGCAACCTCGATCCGATGCGCGTCGTTGCCGGCGGTCGGGCGCTGGAAGACGGCATCGACGATATTCTGCAGCATCTCGGCAATGGACCGCTGATCTTCAATCTCGGTCACGGCATTACACCGCAGGCCGACCCCGAGCATGTGCGTCTGCTGGTGGATCGTGTACGAGGCGGTGCGTGACGATGGAAAAACAGACCGATCGGAGATCTGGCGCTTACGCCCGGCGCCGGGCTCATTTTGCGCTGGCCTCCTTTTCGCTGATGGCGATCGGGCTTTTTGCTTGGAACCCCGATAATCTCTACCTCTGGATCAAGGCGCTGCACATCATCGCGGTCATTTCGTGGATGGCCGGGCTGTTCTATATGCCGCGGCTGTTCATCTATCACACCGATGCGGAGCCGGGTTCGGTGCAGTCGGAAACCTTCAAAGCGATGGAGCGCCGGCTGCTTCGAATCATCATGACGCCGGCGATGATGTTGACGTGGATTTTCGGCCTCTATCTCGCCTGGTCGGTTTATGGATTCCAGGGCGGCTGGCTGCATGCCAAGATCGGTCTCGTCATATTGCTGACCGCTGTTCATATGTTCTTCAGCCGCGCCGTCGGAGCGTTCGAGCGGGATGAAAATCGCCGCTCGGCGCGTTACTGGCGGTTCATGAACGAGGCCCCGACAGTGCTGATGATCCTGATCGTCATCCTCGTCGTGGTGAAGCCGTTCTGAGGAAAATCGTCCTCAGGTTAAATTTGCTTCATTTTAAGCAGCCCTCTTGCGGCAGCGATTGCGAGTCGCTATTTTCCGCGCATCTCATCTACGTGGCATGTGTGTAGAGTTCAGTCGTCTGCGAGCCCTTTCGCGGTACCGAATACGACCCAACATCGCCTTTCCCCTTTGAAATTAAAAAGAGTATTGGTCACTTCATGGCTGAAATGAAGCTTCAGGAACTTAAGAGTAAATCCCCGACGGATCTGCTGGCATTTGCCGAATCGCTCGAGGTCGAGAACGCAAGCACGATGCGCAAGCAGGAGCTGATGTTTGCGATCCTCAAGATGCTTGCCAGCCAGGATGTCGAAATCATCGGCGAAGGCGTCGTCGAAGTGCTGCAGGACGGTTTCGGCTTCCTGCGGTCGCCCAATGCGAACTACCTGCCGGGCCCGGATGATATTTATATCTCCCCGTCGCAGATCCGCCGTTTCTCGCTGAAAACCGGCGATACGGTCGAAGGCCCGATCCGTGGACCGAAGGAGGGTGAGCGCTATTTCGCGCTGCTCAAGGTCAACACCATCAATTTCGACGATCCGGAACAGATCCGGCACAAGGTCCATTTCGACAATCTGACGCCGCTCTATCCGAACGAGCGCTTCAAGATGGAACTCGATATTCCGACCACCAAGGATCTGTCGCCACGTGTAATCGACCTGGTGGCGCCGCTTGGCAAGGGCCAGCGTGGATTGATCGTCGCGCCGCCGCGTACCGGCAAAACCGTGTTGTTGCAGAACATCGCGCATTCGATCACCGCCAACCATCCGGAGTGCTATCTGATCGTCCTGCTGATCGATGAACGCCCCGAAGAAGTGACCGACATGCAGCGCTCGGTTCGCGGCGAGGTTATCTCCTCGACCTTCGACGAACCAGCCGTCCGTCACGTGCAGGTGGCCGAGATGGTCATCGAGAAAGCCAAGCGCCTTGTCGAACACGGACGCGACGTTGTCATCCTGCTCGATTCGATCACGCGCTTGGGCCGTGCCTATAACACGGTCGTTCCCTCTTCAGGCAAGGTCCTTACCGGCGGTGTGGACGCCAACGCTCTGCAGCGGCCGAAGCGCTTCTTCGGCGCGGCCCGTAACATCGAGGAAGGCGGCTCTTTGACGATCATCGCGACCGCGCTGATCGATACCGGCAGCCGCATGGACGAAGTGATCTTCGAAGAATTCAAGGGCACGGGCAACTCGGAAATCGTCCTCGATCGCAAGGTCGCCGATAAGCGTATCTTCCCGGCAATGGACATCCTGAAGTCCGGAACGCGCAAGGAGGACCTTCTGGTTCCGCGCCAGGATCTGCAGAAGATCTTCGTGCTCCGCCGCATCCTTGCTCCGATGGGCACGACCGATGCGGTCGAGTTCCTGATCGACAAGCTCAAGCAGACAAAGAACAATTCCGACTTCTTCGAATCGATGAACACATAATCCTTAGCCGGATTCAACCCCTGAAGCTGGAGGCATTGTCACGATGCCTCCAGCTTTTCTATTTGATAGGAATCGATTTCGATTCCAACCGATGAACCAGGCGATATGGCCATGTTGAATGATACCATATATGCGCTATCGAGCGGTGCCCTGCCGTCGGGTGTTTCGGTCGTTCGAATCAGCGGGCCGCTGACCAGAGACATATTGGTAAGCCTCGCCGGATCCGTCTCGGCAGCCCGGCATGCATCTCACCGAACGATTCGGAGTCGTAACAATCAGCCGATCGATAGCGGCTTGGTGCTGTTTTTCCCTGCTCCGAATTCGTTTACCGGCGAGGATGTTGCCGAGCTGCAGATCCACGGCAGCAAAGCCGTACTTGCGGCGCTGTTTCACGCACTTGGCGATATTCCGGGTGTTCGGATGGCGGTCGAGGGCGAATTCTCCCGCCGAGCTTTCGAGAACGGCAAACTTGATCTTGTAGAGGTTGAGGGCCTGGCCGACCTTATCGGCGCCGAGACCGAGATGCAGAGACGCCTTGCGGTCGAACATAGCGCAGGCGGACTCTCCAGAATTTACGATTCGTGGGCGGAACGATTAACGCGCGCCCGGGCGCTGATCGAGGCGGAGCTTGATTTCCCCGATGAGGATGATGTTCCAGGCTCGGTATCGGATATGGTCTGGGCCGATATGGCGAAGCTTCGCAGTGATATCGAGAATCACCTGGCGACAGCTTCTGCCGGGGAGATTATCAGAGACGGCTTCAAGGTGGTCATCGCCGGCGCTCCGAATGCTGGAAAATCGAGCCTGTTGAACACTTTGGCGCGTCGAGACGTGGCAATCGTGACAGAGATCGCCGGAACCACCCGTGATGTCCTGCAGGTTGATCTCGATATTGATGGTTACCTGATCAAGCTCTATGACACCGCGGGCCTTCGCGAGGCGGACGACAGGGTCGAGATGGAAGGAGTGCGGCGCGCGCGCGCGGCGCTTCGTGATGCCGATCTTGTCCTGCTGCTGGTTGACATGACTAATCCTCTGGTTCCCGACGAGTTGGAGCAAGCCTCGCCACATGTTATTGTCGGGACGAAGAAGGATCTCATCGGCATTGCCGAGGATCGGTACGACTTGCAGATTTCGACAACGACCGGTGACGGCCTGCCGGAATTGCGCCGATTGATCGGCGACATCATCGACAAACGTTTTGCTGGTCTGTCTATGGCAATTCCCAGCCGACAACGGCATAAGGATTCTCTGGCGAAATGTTTAGCGGCACTCGATGCGGCGATATCGCAGACAGATGTGAATCTCGAACTGCGGACTGAGCAGCTGCGAATTGCCGCTGAGTATTTGGGCAGAATTACTGGACGAGTCGATGTTGAGCAGCTGCTCGGCGTGATCTTCTCAGAATTTTGTATCGGCAAATGATTCACGTGAAACCTTGGCGCCAAAACGCCCTAAATGGTTTCACGTGAAACGTCCGCCGCATGTGGAGTGCCTGAATGACGGATAATGTTTTCGATGTAATTGTGATCGGTGGCGGCCATGCGGGCTCGGAGGCTGCCAGCGCAGCTGCGCGCCTCGGGGCAAAAACCGCCCTCATTACGCATAGGCGGGACACGATCGGGGTCATGTCCTGTAATCCGGCGATTGGCGGCCTAGGCAAGGGCCATCTTGTTCGGGAGATCGATGCGATGGATGGCCTGATGGGTCGCGTCGCCGATGTTGCAGGCATTCAATTCAGGATACTCAACAAGAAGAAAGGTGCGGCTGTCCGAGGACCGCGGACGCAAGCCGATCGAAAGCTTTATCGCCTAGCAATGTTGGCGGCGATCGAAGCGACGCCGGACCTGGATATCATCGAGGGCGACGCGTTTGATCTGGAGGTCGTCGATGGCTGTGTCGCCGGCGTGATTATGAAGGACGGTCGAACCCTGAAAGCGCCGGCCGTGGTTTTGACCACTGGGACCTTTCTGCGCGGTCTTATTCATATAGGGTCGGAAAAGACGCCGGCCGGGCGCGTCGGCGAAGCGCCGTCAATCGGATTGTCCGCCACCCTTGCCCGGCTGGGACTGCGGCTGGGACGTCTGAAGACCGGCACTCCCGCCCGGCTGGACGGAAAAACAATCGACTGGCAATCCGTCGGTCGACAGGGGGCTGACGAGGAGCTTGTCCCCTTCTCCTTCATGACAGACACGATTACCACGCCACAGATTGAATGCGGGGTCACCAGGACGACCGAAGCGACCCACCGTATCATTGTTGACAACATTATGCGCTCGGCCATGTATTCCGGGCAGATCGAAGGGGTCGGGCCTCGTTATTGCCCGTCGATCGAAGACAAGCTGGTGAAATTCGGAGAGCGGGATGGACATCAGGTCTTTCTCGAGCCTGAGGGACTGGACGACGACACGGTTTATCCGAACGGGATTTCCACCTCCCTGCCGGCGGAGGTGCAGGCAGCCTTCATCAAAACGATTCCCGGCCTGGAAACGGCAAGAATACTGCAACCGGGCTATGCGATCGAATATGATCATGTCGATCCGAGAGAGCTGACTCTATCACTGGAGGTCAAACGGCTAAGAGGGCTATTTCTCGCAGGCCAAATCAATGGCACCACCGGCTACGAAGAGGCGGCCGCGCAGGGGCTGGCAGCCGGGTTGAATGCTGCATTGCGAAGCAGCGACTCGCATCCGTTCCATTTTAGCCGGACGAATTCTTATATTGGCGTCATGATCGACGATCTCACGTCACGCGGCGTTACGGAACCGTATCGAATGTTTACATCGCGTGCGGAGTATCGGCTGACGTTGCGGGCTGATAACGCCGATATGCGCTTGACGCCGCTGGCCATGCGGCTCGGGTGCGTCAGTGACGCGCGAGTGCAGCGATTCACATCCTATCGGGCGGAGATCGACACCAGTCGGGCGCTGTTGCAGTCGCTGGCGCTTACACCGAATGAGGCGCGCCGCGCTGGCTTGAATATCAATCTCGATGGCCAGCGCCGAACCGCGTATGATTTGCTGTCCTATCCGAATTATGATTTCGTCGCGCTCCGGCATGTTTGGCCGGAGAAGCTCGGCGTGATTGGACCGAAGATCGCCGAAGCGTTGGAAATTGAGGCCGGTTATTCGGTTTATCTGGATCGACAAGCCGCGGCGATTGTCGACCAGCAACGCGACGAGCAGCGGCAGATTCCGCCTGATTTCAACTATGACGCACTGTCCGGTCTCTCAAACGAGCTAAAGCTAAAACTTAGCGCTGCTCGCCCTTTCAGCATTGCTCAGGCCGCTATCGTTGAAGGAATGACGCCGGCAGCGGTGGCATTGCTGCTTGTGCATTTGCGTCGCCTATCCTCTGCCGAGCGTCATAGCGCTTGATTGCAAGATTTGAGAGTCTTTCAGAATGGAATTAAACGGTTTGCGTGTTTCACGTGAAACACAGGAACGGCTGCAACACTTTGCAGTGCTGTTTCAGAAGTGGGCAAAAGCAATTAATCTGGTGGCGCCGTCGACACTCGATGATCTATGGCATCGACACATCGCCGATAGCAGCCAAGTTTTCCAGATTAATCCTCAAGCGATAAGCTGGGTCGACCTCGGCAGTGGCGGCGGTTTTCCCGGTGTTATCACGGCGATTTTTCTGGCCGAGCTGAAGGACGGATGGGTCCATCTGGTTGAAAGCAACCATAAAAAGGCGGCGTTTCTGCGGACAGCGTTGCGGGAGACAAATGCGCGCGGCAGCGTTCATATCCTGCGAATCGAAGACGCTTATGCGGAGGTTGGCGAATGTGATGCGATTTCAGCGCGCGCCCTTGCCGATCTTGATGGGCTTATCGAGTATTCAGCCCCCTGGATGCTTGGCAAGGAAAATTGTCGAGGCTTTTTTCACAAAGGCCGGGATTACCTGAGAGAAGTCAACAAAGCACGTGGTCGGTGGGAATTCGATCTGTTAGAACATAAGAGCGCCGTCGAGCAGGAATCTGTTATTTTGGAAGTATCAAATCTCCGGCGCTTGGTTTAACAGATCGGATATTGCGGCAATGGCTGGCGAACGACATCGGATTATCACCATCGCAAATCAGAAGGGTGGCGTTGGCAAGACGACCACAGCAATCAACCTGGCAACGGCGCTTGCTGCAATCGGCGAGCGCGTCTTGATTGTCGATCTCGACCCGCAAGGCAATGCCAGCACCGGCCTGGGTATTGATCGTCGTGATCGCAAGCTGTCCTCCTACGATCTGATGATTGGTGATCGTGGAATCCCCGAGGTGACTCTCGAAACAGCGGTTCCTAATCTGTTTATTGTCCCGTCGACAATGGATCTTCTTGGCATCGAGATGGAAATCTCGCAGCAGAGCGATCGGGTGTTCAAGTTGCGGAAAGCGCTGTCTTCGCCCGAAGCGATGGCGTTTTCTTATATTCTTCTGGATTGCCCGCCATCGTTCAATCTGCTGACGATGAATGCCATGGCAGCGGCCCATTCGGTCCTCGTTCCGCTGCAATGCGAATTCTTTGCGCTTGAGGGATTGAGTCAGTTGCTTGAGACCGTCAGCCAGGTTCGGCGGACTGTTAACCCGCGTCTGGATATTCAGGGTATCGTCTTGACGATGTTCGATGCGCGCAACAATCTTGCCCAACAGGTTGTCAATGACGTGCGCACGCATCTCGGCGACAAGGTTTATCACACGTTAATTCCGCGCAACGTCCGGGTTTCCGAGGCTCCGTCCTACGGTAAGCCGGCTATTCTCTATGACTTGAAGTGCGCGGGCAGCCAGGCCTATCTGCAGCTGGCCTCTGAGGTCATCCAGCGAGAGCGCCAAAGATTGGCCGCGTGATATCATTTTAGGGGTGTAGGTGAGTGTAGATCATGAATGACGATGTATCAAAGAGGCGATTGGGCCGCGGCCTTGCGGCGCTGATTGGTGAAATGGATCAGCCCGTCCCGGTCGAAGCCGAGCGGGTTATCAGCGCCGACAGAATGATCCCGATCGAGTTCGTCAGCCGCAATCCCCGCAATCCTCGTCGGTTCTTCGATGACTCGGAACTGCACGATCTCGCAAGTTCCATTCGTCAACACGGCATCGTTCAGCCCATCGTTGTGCGGACGATGTCGCGGGATCGATATGAGATCATCGCCGGCGAACGACGTTGGCGCGCGGCTCAGCTTGCCGGGTTGATCGAGATTGCTGTCATTGTCCGTGATGTGGATGACAAGACGGCGCTGGAAATCGCCATTGTCGAGAACGTGCAACGCGCGGATCTCAATGCCCTCGAAGAGGCGTTGGGCTACGAGCAGCTTATCGCTGAATATGGTTACACCCAGAACGACCTCGGCGAAATCATCGGCAAAAGCCGCAGCCACGTTGCCAACTCGTTGCGCCTGTTGAAGCTGCCTGATCCGGTTCGCGATCTGCTTGCCTCCGGCAGCCTATCAGCTGGGCACGCACGCGCCCTGGTTTCGACATCCGACCCGGCAAGTCTTGCCCGCACGATCGTTGCCAAGGGCATGTCGGTGCGTGATGCCGAGAAGCTGGCGCAAAACAATATCAAGGCCCAATCGGAGCCACTGCAGGCGACGTTGCAGCGAGATCAGAAAGATTCCGACACGCTGGCGCTGGAACGGACACTTTCCGATGCACTCGGCCTTGATGTTGCGATCAATCACAAGGCAAGCGGCGGCCAGATCAAAATTTCCTATAAGTCGTTAGAGCAGCTCGAGGAAATCTGCCGTTTGCTTGAGAGGCGCTAGAGCGTTTTCGTTTTTCTCCGAATCACGGAAATATTCTATCTCTTTGTTTTCACGCAATTCCGGATGAAAAACCGCTCCGCACTTTTGCCGGAATTGCTCTAGAACGCCGTAGGACGTCTAATCCCTTGCATCTTTGCTTTCCGAAGATCGGTTCTGATTTTGGACCGATGCGCTGATCAGCCGGATTTCCGGCCGGATTGAAGGGTGGTGGAGAGAAGCGTTTGCATCGCAACGCTGTCCTCCAGCACCTGTCGCCGTCGGCTTTGCAGAATAGCGGCCTGCAGCCGATTGCATTCACGGGCGATGCTTTCCGCGGTCCATTGGCGTAGCGCCTGTTCGATGATCGGCTTGCGCCGGAAATGCAGATGCCGCCCCATCGTCTGCATAATCTGAGGTGTCTGCAGCCGCTTTTCATCCATTTCGGCGCGCATCGAATCGAGAAGCTGGAATTGTTTCAGGCATGCCTGCAGAACGAGAAAGATCGCGGTTTTCGAGCTGCTGATTTTTTGCATGGCGTGCAGAAAGGCGTTTAGATCGCCCCCGAGGATAGCGTCGACCGCGTCGTCAACCGAGATGGCGCTGGCGTCACCGATTATTTCGGTAACGTGATGTTCTTCGACGGTATCGAAACCCCGGCAGTAAAGAGCGAGCTTGCGCACCTCGTTGCGGGAAGCGATCCTGTCACCGCCGATCAAGGCGATCAGTGCTTGGCGCGCGGCCGGCGTAATGCCGAGCTTCTCTGCACCGAGCTCCGTATCGATCAAGCCATTCAGGGCGCGGCTGTCATCGGCGTAGGACGGGATCGTCATGACAGAACGGGCGGATTCCGCAGTCTTGCGCAGCAGGGAACCCTTCTTCAGGTCGCCGGCCTCGACGATCAGATAGGCTGCTTCGAGTGGTTTTTCGGCCAGCAGCGCCAGGGAATCAACGAGGTATTTCTCGTTGGCGGCGCCGCGGATCCAAATCAGTTTCTCACCGCCGAACAGCCCGATGGATTGGACCTCGTCGACCAATCGACCCGGGTCTTTCTGGAGGTCGCCAATATCGAGTTTCGTCAGCGAGAAGGGATCATCGAGAGCAACACCGCTCTTACCGGCAAGCTGGCTTGCCCGTTCGGAAACAAGGCCGCGATCCGGCCCGTAGATGACGAAAATCCGATAGTTCCGCGTCGATTTCTGCAGAAAACTCTCGAATTCGTGGGATTTTATCTCTGCCACATCTCCGCCCTCAGCGGCTGAGGGCGGCGGCGATATCGGCTCCCACGAATTCCGCCGTCTGATCGGCCGCGCGGTTCTGAGCATCGCGGATCGCCCGCTGCTTGGCAAATTCCTGCTCGGAGAAATCCACCAGCGCCGTGGCCTGGCGGCTGCCGGCCTTGATGACATGATTGTCGGCCGTGGCACGCAGCGTGTAACTGACGTTGACGGTCACACGGCCGGCTTTCGACGTGTCAGAGGATTCGGCCAGCAGCGTATCGGCTACAGCCGACGTGGCGTGTATTTCGACCAGATATTGCGGGTTTACCGCTTCGCCTGCACCGCGTGACGCAAGGAAGATCAGGCGATTGCGAACCTGCTGCTCGACCCGGCTGCCTGCCTCGGAAAAGCCGACCGAAGAAAGTTTTTCAACCACACCTGAACTCTCTGAATAGAGCGGACGGACCTGGCAGGCCGAGAGAAAAGCCGCGGAGGCAAGGATCATGGCGATGCCGGCATTGCGGGCCAGCTTGCAAGCGATATCAGACGACAATGTTTACAATCCTTTGGGGAACCACGATGATCTTCTTCGGTGCCTGTCCGTTCAACGCGTTCTTCACCGCATCCAGATTCAGCACGGCGTCGGTGACGGCATTCTGATCTGCATCGCGAGAAATTGTCAATTCAGCGCGTTTCTTGCCGTTGATCTGTACCGGCAGGACCACATCGTTTTCGATGACGAGTGTTTCGTCGTACCGCGGCCAGTTTGTCCGGGCAAGCAGGCCTTCATTGCCGAGCGCAGCCCAGCATTCCTCAGCCAGATGCGGTGTCATCGGAGAGACGAGTTGGATCAGGATCTCGGCGGCATCGCGCACCGCCGCGCGATAGGTGGCATTACCCTCGCCTGCGGCAACCCTCGTCATCGGTGCGGCCAGCGCGTTCACGAGTTCATAAATTCGGGCAACGGCCTTGTTGAACCAGAGTTTGTCATAGTCGTTCTCGACAGCCTTCAGCGTCTTGTGGGCGGCCTGCGAGATTGGCAACGCTTCCCCATCGGCAGCCGGCGCAGGTGCGACGGCGGAGAGCGCGTCCGCGGCTTCGGAAATCAGGCGCCACAGCCGCTGGGTAAAGCGATGGGCGCCCTCGACGCCTGCCTCGGACCAGATGACGTCACGCTCGGGCGGAGAGTCGGACAGAACGAAGAAACGGGCGGTATCTGCGCCGTAGGAGGCGATGATATCGTCGGGATCGACGACATTCTTTTTCGATTTCGACATCTTCTCGATCGAGCCGATCGCGACTTCCTCGCCCGACGTCAGCAGGAAAGCCCGTCGTTTGCCGTCGAGTTCGTCGATGCGGATATCGGCGGGTGCCACCCATTCGCGGCTGGCGCCGGCGCTGCGGCTATAGGTTTCGTGGACCACCATGCCCTGGGTGAAGAGACCCTTGAAAGGTTCGGTGGCCGCGACGTGACCGGTCTCGCGCATGGCGCGGGTAAAGAAGCGCGAATAGAGCAGGTGTAGGATCGCGTGCTCGATGCCGCCGATATACTGGTCGACCGGCAGCCAGCGGTTCGCCGCCTCCGGATCGGTCGGCCTTTCTTCCCAGGGCGCGGTAAAGCGGGTGAAATACCAGCTCGAATCGACGAAGGTGTCCATCGTATCCGTCTCGCGGCGAGCATCCTTGCCGCAATTCGGGCAGGAGACATGACGCCATGTCGGATGGCGGTCGAGCGGATTGCCGGGCTGGTCGAAGGTGACGTCGTCGGGCAGCTTGACCGGCAGGTCCGCCTTCGGCACCGGCACGACACCGCAATCATCGCAATGGATGACCGGGATCGGGCAGCCCCAATAACGCTGGCGGGAAATGCCCCAGTCGCGCAGGCGGAAATTGACCTTGCGCTCGCCCTGCGGCGCATTGCCGAGCGAAGCGGCAGATAGCCGATCGGCAACGATGTTGAAGGCTTCGTCGGTGGTCTTGCCGTCGAGGAAGCGTGAGTTGATCATCACGCCATCACCGTCATAGGCGGTGTCGCCGACGGAGAAGCTTGCGGCATCGCCATCCCTGGGCATGACGACGGCCACGACCGGAAGGCCATATTTGCGAGCAAAATCAAGGTCACGCTGGTCACCCGAGGGGCAGCCGAAGATCGCGCCCGTGCCATAATCCATCAGGACGAAATTGGCGATATAAACCGGCAGCTCCCAGGAAGGATCGAGCGGGTGCCTGACGCGGATACCGGTATCCATGCCCTTCTTTTCAGCGGTCTCGAGTGCTGCGAGCGAGGTCCCGGCGCGGCGGCATTCGTCGCAGAAGGCCTCGATATCAGGGTTCTTTGCAGCGGCATCCTTCGCCAGCGGATGATCGGCGGCGATTGCCAGGAAGGAAGCGCCGAACAGCGTGTCCGGCCGGGTAGTATAGACCGTCACTTCGCTCTCACCGGCAGGCGCCGATTCCGGTACGATCTCCCAGCGGATCGTCAGGCCTTCCGAACGGCCGATCCAGTTCTTCTGCATCAGCCGCACTTTTTCCGGCCACTGGTCGAGCGTATCCAGCGCGTCCAGCAGATCCTGGCTGAAGTCGGTGATCTTGAAGAACCATTGCGTCAGTTCGCGCTGTTCGACGAGCGCACCGGAACGCCAGCCGCGGCCATCGATCACCTGCTCGTTGGCCAGCACAGTGTTATCGACAGGATCCCAGTTGACCTTCGACTGCTTGCGATAGACCAGGCCCTTCTCCAGGAAATCCACGAAGAGATGCTGCTGGTGCTGGTAATATTCGACGTCGCAGGTGGCGAATTCGCGGCTCCAGTCCAACGAAAGCCCCATGGCCTTCAGCTGCGCCTTCATCGAGCCGATATTCTGATAGGTCCAGGAGGCGGGATGCACGCCGCGCTCCATCGCGGCATTCTCCGCCGGCATGCCGAAAGCATCCCAACCCATCGGATGCAGGACGTTGTAGCCGCGGGCGCGTTTGTAGCGAGCCACGACATCGCCCATGGCGTAATTGCGGACATGACCCATATGGATGCGCCCCGACGGATAGGGGAACATTTCGAGGACGTAATATTTTTCGCGCGGATCGGCATTGTCGGTCTCGAAGACCTTGTCTTCATTCCATTTCTGCTGCCAGCGGGGCTCGGCATCGCGCGGATTATAACGTTCGGTGGCCATGGTATTCGTATTTCCGGAACATCAGGGGAGGTTGGTCGAGACCTTCACCATGAAACCACCGTAGCGTCAAGTTTTGCAGGCGCTGCAAGCGTCCGATCTTGATCGTGACAAGGCGATTTCGCCAAGGCGGGACTTGGCAAGCACAGATTGGCTCGTTAGGCATTGCCGATCCTTTCATGCGGATATGCCGAGGCAGATAGATGGAACTTCAAGAGCGCTTAGACGACGTGCGGTCGCGGATCGCCGCTGCGGAACGCGAAGCAGGTCGTCCGGCGGGTTCCGTTCAGCTCGTCGCGGTGTCGAAGACCTTCGAGGCGGACGCGATCCGCCCGGCCATCGAAGCCGGACAGCGTGTCTTCGGTGAGAACCGGGTGCAGGAAAGCCAGGGCAAGTGGCCGGCGCTGAAGGCCGAGCATCAGGATATCGCGCTGCATCTGATCGGACCGCTGCAATCAAACAAGGCGGCGGATGCGGTGGTGCTTTTCGACGTCATCGAGACGGTGGATCGGGAAAAGATCGCCCGCGCACTTGCCGAGGAGATGAGGCGGCAAGGCAAGGCGCTGCGGCTCTATGTCCAGGTCAATACCGGGCTCGAACCGCAGAAGGCCGGCATCGCTCCTGACGACACGCCAGCCTTCGTCGCTCTCTGCCGCGACGAACTCGGCCTTTCCATCGAAGGGTTGATGTGCATTCCGCCGGCCGAGGAAAATCCTGGGCCGCATTTCGCCCTGCTGGCAAAGCTTGCGCTCAAATGCGGCGTCGAAAAACTTTCCATGGGCATGTCGGGCGACTACGGGACGGCGATCGCCTTTGGCGCCACCAGCGTGCGTGTAGGGTCAGCGATTTTCGGCACGCGCTGAAACGCTGCTTTGGTCGGGCTTCCTGTTCCCCTTAATGCCGCCTAGATTGATATCGAGGTTTGCATGTCCTGGGGAGGAGCAGATGCGGAACGGCTATCATCAGGTCTATGCGGCCTGGAAACGCGATCCCGAAGCCTTCTGGCGCGAAGCGGCCAGTGACATCGACTGGTTCAAGCCGCCAGAGCGGATTTTTTCACCCAATGAGGGCGTCTATGGCCGTTGGTTCTCAGACGCGGAAACCAATACATGCCACAATTGCCTGGACCGGCATGTGGCTGCCGGCCGCGGCGGCGAGACGGCGGTCATCTTCGACAGCGCAATGAACGGCGAGAAGCGCCGTTTCACCTATGATGAGGTACTTCGGGAGGTGATGGCCATTGCAGCAGCGCTGGTCGAGCGCGGCATCGGCAAAGGCGATCGCGTGATCCTTTATATGCCGATGGTGCCGCAGGCGGTCTTTTCGATGCTCGCCTGCGCTCGCATCGGTGCGGTTCACTCCGTCGTTTTCGGCGGATTTGCCGCCAGCGAACTTGCAGCGCGCATCGACGATTGCGGTGCGAAGCTGGTGATCGCCGCGAGCTGCGGGCTCGAGCCTAGTCGCATCGTCGTCTACAAGCCCCTGGTCGACCAAGCGATTGCGATCGCGCGTTCGAAGCCGGAGCGCTGTCTGGTGTTGCAGCGGCCCGAGCTTCAGGCAGATCTCGTCAGCGGCCGCGATCAGGATTTCGAGATCGCGGTGGCGCAGCATCGTGGCGCTGAGATCGCCTGTGTCTCCGTCAAGGCGACCGATCCGCTCTATATCCTCTACACCTCGGGCACGACGGGCCAACCAAAGGGCGTCGTGCGCGACAATGGCGGCCATATGGTCGCGCTCAACTGGTCGATGCGGAATATCTACGGCTTGAGGCCCGGCGAGGTCTTCTGGACGGCTTCGGATATCGGCTGGGTCGTCGGACACTCCTATATCGTCTATGCCCCGCTGCTATCAGGCGTAACCACGCTGATCTTCGAGGGAAAACCGATCGGCACTCCGGATGCCGGCACATTCTGGCGCATCGTTTCAGAGTATCAGGTGCGGGCACTGTTCACGGCGCCGACAGCATTCCGCGCCATCCGGCGGGAGGACGGTGACGGTGAACTGATGCGCCAATATCCCATGCCGGATCTGCGGGCGCTGTTTCTGGCCGGCGAAAGAGCGGATCCGGAGACGTTGAAATGGGCCGAGCGCATGCTTGGCATACCCGTCATCGATCACTGGTGGCAGACGGAGACCGGCTGGCCGATCGCCGCAAATCCGCTCGGTCTCGGCGCCCTGCCCATCAAGCACGGTTCGCCGACACTGCCGATGCCCGGCTATGATATTGCGGTGCTTGACGATGCCGGTCATCCGATCGAGGCGGGAACGCTCGGCAATATCGTCGTCAAGCTGCCCTTGCCGCCCGGCTGCCTGCCGACCCTCTGGAATGCGGACGACCGTTTTCGCTCGGCCTATCTCGATGAGTTTCCCGGTTACTATAAGACGGCCGATGCCGGCTATGTCGACGAAGACGGCTATCTCTTCATCATGTCGCGCACCGACGACATCATCAATTGCGCCGGGCATCGGCTCTCGACCGGGGCGATGGAGGAGGTCTGTGCGCGTCATCCCGATGTCGCCGAATGTGCTGTTATCGGCGTGATCGATGTGCTGAAGGGTCAGGCTCCCTGCGGTTTCCTGGTGCTGAAACGACATGTTTCCCGTGACGCGACGGTGATCGAATCAGAGGTCGTGGCGATGATTCGTGATTCGATTGGACCTGTCGCCGCCTTCAAGACCGCCATCACCGTTAACCGGTTGCCGAAGACACGCTCCGGCAAAATCCTGCGCGGTACGATGCAGAAAATCGCCGACGGCATACCCTGGAAAATGCCTGCAACCATTGATGATCCAACGATTTTAGAGGAAATTGCCGAGGTGCTGCGTGGGCGCGGTTTAGGCTCCTTGCCGATGTGAATTAAACTTTCGGTAAGCCTAATTGAGGAATTGTTAACCATGTTGATGCAAGCATTTGTTAACGGCAATGGCTTGCATAGCAGGCTTTGCATGACGCGGTCGCCGTTACCGGCCTACTGCATAATTCCTTAAATCGGAATCGATTTAAGGGGCAAAATTATGCAGCAGTAGAAGTGCTACAGCGTCCTTTGCGCGTCTGAAAGACGCGCGGCGCTGTAGTCCGGATTGCCCCTTTCTCAACGATTGTGGAACGGATCATGACAAGCATCCTTACCAACAACGCTGCGATGGCAGCGCTGCAGACTTTGCGCGGCGTAAACGATAGCCTCAAGGACACCCAGGGTCGCGTTTCATCGGGTTATCGTGTCGAAAAGGCGGCTGACAATGCCGCTTACTGGTCGATTGCTACGACCATGCGTTCTGACAACAAGGCGCTTTCGGCCGTCTCCGACGCGCTCGGTCTCGGCGCGGCCAAGGTCGACACGGCCTATTCGGCTATGGACAGCGCGCTCGATGTCGTCAGCGACATCAAGGCCAAGATTGTCGCCGCCACCGAAAAGGGCGTCGACAAGACGAAGATCCAGCAAGAACTCGACCAGCTGCAGGAGCAGCTGCTCAGCATCGCTCAATCGGCGTCCTTCTCCGGCGAAAACTGGGTTGCCGGCGCCTCCGGCACGAAGAGCGTCGTCTCGTCTTTCGTCCGCGACGGCAGCAATGCCGTCTCCGTCAAGATGACGGATTATGTGCTCGATTCGGGCTCGCTTGGAAACGTGCTTTTCGGCATGACGAGCACCGGTGCGATCGAGACATCAAGCGGTATCATCGGCACGGCCTTCAACGGAACCTATGGCAGCACCGTCATCGTCATGGCGTCAATATATGATCTCGACATCACCGGTTTCACCCAGGGTCAGCTTGACGCAGCCCTGACAGGCGTCGAACTGGTTCTCGGCGCTATGACCGCCGCCGGCTCGGCATTGGGCTCGATCTCGACCCGTATCCAGTTGCAGGAAACTTTCGTCAGCGGTCTTCACGATTCGATCGACTCCGGCGTCGGACGCCTGGTCGATGCCGATATGGAAGAGGAATCGAGCAGGCTCTCTGCGTTGCAGACGCAGCAGCAGCTCGCCATCCAGTCGCTCTCGATCGCCAATAGCTCGGCGCAGAACATCCTCACCCTGTTCCGCAGCTAATCGGAAACAGGCCATCTGCAACAAAAAACCCCGCCGGTCAGCTCATACCGGCGGGGTTTTTCATGAGATCGCTGATATCTCAGTACTGATCGTCGTCCTCGTCCTTCGGGGCCGAGCGCAGCGAGCTCAACTTGCGGAAGACGGCATCGGCGTCGATTTCCTTTTCCTTTTCCTCCTCGCGCTCGTAGCTCGGGGTCAGGCGTTCGGTTTCCTGTGCCGATTGCAGCGTCGCGCCAAGCTCGGCAGCGGTCGGCAGCGGACGGCCCTTGGAGGCCTTTTCCACTTCCATGTCGAGATCGATCTGGCTGCAGAGGCCGAGCGTGACCGGATCCATCGGCGCCAGGTTGGCGGAGTTCCAGTGGGTGCGCTCGCGGATCTGCTCGATGGTCGATTTCGTCGTGCCGACGAGGCGGGAAATCTGCGCGTCCTTCAGTTCCGGATGGTTGCGAACGAGCCAGAGAATGGCGTTCGGGCGGTCCTGACGCTTGGAAACCGGCGTATAACGCGGACCGCGGCGCTTGGATTCCGGCACCCGCACCTTCGGTTCGGAAAGCTTCAGCTTGTGGTTCGGATTGGCCTCGGCGCGGGCAATCTCGTCGCGGGAAAGCTGTCCTGTCGAGATCGGGTCGAGGCCCTTGATGCCCTGCGCCGCTTCGCCGTCGGCGATCGCCTTGACTTCGAGCGGATGCAGTTTGCAGAACTGCGCGATCTGATCGAAAGACAGTGCCGTATTGTCGACGAGCCAAATGGCTGTCGCCTTCGGCATGAGCAGTGTTTGAGCCATGGATATAGTCCTTCTATCGTCCGCGCCGGTCGCGGTCCGTGGATTGTCACCACAATGTCCGGGAAATATGGCGCTATATAACCGCACTGTCGCAGAATTGCAATTCTTCCGAAATGAAATGACCTTTGTCTAATTGCCGTGGCGATGCGAACTGCTATGAATTGCCGTGATTTCAAGTCCGGGCCCTTCCTAGCTCACGCGGCCCGTCGCATGTCCCATGAGGAGGAGTTGCATGTCGGAGAAGATCTATCCGGTCACGAAGCCGGTGAAGGCGCGCGCCCTGATCGATAAGGAAAAGTACCTGAAATGGTATGAGGAAAGCGTCGAGAACCCGGACAAGTTCTGGGGCAAGCACGGCAAGCGGATCGACTGGTTCAAGCCCTATACCAAGGTCAAGAACACATCCTTTACCGGCAAGGTTTCGATCAAGTGGTTCGAGGACGGTCAGACAAACGTCTCCTACAACTGCATCGACCGTCATCTGAAAACGAATGGCGACCAAGTGGCGATCATTTGGGAAGGCGACAACCCCTATATCGACAAGAAGGTCACCTATAACGAACTCTACGAGCACGTCTGCCGGATGGCGAATGTGTTGAAGAAGCACGGCGTCAAGAAGGGCGATCGCGTCACCATCTATATGCCGATGATCCCGGAAGCGGCTTATGCGATGCTCGCCTGCGCCCGCATCGGCGCGGTGCATTCGGTCGTCTTCGGCGGTTTCTCGCCCGAGGCGCTGGCCGGGCGCATCGTCGACTGCGAATCCACCTTCGTCATCACCTGCGACGAAGGCCTGCGCGGTGGCAAGCCGGTGCCGTTGAAGGACAATACCGATACCGCAATTGATATTGCGGCACGCCAGCACGTGATCGTGGAGAAGGTTCTGGTCGTTCGCCGCACCGGTGGCAAGACCGGCTGGGCGCCGGGTCGCGATCTCTGGCATCACCAGGAGATCGCCACCGTGAAGGCGGAATGCCCGCCGGTGAAGATGAAGGCGGAAGATCCGCTCTTCATTCTTTATACGTCCGGCTCGACCGGCAAGCCAAAGGGCGTGCTGCACACGACGGGGGGTTATCTCGTCTATGCAGCGATGACGCATGAGTATGTCTTCGATTATCACCACGGCGACGTCTACTGGTGTACAGCCGATGTCGGCTGGGTGACCGGCCATTCCTATATCCTCTATGGGCCGCTTGCGAACTGCGCAACGACGCTGATGTTCGAGGGCGTGCCGAACTTCCCGGATCAGGGTCGTTTCTGGGAAGTCATCGACAAGCACAAGGTCAACATCTTCTATACGGCGCCGACGGCGATCCGCTCGTTGATGGGTGCCGGCGACGACTTCGTCACGCGCTCCTCGCGTTCTTCGCTGCGCCTGCTCGGCACGGTCGGCGAGCCGATCAATCCCGAGGCCTGGGAGTGGTATTACAATGTCGTCGGCGACAAGCGATGCCCTGTCATCGATACGTGGTGGCAGACGGAAACCGGCGGTCACATGATCACGCCGCTGCCCGGCGCCACCGACCTGAAGCCCGGCTCGGCGACGACGCCGTTCTTCGGCGTCAAGCCGCAGCTGGTCGACAATGAGGGCAAGGTGCTGGAAGGTCCGGCCGACGGCAATCTTTGCATCACCGACAGCTGGCCGGGCCAGATGCGCACGGTCTATGGCGATCACGAGCGCTTCATCCAGACCTATTTTTCTACCTACAAGGGCAAGTATTTCACCGGCGATGGCTGCCGGCGCGATGCGGACGGTTATTACTGGATCACCGGCCGGGTCGACGACGTGCTGAACGTCTCCGGCCACCGGCTCGGTACAGCGGAGGTGGAATCCGCTCTCGTCTCGCATAATCTGGTTTCGGAAGCCGCGGTCGTCGGTTATCCGCATCCGATCAAGGGCCAGGGCATCTATTGCTACGTGACGCTGATGGCCGGTCATGAGGGATCGGATACGCTTCGCCAGGAACTGGTAAAACATGTGCGGGGTGAAATCGGCCCGATTGCTGCGCCTGACAAGATCCAGTTTGCGCCCGGCCTGCCGAAGACACGCTCCGGCAAGATCATGCGCCGCATCCTGCGCAAGATTGCCGAAGACGATTTCGGCGCTCTCGGCGACACTTCGACGCTTGCCGATCCGGCAGTCGTCGACGATCTGATCGCCAACCGGCAGAACAAGGCGACCGCTTGATTTATCGAGCCGCTCCGGCCCGCGTCCGAGGGCGGCTCACTTCACTTCTACGCATTGATGCGTGGCTTGCGGCCCCCGTTCACGGTCGAAGCCACGAGAAAGATCACGTCCGTCTGTCAGAGTAACATTCGCCGGATGCGGCCAAATATTTGTCGCCAGAAATGTTCATTAGCCGGATTCTCGGCGAGCGGGCTGTTATATCCTCCAGCGCATGGCGCACATCCGGGTTCCGACCAGAGAAAATTGCTTAGAAATCAATCGCCCTGCCATTGATCTCGTAGTCGCCGAAGCGCGCCGGCTCGGCTCCGCCGCGGCCGCCGATCTCCGGCGGCAGCTCCAGCGGCTTCTGCTTCTGTCGCCGCTCCTCGGCTTCGGCAAGGGCGCGTCTGGCAGCCGGGGACAGCATCTTGCGCGGCGGCTCCGTTCCCTCGGCCATCGGCGTTTCGCTATTGTCGTTATCGGCGTCCTGCATGGCCGTCTCCTGCCGGAAATATTGAAAATGGCTGGTTAATAACCAAATCATAATGCGCCGGTGTCGGGATTGAAAGCTTGTGACGCCGAAATCGGAGATGGAGATCCGCCATGAACCTCGTTCGCACTGCCATGTTGCTTGCCTTCATGACGGCGCTTTTCATGTTTGTCGGCTTCCTGATCGGCGGCCGGGCCGGCATGATGATCGCATTCGTCATTGCCGCCGGCATGAATTTCTTCTCCTACTGGAATTCCGACCGCATGGTGCTTTCGGCCTATCGCGCGCAGGAGGTCGACGAGCGCAACGCGCCGGAATTCTTCCGGATCGTGCGCGATCTCGCCCGCAATGCCGGCCTGCCGATGCCGAAGGTCTATCTCTACGACAGCCCTCAGCCGAATGCCTTCGCCACCGGCCGCAATCCCGACAATGCCGCCGTCGCTGCCTCGACCGGCCTGCTCAGCGCCTTGTCTGCCGAGGAGGTCGCAGGCGTGATGGCGCATGAACTGGCCCACATTCAGAACCGCGACACGCTGACGATGACGATTACGGCAACGCTTGCCGGTGCGATCTCTATGCTCGGCAACTTCGCCTTCTTCTTCGGCGGCAACCGTGAGAACAACAGCAATCCCCTTGGCTTCGTCGGCGTCATCGTCGCGATGATCGTGGCGCCGCTTGCCGCCATGCTGGTGCAGATGGCGATCAGCCGCACGCGCGAATATTCGGCCGACCGCCGCGGCGCCGAGATCTGCGGCAATCCGCTCTGGCTCGCTTCGGCGCTCGGCAAGATCGCGCGCGGCGCTGCCCACGTGCCGAACGAAGACGCCGAGCGCAATCCGGCAACGGCGCATATGTTCATCATCAATCCGCTCTCCGGCGAGCGCATGGACAATCTGTTTTCCACACATCCGAATACGGAAAACCGCATCGCGGCGCTGCACGACATGGCGCAACGCGGCATGAATGTCTCGACGTCGCCGGCTGGTGCTGCTAATCCGTCGCGCAAATCGCGCTCTGTTCCGGATACGGGTCTTGGTCGCGGTGGTTCGCAACCGCCAAAAGGTCCGTGGTCTTGAATTCAAACGGCACGAAGAAGCCATTCCGCAAGCATAAGCCCTCTACTGAGCGACCTGCGCCTGATAAGCCTGGCCTGCAGGCCCGGGCCGCGGCGGCAAAAATTCTTGCTGCCGTCGTCGACCGCAAGCTGCCGCTCGATGGCGCTCTCGATCATGAACACGGCAATCCGGCCTATAGGGCGCTCGGCGAAAGCGACAGGGCGCTCGTTCGCGCCATCCTGAACACGACGCTGCGCCACCTGCCGCGCATCGATGCCGCGATTGCAGGGCTGCTGGATTCGCCGCTGCCGGAGGGCGCAAGGGCGCTGCATCACGTGCTCGCAATCGGGGCGGCGCAGATCCTCTATCTCGACGTGCCGGATCATTCGGCTGTCGATCTTGCCGTCGAGCAGGCCAATCTGGATCCACGCAACCGCCGTTTCGCCAAGCTGGTCAATGCCATACTCCGCCGGCTCGGCCGCGAGAAGGAGCAGGTGCTTGATCAAATCGGCAAGGTCGCGCCGATGCCGGCCTGGTTCATCGCCAGGCTGGAAAAGGCCTATGGCCGGGACGCGGCGCTGGCGATTTCGGAATCCCAGCTCGAACCGGCGGCAATCGATCTGACCGTCAAGTCCGACCCTGAAGATTGGGCGAAGCGGCTGAATGGTGTCGTCCTGCCCACGGGCAGTGTGCGGCTCGCCGCCTTCGACGGCAGCATTCCTTCGGTCGAAGGCTTCGATGAGGGCGCGTGGTGGGTGCAGGATGCAGCGGCAAGCATCCCGGCGAAGCTTTTTGGCGATCTCTTGGGCAAACGTACCGCCGATCTCTGTGCTGCGCCCGGCGGCAAGACGGCGCAGCTCATCCTTGCCGGCGGCGCAGTCACCGCACTCGACCAGTCGGAAAGCCGGCTGAGACGGCTGCGCTCGAATCTCGACCGGCTCGGCCTCAAGGCGGAGACGATTGCCGCAGATCTGACGACATTCGAGCCGGCGGAACGTTTCGATGCGATCCTGCTCGATGCTCCCTGCTCTTCCACCGGCACGACACGCCGGCACCCTGACGTGTTGTGGACCAAGGGACCTGAGGATATCGCCAGGCTGGCGGCGCTGCAGGAACGGCTGCTGCGTCATGCGCTGACATTGCTGAAGCCGGGTGGTACACTGGTTTTTTCGAATTGTTCGCTCGATCCTGTCGAGGGTGAGGACGTCGTCGCCCGCGTTCTTTCCGATACGGATGCGGTCGAGCGCGTTCCGATCGGCGCCAGTGACTGGCCCGGCCTTGAGGCGGCGATCACGCCGCTCGGCGAATTCCGCACGCTTCCCACTATGCTGAAAATGCCCGAAGGCATTGCCTCCGGCCTCGACGGCTTCTATGCGGCTGTGCTGCGGCGCGTGGCCTGATTGCAAGGTTTTAGCGCTCGCGGCGATCTGGCCTATACGAGGTGCTGCATAGCCTCGTATCACGCATGCCGTTCTCTCCAAAACCGCCCGCATGACTTCAGGTAAAACACGCTAATTTGCGTATATTCGAACCTTGTCACGAATTAATTCATTGCGGGCGATGAAATCGGCCGCTTTTCACCTATTCTTAACCACGAGGGTCAATAGACAATAGAATATGCAGTCCGGTCGGCGTTTTGCGAGCATGTATGTTCGGGAGGCTTGGCGGCGCGCCTTGCGCCGCGTCGCGTTGCTGCGCCTGAAGCTCTTTCGCCATTCGATCAAGGTGCCCGAGCGTCTGATCGTGGCGCCGACCGATCTCCGTAGCATCGATCCGCATGTGGCCGACGAAATCCTCAACGGACGGTTTCTCCTGGCCGGGCGCATGCTGGAAACGAACGGAAAGTCGCCCTTCACCTTCACCCTGCCCTCACGGCCCTTTGCGACCCGTCTTCACAGCTTCGGCTGGCTGCGTCACATGCGGGCGAACAAGACGGAGCGTAGTTCGGCTGCCGCCCGCGCGATCGTCGACAGCTGGCTTTCCATCCATGCCGGTCGCATGGAGGGGATTGCCTGGGAGACCGACGTCACCGCGCAACGCGTTATCGCCTGGCTGTCGCATTCGCCGGTGGTGCTGCAGAATGCCGACCGCGGCTTCTATCGTCGCTTCATGAAGTCGCTGGCGTTCCAGGTGAGGTTCCTGCGCCGCATGGCGCCGTTTACCCTCGGCGGCTTGGAGCTGTTTCGGTTGCGTATCGCGCTCGCCATGGCTTCCGTCGCCATGCCGACCCGCGCCTCTACGCTCAGAAGGGCGGCGCAGGCGCTCGACCGCGAATTCGATAGCCAGATTCTGCCGGATGGCGGCCATGTGTCGCGCAATCCGCGCGTCGGGCTGGAATTGCTGCTCGATCTGCTGCCGCTCCGGCAGACCTATGTCAATCTCGGCCATGACCTGCCGCAGAAGCTGATCTCCGGCATAGACCGCATCTATCCGGCATTGCGGTTCTTTCGCCATCAGGACGGGGACCTGGCGCTCTTCAACGGGGCGACCTCGACGCTCGCAAACGAGCTGATGTCGGTGCTGCGATATGACGAGACCGCCGGCCAGCCGTTCAAGGCTTTGCCGCATTCGCGCTATCAGCGGCTTTCCGGGGGAAAGACGGTGATCATTGCCGATACCGGCACGCCGCCTTCTGGAGGCGCGCTTCGGACCGTCCATGCCGGCAGCCTCTCCTTCGAGATGTCGTCCGGACGCCATCGCTTCATCGTCAATTCCGGTTCGCCGAAATTTGCCGGGCACCGTTATGTCCAGATGGCGCGCACGACGGCGGCGCATTCGACCGTTATCCTCAATGACACGTCGTCCAGCCGTTTTTCGCCCTCGCCCTTCCTTAACCACGCAATCACCGAACCGGTGAGGACAATCACCGTTGAGCGTGCCGAAACGGAGGACGGACGCGACGGCATCAAGCTCAGCCATGACGGTTATGTCAGGGTGTTCGGGGTGCTGCACGAGCGTGAGCTGACACTCAATGCCGCAGGCTCGATCGTGACCGGCCGCGACCGGCTTGTCGTCCGCGAAGGATATGAGCATGACGAACTGTTGAAGGCGGTCGCCCGTTTTCATATCCATCCTTCGATCGTCCTGCATCAGAGTGATGGCGAGTCCGTGCTGCTGACGGCGCCTGATGGCGAAAGCTGGCTGTTTTCCGCCCCTGGCAATGAAGTGCTGATCGCCGAGGACATCTTTTTTGCCGACAGCTCCGGCATCTGCGGTTCGGACCAGATCGAGATCGATTTCGATCTTGCCGAGAAGACGGAAATCCGCTGGTTTTTGTCCCGCAAAACCTAAAGGCGAATGGTTTTGGGCGAGTGGCCCGAGAATGGGATCGCATCCACATCAAGGGAGTAGAGTACGATGCCGTCCAAAAAAGGCTCGTGCTTTCGACATCTGCTCTGAGGCCTGTTTGCGCGGCGGCAAACCTGTGCTAACGCGACGCCAGCATGCGAACATCCCTTGCGGATGTCCTCCCGAAGCCCGAACGGAGAAGGTTTCATGGCCGTCATTTCCAAGAAGATCCCCGCCCCCGACAAGGTCGAAATCAAGACCGCGCTCATCTCCGTCTTCAACAAGACCGGGATCGTCGACCTCGCCCACGCCTTGTCTGCCAGAGGTGTGCGCCTGCTCTCGACCGGCGGCACCTATAAAGCGATCGCTGCGGCCGGTCTTGCCGTCACCGATGTCTCCGAAATCACCGGTTTTCCGGAGATCATGGACGGGCGTGTGAAGACGTTGCATCCGACGGTGCATGGCGGCCTGCTGGCGATCCGTGACGACAGCGAACACCAGGAAGCGATGAAAACGCATGGCATCGAGGGCATCGACCTCGCAGTCATCAACCTCTATCCCTTCGAGCAGGTGCGCGCAGCCGGCGGCGATTATCCGACGACCGTCGAGAATATCGACATTGGCGGCCCGGCGATGATCCGCGCATCGGCCAAGAACCATGCCTATGTGACAACCTTGACCGATCCGGCCGATTATGCCGAGCTGCTGGAGCAGCTTTCCGCAGATGACGGCAAGACCGCCTATGCCTTCCGCCAGCGTATGGCTGCCAAAGCCTATGCCCGCACCGCCGCCTATGATGCAATGATCTCCAATTGGTTTGCTGAGGCGCTGTCGATCGACACGCCGCGCCACCGGGTCATCGGCGGCGCGCTGAAGGAAGAGATGCGCTACGGCGAAAACCCGCACCAGAAGGCCGCCTTCTACGTAACCGGCGAGAAGCGTCCGGGTGTTTCGACGGCCGCTCTTCTCCAGGGCAAGCAGCTCTCCTACAACAATATCAACGATACGGATGCGGCCTACGAGCTGGTCGCCGAGTTCCTGCCTGAGAGGGCGCCGGCCTGCGCGATCATCAAGCATGCCAATCCCTGCGGCGTCGCCACCGGATCGAGCCTGGTCGAGGCCTATCGGCGGGCGCTCGCCTGCGATTCCGTTTCCGCCTTCGGCGGTATCATCGCGCTCAACCAAACGCTGGATGCCGAAACGGCCGAAGAGATCGTCAAGCTGTTCACCGAAGTGATCATCGCGCCGGATGTCACGGAGGAGGCGAAGGCGATCGTCGCCCGCAAACCGAACCTGCGACTATTGTCTGCCGGTGGCCTGCCCGATCCGCGTGCCGCGGGCCTGACGGCAAAGACCGTTTCCGGGGGCCTGCTCGTCCAGAGCCGCGACAACGGCATGGTCGAGGATCTGGAACTCAAGGTCGTCACCAGGCGTGCGCCGACGGCGCAGGAACTTGATGACATGAAGTTCGCCTTCAAGGTCGGCAAACATGTGAAGTCGAACGCCGTGGTCTATGCCAAGGACGGCCAGACCGCTGGCATCGGCGCCGGCCAGATGAGCCGGGTCGATTCCGCCCGCATTGCCGCGCTGAAGGCCGAAGAGGCTGCCAAGGCGCTCGGCCTCGCAGTGCCGATGACGCATGGCTCGGCGGTCGCCTCCGAAGCCTTCCTGCCTTTTGCCGACGGTCTTCTGTCGATGATCGCCGCGGGGGCGACGGCGGTTATCCAGCCGGGCGGTTCGATGCGCGACCAGGAGGTCATCGATGCAGCCAATGAACACGGCGTTGCGATGGTCTTTACCGGCATGCGCCATTTCCGGCACTGAATGAGGGTTGGGCGCGGTCACGCGCTCATCTCCGGCTTGATCGGGCTCGTTCCTATGCCCGGTCGGCTGGATAGGGTGTACGGAACAGGAGCACCAGTCCGCCGGCAAGAAAGAGGATCAGCGTTGCCATCCCGAGCCGCGGTGATCCGCTCATATAGGTCACCAGAGAGAAGAGCAGCGTCGCCATGAAACTGGTGGCGCGGCCCGAAAGCGCGTAGATGCCGAAGTAGCGGCCGGCTTCCTCCGGGCTGACGCTGCGGGCGAGATAGGAGCGCGACGAGGCCTGCACCGGCCCGAAGGCGAGCCCGATCAGCAAACCATAGAGGATATAGGCCTTTTCCGCGGCAGTACCGAAAAGGCCGCCGGAATCGGCCGTCGGCAGTGGCATCAGTCCGAATAGGGTGTAACCCGGTCCTGTCGAGATGATGCCGATGGTGGCGAGAAGCAGCATGGTGAGGCTGATGACGACGGTCACCTTCGAACCGACGCTCTTGTCGACGCGGCCGGCGATCAGGCAGCCGAAGATCGCGACAACATTCAGGATGATGCCGTAGATACCGATCTCGATCGTCGCCCAGCCGAACATGCCGGCCGCGAAGATACCGCCAAGGATCAGCAGGCCGTTGACGCCGTCCTGATAAATCATGCGGGCGATGAGGAATGTCAGGATGCCGCGGCGTTCTCTGAGTTCGCCAAGCGTGTTTCTGAGTTCCCGCAAGCCGGAGCGGACGGCGGTGCCGAAGGGAAGACCCCTGCCGACATCCGGCGTAAAGAAGAACATCGGCAGGATGAAGATCAGATACCAGACGGCCGAGATCGGCCCGGTGATGCGTGCATCCTGACCGGTCTGAGGATCGAGGCCGAATAGCGGATCGAGACCGAGGATGGTCTTGCCGGTCTCGGGGCTCGCCGCCAAAAGCGTCACGACGGCAATGAGCACAATGATGCCGCCGAGGTAACCGAGCCCCCAGGCGGTGTTGGAAAGCTTGCCGACTTCGTGCTTGCTGACCAGGCGCGGCATCATCGAATCATTGAAGACGATCGAAAACTCGGCCGAGATCGAGGCGAGGATCATGAAAATGACGGGATAGACAATAGGCGAACCGGGTGCGGCAAACCACAGGCAGGAGAGGCTGGCGATCTTGATGATCGCGAAGAAGCCGATCCAAGGTTTGCGTGCGCCGGACTGGTCGGCGATCGAACCGAGAACGGGTGAGAGCAGGGCGATGATCACAGAGGAGATCGTCGCCATGTTGCTCCACGTCGTCTGCGCGGAAACCGGGTCATCGGTCAGGCGGGAAACGAAATAGGGGCCGAAGATAAAGGTTGTGACCACGGTAAAGAAGGGCTGTGCTGCCCAGTCGAAGAACATCCACCCCCAGATGCCCTTCTCCGTGGCCTTCGGCGGTTGCGTTCCTGTCCAGTCAATGCGATTCAACATCCGCTCCTTGTTTTGACGCGGACTGTCTCACCTCGCCCGGTCGCGCGCAAGATCGGTCAGGATACCTGCAGCAACGGTAATACGCGCGAGATTGGGATCGCCGCCGTCGCTGAGGCTTGAAAGCTCCTCGAGGATGCGGTTGATGCGGATGCGATCCTGCGCATGCCAGGCTTGAACGGGAAGCTTCTCCTTGCCGTGATCGGAAAGGGCCGAGATGACGATGTCGCGCCTTGCGCTGGCGATTTGGTCGATGCTGCGGGCAAGCGCCAGATTCTCGTAATGGTCTGAGGTGAGGATCCGCCCGCCCGCCGCCAGCAGCCTGCCGATACGGAAGGTCTGCGACACGGCGATGTAGTTCTCGGCGGCGCGCACCAGCGGTTCACCAGTGCGTTCTGCGATCTGCATGATCTCCGGCACCAGTGCGAAGATCGGGAGGCTGGCGATCTCGGCCGCAAGTTTTTCGGGCAGGCCCGCCTGGCTGTACTCCGCCTGGCGCACGGCGACCTCGCCGGCCACCTGTCCGGCGAAGGCGGTTTTCAGCTTCTTCAGGGCCGCCTGCAGCCGGCTAATCACTTCCGCCATATCGGCCTTGGTCATGCCCGTCTTCAGCAGCAGGCGCGTCAGCACGACAAAGCTGTGGCCGATCTCCTCGTAGATGCGGTTCTGCATCTCGCCTGCTATCTTGCCGTCCAGGGCGTCCGTCTCGGCCCAGAGGCGGGTCAGGTCGAAACCGTCGCGGGCAACGATTGCGGCGCGCACCACTTCCGGTGCCGAAGCTGCCGTCGCGTCCATCATGGCGACGGTGAAGCTTGGTCCGCCACGGTTGATCGCTTCGTTGGCAAGCACGGTCGCGACGATTTCGCGCTTCAGGCGGTGGCTGGTGATATCGCCGGCATTCGACTTCTGCATCTTCACAGGGAAATAATTCAAAAGCGTGGCGATGAAGTAGGGATCGTCCGGCAGATCGCTTGCGGCCAGCGCGTCGAAGAGTACGATCTTGGCATAGGATACCAGCACGCCGATTTCCGGCCGCGTCAGCGGCTTGCCGGCTGTATAGCGTTCGGCCAGGGTCTGGTCGTCCGGCAGCGTCTCGACTTTGCGGTTCAGCTGGCCGGCGCCCTCAAGCACAGTCATGAAGCGGCCAAGCTGCAGACCGTTTGCTGTGCCCTTGCGTTCTGTCAGTGAGATCGCCAGCGACTGCAGGTAGTTGTTGCGCAGCACCAAGGTCGCCACTTCGCCGGTCATCGAAGAAAGAAGCTGGTCGCGCTTCGCACGCGTCAGGCGTCCGTCATGCATGGCGGCTGCCAACGCGATCTTGATATTGACCTCGACGTCCGAGGTGTTGACGCCGGCCGAGTTGTCGATGGCGTCGGAATTGCAGCGCCCGCCCTTGAGACCATAGGCGATGCGGCCCTTCTGGGTGACGCCGAGGTTTGCGCCCTCGCCGATCACCTTGGCGCGCACCTCTGTCGCCGCGACGCGAATCGGGTCGTTGGCGCGGTCGCCGACTTCGGCATCGGTTTCGGACGGCGCTTTCACATAGGTGCCGATGCCGCCGAACCAGAGCAGATCGACCGGGCTCTTCAGGATCGCCGTCATGATCTCGAAGGGGGTGGCCACGGCCTTGTCGATGCCGATCGCGGCAACCGCTTCCGGCGTCAGCGTCACCGATTTCGCTGCGCGCGAAATGATCATTGCACCCTTCGACAGTACGCTCTTGTCGAAATCCTGCCAGCTTGAACGCGGCAGGTCGAAGAGCCGCTGGCGCTCAGTCAGTGTCTTTTCCATATCGGGGTCGGGATCGATGATAATGTCGCGGTGATCGAAGGCGGCAATGAGCCGGATCTTCGGAGAGAGCAGCATGCCGTTGCCGAAGACGTCGCCGGACATGTCGCCGACGCCGGCGACAGTGAAGGGCGTCGTCTGGATATCGATGTCCATCTCGCGGAAATGGCGTTTTGCGGTTTCCCAGGCGCCGCGGGCAGTGATGCCCATCTTCTTGTGGTCGTAACCGGCCGAGCCGCCGGAGGCAAAGGCGTCGTCCAGCCAGAAGCCGGCTTCCTGCGCCAGTGCATTGGCGGTGTCGGAGAAGGTCGCAGTGCCCTTGTCGGCCGCGACGACGAAATAAGGGTCATCACCGTCGAGCCTGACCGTATCCTTCGGCGGCACGATATCGGCGCCTGATATATTGTCGGTGATCGAAAGCAGCGTGCGGATGTAGGTCTTGTAGGCCTCGCGGCCGGCGTTGAAGATCTCGTCACGGCTGCCGCCGACAGGGAGCTTCTTCGGATAGAAACCGCCCTTGGCGCCGACCGGCACGATGACAGCGTTCTTGACCTGCTGCGCCTTGACGAGGCCGAGCACCTCGGTGCGGTAATCCTCGGCGCGATCCGACCAGCGCAGGCCGCCGCGCGCCACTTTGCCGAAGCGCAGGTGCACGCCTTCCACCTCGACGCCGTAGACGAACATCTCGCGGAAGGGTTTCGGCTGCGGCAGCCCGTCGACCAGATGCGGATCAAGCTTGAAGGCCAGCATCGGTTTCGGCGAACCATCCGGGTGCTTCTGGAAATAATTGGTGCGCAGCGTCGCATCGACGATGTTGACGTAGCGGCGCAGGATACGGTCGTCGTCGAGGCTCGGCACGTTGGCAAGCTCGGCCTCGATCGCCTGGTGCAGTTCGGCAAGCTTCTTGACGCGGATCTTCTCCGAAAGCCTGGTGTCGAGCGTGTCATGGAAGAGACGAAAGATAGCGGCGGCGACACCGGGATATTTGTCGAGCGTCGTCGCGATATAATCCTGCGAATAGGCGATGCCGGCCTGGCGGAGATAACGCGCGTAGGCGCGCAGCACGTTCGTCTCGCGCGCCGAGAGCCCGGCCGAAAGGATCAGCCGGTTGAAGCTGTCATTGTCGATCGTGCCGGCGAAGGCGGCGACGAAGCCTTCCTCGAGGGCGGCGCCGTAACGCTGCAGATCGATCTCACCGCCATTGCGGGCCTCGAGCTCCATGTCGTGCAGCACGACGAGTTTCTTTTCTCCATCGGCGGCCGGCACCCCGATGTCGAAAGTGCGTTCACTGACGACGTTGAAGCCGAGATTCTCGAGAAGCGGCACGCGGCGCGACAGCGCCAGCTGGCCGCCGGCGTGGAAGATCTTCAAGGAAAGGGTGCGGCCCTGTTCTTCCTGACGATGGTAGAACTGGATGCGCAGTGGTTCGCCGGCGGCGCAGGCACCGATATCGGCGAGGTCAGCCACGGTTTCCTCCGGAGTGAAGGAATCCTGGAAGGCTTGGTCGACGGATATCTTCGGCGCCTTGGCGCCTGCCAGCGCCTCGAAACGGTCGTCCCAGCGGGCGGTGATTTCGCGGATCACCTGCTCGAGCTTTGCCTGCGGAATGCGTGGCGTCTTGCCGCCCGAGCGGCCGATAATGAAATGCACGCGGGCCACGCCGCCTTCCGGGAAAGCCGGATAATAGGCCGAGACACGGCCGTCATAGACAGTCTTCAGATAGGTGCCGATCCGTTCGCGGACGATCGAGTCATACTCCTCGCGCGGCACGTAGGTGATCACCGAGACGAAGCGGTCGAAATGGTCGATGCGCGGCAGGACGCGGACGCGCGGCCGATCGGCCAAGTCGTTGATCTGTTCAGCAAAACTTGCAAGCAGCGTCTTGTCGATCTGGAAAAGATCGTCGCGCGGATAGGATTCCAGCGTGTTGTCGAGCATGCGGCCGGAATGGCTCATCGGGTCGAAGCCGAAATGTTCCTTCACCTTCTCGATCTTGGAACGCAGCAGCGGGATTTCCGAGGCGAGCGAGGTATAGGCGGTCGAGGTGAAAAGGCCGACGATGCGCAGTTCGCCGGTGACGTTGCCCTCCGCGTCGAAGCGCTTGACGCCGACATAATCCATATAGGCCCGGCGATGGACGATCGATTTCACGTTCGCCTTGGTGACGATCAGGAAGTCCGGGCCGTCGAGGAAGGCAAGGATTTCAGGTGTCGTCGTCACGGCGTCCTTGCCGGTGCGCAGCACCAGTACATCGGGATTGGAAAGGATGCCGAGGCCAGCACCCTTGTCGCGTTCGACCCTGGCATCGGTCCCCTTGCCGGAATAGACGTATTCTCGCATGCCGAGGAACGTGAAATTCTCATCGCGCAGCCAGGTCAGGAAAGCGACGGCCTCGTCCCGATCGGCCTTCTTCCGGCTGGCGCCATTGGCCGCAAGCTCGGCGATCACGCCGTCGATCTTGGAAAGCATCGGCTTCCAGTCGGAAACCGACAGGCGGACCTGTTCGAGGACTTTTTCGATGCGTTTGGCGAGATCAGCGGCCTGGGTGGAATTGAGGGGAGCAATGTGAAGCTGGATATGGCTGACGCGGTTGGCCGGATCGCTCGAGTGATCGGCGGAATAAGTCGCCGGCGCCTTGCCCTTTTCCATGACCAGGATGGGATGCACGGCCATGAACAGGTCACGATAGGTGCTCGTCACTTCGCCCATGACCGATTCAAACAGAAAAGGCATGTTCCGGTCGGTGACTGAAAGCACCGAGACGGCGATGCCACCGGGCGTCACATCGGCAATGGTGTCGATGCTGACGCGGGGCGCCTTGCCGTTCCATGCGTCGAGTTCCTTTGCCGAATGCACCGCGGAGAGCGCCAGCATTTCCGGCGTATAGAGTTCGAGATCGTCATTGCTTGCCCGGCCGAAGAGAATTTCCGGATCGAGATGCGCCTCGCCTGTCGCTTTGGCGATCTTGCGCGCGCTTTCGATCTGCTTTTCCCGTTTCGGATTGTTTCTGGCAGCCATGGATCGCCTCCCTCAATGGTCTGATTTTCCGCAAGCTAGCAGAAGATTCTTCGAAAAAATCTCTAAAAGAGCGGTCCGAAGGATTGCTTTGACGCTTTTTGGCGCTGGAAACGAGAAATTGTAAGAGATTTTCCGCTTTCTTCGCCAAACGAAAGCGAAAGTCCCGTCTTCCAGTTTTTCGTTCCGGCGAACATTTCCACGCTCAGATGAAGAATGGTTGACAGCGTGGCGTCAAAAAGATCATCAAACCCGGTCATCATTCGGATTTTGTATATCATGTCGGAAAATGCAGCGGGCGCAGTCATCGTCATCTCCAGCCATGTGGTGCGTGGCTCGGTCGGAAACCGGGCAGCCGTCTTTGCGCTGGAGACGCTCGGTCATCCGGTCTGGGCCCTGCCGACCATAGTGCTGCCCTGGCATCCCGGCCACGGCCGCTCGACGCGGCTGACTTTTGCGGAAACGGATTTCGACGCGGCGATCGACGATCTGATCCGCGCACCCTGGATCGGCGAAGTCAAGGCGGTGCTTTCGGGCTATTTCGGCAATGCTGCCCAGGCGCGCTCCGTCGCCCGGTTGATCGCTGCGCTAAGGCAAAACAATCCCGATCTGCTCTATGTCTGCGATCCCGTGATGGGCGATCTCGGCGGCCTTTACGTGCCGGAAGCGACCGCAGAGGCCATTCGTGATCATCTCATTCCGCTCGCCTCGCTCGCGACGCCGAACCGCTACGAGCTCGCATGGCTTTCGGGGGCAGCCCTTGAAGACAACAGCGCGATCATGGAGGCGGCGCTCGCGCTCGGACCAGCGCGCATGCTCGTCACTTCGGCGGTGCCGATGATGGCGGGCGGTACCGGCAATCTCTATCTTTCCGGCCGTCACGCCCTTCTTGCCGAGCATCGCGTCGTCGAAAACCCGCCGAATGGTCTCGGCGACCTCATCGCCGCCGTTTTCCTGTCGCGCCTGCTTTCCGGGATCGAGGACGAAAAGGCGCTGCAGCTTGCCACCGCCAGCGTCTTCGAGGTGCTTGCGCGTGCCGTTAAGCGCGGCAGCAACGAGTTGATGCTGGCCAGCGATGCTTCCAGCCTTTCGACGCCGATGGCCATGGTGCAGATGCGCCGCCTCGTGCACCCGGCGCAGCGGCGGAAAAAATGATGCATCTGCCAATATGTTCATTTTGCGGTGCAGCAGTTGATCTTGTCTTCGGCGCGCGCTAATCCAGAAGCATGCAGCGTTTTCCAAATCCCCTTCTGGACGGCTATCGCAACTTTATGAACGGGCGTTATGCCGACGCCCGCGACAGGTATCGGCAGCTGGCCGAAAACGGTCAGAGTCCCCATACGCTTGTCATTGCCTGTTCGGATTCTCGCGCGGCACCGGAGCTGATCTTCGATGCCGGCCCGGGTGAGCTCTTCGTCATCCGCAACGTCGCCAACATGGTGCCGCCCTACGAGCCGGACGGTCATTTTCATTCGACCTCGGCCGCACTCGAATTTGCCGTGCAGGTGCTGAAGGTCTCGGATATCGTCGTGATGGGCCATGGCCGCTGCGGCGGCATCCGCTCTGCACTCGATCCGAATGCCGAGCCATTGTCGCCCGGCGATTTCATCGGCCGCTGGATGTCGCTGGTCAAACCCGCGGCCGAGCAGATCCAGAGCAACGACGTGATGACGGCCGCCGAGCGGCAGACGGCGCTGGAGCGTGTCTCCATCCGCAATTCAATCAACAATCTCAGAAGCTTCCCAGACATCAAGGCGCTCGAGGAAGCGGGAAAACTTCATCTCCACGGCGCCTGGTTCGACATTTCGACCGGCGAACTCTGGGTCATGGACGCCGAGACACGCGACTTCATTCGTCCCGAAATCTAGGGGCATGCCGGTTTATCAATTTTTTAAGGATTGTTGTTAAGCTCGCCGTCAATTGGTCGCGCACGACCGACGTTTTGATCACCGTGGCGATTGGCGATGAAGTTCGAAACCATCAAGAAGGTTATTCTGGCCGCCATTCTGCTGCCCTTCGTCTTCATGCTCATTGAAGGCGTCGTCGTCATACGTTCTTCGGTCAATCAATACTGGAACCTCGAAAAGGACCGGCAGTTCGCCGATGTGCTTGCCCGTGGCGGGTCGATCGCCGCCACGGAGATTCTGACTGAAATTGGCGCCACCCGCCGCTACCTCGCAGATCCCAGCAGCAGGACTGCCATCGATATGCAGCAAAGCCGGGTGACGCTCGATCGCGAACGCCGCGCTTTTTATGCCAGCCTGCCCTCCCGCGATGCGCTCGACGAGGGGCTCGTCGGCGAATTATCGATTCTCAGCCTTGCCTACAGCCGCATCGTCGCGGCGCGCAGCGCCGTCGACCAGGGCCGTTATGCCGGCAGCGATCCCGGTTCCATCTACTGGTATGCGGCTCTCAAGCAGCTTGCCGTCGTCGATACGCTTTCACCGCTGATCAGCGATCCGGTGCTGCTTGAGAAATCCAACCAGCTGATGGGCATCCTGCTGACCTATTACGGCGAAAGGCTGATCACCGGGATCGGCACCCGTTATCTCAACCAAGGGGTTTCCGCCAGATTGCCGGTGGAGCTCTTCGTGCAGGGCAAGGTCATGCTCGGCGAGGGCATGGATCACATGGTTTTCCATTCCTCCGCGCCGGTCGTGCGCAACATCGTTGCTTATCTCGGCCGCAGCAGCCAGGTAAAGGCGAATGCGATCACCGATGCCATTCTCGCCGGATCGCGGCCGACACGCGCCGTGCATGACGTCTGGGCCGCCGCGCAGAGCGAGCGCATGAGCTTCCTGCAGCAGAAGATGATCGAGGCCGCACAGGATATTCACGAGACCGGCGAAAACCTTTCGACGCGCTCGCACATACACCTGACGCGGATTCTGGCGCTGTGTGCCGGCCTGCTGATACTCGCCACATTGGTGCTGCTGCTGGCGGCAAGGGGCCTGCGCCTGATCGACCGGCTGACCCAGGATCGGGAGACGCTGGTCGGCGAGTTGCGCAGCGCCGCCCAGACCGATCTTCTGACCGGTCTTTACAACAGGCGCGGCTTCGAGGTCGCCGCATCCGCACTTCTCACACAGGCCGAGCACGGATCGCGCTGGATTTCCGTCGTGCTGTTCGACCTCGATCATTTCAAGAAGATCAACGACGTTCACGGGCATGATGCCGGCGATGCCGTGCTCCGGCATGTCGCGGGCGTCGCGCGTGAGAATTTTCGTTCCTTCGATCTCTTGGTGCGCCATGGCGGCGAGGAGTTCCTGGCGCTTCTGCCGGATTCGACGCCTGACGATGCTGCAATCGTTGCCGAGCGTGTGCGGCTGGCGATCGAGGCGGCGGAAATCCCCCTGCCGAGCGGCGATGTTCTCAAGGTGACGGCAAGTTTCGGATGCGCCGGCCGGACAAATGAAGCCACCAACCGGAACTTCGAGGATCTGGTCAAACGCGCCGACCTGGCGCTTTACGCCGCCAAGGCCTCCGGCCGCAACTGCGTCGTCTCGGGACCGACCCTGCCGGCCCCGGCCCAGGAGGAGCGACGCAAGGCGGTGTCGGGCGGCGGCTTTGATTTCCGCAAATGAAAAACGCCGCATATCGCAGCGGCGTTTCGGGATTGGTCGATGATGGCTTATCTGCCGTGAAGGCCTATCTGCCGTCGATCTGTTGGCCGATATAGGCGATCGCCTGCTGGTAGACGCTGGCGGCGTTCCAGCCCTGAATGGCGACGAAATTCGGCTCTCCCGGCTGATAGCCGGCGCCGGCGCGCCAGCCGTGGCCCTTGAGGAAATTCGCCGTCGAGGCCAGTGCATCGGCGCGGGAACCGACCATGTCGACGCGGCCGTCGCCGTCGCCGTCGGCGCCGAAGCGCACGACATTGCGCGGCAGAAACTGCGTCTGGCCGATTTCCCCATGGGCAGCGCCCTTGGCCTGTGGGCTCAGATAACCCTCCGAGACGAGCTGGAGTGCTGCATAGAGCTGGTCGGTGAAATAGTCCGAACGACGGCAGTCATAGGCAAGGGTCGAAACGGCCGACAGCGTATGCTGGTTGCCCATATAGCTGCCGAAACCGGTCTCCATGCCCCAGATGGCAACCAGCGGGCCGGCCGGAACGCCGAAACGGCGCTCGATCGAGGCAAAAAGCGCCTTATTGGCTGCCTTCATGCTGCGGCCGCGGGAGATGACCGTGGCACCGCCGCGCTTCTGCATGAAAGCGTCGAAGGAGAGCTTGAAGCTCTTCTGGCCTCGGTCGGCGGCGATCGTCGGTTTGTTGTAATTGACGTTGGCGAAGGCGCGGTCGAGGACCGAGCGGCTGACGCCGTTTGCCACCGCTTCCTGCTTGAAGTCGGCGACCCATGCACCGAAACCGCTACTATTATTGCCGCATTGAGCGCCCTGGGCCGCTGCCGGCAACGCGTGGAGGACGCCCGCCGCCGTAAACGCCGCCAGAAAAAATGTTGTCATGCGCATGAGAAACCCCGCTCCGGTCTGCTGAAGCGCGCCGCGGCCGATCGGGCCATGCGACGCGCTCAAAGTCTTCATTCTGTTCATGTCGCTGTCCCGAACCGCTGCACGGTTTTGGACGGCATGCTTTGGCTTGATGCCGGGCAGAATGCCAGCCGAAGGCGATCTTGTCACGGTCACCTTTTTCAGCAAGCGCTTATGGACAAGAAGCGTCCATAATTCGGCAAAAGCCCTGCCTTCATCATCAGCAGGGCTTTAGCATATTATGGTTTACAAATGGTATCAGGCAGCCTGCTTGCGCGGCTTGACGAGACCACGATTGACGAGCAGCTCGGCGATCTGGATGGCGTTCAACGCAGCGCCCTTGCGCAGATTGTCGGAGACCACCCAGATGTTGAGGCCGTTTTCGACCGTCGCATCCTCGCGGATGCGCGAGATGTAGGTCGCATCCTCGCCGGCGGATTCATATGGCGTGATGTAGCCGCCATCCTCGCGCTTGTCGATGACGAGGCAGCCCGGTGCATCGCGCAGGATGTCGCGGGCCTGGTCGGCGGTGATCTCGTTTTCGAATTCGATGTTGACCGATTCCGAATGACCGATGAAAACCGGCACGCGCACCGCGGTGCAGGTCACCTTGATCTTCGGGTCGAGCATCTTCTTCGTCTCGGCCAGCACCTTCCACTCTTCCTTGGTGTAGCCGTCCTCCATGAAGACGTCGATGTGCGGGATGACATTAAAGGCAATACGCTTGGTGAACTTCTTGTTCTCGATCGGATCGGCGACGAAGACGGCGCGCGTCTGATTGAAGAGCTCGTCCATACCGTCCTTGCCGGCGCCGGAGACCGACTGGTAGGTCGAGATGACGACGCGCTTGATCTTGGCAAAGTCGTGCAGCGGCTTCAACGCCACCACCAGCTGGGCGGTCGAGCAATTCGGATTGGCGATGATGTTGCGCTTGGTGAACTGGCTGATAGCATCCGGGTTCACTTCCGGCACGATCAGCGGCACGTCGGCGTCGTAGCGCCAGGCCGAGGAATTGTCGATGACGATGCAGCCCTGCTGGCCGATCTTCGGCGAGAACTTCTTGGAGACCTCGCCGCCGGCCGACATCAGGCAGATGTCGGTATCGGAGAAATCGTAATTCTCCAGATTGGAAACCTTCAGCGTCCGGTCACCGTAGGAAACCTCGGTGCCCTGCGAACGCGAGGAGGCGAGTGCCACGACCTCATCGGCGGGGAAGCCTCGCTCGGAGAGGATATTGAGCATCTCCCGGCCAACATTTCCGGTCGCTCCCGCAACTGCTACTTTGAAACCCATTTCTCAAGCTCTCTTTCTCTTCTCTCCTCTTGTCCGGTGAGGGGAAAGGCGCGATTAATCGCGTCTTCCTGTCCCCAGCCGAGCCGGGGAGAGAGCGGCAGGCCAGAGACGTCAGACGGTTTTCGTCGTCGTTTTGGCCTTGGTTTTGGCAGAAACCGGAACGGCAATGTCCACCCCGGCAACCGGTGCCCGGTCATTGCATTCGGCAATGGCGTGTTCGTCGCGAACCATGGAGATTCCTTTTCCGAAGTTGCTCTTAGAAGGTTTTCCACAGGAGTCAAGGTTTTTGCGCTCAGAGCCGGCAGGCGAAAGCGGCGGCCGCAATGCTGCGACGTTTTGTCATGCCGCTGTCATCCTCGGGGGGTATCCCGGCGCGGTTGTTAATGTCTGCAACGAAAACGGGGGTTTTCCATGCGTACGCTTCTTGCCGTCTTTGCGGCCACCATCATCCTTGCGGGCGCCGCTCAGGCGACGACGGTCTATCCGCTTGATCGCGCGACGATCCTTGCCGGTTCGCCGTTCGATTTCAAGGTCGAGCTCAACAAGCAGGTCAAGCCCGAAGACGTGAAGATCACGGTCAATGGCCAGGACTACAAGACCGTGCTTGGGGGCGAGGCGCAGTTCGTCGAACTGGAAAAGGGCAAGGACGACAAGGCTCTCGGCTCCGCTATCCTGCTGCGCGGCCTGAAGATTTCGGCTCCGGGCGACTACAAGATCGAAGTCGCTGCCGGCGACGAAACGAAGTCCGTCACCTGGAAAGTTTACGAAACAGCCGCCCAGCCGAAGGCCAAGAACATCATCTTCCTGCTGGGTGACGGGCTTTCCGTTGCGCATCGCACCGCTGCCCGCATCATGTCCAAGGGCATGACCGAAGGTAAGGCGAATGGCCGCCTGAATATGGACGATCTCGAGCGTATGGCTTTTATCGGCACGTCGGCGACGAATGCCGTCGATACGGACTCAGCCAACACCATGTCGGCCTACATGACGGGTCACAAGACGGCCGTCAACGCGATCGGCGTTTACGCGGACCGTACGCCGGCCTCCCTCGATGATCCGCGTGTTGAAACCTTCGCAGAAGCCGTTCGCCGCCTGACCAAGAAGTCGATCGGTATCGTTGCAACGGCCGAGGTCGAAGACGCCACGCCGGCTGCGGTCGTTGCTCACACCCGCAACCGCAACGACAAGGCCGACGTCGTCGGCATGCTGCTCGACGTCAAGCCGGAAGTCCTCCTTGGCGGCGGCTCGGCCTATTTCCTCGGCAAGGAAGTCGCCGGTTCCAAGCGCAAGGACAATCAGGACTACATCAAGCAGTTTCAGGATGCCGGCTATAAGCTTGCCACCGACAAGAACGAGCTCGCAGCCGATGCATCGGCTGAAGGCAATCTCCTCGGTCTCTTCCACACCGGCAATATGGACGTCACGCTTGATCGCGAGTTCCTGAAGAAGGGCACCGTCGACAAGTTCCCGAACCAGCCGGGCCTCGTCGCCATGACCAAGGTTGCGCTCGACCGCCTCTCGAAGAATCCTGATGGCTTCTTCTTGATGGTCGAAGGCTCCTCGATCGACAAAATGTCCCATCCGCTCGATTGGGATCGTGCCGTCTACGAAACCATCGAATTCGACCAGGCCATCGGCGTTGCCCGCGAATTCCAGAAGGCCCATCCGGAGACGCTGATCGTCGTCACCGGCGACCATACGCACGGCGTATCCATCATCGGTACTGTCGATGATGAAAAGCCGGGCACGGACATGCGCGAAAAGGTCGGGACCTATGCCGAAGCCGGCTTCCCGAACTACAAGGACGAAAACGGCGACGGCTATCCCGATAAGGTCGACGTCAGCCGCCGCCTGTTCCTGAGTGCCAACAATGGCCCCGATCACTACGAGACCTTCCGTCCGAAGCTCGATGGTCCGTTCGTTCCGGCTGTCCAGAACGAAAAGAAGGAATATGTCGCCAACGAGCAGTATAAGGATGTTCCCGGCGCGGTCTTCGTTCAGGGCAATATTCCGAAGAGCGGCGATAGTGGCGTCCACGCCGTCGATGACGTCGTTCTGCAATCGGCTGGGCCGGGCGCCGAAGGCTTCCATGGTTACATGGAACAGAGCGACGTCTATCGCGTGCTCGCCGACACCTTCGCTCTCGGCGCCGAGCAGACGAACTGATCTGCGGATCCGGCCAGGCCTGTTGCCGGCCTGGCCTCTTTTATCGATCAAGTCCCGGCCGTTCAGCGGCCGGGATTTCATTCTTGGAGATCGCCATGGAAAAGCTCCCTTCGCTGTATCTCAGCCGCCGCGGCCTGATCGGCACCATCGGCACGCTGGCCTTGGCCGCTGTTGCGCGCCCGAGTTCTGCTGCGGATTCCTTGATCAGCTTCGATGAACTTTACGGCAAGTTCGGCGTGCTCGGCCTCGAATTCTCCGACAAGGTGAAGCGCCTTGCCGGCGAAGGGATCAGCATGGAAGGTTTCATGGCGCCGCCATTGAAAGCCGAGGCCCAGTTCTTCGTGCTCACCGAGGTGCCGATGTCGCTCTGCCCCTTCTGTTCCTCGGATGCGGACTGGCCGGACAATATCGTCGTCGTCTATCTCGGCGAGAAGCAGACCTTCGTGCAGTCGCGCCAGACGATCGAAGTGCGTGGGACGCTTGAATACGGTTCGTGGACGGATCCGGAGACAGGCTTCGTCAGCCTGCTGCGGATCCGCCAGGCCGAATATTCCGTCGTCTGAACCGATATGCTCGCTCTCGATATCGAAAACCTGACCGTTGCCTTCCCGGGCCTGTCCTCGCCGGCACTGGCGATCGGCCGCCTGTCGATCGATGCCGGCAGCAGGGTCGCCATTACAGGCGCTTCCGGCTCCGGAAAGAGCACCTTCGTCAATATTGTTGCCGGGCTGGAGCGGACACGGCAAGGCCGCATCCGCTGGAACGGCGAGGATATCGCGGGTTTTTCAGAAAGCCGGCGCGACCGGTTCCGTGCCGCCAATATCGGCCTGGTCATGCAGGAGTTTCATCTCTTTGCCGGCCTGTCGGCGCTGGAGAACGTACTCCTGCCGGCGCGGCTTGCCGGCGCTGCCACGGCTGATGTCATCGAGCGGGCGCATGCGCTTTTGAGCACGGTCGGTCTTTCCCGCCCCGGCCAGAAAATCGAAACCATGTCGCGCGGCGAGATGCAGCGCGTGGCGATCGGCCGAGCACTGCTGCGCAAGCCCGGCGTCATCATCGCCGACGAGCCGACCGCAAGCCTCGATGCCCAAAGCGGCGAGGCGGTCGGCGATCTCATCCTCGATCTGGCCATTGCCGAAGGCAGCACGCTGATCGTCATTTCACACGACCACCGCTTGGCCAGCCGCCTCGACCGGCGCATCACCTTCGGTTCCGGCCGGATCCGCGAAGATTCCGCGGCAACGGCGGGAGAAGCTGCATGATCTGCTTCATCCTTTCCGATCTTCGTCGCCTCTGGGTGGGATCGCTGGTGGTCGTGCTGCTGGTGGCGCTTGCGACCGCGCTTGGCGTTTCTGTCGTCCTGCAGGAGCGGGCGCTTCGTCTCGGCAGCGCACGCGCTGCCGACAAGTTCGATCTTGTCATCGGCGCCGGCGGCAGCGAGACGCAGCTCGTGCTGTCCTCCGTCTTCCTGCAGCCCTCGCCTTTGCCGCTGATGCCAGGCGAAGTGCTGGGCAAGCTTGCCGCGGATCCACGGGTCGATTGGGCAGCTCCGATCGGCTTTGGCGATTCCTTCTCCGGCTATCCGATCGTCGGCACGACGACCATGCTGGCGCAGAACCTGTCCGGCGGCTTGGCCGAAGGCGAGATTTTCTCACACGAGGGCGAAGCCGTGATCGGCGCGGCCGTCAAGCTGTCGCTCGGCGGCGAGATCAAGCCGATGCACGGGTCGCTGGAAGAGGGCGGAGAGACCCATACAGAGCTTGTCTATCATATCGCCGGCCGCTTGCGGCCGACCGGCACCGCCTGGGACCGGGCGATTCTCGTTCCCATCCAGGCCGTCTGGCACATCCATGGCATGGAGGCGGAGGAACATGCGGAAGACGGTGAGCACGAGCATGAAGCGGCGTCCGGAACGGATAACGCTGAACCTGCTCATGCGCCTGAGAAAGCCGGCGCTGACCACGATGGGCATGAGCATCACGGCGAGGCCGATCCGGATGCCGCGCTTGATGAGAGCTGGACTGCGGGCGCTCCAGGCCTTCCCGCCATTCTGGTCAAGCCGAAGACGATTGCCGATGCCTACAAGCTGCGGCAGGACTATCGTAGCGGCAATACCGTCGCCGTTTTTCCCGGCGAGGTGCTGACCAATCTCTACGCCACGCTCGGCGACGCCAAACAGATCCTCGTCGCGGTCGCCTCCGGCGCGCAGGCTCTCGTCGCAGCCTCGCTGGTGCTGGTCACGGTCATCCATATCGGCCAGCGCCGTCGGCAGATCGGCGCGCTGAGGGCCTTCGGCGCCCCGCGCGGGGCGATTTTCGGCATCGTCTGGCTGGAATTCTTCTTCCTGATGGCGGTCGGCATCGCCCTCGGATTCGTACTCGGTTATGCCGCGGCTCTCATCTTGTCCGGCATGTTTTCGCAAACGAGCGGGGTCGCGATGCCGGTCGGCTTCGCCCGTGAAGACGCCTGGCTTGCGGCAGTGCTGCTTGCCTTTGCCACAATTCTCGCTGCGCTGCCGGCAGTGCTCGCCTATCGGCAATCGCCGGCGCAGGCGCTGAGAGCGTAACGGGTCCACATCACAAACCGCGTGAAACCTGCTTCGAAAGCTCCGGCAGCGCAATCCTCGCGGGCGGCGGCGGGCCTGATACGCATGAGAACCGCGCGTCATTCTTAGACTAAAGTCATAATCCGAAAGCCTCTCTCTTTTTGATCTGTCGTTTCTGGCACACTCCCGTCAGGCGTGTCGCGGCCAGGGGTATGCTTTGAGGAGAGTAGGTCGCGCGCGTGATCATCACTCTGTGGAGGACAGACAATGGCAAATGTCGCAAGCATCGACGGCGCAAAGGCCGGTCCGATGACCGGTGAGGAGAAGAAGGTCATCTTCGCCTCTTCGCTCGGCACCGTTTTCGAATGGTACGATTTCTATCTCTATGGTTCGCTCGCCACCTATATCGGCGCGACCTATTTCACCCAATATCCCGAGGCAACGCGTAACATCTTCACGTTGCTCGCCTTTGCCGCCGGCTTCCTGGTGCGCCCCTTCGGCGCGCTGGTGTTCGGCCGTCTCGGCGATCTCGTCGGCCGTAAATACACCTTCCTGATGACGATCATGATCATGGGTCTGTCGACCTTCCTCGTCGGCATCCTGCCGGGTGCCGCCACGATCGGTATCGCAGCCCCGATCATCCTGATCGCGCTCCGTCTGCTCCAGGGTCTGGCGCTGGGCGGTGAATATGGCGGCGCGGCCACCTATGTCGCCGAACATGCGCCGAACGGGCGCCGCGGCTACTTCACCTCGTGGATCCAGACGACGGCAACGCTCGGCCTGTTCCTGTCGCTGATCGTCATCGTCCTGGTTCAATATCTGATGGGTGCGGCTCAGTTTGCCGCCTGGGGCTGGCGCATTCCGTTCCTGGTCTCGGTCGTCCTGCTCGGCATTTCCGTCTGGATCCGCCTGAGGATGAACGAATCGCCGGCGTTCCAGCGGATGAAGGCAGAAGGCAAAGGCTCCAAGGCGCCGCTGACCGAGGCCTTCGGGACGTGGAAAAATGCCAAGATCGCGATCATCGCGCTGCTCGGCGCCACCATGGGCCAGGCGGTCGTCTGGTACGGCGGCCAGTTCTATGCGCTGTTCTTCCTGCAGAACGTGCTGAAGGTGGACCTGTTTTCGGCCAATGTCATGGTGGCCATCGCACTTCTCCTCGGCACGCCCTTCTTCGTCATCTTCGGCGGTCTCTCCGACAAGATTGGCCGCAAGCCGATCATCATGGCAGGCCTTTTCATTGCGGCGGTGACCTATAATCCGCTGTTCAAGGCGATGACCTGGACGGCGAACCCGGCGCTTGCCGAAGCGCAGGCTTCGATTCGGGCAACGGTGACGGCCGATCCGGCTGATTGCAGGTTCCAGTTCAACCCGACCGGGACGACGAAGTTCACCAGTTCCTGCGACGTGGCAACGGCGTTCCTGACCAGGAACTCGGTGCCTTACGACGTTGTGCCCGGTACCGCCGGACAGCCGGCAACGGTGAAGGTCGGCAACGCGACGATCCCAAGCTTCGACGTCGTCGCTGCCGGCGACAAGGCGAAGGGGATGACCGCCGCCTTCGAAAAGAGCGTCAACATCGCGCTCCACGATGCCGGCTATCCGCTGAACCGCGGCGCCGTCAAGGTGCCGGATGCCAAGCTCGACGCCTTCATCGCAGCCAATCCCGAGCTGTCGCTCAACGCCGATGCCGTGCGCGCCGGCGAGAAGGAAACCGTGCCTGCGGCCAAGCTGGTCGAGACCAAGCTGCTGACCGCGGATGAGGCCAATGGCGTCACCGACATGACGGTCTACAATATCGCCAATGGCGGCACCTTCGCCATGGTCGCCGATCCGGCTCGCGTTAACTGGATCGGCACGATCGCCGTGCTGTTCGTCCTTGTCTTCTATGTGACGATGGTCTACGGCCCGATCGCCGCTCTGCTGGTCGAGCTTTTCCCGACCCGCATCCGCTATACCGGCATGTCGCTGCCCTATCACATTGGCAACGGCTGGTTCGGTGGCCTGCTTCCGGCGACGGCCTTCGCGATGAGCGCTGCCGCGGGCGATATCTACTACGGTCTCTGGTACCCGATCGTCTTTGCGACGATCACGCTGGTGATCGGCTTGATCTTCCTGCCGGAAACGAAGAACAGGGATATCCACGCCATGGATTGAGCGGCGGATTGAGCCAATCCTTGCTTAGAAAAAGCCCGGCGCACAAGGCGCCGGGCTTTTGCATATTACAGCGCCGCGCGTCTTTTCGGACGCAAAGGACGCTGTAACATTTTGAATCATGCAGTGCGAAACAGCCGCTTCGAGAGCGGCCAGCCATCCGGCGCCAGCTTGAAGAGCAAGCCGCAGCGGGCAAAGACGATCGCCGTCAGCAGCGAGAACCAGGCGCCGAAGGCAAGGCCGGCGATGACGTCGCTCGGATAATGGGCGCCGACCATGACACGCGTCATGGCGAGCCAGATGGCGCAGGCTATGAAGGCAACACGGTAGCGTGGAAACAGCAGGGCGAAGGCGGCGAAGAAGGCGCCGACCGTGGTGGAATGGCCGGACGGGAAACTTTCGAAAGCGGAATGGCCCGAAAAGGGCGTGAAGGAAAACATACCGTAGTCATGGAAATGATCGGGACGTGCCCTGCCGATCGCCCGCTTCAGCAGATTGGCGAGAAGCCCGGAGAAGACGACTGTGATGAAGAGATAAGCGCCGATCCAGCTGACATAGAGCGCCTGCGCCTTGGAGCGCGCTGTCTTCACAAGCTTGTAGCCTGCCCGGCCCTGAAAGAACAGCAGGATGCTGGTGTAGATCAGCCAGGCGGAATCGCCGAAACCGGTCAGCATTTCGCCGAGGTGCTTCACCGGTGCAGGAGCCTTGCTGGCGCCGATCGGTGCATCGAAGAGCAGCATGGAAAGGATCACGGCATTCAGCGTGATGAAAAGGCAGGTCTGCCAGCGCAAAGGCGGCATGCCGGCATTGCTCCGGTGCCAGCGCCTGTTTAGGGAAGCCCAAAATGCCCGCATTCCGTCGTCCGTTCGAATTTTGCTCTAGAGCGCCGCGCGTCCAACAGGATGCACTAAGGACGCTCTATCACTTTGAATTGGCGCACAATGCTTTCCGAACATCGATTCCGATTTCGAGGTTATGCACTGGTTAAAATCCGGCGCAAAAATACACGAGATTGTGGCCGAGGATAGTCTGCTTGGGATAATTCGACCGAGCCGATAGGGCTCGCGGTCTTGAGAAAAAAGCCCTCCGCAAGAATCCTGCGAAGGGCCGGAACTGTTTCACGTGAAATATCAGGCGGAAAGCGTCTTGAACTCGGCGAGGATCGCGTCGCCCATCTCGATGGTGCCGACCTGCCTTGCACCATCGGCCATGATGTCACCGGTGCGGATGCCCTTGTCGAGCACGTTGGCGATCGCCTTTTCCAGATCGTCGGCTTCCTTCACCAGATTGAAGGAGTAGCGCAGGCACATGGCGAAGGAGGCGATCATGGCGATCGGATTGGCGATACCCTTGCCGGCGATGTCAGGGGCCGAGCCGTGCACCGGCTCGTAAAGCGCCTTGCGCTTGCCGGTCTTGCCGTCAGGCGCGCCGAGCGAGGCCGATGGCAACATGCCGAGCGAACCGGTCAGCATGGCGGCGACGTCGGAGAGCATGTCGCCGAAGAGATTGTCGGTGACGATCACGTCGAACTGTTTGGGCTGGCGCACCAGTTGCATGCCGCCGGCATCGGCCAGCATGTGTTCGAGCTGGACGTCGGAATATTTCGCCTTATGCGTTTCGGTCACCACCTGGTTCCAGAGCACGCCCGACTTCATGACGTTGCGCTTTTCCATGGAGCAGACGCGATTCTGCCGCGTGCGGGCCATTTCGAAGGCGACGCCGGCGATGCGCTCGATCTCGTAGGTATCGTAGACTTGCGTGTCGATGCCGCGCTTCTGGCCGTTGCCGAGGTCGATGATCTCCTTCGGCTCGCCGAAATAGACGCCGCCCGTCAGCTCGCGGATGATGAGGATATCGAGGCCTTCGACCAGCTCCGGCTTCAGCGACGATGCCGCAGCAAGGGCCGGATAGCAAATGGCGGGGCGCAGGTTTGCGAAGAGCTGCAGATCCTTGCGCAGGCGCAGCAGGCCGGCTTCCGGGCGCACTTCATAAGGCACGCTATCCCATTTCGGGCCGCCGACGGCGCCGAACAGAACGGCATCGGCGGCAATCGCCTTCTGCATGTCGGCTTCCGAGATCGCAGCGCCATGCGCATCATAGGCGCAACCGCCGACAAGGCCTTCGTCGGTGACAAAACCGGCATTCATCGCCTCGTTCATATAGGCGATGATCTTGCGGACCTCGCCCATGGCCTCGGGACCGATGCCGTCACCCGGCAGCAGGAAAAGATTGCGCGCTGTCATGAAACCCTCCTGGGAAAAACAAGTTGCGGTTTCTTAGACCCCGGAATTGGGCATTTCAAGCGACAGAAGCGGTGAATCGGTACGCTTCGCTCTGAGCAGTGACGGTTGCTCCTGCGTCCGCAAACGGATTAAACGGTTACCCTATCTTTATCCTGGATGGTTCCCATGCCTTTCGTACCTCTCCATCTCGACACGCCCTTGGTTCAGACGGCACCTGGCTATAGCGCCAGCGGCAAACCTCTCTGGCTGAAGCTCGATGCTCTGCAGCCTTCCGGCAGCTTCAAGCTGCGCGGCGTCGGCCGGCTTTGCCAGCACGAGGTGGAAAATGGGGCGCGCGAGATCTTCTGCGCTTCCGGCGGCAATGCCGGCATTGCCGCGGCTTATGCCGGCCGGGCGCTCGGTGTGCCGGTCACGATCGTCGTGCCGGAGACGACGGCGGCCGATGTCCGGCAGACGATTGCCGCAACGGGTGCGAATGTCCTCGTTCATGGTTCGGTTTTCGATGAGGCCAATGCTCATGCAGTCGAACTCGCCCGGAGCCGCAAGGCAACCTATGTTCACCCCTTCGACCATCCGCTTCTGTGGGATGGCCATGCCACGCTGATCGACGAGGTGGTGGCGAAGGGGGCAAAATTCGATTGCGTCATCACCAGCGTCGGTGGCGGCGGGCTGCTTGCCGGCATTGTCGAGGGATTGAAGCGCAACGGGCTTTCCGATGTGCCTGTTATCGCCGTCGAAACGGAGGGGGCGGCCTCGCTGAACGCCAGCCTCAAGGCGAATGAGCGTATCACCCTTCCCGCCATTACTTCGATTGCCAATTCGCTCGGGGCGCGGCAGGTGGCGCAGCATGTCTTCGACTTGCCGAAGCAGCATCCGATCGAAAGTGTTGTCGTCAGCGACGCCGATGCCGTTGCCGCCTGCCTGAAATTTGCCGATGCGCAGCGCATTCTGGTCGAGCCGGCTTGCGGTGCGGCCCTTGCGGTTGCCGATGTACATGCCGGGCTGCTTCAGCGCTTCGATAATCCGCTTATCGAAGTCTGCGGCGGCATCGGCGTGTCGCTCGAAAAACTCAGGGGCTGGAAAGAAAAATTTCTTTGACCCAACCAAAGAAAAAGCCGGGCGAAAGGCCCGGCTTGATCGGTAACCGATTGGATAGGTTCAGGCTGCCCAGGGGTGCGAAGCAGCGTTCTTCTTTTCGAAGCTGTCGATCGCCTTGCCCTTTTCCAGCGTCAGGCCGATGTCATCGAGGCCGTTCAGCAGGCAGTGACGCTTGAACTCGTCGAGATCGAACTTGATCAAACCACCATCGGGGCCGGTGATCTCAAGATTCTCAAGATCGACGGTCAGGACGGCGTTGGAGCCGCGCGAGGCGTCGTCCATCAGCTTGTCGAGATCTTCCTGGCTGACCTTGATCGGCAGGATGCCGTTCTTGAAACAGTTGTTGTAGAAAATATCGGCAAAGCTGGTCGAGATGACGCAGCGGATGCCGAAATCGAGAAGCGCCCAGGGCGCGTGCTCGCGCGAGGAGCCGCAGCCGAAATTGTCGCCGGCAACGAGGATCTTGGCATCACGATAGGCCGGCTTGTTCAGCACGAAATCCGGGTTTTCTGAGCCGTCTTCGTTATAACGAGCCTCCGCGAAGAGGCCGGTGCCGAGGCCGGTGCGCTTGATCGTCTTCAGATAATCCTTCGGAATGATCATGTCGGTGTCGACGTTGACAACCGGCAGCGGCGCTGCAACGCCCGTGAGCTTCACGAATTTATCCATGACCTATGCTCCATTTCAGCAAATCTACTCTCTGAATTTGCATCTAGTCCAGTTTTTCGCCGAAATGAAGGAGAATCTTTCACAGATGGCGGCCACGCGACGTTTCGCGCGGTCCGCCGATTGCGGCCTGTCCCTTATTTGGACGGTGCGTTCAACCCCCAGAGGACGCCGAACGGATCACGAAGCTGGCCATAGCGATCGCCCCAGAACATCAGTTCGACCGGCATGACGACTTCGGCGCCGGCGGCAACCGCGCGATCCCACCAGAAATCGATATCATCGATCACCAGTTGGATGGCGAAGCCTTCATGGCCTTTGAAGGCATGGCCGTATTCGGGATAGGCGTCCGACAACATCAGGGAACTGCCGTTGATGTAGAGATGCACATGCATCGTTCTGCCGCTCTCGTCGACCGGCACAAGATATGCCTCTTCGGCGCCGAAAGCCTTCTTGTAGAATTCCGCAGCTTTCACCGCGCCATCGACCGTCAGATAGGGCAGCAGGCCATTCTTGACCGGCGGCATCTTGGTCGAGTTGCTCTCTGTCGTCGTATCCATGCTCGTCCTCCATACGTTTTTCACGAGCCGGCGGAATGCCTGGCTGTTTCAAGGACGCATGATGGAATCTGGAGCCGACAGTGTCGGTCAAAATTTTTGGAAAATCCGGTGATCAGAGATCGATGATCGTGCCGCGGCCGTCGTTCCACACGCGCATCTCACGCTTACCGTTGTTTGCCTTGGCGCGGACCGGAACGGGCTTCATCTTCATCGAAAGCGCACGTCCGACCATGAGCACGGTCAGGATGCCGCCGACGGCGAGCGTCACCGAAAAGGTGAAAAGCAGCATGGCCACGAAAACGGTGGCGCCGGCAAGCATGAGGAAGATGGAGCGAATGTTCTGCATGGTTAGAGACCTTTCTTCGGAAAGGAATGTGGTCCTTCTCCTTCCTCTCTGCAAGGCAAGCATGGCTTTTTGTTGTTCTGCTAGATGTTCTGGGGTGGGCTGCTTGCTTCGGCTTTCAAAGCTTGGCACTAATTCGCCATGAGCCGAAACCCCACGACCCGCTCCATGCGCCTGCGCCGTTCGGTGCTGAGCGTGCCTGCCATCAATCCCCGCGCCCTCAAAAAAACCCATGCGGTCGATTGCGATGCGGTGATCTTCGATCTCGAGGATTCCGTGGCGCCGGAAAAGAAGGCGGAAGCGCGGGAAAACCTGAGGAATTTCTTTTCGGCTCGACCGCTCGAAGGCAAGGAGCGGATCATCCGTATCAACAGCCTGTCCACCGATTTCGGCCTGGCGGACATGGAGCTGGTGACGGCGCTTGCTCCTGATGCCGTGCTGCTGCCGAAGGTCGACGAACCGCAGGATGTCATGGCGCTCAGTGACTTTCTCTCCGAGGCGGATGCGCCGGAAGATCTGCGCATCTGGGCGATGATCGAGACGCCGCGCGGCATCCTCAATGCGGCTGTTATCACCGAAGCCGGGCGCACGCCGGGCTCGCGGCTCGATTGCCTGGTCGTCGGGCTCAACGACCTGCGCAAGGAAACCGGCGTGCTTCCACAGCCAGGGAGGAACTATCTCGTGCCGTGGCTGATGCAGGTCGTCCTTGCTGTCAGCGCCTACGGGCTCGATGCGATCGACAGCGTCTTCAACGATTTCAGGGACGAACAGGGTTTTGATGCCGAATGTCTGCAGGGCCGGGCCATGGGCTTTGCCGGCAAGATGCTGATCCATCCGGCGCAGATCGAGCCCGCCAACCGCCATTTCGGTCCGGATCCGGCAGCGATTGCGGAAGCGGAGGCGATCATGTCAGCCTTTGCCGACCCCGCTTCCGATGGGCTGAACGTCATCAATGCAGGCGGGCGGATGGTCGAGCGGCTGCATCTTGTCCAGGCGGAAAGTCTGGTCCATAAAGCCCGCCTGATCGCAGCCCGCCAGGCTGCAGCACGAAAGACGATGTGATGAAACTCTACCGCTTCCTGACCGGTCCTGACGATGCTTCCTTCTGCCATAAGGTCACCGCCGCCCTCAACAAGGGCTGGTCGCTGGAGGGCTCCCCGACCTATGCCTTCAATGCCGCAATCGGCGCGATGCAGTGCGGCCAGGCCGTCGTCAAACATGTCGAAGGCAAGGATTACGATCCTGAGATGAAACTCTCCGAGCAGTGAGGTTTTAGCGCATAACCCCGAAAATCGTAATCGATTTTCGGAAAGGATTATGCGTGATTGAAAGTGATAGAGCGTCCTTAGCGCGTCCTTGGACGCGCGGCGCTCTATCGCTCGGCTGCTTCCTCGGCGCTTGCCTCGATCCGCTCCATGTCATCGTCGCTCAGCCCGAAATGGTGGCCGATTTCGTGGATCAGGACGTGGGTGATGATATCGCCGAGCGTCTCGTCGTTCTCAGCCCAGTAATCGAGGATGGGGCGGCGGTAGAGGCGGATGCGGTTCGGCATCTCGCCGGTTTCCACCGTGAAACGTTCGGAAATGCCCCTGCCCTCGAAAAGGCCAAGCAGATCGAAAGGGGTTTCCAGCGCCATGTCCTCGAAAACGTCGTCATCGGGGAAATCTTCGATCTCGATCGTGAGGTTGGTCGTCAGCTGGCGGAATTCATCCGGCAGATGGCTATAGGCCTCCATCGCCAGCGACTCGAAGGCGCTGATCGTCGGCGCATGGCGGTCCCGCCAATCATCGCTCTGGTCTATGCGGGCCATGAATATTCCTTCCTTTGCGGGCCCATATAGAACCTTTATCGCCGATTTTCGAGTGCGGAATCAAAGGCAGGAATATTTTCATAGAAAATGGCCGTTGACTCTTCATTAGCTCTCTGGAATCTATAAGAACATAACAGGAACAAGACGGATCGGAGAACGCCATGGCGCAGCACGCCCTGGCGCGCGAGCGGCTTTTTGCGCTCCGCGAAACCATCGCCAGACTGGAGGGAAGACTCGCGCCGGCACTTGCCGCAGCGGAGCGGGAAGCCCTGGCAGAAGGACGTAAGACCCGCCAGGAGCGCATTCTGCCGCCCCTGGCGTTTGGGGTGGAGTTTCTCGACGGCGCCCTGGAAGGCGGCTTGCCGCTCGATGCGATCACCGAATTCCGTTCCGCTCTGTCTCGCGATGCCGGTGCTGCAAGCGGGCTGGCGATGGCTGTTGCCGCGCGGCTGCAAAAACAGGAGGCGGATGCCGGCCGCCTTCTGCCGTTGCTCTGGATCGGCGATGCCGTCGGCACGCTGGAGGCCGGCCGTCCCTATGCTCCCGGGCTTCGGGATTTCGGGCTGAGCCCGGAGCGGTTTCTCCATGCCGCGCCGCGCAAGCTGGACGAGGCGCTCTGGCTGGCGGAGGTGGCGGTGGAAAGTGCTGCCTTCTCGGCCGTCATCTTTGAAGTCCGGGGCAATCCCGCCCATTTCGGCCTGACCGAAAGCCGCAGGCTCAGTCTCAGGGCGCATGCTGCCCGCCGTCCGCTCTTTCTTGTCCGTCAGGCCGGGGCGGAGGAGGCAAGCAGTGCGGCCTTCCGTCTGCATGTCGAACCGGCCCCGTCCGCTCTGCGGTCGTTGCCGGATGGATCGACACTTTCCGGCAGCATCGGCAATCCGATTTTCCGTCTGACGCTGGAGAAGAGCCGAAATCCGGCCCCGCTCTCCTTTCTTCTGGAGTGGAATCCCCATGAACGCGAATTTCTCCCTGTCGCCGAACCAAACCTCGTTCGTCCTCCAGGCGAACAGTCAGCGCATTCTGGCGCTCAGCTTCCCGCATCTGCCAACGGACCGCATCGCCCGCAAGCGATGGGGGCTCTCCTGGCGTTCGAAAGGGCGTCCTGAGACGCCGCCTATCGTCTGTTCCGGCAAGCTCAACAATGCCATGCGGCTAACGGCACTGGACGAGTTGGCCGAGAGGCTGGGGTTGAGGAAGGAGCTCGGCGTTGCCGAAGCGCGCGCCATGTACCCCATGCTCGAGGTCGCGGAAGAGGATCCGGCGGCCGACCGCCGGTTGCTGGAGGCAATTGCCGACTGGTGCGACCGTTATACGCCGCTGGTGGCGTTCGACGGCAAGGACGGCCTGTTTCTCGACATTAGCGGCTGCGCCCATCTTTTCGGCGGTGAAAAGGCGCTTCTTCGGGATGTGCTGTCGCGGCTTTTTCATATGGGGTTCGATGCCCGCGGCGCGATCTCATCGTCACCCGGCCTTTCCTGGGCCGCGTCCCGCTTCGGGCAAGGCGGCGTGATCGAGGACGAAGAGACGGAACATGTGCTGGTGTCCTTGCCGGTTGCAGCCTTGCGGCTGGAAGGACGGACCGTCGATGCTCTGAAGAAGCTCGGTCTGAAATATATCGGCGACGTCATCGATGCGCCGCGAGCGCCATTGACCCGCCGGTTCGGCCCGGAGCTGCTTCTGCGTCTCGACCAGGCGCTGGGACGTGAAGAGGAGCCGGTCTCGCCCCGGCGTCCTGTTGCCAGCCTCTCGGCCGAAAGCCGGCTGATCGAGCCCATCGGGACGGAAGAACAGATCCTTGCCGTCACCAGGCAGGTCGCCTTATCGCTGCAGCCGTCGCTGGAGGCGCGGGGTGCTGGCGGGCGGGTGTTCGAACTGGTCTTGTTCCGCGTCGACGGCAGGGTCTTTCGTATCTCCGTCGGCGCTTCGCAGCCGCTTCGCGAACCAAAGTTCATCGCCGGACTTTTTTCCGAGCGATTGCAGGCGGTCTATGACGATCTCGATGCCGGCTATGGTTTCGAGATCCTGCGGTTGAATGTGTTGCGGCACGATCCCTTCAACGAGGCGCAGGGTGATTTCGAGGGCGACCGTCAGGGAGAGGTCTCGCTTTCGGCCTTCGTCGACCGGGTCTCGGCCCGACTTGGTGCGGATTGCCTGCAAAGCTTCCAGCTCCGCGAGAGCCATGTTCCGGAACGCGCCGTCATCACGGTTCCTGTGATGGAGAGCCTTCCCAGGCGGAAGGCAGAGCAGGACATCCAGCTTCCTTTCCGCGAAGAGCGCCCGCTGCGGCTCTTTGCAACGCCAGAGCCCGTCGAGCCCATCCTTGCCGAAGTGCCCGATGGTCCGCCGCAGATCTTCCGCTGGCGGCGCATGCAGCATCAGGTGGCAAGAAGTGAAGGGCCGGAACGGATTGCCATGGAGTGGTGGATCGATGGGGATGACGCCGAGGCGCGTGATTATTTTCGCATCGAGGACGAGACCGGGCATCGTTTCTGGATCTATCGTCGCGGTTTCTATGGTCAGGAATTCCATCCTCGCTGGTTCATGCACGGTGTGTTTGCATGAAGAGCGAGCCCGTATTTTTCGAGATCGGTGCGCGAACGAATTTCTCGTTTCTCGAAGGAGCCTCCGGCCCGGAAGAGATGGTCGTACAGGCCGCTCATCTCAGGCTCGGCGGCCTCGGGATTGCGGACCGGAATTCGGTTGCTGGCGTGGTGCGGGCGCATGCACAGGCGGAGCAGCTTGAGGAGAGATACAGGAACAAGGATGCGATTTTAGCCGAGGCGAAGAAGAAAGGAAAAACGGAGGTCATTCTCGATCCTATCCGGATTCAGCCGGGTGCCCGTCTCGTTTTCTCCGACGGAACTCCCGATATCCTCGCTTATCCCAGCAACAGGCGGGGCTGGGCGAACCTTTGCCGTCTTCTCACCGCCGGCAATCTGAAGAAAGAAGCGGTCAAGGGAAGCTGCATTCTCACGGAAGCGGAGCTTATGGAATGGGGGGACGAGATGATGCTTGCCCTCGTTCCGGATCGCACCCTTGTCGATCATCAGGCAGCTCAGTCGACGCTGGAAGATTATCTGGAACGGTTTCGCAGACGCTTCCGCAAGGCTTTTTTTATGGCGCTGGCGCCAGCCTATGACGGTCGCGACAGGCAGGTCTTTGCGGTGTTTTCCATGCTCGCCGCCCGAAACCGCGTGCCGCTGATTGCAACCAACCAGCCGCTTTATCATCATCCCGAACGTCGGCCGCTTTCGGATGTCGTGATCGCGATCCGGGAGCATGTACAGATAGCGCAAGCCGGATTCCTGCTGGCGCCGAATGCCGAACGCTATCTCAAGGATTCACGTGAAATGGCCCGGATCTTCCGGGACTATCCTAATGCGATCGAGAATACGCAGGTATTTTTCGACAGGCTGACCTTTTCGCTGAAGGAGCTGGAGCATAATTATCCGCCTGAAAACGATCCTGGTGAAACGCCGCAGGAGACACTCGAAAGGCTGACGAGAGCGGGAGCAGCAAGACGCTATCCCCAGGGTATTCCGCCGAAGGTGGCGCCGCAGATCGAGTATGAACTCGATCTGATTGGAAGGAAGAAATATGCTTCCTATTTCCTGACGGTTCACAGGATTATCCAGCACGCCCGCTATGAACTTAAGGTCTTGTGCCAGGGGCGCGGATCGGCGGCAAATTCGGTCATCTGCTATTGCCTCGAGATAACGGAAGTCAATCCTGAAAAGAGTACGCTTCTCTTCGATCGCTTCATTTCGATGGACCGGGACGAGCCGCCGGATATCGATGTCGATTTCGAGCATGACCGGCGTGAAGAGGTCATCCAGTTCATCTATAAAAGATACGGCATAGAACATGCTGGGCTGACGGCGGGGGTGACCACCTACCGTACGCGCTCGGCGGGCCGCGAGGTCTCCAAGGCCTTTGGGCTGTCGGAGGATGTCCAGTCGGCGATCAGCAGCCTCGTCTGGGGCTGGTCGGAGGATAATCTCTCGGAGCGGGACGCGAAGGCGGCGGGTCTCGACATCAAGGATCCGGTGACCCGAAACGTTCTTCAGTATGCGTCCGAACTTCTCGGCTTCCCGCGCCACCTCACCCAGCATGTCGGCGGCTTCGTCATCACGCGCGATAGGCTCGACGAGGTGGTACCGATCATGAAGACGGCGATGCCGGATCGCTACATGATTGAGTGGGACAAGGACGACCTCGATAACGTCAAGATCCTCAAGGTGGATGTGCTGGCGCTCGGCATGCTGACCTGCCTGCGGAAGGCCTTCTCGCTGCTTGAATTGCATTACGACGTGAAGAAGACGCTCGCAGACCTTGGTAACAAGGAGCATGGGGATGAAGGCGAGCCGGTTTACGAGATGATGGGCCGGGCCGATACGCTCGGCGTCTTCCAGATCGAAAGCCGGGCGCAGATGAGCATGCTGCCGCGTCTTAAGCCGAAGGTGTTCTACGATCTCGTCATCGAGGTGGCGATCGTGCGGCCAGGACCGATCCAGGGCGACATGGTGCATCCCTATCTGAAGCGCCGGGAGCAGCGGGCCAAGAACATTCCGATCAAATATCCGAGCAAGGAGCTGGAAACGGTTCTGGAAAGAACCCTCGGCGTGCCCTTGTTCCAGGAACAGGCCATGCAGATCGCCATTACCGCCGCAGGCTTCAAACCGGCGGAAGCCGACAAGCTTCGCAGAGCGATGGCGACATTCAAGAGAACGGGTACGATCGGCAACTTCGAAAAGCGGTTTATCGAAGGAATGGTCTCAAAGGACTATGATCCGGAGTTCGCGAAGCAATGTTTCAACCAGATCAAAGGCTTCGGCGAATACGGTTTCCCGGAAAGCCATGCCGCCTCCTTCGCACTGCTCGTCTATGCCTCCTCATGGCTCAAGGCCTATTATCCCGACGTCTTCTGCACGGCGATGCTGAATTCCCAGCCGATGGGCTTTTATGCGCCGGCGCAGCTGGTGCGGGATGCACGCGAGCACGGGGTAGCGATCCTGCCGGTCGATATCAATGACTCGAACTGGGATTGCGGTCTGGAAGAGGCCGCTTTCGATCGGAATGCTATCGATTTTCGGCATCATGAGATGCGCGAGATCATCAAGACCCGGCATGCGGTGCGGCTCGGCTTCCGGCAGATCAAGGGCCTTTCGACAGACGATATGGAACGGCTCGTCAGCCATCGCGGCGAAGGCTACAGCTCGGTGCGTGATCTCTGGCTGCGGTCCGGTCTGCAGAAATCGGTCATCGAGCGACTGGCGGATGCCGATGCGTTCCGATCCCTCAAACTGTCACGACGCGACGCGCTCTGGGCAGTGCGGGCGCTGGATGTGAGGAGTGCGACCGAGGAGCTGCCGCTTTTCGAGCAGGTTCGTCATGTCGACCTCCAGGCCGAGCCTGCGGCAAAGTTGCCGGAAATGCTGCCCGGAGAGCAGGTTATCGAGGACTATCGTTATCTCTCACTGTCGCTGAAGGCGCACCCCGTCTCCTTCCTGCGTGAGGAATTGCGCAAGGCCGGCATCACACGCAATGTCGATCTGTTGAAGGTCGCGAACGGAAAGAGGGTGACGATCGCGGGCCTCGTGCTGGTGCGCCAACGGCCTGGTTCGGCCAAAGGCGTGATCTTCATGACGCTGGAAGACGAGACCGGCGTGGCCAATGCGATCGTCTGGTCGAAAATGTTCGACAAATACCGCTCGGTCGTGATGGGCGCTCGGCTGGTGAAAATCCGCGGCAGGCTGCAATGCCAGAGCGGGGTGATCCATACCGTCGTCGAGCATATCGAGGACATGACGCCGGCACTCGGTATCCTGCAACGCGAGGCCCGGCGTTTCGGCGTCTGCGAGCGAGCAGACGAGGTGCTGAGGCCGGGTGCCGATCAGCGGCAGAAAAAGCTTGTAAATGCGCAGGAAACGGCGGACCCGGAAAAACGCATGGTTGCCACAGGCCGCCATGCGGGCGCGGCGGAAACCGCTGAGGTGATGCCGCGCGGACGCAACTTTCATTAAAAATGCATCGCACCGATCGAGACCATGCGGCGCACCTTCATTTGGCTTATGGCGTCATCATCCTGAAACCGCTGCATAATCCCGAACGACATGCATGGAGGCCTCACCGTACATCGCTGTTTGACGCTGTGGGACTCGAATTTTTTCTTGACAGCCACCATCTTCTTTAGCAGAAAACACGATAGTCAGTGTCATGTTTGGAATGAAGACGTGCTTGTCTGCAGCTGCAATTATATAACCGATAAGGAAATCCGGGAGGTTATCACCAACCTTCTCGATGAAGACTGTTGGCAGCTCATCGTGCCTGCGAAAGTCTACCACGCCATGGAAAAACGCGGCCGCTGCTGCGGCTGTTTCCCCAACGTCGTCGACATCATTATCCAGACAACCGAGGAATATCACGCCCGTCGCCACTCGACGGAGACCGAAATATTTGATTTCATGTCCCGCTTGAAACAATTCCATGAGGAAAACAGGAGAGCGGACATTGAAAGGCGACAAAAAGGTCATCGAGCGGCTTAACGAGGCATTGTTCCTCGAACTCGGTGCGGTCAACCAATACTGGGTTCATTATCGTCTTCTTGAGGACTGGGGCTATACCAAGCTCGCCAAGAAGGAGCGCGCCGAATCCATCGAAGAGATGCACCATGCCGACCGGCTTGTTGCACGCATCATCTTCCTCGAAGGCCATCCCAATCTGCAGACCCTTGCACCTCTGCGCATCGGCCAGAACGTCAAGGAAGTTCTGGAAGCCGATCTTGCCGGCGAGTACGACGCTCGCGCGGCCTACAAAAAGTCGCGCGATATCTGTCATGACGCCGGCGACTACGTTTCCATGAAACTTTTCGAGGAGCTGCTGGCGGACGAGGAAGGTCATATCGACTTCCTCGAAACACAGATCGACCTGCTCGGGAAAATCGGCGAGAGCAAATACGGCCAGCTCAACGCCGATTCCGCCAACGAAGCCGAATAATATTCGAACGAGATGCCGGCCGCCGATGGCGGCCGGTGTTAGCTATCGAATTATCAGCTGCCGTCCACCGCGATCGGCTGCATCAAACCGGATCGAAACCGGTGTCCCTCATTTCCATCTGCTGAAATCAAAACGGACCTGATCAATCGCGATCATACAGTATCGATCAGTCTTCCGATTGTAGTGCTGCCAGATGCTGGAACTCGGCCACCACCTGGTCATAGACGGCGCGCTTGAAGGGCACGATCAGCCCCGGCAGTTGCTGCATCGGCTTCCATTCCCAGGCATCGAATTCCGGCTCATGGCCGCCAGGGGGCGGATTGATGGCGATCTCGCTGTCGTCGCCGTCGAAGCGGAAGGCGAACCAGCGTTGCGTCTGGCCGCGAAATTTCCCCCTGAGCCCGATGCCGATCAGTGCCGGCGGCAAATCATAGTTGATCCAGTCTCTCGCTTCGGCAAGCAGGGTCACCGTCTTCATACCGGTCTCCTCGTAAAGCTCGCGGTAGGCAGCGTCCAATGGATCCTCGCCCTTGTCGATGCCCCCCTGCGGCATCTGCCAGAGCTGCGGCGAGCCGTCATATTCGGAATTGCCGACGGAGATGCGCCGTCCTGCCCAGACGAGGCCATCGCGGTTCAGGATCATCACGCCAACGCAGGGGCGGTAGGGCAGATCCTCGGCTTTCACAGTCGCCTGGCTCATCATCTTCTCCGTTCAGGAATTCTTCTCAGGGATATCTCTCAAGGATCCATCTCAAGGATACTTTCAAGGATTCCGGGGGTCGTTGGAAAGGGCGGCAACGCCGACGATCTCGATGCCGCGCATCGCGGCCTCCTCGCTCCATTTGGCGATGGCGTCAACGCTCTCATCGAAAGCCGAGGCGACGCCGATTGCCTGGCCGTTCTTGCGGGCGATGCGCTCAAGCTCGTCGAGCTTCTTCAGGACAGCATTGACATCAAGCTGGCCGTCGAGCTGCAGGTCGGCGAAGGCATAGGGCAGTTCGGTTCCCTTGGCGATCGCCGCCGTCTTCGACTGCGCCGAAGTGCCGTCGTCGAGAAACAGCAACCCGCGTTTGCCGATGTCGCGCATGACAGGTTCCATGGCGGCGGGATCGGACAGGAAACGGCCGCCGAGATAATTCATGACGCCGGTATAGTTGGTGATCTCGCCCATCGCCTTGTGCAGGTTCTCGATGTTGCGGGCGGCGGGTTTCGTGGTCAGTAGCGTTTCGGGGCCTGGATCGTTCGCCGGGTAATCAAAGGGTTCGAGCGGCACCTGGAGAAGGATCTCGTGACCGCCGCGGCGGGCTTCCTGCATCCAGCGCTGCAGGCTGTTGCCGCTTGCGGCAAAAGCGAAGGTGATCTCTTCCGGAAGCTCCGCGATGGCGCGCTGCGTTCCGGTCTGGCTGAGCCCGAGGCCGCTGACGACGATGGCGATGCGGACGCCGCGCGCGCCGGATGAGGGACGCGCATATTGATCCATCGGCCGTCGGCCATCCGGGCCGACGATCGGTAGCCTGCCAAAAGGCGTCTCTTCGAGCAGCGCATCATTGGGTTGGGCTGCCATGCGCGGATCCTGGCCGATCTGCATGGCGTCGACCAGCACCGGCCCGCCGCCGTCACGCGGGCGGGGACTGTATTTGGTGACGACCGAGCCGTCGCCGGTGACCATCTGCTCGACATTGGCGCCCGAGCGCGGGTCGGCGCGGGGCATGCCGTCAGCAGCTTGGCCGGTGGTGGCCGTCGGCTGAGGCGTATTGGCAGGGGGGGTTGCGGCTTGTTCGGCCGCCGGCGGTTTGGTGCGTTCGAGCCCATCACCGCGAAACGCCGTATAGAGGGAAAAGCCGCCTATGGCGAAAAGGCAAAGACTGGCGGCGATGCGGCCAAGGCGCAGAAAACCCGGACGCTTGCGGCCGGTTTTGCGGTTGCGGCCCAGAGGCGTATGCAGGTCCGTTCCCAATTTTTCGCCCGCTCCAAAACCGGGAAACAGCAGAAGGGTCAAGGCCGGGCGAGGTGCCCGGCCTTGACGTGATCGATTACTTGGCGACGACGGCCTTGTCAGGATTCGGCGGGAAGGCCGGATCGGTCTTCTTGCCGCGCAGAAGGTCGAGCGCGTAATTCAGCTGAACGTCGTCCTTCGGGTCCGGCGGGACGTAGGCAACGGAGCCCGAACCTTCGTCCGTCTCGCTCTGGCCCTTGATGTGACCGCGCAGGCTGGATTCGCCTTCGGTCACCATCTTGCCCTGCAGTTCCTGCGGCAGCGGCTCCTCGACCTTGATGTCGGGGGTGATGCCGGTGCCCTGGATCGAGCGGCCCGACGGCGTGTAGTAGAGCGCTGTGGTCAGGCGCAGCGCGCCGTTTTCGCCGAGCGGGATGATCGTCTGGACGGAGCCCTTGCCGAAGGAGCGCGTACCGAGGACGGTGGCACGGCGCAGATCCTGAAGAGCGCCGGCGACGATTTCCGATGCGGAAGCCGAACCGCCGTTGATCAGCACGATCACCGGCTTGCCATCCGTCAGGTCGCCCGGGCCGGCATTGAAGCGGCGGGTTTCATCCGGATTGCGGCCGCGGGTCGAAACGACTTCGCCACGCTGCAGCAGGGCATCGGAGACGTTGATCGCCTGGTCGAGCAGACCGCCCGGATTGAGGCGCAGATCGAGCACGTAACCCTTCAGCTTGTCGGCCGGAACGGTGTCCTTGATCTTCTTGATCGCCTTTTCCATGTCAGGATAGGTCTTCTCGGTGAAGGAGATGATGCGGAGATAACCGACATCGTCCTCGACACGTGACTTGACTGCCTGGACGGCGACGACGTCACGGACGATCGTCAGCTCGATCGGCTTGTCGGCACCCTTGCGGATCAGCGTCAGTTTGATCGGCGTGTTGACGGCGCCACGCATCTTCTCGACTGCGTCTTCCAGCTTCAGGCCGCGCACGGATTGGCCGTCGATCTCGGAGATGTAGTCGCCGGCGAGAACACCGGCCTTGGCGGCGGGCGTATCGTCGATCGGGGTGATGACCTTGACGAGTTCGTCTTCCATCGTGACTTCGATGCCGAGGCCGCCGAATTCACCCTTGGTCTGGGTGCGCATGTCCTCGGCGTCCTTCGCATTCATGTAGCTCGAATGCGGATCGAGCGAGGAGAGCATACCGTTGATGGCGTTCTCGATCAGCTTGTCTTCCGCAGGCGGTGTCACATATTGCGCACGCACACGCTCGAAGACATCTCCGAAAACCGAAAGTTCCTTGTAGGTCGAGGATCCGGCCGCTTCTGCCGGCACACCCGCCGAGTAAATGACGCTCATTGCGGTCGCACCCATCAATGCGCCGACCAGAACAAGAGAAGCCCTACGAATCATTGCGTGCCTTTCCAGTGTCTTTGGCGGTCCACCACGGCCGGGAATCGACCGGTTTACCGTCCTTTCGAAATTCAATGTAAAGCGTTGGCCGGTTCGTTTCCAGCGCCAATGCAGTTGCGCTTGCCACTCTTTTCGCGCCCATCACGGCAAGCGGCTCGCCGGAGAAAACGAATTTTCCCTGACGGGTATTGATCGTATCCATTCCCGAGAGAACCAGGTGGTATCCATCACCCGTGTCGAGGATGATCATCTGGCCGTAACTGCGGAATGCGCCGGCGAAAACCACCAGACCATCCGCAGGCGCCGTCACCACTGTCTCTGGATTGGTGGCGACCGTCATTCCCATGGCCTCGTGCCCGGTGCCGTCGGCATCGCCGAACTGGCGCAGGATATCACCCGTAACGGGCACCTCCAATTTCGCCTTCAATTCTCCGAAGGGATATGCGGGCGCAATGCGGTTTTTATCGGGCACGCCGCTGTCGGCAAGCGCCTTGGCCTGGGCGCGCTGCTCGTCCGTCATAAGCTTGCGGTTCTCCTCCGCCAGGCGGGCGGCAGCGGCGGCATCCCGCACCGAAGCGATCTCGGATTCCATTGAGGCGACCAGACCTTCAAGGCTGGTCGCCTTGCCTGCCAGTTCCTCGGAACGTTTCCTTTCGGCCCCGAGTTCGGTGGCGTTGCTGCGGCTGAGCTTGTCGTTTTCGGCAAGCAGCAGGTCCATGCGCCGCTCTTCCTCGAAACCGTTGGTCATCGTCCCGGTCAGCGAGGCCTTCTCGGCAGCACTTGCGGTCTGCAATGCGGCAAGGCTTGCGAGGTCTGCGGCAAGCTTATCGGTCTCCTTGCGGATACCGGGCACGACGGCGCCGAGCAGAATGGCGCTGCGCACGGAGCCGAGCGCGTCATCGGGGGTGACGAGCAAAGCGGGTGGCGGGTTGCGGCCCATCCGCTGGAGTGCTGCCAGCACCTCGGCCAGCAGGCCGCGGCGCTCGTGCAGGGAACGGCGGATGCCATCCTCCTTGACGCCGAGATCGGCAAGCTTCTTCTCGCTTTCGAGGATCTGCTTTTCGAGCGCCTTGCGGCGGGCAGCGGAATCGATCAGTGCCTGGCGGACGCTTTCCGTGCTCTTTTCCAGATCGGCGATGCTCTGCTGAAGCGCGCTCACCTTGTCGGTGGAGAGGCTGATCGTCTTCGACAGGGTTTCGAGTTCGGCACGGGTCTGATCACGCTTGGCGGCAAGTTCGGCCGCCGGATCGGGCGGCGGCGGCGGCTCGGCTGCCGGCTGCGGTGCGGATTGTGCCGCCTCGGGCGCGGCATCCTGCGCCCGGACGATGAACGGATTTGCCGACACGACAATCACCGCCACACCGACGCCGGCCGCGATAGCCGGCAGGATCATGCGGTGTCGCCTGGTGGATGCTCTCGACATGCGTGTTGGGGCACTTTCTCAAATCGCGCGGAGACTAAGCTGATTTGGTGCACTTTGCCATAAGGTTTGCAGGAGAACGGGTGGCCAAGCAAACACGGCTGCGTGACATTGCGACGCATTGCCGGGGTATCGGGCCGACGCATCAGGCCGATGCGGCATCAGACGCGGTGATAGGGGTGACCGGACAGGATGGTGACGGCACGATAGAGCTGCTCGGCGATCAGCGTGCGCACGAGTTGGTGCGGCCAAGTCATCTTACCCAGGCACAGCGTCGCGTCGGCACGGTCGTAAAGCGAGGGATCGAGGCCGTCGGCGCCGCCGATCGCGATGGTCAGCTCGCGTTTGCCCTGGTCGCGATAGGAGCCGAGCAGGTTTGCAAAGGATTCGCTGTCGAGCGCCTTGCCGCGTTCATCGAGAAGAATGAGGATGCTGCCATCGGCAAGCGATTTCAGAAGCATCGCCGCCTCTTCGCGCTTGCGGGTCTCCGCATTGGAGGCCCGGCTTTCGGCAACTTCGGCAACGCGGGTCAATTCGAGGCCGACGGCAGGGCCGGCCTTGGCGAAACGGTCGAAATAACGGGCGGCAAGATTCTTTTCTGGGCCGGACTTCAGCCGTCCCACCGCAAAAAGACCTATTCGCATTCATCCGCTCCCGCTCATGCAGCACATCGGGCGCACGTTACGCCACCGGCCGGCTTGTGATGTTTGCCGGCCAGCCAATGCCACGTCTCAGGCGCCGGACAAAATGCCGGCCCGCCTGTCAGTGCCGTGTTTCTTCATCCATATCCGGAGCCGCCCACATCTTTTCGATGTTGTAGAACTCGCGGATTTCGGGACGGAACACATGCACGATAATGTCACCGGTGTCGATCAGGACCCAATCGCCGCCTTCCTGACCTTCGACGCGGGCCGTACCGAGGCCGTCGTCCTTGAGGTCGGTGAGCAGGTGATCCGAGATCGCCATGACATGCCTGTTCGAGCGGCCGGAGACGACGATCATGTAGTCTCCCAGCGCCGATTTTCCGGCAATGTCGATGGTGACGATATCTTCAGCTTTGGAGTCCTCGAGGCTGGCGAGGACGGTTTCTAGGGCACGGGCGGCGGCATCGGCGCCACGTTCCGCACTCTTCGGGATAACGGCGAACGTTTTTCCCTTGGCGTGTACTGTTGTCAGTGCTTTCCCTTTCCTGGAATGACAAACTATGCACAACACAGATCCGATCGCGACCGGATCATGGTTAAGATAGGCATCAAACCATTAATGTTTCAAGACATGCTAAGGTACAGAACGGCCGAAAATCCGATCTGCCGTTCGAATTGAAGTATTTGACTGCTCGGGGCGGCCTCGTGCGGGCGGTGTACAGTTTCCATGCCGCAGCGTAAAGTGCGGCAAATTCCACGATCTCCAGATTCAATGACCGACTCAGCTGCAAAAACACTCGTGCCCGTCCTGCGAATCAGCTTCCCGGACGAGGATCGTCTCGGCCATGGCAAAATGGAACTGCTGGAGCATATCCGCCAGACCGGATCGATCTCGGCGGCCGGGCGGGCGATGGACATGTCCTATCGGCGGGCATGGCTGCTGGTCAGCGAGATGAACCGGATGTTCAACGAACAGGTGGTGGAATCGCAGCGCGGCGGGCAGAAGGGCGGCGGCGCGGCGCTGACGCCGTTCGGCGAGGAATTGCTCGAGCGTTTCCGCCGGATGGAAAGGACGATGCGCACGAGCCTTGCTGAAGATCTCGCCTGGCTCGAGGGCAAGCGCAACCTGCAGCAGGGCGAGCGCGGCTGATCAGGCCTCCAGGGCAACTGTCTTGATGACGGCGAAGACCGCCCTTCCCGGTCGAAGATCGAGACGCTCGCAGGACAATGTGGTGATCCGGGAAAGAATGATATCGCCGCCGCAATCGAGCCGGATTTCCACCGTTCCGTCCTCGGTCGAGGACATCCCGTCTATCCTTGCTTCCAGGATATTCAGCGCGCTCAGCCCCTCGGGCCTTGCGGTCGCCAGCATGACATCGCGGGAGGGAATGCGGATGCGGACCGATTTGCCGGGCGCAAGGGTCGCGCCCGGAATATGGAGCTGGCACGATTTCAGCGCGACCGTCGATAGACGGTGTCGCGCATCGAAGCTTTCCACCGTGCCTTCCAGCAGTGCGCCTGCCTCGCGCCGGTCGGAGGCGGTGGAGGGGCGGCTCAATATGTCGACGGCGGGGCCTGTCGCTTCCACCTTGCCGTCACGCATGACGACGACCTGGTTTGCCAGCCGCGCCACCTCGGCGATCGAGTGGCTGACATAGACGATCGGTATGTCGGTTTCGTCGCGCAATCGCTCGAGATAAGGCAGAATCTCGGCCTTACGCGCCTCATCGAGGGCGGCGAGCGGCTCGTCCATCAACAGCAGGCGGGGGGAGGAGAGAAGCGCGCGGCCGATGGCGACGCGCTGCTTCTCGCCGCCGGAAAGTTTCGAGGGGCTGCGCTCCAGCAGCGTCTCGATGCCGAGCAGGTCGACGATGCGGTCGAAGCTCTCGCCGTGTGCCGGTCTTGCTGCGAACCAGCGGCCATAGGAGAGATTGGCGCGAATGCTCAGATGCGGGAAAAGCCGGGCCTCCTGGAAGACGTAACCGAAGCGGCGGCGATGTTTCGGGACGAAGATACCGGTTGCGGTTTCGGTCAGGGGCTCGCCGTCGAGGACGACGCGGCCTTCGTCCGGGCGGGCGAGGCCGGCGATGATGCGGATCATCGAGGTCTTGCCGGAGCCGGAGCGGCCGAACAGCGCGGTGACGCCACGCTCGGAGATGAAGGCGGCATCGAGCGAAAAGGCGCCGAGCCTCTGTTTTGCCTCGACGATCAGCGTCATTCGGGATCGATCCTCCGGCCGGCGAGACGGGCGAGGAATTCGGAGGCAAGCAGGGCGGCCATCGAAATGACGACGGCGACAAGCGTCAGGCGGAGCGCGCCGGCATCGCCGCCCGGCACCTGGGTGAAGGTGTAGATCGCCGCCGACAGCGTCTGGGTTTCGCCGGGAATGTTGGAGACGAAGGTGATCGTCGCGCCGAATTCGCCCATCGCCTTGGCAAAAGAAAGGATCATGCCGGCGATGATGCCGGGCAGGGTCAGCGGCAGGGTGATCGTCAGGAAAACCCAGGCAGGGCCGGCGCCCAGCGTTCCGGCCGCCTCTTCCAGCTTGCGGTCGACCGCCTCGATCGACAGGCGGATGCTGCGCACCATCAGCGGAAAGGCCATGATGGCGCAGGCCAGTGCAGCACCCGTCCAGCGGAAAGACAAGACGATGCCAAAATACTGGTCGAGCAGGCTACCGATCGGACCGCGGCGGCCAAACAGGATGAGGAGAAGGAAACCGGTGACGACCGGAGGCAGGATCAACGGCAGATGAACGACGCCATTCAGCACCGACTTGCCCCAGAAGCGGCCGCGGGCTAGCAGGAGGGCGACGAGGATGCCGAAGGGCAGGCTCGCCAACATGGCGACAATCGAGACGCGCAGGCTGAGCAGGATCGCCGTCCATTCCTCATTGCTCAAGCCCAGAGCGTCCAACAAGCGCTTCTATTCCTCTCAAAATGAAGGCTCGCACATGCAAGCCGTTTGTTGCCAAATCTCGCTCTTTACTCGGCGTCATCCTCGGCCTTGTGCCGAGGATCTGCTGCCTATCCAAAATCGACCGGATGCAGATGCTCGGGACAAGCCCGAGCATGACGATAGAGTAGTTAGCGGTCTTCGTCAGCAGACTGAAGCATCGTGATGTGAGCCTCAAGTGAGGCCCTCATGTGCAAATCCGTAGTCATTTCAGGATGGTGAAACCCTGCGCCGTGAAGAAAGCGGCGCCCTTGTCGGACTTCAGGAAGTCGAGATAGGCTGATGCATCCGGGTTCTTGCTCTCGGCGAGGATTGCAATTGGATAGATGATCGGGGGATGGGACTCGGCGGGGAAAGTGCCGACGATGGCGACACCCTTATCGGCTGCGGCATCCGTCTGGTAGACGATACCAAAGGGCGCTTCGCCGCGGGAGACGAGGGCCAGGGCGGCGCGCACGCTTTCGGCGCCGGCGACCTTGGTTTCGACCGATTTCCAGACGCCGAGCTTTTCGAGCGCCGCCATGCCGTATTTGCCGGCCGGAACGGATTTCGGCTCGCCCATGGCAAGCTTGCCGTCACCGAGGAGTCCGGCAAGATCGAAGCCCTGTTTGATCTCAACCGGCTTTGCCTTGTCCTTTTCGGCAACGAGCACAATCTTGTTGCCGAGCAGGTTGGAGCGGGTATCGGCCTTGATCAGGTTCTTCTTGGCGACATAGTCCATCCAGTCGAGGTCGGCCGAGATGAAGACATCGGCGGGTGCGGCACTTTCGATCTGCTTGGCCAGCGCGCCGCTCGCCGCATAGGAGGCGACGGCTTCCTTGCCGCTTTCCTTTGCCCAGGCGGCATTGGCGGCGTCGAGCGCATTCTTGAGGCTCGCCGCCGCAAAGACGGTGAGCTTTTCGGCTGCGGCGGCAGGCGCCGGCAGCGCTGTCGCGCCAAGCCAGAGGCCGGCGATCGCAGCGGTTGCCAGTTTCATCCATTGGCGGCGGTTTTGCATGACTTATTCCCCAGGGTTCGAAATATTGCGACGAATATAACGGGCGAGGCATCTTGGCTAGGGATATATCCAGGAAAATATAACCGTATCGGGTGCTCGCGTTCGCAGCGGCGCAATGTTCACGCATTCGTGAGGTGCATGGCTTCCGGCGAAAGTCAGATCAGCATGGCGAAAATACCCAGAGTCAGTTTGCCAACCGCAAGGACTCCGGGCAGCGGGGGATGTTTCCTTAATTTTTGCTAATAAAAGCGGCAATGATGAAGCCAAATCCGCCTCAAGATTTGCGCACAATGCATTGCTGCAATGCACCAATCGATGTTCATCTTCCTGCGAAATATGGTACAACATACTCATCGAACGGCTTCTCCTCCTCCCATAGCCGTTCGATAGGGTCGACAACACTCCTCCTCCCAGTTGTCGATCGAGTTTATAAGCCCGACGGATCCTCCCCCGTCGGGCTTTCTCGTTTTCGGGATCTTCTGAAATCAGGCCGGCGCATGCGTCTTGCTGGGCGGCGGCGCTCTATTCGACGTCGCCGTGCGACGAGCCGTTGCGGATTGCCGTCGAGCTCAGGCCGGAGCGTGGTCCGTGGATGAAGGTCCAGGCCGGTGCACGTTTCTTCCAGAGAACACGGGCATCATCCTCGTCGACACGGGCGAAATCGAAGGTCCTGGCCATTTTCGAGGACAGGAAGGACAGCGTCGCGCCCGGCCGATCGATCACTGCGATCGGGAAGGTGCGGGCAATTTCCTGCCATTTCTGCCATTTGTGAAAGGTCTGCAGGCTGTCTGCGCCCATGATCCAGATGAAATGCACATGTGGATTACGCGCCTTGACGCGGGCAAGCGTGTTGGCGGTGTAGCTGGTGCCGAACGCCTGTTCGAAGGCGGTGACCTTGATGCGGGGATCGGCGGCAACACGTTCGCTTTCGGCGAGGCGCTCGGCGAGTGGTGCGAGCTGGTTGCGGCTCTTTAGCGGATTGCCCGGGGTGACCATCCACCAGAGCTGGTCGAGGCCGAGCCGCTTGAGAGCGATTTCGGCGACGAGCGCGTGGCCCTGATGCGGCGGATTGAACGAGCCGCCGAACAGACCGACGACCATGCCGCGCTCGCTGTGCGGCATGCGGAGATAGTGCCGGTCCACATTCTCGATCGCTACGTCAGGCTCGGTCGTCACGTCAGGGCCGCGTCTGTCCGGCACCGTGCACCCGATATTTGAAAGAGGTGAGCTGTTCGACGCCGACGGGGCCACGGGCATGCATCTTGCCGGTGGCGATGCCGATTTCCGCACCCATGCCGAACTCGCCGCCATCGGCAAACTGTGTCGAGGCATTGTGGAGCAGGATCGCCGAATCGACTTCGGTGAAGAAACGCGCCACGACGTCGGGGTCCTCGGCGATGACGGCCTCGGTGTGGTTCGAGGAATATGTCTGGATATGGGCGATAGCGCCCGATATGCCGTCGACGACGGCAACTGAAATGATCGCGTCGAGATATTCGGTCGACCAGTCCTCCTCGGTCGCGGGCTTCAAACCCGGTGCGACCTTCAGCACTGTTGGCGAAGCGCGGATCTCGCAGCCGGCCTCCGTCAGAACCTCGAGCAGCGGCGTCAAATGCGTACCGATCGCGGCGCCATCGACAAGCAGGGTTTCGGCTGCGCCGCAGATGCCGGTGCGGCGCATCTTGGCATTGACGATGATCCTCTTCGCCATCTCGATATCGGCCGAGGCATCGACATAGATATGGCAAAGGCCTTCGAGATGGGCGAATACAGGCACGCGGGCCTCGCTCTGCACGCGGGCAACCAGGCTTTTGCCGCCGCGGGGCACGATGACGTCGATCGCCCCGTCGAGGCCGCGCAGCATAGCGCCGACGGCAGCGCGGTCGGTGACCGGCACAAGCTGGATAGCATGCTCTGGAAGTTCCGCCGCCTTCAATCCTTCGACAAGGCAGGCATGGATAGCCTGCGATGAACGGCGCGAGTCCGAGCCGCAGCGTAGGATGACGGCATTGCCCGCCTTGAGGCAGAGGGCGCCGGCATCCGCGGTGACGTTCGGGCGGCTTTCGAAGATCACGCCGATGACGCCGAGCGGGGTGCGGACGCGCTCGATTTTCAGCCCGTTCGGCCGGTCCCAGGCAGCGATGACTTCGCCGACCGGATCTGCAAGGGCGGCGATGGCGCGGATTCCCTCGGCCATCTCGGCGACGCGCTTGTCGTTCAGCGTCAGCCGGTCGACGAAGGAAGCGAGCGTCTCGGTGCCTTCGATATCCTTCAGGTCCCTGGCGTTCTCGGCAAGAATATGCGCCTTGTTCGCTAGGATCGCATCGGCCATGGAATTCAGCGCGCTGTTCTTCGCCTCAGTGGACGCAAAGCTCAGCGGTCGCGCGGCAGCCTTTGCCTTGCGGCCGATGTCGTTCATCAGCACATCAATGTCAGGGCTTGGCGCAACGGTATCAAGCATAGCTCGCGTCCTTCTTCTGCCTTTCCGATTTCGAACCGATCTGCGCGGTCATCACCATGTCGTCGCGATGGACCATGGCGGCGCGCCCGGCATAACCGAGGATGGCCTCGATCTCCGCCGACTTGCGGCCGGCAATCCGACGGGCGTCGTCGGCATCGTAGCTAACAAGGCCGCGGGCGATCTCGCGGCCGGCCGGGCCGATGACCGCCACCGTATCGCCGCGGCTGAAGAGGCCGGAAACGCTGCGCACGCCGGCGGGAAGCAGGCTCTTGCCGGCGCCGAGGGCTGTGACGGCGCCGTCATCGACATGCAGTTCGCCGGCCGGCTGCAACTGGCCGGCAATCCAGGTCTTGCGGGCGGTAACGGGTGTGCCCGACGGCGCGAACCACGAGGAACGCGCGCCGTTTTCGATTGCCGACAGAGGATTGTCGGTCTTGCCGGAGGCGATGATCATGGCGCAGCCTGATGCCGTCGCAATCTTGCCGGCATCGATCTTGGTGCGCATGCCGCCGCGCGAAAGCTCGGAGGCCGCACCGCCGGCCATCGCCTCGATCTCGGGGGTGATTTCGGCAATCGTTTCCAGGAACGTCGCGTTCGGATCGAGATGCGGCGGCGCGGTGTAGAGGCCGTCGATGTCGGAGAGAAGGATGAGCAGATCGGCGCCGGTCATCGTCGCGACGCGGGCGGCGAGGCGATCATTGTCACCATAGCGGATCTCGCTGGTGGCGACGGTGTCGTTTTCATTGATGATCGGCACGGCGCCGATCTTCAAAAGCTGATTGATGGTGGCGCGCGCATTGAGATAGCGGCGGCGCTCCTCGGTATCGCCGAGCGTCAGCAGGATCTGACCGGCGACGATCTCGTCGCGTGACAGGCTCTCCGACCAGGCACGAGCCAGCGCGATCTGGCCGACGGCGGCGGCCGCCTGGCTTTCCTCCAGCTTCAGCGCGCCCGAGGGCAGGTCGAGCACCGAGCGGCCGAGCGCGATTGCCCCCGAGGAGACGACGAGCACATCGATGCCTTTAGCCTTCAGGCCTGAGATATCGGCGCACATGGCATCGAGCCAGGCTTTCTTCAGCCCGGCCTTGCGGTCGACCAGAAGCGCAGAGCCGATCTTGATGACGATGCGGCGGTAGCGGCCAAGCGGCTTACGGCTGGTCATCGTCCTCGTCCTTGTCCTCGCCCTCATCGGTGACGACCATGTCGCGATGGCGCAGCTTCGGCACCTTGGCCGGCTTCTCCTCGGTATTGGCTTCGACGATGATGTCGCGGAGTGCGCGCAGCACCTCGGTCATGCCCTTGCCGGTGACGGCCGAAATCTGGAACGGCGTCTTGCCGCAGGCTTTAGCCAATTCCTTGGTCTTCTTCTTCAATTCGGCATCATCGAGCACGTCGATCTGTGACAGTGCCACGATTTCAGCCTTGTCGGTCAGATCGTTTCCATAGGCTTCGAGCTCGTGCTTGACCGTCTTATACGCCTTGCCGACCTTTTCCTCTTGGGCGGAGATGAGGTGGAGCAGCACGCGGGTGCGCTCGACATGGCCGAGGAAACGGTCGCCGATGCCGACACCTTCATGGGCGCCTTCAATCAGGCCCGGAATGTCGGCAAGGATGAATTCGCGCTCGTCGATGGTGGCGACGCCGAGATTGGGATGCAGCGTCGTGAAGGGATAGTTGGCGATCTTCGGCCGGGCCCGGGTGACTGATGCCAGGAAGGTCGACTTGCCGGCATTCGGCATGCCGACGAGGCCGGCATCGGCGATCAGCTTCAGGCGCAGCCAGATGGTCTTTTCCTCGCCAGGCAGACCGGGATTGGCCCAATCCGGCGCCTGGTTGGTCGAGGTTTTGAAATGGGCGTTGCCGAAGCCGCCATTGCCGCCATGGGCAAGACAGTAACGCTGGCCTTCGACAGTCAGGTCGCAGATCAGCGTTTCCTGGTCTTCCTCGAAGATCTGGGTGCCGACCGGAACCTTCAGCGTCACGTCGCTTCCGTTGGCGCCTGTGCGGTTCCGGCCCATGCCATGGGTGCCGATCGTCGCCTTGAAATGCTGCTGAAAGCGAAAATCGATCAGCGTGTTGAGGCCGTTGACGGCCTCGACCCAGACGTCGCCGCCGCGTCCGCCGTCGCCTCCGTCAGGGCCGCCGAACTCGATGAATTTCTCGCGTCGGAAGGAAACGCTGCCGCCGCCGCCGTCCCCGGACTTGATATAGACCTTTGCTTCGTCGAGAAATTTCATTTTACTTCCAATATTCAGTGGCAGTTGGACGGCCGTCTTGGCCCATTCGATATAGGCGGTTCCGACGGAGGTCAAAGATTATCGTGAATTTTGCGAGCTATAACATACAGTACGGCTTCGGTCTCGACGGCAGATACGATCTGGCGCGCATTGCCCGAAGTCTCGAGGGAGCCGATGTCATCGCGCTGCAGGAGGTGACTCGCGGCTTCTCGCGCAACGGTTTTGCCGACATGGCAGCCGATGTTGCAGCCTTCTTTCCCGACTATTTCTGGGTGTATGGGCCGGCCTGCGACATGCATGTCGACGCGGCCGAAGGCAGGTTCCAGCCGGTGCGCGGGACCCGTTTCCAGTTCGGTAACATGGTGCTGTCGCACTGGCCGATACTCTCGACCCGGACTTTGCTTCTGCCGCGCAGCCGGACGATCGGCAAGATCAACCTGCAGCGTGGCGCAACCGAGGCGGTGATCGCCGCACCCGGCGGCGCGATCCGCGTCTACTCCGTGCATCTCGACCATGTCTCCGCCGACGAGCGCATCCGCCAGCTGCAATTTTTGAACGCGCATATCAATGCCTTCGTCCAGGAGGGTGGGTCGCTGACCGGGGGTGGTGAATTTGATCTGCCGGAGCCGCCGCTGCCGGAGGATTATGTCATCATGGGTGATTTCAACATGGAGCCGGAATCGCCGGAATATTGCGCGTTTGCCGGTGCTGGCGGCGGATATTATGGCCGTGTCGCCAGGATCGGCACGCCGATGGACGCCTTTGCGGCGCTCGAAGCCTATCGCCCGGGGAGCTACAGCTGGATGGATCCTGAGGATCGCGGCAAACGCATGCATCTCGATTATTGCTTCGTCAGTTGCGGCCTGCAGAGCCGGTTGAAATCCGCCCGGATCGATACGCAATCCGTCGGTTCCGATCACTTCCCTCTATGGGTCGAGATCGGCGTTTGATGGAGACGCCGCCAGTACGGCGAAGTCTCCTTTCTAGTTCTGGAGCATGATGTTGTCCGAAAACCGCGTACACTTTTCGGCACCATGCTCTATCAGGCGACCTTTCGCGGCTGCAGCATGCCCGGCTGCAGCACGGTTTCGATGTGCGACACCATGGTGTTGCGGGCGAAACAATAGATTTCGCCGCAGCCCGTCATGCGGAAACCGAGCTTCTCCTGCAGTCGCAGCGAAGCCGGGTTGTCGGCGAAAACGCCGGAATGAACCGGCGTCTCCGGCATGCGGCGCGAGAAGCGCTCGATGATCGCCGCCACCGCCTCGCTCATATAGCCGCGCCGCCAGTAATAGCGGTTGAGCCAGTAGCCGAGGTGCCAGCGACCGTGGCGCAGCTCGATCGAGACGTTGCCGATATGGACGTCGTCCTTATCGGTGATCGCCAGCGGCCAGTCGGGCAGGGTGCCCGAGGTGACCGGGATCAGCCAGTCCAGCGCATCCTGCCGGTCGAACGGCGCGGGTACGCGGGACAACATGCGCGTGACCGCGAAATCCGAGAGCGATTCCGCGATCGCAGGCGCATCGCTCAGCCTGTGGGGGCGGAGCGTCAGCCGGGCGGTCGAGATAACCGGCGCGGGGCCGGGCATCATCGGCCTGGCCTCCGGCCTTTGCAGCGCAGTCGTGCTCATGCGATGTTCCCCCAGCTTCGGAGGGACATCCAGGTCTTGCGGTCGAGCCTGTACCATTCGACCGGCACGTTGCTGCCGAGCGCCAGCGAGGCTGCGAGCCCCGAACCCTGGAACTGAAAGCCGCACTTCTGGATGACGCGGCGCGAGGCGACGTTCATGACCCGGCAACGGGCATCGATCTGATCGACGTCCTGACGGGTTCTGAACACCATATCGACCAGGGCATGGCAGGCCTCGGTCGTATAACCCTTGTTCCAATAGGGCTCGCCCAGCCAGTAGCCGATCTCGACGGTCTTGCAGTCTGTCTGCGGCTCCACACCGCAGCAGCCGATAAAGGCGCCGTTTTCGGCCTTGGTGATCGCATAGACGCACTTGCCAATCTCGCCATTTTTCGTGCGACGCACGAAGTCAGCAGCATCATCGGCGGTATAAGGGTGCGGCATACGCGATACCATGGTGGCGACTTTGGCGTTATTGGCGAGATGGGCAAGGGCGTCGATGTCTTCTTCGTGGGGCGCGCGCATGACGAGCCTTTCCGATAACAAGACAGGGCAATCGGTCCTTAACCGTTCCGGCCTCAGCCGCTCCGTGGAAGACCGCTGGTCTTCCTGGGGAGACCGTGATTGGTCTACCCTTAACAATTCGCCTTGCATGGTTCAGTCCTCCTTGAGGGGTAAAGAAAAAGGGGAGATGGCGCCCCATCTCCCCTGTTTTCTAGACTGAACCTGATACGGCCAGCCGGGTCGATGAGACGCCGGCTGTTTTTGAGCGCTACCGGCTTATTCCGCTGCTTCCGCTTTCGGCATGACAGACACGTAGACGCGACCGTTGGCCTTGGTTCGGTAGTTCACATTGCCGGCGGTAAGCGCAAAAATCGTGTGATCCTTGCCGAGGCCGACGTTGGAACCCGGATGCCACTCAGTACCGCGCTGACGCACGATGATGTTGCCTGCGATGACGGCTTCGCCGCCGAACTTCTTCACGCCAAGGCGCTTGGACTGAGAATCGCGACCGTTGCGCGATGAACCGCCAGCTTTTTTGTGTGCCATTGGAGTTCTCCTTTAAAACCTTGTCTCGTTGATCTTACTTGGCAGCCACGATGTCCGTGATACGGACGACCGTGTGATGCTGACGATGGCCGCGCGTACGCTTCGAATTCTGACGGCGGCGCTTCTTGAAGGCGATGACCTTCTTGCCGCGGTTCTGTTCGACGACTTCTGCCTTGACAGAGGCGCCGGTAACGAAGGGCGCACCGATCGCAGCGTCGGCGCCTTCGCCGATCACGAGCACTTCGGTGAATTCAATGGAGTCGCCAGCGGTGGCTTCCAGCTTTTCGATGGTCAGCACGTCGTTGGCTGCCACACGGTACTGTTTACCGCCGGTCTTGATGACTGCGAACATTTTTTATCCTTTCATGTTCGTTCCAGCGCTCCCCGCTAACCAGCAGGTGGCTGTCTTTTTATCAGTCGAAGTTAAGCAGGGATTTCAGAGGTCTAATCCTCGAACTCCTCCTGCCGGTGAAGCCCTGCGCGAGCGCGGGACTGCCAAGGCGCGGATTTCTCCAAACCTATTGCGCAGCCGAGATACGCGAGTGACAAAAAGGTGTCAAGGCAAAAGGATGGAATGCTTCGACTTTTCGGCTTGCCAGCCTGTCATTTGCCCGTTATGAGAACGCCCGCGCCGAACAAGCGCCGACCAGACCGCGGAGAGGTGGCAGAGTGGTCGAATGCACCGCACTCGAAATGCGGCATACCTGCAAGGGTATCGTGGGTTCAAATCCCACCCTCTCCGCCATTGGATCCTTTCAGACCTAGGGCTTTCCAGCAAAACGCTGGCCTCTCTGAGAATTTCCGTCACTGCTGAAATCGTGCGGGGGCACACTGCCGGCACGAGCACTCAAATTGCCGTGTTGATCGTTTACAACCGAGGGCGCTCTGTGCCACAGATTGGCAACTTCTTGGAGCAACCTCAAATGCCGCATCTCGACCGCGAGGCACTGCTTTGGAGCCTCGAACACATTACAGCGCACGGTGATACAGACATTTTTCCCTATCCCTTCGAATTCGACTTTCTGCGAGAGAGGAAGGAGGAAATTGCCGACGCTCTCGCTGCGGAGAACACTGCGACCTTTAGACCTCTCAGTTCGCTAGACTCGCTTGTTCCGAAAAGCCGTCACGGATTTCGTGTGGCCCATCAGCTTTACCCAACCGACGCAATATTCTTGCTGGCCGCGACTTTTTCTATCGGACCGCAGATCGAAGCAGCGCGGGGCGGACTGGATAGGCCGGGCTTTTCCTATAAATTTGAACCTAGCGACGAATTTGCAATGTTTGCGCCGAACTGCAGGTTTGGGAACTGGCTGATGAATCAATATGGCCATGCCATGTTCGGCGAAGGCCAGTATACGCATGTGGTCGAAGCCGACATCGCCGATTTCTATAGCGAATTTATCACCATCGCCTCGAGAATAGTTTGCTGGATGCTGCTGGCGACATCACCGAGACCCGGCTTATCCGCTCTTTTCTGAGGGATATTCGAGTTAGGCAGTCTTTCGGTATTCCTGTCGGAGGCAACGCGACGAGACTTTTGGCTGAACTCTCTCTCGTAGATATCGATCGTGCGCTGCTGGGGGAAGGCTATGAATTCACGCGCTATGTGGACGATTTCAGGATATTTATTAAGCCAAATCAGGACCCCTATAACGCGTTAGCTTTTCTTGCAGATAACTTGTGGTCCAGCGAAGGGCTTTCGTTATCTTCGGCTAAAACGCGAGTAATGCCATTCGAGCAATATCGCGAGCAGCTAGAGCTTTCTAGCGGTGAAGACGCCAGCCAAGCGGACGCATCAGCGGCCGAGCGTTTGTTATATGCACTCTACGATGCAGAAGAAGGGGATTCCCCCCCAGAAGACTTAGTGAATCTCGACTTGGTTGGGGAGATACATACAGAAATAGAAAAGGAGTTTTGGGATCTCGGTAAGATAAGGGTTCTCCTGCGGTGTATGAAGTTGACCAGAGATGCTAACGCAGCAAATTTCCTCAGAGAGAACTACGCCATTCTGATGCCGTTTGCGAAGGAGCTTGTGCTTTTGATGGAGGAACTAGCGTCAGGAGGCGATATCTCCTTCCAGGATATGCAAGCGCCCATTGTTGACCTCATTTTGACTCCGGCGATCCGGCATTTGCATGTCACGCGCGCGTGGTTGCTGGAGTTATTCGTTCGTGGCGTGATATCCATCAGCGCCGCTCAAGCTAGAAGGCTTGATACATTGAGCGATACTCTGGATCAAAGAGCACTTTTTCAGATTCGGGCTCGGTTGGGAGAGGTCCACTATTTTCGTCAGCGAAAAGCCCGAATTCACGAACTAACACCGTGGCTACAGCCTGCGTTCATATTTTCCGCAGCCTGCTTGCCAGCGGAAGAATATCGAACCTGGCTTGGAAACATCCGATTGAACTTAAATTTTCCATTGTCTCCATTATTTGCCGATTGGGCTCGTGCACGCCGTTAAGTGGTCGGGTGCAACTTGCAACCTTCTGTCTAGGGCGACTGCGCGCGATTCTGTCAGCGGTCAAGCGGACTCGATATTATCATCTGCTTTGTTGTATTATCGCGCAGCATCGATTCCATTGTTGAAATATGCCCATCGAACTTAGCGATCTCATGGATTTAGCCATGCGAAGACGACCCCATCTTTATGTGGGAGAGCTTCCGCGTCCAGTCGCGACTTATCTAGGCGTCAATCCCGGGCTCGTATACCTGGGTCGAGAAGAATTTCATCATATCGCCAACAAGCACACTGAGGTCAGGCAGGAGGAAATTCAGCACCTATTTCTGATGATCAGGCACGGATTCTATTACAAGGATCCAAACCGCAGAAACTGCACCACGGTCTTCTGGACGATGCCCGAAACCGAAAAGCCGTTTTTTGTTGGGCTGAAAGCCGCCAATTCTGGAGAAGCGTGGGTTCAGACGATGTATCGGACCACCGCTAGAAAAGCTCAACGAAAAACCCGTCCAGAGCTGTCTCTTCCAAAAGACGAGCACCCCCTGGCAAGGGGGTGCTAATCATTTCCCGAAGTGGTGAGGCCTGCCTGGAACCTCACATTGCACACTCTTCCGCCAAGAAGAGGTTACGGCTAGCAGATTTACACCGTGTCGCACTTAGAGCAACCAATGCTTACTCGACGTTGGCAACGCGAATCATAGCAAATTTGGATTCTGCTGTGAATCCTCCTTCCTACTGTGGTTAAGCATGTATAACCTGTGAATATCCTGGGGATTGCGATCGAAAAGTTTGCGGCTATCCTCTTTCCGCAAAGCCCTGTTCCGCGGTGGGACGGTCTGCCGGGCGCGTCAACTACCCCTCACCTTGCTCACCCAGACTCCAACCTCATCGCCGCTGCTCATGTCGGCCTGCACCAGCCCGTCGATCATGAAGGTTGGCGAGACGTGGATGCCGTTCTGCCGGGCATATTTGCAGTGCCACTTGATCTCCCGGTCGAGATCCGGGGTGGCGAAGGCCTCTTTCAGCTTGACGCCGCTGTAGCCTTCCAGGCGCTCGATGGTCTGGTTCGGCGTCGCATCCATATTTGGGCCGCCGGCATGGCGTTCAAACTCGAACTCCTCGCGATGGGCGGCGATGGCTGATATCACCTTCTTTGCTGTCTGCTTGCCGCCTTCCAACGTTGAGGCTGCGATGATGCAGCGGACGAGGACGCCCGAATACATGTGCCAAGGTTGCGACTGCAGGCGGATCTTCACGGTGATCTTGTCTTCGCCGGCCTGGCTCAGCAGGTCATCGAGCTTGTTGAACGTTTTGACCGAATAGGGGCAAGTCGGCTCCAGAAAGGCTTCGAAGATGCGGGGTCCAGTGCCCCATGTCAGCGGATCTGCATGCCAGGAAGTGGTCGTCATGGAATTCCTCCGAAGGTGAGATATCTGAAGCGACTTAGGTCACCAGGCTCCAGAAGCCATGCTTCTTGCCGTGCCGACGCACAAGTTCCGCGACATAGATGTCATGGGGTCTTGTGTCGCCGAAGTCATTGATATGAGGCGCAAGCGATGCGCAGTCCGCAAGATGCCTCGCAGCATGCTTATAGCGGCTGGACCGGCCGCTATCGAGCGCGAAATCTATCATGGAGCGCAAGAGGATGGTTGCCGCAAGCGGATGTTTCTCCGCCAGAGCTTCGGCCGCCGGCGGCATCAGCTCATAGAGATTGCCATCCAGCTCCGCCTTCCGCCTCATCACGAGTTTCGCTGCCTCGGCGGGTGCCGGCCAATTCAGGAAAAATGTGAGCGCCTGGTGGACCTCCGGGAAAGCCTGGGCATAAGCGAATGCCTTCTCCTCGGCCTCAAGATCGTCGAAGTCCGGCAGTCGCTTGAGGAAGGCGCGGAGATGCTGATCGTGCAGCGACTGCTCGAAGCACGTCCATCTATAGGTCTGCGCCTCCTCTCGTCGCCCCAGGGCCTCGAGCGTCTCGACGCGGGCGCGCTGCCATTCGAATGGCATGCCGGCCCGGCCTGTCGCATCGACCTCATTCAGCACCTCAAGGGCTTCCTTCGCCCGGCCGGCCGAGACCAGGCGATTGGCGATGTCGGCCGCAATCATCGGCATCTTGCGCGTTTTCTCGGGTTGCTGAGCGATGTAGGCATCAACATCGCCCTGGGCGTCGGCAATTTCCTGCAAGGCTATGCGCACCGTCAGATCTCGCTGAGTGCCGTAGATCTCATCTCCGTAAAGGGGCCTCGCGCTGCCCCAGCCGATGATCTCGCGCTTGTCATTAGCCGGCTTGTCTTTCGGCTCCTTTGACCATTGGACGAAGAGGGTTTTCAGGCAATCGAGACCATCCTTGCCGAGGGCCGGCACCATCGCCGCAATCAGGTTGCCGTACTGGCCGTAACCATCGTCTTGCACGGCTTTGAACACCTTGTCGGCCAGGACATAGGTGTCGATCCTGGCGGAGGCGGCGATCGCGGCAGCATCCTCGCAAGCCTGATGAAAACATTGGATGAGAGAATCGCTGCTGTCACTGGATCTTTCAAAGATCGGATTCGCCAATGCGAGGAACTGCCATATCAGTTCGAAAGCTTCCTGGGGATCATCGGCGGCAACCGTCTCTGCGATCGTCTTGCGCTGCGTTTCCAGATCGCTCTTCAGCGCTTTTACTTTACGCCAGTTTATGACGGTGCGGGCGCGGGCAATGCTGGCAAGCCGCTTTCGCACCTCACGCGCCACCTCGGCGCCGCCGTGATTGCCGGCAAGCTCCATTCTAAGCCGCCGCTTGTGGGCGGCACTGCCCATGCTGACCTCGATCAGCAGTTCGGCAAGGCGCTGCGCACCAAGGGATTCGAGATTCTTCGCATTGAGTGTCGTCTTGGCTGTCATCGGTCATCGCTGTCGTTTCTACGGGTGACCCTACCCTGCAGGCGGTACGAGGCCAAGGTCCCGGAATGTGTGCACGGGATAATCCCTCGGGCACATTGGATTAGCTAAAAACTAACGCTGCCTCGTAACGACTCCTAAAGCCGGTTTTGGCACCTTGTTGCTTGTCAAATATTGCTTCCAAATTTCTCGCTGGGGTTGATTATGAGTCATAATAAAGACGCCTGGGTCAGCCAGCGCGCTTATTCACTATGGGAATCGGAAGGCAGGCCGGATGGGCGTGGGGAAAGCCATTGGGCGCAGGCGATGAGGGAGTTCGTGCAGCTGGAGTTGACGAAGGCCTCGCCCGATGGAAACGATCTCATCGAGAAGCTGAAGGCAGCCGGGCGGCTGATGCGGGTCTATGACGAGGCGGCTCCCACCTTGGAGAACGACCGGCAGATCAAGGCGGCCCGCTAAGCCATATTATCAATCACTGGGTTGCCGAAATATTCAGCGGCATTCCAGGCGAACGACCGGTCTTGCCGGCAGGCGTCTTGCCACTTCGGTGAAACCGGCATCCAGAAACATCGAGAGCGTTCCCGGATAAAGCTCGGCTCCGTTCGAAGCGCGGGCTGCTTGGTCGACGGGATAGGCCTCGAGACATTCGGCGCCGTTTGCCGTCGCAAATTCGACGGCATTTTTCAGCAATAGTTGCGATAATCCCTGCCGCCGGAACGGCTTGCGGACGATGAAGCAATTGATCGACCAGACCGGCCTGTCATCGACCGGCGCAAAGGGTTTTGAACGGCGCAGCCGGTCGAAAACGATGCGCGGCGCGACACCGCACCATCCGGCCGGCTCGTTCTCATGATAGCCGAGAATGCCGGGCGGGCGCGGTCCGGCGACAAGGCTTAGGAACCAGTTGCGATTTCCTTCGCCCCATCCTGCCTTGTAGTCGGCATTCGGAAGATACCAATAGGCGCAGCGACAATTCCGGCCGTCGGCGCAATCGTCGAAGACCGCTTCTATGTCGGTCAGGCGGGCGGCGGTGGCGGGAAAGAAAGTGAAGCGATCCGGCATCCGGGCAAATTATGGCTCGGGCGGACGATCGGCAAGCGGTCGCCCGCGTGCGGCTCGTCCCGACGTTACTGGCGCGCGGCCCAGCTCAGGCCACGGCGCAGGATGAGGGGCATGTAGGGATGGTGGAATTCGGCCGCGACATGGCCGAGGGCGGAATAGAAGATGCGGCCGGCGCCGAAATGGCGCTTGAAGACGACGGGCATCACCACATTGCGGGCCGCCGGATCGTAGGCGCCGGTGAAGGTGGTGGTCGCGAGGATTTCAACCGTCGGATCGTGATGGAGATAATATTGCTCCGAACGATAGTCGAAATCGGGAATGCCCTCCATGACGGGATCGTCCTGGCGGGTGACGGCAACGCGGAAGTCGATGATGTTGCCGGGATGGGCGACCCAGGTGACGCCGGAGACATAGCGGAAAGGCGCGCTTTCCTTGAAGGACGTGGCGAGCGCGCCGTGATGGCCGGCAAGCCCGAGCCCGCCGCGCACGGCTTCGACGAGGCCAGCGGCATGCTCTTTCTCAAGTTTTTCGCCGGTGATGATCGGCACCAGCAGATCGGCTTTCGCCAGCGTCGAAGATCCGAACACGCCGAGATCGCCGGTCACCTCGACGGTAAAATCGTCCTCGCGCAGGAGATCGGCGACGATACCGGCGCATTGCTCCGGTTCATGACCTTGCCAGCCGCCCCAAACGACCAATGCCTTCCTCATTCGCGCGCTCCCTGCCTGATGGCTACAGACCGTTGATCATCACATGGTGATGCAAGGGCCTTAGATCGGGCCGCTATGCAAATCACGCGAATAATTCATGTTTCTTCCTGATCCGGCACATATTGCGCAGGCGGCGGATCGCACCCGGTCGAGGGTGGCTTCGGCATTTGACGTATTGCCCGTTGACGCCGATCGCAGTTCCTTCTTTTTATTGACGTCTATCTCGTCTAGGTTTCTCCCATCTCTCAATTAAAAATAAGGGTGGTGCATGGCAGGTGAAACGGTTCTTGTCGTCGGCGGCGCCGGCTATATCGGCTCGCATACGTGCCTCGACCTGGCGAACAAGGGCTATACGCCTGTCGTCTTCGACAATTTTTCGAACGGCCATCGCGAGTTCGTCAGATGGGGGCCGGCCGAGGAAGGCGATATTCGCGATCGCGCCCGGCTGGACGAGGTGCTGGCCAAACACAAGCCGGCGGCGATCCTGCATTTCGCGGCGCTGATCGAGGTCGGCGAATCGGTCAAGGATCCGGTTTCGTTCTACGAAAACAATGTGATCGGCACCTTGACGCTGCTTTCGGCGGCACAGGCGGCCGGCATCAATGCCTTCGTCTTCTCCTCCACCTGCGCCACCTATGGCCTGCCGCAGAGCGTGCCGCTCGACGAGACGCACCGGCAGGTGCCGATCAATCCCTATGGGCGGACGAAATATATCGTCGAACAGGCGCTTGCCGATTACGACCAGTACAGGAGCCTGCGCTCGGTGGTACTGCGCTATTTCAATGCGGCCGGCGCCGATTTCGAGGGCCGGATCGGCGAATGGCATCAACCGGAAACGCATGCAATACCGTTGGCGATCGACGCGGCACTCGGCCGCCGTCAGGGTTTCAAGGTGTTCGGCAGCGATTACGAAACACGCGACGGCACCTGTGTGCGCGACTATATCCATGTGCTGGATCTTGCCGATGCGCATGTGCGCGCCGTCGAATATCTGTTGAAGGGCGGCGATTCCGTTGCGCTCAACCTTGGCACCGGCACCGGCACGACAGTCAAGGAATTGCTCGGCGCCATCGAGGATGTGTCGAACCGGCCTTTCCCGGTCGAATATATCGGCCGTCGCGAAGGCGATTCGCATACGCTGGTCGCCAATAACGACAAGGCGCGCGACGTGCTCGGCTGGGTGCCGCAATATGATCTGTCCGAGATCATCCGCTCCGCCTGGGACTGGCATGCAAAATCCAACCAGCATTGAGCCAACCAGCATCAAGAAAGCGCGCCGGCCGAACATCCTGCTGATCACGGCGGATCAGTGGCGCGGCGATTGCCTGTCGGCTGTCGGTCATGCTTGCGTAAAGACGCCGGGTGTCGATGCGCTGGCGCGGGAAGGCACGCTGTTCCGGCGGCATTATGCCGGCGCGGCACCCTGCTCGCCGGCGCGGGCCACACTCTATACCGGCCTTTACCAGATGAACCACCGGGTCTGCCGCAACGGTTCGCCGCTCGATGCTCGCTTCGACAATCTGGCGCTGGCCGCCCGGCGGGCGGGATACGACCCGACGCTGTTCGGCTACACGGATACGGCGCCCGATCCGCGCGGGATGGATGGCGGCGATCCGCATCTAACGAGTTATGAAGGCGTGCTGCCGGGCTTTACGGCCCGCCAGCTTCTGCCCGAGCACGAAAGACAGTGGCTCTCCTGGCTGAGGTCCCGTGGCCATGCCGATGCCGTCAGCCGCGATATCCATATTCCTGTTGGTGCTGGAGCCGGAGAAATTTCAAATGCGGCGCCGGCCTATTCGCGCGACGAGACCCAAACGGCTTTCCTGGCCGGCGAGTTCATCCGCTGGATGGGCGAACAGGACAGGCCGTGGTTTGCGCATGTCTCTTTCTTACGTCCGCATCCGCCGTTCTCCGTGCCGGAGCCGTTCAACCGCATGTTCAAGCCGGGCGACGGACCGGTTTTTGCACGCGCGGCAAACCGCGAAGCCGAACAGGACAGTCATCCCTATCTCGCCTATGCCATGCCACGCTCTGACAAGGGCAACTTTATCCACGGTGCAACAGGGCCGCTCAGCGGCTGGAACGGTGAGGACTTCGCCGCGATCCGGGCGATCTATTACGGCATGATATCAGAGGTCGATGCGCAGCTTGGCCGTATCTGGCAGGCCCTCAAGGATGCGGGCGCCTGGGACGATACGCTTGTTGTCTTCACCTCTGATCACGCCGAGATGGCGGGCGATCACTGGATGCTCGGCAAGGGCGGTTTCTTCGACGGCAGCTATCATATTCCTCTGGTGATCCGCGATCCCGCAAGCGGTGCTGCGGGTGGGGTCGTCGACAAATTCACCAGCGCTGCGGATATTTTTCCGACACTTTGCCAAAGGCTCGGCATCGACGCGAAGAACGGGCTTGATGGCCGGTCGCTCATGCCGTTTGTTAGGGGTGGGAGCGGACACGGCTGGCGGGATGCGGCATTCTGGGAATTCGATTTCCGCGACATTGCGCATGGCGAGGCCGAGCGGCATTTCCGGCTGCGGCCCAACGAATGCAATCTCGCGGTCATCCGCGACGCGCGGTTCAAATATGTGCATTTTACCGCCTTGCCGCCGCTGCTCTTCAATCTTGCCGACGATCCGATGGAGCTCGACAATGTCGCGGCGGATCCGGCCTATGCGGCGATACGGCTCGACTATGCCGAGAAGCTGCTGTCGCTCCGAGCACGCCATCTCGATCAGACTCTCGCCTATACTGAGCTGACGGAAAGAGGGCCGGTGACGCACCGGCCCTGATATTATAGCGCCGCGTGTCTTTTTAAGATCCACAAAGGACGCTGTAACACTTTGAATTGCTGCATAATTTTATCCTTAAATCGATTCCGATTTAAGGAATTATGCAGTGGTCTAGCCGAGCCGAACTAGCGTTCAGCCGAGATAATCGCGCTTGCCGATTGGCGCACCCTGGTTGCGCAGGATGGCGTGGGCGGTCGCGACGTGGAAGTAGAAATTCGGCAGGGCGAAGGTGGCGATATAGTCGTCACCCGGCAGCACGATACCACTCTTTCCCGGCAGGGTGATCTGGCGGCTTTGCGTGCCTTCCAAGGCTTCCGCCGAGAAGCCGGCGAGATAGGCTTCGGTCTTTGCCAGGCGCTCGCGCAAGTCGTCGAACGTCTTTTCGTTGTCCTCGAACTTCGGGGCGTCGGTTGCCGTCAGGCGGGCGAGCGCAAATTTGGCGCTGTCGCTGGCGCGCTGATACTGGCCGGAGAGCGGCAGCATGTCGGGCGCCAGGCGAGCGGCGACCAATATGGCAGGATCGATATTCTTTTCCTTCGCATAGGCTTCGGTCTTGTCGAGGTAGGTTTTCAGGCTGGCGAGGCCGCGCTGGAACATCGGAACGGTGAGGCGATACATCGAAATGGACATTTGTCCTGTCTCCAAAATCTTCAAATGATTGGGTCGCGGCGAGAGGTCGAAGGCGCCTGCGGCCGTGAGCCTGCCTTCGATCCTCCCATAGATGGATGCTCGCTTGGTCTTTCACAACACGAGGAATGTGGGCGTCGGTCGTGAGGCCCCGCGGCATTTCGCTCTCATCTATATCTCGTCGCCGCTAAAGATACTTGACGCCGTTCCCAGAAAATGGAATGAATATTCCGCAGAACAGATTTAACGGTTTGTTTGTTCCGTTTTGCGGAGCGCCGCGGGAGAGGTGGCGCAGGGGAATTGCGGCTTCAGAGCAAATGCCTGGAGCTCCGGCGTGAGGAGGGTGCAGCCGGGCACCGCTTTGTGGAGGAAGTAAAATGAAAAAGTTTATCCTGGGCACTGCGTTGGCGCTCGTCATGTCGACGGCCGCTCACGCAGAAACTGTCGGCGTCTCGATGGCGAAATTCGACGACAATTTCCTGACGGTTCTGCGCAACGGCATGACCGATTATGCAAAGACACTGAGCGGTGTGACGCTGCAGGTCGAAGACGCACAGAACGACGTTTCCAAGCAGCAGAGCCAGATCCAGAATTTCATCGCCTCCAAGGTCGATGCAATCATCGTCAACCCTGTCGATACCGATGCGACTACGGCAATGTCGAAGCTCGCGGCCGATGCCGGCATCCCGCTGGTTTACGTCAACCGTCAGCCGGTCAACGTCGACACGCTGCCGGACAAGCAGGCCTTCGTCGCATCCAACGAACAGGAATCCGGCACGCTGGAAACCAAGGAAATCTGCCGCATTCTCGGCGGCAAGGGCAAGGCCGTCGTCATCATGGGCGAGCTCTCCAACCAGGCTGCGCGCATGCGCACCCAGGACATCCACGACGTCATCAAGACGGATGAATGCAAGGGCCTGGAGATCGTCGAAGAGCAGACGGCTAACTGGGACCGCACCCAGGGCGCCGACCTGATGACCAACTGGCTCTCCAGCGGCATCGAATTCGACGCCGTGATCGCCAACAACGACGAAATGGCGATCGGCGCCATTCAGGCGCTGAAGGCGGCCGGCAAGGATATGACCAAGGTCGTCGTCGGCGGCGTCGACGCCACGCAGGATGCGCTTGCCGCCATGCAGGCGGGCGATCTCGACGTCACGGTGTTCCAGGATGCCGCCGGCCAGGGCAAGGGCTCGCTCGATGCAGCGCTCAAGCTCGCCAAGGGCGAAAAGATCGAGAAGAAGGTCTACATTCCCTTCCAGCTCGTCACACCTGCCAACGTCAAGGACTTCGTCACCAAGAACTGAGGCGAACGCTAAGAGGATGCGGGCTTTGTCCGCATCCTTTTCGCCTACCCGTATCCGGAGGAGATGATATGGCCGTCAGCCCGACAACCATGGCCGCCGTGCGCGCGAGCGGCGCGGTCCCGAATGCGGAATATCTCTTGAGCGCTGAGGGTGTCCGCAAGGAATTTCCTGGGGTCGTCGCACTCGACGACGTGCAGTTCCGGCTGAAGCGTGCCTCCGTGCATGCGCTGATGGGCGAAAACGGCGCCGGCAAATCGACGTTGATGAAGATCCTCGCCGGCATCTACACGCCCGATAAGGGCGATATTCGGCTGAAAGGGATCGAGATCCAGCTGAAATCTCCGCTCGACGCGTTGGAGAACGGCATTGCCATGATCCATCAGGAACTGAACCTGATGCCGTTCATGACGGTTGCCGAAAATATCTGGATTCGCCGCGAACCGAAGAACCGCCTCGGCTTCATCGATCACGGCGTGATGCATCGCATGACCGAGGAACTGTTTACTCGGCTCAATATCGCCATCGATCCCGATATCGAGGTCCGCCACCTCTCGGTCGCCAATCGGCAGATGGTCGAAATCGCCAAGGCGGTTTCCTATAATTCCGACGTGTTGATCATGGACGAGCCAACTTCGGCGCTGACGGAGCGCGAGGTCGAGCATCTTTTCCGTATTATCCGCGACCTCAGGGCCCAAGGCATCGGCATCGTCTACATCACCCACAAGATGAACGAGCTTTTCGAGATCGCCGACGAATTCTCCGTCTTCCGCGACGGCCGATATATCGGCACGCATGCCTCGACCGACGTCACCCGCGACGACATCATCCGCATGATGGTCGGGCGCGAGATCACCCAGATGTTTCCCAAGGAAGAGGTGCCGATCGGCGAGGTCGTGCTCTCCGTCAAGGATCTTTGTCTCAAGGGCGTCTTCAACAATGTCTCCTTCGAGGTCAGGGCCGGCGAAATCCTCGGCGTGGCCGGCCTGGTCGGCTCCGGCCGGTCGAATGTTGCCGAAACGCTGTTTGGGGTGACGCCGGCAAGCTCCGGCTCGATCGAGCTCTACGGCAAGCCGGTGACCATTTCTTCGCCCACACAGGCCATCCGCAATCGGATGGCGTTCCTGACCGAAGACCGGAAAGATACCGGCTGTCTGCTGATCCTCGATATTCTCGAGAACATGCAGATCGCCGTTCTGCAGGACAGATACGTCAAGGGCGGCTTCGTGCAGCAGGGCGCAGTCGAGGCAACCTGCGAAGACATGGCAAAAAAGCTGCGGGTGAAAACGCCCAACCTCTACGAGCGGGTAGAAAATCTTTCGGGCGGCAATCAGCAGAAGGTGCTGATCGGGCGCTGGCTGCTCACCAATCCGCGCATCCTCATCCTCGACGAGCCGACGCGCGGCATCGATGTCGGCGCCAAGGCGGAAATCCACCGGCTGGTCACGGAGATGGCGCGAGATGGCGTGGCGGTGGTGATGATCTCGTCCGAGATGCCCGAAGTTCTCGGGATGAGCGATCGCATCATGGTCATGCACGAAGGACGCGTGACCGGTTTCCTCAATCGCGACGAAGCAACGCAGATCAAGGTGATGGAGCTGGCTGCGCAGTGATGCGTTGACGGCGATTGCCCAAGGGAGGTTTGACATGACTACCAAGGCAGCAGAGGGCGCGGCTCCGCTCGCAACCCGGCAAAGGCGGCGGCGCATACCGACGGAGCTCAGCATTTTCCTCGTGCTCGTCGGCATCGCGCTCATCTACGAAGTTCTCGGCTGGATGTTCATCGGCCAAAGCTTCCTGATGAATTCGCAGCGTCTGACGATCATGATCCTGCAGGTCTCCGTCATCGGCATCATCGCCGTCGGCGTCACGCAGGTCATTATCACTGGCGGCATCGACCTTTCGTCGGGTTCGGTCGTCGGCATGACGGCGATGATCGCAACAAGCTTCGCTCAGTCCTCGACCTGGGGACGGGCCGTCTTTCCCTCGCTGACCGACCTGCCGGCTTTCGTGCCTATCGTCGTTGGTCTGCTGATCGGGGCGGCCGCCGGCTTCGCGAACGGCGCGCTCATCGCCTACACGAAGATCCCGCCGTTCATTGCCACGCTTGGTATGTTCGTTTCGGCCAGAGGTGTGGCGAAGTGGTATACGAAGGGACAGCCGGTTTCCGGTATCACCGAGCAGTTTCATTTCATCGGAACCAAAGCCTGGCCCGTTGTCGTCTTCCTGGTCGTCGCGCTGATCTTTCATATTGCGCTGCGCTATACCCGTTACGGAAAATTCACCTATGCTATCGGCGCGAATCCGCAGGCTGCGCGTGTTTCCGGCATCAACATCGAGGCCCATCTCGTCAAGGTCTATGTGATTGCGGGATTGCTTGCCGGCCTTGCCGGTATCGTCACGGCGGCACGTGCTGAAACCGCACAGGCCAGCATGGGCGTCGGATATGAACTCGACGCGATCGCCGCGACCGTCATCGGCGGCACCTCGCTCACCGGCGGTGTCGGGCGCATCACCGGCACCGTCATCGGCACGATCATTCTCGGCGTCATGACCTCGGGCTTCACGTTCCTCAGGATCGACGCCTATTACCAGGAGATCGTCAAGGGCCTCATTATCATCGCGGCTGTCGTCATCGACGTCTACAGACAGAAGAAACGCCGCAAGCACTGATTTCTGGCATGCAATGATTTTTTACGGGAGCTTCGGCTCCCGTTTCATTTCAGCATCGACGGATTTCTGAAAAAAGAGGTGGCGAATTCCGTCAGCTTTTCTATTCTGCCGCTTCATTCGCCCGCCCGGGCAGCGCAGGAAGACAGATGCAATTCGTATTTGACGGTCACAACGACGTTCTCCTTCGACTCTGGACACATTCAAAAGACGGCAGCGACCCGATCGCGGAATTCGCAGACGGCACGACGGTCGGCCATATCGATGCGCATAGGGCTAGAGAGGGCGGTCTTTCAGGCGGTCTCTGCGCCATCTACATTCCCTCAGGCGATCTCGTTTTCGCCGATCCGGATGCCGATGGCCGCTATATGACGCCGATGGCGGCCCCTCTCGATCCGCTGCCTTCGCTTGCCATCGCCAATGAAATGGCGGCGATTGCGCTGCGGCTCGACCAGGCCGGCGCCTGGCGGCTCTGCCGGACGGTGAAGGATATCCGCGGCGCCATGGCGGACGACATTTTCGCCGCCGTCATGCATATGGAAGGCTGCGAGGCGATCGGCGCCGATCTCTCGGCGCTCGAGGTGTTCTACGCGGCAGGGCTGCGGTCGCTCGGGCCGGTCTGGAGCCGGCACAATGTCTTCGGTCACGGCGTGCCCTTCGCCTTCCCGATGTCGCCGGACACGGCGCCGGGCCTTACCGATGCCGGCTTCGCGCTGGTCAGGGAATGCAATCGCCTCGGCATCCTGATCGACCTTGCCCATATCACCGAGAAGGGTTTCTGGGACGTGGCGAAGAAGACGGACCAGCCGCTGGTCGCCAGCCATTCCAATGCCCACGCCCTGACGCCGGTCGCGCGCAACCTGACGGACAGGCAGCTCGATGCGATCCGCGAAAGCCGCGGGCTCGTCGGCATCAACTATGCCACCGCCATGTTGCGTGCCGACGGCCGCTCAGACAGCGACACGCCGCTTGCCGACATGATCCGCCATATCGACTATCTTGTGAATCGCATCGGCATCGACTGCGTGGCGCTCGGATCGGACTTCGACGGGGCCACCATTCCGGAGGAAATCGGTGATGCAGCCGGTAATCAGAAGCTGATTGCCGCTCTCAGAGAGGTTGGCTATGCTGACGCCGACCTGGCAAAACTTGCCCGTGAAAACTGGCTTCGCATTCTGGCCCAGGCTTGGCGGGAGGACCACGCCTAAGCCTTTCGTATTCAATCAAAAAACAGGGGAACAGACCATGATGATGACCAAACTCAGCCGCAATTTTCGCCTGCTTTCCGCGGGAGCCGCTCTTTCGCTCCTGATGATGGCGGCACCCTCGGCCTTTGCCGAGACACCGAAGGATACGCTGGTCGAAGGTTTCGCCATCGACGATATCATCACGATGGATCCGGGTGAGGCTTTCGAGCTTTCGACCGCCGAAATCACCACCAACAGCTACAGCCTGCTCGTCCGTCTCGACATGGACGACACGTCCAAGGTGAAGGGCGATCTGGCCGAGAGCTGGAGCGTTTCCGATGACGGCCTTACCTATACGTTCAAGCTGAAGTCAGGCCTGAAATTCGCCTCCGGCAACCCGATCACCGCCGAAGACGTCGCCTGGTCGTTCGAGCGCGCCGTCAAGCTCGACAAGAGCCCGGCCTTCATCCTCACCCAATTCGGCCTGACCGGCGACAACGTCACGGAAAAGGCCAAGGCGGCCGATGCCGGCACCTTCGTCTTCACGGTCGACAAGGCCTATGCGCCGAGCTTCGTGCTCAACTGCCTGACGGCAACGGTCGCTTCCGTCGTCGACAAGAAGCTGGTGCTGGAGCATGTGAAGGCGGTGACGCCCGATGCCGAGCACAAATACGACAGCGACTTCGGCAATGAGTGGCTGAAGACCGGCTATGCCGGCTCCGGCGCCTATAAGATGCGCGAATGGCGCGCCAACGAAGTCGTCGTGCTGGAGCGCAACGACAATTATTATGGCGACAAGGCAAAGCTCAACCGCGTCATCTATCGCTATATGAAGGAAAGCGCTGCCCAGCGGCTGGCGCTCGAAGCCGGCGACATCGATATTGCCCGCAACCTCGAGCCGGGCGACATCGACGCCGTGTCGAAGAATGCGGATCTGGCGACAACCAGTGCGCCGAAGGGCACGATCTATTATGTCAGCCTGAACAACAAGAACGAAAATCTGAAGAAGCCGGAAGTCCAGGAAGCCTTCAAATATCTGGTCGATTACGATGCGATCGGCGCAACGCTGATCAAGGGAATCGGCGAGATCCATCAGACCTTCCTGCCGAAGGGTCAGCTCGGCGCACTCGATGAGAACCCCTACAAGCTCGATGTCGCCAAGGCCAAGGAACTGCTGGCCAAGGCCGGCGTACCCGACGGTTTCTCGATCACCATGGACGTGCGCAACAGCCAGCCGGTGACCGGTATCGCTGAATCGATGCAGCAGACGCTGGCGCAGGCCGGCGTGAAGATGGAAATCATCCCCGGCGACGGCAAGCAGACGCTGACCAAGTACCGTGCCCGTACGCACGACATGTATATCGGCCAGTGGGGTTCGGACTATTTCGACCCGAATTCCAATGCCGACACCTTTACCGGCAATCCTGACAATTCTGATGCCGGCACGGTGAAGACGCTCGCATGGCGCAACACCTGGGAAGCGCCGGAGCTCGACAAGCAAGCCAAGGCAGCACTTCTGGAACGCGACGCCGCCAAGCGCGCTGCCATATATCAGGACATCCAGAAGAAGTACCTGGCAAACAGCCCCTTCGTCTTCATCTTCCAGCAGACCGAGGTGGCCGGCTACCGCAAGAGCGTGACGGACTTCAAGCTGGGTCCGAGCTTTGACACTAATTTCGTCGGTCCGATCGCCAAGGAATAGTCCAGCAGGATTAATCGCTTGAGCACCGTCGAAACAACACAGGCGGCGCGGCCCCGAAAGGGCCGTGCTAGGGTCTTTGCAAAGGCGCTAGGGCGGTTTCTGTTTGCCGCCGTCACCACCTATCTCGGCCTTCTGGCCGTGACCTTCTTCATCGGCCGCGTCGTGCCGATCGATCCCGTGCTCGCCATCCTCGGCGACCGCGCGCCCAACCATGTCGTCGAGCGTGTACGCCAGGAAATGGGCTTCAACCTGCCGCTCTATCAGCAGTTTTTCATCTATATCAAAGGCATCCTGTCCGGCGATTTCGGCAATTCGGTGCTGACAACCAATCCTGTCATGGTCGACATCCGCCGGGTGCTGCCGGCGACAATCGAGCTCGCAACCTTCGGAACGCTCATCGGCGCCTTCGTCGGCGTACCGCTCGGCGTTCTCGCCGCAGTGCGCCGCGGCAGCATCGCCGACCAGGTGGTGCGCGTCGTCGGCCTCGTCGGCTATTCGGTGCCGATCTTCTGGCTGGCGCTGATCTCGCTCGTCATCTTCTATGCGCGGCTGCGCTGGGTGGCCTTTCCCGGCCGCATCGACATCGTCTTCGAATATACGTTCACGCCGATCACCGGCCTCTACCTGCTCGACAGCGCCTGGCAGGGGCAATGGGACGTCTTCTATGATGTCTTCCGCCACATCATCCTGCCTGCCTCGCTACTCGGCTATTTCTCGCTCGCCTATATCAGCCGCATGACGCGCAGCTTCATGCTGAACGAGCTTTCCCAGGAATATATCGTTGCCGCGCGCGCCAAGGGGCTTTCGGAAACGCGGGTGATCTGGGGCCATGCGCTGCGCAATGCCGCCGTGCCGCTCGTCACCGTGATTGCGCTCTCCTATGCCGGCCTGCTCGAAGGATCGGTGCTGACGGAGACCGTCTTTTCCTGGCCGGGCATCGGGCTCTACATCACCAATTCGCTGCAGAACGCCGACATGAACGCCGTGCTCGGCGGCACGATCGTCATCGGTACGGTCTTTATCGGCATCAACCTTCTGTCCGATCTTCTCTACCGGACGCTCGATCCGAGGACGCGAAACCGATGACGGTTCCCGCCAGCCTATCCCAACCAATGAGCCGCCGCGAATGGCTGCTTTCCGACCGGCCTCAATCGCGCCTGCAGGCCCGCCTCGGCCGCACCTACGTCACCTGGCGTCAGTTCACGGCCAACAGGCTCGCCGTTGTCGGCCTGCTGATCATCGTGGCGCTGCTTTTTATCGCTGCCTTTGCCGATGTGCTCGCCACGCATAACCCCGTCGTCGGCGATCTTCGCAATGCCCGCCTGCTGCCGCCCGGCACGGGCGAATTCTGGCTCGGTTCGGACGATCAGGGCCGCGATATCTATTCGCGGCTGATCTACGGATCGCGGTTGACGCTGCTCGTCGTCGTGCTCGTCGCCGTCATCTCGACGCCGGTCGGACTGATCGTCGGTACCGTCTCCGGTTATGCCGGAGGCTGGGTGGATGCGACGCTGATGCGCATCACCGATATCTTCCTCGCCTTTCCGAAGCTGGTGCTGGCGCTCGCATTCGTCGCAGCCCTCGGTCCTGGCATCCAGAACGCGATCATCGCCATCGCCATCACCTCCTGGCCGCCCTATGCCCGCATCGCGCGCGCCGAGACGCTGACGGTTCGGCGTTCCGACTATATTTCGGCGGTGAGGCTGATGGGCGCCTCGCCGCTTCGCATTATTGTGCGTCATGTCATGCCGCTCTGCATTTCCTCGCTGATCGTGCGGGTGACGCTTGACATGGCGGGCATCATCCTGACGGCAGCCGGTCTCGGTTTCCTCGGTCTGGGGGCGCAGCCGCCGCTGCCGGAATGGGGTGCGATGATCGCCTCGGGACGGCGCTTCATCCTCGATCAATGGTGGGTCGCAGCGATGCCCGGCATCGCCATCCTCATCGTCAGCCTCGGTTTCAATCTCCTCGGCGACGGCTTGCGCGACGCGCTCGATCCAAAGGAGAGCGGCCAATGACGACGCTTCTGACGGTCGATAACCTCAAAGTCAGCTACCCCACGCGCACCGGCGTGATCGAGGCCGTGCGCGGCGTCTCCTTCACGCTCGGCAAGGAAAGGCTCGGAATCGTCGGCGAATCCGGTTCCGGCAAGTCTCAAACCGGACGGGCAATCATGGGCCTGACGCCGAAACACGGTATCGTCACGGCCGACAGGCTTAATTTCAACGGCATCGATCTCATCAATGCGTCTGCCGGCGAAAGGCGCAGGCTGCGCGGCAAGCGCATCGCCATGATCCTGCAGGATCCGAAATATTCGCTCGATCCCGTCATGTCGATCGGACGGCAGATCTGCGAAACGCTGCGCACGCATGAGAAGGTCGGCAAGGCGGAGGCGCGCGAGCGCGCGCTCGCCATGCTGGAAGCAGTGCAGATCCGCGATCCGAAACGTGTCTTCGACCTGCATCCGCACGAGGTCTCGGGCGGCATGGGGCAGCGGGCGATGATCGCCATGATGCTGATTGCCGGGCCTGAACTGCTGATTGCCGACGAGCCGACCTCGGCGCTTGACGTGACGGTGCAACTCGACGTGCTGCGGATCATGGACAGGCTGGTGTCCGAGCGCGGCATGGGGCTGATTTTCGTCTCCCATGATCTGAGGCTGGTCTCGTCCTTCTGCGACCGCGTCATCGTCATGTATGCCGGCAAGGTCGTCGAGGAGCTGGCGGCGGCCGATCTCAAACATGCGCAGCATCCCTATACGCAGGGGCTCCTGAACTGCATGCCCGAGATCGGTGCAAACCGCCATCCGCTGCCGGTGCTCGACCGCAAGCCGGAGTGGGCGGCATGAGCGCAGCTCTCGATATCGACGATCTCAGCGTCGTCTACGACCATTTTCATGCGCTGAAGGATGTCAGTATCGCCATCGAAAGCGGCGAATCCTTTGGTCTTGTCGGCGAGTCCGGCTCGGGAAAATCGACCTTGCTGCGAGCCGTTGCCGGACTTGCACCGATCAGCGGCGGGGCGATCAACATCGATGGTGAGCCGCTGAAAGGTTCGAAGCGCAGCAAGGCCTTCTACCGGCGCGTGCAAATGGTCTTTCAGGATCCTTACGGGTCGCTACATCCGCGCCAGACGATCGATCGGCTTCTGCTCGAACCGCTTGCAATCCACGGCATCGCCGACAGCGAGAAGCGCATCGCCCGAGCGCTCGACGAGGTCGGCCTCGGCAATGGTTTCCGTTTCCGCTACCCGCACCAGCTCTCCGGCGGCCAGCGCCAGCGCGTGGCGATCGCCCGGGCGCTGATCGTGGAACCGTCGATCCTGCTGCTCGACGAGCCGACATCGGCGCTCGACGCCTCGGTGCAGGCCGAGGTGCTGAACCTGCTGGAAGAGATCCGACGCGACCGCAAGCTTACCTTTGTGATGGTGAGCCATGATCTCGGTGTCGTCACCCATATGTGTGAAAGGCTCGCCGTGATGCGCAACGGCGCCGTCGTCGAGCGGCTGAGCTCGCAGGCACTGGCAGAAGGCGCGGTTCACGAGGACTATACGAGAAATTTGATGATCGCGAGCAAGGGTTTCGTCAAAGCGTGAAAGCCAATCTTTTCAAACCTTTGAAAAGAAAAGACCGGCGGCGGTGTTAAGGATAATGTTTTCCTAAAAGACGACCATTCAACTAGACTATTGACAGCTGCCTTGCTTCTGTCATGATCTTGTTAACGTTTGTTAGCTTTCGTGATCGATGGAGGTTGATTGCATGTTCTTTCTCGGTGGGATGACCATGGGTTACCTCGATCCTCCTGTTAAAGCCGATTGCCGGGAACAGATTTCGGCATCCATTCCTGCGGAAAAGGACCGTCGGCTGATCGAGACTTCCTCCAACTCGCCCCAGACCGAGAACGCTGTCGAGCGCTCGTTGATCTGGGCGTGGCGCACGCTCTGCTAAAAGGTCTGGTTGAATTTTCTCTTTCGTTCGCCCTGGACGGAAATTTATCTCTACCTACTTGATAGACAAAATACGAATATAAGCGCGAGCCGCACAACCGGCCGAACGAGAACAACGGAGGCGACATATGGCAGATCTGGGTATTTCGCATGCTCACGTGAACCAATATGGTTCCGTACCGACCAAGAAGCCGCTCACCACGCGCCACAGGCTTCAGACGATGCTCCATGGCGCGATCTTCACCGCAGCATTCCTGTTCGTCGTAGCCATGGTTTGCGGCGTCGTCGGGTAATCCGGCGGATGACTAGCGTCGGCAGGTGCCGGCGCTGCGTCGGTTTCCGCCTTTATTGAATTCCGGAACATTAATTTGTCTCGGCTTTCCGAGACTCTTCATCATCATTCTTCTGTACTTTTTCACGCCATCCAAAGCGCGCCACGGCGAACTTGCTCATGCGTGGCGCGCAAGCCGGCCCAATTCGCCGGCAGGCGCATGATCCGGCGATTCTTCTTTCCTTTTTCTGAAATCGAAGCCGTTGATCGCCGGGACCAGGTGCCGGCACTTTCGTCATTCCGACCGCCCACACTAGCCCGCCGGACGAGTGGCGAACGCCTCTTGACTTGAATTATCCCGATAGTGTCCAAATTTCCGACATAGCTTTCGCGGAGAGGGTATCGATGGTCTCGATCCCCTCGGGCCACGTCCTGAACCAGGGCTTGGCCCGTTTGCATCGCTTGGCCCGAGTGTCGTTCACCCCGGCTTCATCGATCTTTGAAGAATAGGGCTCCGTTCATGTAGCAGTCATGATAAGCAGTGCAAAAGGCTGAGCAAAACAGCCATAACTTCGTTTGGATCCAGAACCGAACCCATGTCTATTTCTCATCTTTCTCCGAGCCTTCCGCGCGAACCCGATATGAAGCAGATCGATCACAATGGTTCGATCCGTTCGACCTATCTGTCGATCGAAGACATCAAGGCGATGGGCGATGCGGTCGCCCGCAACGGCGTCGACCAGCTGCCGGCTTTCGCCCCCTTCGATTTCTTCGCGCGCCATAAGGAAAACGAGAAGGAAATCCTGCGCGTCTACCGGACAACGGCGACCGACGTCGAGGCCGGCGAGACGATCACGCCGGCGGCAGAATGGCTGCTGGACAATCACTATATCGTCGAAGAGGCGATCCAGGAGGTGCGGCGCGACTTCCCCCGCCGCTTCTACCGCGAATTGCCGACCATGGTCGTCGGTGGCGTCGAGGTACCGCGCACCCTCGTGCTTGCCTGGCTCTATGTCGCCCATACCCACAGCACGATCTCGCAGGAAAGTTTGACGGCGCTGGTCGATGGCTTCCAGGCCAGCGAGACGCTCAGGATCGGCGAACTCTGGGCGTTGCCCTCTCTGGTGCGCTACGTGCTCGTCGAAAACCTTCGCCGCATTTCGAGCCGTGTCGAAGCCAGCCGCCGGCTGCGCCGCCGCGCCAACGAGGCAGCCGACGAATTGGTGCGCCTGACCGACCCGGCCGGGGCGGCCGCCTATCTAAAGACGCTGGAACCGCTTGCCGAGGACAATACCTTCTCGACGCAGTTCCTCTATCGCCTGCGCGACGGCTCGCAGACGTCGAGCCTGGCGATCACCTGGCTCGACGAGCGGCTGGAAGAGCTCGGCCGCAACACCGAAGAGGCGACGACGGCCGAACACAGCCGGCTCTCGTCCGGCAATGTGACGATGGGCAACATCATCCGCAGCCTTCGCGAGATCGATGATGCCGAATGGTCGGTCTGGGTCGAGCAGGTCAGCCATGTCGACAAGCTGCTCTGGGAGCATTCGGATTACGGCATCCTCGATTCCGGCTCGCGCAACAAATATCGCAAGCAGATCGAGAAGCTGGCCAAGCGCTCGCCGCTGTCGGAAATGGAAATCGCCCAGCTGGCGCTCGACATGACCGATGCCGCCAAGGCCTCCGACGAGCCGCAGCCGCATGAACCGAATGTCGGCGGCTTCCTGTCGGGCGCGCAGCGGCCGAAGCTCGAGGCGCGGGCGAACTATCGTCCGACGGTCACCCAGCATTTCGTGCGCGCCGTTCGCCGGTTCAACTGGCTGGCGATTGCCGTGCCCGTCATGCTGCTGACGGTCATCGCCATGGCAATCGTCGGCAAGTTCATGGCGAATGCCGGCATGGGGGCGGTCGAAATCGCCCTGCTGCTGATCATGTTCTCGGTGCCGGCGTCGGAGGGGGCGACAGGTCTCTTCAACACCTTGCTTTCCTTCTTCGTGACACCGGCGCGCCTCGTCGGCTACGAGTTCAAGGACGGCATTCCGGAAGATGCGCGCACGCTGCTCGTCGTGCCCTGCCTGATCTCGAACCGCGACAGCGTCGACGACCACGTGCGCAATCTCGAGGTCCATTATCTCGCCAATCCGCGCGGCGAGATCTATTTCGCGATGCTCAGCGACTGGCCGGACAGCGAGGTCGAGGAAACGCCTGCCGATCTCGAGGTTCTCGATTATGCCAGGCGCGAGATCGCCAATCTCTCCGCCCGTTATGCCTATGACGGCAAGACGCGTTTCTATCTGCTGCATCGCCGCCGCCTCTATAATCCCTCGGAAGGCGTCTGGATGGGCTGGGAGCGCAAGCGCGGCAAGCTGCACGAGCTGAACATGCTTCTGCGTGGCGACCGCGACACGACCTATCTGCCGGGTGCCAATACCGTGCCGGCCAATTTACAATATGTCATGACGCTCGATGCCGATACACGCCTGATGCGCGATGCCGTCACCAAGCTCGTCGGCAAGCTCTATCATCCGATCAACCGCCCGGTGATCAATCCGAAAACCGGCCGTGTCGAAAGTGGCTACGGCGTGCTGCAGCCGCGCGTCACCCCGTCGCTGACGACGGGCAAGGACGCGTCGGTCTTCCAGCGCGTCTTTTCGATCAACCGCGGCCTCGATCCTTACGTTTTCACCGTATCCGACGTCTATCAGGATCTCGCCGGCGAAGGCACCTTCACCGGCAAGGGCCTTTACCATGTCGATGCCTTCGAAGCGTCGCTGAAGGGCCGGATTGACGAGAACTCCGTGCTCAGCCACGATCTTCTCGAAGGCTCGATGGCGCGTTGCGCGCTCGTTACCGATCTCGAACTGGTGGAGGATTTCCCGATCCGCTACGAGGTGGAAACCTCGCGCCAGCATCGCTGGGCGCGCGGCGACTGGCAGCTTCTCCCCTACATGTTCAATCCAAAATATGGCGTCACGGCACTCGGCCGCTGGAAGATGTTCGACAATCTGCGCCGCTCGCTGACGCCGATCGCCTGGTTCTTCGCCTCCGTGCTCGGCTGGTATTTCATGGGTCCGCTCGGCGCGCTCATCTGGCAGATTCTGCTGATCTTCTGCCTCTTCGTCGCGCCGACGCTATCGCTCATCAACGGCATCATCCCGCGCACCAGCGATATCATCGCCCGCGCCCATCTCTATACGGTCTGGGCCGATATCACGGCTGCCAATGCGCAGGTTGCGCTGCGCATCGTCTTCATCGCCGATTCGGCTTGCATGATGGCGGATGCGATCGGCCGGTCGCTCTACCGCCTGTTCGTCAGCCGCAAGCTGATGCTGCAGTGGCGGACCGCCGCCAGCGTTCAGGCCGGCGGCCAGGGCACGCTGATTTCCTATTACAAGGCGATGTGGCATGCACCGGCGCTGGCGCTGCTGGCGCTCGGTTTTGCCGCTCTTCCCGGCGACAACGCCTTCCTCGTCGGCATTCCCTTCGCGCTGCTGTGGATCCTGTCGCCTGTTGTCGCCTGGTATGTCAGCCAGTCGGCGGAGACCGAGGACCGGCTCGAGGTCGCCGATTCCGTGTCGAGCGAACTGCGCAAGATCGCCCGGCGCACTTGGCGTTATTTCGAAACTTTCACGACCGCCGAGCAGAACTATCTGCCGCCTGACAATATCCAGGAAACGCCGCATGTGATCGTCGCGGCGCGCACCTCGCCGACCAATATCGGCGTCTATCTGCTTTCCGTCGTTTCCGGCCGGCATTTCGGCTGGTTCTCCTTCGAGGAGACGCTCGAGCGGCTGGAGCAGACGATCGCGACGATCGACAAAATGGAGAAATTCCGCGGTCACCTGTTCAACTGGTACCACACCGATACGCTGCAGACGCTTGGGCCCCGTTACGTCTCTGCCGTCGACAGCGGCAATCTCGCCGGCCATCTGATCGCCATTTCGTCGGCCTGCCGCAACTGGGCCGAGGCGCCGTCCGCTCATATGCAGGGCAATCTCGACGGCGTCGGCGACACGGCCGGCATTCTCCGCGAAGTGCTGGCGGACCTGCCCGATGACCGCAAGACCGTGCGCCCGCTGCGCCGCCGCCTGGAGGAGCGCATCGTTGGCTTCCAGAACGCGCTTGCCGCCGTCAAACGCGAGCACGAATTTGCCTCGATCCGCATCATCAACCTTGCGGTTCTCGCGCGCGACATCGAGAAGCTCGCCGCCAATCTCGACCATGAGGTCAAGTCGAAGCAGAGCGAAGAGGTCACCCAATGGGCGGCATCGCTGGTGAAGGTCTGCGAGGCGCATATTTCCGACAGCACCTTCGACCTTTCCAAAGTCGATGCGCTGAGGCCGCGCCTGGTGGCGTTGCGCGACAAGGCGCGCGATCTCGCCTTCTCGATGGATTTCGGCTTCCTGTTCCGGCCGGAGCGGCGTCTGCTGTCGATCGGCTATCGCGTCGAAAGCGGTGAACTCGATCAGGCCTGCTATGACCTTCTCGCCTCGGAATGCCGCCTGACCAGCCTCTTCGGCATCGCCAAGGGCGACCTGCCGACGGAACACTGGTACCGCCTCGGCCGCCAGGTCGTGCCCGTCGGCTCGCGCGGTGCGCTGGTGTCCTGGTCCGGCTCGATGTTCGAATATCTGATGCCGCCGCTCGTCATGCAGGAGCGCGGCGGGGGTATTCTCAACCAGACCAACAATCTGGTCGTCGTCGAGCAGATGAATTACGCCCGCAAGCTCGGTATTCCCTGGGGCATTTCGGAAGCCGCCTTCAATGCCCGCGACCATAACCTCAATTATCAGTACACGAATTTCGGCGTGCCGACGCTCGGCCTGAAGCGCGGTCTCGGCCACAATGCCGTTATCGCGCCCTATGCCTCGCTGCTTGCCAGCCAATACGATCCGCCGGCTGCGCTGGAAAACCTGCAGAGGCTGCGCAAGCTCGGCGCACTCGGCAAGTTCGGCTTCCACGACGCCGTCGACTTCACGCCGACGCGCGTGCCGGAAGGCAAGAAATGCGCGGTGGTCTACAATTATTATGCCCACCATCACGGCATGTCGATCGCGGCGGTTGCCAATGTCGCCTTCAACGGTCATCTGCGCGAACTCTTCCACGCCGATCCTGTCATCGAGGCGGCGGAACTGCTGCTGCAGGAAAAGGCGCCGCGCGACATTCCCGTCATGAGCGGCAAGCACGAATCCGATACGCCCGCCAGCATCCAGGACGATCTCCTGCGGCCGGAACTCAGGAAGATCAGCGATCCGGCTTCGCGCGACCGCGAACTCGTCTTCCTGTCGAACGGCCATTATTCGGTGATGCTGACGGCGACGGGCGCCGGTTATTCCCGCTGGAACAATCTTTCCGTTTCCCGTTGGAAGCCTGATCCGACTGAAGACCGCTGGGGCAGTTTCATCTTCCTGCGTGATACCGCCACCAACGAATGGTGGTCGGCGACATCAGAGCCGAAGGGCGTCGAAGGCGAAAAGACCATGGTCGAATTCGCCGACGAGAAGGCGCAGTTCACCAAGATTGTCGGCGACCTCACAAGCGAGGTGGAGTGCATCGTCGCCACCGAGCATGATGCCGAGGCCCGTCGTGTTACGCTGCTCAACATGGGCACGGAAGACCGTTTCATCGAGGTCACCTCCTATCTCGAGCCGGTGATCACCTCCGACGATACCGACAATGCGCATCCGGCATTTGCCCGCATGTTCGTCAAGACAGAGATCGGCAAGCGCGGCGACGTCATCCGTGCCGAACGCAACAAGCGCGATCCGAACGAGCCGAACATCAGCATCGCACATCTGATCGTCGACAATGCCGGCGACACCCGCCATACCGAATTCGAGACCGACCGGCGCAAGTTCATCGGCCGTGGCCGCAGTCTTGCCGATGCGGCCGCCTTCGACCCGGGCGCTACGCTTTCCGGCAGCGACGGCTTCATGCTCGATGCCGTGATGTCGCTGCGTCGCACCGTCCGCGTACCGGCCGGCAAGAAAGTCAGCGTGATCTTCTGGACGATTGCGGCGCCAAGCCGCGAGGAAGTCGACAAGGCGGTCAATCGCTACCGTCATCCCGACGCCTTCACCCACGAGCTCGTCCAGGCCTGGACACGCACGCAGGTGCAGATGCGCCATGTCGGCGTCACCTCCCAGCAGGCGGCGGCCTTCCAGCATCTTGGACGCTATCTCGTCTATCCTGATATGCAACTGCGCAAGGACGAGGCGACCGTCGAGGCCGGCCTGCAGTCGCAATCGGCGCTCTGGCCGCTGGCAATCTCCGGCGACTTCCCGATCTTCACGCTGCGCATTAACGACGACATGGATCTCGACATCGCCCGCGAGGCGCTGCTGGCGCAGGAATATCTGCGCTCGCGGGGCGTCACCGCCGATCTCGTCATCATGAACGAACGCGCTTCGTCCTATGCGCAGGACATGCAGCATGCGCTCGACGCCATGTGCGAAAACGTGCGCCGCATGGGCCAGGCCGACGGATTACGCCAGCATATCTTTGCGGTTCGCAAGGACCTGATGGAGGAAAGCACCTACCATGCGCTGATCGCGGCTTCCCGCGTCACGCTGCATACCAAGAACGGCAAGGTGGTCGACCAGATCAACCGCGCCGTGGCGCTGTTTGCACCCTCGAAGGAGGAACTGCAGGAGATGGAACGGGCCGAGCGCGCCAAAGCCCCCGTCAAGCGTATTGCGCCGGTGCCGCCACCTGTCGTGCCCGCCGTCGTCATCGAGGAGGAAGGCGATCTCGACTTCTGGAACGGCATCGGCGGCTTTGCCCGCGACGGACGCGAATATGTCGTTCGGCTGCCTGGAGGTCATGCGACGCCGCAGCCCTGGATCAATGTCATTTCCAACGACAGCTTCGGCTTCCACGTGTCGGCCGAGGGCTCGGGCTTCACCTGGAGCGTCAATTCGCGCGACTATCAGCTGACCTCCTGGTCGAACGATGCAGTGGTCAACCGTTCGGGCGAGGCGTTCTATCTCACCGATCTCGACAGCGGTGCTGTCATGACGCCGTTCGCAGCGCTTTCCCGCCGGCCGGACATCCGCTTCGAAGCCCGCCACGGGCTCGGTTATTCCGTCTTCTCCAGCGTTCAGCACGATATCGCGCTCGAGCTGACGCAGACGATCGACCGCGAAAAGCCGGTGAAACTGCAACGCCTGCGCCTGCGCAACACCGGTTCGACCAGCCGCAAGCTGCGTCTCTACGGCTATGTCGAATGGATCCTCGGCAGCAATCCGGGACGCACGGTGCCTTTCATCCTGTCGAGCCATGATGAGGAGACGGGGGCGCTATTTGCCACCAATCCCTACAGCATCGATTTTTCCAACCGTACTGCCTTCTTCGCGGCGAGCGAGACGCTTTCGAGTTTCTCGGCAAGCCGGCGCGAATTCATCGGCAAGGCGGGGACGATCCAGGCACCGCAGGCCGTCATTTCCGCCGCCGCCCTTTCCGGCGCGACCGAACTCGACGGTGATCCGGCCGCGGCGCTTGCTATCGACATCGAGCTCGGCGCCGGCGAGGAGCGCGACTTCACCTTCTTCCTCGGCGATACCCCGACGGAAGAAGAAGCGCGGACTGTTATCGCCGATATCCGCAAGGCTTCGTTCGACGAGACCGTCGAGGCAAACCGCGCCTTCTGGCGGGATTTCACCGGCAGGCTGCAGATATCGACTCCGGATCGCGGGATGAACAATCTCGTCAACACCTGGCTGCCGTATCAGAGCCTCGGCTGCCGCATCATGGCCCGCACCGCCTTCTACCAGGCAAGCGGCGCCTTCGGCTTCCGCGACCAGCTGCAGGACACGCTGGCCTTCGTGCTGCACGAACCCTCGCTTGCCCGCCGGCAGATCCTGAATGCCGCTTCGCGGCAATTCCGTGAAGGCGACGTACAGCATTGGTGGTTGCCGGGAACGGGTGCGGGCGTGCGCACGCTGATCTCCGACGACGTCGTCTGGCTCGCTTACGCGATCCATCACTATTGCAGCGTCACCGGCGACAAAAACGTCCTCGATGAGGAGATCGCCTTCCTGGAAGGGCCAGCACTGCTCGAAGGCCAGCACGACTCGTTCTACAAGCCGGAAATTTCCGAGGACAAGGCGAGCGTCTACGAACACGCGGCGCTGGCGCTCGATCTTGCCATCGCTCGCAAGGGGGCAAACGGCCTGCCGCTGTTCCTCGGCGGCGACTGGAACGACGGGATGAACCGCGTCGGCATCGGCGGGCGCGGCACCAGCGTCTGGCTCGGCTGGTTTCTGGCGGGCGCATTGCGCTCCTTCATTCCCTATGCCGAAGAGCGTGGCGACACGGCCCGCACGGAGCGCTGGGCGGCGCATCTTACCGAGCTCAAGAAGGCGCTCGAAACTGCGGCTTGGGACGGCGGCTACTATCGCCGCGGGACGTTCGACGACGGTGCACTGCTCGGCTCCAGGGAAAGCCCGGAATGCAGGATCGATTCGATCGCGCAGTCCTGGAGCGTGCTGTCGGGCGAGGGCGATCCGGACCGCGCCGTCACGGCGATGGAGGCTGTGCTCGACCAACTGGTCGACGAGGATGCCCGCATCATCCGGCTGTTCACGCCGCCTTTCGTCAATTCCGCCAGGGATCCCGGCTATATCAAGGCCTATCCGCCGGGTGTGCGCGAAAATGGCGGGCAATATACCCATGCCGCGACCTGGGTGGTGATGGCGCTGGCGGAGCTGAAGCGGGGCGACGATGCCTTCCGCTGCTTCCAGATCCTCAATCCGATCACCCATGCGCTCGACAAGGCTTCAGCGGAGCAATACCGCGTCGAACCCTATGTCGTGGGGGCCGACGTCTACGGAAACGAGCCTTATACGTCACGCGGCGGCTGGACCTGGTATACCGGGTCAGCCGGCTGGCTCTACCGCGCCGCCGTCGAGGGCATCCTCGGTATCCGGCTGAAGGATGGTCGGCTCTATGTGCGCCCGTCGCTCCCGTCGGAATGGGACGGTTTTGCGGCAGAGGTGGAGCAAGGCGGCGGGAAATACCGCATTTCGGTCTCAAAAGCGTCCAATGACAGCGGCTACACTCTGGCAATCAACGGCTGCGAAGTCACCGATCCCGAAGAGGGATATCCGCTCGGATAACAGCGTTCTCCACGCTGAAAAACACGGCGATTCGCGACGGCCAAAAGGGAACCCTTTTGGCCGTCGTCGCGTTTGCAAATCGGATAATAAGGAGAAACCCATGGCAAGCACGCCGACCCAAGCCATCGTCACGGGGCGCAGTTCCCTATCCGCAGCTGCGCCGGTGCGTGACACGAGGCTCGACGTCTTGCGCGGCGTGGCGCTGATCATGATCTTCATCAATCATGTTCCCGGACAGATCTTCGAATATGTGACGACGAAGAATTTTGGTTTCTCCGATGCCGCCGAAGCCTTCGTGCTGATCTCGGGCATTGCCGTCGGCCTTGCCTATGGGTCCCGCTTCCAGCCGGGCAACCGGCTGACGGTGGCGATCAAGGCGGTAAAGCGCGCCTTCACGCTCTATCTCGCCCATATGATCACCACCTTCATGACGCTGGCGCTCTTCATCTGCGGTGCCTGGCTGTTCCATCGGCCGGGCTTGCTGGTCGAGATTAATATCCTGGCGGTTCTGATGAACCTGAAGGAAGGCATTCCGGCGCTGCTCCTGCTCGGCCACCAGATCGGCTACAACAATATCCTGCCGATGTACGGGGCGCTGATGCTGATGGTGCCGATTATCCTGCTGTTGAATGCGCGCAGCCCTTGGCTGGCGCTCGGCGTCTCGGCTACGGTCTGGCTGCTTGCGGGCATCTATGAAGTGGCGCCGCACAACATGCTGATCGAGAGCTACTGGTTCCTCAATCCGCTCTCCTGGCAGTTCCTGTTTTCGATCGGTATCGTCTCGATGCTGCATATCAAGCGCGGCGGCACGATCCCGCAGCACCCGCTGCTGCTGACGGTCGCTGCCGGTTACGTCGTGCTGTCCTTCATCTGGGTGACCGGCCATCTCTGGATTTTCGGCAACTCGCTGGCAGCACTCGGCCTGCCGACTGTCATCACCGGTTTCGACAAGACCTTCCTGTCGCTGCCGCGGCTGCTGCACGTTCTGGCGCTGACCTACCTCGTTATCAGCATTCCCGCGCTCTCGCGTATCCTGCGCCGTCCTGTGGACCATCCGCTGACGATCCTCGGCCGCCATTCGCTGAACATCTTCGTCGCCGGCACGATCCTCGCCATGATCGGCCAGGTGGTGCTCTACATCACCAACAAGGACCAACTGGTCGGTCCGCTCTTCGTGATTGCAGGGATCGCGATACAATTCGCCTATGCCTATTATCTCGAGCGCAAACGTCAGCAGGGCAAGGTTAAGGGGAAACTCGTCACCGATACCGCCACCATCCCCGTTCCCGTCCGCATTGGCGGAACGGCAAATGCCTATCGCCAGAATGATCGGAAATAGGGCTGGGATTTTGCTCGACATGAAGGAGCCGGTGGCCGATGGCCGCCGGCTCAATTTTTATGCATGAGGATGTTCACCAACTTGCCGAAGGGATCTCGGACATAAAAGCGTCTGACGCCCCAAGGCTCATCGGCCGGGCCGTACTCGATCGGGAAGCCTGAAGCCGACATCGCCTCGAAAGCGTCATCGAGGTCATCAACCTCGATCGAGAGGTCCGGCACCTCCGTTCCGGAACCGCCTTCACTGGCGATGCTGAGCTGAATATTCATTGAGCGTGCGGCGCCGAACGTCGTGATCCAGCCGTGGTCCATGATGACGTCAAGACCGAGGATATCCTGATAGAAGCGCCGGGCCGGGGTGATATCCGCTGCCTGGATATTGGCAACGATGCGCAGGACCTTCATGGGTTTTCTCCCTATGCTCCGTTGACTGGCGAAGGATAGGGAAGATCGGCGGGGTGATCAATCATGTGGGTTGGAGCGGAGATGTTGTGCCGTGCACTACCCCCTCTGCCCTGCCGGGCATTTCCCCCGACAGGTGTACGGTCTTGATGCATACGTGACAGATGTTCGGAGACATGCCTGACACTTCCGCGATGATTTGTCGGGAGGTTCGGCATGGTTTGGCGGAGAGATGCGCGGCAGGGCGCGACGCCCGTCTCTCGGTTTTTCGAGAACGGTCTGAGGCTATGACTGCCTCGGCTTCCATCTTTGCGATCGTTGCGCGCAAGGCATTGCTGTCATAGGCTTTATCGCCCAGATGGCTTGAGCTGTCTGGTTATTGAGCTTGCGTGATGTCGCGACCTGGCCGGCCATCGTGATGAAGAGCAGGGGCGCTCGAGCGTATCGACCGGCATATGGGCCTTGGGCCGTCAGTCCACCTCTGGAACGCCCCAGCGCCTGATCCTTGGCCCCCCTTTTCCGCTCGCCGCCTGTTGATGGGCACCCACGATGGTGCTGTCGATCATTAAGTACTGATTGTCCCGGTCAGCAGTGAGGGCATCAAAGACCCGCTCCCATACGCCGGCATGGCACCAGCGACTGAACCGGCGATGGACCGTCTTCCACTTGCCATAGCGCTCCGGCAGGTCCCGCCAGTGCGCGCCTGAGCGCAGCACCCACAAACACCCGTTCACAAACAGCCGGTTATCTACCCCCGTCCGACCTGGATCGCTGGCCTTGCCTGGCAACAAAGGCGCAATTCTCGACCATTGCGCCTCGTTCAACTCGTATCGCTTCACGCCCCTCAAAGGCCTCCGTGCTGCACACGGTACCTTATGAATCAGTGATCAACCGATTTGGGAATCCTGAATGTCGATCGGTCCTCAGCCCCAGAGCAAACGAAAAGGCCAGAAGGAGTTACCCTTCCGGCCTTTATCTCGAACCCAAACCGATCAGGCGGCTTCGGTGGTATGGGCCTTGCGGACCTCTTCGTCCGTCAGGATGCCGCTGGCGCGCAGCAGGGCGGCGAAGCGGCCGTTGCTGTGGCTGAGTTCGTCGAAGCTGCCCTGTTCGACGACACGGCCGTCATCCAGGAAGAGCACCATATCGGCTTCGCGGACCGTCGACAGGCGGTGGGCGATGATGAAGGTGGTGCGGTTCTGGCGCAGATTGTCGATTGCGGCCTTGACGCGGTTTTCGGTTTCGACGTCGAGCGCCGAGGTCGCCTCGTCGAGCACCAGGATCGGCGCGTCCTTGAGGATGGCGCGGGCAATCGCGATGCGCTGGCGCTCGCCGCCGGAGAGCTTGTTGCCGCGTTCACCGACATGCGTATCGTAGCGATCCTCGCGGGTCTCGATGAAGTCGGCAGCGGCGGCGGCTTCGGCCGCACGGCGCATTTCCTCTTCACTGGCGCCCTCGCGGCCAAGGCGGATATTGTCACTGATCGAACGGTTCAGCAGGCCCGCATCCTGGAAGACGGTGGCGATGTGGCGACGCAGCGACTTGCGGGTCACCTTGGTAATATCGGTTCCGTCGACGAGAATCTTGCCGCCCTGGGCATCGTAGACACGCTGCAGCAGGTTGACGAGCGTCGTTTTGCCGGCGCCGGTCGGGCCGACGATCGCGACCGTCTGGCCTGCCTTCACCGAGAAGGAGACGTTGTGCAGGCCCTGTGAGCTGTTGCCGAAGCCGAAGGAGACGTCGCGGAATTCGATCGCACCCTTGACGTCCTTGATCTCGCCGTTGCCGGCCGGCTCTTCACGTTCACGTACCGAGTCTTCCAGCGCATAGAATTCCTCAAGCTTGGAACGGGCCTCGAAAATCTGCGTAGCGAACTGGCGCATCAGGTCGAGACGGCCGATCAACAGGTTGGCAAAGCCGATGAAGGCGATGACTTCGCCGACGCGCAGCTGGCCGGCCTGGACGAGCATGGTGCCGATGATCAGAACCACCATCATCGCGATGGTCGACGCCATGCGGTTCAGTGCGCCGGCGATCGCCCACCAGTCGAGCACCGGATACTGGGCTTCGAGCAGACGGTCGGCGAAGGATTTCAGCGCCCTGGTTTCGGCCTCGATGCGGTTGTAGCTGTGCAGGACAGAAACGTTGCTAATCGAGTCGCTGACATGCGAGAAGACGGTGTGATAATGGTTCTCGACCGAAGCCTGGCCGTCCTTGGTGCGGCTCATGACGACGCGGCCGATCAGCCAATAGGCGATGGCGAGCACCATGAGTACTGCGGAAAGGCGCAGATCCATCGACATTGCGGTCGGTATCAGAAGGGCAAGCGCGATGACCGTCGACAAGTGGTTGCGCATGAATTCCAGCCAGAGGCCGAACAGTGTCTCGCAGGCGCGCAGCAACGTATGCAGCGCGTTAGAGGTGCCGCGCTGATGATGCCAGCCGAGCGGCATGGAAATGATGCGGCCGAAGGCTTCCGTCAACAGCGTCGCTCGCCGGCCATGGGCCAGCCTGTCGGCCTCGCGGGCCACCAGAACGAAGGCAATGGTGTTGAAGACGGCGAAAGTCGCCCACATGAAGAGGATGGGCTTGACCTCACCCTTGCCCGAAATCGCATCGATGATGCGACCGAACAGGATCGGCTCCGCGATGGTGATCGTCGCAAGAACAATGTTTGCGACAACGACTAGGGATACGCGCAGCTTGTAGGCGCCAAGATAGCGCAGAGCCCTTGCATAGACCTTGAATAGCGTCACGTCGAACCTCTTGTGCATCTGCGAAAACGGGATGATGCGATGCTACAAAAGGCTACCTGAACGGGCGATTAACGGAGTATTCAGGGTTCGATCGATGTGATGATTGCCGCGATCATATTATGGCAGGATCCGACGAGTGGCCATGACGCCGAAATTGCCGCCTGACTATATCTCGCAACAATTTGCGCTTGCATTTTATTAAATGTTTAGCGCAGCATTAAATTACAGACTGCATTTATTGAATAAGACCGTTTCGCGACCAGTTTGACCAGCCGCCAGCGGCCTCATGCGGGCATCAGGTCCGGGCAAGGGGCATTTTTGTGAATATTAATTCGTTAATTCAATTGCTTGTAATTCTGGAAGAATGCTCAAATCCTGAAGCTGTCATCACCGAACTGGAGCAGATCCTCCGCGGTTGCGGCTTCGAATATTACGGCTTGCCGCACCATTTGCCGCAGAGCCCGCTGCAGCAGAATCCAGAGCCTTGGGCTGCGGCGCTTGCCGGCCGCTGGCCGGAACAATGGCCGCAAATATATGCCGCGAAAAAATATGCGCTGATCGATCCGATGGTGCGCTATCTCGCCCATGCGCAGCGGCCTTTCCGCTGGCGAGAGGCGATGGCGGCCTTCCGCAAGGACGCCTATCATCGGCGCATGGAGCAGATGATGGTCGATGCCTTCGGGCACGGGTTGGAGGACGGCTACATCTTTCCCATCCACGGACGCAGCGGCATTCTCGCCAGCCTTAGTCTCGCCGGCAAGCCGATTGAGCTGTCGCCGGTGGAAATCGCATTGCTGGAGGCGGTGGCGCGCAAGGCCTTCTGGCGGTTGCTCGATCTGAAAGGTGAGGCGCAGGCACTGGAAACCGTGCTGCCGGCCGATACGCCGCTGACACGGCGCGAGATGGAAATCCTGCATTATCTCGCCGAAGGCATGACTTCGATGGAGATTAGCAAGATGCTGAAGATCTCAAACCACACCGTCGACTGGTATATGAACGGCCTACAGGACAAGCTGAAGGCGAAAAACAGGCAGCATGCGGTGGCGCTTGCCTTCCGTCATGGCCTGATAAGGTAGAGAAACTCCGCTTCTCATCGAAGCGGAATTGCTCTGGTTTTTTATTTTTGCGCAACTCCGAACGGAAAACCGCTTCGCACTTTTCGCGGAGTTGCTCCAGCATGTCGAAAAATTGCATTTCGCAGTCGCAAGATAAATTGAACTTTCTGTGACAAGAAGTTAAGAATTTCCTTCGCGGGTGCAGCAATCCCGCGTCTGAACGTCTGAGGAGACCGTTTTGCCCATTTCCAAGATTCTCGTTGCCAATCGCTCTGAAATTGCCATCCGCGTGTTCCGCGCGGCCAACGAGCTTGGAATAAAAACCGTGGCGATCTGGGCGGAAGAGGACAAGCTGGCGCTGCACCGCTTCAAGGCGGACGAGAGCTACCAGGTCGGCCGCGGCCCGCATCTGTCCAAGGACATGGGCCCGATCGAGAGCTATCTGTCGATCGAGGAGGTGATCCGCGTTGCGAAACTCTCCGGCGCCGATGCCATCCATCCCGGCTACGGCCTGCTGTCGGAAAGCCCCGAATTCGTCGATGCCTGCAACAAGGCCGGCATCATCTTCATCGGCCCGAGGGCCGATACGATGCGCCAGCTTGGCAATAAGGTTGCGGCGCGCAACCTGGCGATCTCGGTCGGCGTTCCCGTGGTGCCGGCCACAGGGCCGCTGCCGGAGGACATGGCCGAAGTGGCGAAGATGGCGGAGGGGATCGGCTACCCCGTCATGCTGAAGGCCTCCTGGGGCGGCGGCGGGCGCGGCATGCGCGCGATCCGCGATCCAAAGGATCTCGCCCGCGAGGTGACGGAAGCCAAACGCGAGGCGATGGCGGCCTTCGGCAAGGACGAGGTCTATCTGGAAAAGCTCGTCGAGCGCGCCCGCCATGTCGAAAGCCAGGTTCTCGGCGATACGCACGGCAATGTCGTGCATCTCTTCGAGCGTGACTGCTCGATCCAGCGTCGCAACCAGAAGGTCGTCGAGCGCGCGCCAGCGCCCTATCTCTCGGAGGCGCAACGCCAGGAGCTCGCCGCCTATTCGCTGAAGATCGCGGCCGCGACCAATTATGTCGGCGCCGGTACCGTCGAGTATCTGATGGATGCCGATACCGGCAAATTTTACTTCATCGAAGTCAATCCGCGTATCCAGGTCGAGCATACGGTGACCGAAGTCGTCACCGGCATCGACATCGTCAAGGCGCAGATCCACATCCTCGACGGTTTTGCGATCGGCACGCCGGAATCGGGCGTGCCGCGCCAGGAGGATATCCGTCTCAACGGCCATGCGCTGCAGTGCCGCATCACCACGGAAGATCCGGAGCATAATTTCATTCCGGATTACGGCCGCATCACCGCCTATCGCTCGGCGTCCGGTTTCGGCATCCGCCTCGATGGCGGCACCTCCTATTCGGGTGCAATCATCACCCGCTTTTACGATCCGCTTCTCGTCAAGGTCACGGCATGGGCGCCCAATCCATCCGAAGCGATCGCCCGCATGGACCGGGCGCTGCGCGAATTCCGTATTCGCGGCGTGGCAACCAACCTGACCTTCCTCGAAGCGATCATCGGCCATCCGAAATTCCGGGATAACAGCTACACGACACGCTTCATCGACACGACGCCGGAACTCTTCCAGCAGGTCAAGCGCCAGGATCGCGCCACGAAGCTCCTGACCTATCTCGCCGATGTCACCGTCAATGGCCATCCCGAGGCCAAGGATAGGCCGAGGCCGCTGGAAAACGCTGCCGAGCCGGTGGTTCCCTACGCCAACGGCAATGCGGTCAAGGATGGTACAAAGCAGCTCCTCGACACGCTCGGCCCGAAGAAATTCGGCGAATGGATGCGCAACGAGAAGCGCGTGCTTTTGACCGACACGACGATGCGCGACGGCCACCAGTCGCTGCTCGCCACCCGCATGCGCACCTATGACATCGCCCGTATTGCCGACACCTATGCGCATGCGCTGCCGAACCTTCTGTCGCTCGAATGCTGGGGCGGCGCGACCTTTGACGTCTCCATGCGCTTTCTGACCGAGGATCCGTGGGAACGCCTGGCGCTGATCCGTGAGGGCGCCCCGAACCTTCTGCTGCAGATGCTGCTGCGCGGCGCCAACGGCGTCGGCTACACCAATTATCCCGATAATGTCGTCAAATATTTCGTCCGCCAGGCAGCCAGAGGCGGCATCGATCTGTTCCGCGTGTTCGATTGCCTGAACTGGGTGGAGAACATGCGCGTCTCGATGGATGCCATTGCCGAGGAGAACAAGCTCTGCGAGGCGGCAATCTGCTATACCGGCGATATCCTCAACTCGGCGCGTCCGAAATACGATCTGAAATACTACACCGATCTTGCAGTCGAGCTCGAGAAGGCAGGCGCGCATATCATCGCGCTCAAGGATATGGCGGGTCTTCTCAAACCTGCGGCTGCGAAGGTTCTGTTCAAGGCGCTGCGTGAGGCGACCAGCCTGCCGATCCATTTCCACACGCATGATACATCGGGTATTGCGGCCGCGACCGTTCTTGCCGCCGTCGATGCCGGCGTCGATGCCGTCGATGCGGCCATGGACGCACTTTCCGGCAATACCTCGCAGCCCTGTCTCGGTTCGATCGTCGAGGCGTTGCGCGGTACGGAGCGTGATCCGGGCCTCGATCCGGAATGGATCCGCCGTATCTCCTTCTATTGGGAAGCGGCGCGTAACCAATATGCCGCCTTCGAAAGCGATCTGAAGGGGCCGGCATCCGAAGTCTATCTGCACGAAATGCCGGGCGGCCAGTTCACCAACCTCAAGGAACAGGCCCGCTCGCTCGGCCTCGAGACCCGCTGGCATCGGGTGGCGCAGGCCTATGCCGACGCCAACCAGATGTTCGGCGATATCGTCAAGGTGACGCCGTCTTCCAAGGTCGTCGGCGACATGGCGCTGATGATGGTGTCCCAGGACCTGACGGTCGCCGACGTCGTCAGCCCCGACAAGGAAGTCTCCTTCCCAGAATCGGTGGTCTCGATGCTGAAGGGCGATCTCGGCCAGCCGCCGTCGGGATGGCCCGAAGCGCTGCAGAAGAAGGCGCTGAAGGGCGACAAGCCCTATACCGTGCGCCCCGGCTCGCTGCTCAAGGAGGCTAATCTCGATGCGGAGCGCAAAGTTATCGAGACGAAACTCGAGCGCGAGGTCAGCGACTTCGAATTTGCCTCCTACCTGATGTATCCGAAGGTCTTCACCGACTTCGCGCTCGCCTCCGATACCTACGGCCCGGTCTCGGTGCTGCCGACGCCCGCCTATTTCTACGGTCTCAAGGACGGCGAGGAACTGTTTGCCGATATCGAGCGCGGCAAGACGCTCGTCATCGTCAACCAGGCGATGAGCGCCACCGACAGCCAGGGCATGGTGACCATCTTCTTCGAGCTCAATGGCCAGCCGCGCCGCATCAAGGTGCCGGACCGGGCCCATGGGGCGACGGGTGCGGCCGTCCGCCGCAAGGCCGAACCGGGCAATGCCGTTCATGTCGGCGCGCCGATGCCGGGTGTCATCAGCCGTGTCTTCGTCTCGCCCGGCCAGGCCGTCAATGCCGGCGACGTGCTCGTCTCGATCGAGGCGATGAAGATGGAAACGGCGCTGCATGCGGAAAAGGATGGCACGATTTCCGAAGTGCTGGTACGGGCCGGCGATCAGATCGATGCCAAGGACCTGCTCGTCGTCTACGCAGGCTGAAGCGCTGCCATCCTTGGCAAAGGCGCCCATCGGCCGGCTTTTCGAGCGGGCTCCATTCACTCGATTGTGTACGATCGGCCTGTCAAAAAGCTGATTTTTCGAAGCCTTCGCGCCTTGCCCGGCGCGGAGGCTTTCTCATAAGCTTGCGCTCCCACCATCCGCCCCCAAGACCAATCAGGAAATGATATCAATGAGCAAGTTGAAGATTGCCGTTATCGTCGGCAGCACGCGTATTGGCCGTTTTTCCGAGCATCCGGCCAAGTGGATTGCCGCTATCGCCGCCGAACGGCAGGACATTGAGGTCGAGGTTCTCGACCTGCTCGACTACCCCATGCATTTTTTCGGTGAGCAGCGTGCCACGACCGCTGAAAGCGAAACGGCAGAGCGCTGGAAAAAGAAGCTGCGTGAATTCGATGGCTTCATTTTCACAGTTGCCGAGTACAATCACGCGCCGACTGCGGTTTTGAAGAACGCCATCGACCTCGGCGAGTTCATCCACAAGCCGGTCGGTTTCGTCGGTTACGGCGGCGTTGGCGGCGCACGTGCGGTCGAGCATCTTCGCCTGATCTTCGTGGAAATGGGGGCGGCTTCGGTGAAAACGGGCGTGCATATCGCGCTTGGCGAATATCTCGGCGTCCTCAAGGAAGGCAAGAGCCTCAGCGATTACGCCCATCTCAACGAAGCGGCGAAGAACCAGCTCGATCAGCTCATCTGGTGGGGTAATGCGCTGAAGGCGGCGCGTGCCGTCGTCACGGCCTCCTGATTGGAGTTCCAGCCATGCCGGGATCTTCGCATCCCGGCATTAGATCCGGATGATTTTAGGCCAGGTCGGCCTAAAAATCTGCATCCGGATCTAAATCAAAGAAATAGAGCATGATGTCGTCCGAAAACCGCTCACACTTTTCGGCATCATCTCTAGCTCAGATATCGTAAGTATGGGCGGCGTTGATCGTCGAGATGAAACGTTTGGTGCGTTCGCGCTCCGGCGCGCTGAAGATCGCTCTGGCGCTGCCCGTTTCCACGACGCTCCCGGCTTCCAGGAAAACCACGTCATTGGCGATCTTCGAGGCGAGCCGGAGATCGTGGGTCGCCATCACCATCGTCGTGCCTTCGCTGGCCAGCTTGCCGAGTACATCGACCACTTCGGCCGAAAGCTCGGGATCGAGGGCGGATGTCGGCTCGTCACAGAGAAGCACGCGCGGCGACGGCGCCAGCGCGCGGGCGATCGCGACGCGCTGCTGCTGGCCGCCCGACAGCGTCGAAGGCCATGCATCGGCCTTGTGGGTCATGCCGACCTTTGTCAGCAATTCCATCGCACGCTCGCGGGCCTTTTCCCTCGGCCATCGCAGTACCGTCACCAGGCCTTCCATGACATTCTCGATCGCGGTCTGATGCGGGAAGAGCTGGAAATTCTGGAAGACCATGCCGGTCTGGCGGCGGATCTTCTGGATCGCCGGCCAGCTCGTTCGTTTGCCCGGTGCAAAGGCCAGCTTCTCCTCTCCGAGGCGGATGGAGCCGGCGGTCGGAATTTCGAGTAGGTTGATGCAGCGCAGCAGTGTGCTCTTGCCGCCGCCCGAAGGCCCGACCAGCGCGGTGACGCTGCTTTCGGGAATACGGATGCTGATATCCTTGAGGATGACGGCGTCGCCGAAGCGCTTTTCGATGTTGGAAAGCTCGATCATGCATTTGCCTCCAGCATGCCGCCATAACGCGCGAAGCGGCGTTCCAGCCGCACCTGCAACTGCGAGAGGACGGAGCTCAGGACGAGATAGATCAGCGCCGCCTCGATATAGAGGATCAACGGCTCGTAGGTGGTGGCGACGATGCGCTGCGCCGCCTGGAAGAGCTCGGGCACGGTGATGGCGGCGGCAAGCGAGGTGTCTTTGACCAGCGAGATGAAGGTGTTCGACAAAGGCGGCACGGCGACGCGGGCGGCCTGCGGCAGGATGGTGCGGCTCATCGCCTGGCGCCAGCTCATGCCGATCGAATAGGCGGCTTCCCATTGGCCCTTCGGCACCGAAGAAATGACGGCGCGGATGATCTCGGAGCTGTAGGCGCCGATATTCAGCGTGAAGCCGATGAGGGCGGCCGGAAAGGCATCGAGCAGGATGCCGAGGCTCGGCAGGCCGTAGAAGATCACGAAGAGCTGCACCAGCAGCGGCGTGCCGCGGATGACCCAGACATAGAAGCGCGCGACGGCCGAAAGCGGCATCGGCCCGAAGAGCCGGGCGATTGCGGTGGCGAGCCCGAGGGCCAGGCCAAAGACGAAGGATAGCAGGGTCAGCGGAATGGTGAAGATCAGCCCCGCCCACAGGAGCGAGGGTAGCGATTCCGCCATCAGTTGGAGCCAGTGCGCCAAGGGAGTTGCCTCTCGTCAGTTGGGTCGTGATATCCGAAATACCCCTCCCCCACCCCTCCCCACAAGGGGGAGGGACTTATCCAGGTGCCGGCTCACACGAAATAGCGACCGAGCGGCAGGCCGAAACGTTTATTTGAAGATGAGACGGCCCGCCGGCTAAGCCCCTCCCCCTTGTGGGGAGGAGTTTGGGAAGGGACTTTTCTTCAGTTGAACTTACTTGGAAACATCCTGGCCGAAATACTTGTCGGCGATCTTCTTATAGGTGCCGTCGGCCTTGATATCGGCAAGCGCCTTGTTGATTTCGGCGAGAAGCTCCGGCTCGTTCTTGCGGATGATGACGCCGGAGTAATCGGCGTTTTCCTGCTCGGCCACGATCTTCACCGGCGCGTCCGGCTTGTGCTTCTTGAAATCGAGGAAGGAGAGGCTGTCGTTGATCGTGGCGTCGGCGCGCTTGGTCAGCACCAGCTGGATCGACTGATCGAAACCGTCGGTGCCGACGAGCTCGGCACCGGCTTCGGTTGCGAGCTTGCCGAAGTTGCTGGTCAGCGACTGGGCGGCCTTCTTGCCCTTCAGGTCGGCGAAAGACTTGATGCTGTCGTCGCCGTCGCGGGCGATCAGTACGGCCTTGGAGGCGATATAAGGCTCGGAGAAATCGTATTTCTGCTTGCGGGTTTCGGTGATGCCGACCTGGTTGATGACGGTATCGTAGCGCTTGGCATCGAGGCCGGCGATCAGGCCATCCCACTTGCCTTCGACGAACTCGGCTTTGACACCGAGCTTGGCGGCGATCGCTTCGCCGATCTCGACATCGAAGCCAACGAGCTTGCCGCTTTCGTCATGATAGGTGAAGGGCGCATAAGTGCCTTCGGTGCCGATCTTGAAGACGCCGGCCGATTTGATGGCGGCGAGGTTTTCACCGGCATGGGCAGGCAGGAGGGCCGCGGCTTGAATGAGGGCGGCGGCGGCGACGGTTTTCAACCAGTTCATTGTTTCATCCATCCTTGGGAGGTTGTTATCGGATGGGGATAGTTGGCAGAAAATTACGGCGCCGGAAGCGTAGAAAACTGCGAATAAAAGCAGCAACTGCAAATATTTTTCTCAAACGGCCGCTCGAACCATGAATCCCGCAGAATCAGGCATCAGGCGGTGATGCGCCGGCGCAGTTTTTCGCTGACGATGATGATCAATCCGGCGCCGAGGATCATCGCCGCGCCGACGACCACATTGTGCGTGGGGATGTCGGCCCAGATCAGATAGCCCAAGAGGAAGGCCCAGATGAGAGAGCTGTATTCGAATGGCGCAAGCACGGAGACGGGCGCCTGACGCATGCCCTCGAAAAGGGCGAACTGGGCGCAGCCGGCAACGATGCCGGTGGCGATGAGGAGCGCGAGCTGCGTCATATCGGGGGTCTGCCATGTCCAGATCACCGCAACGCCGGTCAGGGCAAGGAAAAAGACGTTGGAAACGGTGAGCTGGATAATCGTCTTCTCATGCAGCGAGGTCTTGCGCAGCAGCACCATGGCAGAGGCCCAGAGCACGGCCGCCTGCAGCGCCAGATAGACCGGCCAGGAGATGGTGAGGCCGACCGGATTGCAGGCGATGAGGACGCCGACGAAGCCGACGCCGACCGCCAGCCAACGCGCCGGCGTGACCTTCTCCTTCAGGATGAACCAGGCAAGCAAGGTGCCGACAACAGGTGCGGCGTAATAGAGCGTGGTCACTTCGGCAAGCTGCAGGCGGCTTGCGGCGGAATAGTAGGAAAGCCAGGCGCAGAGAAGAAGGATGCTGCGGGCAATCATCGGCTTGATGATCGGCGATGTCATCGTCTGGTGGACGAGCTTGCCGCGACCATAGGCGAGACAACCGACGAGGATGGTGAGACTGCGGAAAAACAGGATCTGCCAGACGGGAATGCTTGAAGCCAGGATCTTGATGATCGCGTCATGGAAGGTGAACGCCATATAGGCGAGGCTCGTGAGCAGGATGCCCAGGCTGACGGAGTTTTTCACGGGGAGAACGGACCAGGTGGCGGATATGCCGGCGGGAATCGGGAATGACCAATCGATATTCCCGCCTCCCGGGCCGGTCAATAGGGCATATTCGCTCTGGTGGTGGAGCTTTATTTCCGAACGTCAGAAAACGTGTGACCGTGCATATTGCCTGCATGATCGTAAGCGTTTATGCACGTTTTCGGTTTGTGAGGTCTCGATCCGGTAGGAACATGCAGGATTTTCTGTTGCGAGAGCGCCAAGGCGTGATTTCCGAGAGGCTGCGGCTGAATGGCCGCGTGCTGGCGACGGAGCTTGCGCTCGAATTCGGCGTCTCCGAGGATACGGTGCGGCGGGATCTGCGGGAGATGGCGGCGGCAGGGCTCTGTGAGCGGGTCTACGGCGGCGCATTGCCGGTCTCGCCGGCGCACGGAAGCCTGACGCAGCGCATCGGCTTTGCCGCTGACCGAAAACAGGCGCTGGCGCGCGCTGCGACAAAGCAGATTGCCGGCGGTTCGACTGTGTTCTTCGATGCCGGCAGCACCAATCTGGCGATTGCCCACGCATTACCGGTCGAACTTGTACTGACGGCTGCGACCAATGCGCCGGCGATTGCCGCAGCTCTGATCGACAAGCCTGCCGTCAACGTCATTCTGATCGGCGGGATGGTGGATCGGCAGACGGGCGGCTCGCTCGGCGCCAAGGCCTTGCGGGATATGGAGCAGATTTCGCCCGATCTCTGCATTCTCGGCGCCTGCGGCGTCGATCTCGAGGCCGGCATCACGGTGTTCGGCTTCGAGGATGCGGAGTTCAAGCGGTTTGCGACATCCAGGAGCAAAAGGGTGTTGGTGGCTGCAACCTCGGAGAAATTCGGCACCGCTGCCCCCCATAGCATCCTGCCGGTTGCGCATTGCGAATGCCTGGTCGTCGAGCACGATGCCGATCCGGCCATTCTCGCCCGTTACCGCGAGCGCGGATGCAGGACTGTTCTCGCCGAGAAAACGAACTGAGGCGACGTCATAGAGTTTAGGGAAACCGGGCCAAGCAAGCCCGGCAATGAGGAAAGACCGGAAATGGATAGTCATGTGAGTACGCCGGGAGCCCGGAGCGGCTTCATTACCAGAAGCAGAGCGGCGGTTTCCCTGCTCTTTCTCATGAACGGTTTTGTCGTCGGCTGCTGGGCGCCGAAGATCCCTGATTTTGCCGAGCGTCTGGCGCTGACCAAGTTCGAGCTTGGGCTGATGATCCTGGTTTTCGGCGTCGGCTCGCTGGTCATGATGCCGATCGCCGGTGCACAGATCGCCAAACACGGTTCGCGTATCGTCGTTCAGATACTGGCCGTCTGCGTGCTACCGTTGCTGTTGGCATTGACGCTGGCGCCAAATGTGCTGACTGGAGCGATCACGCTCTTCCTGTTCGGCGGCTTCATCGGTGCAATGGATGTGGCGATGAATGCCAATGCGGTCTCGGTCGAGAAATCCATGCGCCGCGCCATCATGTCGTCCTGCCACGCTTTCTGGAGCCTTGGCGGACTGATCGGCTCAGGTCTCGGCGGCATCGTGATCTCCAAGCTCGGTATTCTCGGCCATGCGCAACTGGCGACGGTGCTGGCGGCGATCTTCCTTGCCGTCGCCTGGCCGATGATCCTTGCGGATCCGCCGCATCCCGACGCCAAGAAGGAAAAGACGAAGCTGCCGATGGTGCCGCTGCCGTGGCTGCTCGGATTGATGGCGCTGTTCAGCATGGTGCCTGAAGGCGCTGTTCTCGACTGGGGCGCGCTCTATCTCCGGCAGGAAATGGGTGCATCCGTGGCGCTTTCCGGCCTTGGTTTCGCAGCCTTTTCGGCCACCATGGCAATCATGCGCTTTGCCGGCGACCTGGTGCGCGACCGCCTGGGCGGCGTCAAGACGCTACGCATCTGCACTTTGTTTGCCATTGTCGGCATGCTGCTTGCCGGCCTGGCGCCCAATGCCGAGCTTGCCATCCTGGGCTTTGCGTTTTGCGGTATCGGCATTTCCAACATGGTGCCGATCGCTTTCTCGGCGGCGGGCAATATTCCCGGACTCAAGCCCGGCATCGGCATCTCGGTGGTCACGACCATGGGCTATTCCGGCATGCTGGTTGCGCCATCGTTGATCGGCTTCGTCGCCGAGCATATCGGTTTTGCCGTCGTTTTCATGGCGCTGCCGGTGCTGCTCATCGTCGTTCTGCTGCTCTCCAACCTGGCCCATTATGCCGATGAGACCTCCGGAGGCGGTCACTGAGCCGCCTCCCAACAAAAGTGATATCAGGGGCGGTTGACAAGCAGCCGGCCTTGATCTACCTGAAAAGCACCGTTTCTAAAGCGCGTCGCAATCTTTCAGATTTGCTCCTCACGCTTTAGGTTTTTATTTTTCGCATGTCGTTATCGCAAAACCGCTGCACACTTTTGCGCGACATGCTTTAGGGGTGCAAGAACTCTCCATGTTGTCAGCCGCCGATTTTGATCCGAAACCGCGCCGCGCTTCCGTTGCCGTCGATGTCGGCGGCGTCATCGTCGGCGGCGGGGCGCCGGTCGTCGTGCAGTCCATGACGAACACCGATACGGCCGATATCGATTCCACCGTCGCGCAGGTCGCCGCTCTCCACCGGGCGGGCTCGGAACTGGTGCGCATTACCGTCGACCGCGACGAGAGTGCAGCCGCCGTGCCGAAGATCCGCGAGCGGCTTCTGCGCCTCGGCATGGACGTGCCCTTGATCGGCGACTTCCACTATATCGGCCACAAGCTGCTCGCCGATCATCCGGATTGCGCCGAAGCGCTGGCGAAATACCGCATCAACCCCGGCAATGTCGGCTTCAAGGACAAGAAGGACAAGCAGTTCGCCGAGATCATCGAGATGGCGATCCGCTATGACAAGCCGGTGCGCATCGGCGTCAACTGGGGCTCGCTCGATCAGGATCTGCTGACGGCGCTGATGGACCGGAACGCCGAAGCCGGATCGCCGCTTTCGGCCCGGCAGGTGACGCGCGAGGCGATCGTGCAGTCGGCGCTGCTTTCGGCAGCCCTTGCCGAAGAGATCGGCCTGCCGCGCAACCGCATCATCCTGTCGGCCAAGGTCAGCCAGGTGCAGGACCTGATCGCCGTCAATTCCATGCTTGCCGAACGCTCCAATCATGCGCTGCATCTCGGCCTGACCGAAGCCGGCATGGGCACCAAGGGCATCGTCGCCTCGTCTGCGGCGATGGGCTTCGTGCTGCAGCACGGCATCGGCGATACGATCCGCGTGTCGCTGACGCCGGAGCCGAACGGCGACCGCACGCGCGAAGTCCAGGTGGCGCAGGAAATCCTGCAGGTCATGGGCTTTCGCCAGTTCATACCCGTCGTTGCGGCCTGTCCGGGCTGTGGACGCACGACGTCGACGGTGTTCCAGGAACTTGCCCAGAATATCCAGAACGACATCCGCAAGAACATGCCTGTCTGGCGCGAGAAATATCCTGGGGTCGAGGCGCTGAACGTCGCCGTCATGGGCTGCATCGTCAACGGGCCGGGCGAAAGCAAACATGCCGATATCGGCATTTCGCTTCCGGGCACTGGCGAAACGCCGGCCGCCCCCGTCTTCATCGACGGCCGGAAGGCGCTGACTCTGCGCGGTGCCAATATCGCCGCCGATTTCGAGGCGCTGGTTGTCGACTATATCGAGAAGCGTTTCGGCCAACGGACGGCGGCGGAATGAGCGCCCGCAAGTTCGGATGAGCCGGTACTGGTCGCCTATCGTCAGTAAGCTTCGGCCCTATGTCGCGGGCGAGCAGCCCCGTATCGCGAACATGGTCAAGCTCAATATTAACGAGAGCCCTTACGGTCCGTCCCCGAAGGCGCTTGAGGCGATCCGGGATGCGGCGGACGATCGTCTGCGGCTCTATCCCGATCCGACTGCTGCGGAATTGCGCGAGACGATCGCGGCCCATTTCGGCCTGACCGCAGAAGAAATATTCGTCGGCAACGGCTCCGACGAGGTTCTCGCGCATACGTTCCAGGCGCTGCTGAAACACGAGCGGCCGCTTCTCTACCCCGATGTGACCTACGCCTTCTATTCGACCTATAGCCTGCTATACGGCGTCGAAGCGATCGAGGTGCCTGTTGACGATGGGTTTCGGATCGGGCTGGAAGATTACGACAGGCCCTGCGGCGCGATCATCATCCCCAATCCGAATGCGCCGACCGGCATCGGCTTGCCACTTGCCAGTATCGAAGCACTTCTTGCCGCCCATCCGGATGCGGTCGTTGTCATAGACGAGGCCTATATCGATTTCGGCGGCGAGAGCGCTGCCGGGCTCGTTTCAACCTATCCCAACCTACTGGTGATCCAGACCCTGTCGAAGTCCCGTTCGCTTGCCGGTCTGCGCATCGGCTTCGCGCTGGGGCAGCGGCCGCTGATTGAGGCGCTGGAGCGGGTCAAGGACAGTTTCAATTCCTATCCGCTCGATCGTCTGGCGCAGCTTGCCGCGACGGCGGCGATCAAGGACGAGGCGTGGTTTGAGACATGCCGGAGGAACATCATCGCCAGCCGCGAAAGCCTCGACTCTGAACTTGAAGTTTTGGGTTTCGAGGTCTTGCCGTCCCAGGCGAACTTCGTTTTCGCGAGGCACCAAAGCCGTTCCGGGGCAGCGCTTCAAGCCGCTCTGCGGGAGCGCGGCATTCTCGTCCGGCATTTCGCCAAACCGCGTATTTCGGACTTCCTGCGGATCAGCATCGGCACGGGCGAGGAGTGTGCCCGTCTGGTTTCCGCCTTCAAAGAAATACTGACAGCCTGACCTGCCGCTTCAGCTCTTCCGGTCGGCGATGAAATGCGCCGCAGCAATGAGGGTCGAGGCACGGGGGCCGTAGGGGGCAAGCAACGCCTCTGCATCGCGGACATGCTCGCGGAGCTGGGCTTCGGCCCATTCCATGCCGCGCAGGGCCACAAGCGTTCCCTTGCCGCGGGCCGCATCCTTGCCGGTCGCCTTGCCCATGGTCGCCGCATCCGAGGTCAGGTCGAGAATGTCGTCGGCCAGTTGGAAGGCAAGGCCGATCTTTTCGCCGAAGGCGCGCAGGCGACGGCGATCCTCCGGCCGGCTTGCCGCGATGACGGCGCCGGCTTCACAGGCGAAGCGGATCAGCGCGCCTGTTTTCATCGCCTGCAGGCGGATGATGCCGGCCTCGTCGGGGGCCTGCTTTTCCGCCGCGAGGTCGAGCGCCTGGCCGCCGGCCATGCCGCCGAGACCGGCTGCGCGGGCAAGGGCCAGCACCAGCGATGCCTTGCTCGTATCGGCAAGGGTCGTTTCCGGCGCGGCGATGATGTCGAAGGCGTAGGTCAGCAGGCTGTCGCCGGCGAGGATCGCCGTCGCTTCGTCGAACTTGATATGTACCGTTGGTTTGCCGCGGCGCAGGTCGTCATCGTCCATGGCCGGCAGATCGTCATGCACGAGGGAATAGCAGTGGACGCATTCGAGGGCGGCGCCGACGCGAAGTGCCGCCTCGGCGTCGCCGCCGAGCAGGGCTGCACTTTCGACGACGAGAAACGGGCGCAGCCGCTTGCCGCCGTTCAGCACGGCATAATGCATGGCATCGCGCAGCGTCTCGGGCCTGGCGATTTCATCGGAAAGGGCACTCGGTGAAAGCAATGCGTCGAGCAGCGCCTCGATGTCGCGGGCGTTGTTCTTCAGCCTCGTCTCGAAAGTGTCCCGGTTCGCGTCCATGGGCGCTGTTTGGCATGAGCGCCCCCGGGCTTGCAACGGAATTGTCGATGGCGGCAGCAAGATTCGCCGCGCACTCTGGCATAAGCTCTGCGCAGGCGTTATGAGAACGACAGGAGCGAAATCGGACTGGGGACATTGGATATAGCGCCGGAGAGAGAGGACAGCGTCGACATGCCGGCTCGTCGGCGATGGTTCGGAGACGGACGTGTGTTGAAACGCATTATTCTGGCCGTGCTGGTCTTGCTGATTCTTCCCTATGCGCTGATCTTTTTCTATCTGCTGCCTTTCATTCATCCCGTCTCGACGCTGATGCTGCGCGATCTCGTGCTGCTGCGGGGTTACGACAGGCAATGGGTGTCGCTTGATAACATTGCCCCGGTTGTGGTGCAGTCGGTGATGATGTCGGAGGACGGGCAATATTGCTTTCACGGCGGTGTCGACTGGGCGGAAATGCGCATGCTGGTCGAGGATACGCTGAAAGGTCAGGCGACACGTGGCGGCAGCACCATTCCGATGCAGACGGCGAAAAACCTCTTCCTCTGGAACGGCCGCTCCTTCGTGCGCAAGGCGCTGGAACTTCCGCTCGCGGTGAGCACGGATTTTGTCCTGTCGAAACGGCGGCTGATGGAAATCTATCTCAATATCGCCGAATGGGGTCCCGGCATCTACGGCATCGAGGCGGCGGCCCAGCATCATTTCAAGGTGCCGGCCTCGAAGCTGACGCGGCGCCAGGCATCGCTGCTGGCCGTCTCGCTGCCGAACCCCATCGACCGCAATGCCGGCAAGCCCGGACGAGGTCTTCGCCGGCTCGCCGGCGTGATCGAGAGACGCGCACAAGGTTCGGGCGATTACATCAGGTGCATCTATGATTGAGATCAGAACTTATCGTTAGAACAGGATCTCGTCCGAAAACCGCTCACACTTTTCGGTATCGTGCTCGAGACGTGGCAAGTGTCATCTGGCATTCTTGGTTCTGTCATATGGGCGAATGCAGTCCAACCAGAGCCCCCGAGTCGCCCATGACCATCACGACATTTTCGCCCGAGCTTCTCTTTTATTCGAAGAGGCACAATCCAACCCCGCCCGCCCATCTCGGCAGCCGTTATCGCAAGGTCGGCGGCTTTCTGCCGGAAGCCGGCAACACCATCGTTTGCCATATCGAGAAGGGTTCGCAAACGCAGGCGGTGCTGATCGAGGCGCGTGAGAAATATCTGGCGATGCCCGAAGCCCCGCAGTTCCTCTTCACGCCGATATCAAGCATTCACATGACACTTTTCGAAGGTGTCATCGAGACCAGGCGCCGCCAGGATTGCTGGCCGGGCGATCTACCTCTCGATACGCCGATCGACGACATGATAGCGCTGATGGCGGCCCTGCTCGAAGGTTTCTCGATGGCCGATCCCTTCAAGGTCGCCATCGTCGAAGCTCGCCCGTCGGGCCTGCTCGTCGACGGGGCGACGGAGAGAGACCGCAAGGTCATGCGCGCCTGGCGCAATGCGCTGGCCGAGCTTCTGGGCTATCGCCAGCCGAACCATGAGGACTATAAGTTCCACATGACCTTCGCCTATGCGATCGAACGGTTGGAAGACGAAGCCTTGCCGCGCTGGCAGGCAATGCTCGACAACGTCGCCGACGATGTCCGCCGCAAGGCCCCTGTTTTCGAGCTGACCCCGCCGGCATTCTGCGTGTTCGAGGACATGAACCATTTCCACGAATTGTTGATCTTCGATTTCGAGGCATGAACGGGAGAAGCCCATGGATAGACCGACGCTCTACATCGCCAACAAGAACTATTCTTCCTGGTCGTTCCGGCCGTGGATGGCGCTGACGGGCGCCGGCGTCGATTTCGAGGAAGTCCTGATCCCCTTCGACTATCCTGGTGGCAATCCCGATATAAAGGCGGTCTCACCGACCGGGCGAGTACCACTTCTGCAGCAAGGTGCATTGAAGATCTGGGAATCGCTGGCGATCATCGAATATGTCGCTGAGCTTTATCCGGACGCCGGCCTTCTGCCGAGGGATCGCGCCGAGCGGGCGCTCGCCCGTTCGGTTTCGATGGAAATGCTTTCGGGCTTCCGGGCGCTGCGCGGTGCCTGCCCGATGAATATCCGCCGGCAGAAGGGCAAGATCGCGTTGCCGGATGGTGTCGACGCCGATATCAGCCGCATCGAGACGATCTGGCGCGACCTCCTGCAGCAATCCGGCGGACCGTTTCTGTTTGGCGCGTTCAGCGGGGCGGATGCGATGTTTGCGCCTGTCGTCAACCGGTTCGAAATCTATGATCTCGTCAGCCAAAATGATACGCTGGCCTATATGGAGACCATGAAGGCGCATCCGGCCTGGCGGAAATGGGAAGAGGCGGCCCGCGCCGAGCCTTGGATCGTGCCGGAAGACGAAGTCTGAGCCTGGAATCATTGGCTTTGCAAAAAATACGCATGGGGACTGGTCAAGGTCACCCCTTGCATGTATAAGCGCGCCAAATTCCGAAATCGCGACATGTCCGTTTCGGCCGCCCGTGTGGCCGTGGGAATGTTTTGCCCGCAAGTGGAGTAAGAGAAATGGCTGTACCGAAGAGAAAAACAAGCCCGTCCAAGCGCGGTATGCGCCGTTCGGCAGACGCCCTGAAGGCTCCGACCTACGTCGAAGACAAGAATTCCGGCGAACTGCGCCGCCCGCATCATATCGATCTGAAGACTGGTATGTATCGCGGCCGCCAGGTTCTGACGCCGAAGGAAAGCGCATAATTTCCCGATCCGGCTTGTCCGATCGAAGTTTCAAGGCCGGCGTCACGCCGGCCTTTTGCATTTCGGCAATATAATATTTGCAATGACTTGCAGTGGGGCAGCGACTTACGGCAGTATTCTTTCGGCGCCGAGGAGATTTGCCGATGATAAATGCCATGCCCCTGATGATTATTCCGTTTATTCTCTACAATCTGGCGATGCTGGGCCTGATGGGCGATGGCGGCATTCCGGCACTGCAGCATGATATCATCGTGCTGTCGATGATCTCGGGCGCGATCTGGAGCATGGCGCTCGGCGACCTTTTTATCGTCATCGCACTTGTCGTGCTGTTCTTCGAAATCCTCAAAGCGACCAGAACCGGTCCCGGCAATCTCGTCAACCACATGCTGTCAATGCTGGTGTTCATCGCTTTCCTGGTCGAGTTTCTGCTCGTCCGGGATGCTGCGACGCAGGTCTTCTTCATTTTGATGACGATCGCTCTGATCGATGTCATCGGCGGTTTTGCCGTGTCGATCCGAAGCGCCGGGCGGGATGTCTCGATCGGACTATAGGTTGTCGAGTTTGTTCTGAAGGGCGCGGAGCTGTTCCTTCAGCTCGTCGATATCCTTGGCCTCGGCCTTGCGGCTTTCCTTGGCAGGCGGCGTCATGAAGGGCGAGAACATCTGCATCGCCTGCTGAAACAGTTCAGTGTTGCGGCGAACATGGTCCTCGACCATCTGCATCGGCAACTGCAGGTTCTTGCCGAGCGGCGTTTCGCCGAAGGCGCGGTTTACTTGCTCGCGCATCTGGACCTGTTGTTCCGTGAAGGAGCGCATCGAATGTTCGAGAAAGCTCGGCACGACCATCTGCATCTGATCGCCGTAATAGGTAATGAGCTGGCGCAGGAAGGAGATCGGAAGCAATGTGTTGCCGGTCTTCGATTCCTGTTCGAAGATGATCTGGGTCAGCACCGAATGGGTGATGTCATCTCCGCTTTTTGCATCTTGTACGTTAAATTCTTCGCCCTTCTTCACCATCTCCGCCAGGTCTTCCAGCGTCACGTAGGTGCTGGTGCCTGTGTTGTATAGGCGGCGATTGGCGTATTTCTTGATAACGATCTGACCCTCATGCTTCGCCATATCAGTCTCCTGAACCCCCGTCTGATTTATGGATATTCCTCCACTTGAGACTGTAAACGCAAAAGAAGGCCGGTGACAATCTCTTTGTGCGATGCGGCAAACCTTTAACAGAGCAGATGAATCGGGCTTCGACGGGCTTTACCTAAAATGACGGCGGCCGGTCTTCGCGTTTGACTTGTGCTCCAAGCTTTGCCAGTTTCCACTTATGTAAGTGAGACGAAAACGAGGAGCGTCCCCATGAGCAATCCATCCATCGTCATCGCCAGTGCAGGGCGAACAGCAGTCGGCGCCTTCAACGGTGCTTTCGCGACGGTCCTCGCGCATGAGCTCGGGGCGGCCGTCATCAAGGGCGCGCTTGAGCGTGCCGGCGTCGATGCCGGGGAGGTGGATGAGGTGATCCTTGGTCAGGTGCTTGCCGCCGGCGAGGGCCAGAACCCGGCCCGCCAGGCGGCGATGAAGGCCGGCATTCCGCAGGAAGCGACAGCCTGGGGCGTCAACCAGCTTTGCGGCTCGGGCTTGCGCGCGGTCGCGCTCGGCATGCAGCAGATCGCCACTGGCGATGCCAAGATCATCGTTGCCGGCGGCCAGGAGTCCATGTCGATGGCTCCGCATGCCGCGCATCTGCGCGGCGGCGTCAAGATGGGCGACATGAAGATGATCGACACGATGATCAAGGACGGCTTGACCGACGCTTTCCACGGCTACCACATGGGCATCACCGCCGAGAATGTTGCGCGCCAGTGGCAGCTTTCGCGCGACGACCAGGATCAGTTCGCGGTCAACTCGCAGAACAAGGCAGAGGCAGCGCAGAAGGCCGGTCGCTTTGTCGATGAGATCATCCCCTACGTCATCAAGACACGTAAGGGCGACGTTACGGTCGATGCCGACGAATATATCCGTCACGGCGCGACGATAGAGGCGATGGGGAAGCTGCGCCCGGCCTTCGACAAGGACGGCACGGTGACCGCCGCGAACGCATCCGGCCTCAACGACGGTGCCGCCGTGGCGGTGCTGATGAGCGAGGCGGAGGCAGTCCGGCGCGGCATCCAGCCGCTCGCTCGCATCGTTTCCTGGGCAACGGCGGGTGTCGATCCTCAGATCATGGGCACCGGACCGATCCCGGCTTCGCGCAAGGCGCTCGAGAAGGCCGGCTGGTCGGTGAACGATCTTGATCTCGTCGAAGCCAACGAGGCCTTCGCGGCGCAAGCCTGCGCCGTCACCAAGGATCTTGGATGGGATCCGTCGATCGTCAACGTCAACGGCGGGGCAATCGCGATCGGCCATCCGATTGGCGCCTCCGGCGCGCGCGTTCTCAACACCCTGTTGTTCGAAATGAAGCGCCGCGGCGCGAAGAAAGGTCTTGCCACGCTCTGCATCGGGGGTGGCATGGGTGTGGCCATGTGCTTTGAAGCGCTTTAAATAGCATACGATCCATGATTGAAGATCCCGCCACGCGGCGGGGCGAAAAACAAAAGGGGAGCGGAGCATGAGCAGAGTGGCTGTGGTCACTGGGGGTACACGCGGCATCGGCGCGGCAATATCCATGGCACTGAAAAATGCCGGATACAGGGTCGCGGCCAGCTATGCCGGCAACGACGAGAAGGCCAAAGCCTTCCATGATGTCACCGGCGTTCCGGTGTTCAAATGGGATGTTTCGGATTACCTCGCCTGCGGCGAGGGAATTGCCAGGATCGAAAGCGAGATCGGGCCTGTCGAAATCCTCGTCAACAATGCCGGCATCACGCGCGACGCGATGTTCCACAAGATGACGCAGCAGCAGTGGCACGAGGTGATCAATACCAACCTCACCGGCCTGTTCAACATGACGCATCAGGTCTGGACCGGTATGCGCGACCGCAGCTTCGGTCGTATCGTCAATATCTCGTCGATCAACGGGCAAAAGGGCCAGATGGGCCAGGTGAATTATTCGGCGGCCAAGGCGGGCGATCTCGGTTTTACCAAGGCGCTGGCTCAGGAGGGGGCGAACAAGAACATCACCGTCAACGCCATTTGCCCCGGTTACATCGGAACGGAAATGGTGCTTGCCGTGCCGGAGAAGGTGCTGAACGAACGTATCATTCCGCAGATCCCCGTCGGTCGGCTCGGCGAACCGGAAGAGATCGCGCGCTGCGTCACCTTCCTCGTCTCCGACGATGCCGGCTTCATCACCGGTTCGACGCTGACGGCCAATGGCGGACAGTTCTTCGCCTAGGCATTTCTGTTTTCACATCGACAGTAGGAATTTAGATTCAAAGCGATGGCGCGTCCGGCAGGATCGCGCCATCGCTGTTTATGGCGTGTCTTCTCTGTGTGATGCTGGCGCGATCTTGTGGCCGGTTTAGTGGCGCTGTTTCGGGAAGATCAAGAGCGACGGTCTGTGTTCGGACGTCGCTGTGGCCGAACTCTGGCCGGCACTTTGCGCGGCGAAAGAGCATCGGTGCTGAGGGCTGATATTGCGGTCGTCAGGAAAGCCGACACGATGAGAACGGCGACGAAGGAATTCAGCAAAATCTGGATCATGGAAGCGTTCCTTTTCCGGTGCGCCGGGCGGCTCGGCCTGCTCATTGCGCTCGTGAAGGAAATATGTGCCTGCCTGTTGGGCGGCGCTAGACTTGACTTTAGCAACCGATTGTCAACGTCTCGTTGACGGATACGACCGGCAAAGAAAACGGGCGCCGAAGCGCCCGTTGGGAGTCCGATATGCTTGTGCCGATTAGCGGCAACGAGCCTCGTAGCGGCGGCCGTAGCGGTCGCGATAGACGCAGTAGCCGCGGCGTTCGACCGACTGGCCGATCAGAGCGCCGGTCAGGCCGCCGGCAACGGCGCCGACGGCGGCACCACCCCAGCTGTTGGTGACGACACCGCCGATAACCGCGCCGGTGCCGGCGCCGATCGCCGTGCCTTGCTCGGTCGCTGTGCAGGATGCGAGCGCGCCGACGAGCGCACCAATAAGAACAATCTTCTTCATCATGTCGTAACTCCCCAGGTTAGTTGGCCTTTAGACGCGGCCCATTAGTACAAGGATAATGATAATCACGAGAACTAGCCCCAAACCGCCAGAAGGTCCATAGCCCCAGCCACGGCTATAACCCCAATTCGGCAAGGCTCCGATCAAGAGCAGAATGAGGATAACAAGTAGTATCGTGCCAAGCATGGTGTGTTTCCTTCATTTCATCCGCAATTTGGATGGACTAGAAACACGTATTGGCGATTTTTGTTCCCGGTTAAGCTCTGGAAATGTGACGAAGCCTGATTCACGGTTTAATTTCCGTCATTTCCGAAAATTGCCGCTATGGTTAAAAAGACATTTAAATACAATATGTTGCGGTGAACAAAGCGGGAAAATCGCGATGTCGCCGATTCGTCAGCGATTCGTTCCGTTTTTGATCGGCGCGCCACAATTGGCCGTCCCCGACTTAACGCCGTCTGAATCCGGCTCCCAAAAAGATTAATTTTGGTGCGGCGGAGCGGGACGAAGGGCTCTGCCGCTGATCCGCGTCTAGTGCCGGGGCCTGATAGCGCTACCAGATGTGGCCGTGAACGAAAGGCGAAAACGATGGAGTGAGCGATTCGTCTCCGATTCGTTCAGGCTTTGGTCGAGAGGTTAATTTCGGGCGGATTTTTGCCTGTTCAAAATCGGGCGAAGATTGTCGCTCACGACGGCGAAAGTGCGAACAGGAGAGAGTCTCGCGATTCAGCATCTAGTGGGAAAAAGTGATTCAAAATCAATACTTAGCCGTGAACAAAAGCTGAATCAGCGAGAGTCATCGATTCGTCGCTGATTCGTTCTTGCGCTGTTCCGAATCGGAAATTCGGGCGTTCCGCAGGACTCGCAAAGGTCGTAATCCCCGAGGCATTTTGAAATCTGCCCTTGCGTTTGCGACGGCAGCTGTCCATGTGTTGTCCAGCTTCCATCGAGGAGTCGAGATTTTCTGGGGCCACCCCGCCTCATTTGCATGGACTCATGACTCTGATTTCGCAGCCGATGATTCTGAGTGGGCGCGGTGTGACCGCGGTGCTCGGACCGACCAATACCGGCAAGACCCATTATGCCATCGAGCGCATGGTTGCGCACGGGACGGGCGTGATCGGCCTGCCGCTCCGGCTGCTGGCGCGCGAGGTCTATACGCGGGTGGTGGAGAAGGTCGGCGCACAGAATGTGGCGCTGGTCACCGGCGAGGAAAAGATTTCGCCGCCCAATGCGCGTTTTTCCGTCTGCACTGTCGAAGCGATGCCGCGCGAGACCAGGGCCGCCTTCGTCGCGATCGACGAGGTGCAGCTCGCCGGCGATCTCGAGCGTGGCCATATCTTCACCGACCGTATCCTGCATCTGCGCGGCCGCGAGGAAACGCTGCTGCTCGGCGCGGCGACGATGCGGCCGATCCTGCAGCAGCTCCTGCCCGGCATCACTATCGTCGAGCGGCCGCGGCTTTCGCATCTTTTCTATGCCGGGCAGAAGAAGATCACCCGGCTGCCGCAGCGCTCGGCCATCGTCGCCTTCTCTGCCGACGAGGTCTATGCCATCGCCGAGCTCATCCGCCGGCAGCGCGGCGGCGCGGCGGTGGTGCTCGGCGCGCTCAGCCCGCGCACCCGCAATGCGCAGGTGGCGCTTTATCAGGCGGGCGACGTCGAATATCTGGTGGCGACCGATGCGATCGGCATGGGCCTCAACCTCGATGTCGATCACGTCGCCTTTGCCCAGGACCGGAAGTTCGACGGTTACCAGTTCCGCAATCTCAATCCAGGCGAACTCGGCCAGGTCGCCGGGCGCGCCGGGCGGCATGTGCGGGACGGGACCTTCGGCGTCACCGGACAGGTCTCGCCCTTCGACGACGAACTGGTGCAGCGCATCGAGGGGCACGAATTCGACAACGTCAAGGTTTTGCAGTGGCGGACGACGGAGATGGACTTCTCCTCAATCGCATCGCTGCGCGCCAGCCTTGAGGTGGGACCGCGCGTGCCGGGGCTGACGCGGGCGCTGCCTGCGGTCGACCAGCAGGCGCTGGAACAGCTTTCGCGCTATCCCGAGGTCATCGATCTCGCCGACAGGCCGGCGCGCGTCGAAAAACTCTGGGAGGCTTGCGCGCTTCCCGATTATCGGCGTATCACCCCAGCACAACATGCCGATCTTATCGCGACCCTCTTTTCCGATCTTGTCCGCTATGGCACGGTGAATGAGCAGTTTCTTGCGGAGCAGGTTCATCGCTCCGATCGAACAGATGGGGAAATTGACACGCTTTCGGCGCGAATCGCGCAGATAAGGACCTGGACCTACGTTTCGAATCGGCCCGGTTGGCTTGCCGATCCGACACACTGGCAGGAAAAGACGCGGGAAATCGAAGATCGATTGTCCGACGCGTTACATGAAAGGTTGACGAAACGCTTTGTTGATCGCAGGACATCTGTGCTCATGAAGCGCCTGAGAGAGAATGCGATGCTGGAAGCTGAAATCAGTGTGAATGGTGATGTCTTCGTTGAAGGACATCATGTAGGGCAATTGAGCGGGTTCCGTTTCACGCCGGTGGCGGGAACGGACGGACCGGATGCCAAGGCGGTTCAGGCTGCGTCGCAGAAGGCGCTCGGGCTCGAGTTCGAAGCCCGCGCGGCCCGGATGCATGCCGCCGGCAACAGCGATCTTGTGATCGGTTCGGATGGGTTGATCCGTTGGCTGGGCGACCCGGTGGCGCGGCTTTCGGGCAGCGATCACATCATGCGTCCGCGCGTGATCCTGCTGGCCGACGAACAATTGACGGGCAATGCCCGCGATCACGTTGCTGCCCGCATCGAGCGCTTCGTCAATCATCATATCAGCACGGTGCTGAAGCCGCTCGATGATCTGTCGCGCGCCGAAGATCTGCAGGGTCTCGCCAAGGGGCTTGCCTTCCAGCTCGTCGAGAATCTCGGGGTGCTGTTCCGCCGCGAGGTGACCGAGGAGGTGAAGTCGCTGGACCAGGAGGCCCGTGCCTCCATGCGCCGCTACGGCGTGCGTTTCGGCGCCTATCACATCTTCGTTCCCGCACTTCTGAAGCCGGCGCCGGCCGAGCTCATCACGCTGCTCTGGGCGCTGAAGAACGACGGTCTCGACAAGCCCGGCTACGGCGATCTCATTCCGGTGCTTGCCGCCGGCCGCACCTCCGTCGTCACGGATCCGACCTTCGAGCGGATGTTCTACAAGCTCGCCGGCTTCCGTTTCCTCGGCAAACGTGCCGTACGCATCGACATCCTGGAACGGCTGGCCGATATCATCCGTCCGCTGCTGCAATGGAAGCCCGGTCAAAACAACCGTCCGGAGGGCGCCTATGACGGCCGCCGCTTCACGACGACGACGGCGATGCTGTCGATCCTCGGTGCGACGCTCGAGGACATGGAAGAAATCCTCAAGGGTCTCGGCTATCGCGCCGATGCCGTGAAGGCGGAAGAGGCATCAGTACATCTTGCGACGCAGGATGCGGCCTCAGTGCCTGCTGCCACTGCGGAAATGCCTGCGGAAGAGACAGCCGAAAAGGCCGACCACGACGATGCCGACGGTGCGGCGGAAGAGACTGCTGCCGAAGCGTCTGCAACCGAGGCGGCTCCGGCAGTTGCTGACGCGCCCGTGGCCGAAGCGGTCCAACCCCCCGCTCCGGTCGAAGCGATCGAGACATCGGCTCCGGTCGAAGCGTCTGGGGAAGCGGTGCACGCTCCCGAGGAAGCAGCACCTGCTCCTGGGGAAGCCGGCGAGCCGGTGGAACCGAAGCCAGTTCTTCTGTGGCGTCTCGGCGGCCGCAACGACAATCAACGCCAGGCGCGCGGCGGTCATGGCGAACGCCGTGGCGGCCAGGGCGAGCAGCGCGGTCAGAACCAGGAACGCGGCGACCGCAATCGCCGGCCGGGCGGCGGTGAAGGCGGCGAGGGCAATCGCAATGGCGACGGCCGCGACAACAATCGCCAGAACCGCGGCAAGGAAGGCGGCGGTCGCGATGGCGGCCGGCCGCAGCAGGCAAGAGGCGACCGCAACAACCAACCACGGGGCGACCAGCCGCGTGGCGACCGGCAGGACCGTGGCGATCGCAAGGATCGCGGTGACCGCAACGATCGCAACGACCGCAACAACAATCGCGGCGGCTCGCAGCCGCTGCGCTTCGAGGCCAAGCCGCCGCGTAAGGAGAAGCCGATCGATCCGGATTCGCCTTTCGCCAAGCTCGCAGCCCTCAAGGAGCAGATGAAGAAGTAGTCATGAGCGGGGAGACACAGCCGACCAGCGGTTCGCGCCAGCGCATCGACAAGTGGCTGTTCTTCGCGCGCATGGCGAAGTCACGCTCGGTGGCGCAGAGCCATATCCAATCAGGCCATGTGCGCATCAACGGCGAGCGCTGCAGCCAGCCGAGCCAGATGGTCAAGCCGGGTGACCGTATCGAGCTGACGCTGGAGCGGCGCGATGTCGTTCTCGTCGTGCGCCTTGCCGGCGAGCGGCGGGGGCCTTACGAGCAGGCGCGCCTGCTTTACGACGACCAATCCCCGCCGCCCGATGAGGCAAAACGTCTCACGCCCTACGAGCAGGCAATCCGGGCGACCGGCACCGGCCGTCCGACCAAAAAGGAAAGACGTGCAATCGACAGGCTGATGTCGGACGAGGATTAGAAAACTCTGTCTGCGGCGTCGGCTTTTGCAGATCGTTTATCCTTGAAATCCGGCGATAAAGCCGATACGTCACTGACAACCTGCCGGAAGCGTGCTTGCCTCCCAAGCGTGCTCACGCTTTTCCTCCGGCACGGGGATAGGCGCGACGTTCCAGGTTGCCCGGCCCCATCCGCATGGAAATCCTGGAGTTCTTCATGACCTATGTCGTGACCGACAATTGCATCAAGTGCAAATACACCGATTGCGTGGAAGTCTGCCCTGTCGACTGCTTCTATGAGGGCGAGAATTTCCTCGTCATCCATCCCGACGAATGCATCGATTGCGGCGTCTGCGAACCGGAATGTCCCGCCGAGGCGATCAAGCCCGATACCGAGCCTGGCCTCGACAAATGGCTGAAGATCAACACCGAATACGCAACGATCTGGCCGAATATTACGGTCAAGAAGGAGCCGTTGCCTGAGGCCAAGGACATGGATGGCGAGACCGGAAAATTCGAGAAGTATTTTTCCGAAAAGCCCGGTTCCGGCGATTGAGACAGCGCCTACATTCGGTCACCGGGTTCGGGCGAACGTAGGGCAAAACGTTTTAAAAGCTGCGTGAGGCATATGGGTGACATGTGTTGCCCGCATGACTCAAGCGAAGCAAATTATTGATTTCCTCATATTTTTATGATAGGTTTCGTCTACTGTTCCATTTGTGGCATGACGCATGCCCAAAACCATCACGAAAGCAAAACAAATCCGTACACGGTTTCCGTGACATATCAACGCTTTGAGCGCCGGGTCCCAAGATCGTGCGCAAGAAGTCTTTGCTTTTGCCCGATGGGACCAGAGTGAAGTCACCCGACGGATACTACCGTCTCACCCGGGCCTGACTGACCCGGCTCCGGCCGCCGCCGGAAGCGTAACAGGGAGTTTTTGAATAGAATGACGACTCAGCAGAAAAAACCTTCTACAGCACGTCACGGCTTCAAGACCGGTGAATCGATCGTCTACCCCGCTCATGGCGTCGGTACCATCACCGCTATCGAAGAGCAAGAAGTTGCCGGCATGAAGCTCGAACTTTTCGTTATTGATTTCGAGAAGGACAAGATGCGTCTGAAGGTTCCGGTCGCGAAGGCGATGAGCATTGGTATGCGCAAGCTTTCGGAAACGGATTTCGTCGAGCGTGCTTTGAAGGTCGTGCAGGGCAAGGCGCGCGTCAAGCGCACCATGTGGTCCCGCCGCGCCCAGGAATATGATGCCAAGATCAATTCCGGCGACCTGATTTCCATCGCTGAAGTCGTGCGCGATCTCTATCGTGCCGAGAACCAGCCCGAGCAGTCCTATTCCGAGCGCCAGCTTTATGAGGCTGCGCTCGACCGCATGGCGCGCGAAATCGCCGCGGTCAACAAGATGTCGGAAACCGAAGCCGTCCGCCTCGTCGAGACCAATCTCAACAAGGGTCCGAAGCGTGGCAAGGCCATCGAAGAAGACGATTCACAGGACGAAGCCGCATAAAGCGACCCTGTTTTTCTGTCAAAAAACCCGGCCTTCGAGCCGGGTTTTTTTATTGGAACTTTTTGCCGACTGCCGCGTTTATCACACGTAATTGCGGACTGCTCGTCGGGCAATGGCCTCACGGGCGAACTGCTATTCCGTCAATGTTCGATGAGGAGCGGATCATGCCTTTTCTATATTGCCCATCCGGCAAGGTGAAAAAACAGGTCCTGCCCAGCCGTCTTACCGGCACATGATGAAAAGTAGGGCCTCCCCCTGAAAAGTCCAGGGGCGGGGCTTTTATGCATTCAGAACTCCATTCAATCCGGACAGCGATGTTCCGGGAGAAGAGTTTTATTGTTCATTTCAGGGCGAGAGGCCTGTTTCGGGAGATCGAAATGAAGAACATGTCTGCAGATCGGCGCATGATCAAAATCGCGATGGCCGCGCCTTATCTCGCCCGTCAGGAAGAGCACGATCTCGCCACCCGCTGGAAGGATCATGACGACCGCGGCGCGCGCAACCAGATTGCCATGGCCCATATGCGCCTCGTCATATCCATGGCCGGCAAGTTCCGCAATTTCGGCCTGCCGATGAGCGATCTGGTGCAGGAGGGCTATGTCGGTCTGCTCGAGGCCGCCGCCCGCTTCGAGCCGGAACGCGACGTGCGCTTTTCCACCTATGCAAGTTGGTGGATCAGGGCATCTATCCAGGATTATATCCTGCGCAACTGGTCGATCGTGCGCGGCGGTACGAGTTCGGCGCAAAAAGCGCTGTTCTTCAATCTGCGCCGTCTGCGCGCCAAGCTCGCCAAGGGAGACACGCAGCTGACGCTGCAATCCATTCACCAGGAAATCGCCGCGGCCCTCGGCGTCAGCCTCTCGGATGTACAGACGATGGATGCTAGGCTTTCCGGCAACGACGCCTCGCTGCAGGCGCCTTCGGTCTCCGGCGATGCCGAGAGCGCGGAAAAGATGGACTTCCTCGTCAGCGACGATCCCCTGCCGGACGAGCAGGTGTCCAACATGATCGACGGCGAGCGCCGCCGCGTCTGGCTCGCCTCGGCGCTGAAACATCTCAACGAACGCGAGATGAAGATCATCAGCGCCCGGCGTCTGGCGGAAGACGGTGCCACGCTCGAAGAGCTCGGTGCCGATCTCGGTATTTCCAAGGAGCGCGTGCGTCAGATCGAAAGCCGAGCGATGGAGAAGCTTCGCAGCGCGCTCGTCAGCGCCGATCCGCATATGGCGGCCTACGCCTGAACCGAAAGCGCGTCGCCGATTTAGCTCGTTGTCGCAAAACCGCCGCACAATTTTGCGCGAGATGTTTTATCCCTTCCAGCAGCACAGACTGGCCCGGCGCTAGCCGGGCCTTTTTTATTCGGCGATGATCTTGACGCGATCGCCTATAGAAACGGCTGCACCCGTGGGCAGGGCATTGATGAGCTTGAAGAGATCGAGCTTGCGGTCTGTGCCCATCATGCGGGCGGCGAGCGTCGAGATGTTCTCACCCGGCCGGACGGTGACGACGCGGATGCGCAGCGGTTTCAGCGAGGCGGCCTCTGCCGGCGTCATGCGGCGGAAACTCGCGCGCAGCACATTCGCCGTTGGCTCAAGGGCGCCGCTGCCTTTCGGCACGGCGGTCAGGAAACGGAAGATCTGCGAATTGTTGCGGATCACGGTGACATCGAAATCCCAGCGGTCGGCGCTGGCGCGCGCGGTGGCTGCTTCCATGCCGTTGATGGTGATCGGTTGGATGGTCGACGGGTCGAGGCCGGTTACCCAGCCGCTGGAGATATAGTTGGTGAGGCTCTGGTTCTGATTGTCGGCGACGCCGTCGAAGCGGACGGCGATGTCGTTCGGACCGGTGGCCATCACCGCCTCGACCTTGTTGTCGATGTGGAAATCCGGCGGCACGTCGAAGCGGATGCCGAGGCCGCCATGCAGGAAGGTCTGGCCGCGCACATAGCCTTCTTCCGGGCTGTCGCCGTAGAGCAGTCCGTCTATGCCGTCGAGATAATAATCGCGGCCCTTGTCGCCGACCGAGCCTTCCTGGCCGAAGGCGCGGGCGTGGGTGCGGGCGAGCTCTATGCGCTGAGCCGAATTCGGATGGCTCGACAGGAAGTCGAGGCTCTGGTCGGCTTCGGGATCAACCGACATGAAGCGACTGTAAGCCGCCATCGAATCGAGGAAACGGGCAGCGGCATAGGGATCATAGCCAGCTTCACCGAGCATGCGCACACCGATGACATCGGCCTGCAGCTCCTGCTGGCGGGAGAAGGCGGCGAGCCGCAGCTTGCCGCGGGCAAGCGCCTGCTTGCCGGCGATGTCGCTGGAAAGGACTTCGGCGACGACGCGGCTGGCGATAACCTCAGCCTCTTCGCGCTTCTGCCGCTCGATGCCGTGGTTCGCCGTCACATGGCCCATTTCGTGCGACAGCACGGCGGCAACTTCCGAAGCGTCGTTGGCAAGGGCGAGCAGGCCGCGGGTGACGTAGAGATAACCGCCCGGCAGCGCAAAGGCGTTGATCGCCGGCGAATTCAGGATGGTGATGCGGTAGGACTGGCTCGGATTTTCCGACACCGCCGTCAGCGCGCCGGCGATGCGGGCGACGAGGCGCTCGGTTTTGGCGTCCTTGTATTCGCCGCCGTAGCTTGCCACGATGCGCGGATGCTCGCGGGCGCCCATCGCCGCGCGCGGGTCGTTTTTCTGCACCTCGTCGACGATCTGTGGATTGGAAGACGGCGAAACACTCGGCTGATAGGATTGGTCGATCAGCGTTTGGCAGCCATTCAGCGCCATTGCGACGGCCGAAAGCAGCATCATGCGACGCGCGAAGCGCCGCGGCGCGGAAATGGCATCACTGGAAAGCGCGGGGGATTTCCACGTCGTCAAGCTGTCCAGTCTGTTTCTCCGCATCATGTCGCTGTTTTGCCGGTTTGCCGCAGATTCGGACCGACCGTGGCAAGGGGAATTCAACAGGTGCGCACCCCTGATCTCGCGCTGCACAATCGGCCAATACAAGTCGTTGCTGTAGCTGATTTACGCATCGGTTGCATAGCGAGACTCTGTTTAAATGTGGCGCCGTTGCATTTTAGCAAGCCTCAGGCATTAAGGCTTCCCTTCGCTCGGATGAAATTATGGCGAAAGTTCCGTCACAAAGCCGAGATTCGTCGGCGGTGCGGAAAAAGAACGGCCCGATTGAAGCAACCGGCTCGATAGCGACAGTCTTGCGAGAAAATCGCAACCTTTGATGTATGCACGTCGAGAGAGAACGCCTCCTGATAAAGCATTCTCTCGCGTGACGATTCCACTATTCGGCAGCTTCCGCCGTCGCCGGTTGCGGCTTTATCGTCTCGCCGGCACGGGGCAGTTGCACGGGTTTCAGCATGATGGCGGCGGCAAGGCCGATCAGCGCAATGGCGCAGGAGGTCATGAAGAGCGGCGAGAATGCGGCGGCATAGGTATCGGCGACCGCTTGGCGGCTCGCTTCGGGAAGGGCGGCCATCATTTTCGGCGTCAGCTGCTTGATATCGGCGACGCCAGGAATGGAGACGCCGACCTTGCCGAGCTCAGAGGCGATGATGGCGCCATAGATGGAAATGGCGATCGAGGCGCCGCCCATGCGCGACAGCGTCACCGAGCCGGTGGCGGCGCCGACGTCGCGGGCGGGTGCTGCATTCTGTACGCCGATGACGGGAACCTGCTGGGCAAGGCCGATGCCGATGCCGTGCAGCATCATGACCGCGCCGATGAAGGCGATCGGCGTTCCGGCGTGGATCTGCGACATCAGCGCAAAGGCGATGGCGCTGCAGGTGAGGCTGGCGATGGCGAAGGGCTTGTAGCGCCCCGTCTTCGAGATGATGCGGCCTGCGGAAAGCGACCCGCAGACGAGGCCGCCGGTCAGAAGGATGAAGAGCAGGCCGGCGGCAGACGGCGAAAGGCCGGTCGTTGTCTGCAGAAAGAGGGCGAGATAATTGACCATGCCGATGGCGATCGCGCCGCCCATGATCGAGATCACCAGGAGCAGGCTGAAGGTCGAATTGCGAAACAGCTGCAGGGGAACGATCGGTTCCGGCGCGCGGCGCTCGACGAACACCCAGGTGACGGCGCAGACGACGCCGAAGGCGACGATGCCGATACTCTCCGGCGAGATCAATGCGCCGAACAATTCGCTGCTGTCGGTGGCAAGCACGATGCTTGTCGTCGTCATGGCAAGCAGGAGCGCACCGGCATAATCGATCTTGGGGCGACGATGCGGTTTGCGGTACGGCAGCATGAAGGCAAGGCCGGTGAGCACGATGAAGCCGATCGGCACGTTGACGAGGAAGATCGAGCGCCAGCCGAAGAGATCGCTCATCGTACCGCCGAGCACCGGGCCGATCGCGCCCGATGCCATCAGCACAAGGCTGGAATAGCTTTGGTAGCGCGCCCGCTCGCGCGGCTCGAACAGGTCGGCGTTGACGGCGAAGATCGACACCATGATGCCGCCGCCGCCAAGACCCTGCAGCACGCGGGCGGCGATCAGCGTATTCATCGAGACCGCAAGGCCGCAGACTGTCGATCCGACGGTGAAGATCATGATCGCCGTCATCATCACGTATTTTCGGCCGAACAGGTCGCCGAGCTTGCCGTAGACCGGCATGACGGCGCTCAGCGACAGGAGATAGGCCGAGCCGATCCAGCCGAAGCGCTCGAGATGGCCGAATTCGCCGATGATCGTCGGCAGCGCCGTGGAGACGATCTGATTATCAAGCGTCGCCATGAACATGGCGGTCATCAGGAAGAAGAAGAGGATAAGCCGACGACGAGGATCCGTCACGAGCGGCGCAGGCGCGAGTTGCATGTCCATGGGAGGCATCGTTCCGGGTTGATGTGCTTTTATGTGCTAACAGCATATAGTTGTCAATGGCACATTAATGACATCGGCATATTCAATTTTTGAATCGGCTCTGTTATGGTCCTGTGATGAGCGACGTTCTGACCAAGACCCCTTCTGTGGAGCCGGCCGAGCCGGATCGTGAAAACGTGCCGCGTATCGGCCGGAGCATGGCGCGCATGCGGCTGATGACCGGGCGGCGGCTGATCGGCCGCCTGGCGATCCAGAGTGCTGCACCGGGCCTCGAGCTTTCGCATCTCGACGTGCTCGATGCCGTGCGCAGGGCGCAGCCTGCCGGCGAGGTCACGGTCGGCATGATCGCGGAGATGCTGCGCATCGATCCGTCACGGGCAAGCCGGGTGGTGGCCGACATGGTCGGGCGCAACGTGCTGCGCCGCGAGGCCTCGCAGGCCGATGCGCGGCGGATCGTCGTCGTCATGACCGAGGTTGGCCAGGACCTGCTTGCCGAGATCGTCGCGCAGAAGCTTGCGATCATTTCCGAGATCGTTTCCGACTGGCGACAGGAGGATGTCGAGCGCTTCGCAGCGCTTTTCGAGCGCTTCATCGGCGGCTACGAGGCGGTTTTCCTGTCGCGCGACAAGGATATGCCGGGCTGAGGCAGACGCCGGCGTTCGCCGGCCCTTCCCCTCGACCCCTCGTTTGCGCTAAGGGCAATGCCCATGAGCCAATCCACCTTCACCATTCTCCTTGGCGGCGAACTCAGCCTGACGGAGCGCCTGCGCGATGCCATCGAAAACAGCCGCTTTATTGCGGCCGATGGCGGCATGCGGCATGCGGCAGCACTCGGTATTACGCCGGAGCTCTGGGTCGGCGATTTCGATTCGACGCCTGATGATCTCGCGGGTGCATTTCCCGATGTGCCGAAACAGCCTTATCCGGCCGCGAAGGCGGCGACGGACGGCGAAATCGCCGTGGCGGAAGCAATCGCGCGGGGCGCGCGGCGGCTCATCCTGGCCGGTGCGCTCGGCGGTGAACGCTCCGACCACGCGCTTCAACACCTGTTGTCGGCCGTCAGCCTGGCGGAAGAGGGTTTCGACCTGCTGCTGACCTCGGGCAAGGAAGAGGCCGTGCCGCTGGTTGCCGGTACGATCGAACTGGACCTTCCCAAAGGCAGCCTGTTTTCCGTGCCCGGATTCAGCGAGCTGAGAGGGCTTTCCCTCGAAAATGCGCGTTATCCGCTCACGGATTTCCATCTGCCTTTCGGCTCGTCGCGCACCATTTCCAATGTTGCGGAAGGCAAGGTTCGCTTTTCGCTCCGCAGCGGCCGGGCAATCGTGCTCGCCCGGCCCTATGATCTTTCCGGAGTCTGATTTTTGGCCCCTCCCATTCTGAAACTCGACGATATCTTCCTGAGCTTTGGCGGCGCACCGCTTCTGGCCGGTGCTGGCCTGCAGATCGAGCCCGGTGACAAAATCTGTCTCGTCGGGCGTAACGGCTCGGGGAAATCGACGCTGCTGAAGATTGCCGCCGGCCTGGTCGAGGCGCAGTCCGGCGAGCTCTTCCGCCATCCGTCCTCGACGGTGCGTTATCTCGAACAGGCGCCGGATTTTGCCGGCTTCAACACGGTGCAGGCCTATGCCGAGGCCGGCCTCGGGCCAGGCGATGACCCCTATCGTGTCACCTATCTGCTGTCGCATCTCGGGCTGAGCGGCGATGAAGACCCCAAAATGCTGTCCGGTGGCGAATCACGGCGCGCAGCCCTTGCCCGGGTTATGGCACCGGAACCGGACATTCTTCTGCTCGACGAACCGACCAACCATCTTGACCTGCCGACCATCGAATGGCTGGAAGGCGAGCTGCAAAAGACGCGCAGCGCCTTGGTGCTGATCTCGCACGACCGGCGTTTCCTCGAAAAGGTCTCGACGGCAACCGTCTGGCTCGACCGCGGCACCTCGCGCCGGCTCGAGAGAGGCTTTGCGCATTTCGAAGCCTGGCGCGACCGGGTGCTGGAGGCCGAGGAACTGGAACAGCACAAGCTCGGCAAGTCGATCGAGCGCGAGGAGCACTGGCTGCGCTACGGCGTCACGGCGCGGCGCAAGCGTAACATGCGCCGTCTCGGCGAGTTGCAGACGATGCGCTCGAACTATCGCGGCCACAAGGGACCGCAGGGCACGGTGCAGGCGACGGTTTCGGACGCGCAGGAATCCGGCAAGCTGGTGATCGAGGCCGACAAGATCACCAAGAGCTTCGGTGAGCGGGCTATCGTCACGCCGTTTTCGATACGCGTGCATCGCGGCGACTGCATTGGTCTCGTCGGACCGAACGGCGCCGGCAAGACGACGCTGCTGAAGATGCTGACCGGGCAGCTTTCACCCGATAGCGGCATCGTCAAGCTCGGCACCAATCTGGAGATCGCGACGCTCGACCAGAAACGCGAGGATCTCGACCCCGAGGATACGCTTGCCAACTATCTGACGGATGGGCGCGGCGAAAACCTGCTCGTAAACGGCGAGCAGCGCCATGTCACCGGCTACATGAAGGAATTTCTGTTCCAGCCGGAACAAGCGCGTACGCCGATCAGAAACCTCTCCGGCGGCGAACGCGCCCGGCTGATGCTGGCGCGCATCCTTTCGCGCCCGACGAACCTCTTGATCCTCGACGAGCCGACCAACGATCTCGATATCGAAACGCTCGATCTCCTGCAGGAGATTGTCGCCGGCTTTCCCGGCACCGTCATTCTCGTCAGCCACGACCGCGATTTCCTCGACCGCACCGTGACCTCGACGATCGCACCCGCTGTGCCGGATGCGCCTGATGGTCGCTGGATCGAATATGCCGGCGGCTACTCGGACATGCTTGTACAGCGCAAGGGCGCGCTCGAGGAGCGTAAGAGGGCCGAGAAGGCGGCGGAGAAGCCGAAGACCCAGCAAGCAACAGCTTCAAGCAGCTCGAAGGTCAAGCTCTCCTTCAAGCAGAAATTCGCACTGGAAAACCTGCCAAAGGAAATGGCGAAGGCCGAAGCGGAAATCGCAAAGCGCGAACAGGTGATGGCAGATCCCAATCTTTTCACGCGCGATCCCGCAGCTTTCAACCGGCTTGCCGGCGAGATGGAAAAACTGCGCGGCAGCCTGACTGACATGGAAGAGGAGTGGCTGGCGCTCGAAATGCTGCGGGAAGAGCTGGAAGGGTGAGATTTTCTCGAGGCTGGAGGCTCACTTTTCCTTGATTCGTCAGTGTGTCGCCCGGCGGCATAAGGTGCCGTCCGGCAGCCGGGGATATTGCCGATCGCAATGGCGACAAGGAAAAGTCATATGTCTCGCAAGCCTTATTCCGGAATTCTCACGGCGTTTGTCGCCGGCAGCCTCATGGCGCTTGCCCTGTCGCAAGCTGCACAGGCGCAGGATGCCCAGCGCATTCGTGTTCGCGGCGCCATAGAAAGCCTCAGCGGCGATACGCTCGTCGTCAAGACGCGCGAAGGCAGCGATGCGACGGTCGCGCTGAAACCCGGCTGGAAGGTCGGCGGCATCAAAAAAGCTTCGGTCGAGGATATCAAACCCGGCGATTTCGTCGGCGTCGCTTCGCTTCCGAAGGGCACGGGCCCGGACGGGGCGATCGAGGTGCTGATCTTTCCGGCGTCGATGAAGGGAACCGGTGAGGGCAACCGTCCCTGGGATGCGCAGCCGAACAGCCAGATGACCAACGCGACTGTCAGCAACGCCGTCAAGTCCGTCGACGGCCACACGATCACGCTGACCTATCAGGGCAAGGAAAAGACCATCACGATTGCCGATGGCACGCCGATCGTGACGTTGGCGCCTGCGACCAAGGATGATATGAAGGCCGGTGCCGGCGTCGTCGTCACCGGCGAGAAGGCGGCGGATGGCAGCATCTCGGCCAGCCAGATCGCCGTCGGCCTCAACGGCGTCATACCGCCGATGTGACCAGCGGCTCAAATCCTCGTCTTATGCATGCCGACATCCCAAAACCGCTCCACATTTTTGGACGGCATGCATTAAAGCGCCGGCGCGGGCACGGCGGCAGCGCCCGCACTGGCGCTGGCGCCGGTCTGGACGGCAGGCGGCTCCTCGGATGCTGACGGCAGCGCCTGCAGATGCAGCACGCGCGGCTTCAGCGCCTCGAGATAGGCCTCGGAGCGGCCGATATAGATCATGCCGCTTTCGGGCATCGAGGTGAGCAGTTTGGCCATTGTTTCCTGCAATTCCGGCTCCATGCCTTCCAGCACTTCGTCGAAGATGATCCAGCGCGGGCGCACGAGAAGCAGCCGGGCAAATCCGATCGCTTTCTGCTGGTCGCTGTCGAGCAGCTTGTCCCAGCGGGCGCGGGTTTCGAGCCTTGCGATCAGCGAATGCAGACCAACCTTGTCGAGGGCCGCCTCGACGTCGGCTTTCTCGTAGGCTTCGGGACGTTCGGGAAAGGCCAGCGCCTCGCGCAGTGAGCCACCGGGGACATAGGCGAGCTGGGGAACGAAGAGCATGTCGTCGATCGGCGGCAGGCCTATCGTGCCGCTGCCGCACGGCCAGAGGCCGGCCATCGCCTGGAAGAGCAGCTTGCGATTGACGCTGTGATCGCCGTTGATCATGATTTTTTCGCCGGCTTTGATCACGACATTGGTTTCACGCAGACGGAAACCGCCGCATTCCTCGATGTCTTCACCGATCTTGGCGACGATCACCACGTCCTTCAGCGTCAGCGTGTCGGGCGCGGCGTTTTCATAGGCGATGCTGTCCTTCAGGTCGAAGTCCTCTTCCATCTCGACCAGCGCCTGGCGGAAATCGGTGACGCGCATCAGCGTGGCGCGCCATTCGGCGATCGGGCCGAAATTGGACACATACCAGCGCAGCGCCGTGTTGACCTGGTTGAAGGCACCGACGGACATCATCAGCTGGCCGAGGGTGAGTCCGCCGGAGAAATAGGCGGGGGCGGCAACGATGATCGGAATGACGATCACCAGCCAGCCATAGCCGGCCGAAACCCAGGTGAGATTGGTATTGGCCATAGCAAGCCGCTTGACGACTGTCAGGACCGAGCTGATATCGGTGTTGATGCGCCGACGCTCGTTCTCCTCGCCGCGGGCAACGGTAATTGCCGGCATGTTCTCATTGGCATGCATCAGCGTGAAGCGAAGCTCGGCTTCTTTCGAAAAACGGTCGGCATTGAGCTTCACCAGCTTGCGGCCGACCACCTGGCTCAGCACCGAGGCGGAAGCGGCATAGAAAATCGCTGCCCAGACCATGTAGCCTGGAATGGAGAAGCTATGGCCGCTGATGCGGAAGATGAAGCCGCTCGAAAGCTCCCAGAGCACGCCGATGAAGCTCACCAGAAGAATGGTAGACTGCAGCAGGCCGAGAACCAATCCCGTCGTGCTTTCGGCAAGGTTGCGGGAATCCTCGTGCAGACGCTGGTCCGGATTGACGCCGATCAGGCCGCTGGAGGCGAGCCGCAGCGCTCGCTTGCGCTTCAGCCACTGGTCGACCAGGTCGCGCGACAAACCTTCGCGCATATAGAGCGCCGTCATCTGATTCAGCCAGGCCTGCAGCACGTTGAGCAGCAGCAGCGTGCCGGCGATCATCGCGAAGATTTCGAGCTGGTGGAAGAATTCGCCGAGGTCGCGGCGCTCCAGCGAGTCGTAGAAAGGAGCATTCCACTCGTTCAGGATGACCTGGCCGTAGGACGTCGCCAGGATGACGAGGATCAGCACGGTGGCCAGAAACAGCACCTTGCCACGCACTTCCGAATTCCAGAATGCTGAGAACATGACGCCGAGGCGATATGTCAGGCTTAAATCATACCCTACCCTATCCTGCCTTCCGATGCCCGGCTTCCTCTCGATCTTATCTGCCATTACGCTTTTCCAAATCGCCCATGCCCCTATAAATAACATGGTGGCGTTACCGGTCTATCAACAGATTCTATCAGTCATTAAAGTGTGATGATGCTTGCATGAGTTTCTCCTGCATGTTTTCGCCAGTTGATTCGCAATCAGACTGGGTCTAATTAAGGCCTCCGTGGTGATTTGGCCGGCCGGCTTGCAGCCACGTTAAAAAAGTCGCTAAAGGGCCGCGTGCGGACCGGTAGCGATTTTTGTCGCCGCCGGTTTTTTGTTTTTGATCGAGTGACCGCAATGCCCATCAAGATCCCCGATACGCTGCCCGCCTTCGAAACCCTGGTTCAGGAGGGTGTGCGGGTGATGACCGAGACGTTGGCGATCCGTCAGGATATCCGACCGTTGCAGATCGGGCTGCTCAATCTCATGCCGAACAAGATCAAGACCGAACTGCAGATGGCCCGCCTCGTCGGCGCCTCGCCGCTGCAGGTGGAGCTGTCGCTTGTCCGTATCGGCGGCCACAAGGCGAAGAATACGTCCGAGGACCATCTGCTTGCCTTCTACCAGACCTGGGAAGAAGTAAAGCACCGCAAGTTCGACGGCTTCATCATCACCGGGGCACCGATCGAGCTTTTGCCCTATGAGGACGTCACCTATTGGGCGGAGATGCGGGAGATTCTCGACTGGACGGAAACGAATGTCCATTCGACGATGAACGTCTGCTGGGGCGCGATGGCGGCGGTCTATCATTTTCACGGCGTTCCGAAATACGAGCTGAAAGAGAAGGCCTTCGGCGTCTACCGCCACCGGAATCTGAAACCTTCCTCGATCTATCTCAACGGCTTTTCCGACAATTTCGAAGTGCCGGTGTCGCGCTGGACCGAAGTGCGCCGCGCCGATATCGAGAAATCCGAAAGCCTGGAGATCCTGATGGAGTCGAGCGAAATGGGCGTCTGCCTCGTGCACGAGAAGAGAGGCCGGCGGCTCTACATGTTCAACCATGTCGAATATGATTCCACCTCGCTTTCCGACGAGTATTTCCGCGACGTCAATGCCGGGGTGCCGATCAAGATGCCGCACAATTACTTTCCGCATAACGATCCGGCGCTTGCGCCGCAGAACCGCTGGCGCAGCCATGCGCATCTTTTGTTCGGCAACTGGATCAACGAAATCTACCAGACGACACCCTTTGATGTGGAAGAGATCGGCACCGACCTCTGACCGTTGCCGAGCGCGCCGCGAGCTGGTTCCGCCGCATTGCTGCTGCGGCTTTTCTTTCTGATCCGCCGGTTGCGGATCGAAGCAAATCCGGGCAGGTTCCTGTCCTGAACCCTACCACGCCGCGCGTCTTCGTCGGACGTGCAATGCACACTTTGAATCGCTGCAAATTCCCCAAATCGATTCCGAATTGCGGAATTTGCAGCAGAGATAGAATGGACGGACGATCATGTCGGATAAGTTGGAGCGGGACGTTTTCGGGCAGACGAAGGCGGGTGAGACCGTCTATCGGGTCGAGATCAAGGGGGGCGGGCTGACGGCCAAGATCCTGAGCTGGGGCGCGGTCATCCAGGATCTGCGTCTCGAGGGACATGACGCGCCGCTGCAGCTCGGCTTCGACGATTTCGACAGCTACCCCCTCTATTCATCCTATTTCGGCGCGACGCCCGGCCGCTGCGCCAACCGCGTCGGCGGCGGCAGGTTCACGCTTGACGACAAGGACTATCAGCTCGAACTGAATGAAAACGGCGTGACGCATCTGCATGGCGGCAGCGACAATATCGCCAAACGCAACTGGACGATCGTCGAGCATGACGTCGACCGCGTAGTACTGAAGATCGTCGATCCCGATGGCCGCGCCGGCTATCCCGGCAATTGCACCATCCAGGCGACTTTCCGGGTGCATGGCAATGGTGAACTGTCGATCACCTACGAATCGACCAGCGACCAGCCGACGCTCGCCAATGTCTGCCAGCACGCCTATTTCAATCTCGACGGCCGCGAAGATGCGCTTGGCCATGACATCATGATAGCCGCCGATCACTATCTGCCGACCGATGAGAAGCAGGTGCCGACCGGTGAAATCCGTCCCGTCGAGGGCACGGAATTCGATTTCCGCGAGATGGCGCCGATGAAGCGTTTCGTCGGCAGCGAACAAGTGTCCTACGATCATAATTTCTGCCTGTCCGCCGAGCGCACCGCCAAGCGGAGCGTCGCGCTTGCCCGCAGCCTCTATTCCGGCGTGTCGCTGGAAGTGCGCAGCACCGAGCCAGGCGTGCAGTTCTATGCCGGCTTCAAGCTTGACACCGGGGCTCCGGGCATCGGCGGGCGCAAATACGGTCCGTTCGCCGGCTTCTGCCTGGAGACGCAGGTCTGGCCGGATGCCATCAACCACCAAGGTTTTCCGAATGCGGTTCTGCGCCCCGGCGAAGTGCTGCGTCAGGAGACGGATTATATCTTCACCAAGAACTGAGCATCCTCCAGCGCCGGCGCGTTTCTAAACGCGCGGCGCTGCGGACGCACGACTGTCAAATTTGAGCGCTATGAAACCCTTGCCGGTCCGCCCGGCGAGGGTTTTTTGATTCCATGCTCGATTCCGACTTGCCGATTGGTTCTATATAGGTTCTATTGTGTGCCCATGGATAGAACCAGTCTGATAGCGGAACTGAACAGCCGCGGCCTGCGTGACGAGGCACTGACCGGGCCGCTTTACAAGCGGCTGGCGCAGACGCTGACTGGCCTCATTCAGGAAGGGCTACTGAAGCCCGGCACGGCGCTGCCGGGCGAGCGCGACCTTGCCGAGGCTCTGAAGCTCGGCCGTGTCACCGTGCGCACCGCCTATCGCGATCTGATGGCATCCGGTGCACTGGAATCGCGCCATGGAAGCGGTACTTTCGTATCGAGCAGGGTGGAGCGCATGGAACAGTCGCTGTGGCGGCTTTCCTCCTTCTCCGCCGACATGCGCTCGCGCGGGCGTCTGCCGGCCGCACGGATATTGTCGCGGGCGGTCAATACGCCGTCGCCGGAGGAATCCTTCCTGCTCGGCCTCGGCGGTGACGAGCCGGTGCTGAGACTCGACCGCTTGCGCCTTGCCGATGGCCTGCCGCTGGCGATCGAACGCGCCGTGGTGCCGATCAAGTTCCTGGGGCACGATGCCGGCGGCGAGGGATCGCTTTACGATGCGTTGACGGCCAGCGGTCACAGGCCCGTCCGCGCGCTGCAGCGGCTGACGGCGGTCACGCTCGACCCGTCCTCCGCGGCGATCCTGAACGTCAAATCAGGCGCGCCGGCGCTTCTGATCGAACGTGTCTCGCGCCTGGAAGACCAGCGCGTCGTCGAATACACCCGCTCGCATTATCGCGGCGACGCCTATGATTTCGTTGCCGAATTGAGAATCGGAGATGACCTATGAATGACAACCAGTCACTGATGCTGCAGGAAGCCGGCCAATCGCCCGAGGTGGTGGCCATGCTGCTCGAAAAGGAAAAACCGGTCTTTGCCGAGATCGCCCGGCTGTTTTCGTCCGCCCGCCCGAGCGTGGTGACGACGGCGGCGCGCGGCTCCTCGGACCACGCTGCCACTTTTTTCAAATATCTCTTCGAGATCACCTGCGGCGTTCCGGTCGCCTCGGTCGGCCCGTCGATCGCTTCCGTCTATGGTGCGGCGCTGCATCTGAAGGGCGGTGTCCATTTCACCGTCTCGCAGTCGGGTGCCAGCCCCGACATCGTCGCGCTGCAGGATGCGGCGAAGAAGGGCGGAGCGACGACGATCGCCGTCGTCAACGTCACCGACAGCCCACTTGCGAAGCAGGCCGATATTGTTCTCGGTCTCAATGCCGGCGCGGAAAAGAGTGTCGCGGCGACAAAATCCTTCATCGCCTCGGTTGCAGCCCTTTCCGGGGTAACGGCTGCGATCGGCAGTGCGTCCGATTTGGCGGCTGCGCTCGGCAAGCTGCCGGAGGCACTGTCGGCGACCGCCGGGATCGACACGGCGGCAGCCGAGGAGGTGCTCTTCAACGCGACCTCGCTTTATACGGCCGGCCGCGGCCCGGCTTTCGCGATCGCGCTCGAAGCGGCGTTGAAGGCCAAGGAAACCTCCGGCCTGCATGCCGAGGCCTTCTCGCTGGCGGAACTGATGCATGGTCCGATGCGTCTGGTGCAGCCGGGCTTCCCGATCGTCGCCTTTGCGCCCGACGATGCGGCCTTCGCCAACAATGTCCAAGCGCTGGAACGCCTGCAGAAACTCGGCGCCACCACCGTCGGCTTCTCGACGCAGCCGCTCTCCGGTGTCCATCTGCGCGCGCCGACGACGGGCAACGGCCTCGTCGATCCGCTGGTGTCGCTGCTCGTCTATTACCGGCTGATCGAGTCGGTGACGCGCCGCAAAGGCTTTGATCCCGACAAGCCGGCAAACCTGCTCAAGGTGACGGAGACGGTCTGATGGTCCGCAAGATCTTCCTCGGCGCCCGCATCTTCGACGGCGAGCACTTCCATGACGACAAAGCCCTCATCGTTGCCGGCGGCCGCGTCGAAGCGATCGTCGCGAGAAACGATCTGCCGGACGGCGAAGTGGTGACGCTTGCCGGTGGTGTTCTGTCGGCCGGCTTCATCGATGCGCAGGTCAATGGCGGCGCCGGGCGGATGCTGAACGACGAGCCTTCCGCCGCCTCGATGGACATTATCGCCGGCGGGCACCGGCCCTATGGTACGACGTCGCTGCTGCCAACGCTGATCACCGATACATCAGAGGCCTCCATTGCCGCGATCGAGGCGGCCAAGGAGGCAGTGAAAATGAACCGCGGCGTCGCCGGTCTGCATCTCGAAGGTCCGCACTTGGCGCCTGCGAGGAAGGGCGCGCATCTGGCCGAACTGATGCGGCCGGTGGAGGACCGCGACGTCAAGGCTTTCATCCGGGCGCGCGAGGCGATCGGCACGCTGCTGGTCACCATGGCCGCCGAGCAGGTGACGGTTGCCCAGGTGCGCGAACTTGCGGAAGCCGGCGTCACCGTCAGCATCGGCCATTCCGATTGTTCGAGCGAGGCGGCGGAAGACCGTTTCGATGCCGGCGCGCGGGGCGTCACGCATCTCTTCAACGCCATGAGCCAGCTGGGACACCGTGCGCCCGGTCTTGTCGGCGCGGCAATCGATCATCCCTCAACCTGGTGCGGCATCATCGCCGATGGCCATCACGTAGATCCGAAGGCCTTGCGCACAGCGCTCCGCGCCAAACGCGGCGAAGGCAAGCTGTTCTTCGTCACCGACGCGATGTCGCTCGTCGGGTCGGAGAAGGATTCGTTCACGCTGAACGGGCGCACCGTCCGGCGTGAAAGGGGCGGCTTTTGCTCGAAGCTGGTGCTGTCCGACGGCACGCTGGCCGGTTCCGATGTCGACATGATCTCGACGATCCGTTACGGCGTCACCTATCTCGACCTGACGCTCGCCGAGGCCTTGCGCATGGCGACCCTTTATCCCGCGCGGTTTCTCAGGCTTGCCGATCGCGGCCATCTCTCGCCGGGCGCGCGTGCCGATCTCGTGCATCTCACCGATGCGCTTGCCGTCACCGCCACCTGGCTCAGCGGCGAAGCGGCCTAAAATCAAGGAGAAGTGGGATGACCGACATTACCGATGCCTATTTCTCCAACCTCATCGGCCGGCTGGAGGAACTGAAGCAGACGCTTGCCCAGCCGATGGCGCAGGCAGCAGCCGTCATCCTCGATGCTGCCCGAGGCGACAAGCGTGTCTATGTCTTCGGCACCGGCCATTCGCATATGCTGGCGGAAGAGGTGCACTATCGTGCCGGCGGGCTCGCCTTCACCGTGCCGGTGCTCGTCGGCTCGGCCATGTTGCATGAGGGCGCGGTCATCAGTTCGGTTTATGAGCGCACGCAAGGCCTGGTGCGGCCGATGCTGGAGCGTTACGGGATGCAGCCGGGCGATGTCATCATCATCGCCTCCAATTCGGGCGTGAACGCCGCGCCGATCGAGGCCGCCGACTATGCGCGCGAAATCGGCGCAAAGGTGATTGCCATCACGTCGATCGCCTATTCCTCAGCGATCGCCAATGGCCGCCGGCGGCTTGCCGACGTGGCCGATGTGGTGCTCGACAACGGGCTGCCGCCGGGTGACGCCGTTGTCGATCTCGAAGGCACGGGGCTCCGGGTTGGGCCAGTCTCGACGGCCGTCGGGGTGACCGTCATCAATGCGATCTTCGCCGAAGTCGCCTCGGAGCTTTCGAAATCGGGCGATGCGCCAATTTATCTCAGCGCCAACATGCCGGGTGCCGCCGAGATCAACCAGAAGCTCGTCAAGAAATACCGTCCGCGCAACCCGCATCTCTAGAGCACGATGCCGAATAGTGTGGCGGCGGATACAAAAAAGGCCGGCGCGAGCCGGCCTCTTCGATAGGCTGAAACTAGGATCAGTCCTTGGCGCGTTCGACGTAGGAATTGTCTTCCGTGGCGATGACGACGCGGGTGCCGGCATTGATGTGCGGCGGCACCATGGCGCGCACGCCGTTCGACAAAATCGCCGGCTTGTAGGAGGACGATGCCGTCTGGCCCTTGACGACCGGTTCCGTCTCCATGATTTCGAGCGTGACGTGGCGCGGCAGTTGGAGCGCCAGCGCAATACCTTCATGCATCGAGAGGATGCAGGACATGCCTTCCTGCAGATAAGCCTTGTCGTCACCCATTGTGGCGACATCGACGACGACCTGATCGTAGCTCGCCGGGTTCATGAAGTGGAAGCCTTCGCCGTCTTCATAGAGAAACTGGAAGGAGACGTCTTCGACGAAGGCGCGCTCGACCTGTTCGGTGGTGCGCCAACGCTCGGAAACCTTCACGCCGTCGACGATGCGGCGCATGTCGACCTGGGTGACCGGCGTGCCCTTGCCCGGATGAAAGTTCTGGGCGGTGAGAACGACGTAGAGCTTGCCGTCGACATCGAGAACGTTGCCCTTGCGGACCGAAGAGGCGATGACCTTGACCATAAGACTTCCTTGTAACTCGGCTTTCGGCGTCGTAGATGACTGTCGAGACGCCCCGAAGACGCAAATGTTTTTCTTTGGGGCGCAACTAACCTAAAATCCGGGAAATAGCCACCCCCCAATACCGGCTTCTCCGGCCAAGAAAGCTTGGAATGAACTCTTCGGCGAAAGCGTCCCCCTGGTGGACCCCGTCCGTGCATGCCGACCGCCGTCCGTTCCTGATCGGACGCAATGCGATCCAGGCGGCGTTGCGCGGGTTTTTCGCGCGCGAGGATTTCATCGAGGTGGATACGGCGGTGCTGCAGGTCTCTCCCGGCAATGAGGCGCATCTGCATGCCTTCGCCACGGAAGCACTGACGACGGATGGGCAAAAGGCGCCGTTCTACCTGCACACCTCGCCGGAATTTGCCTGCAAGAAGCTGCTTACGGCGGGCGAGGAGCGCATCTCGTGTTTCGCCCATGTCTATCGCAACCGCGAGCGCGGGCCGCTGCATCATCCTGAGTTCACCATGCTCGAATGGTATCGGGCCGGCGAAAGCTACGAGAGTCTGATGATGGATTGCGTGCGGATCCTGGCGCTGGCGGCGGAAACGGTGAAGACCGGGAAGCTTGCCTATCGCGGCGGCGAGAGCGATCCCTTCGCCGGGCCGGAGCGGATCAGCGTTGCCGAAGCGTTCGAGCGTCATGCCGGCATCGATCTTCTCGCCTCGGTCGCCGCCGACGGTTCGACTGACCGCGACCATCTGGCGGCCGAGACGAAGCGCGTCGGCATGCGTGTTGCCGATGACGACGGCTGGGCCGATCTCTTCAGCCGGGTGCTGGTCGAAAAGATCGAGCCGCATCTCGGTTTCGGCCGCATCACCATTCTCGACGAATATCCGGTCTCGGAGGCGGCCCTTGCCCGTCCCTCGGCACGCGACGCGAGGGTTGCCGAGCGTTTCGAGCTCTATGCCTGCGGCGTCGAGCTTGCGAACGGCTTCGGCGAACTCACCAATGCTGCCGAACAGCGGCGACGGTTCGAGATCGAGATGGCCGAGAAGGCGCGGGTCTACGGCGAGACCTATCCTATCGACGAGGATTTCCTCGCCGCGCTATCGCTGATGCCCGAGGCAAGCGGTATCGCGCTCGGCTTCGACCGGCTGGTGATGCTGGCGACGGGAGCATCACACATCGACCAGGTGCTTTGGGCGCCGGTGGCGGAGTACGGACGATGAATGTCGTCAAACCGATCAAGAGCGTCGACGATCTTGTGAAAGCAGGGCTGGTCGCGCCTGCCGATCGCGTAGCGCTCGAGGAGGTGGCGGCGCGTTACGCGGTTGCGCTGACGCCTGCGATCAGCAAGCTCATCGATCGAGCCGACCCCGATGATCCGATCGCTCGGCAATTCGTGCCCGATGCGGCCGAACTCACGATCGCCCCGGAAGAACGCGCCGATCCGATCGGCGATCATGCCCACAGCCCCGTCGAAGGCATCGTTCACCGCTATCCCGATCGTGTCTTGCTCAAGGCCGTGCATGTCTGCCCGGTCTATTGCCGCTTCTGCTTCCGGCGCGAAATGGTGGGGCCGCAGGGCCTCGGCACGCTCGATGCGGCGGCGATGCGGGCAGCTTTCGATTATATCCGCGGTCACGAGGAGATCTGGGAGGTCATCCTCACCGGCGGCGATCCGCTGGTGCTTTCTCCGCGCCGGCTCGGCGAGATCATGGAGGCGCTTGCCGGGATCGCGCATGTGAAGATCATCAGGTTCCACACGCGTGTTCCGGTCGTCGACCCCGAGAAGATCGATGCGGCGCTGATTGGCGCGCTGAAGGCGAGCGGCAAGACGGTCTATGTCGCGCTGCATGCCAACCATGTCCGCGAACTGACGCCGGAAGCGCGGGCCGCTTGCGCCCGTCTCGTTGATGCCGGCATCGCCATGGTCAGCCAGTCGGTGCTGCTTAAGGGTGTCAATGACGATCCCGACGTGCTGGCGAAGCTGATGAAGGCCTTCGTCGAAATCCGCGTCAAACCCTATTATCTGCATCATCCGGATCTGGCGCCCGGCACCAGTCATTTCAGAGTGACGATCGAGGAGGGGCAGGAGATCGTCGAGGCGCTGCGCGGGCGGATTTCCGGTCTCTGCCAGCCGGCCTACATCCTCGATATCCCCGGCGGTCACGGCAAGGCCGTCATCAGTGGAAGCGCGATGCGGGCGACAGGCGACGGATGTTATTCCGTCACCGATTATCGTGGCGGCGAGCATTCCTATCCGCCGGCCGATTGAGACAAACGCGGCGTTTGCGTGTCATTTCTGTACTCTCCACGCCAGAAACCAGACTGTGTCGCAGTATCGAAATTATCTTAAGTCATTGATATAATGTGGTTGTTTACGACAATCCGGGAATGATCGCTAAAATCGTAACTATGAGCATCAGTCATATTTAACTCAATAAATTAGCGGAATGTTCTGTTTTCCGCACTAAAAGAACGCTCATGACAAGGCGATGAACGCCGGTTCGGGATCATGAGAATCTTGGAGTGATGGGATGAATAAGGCAATCCGCGACCTCGTAGCCAAATTCGGCAAGCTTCCTGGGTCGATCGACCAGGTCGCCGACGACGCCGATCTTTATGCGGCAGGTTTGACGTCCTTTGCTTCTGTGCAGTTAATGCTTGGCATCGAAGAGGCCTTCGACATCGAATTTCCCGACAATCTCCTCAACCGCAAATCCTTCGCGAGCATCTCGGCCATCGCCAGGACCGTCGATCTCATCCGGGACAGCCGGAAGGTCGCCTGATGAATTTCCCCGTCAAGATCATGCAGGACGGTCTTGTTGCAAGGGTGGCCCGCGTTGCTGAAATCGCGGCGAAACACGCCGATGCCGTCGACGCCGAAGCCCGTTTCCCCAGGGAAGCCGTGGACGCGATGAAGGCCGAAAGGCTGCTCGGCATCCAGGTGCCGCGCCATTTCGGCGGCGAATCCGCCTCGATCACCGAGATCGCCGAATTGTGCTCGATGCTCGGCCAGGCCTGCGCCGCGAGCGCCATGGTCTTCGCCATGCACCATATCAAGCTGTCGAGCCTCGTTGAACACGGCGCCGACAGCGAATGGCATCGCAGCTTCATGCGCCGCATCGCCGCCGAACAGCTGCTGATCGCATCCGCCACCACCGAAGGCGGTATCGGCGGAAATCTGCGCAACAGCATCTGCGCGGTCGAGGTCGATGGCGACACGTGCCGCCTCGAAAAGGATGCGACTGTCATTTCCTATGGCTCGCACGCCGACGCCATCCTTATCACCTCGCGTGCCCACGCGCAGGCGGCTTCCTCCGATCAGGTGCTGACGGCCTTCCTCAAGGACCAGTACACGCTCGAGAAAACGCATGTCTGGAATACGCTCGGCATGCGCGGCACTTGCTCCGACGGCTTCCTGTTCAAGGGCGAAGCGCCGGCTTGCCAGATCCTGCCGAAGCCTTTCGCGGAGATCGCGGCGCAATCCATGCTTGCCTCCTCGCACCTCTTATGGAGCGGCGTCTGGTACGGCATCGCCGTCGACGCCGTTGTGCGCGCCCAGGCTTTCGTGCGTGCTGCCGCCCGCAAGGCGCCGGATGCCCAGCCGCCGGGCGCGCTGCGCCTCGCCGAGGTTTCGAACCTGCTGCAGATGGTGAAATCCAACGTGGTTGCCGGCCTCAAGGCCTATGAGGATGCCAAGGCCGATGCCGACAGGCTGTCTTCGATGGGATTTGCGGTGGCGATGAACAACGTCAAGATCGCCTCGTCCGAGATGATCCTGGAAATCGTCAACCATGCCATGCTGATCTGCGGCATCATGGGCTACAAGAACGGCACGCCCTTCAGCCTCGGACGCCATCTGCGCGACGCGCATTCCGCACAGCTCATGATTTCGAATGACCGCATCCTCGGCAACACGTCGAGCATGCTTCTTGTCCATAAGCAGGACACTAGCCTACTGGGGTGACAGTCATGGATATGCAGACCTCGTTTCTGGACCGGCTTTTCGAATCCGGTCTGCTGATCGATACCGGCATCGACGGGCTCTACGGCCGCAGCGGCCAGTTCGAAGACGTGATCGCTGCCTTCGAGCGCCTGATCGACACGTTCGGCGGCGCCGATGGTGCCGAAGCCATGCGCTTTCCGCCCGGCATGAACCGCGCTTTCTTCGAGAAGAGCGGCTACATGAAGAGCTTTCCGCAGCTCGCCGGCACGGTGCACAGCTTCTGCGGCAGCGAGCTCGATCATGTCAGCCTGCTGCAATGCATGGAAGTCGGCGAAGACTGGACCAAGGGGCAGGAGGCGACCGACATCGTGCTGACGCCGGCTGCCTGCTATCCGCTTTATCCGACGATCGCCAAGCGCGGCAACCTGCCGAAGACCGGCGGCCTCTTCGACCTGCAATCCTATTGCTTCCGCCATGAGCCGTCGAAAGATCCTGCCCGCCAGCAGCTGTTCCGCATGCGCGAATATGTGTGCATGGGCACAGAGCTGCACGTTACCGACTTCCGCCAGCGCTGGATGGATCGCGGCGTCGAGATGATGAAGGCCGTGGGCCTCGAGGTGACGATCGACGTTGCCAATGATCCGTTCTTCGGCCGCGCCGGCAAGATGCTCGCCAATAATCAGCGCGACCAGAACCTGAAGTTCGAGCTTCTGATCCCGATCACCTCGACTGCCAACCCGACCGCCTGCATGAGCTTCAACTACCATCAGGATGCCTTCGGCACGAAATGGGGTCTCAATCTCGAAGACGGCAGTGTCGCGCACACCGCCTGCGTCGGCTTCGGACTGGAGCGCATCGCCCTTGCCCTCTTCCATCATCACGGGCTCGATGTGAAGCAATGGCCGGCCAGCGTACGGAAAGCGCTGTGGGGCTGAGCAAATCGATGACGTCGTTATTTTCGGGGGTATTTTCGGGAATCGACCCGGAAACCTACCGGGCGCATGCGCTGCATTCCGGCGAGCGCGCCTGGCCGGAAACCAATTGTTATGTCGATCTCTGGATCGAGGTTCTGGCGACATCAGGCGTTGCGCCAGAGGCGATGCTGGGTTTTACCCTGACGCAGGATTTCGAGGGCGACCAGTTCACCTTCTTCAAGGTGCCGCTCGAGGATCTCGAAGCGCTCTACGGCATTCGTGCGACTGAGCTTGCCATCTACGACCGTGTCGAACGCCATGTCGAGGTTCAGATCGCGCGTGCCCGCCTTTGCCTGATCGAAATGGATTCTTTCTACATGCCGGATACGCGCGGCACCGCCTACCGGCAGGAGCACGGCAAGACGACGGTTGCGATCAACCGGCTGGATGTTGCGGCCAAGCGCGTCGATTATTTCCACAATGCCGGTTATTTCCGTCTCGAAGGCGAGGATTTCGACGGGCTGTTTCAGCTGCATCTGACGGAAAACGACGCGCCGTTTCTGCCCTATACGGAATTTGCACGATTCCCGGAAAGGCCGGCAGACGACGCGCATCTGCGCGCGACCGCGCGGCGACTTGCCGGTTTTCATTTTGCCCGGCGTCCCCGCGAAAACCCGATCCGCGCCTTTGCCAGCGTCTTTCCGCAACAGGTCGAAGCGGTGGCGGAACGGCCGTTCGGCTTCTTCCATAAATACGCCTTCAACACGCTTCGCCAGGTGGGCGCCAATTTCGAGCTGGCGGCCGATTACCTCGCCTGGCTTTCCCCTGGTGAATTCGCGGCTGCCGCCGAGCATGCCGGGCGTATTTCGGAGGTGGCGAAATCGGTGCAGTTCCAGCTTGCCCGCGCCGTCACCCGCAGGAAGTTCGAGCCGTTGCGGGCAGCACTTGATCCGGCCGCCGATGCATGGGATTCCATGATGGCGTCGCTTGCGGGGCGAATCTGAGGCCGGAGATCTGACCATGCGGGGGCGTTTGGCGAGCATCGGTGCCGAGGAAAGTCTACTTTCCGAAGGCTGGAACCTGATCCTGACGGAGCCGGGCGCCTGCGCCGTGCCGCACGACATCCCGCTCTCCGCACAATTCATTCCAGCACCCGTTCCCGGCACCGTCGCCGCCGCGCTCGAAAAAGCCGGGCTCTTCGACCGGGAAAATCCCGAGCCGCTGAACACGCGGGATGCCTGGTATCTCTGCCGGCTTTTCGATGCCGAGCCCGGCGACGCGATCCTGCGTTTCGCAGGGCTGGCAACGCTCTGCCATGTCTTCCTGAACGGCCAGGAAATCCTGTTTTCCGAGAGCATGTTCACGGCGCACGAGATTCCGGTGACGCTTTCGGGCGGCGACGAACTGGCGCTGTGCTTCCGGGCGCTTGGGCCCCGCCTGTCGGAGCCAGGCCCCCGCGCGCGCTGGCGGCCGCAGATGATCACGCCGGCGGGCTTGAAGAATTTCCGCACGACGCTGCTCGGCCATATGCCGGGCTGGTGCCCCGATATCCATGCCGTCGGGCCATGGCGGCCGATTTCGATGGTGCGGCGTCATCCCGTCTCGATCGACAATGTCTCCATCCGCGCCGTATTGGAGGAGAGTGGCGTCGGCCGTCTCAGCGTGTCCCTGCATAGCAATGCCGAGGATCCGGCGATGCTGCTGCGCTGCGGCGGGATGGAGCAGCCCTTCGAGAAGGTCGGCGACAGTCATTACTCGGCTATCCTCAAGCTTTCCGACATCGAGGCCTGGTGGCCGCATACGCATGGTGCTCCGCGTCTCTACGCGCTGACACTGGTTTCGGACGGGGTGGAATATCCGCTCGGCAGGACCGGCTTTCGACGTATCGACGTCGACCGTGGTGCCGATGGCGACGACTTCGCGCTTCTCGTCAACGGCGAACGCATCTTCTGCCGTGGTGCCGTGTGGACGACGGCCGATATCGTGCGATTGCCGGGCGGGCGGGCGGATTATGAGCCGTTCCTGCGGCTTGCCGCTGCAGGCGGCATGAACATGATCCGCATCGGCGGCACCATGGCCTACGAAACGCCTGATTTCTTCGCACTCTGCGACGAGCTCGGTCTGCTCGTCTGGCAGGACTTCATGTTCGCCAATTTTGATTATCCACGCAACGACAAGGCTTTTCTTGGTCACGTGCATGCGGAGGTCGAGGAATTCCTCCACGGCGTGCAGGCGTCGCCTTCGTTGGCCGTGCTCTGCGGCGGCAGCGAAGTCCACCAGCAGGCGGCAATGCTCGGCCTGCCGGCGGAATTCTGGAGCGGGCCGGTCACCGATGAAATCATCCCGGCGGTCGTCGCGCGCATGCGCCCCGATGTGCCCTATGTGCCGAACTCGCCCTATGGCGGAGCGATGCCCTTTTCGCCGAATGCCGGTATTGCCCATTATTACGGCGTCGGCGCCTATATGCGGCCAATTGCCGATGCGCGCCGCGCCGATGTGCGTTTTGCCTCCGAAAGCCTCGCCTTCGCGCATGTGCCGCAGCAAAGGACGCTGCAGCGTCATCTCGATGTGCCCGCCGTCCACAGTCCGCTGTGGAAGGCCCGCGTGCCCCGCGACCGCAGCGCATCGTGGGATTTCGAGGATGTTCGCGATTTCTACCTGCAGCTTCTCTACGGTTTCGATCCGGCTGAGCTGCGCCGCGAAGATCCGGAACGCTATCTCGATCTCTCCCGCGCCGTTACCGGCGAGGTGATCGAGGAGACTTTTGCCGAATGGCGGCGCAAGGGCTCCGCCTGCAACGGCGCACTCGTCTGGACGCTGCAGGACCTGTTGCCCGGTCCCGGCTGGGGAGTGATCGATTCCACCGGAGAGCCGAAGCCTGTCTGGTATGCGATGCGCCGTGCATTCCGGCCGGTGCAAGTGGTCTTCACCGACGAGGGAACGAACGGTCTCGACGTGCATGTCGTCAACGAGACGGATGCCGCGCTTGACATGGAGCTCGAGGTCGTCTGCCTGCGCGGCGGAAAACAGCAGGTCGTCAGCGGCAGCAGGGCCTTCAAGCTGGCGGCAAGAGACACGGAGCGTCTTGCCTGCACCGCGCTGTTCGGCGCCTTCTTCGATACGACCTATGCCTTCCGTTTCGGGCCGCCGGCGCATGATGCCAGTGTGGCGCGCCTGCGCTCGCTGGCAGACGGCGCCATTCTCGCCGAGAGCTTCCACTTCCCGTGCGGACGGGGGAAGGCGCTGCATGACGCAGGGATCGAAGCATCATTCACCAGAGACGGCGACGACTGGTTCGTCGATCTCAGGACCGACCGGCTGGCGCAATCGGTGCATATCGACGTCGAAGGCTATCGGGCCGACGACGACTGGTTCCACCTTGCCCCCGGCGCGATGCGGCGTGTGCAGCTCCACGCGCTGTCCGGCGTGGAAAGCGATATTCCGCCTGCGGGCGAGATCAGAAGTCTAGGCAGTTCGCATCGTGTCGCAATCGAGGGCTGACGCCCCTGCGAAGGATGATGCCGATCCATTGGGAAAGAGCGTGATTTGAGAACGATATACCGCTTTCTGCGCGCCCATGTTCTGCAGCGGCTGATCCCGCGGTCGCGTCTTGCCTTCAATCCGCGCAGGCCGGTGGAAATCGTCGGCTATCTCTCGATGGCGGTCGGCGTTGGCGAATCGGCAAGGCTCTGCGCCGGCGCATTGACGGAAGCTGGGCGGGCGATTTCGCTCTCCGACGTCAGCACGCATCCTGACGAGAATTCCTTCGCCGGATGGACACCGTCGCATCTCTCCACCGAACCTGCGGGGAGCCGGATCTGGCATCTCAATCCGCCGATGCTGCCGCGCGCCATCCTGAAGAAGGGCGTTGCGAATTTCACCCGCGCCTTCAACATCGGCTATTTCGCCTGGGAGCTCGAAGTCGTGCCGGCCGAGTGGCGCAATGCGATGCATTACATGAATGCCGTCTTCGTGCCGTCGGAATTCACCAGGCGGGCGATTGCACCCCTCACTGCGGCACCGGTCATCGTCGTTCCGCATCCCGTCACCGAGAAGCCGGCGACCGAAGGCATGCGCCAGAAATTCGGCATCGAGGAAGACGCGTTTCTCGTCAGCTTCATCTTCAGCGCCGGGTCCTCGATCAACCGGAAGAATCCGCAGGCCGTCATCGAGGCCTTCAGGATATTTGCCGCCGAATGCCCCAGCGCCTTCCTGTTGATGAAGGCCAGCGGCAATATCGACAAGGATGAAGGCCTGCGAGAACTGATCGGCTCGGTCGCTGGCGACAGCCAGATCAGGATCGTCACCGACAGGCTGTCGGACTCCGAGATCAACGGCCTGATCCGCTGTTCCGACGCCTATCTTTCGCTGCATCGTTCCGAGGGTTTCGGACTGACGGTGGCCGAGGCGATCATGCAGCGTACGCCGGTCGTTTCCACGGCCTGGTCGGGCACGGTGGATTTCTGCGATCCCGACAATAGCTGGCTGGTTGCCTCTCCCCTCATTCCGGTGGTCGATACCCATCCCGAATTTGCCGGGCTCGAAGGCGCGGTCTGGGCCGATCCCTCACCCGAGGCAGCAGCCGGGCATCTGAAGGATATCTTCCTCGCGCCTGAGCGAGCGCGCGAGAAGGCCGAGAAGGCGCGGGAGTTCCTGCTGCGCTACCTCGCCGAGAACAGCTATGACAAGGCGCTCAAGGCGCTGGAGGCGATGCAGACCGCCTAAGGTGACGTCGTCACTCCGCTTTATTTTAACATTTTCGCATTAGAGATGGCAGGTATGCGGCGGTAGGCCGATCCTGACGGATGGACAGATGTCGAAGGGTATTATCGCAAACTCGGTGATGAACGGGGCGGCAGGCATGCTGCTGCTTCTGACGGGCTTCGTTTCCTCGATCATAACCGCACGGTTGCTCGGGCCGGAAGCCAACGGCATCGTCGCCTTTTCGCTCTGGCTGGTGGTGACCGGCGCCTCGATCGCCGAACTCGGCTCCAGCATCACGCTGCTGAAGACATTGCCGCAACTTTCGGCGGAAGGCTTCGACGCGCGCCGCCGGCGAGGTTTTGCCGCCATCCTCGTCAGCTTCATGATGTTCTCGACCGTCGTGCTGCTGGCGCTCTACGCGCTGTTCTTCCTGACCTCCGAAAAGATGCACTGGGCCGACACGGCGCCATCCGTCGCTCTGGTCACGGGCGTGCTGTTCTTCGTCCAAGCGATCGGTTCCTTCGTCAAATTCTACCTGATCGGCGAAAAGAAGCTGGGCGCCTTCTTTAAGCTGACGGTCGCCGTCTCGATCGTGCAGCTTGCCGGCGTTGCCGTCGGCGCCGTTTTCTACGGCGTCGAAGGCGTACTCGTCGGCTATGCGCTCGGCCAGCTGGTGCTGTTTTTCGCCACGCTGCCGATCCTTCTGGCGCGGCGCGACTGGTGCGGGGTCTCGCTGAAATATCTCGCCTCCTCCTCCGTCATCCTGTCGATCCAGTTCATCATCGATTCCATTTTCCTCAACCGGCTCGAGCTGCTCTTCCTGCAGCAGTTCTGGTCGGTGGAGATGGTCGGCTATTATGCCGTCGGCCTGTCGATCGCCAATATCGCGCTGCAACTGCCGATCCAGATGACCGGCAGCCTGCTGCCCTATTATTCCGAGCGACGGCACAGCAGCGACGATTCGACATTGCCGGTCGAGGTCTTTACCGCCGTTACCCGCAGCATGGCCTATATCGTGCTGCCGATGAGCCTCGGGCTTGCCGCGATCTCTAGCGAACTGGTGCTCGTGGTGTTCGGCGAAGCGTTCCGCCGCAGCGGGACGGTGGTGGCGCTGCTTGCGCTTGTTGCTCCCGCCTATACCTTCATGCAGATCCTCAGCCTCTACCTGCTGTCGATGGACAGGGCCCGCTCCCGCCTGAACATCAGTGTGATAGGTGGCCTACTGATGGTAGCGGGTTGTTTACTGATCGTACCTAGGCTTGCGGCCGAGGGTGCCGCACTCGTGCGCATCCTCGTATTCGTAGCGATGTCGGTGATGATGATCAGACAGACAGGATTCGGATCCCAGCTTTCGGGTCTCTACGCAAGCTTGACGAAGGTGACGCTCGCCTCCGTGCTGTGTGCTTGCGGAGCGATTTCCGTGCTGGAATTCGTCCATGGTCCGGCCGGATTGGTCGGCGCGATCATCGCCGGCGCATTCGCCTATTTTGCAGCACTCCGGGTGCTGCGCGCCGTGCCAGGCGAGGATGTCGAAGTCATGCGCTCCATTCTCGAGAAGATGCCATCCCTGCTGCGGCGACCGGTCGGCCAGGCGATCAATTTCATCGCGCCACGGCTTCCCGGCGATCCCGATCGCGCCAAGGTCGCGCCCGGCGAATTCTCGCTGGAACCGGCCGAGGGCGCGGGACGCAGCGCCGCCCTGCCTGTGGTGTTCGAGGGCACGATCGGGCTGTTCATGCCTGAAAATCCTCTCGCCAAGAAACGTTCGGCCGCCGTGCTTTTCGTCAGCCCCTGGGGCTTCGAGGAGATGTGCAGCCGCAAATTCTTCCGCGTCGCGGCCGAGCACTTCTCGGATATCGGCGTGCCGAGCCTGCGCTTCGACTATCGTGGCACGGGCGATGCGCTTAATTTCGACGCACTGCCGGCGAGGCTGGAAACCTGGGAAGATTCGATCCGCGCGGCCGCCGACAAGTTGAAGTCGCTGAGCGGCTGCGACCGTATCATCCTCATCGCACAGGGCCTCGGCGCGACGCTTGCCCATCGCGTCGGTTCCTCGATCGAAGGCGTCGACAGCCTCGTCATGCTGGCGCCGGTACTGAGCGGCCGGGCCTATCTGCGCGAACTCAACATGTGGTCCAAGATCATCGATGCCGATCTCGGCCTCGGCAAGGAGCATGTCCAGACCACCAAGGTGCAGATCGCCGGGCTCGTCATGCCCGAGGAAATCGCTGCCGAGCTCGGCAAGCTCAACATCGCCTCGCCGCAGGGGCTCGCGACCTCCCGCTATCTGATCCTCGAACGCCCTGCCAAGGCCGACGATACCGGCTTTGCCGATGCGCTGAAGGCGCTTGGCGCCGATGTCGAGCAGACGGCCTTCGAAGGCTATGACGAGCTCGCCACCAATCCGCTGTTTGCCAAGACGCCGATGGCTGTCGTCGGGCTGCTGACGACATGGCTGGAGACAACGACGACGCAGACATCCGCCGCCCATTCGCCGGCGGCGATCGACAACCCGCTGCTTGCCGGCGATGATTTTGCGGAAACGCCGGTCCGTTTCGGAAGCCACAATCATCTCGTCGGCGTCGTCAGCCGGCCGCTCGGCGAGATCAAGGGTAACGCCGTGCTCTTCCTGTCGACAGCCTATGACCGGCATGCCGGCTGGGGACGGACGACGGTAGACATGGCGCGCGAGCTCGCCCGCCAAGGCGTCGTTTCGCTGCGCTTTGATTCCGCCAATGTCGGCGACAGCCCGCCGCGGCCGGATGCGCCGGAACAGGTGCTTTATTCGGATACCCAGACCGGGGACGCGGTCGCCGCGCTCGACCTGCTCGAAAGCGTCGTCGCCGGCCCCGTCATGGTCGCCGGCCGATGCAGCGGCGGCTATGTCGCCTTCCGCGCCGGCGTTGCCGACGAGCGCTTGAAGGCTGTCGTGTCGATCAATCCGTTCGTCTATTACTGGGATCCTGACATGCCGGTGCGCAGGGAGCATGTCGTCTCCGTTCCCCGCAGCCTCGATGATTACAGCCAGCGCCTGGCGCGGCTCGACACGCTGAAGCGGCTGCTGCGCGGCCAGGTGGATGTCGTCTCGGCGTTGCAGAACATCGTCATCGCCGCCGGCCGCCGGCTGTCGCCGTGGATCGCGCCGGTGCTCGAGCTGCTTCCCGACCGGCGCCATATCGCCCGCGAGGTCCGGCACTCCTTCGCGCTGTTCGGCAAGCGCAAGGTGCCGCTGACGCTGATCTACAGCGAGGGCGATGTCGGGCTCGACCATGTCTACTTCCACTTCGGGCCGCGCGGCGCCAGGCTTGCCCGCTATCCGAACGTGCGCCTGCTGATGCTGCCGGATGCCGACCACAATCTGACGCCGCCGCAATCGCGCAAATTCGTGCTCGACGAGATCATTCGTCTCGCCAGAGCATGACCGGATTTCAGCTAAAGCATGTTGCGCAAAAGTGGGCAGCGGTTTTGCGCCGAAGACATGCGGCAAACAAAGACCTGAATTCCGGCAAGCGAATCTGAAAGATCGCGGCGCGCTTTAGGCGGGATCAGCTGCTTTCCGCGGCAACGACATCAAGCGATCTGTAGAGATCGATATAACGTCCGGCGACGATATCCCAGGAATAGCCGCGGGCGGCGTCGAGAAGCTCGGTGCGAACGGTCTCCGGCTGGCGCGAAAGGCCTTCATAGGCCGCTTCGATCGCCGTGGCGGCGCTCTCAGGATTGGTGAAATCGGCAAGCATGATTGCGGGATGCCGGGCGGCAAGGGTCGCAAAGGCATCGTTGGCGTTCAGCACCGGCAGGAGGCCGGCGCTCATCGCCTCCAGCGCCACCAGGCCGAAACCTTCATATTCCGAGGCGGAGGCGAAGAGCGAGGCTTCTGCGATGATGCGCCGGATGGTGTCGTTCTCGGGCGACACATGCAAGGTGACGCGGCCGGAAAGATGACGGCTTTCGATTGCGCCTTCGACATCCGCCCGGTTCAGGTCGGATTCGGCGCCGACAATGTCGAGATGCCATTCCGGGTCGCGGGTCTTCAGCTTGGCCATCGCATCGAGCAGGTGATCCAGCCGTTTGTTTACCGAAAACCGGCCGATCGTGACGATGCGGCGCTTTGCCCGACGCGAAGCGGTGTCGGCGAATTTGCCGATATCAGCGCCATTTTCGATCAGAAGGCTGTCGGGCACGATCTCGGAAAACTGCTTGAGGTCGGAGGCGCTGCAGCAGACGACGCGGCGGTAAGCCATCGCCGAAGCGCGGGTCAGCGTCCGGAACCAGATCTTCTTGATCGTCGCGTATTTCCGCGTGTGGAAGAAGCCGCCATGAGTGGTGACGATCATCGGCTTGCCGTGCAGCAGCCGGCCCCAGGCGAGCGCATCGAAGAAGAAGTCGATGGCATGGACATGGACGAGATCGGCATCGGCGAGATGGCGGAAAACCTCAGGCGCCAGCGGATAACGGCTGGTGCCGAACCAGGGAATGCGCACCACCTCGATACCGTCGATACCTTCGCGAGGCGGCAGCTTATCCTCTGGGGCGGTGAAGAGCGAATCCAGCGTGACGACGCGCACGCGATAACCGCGGCGTACCGTCTGGCGGGCGAGATTGGCGACCACGTCTTCGAGGCCGCCGCGGTTGGGCAGGAACTGGCGCACGACATGGACGATCAGCGGGGCTGTTTCCAACTGCGGCTTCGCGCGCGCCCAATCTGCCTCGACGATCGACATTTTCCACCTATCGCTGCACGTGCCGGCCTGCGCTGACGCGGGCCCGTGATAGCAACGACCAGACATGCCCGGCGTTAAGGCGCGGTTTAGGCGACGTCCTGCCAAGGCGATTCTTCGCGAAAAAGGTTAACCGTGTCTGACGGGGATTCAGAGCGTTTCCGTTTTTCTCGAATCACGGAAACGCTCTATCTCTTTTGTTTCACGCAATTCCGGACGCAAAACCGCTGCGCACTTTTGCTGGAATTGCTCTAGAACGCCTTGAAGGTTAGCGTCGTCAGCGAGCGGATGATGCCGGGAATATTGGCGATGTTGTCGTTGATGAATTTGCCGATATCCTGGCCTTCCTCGATATAGACCTTCAGCAGCAGATCGTAGTCGCCGCTGGTCGAATAGAGCTCCGAGACCAGTTCGGTCTGGTAGATGGCGTCGGCGACATCATAGGTCTTGCCGGGTGCGCATTGGAGCTGGACGAAGATCGGCTTCATGGAGATTTCCTGCAAAGTTGTTTGGATCGCATAATGGTCGAAAGCGCCATGCCGATGCAAGCCGTTCGTCACGCAGTCAGATTGGCGGCCGCTTCGGCGACGATCCAGTCGCGAAAGGCGGCAAGTGGCGCATAATCGGCACGCTCGGGCGGAAAGGCGAGATAATAGCGCTCGCGGCTCTCCATTTCACGGTCGACAGCGGCGACGAGATCGCCGCGCCTGATCTCCTCCTGCATCAGGAATGTCGGCAGCAGGGCGACGCCGAGGCCGGCGATCGCCGCCTGCGCGGCGGTGGCGAACTGATCGAAGAGCATGCCGTGCACATTTTCGAAGGAAACGCCGTTGCCGGCGAACCATTGCTCCCAGGCGTCAGGGCGCGTCGTCAGGTGCAAAAGCGGAGCAGCGAGCAGATCCTCTGGCGCTTTGATCGCATATCGCTTCAGAAAATCCGGACTGCAGGCCGGCACCGTGCGCTCCGACATCAGAAGCGCGAGTTCGGCGCCCGGCCAGTGCGGGTGGCCGAAATGGATGGCGGCGTCGATCGAATCGAGGCGAAAGTCGAAAGGCGAAAGCCGGGTCACCAGATTGATGGTCACGCCGGGATTGGCGACGAGAAAGCGTCCCAGGCGCGGCGCCAGCCAGCGCGTGCCGAAGGTCGGCAGGATGGCGAGATTGAGCGTGCCGCCATGCGGATTGGCGCGCAGGTTCAGCGAGGCGCTCGATATCCGCCGCAGCGCTTCGCGAATCTCGCGGGCATATCCGTCACCGGCAAGCGTCAGCCGCATGGTCTGGCGTTCGCGCAGGAAGAGCTCGACGCCAAGCTGCTCCTCCAGCGCGCTGACCTGGCGGCTGACGGCGCTCTGCGTCAGATCGAGTTCGCGCGCCGCTGCCGTCACGCTGCCGGTGCGGGCAACCGCCTCGAAGGCGGCGAGATGCGAGATCGATGGCAGAAAACGTCTAGACGTCAGCATGGTCATTCCGTTTCAGAATGGGCTATTTCCGAAATAGCGATATTTGCCGCTTTCTGGCGCGTGTAAAGAGGTTCATCCTGCAAAAACGGAATGAGCCGGAGTTTCCCAATGCCGCAAGCCTTCGTTTCCCCAGACCGCATCCGATCACTGTTTACCGAGTCGATGTCGCAGATGTACCGGGCGGAGGTGCCGCAATACGGCACGCTGATCGAACTGGTGGCGGATGTGAATGCCGGCTGCCTCGAAAACGATCCTGACCTGCGCGATCGCCTGGCCCGCGCCGGCGAGCTGGAGCGCATCGATGTCGAGCGTCACGGCGCTATAAGGCTCGGTACGGCCGACGAGCTTTTCACCATCCGCCGGCTGTTTGCGGTCATGGGCATGCAGCCGGTCGGCTACTACGATCTTTCGGTCGCCGGCGTGCCGGTTCATTCCACCAGCTTCCGGCCGATCGACGAGGCAGCACTCAACGTCAATCCATTCCGCGTCTTCACCTCGCTGCTGCGACTGGAACTGATCGAGGACGAAGGGCTGCGCGGCGAAGCCGAAGCCATTCTGGCGAAACGGCGGATCTACACGCCGCGCGCCGTCGCGCTGATCGAGCGCCACGAGCAGAACCGCGGCCTGACCGAGGCGGAAGCGACGGAATTCGTCGCCGAGGCGTTGGAAACCTTCCGCTGGCATGGCGAAGCGACAGTCAGCGCCGACACCTACAAGCGCCTGCACGACGCCCATCGGCTGATCGCCGACGTCGTCAGCTTCAAGGGACCGCACATCAACCATCTGACGCCGCGCACGCTCGATATCGACGCCGTCCAGGCCCGCATGCCGGAACGCGGCATCACGCCGAAGGCTGTCATCGAAGGGCCGCCGCGCCGTCATTGCGATATCCTGCTGCGACAGACGAGCTTCAAGGCGCTGGAAGAAACGATCGCCTTTTCCGATGATGACGGTGCGATTCAAGGGACACATACCGCCCGCTTCGGGGAGATCGAACAGCGCGGCGTGGCGTTGACGGCGAAGGGCCGGGTGCTCTACGACCAACTGCTCGCCTCGGTTCGCGGCGAGGTGCAGGTGGGCGCCGGCGGCGCCAAGGCCGGCGCCTACGATCACGAACTCGCTGCGCGTTTCAAGGCACTGCCGGATAGTTGGGACGAGCTGCGCAGGGCGGGTCTGGCCTTCTTCCGCTATTCCGCGACGCCTGCGGGCATTGTCGCCGCGGCCGGCAGCACGCTGCCCGGCGATCCGGAGGCGCTGATCGCCAAGGGTTATCTCGCCTTCACCCCGATCGTCTACGAAGACTTCCTGCCCGTCAGCGCGGCCGGCATCTTCCAGTCGAACCTCGGTACTGACCAGCAGCAGAACTATGCGACCCGCTCGAACCGTGACGCCTTCGAGGCAGCACTCGGTGCTACCGTTCAGGACGAGCTGGCGCTTTACGCCGAACGCCAGGCCGCATCGCTGGATTCGGCGCTGGCCGCGCTCGGCCTTGCGGGCCTGCCGTTGAAGACCGTTGCGTGAAATGGCAGGTTCAACACTTTCTTTTTTGCATTAGAGTATCCGCGATTTCGCTCTGATCGGACTGAGCCATGCTGAATGATCCGCGCTCCCACGGCCTCTGGGAAAAGACAGCGCCCGAAGCGCCGACGACCTCGCCTCTCGACGGCGCGGTATCGGCCGACGTCGTCATCGTCGGCGGCGGTTACACCGGCCTCTCTTCCGCCCTGCATCTTGCCGAAGCCGGGTCGAAGGTGGTGTTGCTGGAGGCGAAGGAGATCGGCTTCGGCGGTGCCGGGCGCAATGTCGGGCTGATCAATGCCGGCATGTGGGTGATGCCGAACGATCTGCCCGGCGTGCTCGGCCCGGTGCATGGCGAACGTCTGCTCGATCTGCTCGGCAATGCGCCGAAGCTGGTCATGGAGCTGATCGACAAACATCAGATTGCCTGCGAACTCGAACGGAACGGCACGCTGCATTGCGCGGTCGGCGCGGGCGGTCTGAAGGAGATCGAGGATCGCGCGGCGCAATGGTCTGCCCGCGGCGCAGCCGTGACGCTGCTCGACGCGGCGGAGACGGCAAAACGCATCGGCAGCGATGCCTATTCGGGTTCGCTGCTCGACAAACGCGCCGGCACGCTGCAGCCGCTTGCCTATGCGCGCGGCCTTGCCCATGCCGCCGTCAAGGCCGGCGTCGCCATTCACACATCCAGCCCGGTCATCGCGACGGAGCGCAATGGCAGCCGCTGGACCGTGAAGACGGCAAGCGGCGAGGTCAGCGCGGAGTGGATCATCGTTGCAACGGATGCCTACAGCACCGGCCCGTGGGAACAGGTGCGCAGCGAACAGGTGCATCTGCCCTATTTCAATTTCGCCACCGTGCCGCTGGGCCACAATCTGCGCCAGTCGATCCTGCCTGGGCGGGAAGGCGCATGGGATACCAAGGAAATCCTCTCCTCCTTCCGCATGGACCAGGCCGGCCGTCTCGTTTTCGGCAGTGTCGGGGCGCTGCGCAATACCGGACTGGCCGTACACAAGGGCTGGGCCAAACGCGCATTGAAGCGGCTCTTCCCTGTAATCGGCGACGTCGAATTCGAGTGTGAATGGTATGGCCAGATCGGCATGACCGACAATGCGCTGCCGCGCTTCCACAAGTTCGCACCTGGTGTCGTCGGCTTTTCGGGCTACAATGGCCGCGGCATTGCCCCCGGTACGGTCTTCGGCCGTACGCTGGCGGAGCATATCCTCGGCCGGCTTCCGGAAGCCGATCTGCCGTTGCCGCTGACTTCGCCCACCGAGCCAAGCTTCCGTGCACTCAAGGAAATATGGTACGAAGCCGGCGCTCAGGTCGCCCATTTCGCCGATGCCCGCTTCTGAGAAGCGATGCACGCTTCTGAGAATAATAAGATTGGAAACACGACAATGACCATCGCCGTCCTCGATCTCGCCACCGAAACCGCCAAGCTGCTTGCCGAACTCGGCGTCGATGCCGGCCGCTATCACGGCGGCACGCTTGCCGTCACCTCGCCGGTCACCGGCAAGGAAATCGGCAAACTCAGGGAACATTCCGTTTCCGAGACGAAGGCGGCGATCGAAGCGGCGCATCAGGCCTTCCTCGAATGGCGTGCCGTGCCGGCGCCGAAGCGCGGCGAACTGGTCCGCCTGCTGGGCGAGGAACTGCGCGCCTCCAAGGCGGCGCTCGGCCGTCTCGTTTCGATCGAGGTTGGCAAGATCACTTCGGAAGGTCTGGGCGAAGTGCAGGAGATGATCGACATCTGCGATTTCGCGGTCGGCCTTTCCCGTCAGCTTTACGGCCTGACGATCGCCACTGAGCGATCCGAGCACCGGATGATGGAAAGCTGGCATCCGCTCGGCGTGATCGGCATCATCTCCGCCTTCAACTTCCCTGTTGCCGTCTGGTCGTGGAATGCCGCACTTGCGATGGTCTGCGGCAATTCCACCGTCTGGAAGCCCTCGGAAAAGACGCCGTTGACGGCGCTTGCCGTGCAGGCGCTGTTCGAAAAGGCGCTGAAGCGTTTCGTCGCCGAGGGCGGTAGCGCACCGGCCAATCTGTCGACGCTGATCATCGGCGGCCGCGAGGTCGGCGAAGTGCTGGTCGATCATCCGAAGATCCCGCTGGTTTCCGCCACCGGCTCGACGGCCATGGGCCGCGCCGTCGGTCCGCGCCTGTCGCAGCGTTTTGCCCGCGCCATTTTCGAACTCGGCGGCAACAATGCGGCGATCGTCTGCCCGTCGGCCGATCTCGACCTGACGCTGCGCGGCGTTGCCTTCTCCGCCATGGGTACGGCCGGCCAGCGCTGCACGACGCTGCGCCGTCTCTTCGTCCACGAGAGCGTCTACGATCAGCTGGTGCCTAGACTGCAGAAGGCCTACGGCTCCGTCACCATCGGCAATCCGCTCGAAACCGGCACGCTTGTAGGACCGTTGATCGACGGCCAGGCTTTTAAAAACATGCAGGCAGCGCTTGGCGAGGCGAAGTCGGCCGGCGGCACGGTGACCGGAGGCGACCGCGTCGAAAGCGGTTCGACCGAGGCTTTCTACGTTCGCCCGGCGCTCGTGGAAATGCCTGATCAGACCGGACCGGTGGAGCACGAGACCTTCGCGCCGATCCTCTATGTGATGAAATACAGCGATTTCGACGAGGTGCTGGCGCTGCACAATGCCGTGCCGCAGGGGCTGTCGTCGTCGATCTTCACCAACGACATGCGCGAGGCCGAAACCTTCGTCTCCGCCCGCGGTTCGGATTGCGGCATCGCCAACGTCAACCTCGGGCCATCGGGCGCCGAGATCGGCGGCGCCTTTGGCGGCGAGAAGGAGACCGGCGGCGGCCGTGAATCCGGCTCGGATGCCTGGAAGGCCTATATGCGCCGCTCCACCAACACGATCAATTACGGCAGGACGCTGCCGCTGGCGCAGGGCGTCAAGTTTGACGTCGAATAAGCTGGCGGCAAAAGGCTGCAAAAGAGAGGCGGCGCTCGGGAAGCGCCGCCTTTTTTGCCAAATCGAGATTTATTCCCCTGTAATATGAAATATTTAGTCAAGATATTGTGATGGCTTTTCCGACCAAGCCAAACTTGAAATCGGCAGTCAGGAAAAATATACGCCTCTCATCGCCCTTGGAGAGCTCGGGTGACATCGTCACGGAGGCCATCATGAAAATTGCTCTTAACCGTTTTTCGCTCGCGCTTGCCGCTTCGCTTCTCTCCGCCACCGCGCTCGCAGGCAGCGCCCAAGCGCAGGACGAAGGTCTCGTCGTTTACAATGCCCAGCACGAAAGCCTCGGCCGCGAATGGATCGACGCCTTCTCCAAGGAGACCGGCATCAAGGTCACCATGCGCCAGGGCAGCGACATGCAGTTCGCCAACCAGATCATCCAGGAAGGCGACGCCTCCCCGGCGGATGTCTTCCTGACCGAAAATTCGCCGGCAATGACGCTGGTCGATGGCGCGGGCCTCTTCGCCCCCATCGAAAAGGAAACGCTGGATCAGGTTCCGGATCAGTATCGCCCGGCTGACGGCATGTGGACCGGCATTGCCGCCCGTACCACCGTTTTTGCCTATGACAAGACCAAGCTCACCGAAGACAAGCTGCCGAAGTCGATGCTCGATCTGGCAGATCCCGCCTGGAAGGGCCGCTGGGGTGCAGCACCTGCCGGTGCAGACTTCCAGGCCATCGTCGCTGCCCTGCTGCAGCTCAAGGGCGAAGATGCCACCAAGGCATGGCTGAAGGGCCTGAAAGACAATGCCACGCCCTACAAGGGCAACAGCGTCGCGATGAAGGCCGTCAATTCAGGCGAAGTCGAAGGCGCTGTTATCTATCACTATTATTGGTTCGGCGATCAGGCCAAAACAGGCGAGAACAGCAAGAATGTTGGTCTGCACTACTTCAAGAACCAGGATCCGGGCGCTTTCGTCAGCGTTTCGGGTGGCGGCATCCTGAAGTCCACGCAGCACATGAAGGAAGCCCAGGCTTTCCTGAAGTTCCTGACAAGCAAGGCCGGCCAGGCAGTCCTCAAGGACGGCGATTCCTATGAATATGCCATCGGCAAGGATGCGCCCTCCAACGACAAGCTCACTCCGCTTGCCGATCTCAATGCCCCGAAGGTCGAAGCTTCGACCCTCGACAGCAAGAAAGTCGTGGAGCTGATGACGGCTGCCGGCCTGATCTAAAGCGTGGCGCGCCACACTTTAGATCTTTCGTTTTCCGCATGTCGTCGTCGCAAAACCGCGGCACACTTTTGCGCGACATGCTTAGACCTTTCTGCCGCAGGCGTCTTCCGGCCAAAACTATTGCATTTGGCTCAAGAAAACCTTAGGGCATGACGATATCCGGCAACCGCCTTTCAAAGGCGGTTGCCTTCCTTTTTCAGCGTGTAAAGGCATCGGCCTTGCTGCAGGACAACAGATTGCTCGCATCCGGCAACCAGGCGCCGGTCGCGCCGAGGGCCACGCGAATGGCTTTGCCGCGCGGACGCATGCCGCACGCTTCGGTGATCCTCCTCGCAACCGTCGTCGCGATCTTCAGTCTCGTGCCGCTCGGCTTCATCGGCTGGGTAACCTACGATGTCGGCTGGGAAACGGTGAAGGCCCTGGTCTTCCGGCCACGCGTCGGCGAACTTCTCGTCAATACGGTCCTTCTGGAATCGATCACCATCCCGGTGTCGATCGCGCTTGCGGTGACGCTCGCCTGGCTGACCGAGCGGACGGACATTCCTTTCGGCCGGCTCTGGGCCTGGCTGGCGATCGCTCCGCTCGCCGTGCCTGCCTTCGTGCACAGCTATGCCTGGGTCAGCCTCGTTCCCGGCATGCGCGGCCCGCAGAGCGGTGTCTTCGTCTCGGTCATCGCCTATTATCCGTTCCTCTACCTGCCGGTCGCCGCAGCGCTGCGCCGTCTCGATCCGGCTATCGAGGATGCCGCGGCCTCGCTGGGCCTCAATCCCTGGCGCGTCTTCTTCCGCGCCGTGCTGCCGCAGCTCAGGCTCGCCATCTGCGGCGGTTCTCTGCTGATCGCGCTGCATCTGCTTTCGGAGTACGGCCTGTTCGTGATGATCCGGTTCGACACGTTCGCGACGGCGATCGTCGACCAGTTCCAGTCCTCCTACAACAGCCCGGCCTCCAACATGCTCGGCGGCGTGCTCGTCGCCTGCTGTCTTTTTCTGCTCGGATTCGAGGTGTTGGTGCGCGGCAACGAACGTTATGCCCGCGTCGGCGCGGGTTCGCCACGCCCGACGGACCGCCGCCGCCTGGGCTGGTTGGTGGTGCCCGCCGTTTTGCTGCCTGTCCTCCTGGCGGTTCTGACGCTCGGCGTCCCGTTGGTGACGCTTGGCCGCTGGCTCTATCTCGGCGGCACCGATATCTGGCGCATCGAGGTCGGCAGCGCCTTCCTGCAGACGATCGTGCTTGCCGTCGTCGGCGGCGTGCTGGCGACGATTGCGGCAGCACCGATGGCCTGGCTTTCCGTGCGGGCGCCCGGCCGCCTCCAGCGCGTGCTCGAAGCCTGCCACTATTATGTCGGCTCGCTGCCGGGCGTCGTCGTGGCGCTGGCGCTGGTGACCATCACCGTGCGTCTCGTGCTGCCGCTCTATCAGACCTTCGCAACGCTGCTCGTCGCCTATGTGATGCTTTTCCTGCCGCGCGCCATGGTCGGGCTGCGTGCCAGCATCGCCCAAGCGCCGGTGGAACTGGAGCGCGCCGCGATGGGTCTCGGCCGCACCCCGGGCCAGGCGGTGCGGCAGATCACCATGCGGCTTGCCGCACCCGGAGCGGCTGCCAGCGTCGCGCTGGCCGCACTCGGCATCACCAATGAACTCACGGCGACACTGATGCTGTCGCCCAACGGCGTCGACACGCTGGCGACGAAATTCTGGTCGCTGACCAGCGAGATCGATTATGTCTCGGCCGCCCCCTACGCCTTCATGATGGTCGTGCTGTCACTGCCGCTCACCCTGATGCTCTATACCCAATCGAAACGGACCGCCGGCCAATGACGCTGCTCACGATCGAAAACATCAGCAAGCGCTATGGCCCCGTCCAGGCGCTGAAGGATATTTCGCTCGAAGTCTCGGCCGGAAGCCGCACGGCCGTCGTCGGCCCGTCCGGTTCAGGCAAGACGACGCTGTTGCGCATCATTGCCGGCTTCGAGCAACCCGATGTCGGCAGGGTGACGCTGGACGGCGACCTGCTCGCGGACGGTCCGGCGACAGTACCGGCGCATAAACGCGGCATCGGCATCGTCTCGCAGGACGGCGCGCTGTTTCCGCACTTAAGCGTTGCAGAAAATATCGGCTTCGGCTTCGAACGAAGGGCAGCCGATCGCGAGAAGCGCATCGTCGAGTTGCTCGATATGGTCGAACTCGACCGCGGCATGCTGGCGCGGCGTCCGCATCAGCTTTCCGGCGGGCAGCAGCAGCGCGTGGCGCTCGCCCGCGCGCTCGGCCGTAAGCCGCGGCTGATGCTGCTCGACGAACCTTTCTCGGCACTCGATACCGGCCTGCGTGAAAATATGCGCAAGGCGGTTGCGCGCGTGCTGCAGGCGGCCGGCATCACCACCATTCTCGTCACCCATGATCAGGAAGAGGCTCTGACCTTTGCCGATCAGGTCGCGGTTCTGAGGGAGGGACGGCTGATCCAGGCCGGGTCGCCGCAATCCTTGTACCTGCATCCGCGCGATCGCGAGACGGCACTGTTTCTCGGCGATGCCGTGCTGCTTCCCGCCATCATCCGCAACGGCTTGGCAGACTGCGCCCTTGGCCATGTCGCCGTCGAAGGCAGCCGTCAGGGCAAGGCGGAGATCATGCTGCGTCCCGAGCAGATTCGCGTCGTTGCCGATGAAGGCGATCGCAACTATGGCGGGCGTGTCGTCGAAGTGGAATTCGGCGGCGCAGTCTGCACCGTCGCCGTCTCGCTCGAAGGTGTGGCGTTGCCGCCGATCCTTATCAAGACCTCGAGCGTCGCTCTTCCGGCGCGGGGAGACCTCGTTCGCCTCGATATCGCCGGCAAGGCGCATGTCTTCGAGAACTGATACCATGCGACAGCTCTAAAGCGCGTCACGATCTTTCAGATTCGCTCCTCGCACTTTAGGCCTTTGTTTTTACGCATGTCGTTGTCGCAAAACCGCTGTACACTTTTGCGCGGCATGCTCTGGACCTAGCCGACCTTGCGTACCACTTCTTCGGGCTCGATGCCTTCGAGCCAGCCACCGGTAAAGCCGGCGCGCTCGAGCCCGAGGCGGATGACCGGCGATTGCCGCATCAGTTTCCAGATGAAATCCGAACGGTCGTTCTCGATGGTCATGACGACAAGGCCCTGGTCGATGCCGACGGTGCGGTCGTCGACCCAGCCTTCCGGCCGCTTGGTCTTGACCGTCGGATTGAAGCCGCCGGGAAAACCGCCTTCCAAGAGCAGGTTCGGATAGGTGGTCAGAAGCGCCTTGGTGCCGTCGAGAGCCGCCTGCTTGTCGTAGGGCAGGCAGGCAAGGGCTGCCCAGGGTGCGATCGTGCCGTCATCCGGGCCGAGCGGCGCTCCGCGGGCGGCGTAACCCAGAACCTTCGGCTGGCGGCCGCCACGCATGCGCCGTGTCGGCGGCGGGCCGTCACAGGCAGAGAAACCCCAGATATTCCTGTTGTAGCCGACGAACTGGCCGGGATTGCGTTCGGCATAGTCACGCTGGACGTTGATCATCACCTGCGTGTTGCGGAAATAGTCCCAGTTTCGCTCCGCCATCGGCTTGTCCTGAATGGTGCGGAAATCGATCCAGGCATGCGAGAACAGGTGGATGAACAGCGGCCCGGCATAGAGATAGGACTGCTCGCCATGCAGCATCCAGGAATAGCTTGACGTAAAGGCGTCGTAGCTCGATTGCGGTATCGGGTGCGTCGGCGAAGCGAGCGCCAGCGTATAGAGGATGATCGCCTCGTCGAAGCCATGGTAGCGCCAGCGCAAGAAGCCGGAAGAGGGCTTCCAACCCATGGCAATGGTGTCGCCCTTGTTCAGCGCCCAGCGCCAGTCGACGCGCTCGTAGATGAAGGTCGCGAGTTCCCGGATTTCGGTTTCCGTCTCGTCGTCTTCCCGATTGAAATATTGCGCAGCCGTCAGGATGCCGGCGACGAGCAGCGCCGTGTCGATGGTCGAAAGCTCGCTGTTCCAGGCGCGATGGCCGGTATCCATGTGCAGGAAATGGTAGAAGAAACCGCGGTGGCCGGTCGCGTGGCGTTCCTCGCCCTGGCGCGCCTCGGCAAAGAACCGCAGCGTGTTGACCGTGCGTTCGGCTGCCTCCTCGCGGCTGATCCATAAACGCTCGACACCAACAGGATAAGAGGAAAGCGCAAAGCCGACGGCTGCGATGCTGCACGGAACCCCGCCGATCGACGTATCCGCCACCAGGCCATTTTCGGGATTGGTATATTTCAGGAAGTACTTGAACGCCGAATGCTGCAGCCTGTCGACGAGTGCTGCATCAATGTCTTCAATCCGTTGCAGCATAGGCTCCTACCCAACTGTTGCATCGCCCCATGCTTCAACATGGGGGCCGTCCCCGGGCAAATCAAACCTTTTTGATTCGCAAGGATAAGAGAACACAAAAGGGTGGAATCGGTCGTTAATAATTATCGGCAAAATAATATCTAGCAGAAGTCATATAAGCGGTGCAGCAAAAAAGACGGTCCGCGCGCCACCGGCGCGGGTTATTTTCCCGCAATACTTGTTATCCTGATGCTTTGGAGAGTGGTTTTTTCGCGTTCAGGCGGCTTCATCGACCCTCACCAGATGGCCTGCCGTCACTTCCCGGTATCGGCGTGGCGGCGCGACGTAGCCGACCGGGCGGACAGGGCTCTTGAGCTCGTCGGTTCCGAGGTTGCGCTTGATGCCGCGCCGTGAGGGGTCGGGAACCGGCACAGCTGCCATCAGCTTCTTCGTGTAGGCATGCTGCGGGTTGCTGAACAATTCCGCACGTGGACCGATCTCGACGATCTCGCCGAGATACATCACCGCGACGCGGTGGCTGACGCGCTCGACCACCGCCATATCGTGAGAAATGAACAGGAAGGCGAGGTTGAGGCTTTGCTGCAGGTCCATCAGCAGATTGCAGACCTGTGCCTTGATCGAGACATCGAGGGCTGAAACGCTTTCGTCGGCGACGATCACCTTCGGATCGAGTGCGAGCGCGCGGGCGATGCAGATGCGCTGGCGCTGACCGCCGGAAAATTCATGCGGATAGCGTTTCATCATATCGGGTTTCAGCCCGACGCGTTCGAGAAGATCGGCCGCCTTGTCGCGGGCCTGGGCGCCGGTGCCGAGGCCGTGTTCGGTGATGGGTTCGGCGACGGCCGCGCCGACGGTCATGCGCGGGTTGAGGCTGGCGAAGGGATCCTGAAAGATCATCTGGATGCTGCGGCGCATCCGTCTGAGACTGGCCGCGTCAAGGCTCAGCACATCATAACCGTCGAGGCTGACACTGCCGCCGTTCGGCTGGACGAGGCGGGTAATCGAGCGACCGGTGGTCGACTTGCCGCAGCCGGATTCGCCCACGAGCGACAGCGTCTCGCCCTGGAGGAGATCGAAGGAGACATCCTCGACCGCATGGATCGCGCCGGTCTTGCGGCCGAGCAGGCCGCCGCGGATGTCGAAACGGGTAACGAGGTTCTTGACTTCGAGGATCGGTGTTCGCCGGCGGTCGACGGTATCGGCCACCTCGATCGGCTCGCGGCGTTCGCCGGTCGTGGTATCGACGACTGGGAAACGCAGCGGCCATTTCCGGTCGGCCATCGAGCCGAGGCGCGGCACGGCCGAGAGCAAAGCGCGGGTATAGGGATGCCTGCCGCGATGGAAGATGTCGTCGGTCGTGCCGGTTTCCACCGCCTCGCCGCGATACATGACGATGGTGCGGTCGGCGATTTCGGCGACGACACCCATGTCGTGGGTGATGAAGAGAACGGACATGCCCTCTTCTTCCTGCAGCATCTTGATCAGGTCGAGGATCTGGCCCTGGATCGTCACGTCGAGTGCTGTCGTCGGCTCATCGGCGATCAGCAATTTCGGCCGGCTGGCGAGCGCCATGGCGATCATCACGCGCTGGCGCATGCCGCCTGAGAACTGGTGCGGATATTCGTCGAAGCGCGAGGCGGCGTTGGGGATGCGGACCTTTTCCAGCAGGCGCACGGTTTCGGCCCGCGCCTCGGCCTTGCCGATATCGCCGTGGCAGGTCAGCGCTTCGGAGATCTGGCGGCCGATGGTGAAGATCGGATTGAGGGAGGTCATCGGCTCCTGGAAGATCATGGCGGCGTCGTTGCCGCGCACCCGGCGCATCTCCTTTTCCGAAAGGGTGAGAACATCCTTGCCGTTCAAGGTGATGGCGCCATCGATGCGGCTCGATCCCTTGGCGAGAAGCCGCATGATCGAAAGGGAGGTGACGCTCTTGCCCGAGCCGCTTTCGCCGACGATAGCCACCGTCTCGCCTGGCATGACGTCGAAGGAGACGTCGCGCACCACCGGCTTCCAGTCGCCATCGACGAGGAAGGAGGTCGTCAGGTTCCTGACCGAGAGAACCGGGGAGGCGGGGGCTGAAGAAACATCAAGCATGTCGTTGCCTTGTTCTATCTGGTTCACGTCTTCAAAGGCGTGGCGAAGGAGGCCGAAGGCCTGCCTTCAGCAATGCGGGCCGCTTCCAGCGCCGCGATCTTTTCATCGATCTCGCGCCTGTCCGTCATGCCGTTCGGATTTTGCCGCGTCGCCATCGTCTCGGCGACATGCAGGTAACGTTCACCCGCCACCGCGTGCAGGCGAACAAGTTCGGCGAGCGGATCGGGATGATCGTCGGCGCGGAGGCTGAGCCACGGATAATCCTGGTCGCGATGGATGATGAGGGCGGCGGACTGCCTGCCGCGCTTGTCGCCGCCGGCATCCTCGCCTACCTGCATCGCCAGCAGCAGGCGTTCGGCCAGCGGCTTGTCCATTGCCTTGTTGTAGGTGGCAAGTGTTTCGGCGACGACGTCGGGACCCGCGAGCATGTTGCCGGCGACCGAGACGTTTTCGTCGATCAGATGCCCCGCCCAGTCGATGCATGCGGGACCGGTGAAGGCGGCGTTGCGCCCCTTCGCATCGATGAGGTGCAACTGCCGCTGATTGCGGCCGGCGTCACGCCCAGTGAGCTGGGTGATGATCTCCTCCGGCGCCTTGCCTGCAGCCAGCAGCGACAGGCCGTCGACGCCGTAAAGCGGGCTGACGAAGGCCTGGGTAGCAACGGCGCCGATGCCGCCGCGAATATGCGGCACCAGGGCGCCGACGGCAAAGAAGCGGCTCGCGACGGCAATGCCGAGATGACCGGTCGAGGGATCACGGGCGACGATAGACCAGGTCATGACTATCTCCCGATCGCATAGGCCTGCATCAGGCGCGGGGTGGCTGCAGCGCGCAACAGTCCGTCGGCATCGCGTCTCGCGGCGGTCAGCCGGCCGATCGTCCAGGGATCGGCGACCGTCAGCTTGTGACCCTTGCGACGCAGGGCATCAAGGACATCAGGGCCGAAATTCGCTTCCGCCATCAGGCTGCCGGGTTCGCGGGTGCGCGGATAGAAAGAGCCCGGAAAATGCGAGGTGTGGAACAGCGGCTGGTCGATCGCCGCCTGCAGGTTCAGCTTGTGATTGATATAACGCAGGAAGAAGGAAAGCTGCCACTGCTCCTGCTGATCGCCGCCGGGTGTGCCGAAGGCCAGTGTCGGGCGGCCCTCATAGAGGCCGAGCGACGGTGTCAGCGTCGTGCGCGGCCGCTTGCCGGGCGCAAGCGACGTCGGCAACCCTGGTTTCAGCCAGAACATCTGGGCGCGGGAATTGAGGCAGAAGCCGAGGCCGGGCACGGTCGGCGAGGATTGCAGCCAGCCGCCTGATGGCGTGACGGAGACTATGTTGCCGTGGCGGTCGATGACGTCGATATGCACGGTGTCGCCGCGCTTTTCGGAAAGATGCGCCATGGTCGGCTCGTAGACGGCGCCGGTCTTGGAATCCGCGCCGAGCATCTTCATCGTCAGATCATGCTGCGCTTCGAAGCCAGGCACGATGCCGGGGCGAAGATCGAAGGAGGCGTCTGTGCCGACCAGCTTGCGGCGCTCGGCGGCATAGGTCTCCGACAGCAGATGCGCGATGGGAATCTCCGAAAAGTCAGGATCGCCGTAATAGACTTCGCGGTCGGCGAAGGCGAGCTTCATCGCCTCGACGACGGTGTGGACGAAATCGGCGCCAGCGGGATCCATCGCGGCGAGATCGAAGCCTTTGAGGATCGACAGGGTCTGCAGGAAGACCGGACCCTGGCCCCAGGGGCCGATCTTGGCGATCGTCCAGTCATGATAATCATAGGTCAGCGGCTCCTCGATCGTCGCCGACCAGTTCGCCATGTCGGCGGCAGTCAGGACGCCCTTGTGGCGGCTGCCGCTTGCATCCATCACCTCGGCGGTCTTCAGATAATCGTCGATCTTCTCGGCAACGAAGCCGCGATAGAAGGCGTCGCGGGCCGCCTGCACTTGCGCTTCCCGGCCGCTTTTCACTTCCGCCTCGGCGATGACGCGCTTCCAGGTTTCGGCAAGCACCGGATTCCTGAAATTCGCATGCGCTTCGGGCGCGCTGCCGCCTGGCAGCCACGTCTCGTAGGAGGTCGGCCATTCCTTCTCGAAGAAGGCGGCGAGCCCCTTGATGGTGGCGGAGACGCGCGGCAGCATCGGATGGCCGTGCTCGGCGTAATAGATCGCCGGTTCCAGCACATCGCGCACGCTCATCGAGCCATAGTCGCGCAGCATCAGCATCCAGCCATCGAAGGAGCCGGGGATGACGGTCGCAAGCAGCCCGTCGCCGGGGATCAGGCTCAGGCCCTCTGCCGTATAGTGTTCGATCGTCGCACCGGCGGGGGCAGGGCCTTGCGCGCAGATGACCTCGACCTTGTCCTTCTTCTTCGAATAGATCACCGCCGGCATATCGCCGCCCGGACCGCAAAGATGCGGCTCGACGATCTGCAGCACGAAGCCCGTCGCCACTGCCGCGTCGAAGGCATTGCCGCCCTTTTCGAGAATGCTCATGCCGACGGCCGAGGCGATCCAGTGCGTCGAGGTGACGACACCGAAGGTGCCGAGGATCTCGGGACGGGTGGTGAATGCGGTCATGTCAAATGTCCTTTCGAGAAATCATGCTTCGCGCGGATCGAGCGCATCGCGCAGGCCGTCGCCTAAAAGATTGAAACCGATGACGACGAGGAAGATCGCGGCACCCGGCCACATCGCCATCCATGGCGCCTGGGAGAGGAAATTCTTGGCGACGTTCAGCATCGAGCCCCAGCTCGGCGCCGGCGGTTGTTGCCCGAGACCGAGAAAGGAGAGGCTTGCCTCGGCGATGATCGCGGTGGCGATGGTCAACGTCGCTTGCACGAGGATCGGTGCAAAGACGTTCGGCAGGATGTAGCGGGTGATGATGCTCGAGGACCGGAGGCCGATCGAGCGGGCACCCTCGACATATTCTTCGATCTTGACCGAAAGCACCTGGCCGCGCGTCAGCCGCACGAAGACGGGCATGGCGGAAAGGCCGATCGCAATCATCGCATTGGTCAGGCTCGGGCCGAGAAAGGCTGCGAGCGCGATCGCGGTGATGAGGAAAGGCATGGCCAGAAAGGCTTCGGTGATGCGCGAGATCACCATGTCGATCCAGCCGCCGAAATAACCGGAGATAAGGCCGAAGGGCACGCCGATGACAACGGCGATCGCCACCGAGAAGACGCCGGCCATCAGCGAAGCCTGCGCGCCCCAGATCATTCGGGAAAGAATGTCGCGGCCGATGTCGTCGGTGCCAAGCCAATGGGCGGCGGACGGGGCCTTGCGGATCGCCGACCAGCTTGTGGCGTTCGGATCGGGAATCGGAAGGAGGGGGGCGGCAATGGCGAGGATTGCGAAGAAGGCGATGATCGCAAGGCCGACGAGCGCACCCTTGTTGGCCTTCAGCTTGCGCCAGGCACGGCTCGGCGAGCGGTCGATCGCAGAGGGAATGACGGTCTCTCCGATCGCGGTCATAGGGCGGCCCTCATGCGTGGATTGAGCAGGACGTAGAGAATGTCGGCCAAGAGGTTCATCAGGATGAAGCCGATCGCGGTGCAGATCACCACACCCTGGACGACGGCGTAGTCGCGGTTGAAGACGGCGTCGACGATGAGCTTTCCGAAACCCGGAATGGTGAAGATCTGCTCGGTCAGCACGGCACCGGCAAGCAGTTCGCCGAAGAGCAAGGCAGTCAGCGTCACGATCGGCAGCATGGCATTGCGGAAGCCGTGTTCGAGCACGACCGAGCTTTCAGCCAGCCCCTTGGCGCGGGCGGTGCGGATGTAATCGGTGCTGAGGACGCTCAGCATCGCCGAGCGTGTATGCCGCATTAGGGTCGCGGCCAGCGCATTGCCGAGCACGAAGGAGGGCATCAGCATGGTTTCCAGCGAACGCAGCGGATTGCTGAAGAAGGGTTCGTAACCTGATGCCGGCAACCAACCGAGATTGACCGAAACCAGCAGGATCAGCATGATGCCGAGCCAGAAATTCGGGATCGACAGACCGGTCAGCGCGATGATGTTGGCGAGATAGTCGATCATCGTGTTCTTCTTGACGGCCGCCAGGATGCCCATCGGCACGCCGATGACAAAGGCGAAGATCATCGACATGATGGCGAGCTGGATGGTGACCGGCAGCTTTTCGGCGATGAGCTGCAGAACCGGCTGGTTGGTGCGCAGCGAAATGCCGAGATCGCCTTGCAGGGCCGCACCCAGCCAGCGGACATATTGATAGGGCACGGGATCGTTCAGCCGGTATTTCTCGCGCAGGAATTCGAGAACCTGCGGGTCGCGTTCCTCGCCGGCCATGGCGAGGATCGGATCGCCGGGCAGCAGCTTCTGCAGCGAGAAGACGAAGACCGAAATGATCAAAAGCGTCGGTATGGCGACCAAGAGCCGTTTGGCGATGTAGGTGTACATGGGCGATCCTGACACGACTGGGGTCATGCGGCGGAGGGTTTCCGCCGCATGATTTGCTGGATCAAAAAGTAGAGCATGATGTCGTCCGAAAGCCGCTCACACTTTTCGGCATCATGCTCTAGGGATCAGCCGGCTTTCTTGACGCCGACGAGGCGGATCATGCCATCCGGCGACGGAACGAAGCCGGTGATGTTCTTGTGCAGCGCCCAGATCCAGGACTGATGGCCGAGATAGATGATCGGCAGATCGTCGTTGAGGATGACGGCGGCGGCATCGTATTTCTGCTTGCGCACGGCATCGTCGGTCGAAGCACGAGCTTCGTTCAGCAGCTTGTCCACCTCGGCGTTGCAGTATTTCGTGTCGTTGATGCCGCCCTTGCAGGTGATGAACTGATGGATATTGCCGTCGGGATCGACGCGGCCGGACCAGTCGGAACGGCTGAGCTGATAGTTGCCGGCGGTCTGCTCGCTCAGCAGCGTGGCGAATTCCGTCGACTTCAGGCTGACGTCGAAGCCGGCTTCGCCGACCATCGACTGGATGATCTGCATCATCTGCATGGCAACGGGATTGTTCGGGATCTGCAGCTCGATCGGCACGCGGTCGAAGCCGGCTTCCTTGATCAGCGCCTTGGCCTTGTCGAGATCGCGGGCGGGGACGGGAATATCCTTGTCGAACCACGGGCTGCTCGGCGGGAAGGGCTGGTTGCCGGAGACGGCCGTGCCTTCATAGACGATCTGGTTGACGGCATCGCGGTCGATCGCCAGCGAGAAAGCCTGGCGCAGGCGTTTGTCCTTGCCGAAAGGATTGTCGGCACGCGCGCCGTTGCCGATATTGGTATAGAGCGCCATGTAGCCGGTGCCGACGGCGTCGGCATAGACCAGGCTCGAATCCGCCTTCACGGCTTCAGCATCGGTCGCGGCCAGGCGCTCGATCATGTCGAGATCGCCGGAACGCAGATTGGCGAGGCGCACCGTCGTATCCGGGATCGGCAGATAGGTGAGCTTGTCGATGAAGATCTTGTCCTTGTTCCAGTAGTCCTGGAACTTTTCGAGCACGATGCGATCCTGCTGGATGCGTTCGACGAACTTGAACGGACCGGCGCAGACCGGGTGATCGCCGAACTTGGCGCCGAGCTCCTTGGCGGCCTTCGGCGAGACGATCATGCCGGCGCGGTCGGAAAGCTGGGCAAGAAGGGTGACGTCAGGCGCCTTGAGGGTGAACTTGACCTCGTATTCGCTTGTCGCCTCGACCTTTGCGACCGAGGTCAGCTCGCTCTTGCGGCGTGATTCCGGCAAGGTGATGTTGCGCTCGATGGTGGCGACGACGGCTTCGGCGTTGAACGGGGTCTCGTCATGGAACTTGACGCCTTGGCGCAGCTTCATGGTGAGCTCTTTGCCGTCGGCCGACCAGCTCCATTCGGTGGCAAGCTGCGGCACGATCTTCAGATCCGGCGAGACGTCGACCAGCTTGTCGCACATTGCAGTATAGACGATGCGGCCGACGAAGGTGCGTGACTGCGCGGGATCGAGCACGTCGGCATCGTCCTGCAATCCGATCTTCAGGTCGACGGCGAAGGCAGGAAGCGCAAACAGCGCGCCGGCAACGGTGGCGGTCAGCAATTTGGCGATCTTCATTCCATTCTCCTCTGTTCTGTTTGTTTGGTTTTGGCTTCCATTCCGGCGGTTATGGCCCGCCCGTCTCTCTTCTCCCTGCTCACCTCGCTGTTCAGGCGAGGGTCTTGTCGACCTCCGTTTCGCTATGATCGAGCGAGGTGATGCGGATGAGGCTTTCCTGCAGCGTCAGCAGATGCTGGCGCATCGCTTCGCCCGCCCTGGCAGGATCACGAGCGGCGATCGCATCGACGATCGCCGTGTGCTGACCGAAGGTGACGGGCCGCGTCCGGCTGGCGCTGCGGGCGCGCTCGCGGATCGTCTGCCAGGCCTCGTCCTGGCGCACCCGGTTGATGACGTCGAAGATGGTGAGGAAGAAGCCGTTGCCGGCGCATTGGGCGATCTGGCGGTGCAGCGCCCCGTCCCAGAGTTCGCGGCCGTCGGCATCGGTGCTTTCGTAGATCTTCTTCACCAGATCATACATGCGCTCGATATCGGCGGCCTTGGCGCGCATGGCGGCAAGCTGGGCGAGCTGCGGTTCGATGCGCAGGCGCACTTCCATGACTTCCATGAGATCGGTGCCGGCAACGATCGAGCCGACATGATCGCTCCAGCCGTCGGGGCGCGGGCCGGCATAGGTGCCGGAGCCTTGGCGGCGCCAGATGCGGCCCTCAGCCTCCAGCACTTCGAGGGCACGGCGGACGGCACGGCGGCCGACGCCAAGCATTTCCGAAAGGGTGCGCTCGGTCGGCAGCTTGCCGTCGGCGTCGAGACTGTCGGACCGCAGCAGAGCCCTCAGCCTCTCCAGCGCATAATTCGAATTGCCCTGCGTCTCATCCATCGGCATTCGCTTAAATGGTCCGTACCAATTTTCTATTGGTTCAGTCCAAACCAAATAGCGCCGACCGTCAAGCGCTTTTTTGTGCAAATCCAAATCTGCCCGTTTTTTGCTCAAATCCCGCTATTGCCGCGATACGGGAAAGCAGTCGATCGCGGCGACAGGGCGGCGCCGCGATCGACAATGTCATCCAGAAAATGCAATTGGTTCAGCTGAAGCTCAGGCCAGCGTCGAGCGTGCGGAGAGAAAAACCTGCGGCTCGAAGGCAAAATCCTTGTCGAAAGGATAGGTCGGACGCTGCTTGCGCAGCCGCGGCAGGCGCTCGACGAACTGATCGACGACCCCTGTTGATAGCGCCATCAGGTTCGGATTGGCGATCGGCGCCAGTTCCGGCGAGAGATAGCCCGATTTGACGACGATGATGCTGGCCTTGTGTGGGTCGAGGCCGAGCCGGGTGAAGTCGACGATGTTGTGATAGGGCCGACGCTTGGCGGAGAGCACGAGATCGATACCACTGACCGAAACTACCGCCTGGCGGTCTGTGGGATCTGATGTCTCATGCAGGAACTTGACCGTGAAGCGGCCGTGAACGGGCTTGCTACCCTGGGTGTCGAGCGAGGCGCCGACACTGAGCTCCAGTTCCGCACCGATGCCAGCGGCATAACAGGCCTCGGTCGCCGCCTTGTCGGCGATGCCGGCAAAGACGACGCCGGTGGCGCCCCTGGCAATCAGCTCTGCCAGCACATCAGCCCGGTCCCCAACGCCGCCGCCGGTCGGGTTGTCGCCGGATTCGGCAAGCACCACAGGAGCGGTCGGGCTTGCGATCGCCCTTTCGACACATTCCTCGAGCGTGCCGGTCTTGCAGCCGAAGACAAAGTCTTCGCGCGCATCCCAATAAGCCCTCGCGAGGCGTTTGGCCTCGCGCTCCAGCACGGTGCGGTCGGTGCCGGTCATGATCGCGGCGGCGGTGGCGCGCGGTTCGTCGGCCCAGACATAGCCGACCATCAGCGATGCATCCCAGACGCCGTCGATCGCATCGATCCCAGGCAGCATGTCATAGAGCCTCTTTGCCGGCTCATCGACGGTGCTGGTGCGCTCGCCGGGCAGCACGACCGGGATCGGCACCCAGAGCACGACCGGCCTCTCGCCGGTTTTCAGGCTCTTTACCAGCATGGAAACGGAGCGGCGCATCGTCTCTTCGACATCGATATGCGGCGCAGTGCGGTAGGTGGAATAGATATCGAGCGCATCGATGATGCGTTGCGTGACGTTGCCGTGCAGATCGTAGCTTGCCGAGACCGTGCAATCCTTGCCGACCAGCGCACGGGCCGCGCTGATCCAGTCGCCTTCCGCATCCTCCATGCCCTCGACATACATGGCGCCGTGCATGGCGAGATAGAGACCGTCAAGCGGCAGCATCGGCTTCAGCCGCTCGAGGAATTCACCCTTGAAGGCCTCGTAGGTGGCACGCGAAACCGGGCCGCCGGCGATGGCGCGGGCATGGATCGTCGGCAGAAATTCGGCAGCGTAATCCCTGAGGAAGGCGAAATACGGCGCTTCCAGCAGCGCCGCGCCGCGCAGCACGCGGAAATCCTTCTCCTCGTTCAGGACGGGGTTGTATGTGCTGCATTCGATATGAATGCCACCGACGGCGATGCGCATGGGAAACCTCAGTTTATGTTGGGAGCAGTCAGAAAGTTATGGGCGATGCTGGCAACCCGGCTCCGGCGCCGGTATCGACGCGCCGGGTGCGGATCTGTGTCGGTCGACTGAGTTGTGCTGCGATAAACTGAACATTCGGGATCCGATCCGCAGACGCGTCCTTTTGCCTCGACAATAAGTTTACAAACGAACCAATCAACCAAAATAAATTACAATCTTGATCTTCTAAGCCGGCGTCGAGGTCGAAAGTGCCGTAATCGGTGAGCCTCCGACCGGCTCGGTTTCTTCCGTCGGATGCCGCGGGCCGATTGTTGCCGACAAACGCGGCCGCATCGCCATAAAGAAAAAATCCCACTTCGGGATCCCGAAATTTCCCCGCTTCGGGATCCCGAAATTCGTCGCGTTTTGGGTGGTGTCGCCGCGAGGAAACATCCAATGATTTCAACACCGCAACCAATTTCGGGATTCCGAAGTGCTATATAGATTATGGTGGGGGTCTGGCTGGCCGATGAATTCAGCGCAGCGCCTCGACAGGTTCGCCGAACAGTAAGTCGATGCGCCCACCCACTCAGAGGCTATCCGTCGTATTCTTCGAGAATGGTTATCCAGCTCATGGATTCCTGCCAAAATGAGCTCGGAGCAGCGCAAGGCGTCAAATCTGCTCTTGCCGTGCGTTGGCGCAAGGGCGTCTATCCCGGCGCTAAGCAGACATTTAATTTTATTTGAGAAACTGGAGCGGGCGAAGGGATTCGAACCCTCGACCCCAACCTTGGCAAGGTTGTGCTCTACCCCTGAGCTACACCCGCTCAATCCACATCGGTCCGGGGTAGTTGTTGGACCGTGGGCGCCGCCTCGCGGCGACCGGCGCTATATGGCCTAACGGGTTTTCAAATGCAACAGGGAAATGACGGAGAGGCGAAGAAAAATTCTGGTGTTCGCTGACGCCCGGCGGAAAGGCCGCAAATGCGGGGCAAAGCGTCGGTCGCAAAGATTGCCAAACGATGTGGACCGCCTTAATCAGGACGCCTCGCTTTTTTCCCTTCCTGTCCAATGGATTGCCCGATGTCCGAAAATGCCCCGAAGACAAGAGAAGAATTGTTTGCCTTCCTCGACGGGCTCGGCATCGCCCATAAGACGGTCGACCATGCGCCGGTTTTCACCGTGGCGGAATCGGTGGCCCTGCGCGATGAAATCCCCGGCGGCCACACCAAGAACCTGTTCGTCAAAGACAAGAAGGACAGATATTTTCTGCTGACCGTGGAGGAAAATGCTGCCGTCGACCTCAAGCAAGTGCATAATGCCATCGGCGGCTCCGGCCGGGTCTCCTTCGGCAGGCCGGAGAAGCTGATGGAGTATCTCGGCGTTGCTCCGGGCTCGGTCACGGCCTTCGGTGCGATCAACGATACCGCTGAGAATGTCACCTTCGTGCTCGATGCCGAGCTGATGGCGCACGAGATCGTCAACTGCCATCCGCTATCCAATGATGCGACGACCTCGATTGCGAGCAGCGATCTCATCCGTTTCATGGAAGCGACGGGACATAAGCCACTTGTCTTGAAAGTGACGTCCTGACATACGATTTTAGCGCTAAAGCGCGTCTCGATCTTTTAGATTCGCCTGCCGCGCTTTAGTCTTTGGTTTTGCGCATGCCTTTATCGCAAAACCGCCACACAGTTTTGCGCGACATGCTTTAGCAAAGACGCCGGCAGGATCGGCGCGGCGGGAGATACCTATGAGCGGCAGCGACAACCCCTATAATGCTTCCTTCGGAAATCAGATGACGGCGACGACAAACTTCGGTGCTGCGCCGGAACCCGCGGCTGCGGCCAGCAGCTACATCACGGAGACGACGACCGCGAATTTCGCCAAGGACGTCATCGAGGAATCGCGCAAGCAGCCGGTACTGGTCGATTTCTGGGCACCCTGGTGCGGCCCGTGCAAGCAGCTGACGCCGGTCTTGGAAAAGGTCATCAACGAAGCCAAGGGCCGCGTTCGGCTGGTCAAGATGAACATCGACGACCATCCCTCGATCGCCGGTCAGCTCGGCATCCAGTCGATCCCCGCCGTCATCGCCTTCGTCAACGGCCGTCCCGCCGACGGTTTCATGGGCGCGGTGCCGGAAAGCCAGATCCAGCAGTTCATCGACCGGATCGCCGGTCCGGCCGGCGCCGACGAGGCGGCCGAAATCGAAGCGGTGGTTGCTGAAGCGGCGGAACTGCTTGCCGCCGGCAATATCAACGAGGCCGCTCAGCTCTACGGCGCCGTGATGCAGGCCGATCCCGAGAATGCCAAGGCGCTTGCCGGCATGGCCGAATGCATGATCGCCGCCAACCAGCATCAGCGGGCGCGCGAAATTCTGACGGAATTGCCGGAAGAGCTGGCGAAAGACGCCGGCATCCAGGCCGTGCTGATGAAGCTCGAGCAGATCGAGGAGGCCCGCAAGCTCGGTGATCCCGTTGCGCTCGAGCGTGAACTGGCCGCCAATCCCGATGACCACGAAGCGCGGATCAAGCTTGCCAAGATCCGCAATGTCGAAGGCCGGCGCGACGAAGCGGCCGACCATCTGCTGCTGATCATGCGCAAGGACCGTGCCTTCGACGATGACGGCGCCCGCCGCCAGCTGCTGCAGTTCTTCGAGGTCTGGGGCTTCAAGGATCCAGCGACAGTTGCAGCGCGGCGCAAGCTTTCGGCGATGCTGTTTTCGTAGGGCGCCGCGCATCCCGCAGCACGCGCCACGGTCGGTCTATCGCATTGAATCGGTGCAGGATCTCTTCCGAGAACCGATTCCGATTTTCGGCGTACGAGTTAAGTTTCGAGCATCTGCCCTTGCGTTTTCGGACGAGGGCACCACATTCTCGTCAGGACGGGCAAGCCCGTTACAAGAATGCGGGACGGTTTCATGCAAGTCGGGAATGCCAGATACCTGAAGCCGGGCGATCTGCCTGATGCGATCGCTGTCTTCCCCCTGACCGGCGCCCTCCTGCTGCCGGCCGGGCAGCTTCCCCTTAACATTTTCGAGCCGCGCTATCTGGCGATGCTGGATGCAGCACTGACCGGAAACCGGCTGATCGGCATGGTGCAGCCGGCATTCGGCGAACACGAGGACAAGGGCGGCGAGCCCAACCTTGCCGCCGTCGGTTGCCTCGGCCGCATCACCTCTTTCGCGGAGACCGGCGACGGGCGCTATATCGTATCGCTGACCGGCGTCTGCCGCTTCCGGCTGCTGGAGGAGAAAGCGACCAGCGATCCTTTCCGCATCTTCCGTATCGCCCCTTTTATCGCCGACCTCTCGGCCGCGAACGAGGAGGAGGCGGTCGATCGCGCAGCGCTTCTGACCGCCTTCAAGGCCTATCTCGATGCCAACAAGCTCGAGGCCGACTGGGAGAGCGTTGAACGCGCGAGCAATCTGACGCTGGTCAATTCGCTGGCGATGATGTCGCCCTTCGGGCCGGCGGAAAAGCAAGCGCTGCTGGAGGCGCCCGACCTGAAGACGCGAGCCGAGACGCTGATCGCCATTACCGAAATCGTGCTGGCGCGCGTCTTTGGTGACTCCGACACGGTTCTGCAGTAGACTTCAGCCATGGACGAAAAACTCAGCCGCGTCGATCCAAAGTTGCTCGATCTCCTGGTCTGCCCGCTCTCCAAGGGCCGGCTTTCCTATGATCGCGAGCAGAATGAACTTGTCTCGGAAAAGGCGCGGCTTGCCTATCCGATCCGCGACGGCATTCCGATCATGCTGGTGTCAGAGGCTCGCCGTCTTGATGAATAGAGCGTCCTTAGCGTTTCCGATTTCGAGTTATGCGCAAGCGCCTCTTTAAATCGTCTCTCCGGCAAGCAGCCGCGGATTGTCCTTTGCCGTCGTTCCGGCCGCCTGGCCGATGAAGAAGGATTTGAGGCGTGGCAGCCGGTCGACGATGCCGAGCCCGACGTCGCGGGCGATGCGGATCGGCGTTGCGTCGTTGGAGAAGAGCCGGTTCAAGACGTCGGTCGTCACCCCCATGCGGAAAGTGTCGAAGCGGCGCCAGGTTTGGTAGCGCTCGAGGATATTGATCGAGCCGATATCGAGGCCGAGGCGATCGGCATCCACGATGGTTTCGGCAAGTGCCGCCACATCCTTGAAGCCGAGATTGAGGCCCTGCCCCGAAATCGGGTGGATACCATGGGCGGCGTCGCCAGCCAGCGCGAAACGCGGCGCGACGAAGGAGCGGGCGAGCGTCAGGCCGAGCGGGAAGGCACGCTTGTCGCCGATCACTTTCAGGCTCCCAAGCTTGTGGCCGAAGCGGCGTTCGAGCTCTTCCTCGAAGATCAGGTCGTCGGCGGCGACCAGCCGGTTAGCATCCGGCGTCCGCTCCGTCCAGACGAGCGAGGAGCGGTTGTTCTTGAGCGGCAGGATGGCGAAGGGGCCGGCCGGCAAAAAGTGTTCCTCGGCGCAGCCGTCATGCGGCCGCTCGTGTTCGACGGTTGCAACGATGCCGGACTGGCCGTAGTCCCAGGTGACGGTCCTGATGCCGGCGAGATCGCGCAGTTTCGAGCGCACGCCGTCGCAGGCAACCAATAGCTTGGTTTCCAGCGTACCACCGTCCGAAAGCGTGACGGTGACATGAGTGTCGTGGGTTTTCAGCTCCGTGGCGCCGAGCCCATGGCGGATATCGATGCCGAGCCGCTCGCAGGCGCCGCGCAGGGCTGCGACCATGGCAACATTCGGGATCATGTGGGCGAAGGGCCGGCCTTCGGAGACTTGGCCGTCGAAGGTCAGAAAAACCGGACGCACCGGATCGGAGGTCTTGGAGTCGGTGACGATCATCTTGGTGATCGGCTGGGCTTCCGGCTCGATCTCGTTCCAGATGCCGAAGACCTCGAGCATCTTTGCCGCCGCCGCGATGACGGCGGAAGCGCGCGTATCGTTTTTCCAGACATGCTCGGGGGCCGCCTCGACGACGGCGACATTCAGATGGGGTGCTGCCTGTTTGACCGCTACAGCGGCGGAAAGGCCGACATAACCCCCGCCCACAACCAGCATGTCCAGCATCGCGCCGCTCCCGTACCTTGTGCCTCAGATGTGCTCTATATAGATCATCGCAACTTCACTTCCTACCGCCGGGAGACATAGAAATGACGCGCGAGACATCAGAGCCTTCGGCGATGGAGACGCTGCTTTCTACGCTCGACCTCGAGCCGATCGAGGTCGATATCTTCCGCGGCCGCAGCCCGAAGGTCGGCTGGCAGCGGGTCTTCGGCGGCCAGGTGATCGGCCAGGCGCTGATGGCGGCGCAGCGCACCATCGAGGGCGAGCGTTTCGTCCATTCGCTGCATGCCTATTTCATGCGTCCCGGCGATCCCTCGGTGCCGATCATCTACCAGGCGGAACGCATCCGCGACGGATCGAGCTTCAATACGAGGCGCGTCGTCGCCATCCAGCACGGCAAGGCGATCTTCGCGCTGTCGGCCTCCTTCCAGGTGGAGGAGCCGGGCTTCGAACATCAGATTACGATGCCCGATGTCGAGATGCCGGAGGCGCTGCTCGGCGAGCAGCAGATCAAGGAACAGTATCTCGCGCACGCGCCGGAGGCGATCCGAAAATACTGGCAGCGCGAGCGGCCGATCGAGATCCGTCCCGTCTCGCTGACGCATTATTTTTCCGACAGGAAGCTCGATCCGAAGCAGGATGTCTGGGTGCGCGCTACCGGCCCGGTTCCCGACAACAGGCTCTATCAGGCGGCCGTGCTTGCCTATCTTTCGGACATGACGCTGCTCGATACGTCGCTCTATGCGCACGGAACGTCCATCTTCGACCAGAGCCTGCAGGTGGCGAGCCTCGATCACTCCATGTGGTTCCACAGACCCTGCAAGCTCGACGACTGGCTGCTTTACACGCAGGACAGTCCGTCGGCTTCTGGCGCCAGAGGATTAACCCGGGGTAGCCTATTTACGCGATCGGGTGAGCTGATTGCCTCTGTCGCGCAGGAAGGTCTGATTCGGAAAAAGGCAAATGAATAAATAATGTGCATCTTTTCGAATTTGCGCGTTATTTGTGCGCTTATCGGCCGGTCATTTGCCTGTTTATTGGCATTATTTATTATAACCTTTACTTTTCAATAACTTACGATCTGCCTTGAATCTGGCACGCCCCTTGAATGTATATCGCCGGTCGCTGTTCAGGAACGTCAGCGGCAAGGAGAGTCGGCTCCGTGCCGAGGATAACGAAGGATGGGAAACCAGATGAAAATTGTGATGGCCATTATCAAGCCGTTCAAGCTCGATGAGGTCCGCGAAGCCCTTACGGCGATCGGTATTCAGGGGCTGACCGTTACCGAGGTGAAGGGCTACGGGCGCCAGAAGGGGCACACCGAAATCTATCGCGGCACCGAATATGCAGTCAGCTTCCTGCCGAAGCTCAAGATCGAAATCGCTGTTGCATCGGAACTCGTCGACAGGGCGGTCGAGGCCATTGCGGCATCGGCCAAGACCGGCCAGATCGGCGACGGCAAGATCTTCGTCTATTCGATCGACCATGCCGTGCGCATCCGTACGGGCGAAACCGATTCAGAAGCGCTGTAAGAACGGCAGATCAAGGAGCTTTTTCCAATGTCAATTTCGAAGTTTTCTTCCACCTTTGCGCGGCTTTGCGCAGCTTCGGCCGCCCTTCTGGCGCCGGCCGTTGCTTTTGCGCAGGAGGCTGCACCAGCTGCTGCCACCGCTGCTGCTCCTGCTTTCACCATGGACAAGGGTGACAATGCCTGGATGCTCGTCTCCTCGGCGCTCGTCCTTTTGATGACCATCCCCGGCCTTGCGCTTTTCTACGGCGGTCTCGTGCGCGCCAAGAACATGCTCTCGGTGCTGATGCAGGTCTTCATGATCACCGCCGTCGTGGCGCTGATCTGGGTGACTTACGGCTATTCGCTCGCCTTCACCGACGGCGGCTCGCTGAACAGCTTCGTCGGCGGCTTCTCCAAGGCCTTCCTCGCCGGCGTCAACACGTCGTCGCTCGCCGAGACCTTCTCGAAGGGCGTCGCCATTCCGGAATACACCTTCATCGTATTCCAGATGACGTTTGCCTGCATCACCCCCGGCCTGATCGTCGGCGCATTCGCCGAACGCATCAAATTCTCGGCCGTCATGCTCTTCGTCGTGCTCTGGGTCACCTTCATCTACTTCCCGATGGCACACATGGTCTGGTTCTGGGGCGGTCCGAGCTCCTACACCTCGCCGGCCGGACTGATCTTCTCCTATGGCGCAATCGACTTCGCCGGCGGCACGGTCGTTCACATCAATGCCGGTATTGCGGGCCTCGTCGGCGCCATCATGCTCGGCAAGCGCACGGGCTATAAGAAGGAAATCATGGCTCCGCACTCGATGACGCTGACCATGGTCGGCGCCTCGCTGCTCTGGGTCGGTTGGTTCGGCTTCAATGCCGGCTCCAACCTCGAAGCCAATTCCTACGCCTCGCTTGCCTTCATCAACACCTTCGTCGCCACGGCTGCCGCCGCTGTGTCCTGGTGCATCGTCGAAACCCTCACCCGCGGCAAGGCTTCCATGCTGGGTGGCGCTTCCGGCGCGGTTGCCGGTCTCGTCGCCATTACCCCGGCGGCAGGCTTTGCCGGCCCGATGGGCTCGATCGTTCTCGGCCTCATCGTCTCGCCGGTCTGCTACTTCTTCGTTGACGTCGTGAAGAACAAGTTCAACTACGACGACAGCCTTGATGTCTTTGGCGTCCATTGCGTCGGCGGCATCATCGGCGCTCTCGGCACCGGTATCCTCGTCAACCCGGCGCTCGGCGGTGCAGGCATCGTCGATTATTCGACCGCCGATTTCGCAGCCTCCTATGCCGGCACGGCAACCCAGGTCTGGGCTCAGGCCAAGGGCGTGCTGACGACGTTGCTGTGGTCGGGTATCGGCTCGGCGATCCTCTACAAGATCGTCGACGTCGTCATCGGCCTGCGTGTCACCGTCGAAGCCGAGCGCGAAGGTCTCGACCTCTCGACCCACGGCGAAGCCGCTTACCACTCTTCCTGATCACAGGGTTTGCGGCGCCCGGCAGAAGGGCGCCGCTTCACGGCCCGTCGCGGCCTATCTAACCATAGACCGCATTTGGCCCGGACCTTCCAAGGTTCGGGCTTTTTTCATTTCCCGGTCTGGAATTGTCGTCCAGCCATGCATGGTTAACATCGCTTTAACCCGGCTCTGATTAGGTAGAGTGGACGCATTTTGGCACGGCGAAGCTTCAGCGATTCGCGTGTCCTCAGGCATTGGACGGGTTAGACACATGGCAAGAAGCACGTCGCCGGCAATGGATGGCCGTCCGGATCGGTTCTCCTTCTCGGCATTCATGCTGCGGCAGATCCAGGCGCTCATCGGCTTTGCGATCTTTCTGCTGCTGGCGTTCTGCGTCGCGGCGCTGGCGACATGGAATGTTGCGGATCCGAGCTATTCCTATGCGACCGCCAACCTGCCGACGAATATTCTCGGTTACAGCGGGGCTGCCTTTGCCGATATCGTCATGCAGTTCCTCGGGCTTGCCAGCGTCGTTTCGATGCTGCCGATCGTCGCCTGGGCGCTGACGCTGATCTCGGGTCGCCGCTTCAGCCGTATTCCGGCCCGTGGCGGCGCCTGGTTGGCCGGTTCGGTGCTTTCCTGCGCCATCATCGGCTGCTTTCCGCCGCCGCTCACCTGGCCGATTCCGAACGGCATCGGCGGCGTCGTCGGCGACATGATCCTGCGTTTTCCCGCACTCTTCGTCGGCGCTTATCCCACAGGCACCTTCGCCATGGTCGTCGGCTGCATCTTTGCCGCGCCGACCGCCTGGATGATGCTCTTTGCCTCCGGCCTGGTCGGCCGCAGCGACGCCGACGAGGAGGTCGAGGAGGAGTACGTCGATACGCGCAGTAGCAAGGCCCGCGTCGTCGGAGACGAGGACGAGGAGGAGGACGAATCCCGCTGGGTCGCTCTCAGCGGTGCCGTGACGCATGCCTGGTATATGAGCCAGGGCCGACTGCGCCGGCTCTTCGGCATGGGGCCGCGCAAGCGGCGCCAGGGCGATTACGAATCCCCTTATGATTTCAACGATGACGAGTTCGGCACGCTGAACGAACCCGTGCGCGCCAAGGCGCCGACCGCTCGCGGCGAGCGCATGGAACCGTCGATGGAGCCATCGATGGGAGCAAGGACGGCTTCGCCGCGGCGCGTCGTTTCCGCGCCGTCGCTGTCCATCGATGACGACGACGATAATGACGACGACCTGCCCTTCGATACCGATATGCCGCCGCGTCCGGCCGATATCCTGCCCGACGACGATGACGAGGACTGGATGATCCGCGCGCCGGCAAAGGCCGCCGGCAAGCCGGAACCGCGCGTCATCCCCGTGGTCGCACGTCCGAAGCCCAGCGCCCGCATCGAGCGGGAGGCGCAAGGCTCGTTCATCCGTCCCGAGGGTTTCCAGCTTCCGTCGATGCATCTGCTCGCCGAACCAAAGAATGTCGTGCGCGACTCCACGCTTTCGGCCGATGCGCTGGAGCAGAACGCCCGCATGCTCGAAGGCGTGCTCGAAGATTTCGGCGTCAAGGGCGAGATCATCCATGTCCGCCCCGGCCCGGTCGTCACGCTCTACGAACTGGAGCCGGCACCCGGGATCAAGTCGTCGCGCGTCATCGGCCTTGCCGACGATATCGCCCGCTCGATGAGCGCCATTGCCGCCCGCGTCGCCGTCGTGCCCGGCCGCAACGCGATCGGCATCGAATTACCGAACCAGACGCGCGAGACCGTCTATCTGCGTGAACTCATCGCCTCGAGGGATTTCGAGGGCAGCAAGGCGAAGCTCGCCATGGCGCTCGGCAAGACGATCGGCGGCGAAGCCGTCATCGCCGACCTCGCCAAGATGCCGCATCTGCTCGTCGCCGGCACCACCGGCTCCGGCAAGTCGGTCGCGATCAACACGATGATCCTGTCGCTGCTCTACCGCATGACGCCGGAACAGTGCCGGCTGATCATGATCGATCCGAAGATGCTCGAACTCTCCGTCTATGACGGCATCCCGCACCTGCTTTCGCCCGTCGTCACCGATCCGAAGAAGGCCGTCGTCGCGCTCAAATGGACCGTGCGCGAGATGGAAGAGCGCTACAAGAAGATGTCGAAGATCGGCGTGCGCAACATCGACGGCTTCAACACCCGCGTCGAGCAGGCGCTGTCGAAGGGCGAGGCGATCTCGCGTACGGTGCAGACCGGATTCGACCGCCACACCGGCGAAGCGATGTACGAGACCGAAGAATTCGATCTGCGGCCGATGCCCTATATCGTCGTGATCATCGACGAGATGGCCGACCTGATGATGGTCGCCGGCAAGGATATCGAAGGCGCCGTCCAGCGTTTGGCGCAGATGGCCCGTGCCGCCGGCATACATGTGATCATGGCGACACAGCGTCCGTCGGTCGACGTCATCACCGGCACGATCAAGGCGAACTTCCCGACCCGCATCTCCTTCCAGGTGACCTCGAAGATCGACAGCCGCACCATCCTTGGCGAACAGGGCGCCGAGCAGCTGCTGGGCATGGGTGACATGCTCTACATGGCGGGCGGCGGGCGTATCCAGCGCGTGCACGGCCCGTTCGTTTCGGATGTCGAGGTGGAAGAGATCGTCTCCTACCTGAAGACCCAGGGCTCGCCGCAATATCTCGACGCGATCACCGCCGATGATGACGAGGATGGCGATTACGGCGGCGGCGGCGGCCCGGCCGGCACGTCCAATCTTTCCGAATCGGAAGATCCCTACGACCAGGCGGTCGCCATCGTGCTGCGCGACGGCAAGGCATCGACATCCTACGTCCAGCGCCGCCTCGGCATCGGCTACAACCGCGCTGCCTCGCTCGTCGAGCGCATGGAGAAGGAGGGCATCATAGGACCGGCCAACCATGCCGGCAAACGCGAGATCCTCGTTCCCACAGAAGGCGACATCCTCGACCGCTGACAGAACAGGCATATATTTCCAATACAGCCGCTTTTGCGGAAACCTGATAGCGCCGAAGCCGTTACCTCTCGCAGGCCGATCGCAACGCCTTGAAGACGCCGCCTTTCGGCAGCATGCAGATCGCATAAAGGAGATTTAGATGAGTCACTCCGATACCTTCCTCTCCGGCCTGACGGTAACGCGCCGCGACCTTCTCGGCGCCCTTGCCGTCGCTGCGATAGCGAGCGCCATTCCCCTTGGTGCTTATGCGCAGGCGGCAGCTCCCGCCTCCGGCACGGCGCAGGCGATCGCCGATCATTTTTCCGGCGTCACGACGATGCAGGGCGAATTCGTGCAGTTCGGCCCGCGCGGCGAACAGACCGGCGGCAAGTTCTTCATCCAGCGCCCCGGCAAGCTGCGCTTCAACTATGACGATCCGTCGCCGATGCGGGTGATCGCCGACGGCAAGAACGTCGCCATCGGCAATATGAAGCTCAAAACCTGGGATCTCTATCCGCTGTCCAAGACCCCGCTCAGCCTGCTCCTCGCGCAGCATATCGATCTGTCGGCGGGCATGGTGAAGGGCGTGAAGGAAGAGTCTGACCTGACGACGATCGCGCTCGGCAACAATACGGTGTTTGGAAACTCCACCATTACCATGATGTTCGACCCGAAGACTTACGACTTGCGTCAGTGGACGATCACCGACAATCAGGGCAAGGACACCTCGGTGATGATCTTCAATGTCAAAACCGGCATGCAGTTCGAGGATCGCGTCTTCCGCGTGCCCTATGAGACCATTCCAGGCACGCCGCAGTCGCGCGACTGAGAGCTTTTCGGTTGATCGCCGGCCGCTTTTACCAGATCCGGATGTTTTCAGGCCGATTGGCTTGAAAACATCCGGATCTCAATCAACGATTTGAGCATGATGTCGTCCGAAAACCGCTCACACTTTTCGGCATCATGCTCGTGGCTGGTTCCCTCGCGTCCGCCTTTGTTTTAAAGCCCTTCATGAAAGCGCGTCGCGTCGAGCTGCGGTTCGGCCGGCATGCAGGCATTGGACGCGAGAGGGTATGGGGCATGGGTTTTTCGATCACCACCTGGAACATCAATTCGGTGCGGCTGCGCATGCCGATCGTCGAGCAGCTCGTTCTCAAGCACAGGCCCGATATTCTCTGCCTGCAGGAAACCAAGGTGACGAACGACCTGTTTCCGGCGGCACCGCTCAGGGCTTTGGGCTACAATCACATCATCATCCATGGCCAGAAGGGTTATCATGGCGTGGCGATCGCCTCGCGCATTCCGTTGACCGAGGATCACCGGCAGGATTATTGCGGCATCGGCGATGCGCGTCACATCTCGGCGATCTTCGAGCGCGGCAATCGTCGGGTTCGGCTGCATAATTTCTATGTCCCGGCCGGCGGCGACGAGCCGGATCGCACGATCAATCCGAAATTCGGCCACAAGCTCGATTTCATCGAAGAGATGAAGCTGCTGAAAGCCAATGGCGAGGCCAACACTTCAGCCATCCTCGTCGGTGACCTCAACATCGCGCCGCTGGAGCATGACGTCTGGTCGCACAAGCAGCTTCTGAAGATCGTCAGCCATACGCCTGTCGAAACCGAGGGGCTGCTCGAGGTGATGAAGCGCGGCGCCTGGCTCGATCTCATGCGTCAGCATGTGCCTGAAAACGAGAAACTCTACACCTGGTGGAGCTACCGCGCCAAGGATTGGGAGGCCGCCGACCGCGGCCGCCGTCTCGACCATATCTGGTCGTCGTCGGATCTCGGGCCGCATCTCAAGCGAATCGAAATCCTGAAAGAGGCGCGCGGCTGGGACCGGCCCTCCGACCACGTACCGGTGACGGCGCATTTCGATTTCTAGGGCGATTCGGTCCAGCTTTTTGTAAAGGGCAGAAGCGCTCTAACTGGGGTCAGTTGAAGCGATAGAATTGACTTGCGGCCTTTGCCGCGAGTTCGGCGAGATTGTCGCGGATGCGGTTCTCGATCAGCCGGGCTGCGTCCGGATATTCTTCGATCAGCCGGTGGAAGAGGGCGCGGGTGATGCGGATGATGCTGGTGTCCTCGCGCGCTACCGCGGTGAACTTGCGCTCCACCAGGGTTACCAGCGCCAGCTCGGAAACCAGGGTTCCGGGACCGGCGATCCCCTCTGTCCTCTGCATGCCGTCGCTGCTCGTCGCGCTCAGCTCCAGGCTGCCGCTGAGGATGACATAGGCACTCTCGGCGGGTGAGCCCTGGCGAAACAGCATCTGGCCGGCAGCGATCATGCGCCGGTCGGCGCCAAAGGCGATCAACCGCAGCTGATCCTCGTTCATGTCCTTGAACAGAGGAAGCTGCGCGAGCATGTGGATGTCGTCGGTCAGCGCCATGCGGGCTTTTCGCCTTAGAGCAATTCCAGCAGAAGTGCGTCGCAGTCTGCGTTCGGAATTGCATGAAAACAAAGAGATAGGCATTTCCGTGATTCGGAGAAAAACGGAACTGCTCTAGGGTATGATCTTGTAGCCGCCGTTTTCCGTGACGAGGATTTCGGCATTGGAGGGATCTCGCTCGATCTTCTGGCGCAGGCGATAAACGTGGGTTTCCAGCGTATGCGTCGTTACGCCGGAATTATAGCCCCAGACCTCTTCGAGCAGCACGTCGCGGGTGACGACCTTCTGTTCGGCGCGGTAGAGATAGCGGATGATCGCCGCTTCCTTTTCCGTCAGTCGGATCTTCTGGCCGTTATCGGTGGTCAGGAGCTTCTGGCTGGGCTTGAAGAGGTAAGGGCCGACGGTAAAGGTCGCGTCCTCGCTCTGCTCATGCTGGCGCAGCTGCACGCGGATGCGGGCGAGCAGCACGGCGAAGCGGAAGGGCTTGGTGACATAGTCGTTGGCGCCGGCTTCGAGGCCGAGGATCGTGTCGGAATCGGTATCGTGGCCAGTCAGCATGATGATCGGCGCCTTGAAACCGCCCTTGCGCAGCAGCTTCACTGCCTCGCGGCCGTCCATATCGGGCAGGCCGACATCCATGATCAGCAGATCGATCGGCGTCGCGCGGGCGGTCGCGACACCTTTGCCGGCGTTGGCTTCCTGCAGAACCGTGAATTCCTCATACAGCGACAATTGCTCCGTCAGCGTCTGCCGAAGGTCATCGTCGTCATCCACCAGAAGAATGGTGCGTGCGGTCATGCCGTTTGCGTCCTCATGTTAAGTCCCCTAGTCCTACGCCAAATTCCTGGTTTGGCAAGGATCGGGCAGCGGGCTGTTGCCGGGTCGGTTTCGATATGATTTCAATCGAAGCCCCAGACAAGGCACGACATGCGAGAAAAATGGAAAAAGCAAGGCAGAGGCGGGGTATGACGCTGTCGACGATGGTGGTGCGTGCTGCGCCGGGGCGCAAGAATCGGGCGATCGTCCGGCTCGGCGCCATCACCGTGCCCGCTGCGATCGGCCGCTCCGGCCGCACAGTGATGAAACGCGAGGGCGACGGCGCCACGCCGATCGCCTCGATGAGGCTGATATCAGGCTTCCGGCGCGGTGAGCGGAATGGCCGGCTCGTCACTCCGCTTTCCATCCGCCGCATCCGCCCCGACATGCTCTGGTGCGATCAGTCCGACAGTGCCAGCTACAACCGCCTCGTCCGGGCGCCGTTTTGCGCAAGTCATGAGGAAATGCGGCGCAGCGACGGGCTCTACGATATCTGCCTGGTGATGGACTGGAACATCTCCTCGCGTGCGCGCAATCGCGGCTCGGCGATCTTCTTCCATCTCATCAGGCCAGACTACGAGCCGACGGCGGGGTGCGTGGCGGTGAGCCTGCGCGACATGCGCCGCCTGCTGCCTCACCTTCGAAAGGGAACGATTGTCCGCATCGTCTGATTGTCTTCCGGATGCGGTCGCCTATATGCTGTCGGTGACCGAACGCTCCGGCTGAAATGCGTTCAGGGACGTCCGCAAGCGCGGGCGCAATTCATGCCTCGTCCAATTCTTCAAACTCCCGGAGATATATTGTGACCGCTCAACCCATCATCACTTTCCATGACGGACATTCCATTCCGCAAGTCGGCCTCGGCGTCTGGCAGACGCCGCAGGATATTGCCGCTCCCACCGTGCGCACGGCGATCGCCGCCGGCTATCGTCATATCGATACGGCTTCCGGCTACGACAACGAAGAGGGTGTCGGCGAAGGCATCCGCTCTTCCGGCCTCGACCGCAAAGACATCTTCGTCACCACCAAACTCAGGAATACCGATCAAGGTTATGACAATACGCTGCGTGCATTCGAGGGCAGCCTGAAGAAGCTCGGTTCCGAGTACGTCGACCTCTACCTCATTCACTGGCCGTCGCCGCATCGCGGCCTCTATACAGAGACCTGGAAGGCTTTCGCCCGAATCCGGGAAGAGGGTCGTGCCCGTTCGATCGGCGTGTCGAATTTCAATCCCGAACATCTCGAGCGTATCATCGGCGAGACCGGCGTCGTTCCCGTCATCAACCAGATCGAGCTGCATCCCGATTTCCAGCAGAAGGTGGCGCAGGAGGCTCATCAGAAGCTGAATATCGCCACCGAATCCTGGAGCCCGCTCGGCCAAGGTAAGTTCATCTCGAACGCCGATATCGGTCAGATCGCCAAAAAACATCAGAAGACGCCGGCTCAGGTGATCATTCGCTGGCACATCGATACCGGCCTCGTCGTCATCCCGAAATCGGTGACGCCGTCGCGCATCGAGGAGAACTTCCAGGTGTTCGACTTCAAGCTCGATGCCGACGACATGGCCGCGATCGCCAAACTCGACAGCGCCGGTGCCCGCATGGGACCGGATCCGATAACGGCGACCTTCTGATCGTCGTCTCAATCATTGCCAAGGCAATCAACGGCCGCCTCGGGAGAGATTACCCGCGGCGGCCTTTGTATGACGGGCCTGCCGCTTCAATAGTTACATTTGGACGAGCCGTTGGTCGGGGTAAAACCGAAGTTGCAGGCATTGTTCAGGCGCTGCGGACGCCCGATCGAACCGGTATAATCGTCCGAAGCGAAGGCGCGCGAGGGATACCAATAGCCATTCGAGCTCTTGATATAGCCGGGCCGGGCGCTGCTATAGCCACGATAGCCATTGAGAGACGGTGCCTTGTTTTGCGCGACCTGTTGCCACAAGCCGGAAGAGACCGTGATCGGCGGTGCTGCCGGATGGATCGGCGCAGCCGCGGCGGCATCGATCGATGCCAGCGATACGAACAGGCCCAGGATGGTTTGCGGCAGGCGTCCTGCCATTTTCTGTCTCATGGCTATTCTCCCAGATCACACAACGCGGAACTTTGCTCCTGCATGATTCCTCAAATCGGAATCGATTTAAGGATGAAATTATGCAGCAATCCAAAGTGTTACAGCGTCCTTTGCGCGTCTGAAAAGACGCGCGCGCTGTAGCGCCGCCAGGCCAATGATCGCCGAAACCGGCAATGGACGCCCGAAAGCGTGTCTGTCGAAAGTCGCGCGAGATGCGTCTGAAAGCGCCATCTCGATGAAGCCACAGGCACCCTCCGATGTCGATTGCCCGAACGGGTGAAATCGAGAACGCGGGTCATTCACTGACGAGCCCATGGGAGCATTATCCACCAGGTGCCGAAGGCACGGGGTGCCATAAATGCGAAGCCCACCGATGCGCAGGGGCATCGGTGGGCTTTTGATTGTTATCCGTTTCGACGGATCAGTTCCACTCGCGGATATCGACGAAGTGCCCGGCGATCGCGGCTGCAGCGGCCATTGCCGGCGAGACGAGGTGCGTGCGGCCCTTGAAGCCCTGACGGCCCTCGAAGTTGCGGTTTGAGGTCGAAGCGCAGCGTTCGCCCGGCTTCAGACGGTCGTCGTTCATCGCAAGGCACATGGAGCAGCCCGGTTCGCGCCAGTCGAAACCGGCGGCCTTGAAGATCTTGTCGAGGCCTTCGGCTTCCGCCTGTTCCTTGACGAGGCCGGAACCCGGCACGATCATCGCGTCGACGGTTGAGGCAACCGTCTTGCCTTCGACGACCTTGGCGACTTCGCGCAGATCTTCGATGCGGCCGTTGGTGCAGGAGCCGATGAAGACGCGGTCAAGCGTGATGTCGGTCATCTTCGTGCCCGGCTTCAGGCCCATATAGTCGAGCGCGCGCCACTTGGAGGTGCGCTTGGTTTCATCCTGGATGTCATCCGGGTTCGGAACGATGCCCTGGACGGAGATGACATCCTCGGGCGAGGAGCCCCAGGAAACGATCGGCGGCAGGCTGGCGGCGTCGAGGACGACGACGCGGTCGTAATGAGCGCCCTCGTCGGTCTGCAGCGTCTTCCAGTAGGCGATCGCCTGTTCCAGCGCCTCGCCCTTCGGCGCGCGCGGCTTGCCCTTGATGTATTCGAAGGTCTTTTCGTCCGGGGCGATCAGGCCGGCGCGGGCGCCGCCCTCGATCGTCATGTTGCAGACGGTCATGCGGCCTTCCATCGACAGCGCGCGGATCGCTTCACCGGCAAATTCGATGACGTGGCCGGTGCCGCCGGCCGTGCCGATCTCGCCGATGATGGCAAGGATGATGTCCTTGGCGGTGACGTGCGGCGGAAGCAGGCCGTCGACCCGCACCAGCATGTTCTTGGCCTTCTTCTGGATCAGCGTCTGGGTCGCCAGCACATGCTCGACCTCGGAGGTGCCGATGCCGTGCGCCAGCGCCCCGAAGGCGCCATGCGTCGAGGTGTGGCTGTCGCCGCAGACGATGGTCATGCCAGGCAGGGTGAAGCCCTGTTCCGGACCGACGATGTGGACGATGCCCTGGCGCTTGTCGCTTGCCGAATAATATTCGACGCCGAATTCGGCGGCGTTGGTGGCCAGCGCTTCCACCTGGATGCGGCTTTCCTCGTTCTTGATGCCGAGATGGCGGTCGGGCGAGGTCGGAACGTTGTGGTCGACGACGGCGAGCGTCTTTTCCGGCGCGCGAACCTTGCGGCCGGTCATGCGCAGGCCTTCGAAAGCCTGCGGCGAGGTGACTTCGTGGACCAAGTGGCGGTCGATGTAGAGAAGACAGGTGCCGTCCGGCTGTTCGTCGACCAGATGATCGTCCCAGATCTTGTCGTAGAGGGTACGCGGTGCGCTCATGGCGTTAAGTCCGTTTTTCTGAAGCTTTTGGAAAATCGAGAATGGCAGATCAGGCTCCGCCGGCCGTCATTCGATCAACGAAGTCGGCTGTTGAGCGCACCAGACACACACGCAAAAAACCGCGCCGGCAGGCGATAGTGATCCTGCAGCACGAAAATATGCGCACCAATGCATCTGAACTTGGATTCCATGGCCTGCATATACCAACTTTCCGCCGCCTGGGCAATGTTCTGCCAAAAGCCCTATGGGGTCAGCAAAAAGCGGTTATAAGGTCGAATATCCCTTGGGTGAAGCCGCTGCTCAATTCCAGCTACAGCTCAGTTCGTCTTGAAAGCAACTATGGCCGACATTGCCCGCCAAGCAGCGTAGGAGTGATCGATAAGATCCCGGGCCTAAGGTACGGCAGTAGCCAAATGATTTTTCTGAGACGATCGCCCAGTGCTCAGCGAGCTTCTTCTTTGCGTCAGCTTCATCCTGAAGGCACTTGTTAGTCTCGACATTCTTTTCATCGGCGTTCAGCATCTTTGAGGTTAGCCGGACACAGAACGAGCCGTCATATTCAGGCAACTCTGCTGCTTGCAGAGAATTCGATGTTGCAACAACGGGTACCAAAAGAAGCGACGCGACCGAAAATTCCAAGAGTGATATTCTCATAGCGTTTTTCCGCGACAGGTCAGCTTTCCCGAATAGCATTTTTCGCCGACAGCCAGCGAAAGACAGCCCATAAGCTGCTGATATGATTTCGTTTCGTTCTTGGTTCCCTTGTATTTCATACAGATTTTCATGTCATCGTCGGTGACCAGGAACCAATGTTTCTGCAATTGCTCCTTGAAGCGATTTTCGAAATTATTGCATTGCATATAGGCAAGGAAACGCTGGGCGGGCTTGATCGGATGTTGCGATACTTCTTCGCAGTAACCCTGGAAGACGGGCAGTTCGGCAGCCTTGGTCGAAAATGATATCGTGCTGATAAGAACAAAGACCGCCAAGAAAAGGGAGATGGGCGCTGTCATTCAAAAATGCTCCAAGATTTTTGCAACCTAAAAATTGCTCTTGGGGAAATGCAAGTAAAAAGTTGATGCATTCACCGCGACTTCATCCATTTCTCCGTCCGCCGGAGCGCCAGCGACAGGCCGATCGTCAGGATCAGATAGATATAGGTGACGATCGAATAGGTCTCGAAGAAGCGAAAAGAGCCGGCGGCATAGACCTTGCCCATCTGGGTGATGTCGGCGACGCCGAGCACGGAGACGAGCGAGCTGTCCTTCACCATCGAGACGAAATCGTTGGAGAGCGGCGGGAAGATCACCCGGATCGCCTGCGGGAAGACGACGGAGCGAAAGCGCCGGTAGCGCGACAGGCCAAGCGCCTTGGCCGCCTCGATCTGGCCGAGATCGACCGACTGGAAACCGGCCCGGAAGATTTCGGCGATGAAGGAGGAATAACCGACCGTCAGCGCGATGATCGCTCGCCACATCAGCGACAGGTCGCGCACCAGGATGGGCTCGGCCATGCCGGATGTCACCAGCGGCGAAATCAGGAAATTATAGGCTGCGACCAGAGCCGGCGCGCCGACGAAGGCGACGTAGAACAGCAGCACGAGGATCGGTATGCCGCGGATGATCTCGATGTAGAATCGCGCAATCTGACGCAGCACCTGGCTGTCGGCCATGCCGAGCAGGCAGATGCCGAGGCCGAGCACGGTGGCGAGCACGAAGGCGACCAGCGTGACGAAGACGGTGACGCCGACACCGTTGACGACGGTGCGGAAGACCTGGGCGTATATATCGTTGGCGACGATGACGACGGCAAGGACGATGCCGATCGTGACGAGGGCGACCAGCCACCAGGGATAGTCGTCCTTGACGTGTCTGTCGGGCGATGGTCGCAAGGCCATCAGCGGCTGCTCGGCGTCATTCGCCCATCTTGTAGTCGAGGAACCACTTCTTGTTCAGCCCATCCAGCGTGCCGTCGGCCTTGAGTGCGGCGATGGCGGCATTGACAGGGGCGACGAGGTCGGACCCTTTCGGGAAAATGAAGCCGAAATCTTCGGTGCCGAGCGGTTCGCCGATCAGCTTCAGGGCGCCGTTCGAGGCATCGACATAACCCTTGCCGGCGGTGCCGTCGGTCAGCACGACGTCGACATCGCCGGCCTTCAAGGCCTGGACGGTGGCGCCGAAGGTTTCGAAGAGCTTGATACGCGGGTTCTGCTCGTTGCCATCAAGCACTTCATAAACGGCGGTGTAGAAGGGCGTGGTGCCGGGCTGCGCGCCGACCAGGCCGTCCTTGAATTCGCCGAAGGACTTGGCATCGGTGAAGCGCTTCTCGTCGCCACGCACCAGCATGAACTGCTGCGAGCGCATATAGGGATCGGAGAAATCCACCTTTTGCTTGCGGTCTTCCTTGATGGTGATGCCGGTCATGCCGATGTTGTACTGGCCGTCGGAAACTGCCTGGATCATCGCGTCCCAGCTGGTGTTCTGGTATTCGACCTTGAAATTCAGCCGCTTGGCGATCTCGTTCATCGCATCATATTCCCAGCCGATCGCCTTGCCGGATTTCGGATCGACGAATTGCAGCGGCGGATAGGCATTCTCGGTGACGACGACGACGCTCTTGCCGCCGAGATCGGGCAGCTCGGCCGCCGATGCGGCGAGGGGTAGAAGAGCAAGGGCGGCGAAGCTCGCAAGAACGGTACGACGAAACAACATTGGACGGTTCCCCAAATTGAACGGCAAAAACTGTCACGGAAGATAGGCCCGAGGCAAGGCCGCCCACTGCGTGCCCGCGCAAAAAATAGAAAAGGCGACCCGAAGGCCGCCTTTCCAAGCAAAGAATTTTGCGTGGCGCAGATCTTATTCTGCTGCCGGTTCCGCTGCAGCGGCGGCTGCTTCTGCGGCGGCCTTTTCAGCAGCGGCCTTGGCTTCCGCAGCTTCTGCTGCTGCCCTCTCGGCGGCGAGCGCCTGGGCTGCTGCAACCTTTTCAGCTTCGATGCGTGCCTTTTCCTCGGCAATGGCGGCGCGCTCGGCGTCGTTGAGCTTGCGGGCGCGGACGCCGGTGTCTTCAACAATACGGGCAGACTTGCCGCGACGGTCGCGCAGGTAATAGAGCTTGGCGCGACGGACCTTACCGCGGCGAACGACGTCGACGCTCTCGATCATCGGCGAGTAGATCGGGAATACGCGCTCGACGCCTTCGCCGTAGGAGATCTTGCGGACCGTGAAGTTTTCCTGCAGGCCGCCGCCGGAGCGGGCGATGCAGACGCCTTCATAGGCCTGAACGCGGGTACGGGTGCCTTCCGTGACCTTAACGTTGACGCGGACGGTGTCGCCCGGGGAAAATTCGGGGAGCGTGCGCTTGGCTTCGATCTTGGCGGCCTGTTCGGCCTCAAGCTGCTGAATGATGTTCATCGTCTTAACCTTTGGTTCTTCTGAAACAGCCAGAGCGCTCGACACTGATCCTTCGGAACTGGCCTCGGGACTTTGCCCGTCAGGGCGGGAGCGGATTCGCCATTCTTTGTTTGCTGGCAGACGGGGATAAACCCCATTTCCGCGTGCGCCAATACACGAAAGGCCAGGGCTTGTCATCCCTTGGACGGCATTTTTGTGAAAAGGGCTGCAAAATCAGCCGTTTTTCTCACTTTACAGCGCCGATCGTCTTTTCAGACGCACAAAGGACGCTGTAGCATTTGAATCTACGCATCGCGCTTTCCGATATTCGATCCCGATTTCGGGGCCGATGCGCCAGCCTTTTCCAGCAGATCCGGCCGCCGCTCCCGCGTCAGCCGCACCGCTTCCTGATGCCGCCATTTTTCGATGGCGCCGTGGTTGCCCGAGGTGAGGATCGCGGGGATCTCCCGCCCTTCCCATTCCTGCGGCCGGGTATAATGCGGATGTTCCAGCAGTCCGCCTTCGAAGCTTTCGTGCAGGCCGGAAAGATCGTTGCCCATGACACCGGGCAGGATGCGGATAATCGCATCGAGCACGATCAGCGCCGCCGGCTCGCCGCCTGATAGGACGTAGTCGCCGATCGAGACCTCTTGCAGTCCGCGCGCCTCGATCACCCGCTGGTCGACGCCCTCGAAGCGGCCGCAGACGATGATGACGCCGTCACCCGCCGCGAGCTCGCGCACACGCTCCTGCGTCAGCGGCCGGCCGCGCGGGCTCATCAGCAGCCGCGGGCGGGTATCGTTTTCTGAGGCGCTGTCGATCGCACGCGCAAGAACGTCGGCCTTCAGCACCATGCCGGCGCCGCCGCCGGCCGGGGTGTCGTCGACGGTGCGGTGTCTGTCGGTGGCGAAGTCGCGGATCTGCACCGTGTCCAGCGACCATTTGCCCCGCTCCATCGCCTTGCCGGCCAGCGAGAAGCCCAGATGCCCCGGAAACATTTCCGGATAAAGTGTCAGCACGCTCGCCCGGAAAGCCATTACTTCTTCTTTTTCGGCTTGTCGGGAGTGAATTTCGAAAGCTCTTCGGGATCTTCGACCAGCCCCGCCGCCAGCGGATCGATCAGTAGCGTGCCGGCCTCGAGGTCGATCTCCAGCACCGAGGCTTCCGAGAAGGGGATCAGCACCGGGCGTTTGCCCGGACCTTTGAGTTCCAGCAGGTCGCCGGCGCCGAAATCGAAGACGCCGGTGACGGTGCCATAGCTGACACCCTTATCGTCGCGCGCCTCTAGCCCCTCGAGGTCGGCATAGTAGAACTCGTCGTCCTCCAGCTCCTCGTCCGGCAGGTTGTCCCGCTCGATATAGAGTTCAAGCCCGTTCAGAGCCTCGGCGGCATTGCGGTCGTTGACGCCGCGGAAACGGACGACGACGACATTCTTCATCTCGCGGATTTCGAGAATTTCGAAGCTGCGGCCATCCATGCTGTGCAGATGGCCGTAATCGCCAAGCGCGCCGGGATCGGCCGTATAGGCCTTGGCGCGCACCTCGCCCCGGAGGCCTTGCGCGCCACCGATCGTCGCCATCAGAACGGGGTTTTCAAGCTTGGTCATGGGTTCCTTCATGTGAAGCCGAAAGACAGGTTTCTCATAAACGAAGTGCGTGCGATTGGAAACGAAAACGGGCGGCATGTCGCCATGCCGCCCGCTCGAAGGGAATGTCGCGATTATTCCGCGGCGTCTGCAGCAGCAGCGGCGGCGTCGGTGACCTTCTGAGCCTTTTCGGCGGCGCGTTCCTGGGCGCGCTTGCCGGGCTTTGCCTTGACCGGGTTGTTCTTGACTTCGCGCTTGGCAACGCCGGCCTCGTCGAGGAAGCGCAGAACGCGGTCGGTCGGCTGGGCGCCGTGTTCGATCCAGTGCTTGATGCGCTCGGCGTTCAGCTGAACGCGCTTCTCATCGTCCTTGGCAAGCATCGGGTTCCAGGAACCGAGGTTTTCGAGGAAGCGGCCGTCACGCGGGCTGCGCGCATCGGCGAGAACGACGTGGTAATACGGGCGCTTCTTGGAACCACCGCGGGCGAGACGAATTTTCAGTGCCATGTTCTTTACTCCTTGGGCTTTTCTTGACCGCTTTCTTGAGCGGTACGGGTTATCGGGCTGCAGCACTCTGTTCAGCGTGATCCGCAGCGATCTGCTCATGATGCCGGATGACTTCCTTGATGACGAAGTTCAGGAACTTCTCAGCGAAATCCGGGTCCAGATTGGCGGCTTTCGCCAGCTGGCGAAGGCGTTCGATCTGGTATTCCTCGCGCGCCGGGTCGGCCGGCGGCAAATTGTATTTGGCCTTCAGCACGCCGACCTCTTTGGTGCAGCGGAAGCGTTCGGCCAGCATGTGCACGAGAGCGGCATCGATATTGTCGATCGACTGCCGATAGCTCGCGAGCTGGGCTTTGACGTTTGGATCAATCATGGGGCAAGCGATCCTTTCACTTCTTCTTCGGCAATCCGGGCAATCCCGGGAAACCACCGCCAAGGCCCGGCAGCTTGGCGCCGCCGAGGCCCGACAAACCACCCGGCATACCGCCGAGACCGGGCATGCCCCCACCCGGTTTTCCAAGCCCCGCCGCTTCCGCCTGCTTCTGCAAGGCCTCGAGCTGCCGGGGATCGATATTCGAGAGATCGGGCATGCCGCCACCCATACCGCCGCCGAGCCCCATCTTGCCGGCAAGGCCGCCCATCATCTGCTTCATCATGCCGCCTTTGCCCTTGCCGCCCATCATCTTCATCATGTCCGCCATCTGGCGGTGCATCTTCAGAAGCTTGTTGATGGCGGCGGCATCGGTGCCGGAACCGGCGGCGATGCGCTTCTTGCGCGAATGCTTGAGCAGGTCGGGATTGGTGCGCTCGGCCTTGGTCATCGACTGGATGATGGCGATCTGGCGGCCGAAAAGCTTGTCGTCGAGGCCGGCTGCGGCCATCTTGTCCTTCATGCCGGCCATGCCGGGCATCATGCCCATGATGCCGCCCATGCCGCCCATCTTCTGCATCTGGCGCAGCTGGTCGGCGAGGTCGTCGAGATCGAACTTGCCCTTGGCCATCTTGGCGGCCATGGCGGCCGCCTTCTCGGCGTCGATGTTTTCCGCTGCGCGCTCGACGAGCGAGACGATGTCGCCCATGCCGAGAATACGGTCGGCGATGCGGCGGGGATGGAATTCCTCCAGCTCGCTCATCTTCTCGCCGACGCCGATCAGCTTGATCGGCTTGCCGGTGACGGCGCGCATCGAAAGGGCGGCACCGCCGCGGCCATCGCCGTCCATGCGGGTCAGCACCAGACCGGTGATGCCGACGCGTTCGTCGAAACTGCGGGCGAGGTTGACGGCGTCCTGGCCGGTGAGGCTGTCGGCGACCAGCAGGATTTCATGCGGGTTCGAGCGCTTCTTGATGTCGGCCATCTCGATCATCAAGGGCTCGTCGATATGGGTACGGCCGGCGGTGTCGAGGATGACGACATCATGGCCGCCGAGCCTGGCCGCCTGCACGGCGCGGGCGGCGATATCCGTCGGCGACTGGCCTGATATGATCGGCAGCGTGTCGATATTGGCCTGGGCGCCGAGCTGGCGAAGCTGCTCCTGGGCTGCCGGACGGCGCGTGTCGAGCGATGCCATCAGCACCTTCTTCTTCTCGCGCGTCGACAGGCGATGGGCGATCTTCGCCGATGTCGTCGTCTTGCCGGAACCCTGCAGGCCGACCATCATGACGACGACGGGGGCCGCTGCATGCAGGTCGATGCCGACCCCTTCGCCGCCCAGCATCTCGATCAGTTCGTCATGCACGATCTTGACGACCATCTGGCCGGGCTTGATCGACTTCAGGATCTCGGCGCCGACAGCCTTTTCACGCACGCGGTCGGTGAAGGAACGCACGACGTCGAGCGCGACGTCGGCCTCCAGCAACGCACGGCGAACCTCGCGCAGCGCTGCGGAAACATCGGCTTCCGAAAGCGCGCCACGGCCTGTCAGTCCATTCAGAATGGATCCAAGACGGTCCTGGAGGTTTTCAAACATCGGCTCTTCCTTGATACGTTTCGGGCGGGTTTTTATGTGCCCGGAAACGTCGTGCTTTTCCTTGACGAAAACAAGACGCAAAGCCAAAAAGCACCCGAGGGCGCATCGCGCTGTCGGGTGTTGACCTCCGGGATCTCAGGTCCCGGTCGGCGGCTCGGAGTCATGCGGCTCGTCGCGGATTGGGCGCGATAAACAGGAAAGCCGCGCGAAAGTCAAGGCGATGCGGACAAATGACCGCATGACCGACTTCTTAGAAGCCGTGTGACGAGAGGCCGATGGCGCCTCATCCAACGGTTGCAGCAAAAGTACATACGCAAACAAAGCGACGTATTGGCTTGCGCAATCCGCCAGGGTTTCAGGTTTTGCCGATAAATATTGCCACTCCGGCGGCCGAATTCGCTGTCAACGCCAGTTGCAAATTATTCTGCTTATGATTCTACTTTCTACTTAAGTGCGTCCTGTAAAATGATTCGTGAATATCCTTGATGCCGAATGAATCGGCGGAGATATCGAATGTTAAATGCTGATATTGAGAGCTGGGCGCTGGCGCGGGCCCATCATATTGTCCTGAACGAAGGCCTGAATCTTGCAAAGGCGGCACAGGATCTGGATCGCAAGCGGTCCCGCTCGCTGGTCTACGAGCTGAGAAAAGTCATCACCGCAGCGATTGTTGAAGCCCATGCTGCGTCCTTCGATCCCGACGGGGCACAGCGGTAAAAGCCGAACTGCTGCCTCGATGGGTCAGCGGGCTGCAACGCCTGCCCGGCACTCACCCACTGGTAATTCCTTCGCATTTCCGCCATATACACCGGAAAGACAGACGGAATGGTACCATGAGCGCAACGGTCGAATTCGCGAGGATGAACGGGCTTGGCAACAAGATCCTGGTTGTCGACATGCGCGGCCGGCCGGACAAGGTGACGCCGGCGGCGGCGGTGGCGCTCAATGCCGATCCGCAGACTGAGTTCGATCAGATCATGGCGATCCATGATCCGAAGGCCGAAGGCACCGATGCCTTCATCGATATCCTGAATTCCGATGGCTCGAAGGCGCAGGCCTGCGGCAACGGCACGCGCTGCGTCGTGCAGGCGCTTGCCGCCGAGACCGGCAGGAAGGTCTTTACCTTCCAGACGGTCGCCAGCATCCTCAACGCCGTCGAGCACGAGGACGGGACGATTTCGGTCGATATGGGCCGGCCGGTGTTCGATTGGGACAGGATCCCGCTGGCGGAAGAATTCCACGACACCAGCCGTATCGAGTTGCAGATCGGCCCGATCGACAAGCCGGTGCTGCATTCGCCTTCGGCAATGTCGATGGGCAATCCGCATGCGATCTTCTGGGTGGACAGGGACGTGATGTCCTATGATCTCGCCCGCTTCGGACCGTTGCTCGAAAACCATCCGATGTTTCCCGAGCGCGCCAATATCACGCTGGCGCAAGTGACCTCGCCGACATCGGTGACGACGCGCACCTGGGAACGCGGCGCGGGGCTGACGCTTGCCTGCGGCTCGGCTGCCTGTTCTGCTGCCGTCAGTGCTGCGCGCATCGGCCGCACCGGCCGCAAGGTGACGATCAATGTGGCAAGCGCCAAGCCGCCGGCCACGCTTTCCATCGAATGGCGCGAGCGCGACGATCATGTCATCATGACCGGCCCGGCCGAATGGGAATGGTCGGGCAGGGTCGATCCTTCGACAGGTCTCTGGTCGCGCGAGGGTACCCGAGAGGCGGAGGCGCAGTGAGCGGCATCGAGGTCATTACCTTCGGCTGCCGCCTCAACACATATGAATCCGAAGTGATGAAGGCGCAGGCTGAGAAGGCCGGGCTCAACAACGCCATCCTGGTCAACACCTGTGCCGTGACCGGCGAGGCCGTGCGCCAGGCCCGTCAGGCGATCCGCCGGGCACGGCGCGACAATCCGCATGCCCGCATCATCGTCACCGGCTGCGCCGCGCAGACGGAAAAGCAGACCTTCGCCGAAATGGCGGAGGTCGATGCCGTGCTCGGCAACGAGGAGAAGCTGACCAGCGCCTCCTATCGCAGCCTGCCGGATTTCGGCGTTTCGGCCGAAGAGAAGCTCCGGGTCAACGACATCATGAGCGTCAAGGCGACGGCGCCGCAGATGGTCAGGCATATTGACGGCCATGTGCGCGCCTTCATCCAGGTGCAGAATGGCTGCGATCACCGCTGCACCTTCTGCATTATCCCCTATGGCCGCGGCAATTCCCGCTCGGTGCCGATGGGAGCCGTCGTCGATCAAGCCCGCAAACTGGTCGACGGCGGTTATCGCGAGATCGTGCTGACCGGGGTCGATGCCACCAGCTATGGCTGCGATCTGCCCGGTGCCCCGACGCTCGGGCTTTTGGCCAAGACGCTGCTGAAACAGATCCCTGATATCCGCCGCCTGCGGCTTTCCTCGATCGACAGCATCGAAGCCGATGCCCACCTGATGGATCTCATCGCCGACGAGCCACGCTTCATGCCGCATCTGCATCTGTCGCTGCAGCATGGCGACGACATGATCCTGAAGCGCATGAAGCGCCGGCATTTGCGCGCCGATGCGCTGCGTTTCATCGAGGATGCGCGCCGCCTCCGCCCCGAGATGAGCTTCGGTGCCGATATGATCGCCGGCTTTCCCACAGAAACCGAAGAGATGTTCGAGAATGCCGTGCGGTTGGCCGAAGAGGCTGGTATCGCCCATCTGCACGTCTTCCCCTACAGTCCGCGTCCCGGCACGCCGGCAGCGCGCATGCCGCAGCTCGACCGGTCGCTGGTCAAGGATCGCGCCGCAAGGCTGCGCGCCACTGGACATAGGCTGCATCAATCCCATCTCGATGGGATGATCGGAACCCGGCAATGGCTGCTTGTTGAAAACAACGGCCTGGCGCATACGGAGAACTTCACGCTGGTCGCCGCGCCCGGCCTTCGTCCCGGCGAACTTGTGCCGGTCACGATCACCGGCCACAATGGCAAGCATCTCGACATGCAATTGACGGCCGCAGCAGCGGCCTGACTTTCACGGAATTCCCATGGCGCTCAGTTTCATCAAAAAGGTCTTTACCTTCGGCAAGCCGGCTGAAGAACCTGTGCCTGCGGCCGTGGAAAGGGAGCTGGAGCCGCGTTCGCGCGACGAAGATCTGCCGGTTGCTGACGATCCGGTGCTGGCCGAGGAAATGGATACGGCCGGCGGGCCGGCTGCCGATATTGACGAGGGCGGGGTCGAAGCAACTGTTTCCGAAGATGATGTCGAATCCGCAATCCTGCCCGCCGCCGACCAGCTGAGCGACATGGGTGTCGTGCCGCTCTCATTGCTGGAAGCCGAGGCAGCAGCGGAGGCGGAGGCTGAAAGCCAGACGGTCGCCGAAACCGTTGCGGAACAACCCGCTTCTGTCCCTCTGGGACATCTCCCCCACGAGGCGGCAGATCCTGTGGAGACCGGAGCGCTAGAAGAGCCGGCTGAGCTCGAAGAGATCGTCGAAAAGCTTCCGGAAGAGATTCCAACTGAACGGGAAGAGATTCCGACTGAGGATGATGCGGGACTGGATTCGCCCTCCCAGCCAATCTCCCCATCTGTGGGGGAGATGCCCGGCAGGGCAGAGGGTGGTAGCCCCGAGGTAGAACCGGAGACCGGCTCTCCCATCCTCCCCAGAGGCTTTGCCACCGGCCCGAAGGTCGTCGAGCCGGAGCCCGTTGTCCTGCAGCCAAAACTCAGCTGGTTCCAGCGCCTGCGTAATGGCCTTGCACGCACCTCTTCGCAGCTGACCGGCCAGATCACCGCGCTCTTCACCAAGCGCAAGCTCGATGACGAGACGCTGCAGGATCTCGAGGACCTGCTGATCCAGGCCGATCTCGGTGTCGAGACCGCCATGCGTGTCACCGATACGCTTGCTTCCGAACGTTATGGCAAGGATGTCACCGGCGAGGATGTCAGTCGGATCATGGCGTCGGAAATCGCCAAGGTCCTGAAGCCGGTCGCCAAGCCGCTGCAGCTCGACCTCTCGCACAAGCCGCATGTCATCCTCGTCGTCGGCGTCAACGGCACCGGCAAGACCACGACCATCGGCAAGCTTGCAGCAAAGCTTTCCGGCGCCGGGCTGAAGGTGATGCTGGCTGCCGGCGATACTTTCCGTGCGGCGGCGATCGAACAGCTGAAAATCTGGGCCGACCGGACGAAATCCGAATTCATCGGCACCAAGCTCGGCGCCGATGCCGCCGGCCTTGCCTATGATGCCTTCGAACAGGCGAAGGCGAAAAAATGCGACGTGCTGATCGTCGATACCGCTGGCCGCCTGCAGAACAAGGCGGAGCTGATGGCCGAGCTCGAGAAGATCGTGCGCGTGCTCGGCAAACTCGATCCCGATGCGCCGCATACCGTGCTGCAGACGCTCGATGCCACGACCGGGCAGAACGCGCTCAGCCAGGTCGAGATCTTCCGCAACGTCGCCGGCGTCAACGGATTGATCATGACCAAGCTCGACGGCACGGCGCGCGGCGGCATACTCGTTGCCATCTCCGCCAAGCACAAGCTGCCGGTCTATTTCATCGGCGTCGGCGAGGGCGTCGAGGATCTGGAGCCGTTCGAGGCCGAGGATTTTGCCCATGCCATTGCCGGACTTGGGCAATGATGCCACAGATATGCCGCCGAAAGCCTGCAAGGCACGGCCGGAAACAGTTTCCAGGAAAACAGGTTTGAAGAACGCATGAGCACCGAAAGCGATATCACCCCGTCTGCTGCCGACCGGCACCATCCGCTGCTGAAACTGGCGCTGGAACTCGGGCCGCTGATGATCTTCTTCTTCGCCAATCTGCGCGGCCAGTGGCTGGTGGAGACGTTTCCTGCTCTTTCCGAATTGGGCGGACCGCTGTTCGTTGCGACCGGGCTGTTCATGGCGGCGACGATCATCTCGCTGATCGTATCGAAGATCGTGCTCGGCCATCTGCCGATCATGCCTTTTGTATCCGGCATCGTCGTCGTTATCTTCGGGTCGCTGTCGATCTGGCTGCAGAACGAAACCTTCATCAAGATGAAGCCGACCATCGTCAACGCGCTGTTCGGAGTGGCGCTGCTCGGCGGGCTGGCCTTCGGCAAGTCGCTGCTCGGCTATGTCTTCAACGCCGCCTTCCAGCTCGATGCCGAAGGCTGGCGCAAGCTCACCATTCGCTGGGGCATCTTCTTTCTCTTCCTCGCCGTGCTAAACGAAGTCGTCTGGCGCAATTTTTCCGACGGTACCTGGGTCGCCTTCAAGGTCTGGGGCACGATGCCGATCACGATCATCTTCACGCTGGCGCAGATGCCGCTGGTGCTGAAGCATAGCATCAACCTGGAAACGGATGGCGAGAAGTGAGCGCTGCAGAGGCCGAATACCGCGCAAGACACCAGACCTTTTGGTTCGCCGCCTGCCTTGCGGTTCTGATCATCCAGATTGCCGCCGAATATATGATGGGCCGCGTGCCGATCTGCGCCTGCGGCACTGTCAAGCTGTGGGAGGGCGGGGTCAATACCAGCGGCAATTCGCAGCATCTGTCGGATTGGTATACGCCCTCGCACATCATCCACGGCTTCCTGTTCTACGGGCTCGCGCATCTCATCCTGCGCGGCAAGCCGTTGGCGGCAAGGCTGCTGCTGGCGCTCGCCATCGAATCCGGCTGGGAGCTGCTCGAGAATTCGCCGCTCATCATCGACCGCTACCGCACGGCAACGATCGCGCTCGATTATTACGGCGACAGCATCCTGAATTCGGCGATGGACACCGTCTTCATGTGCGTCGGCTTCTTCTTCGCGCGGCGCGCGCCGGTGGCGCTCACGGTGGCGATCGCCATCTTCTTCGAGATTTTCACCGGCTACACAATCCGCGACAACCTGACGCTCAATGTTGTGATGCTGATCTGGCCGGTAGAGGCGATCAAAGTCTGGCAGGGCGGGGGTTAGGGCTTCTTTGTCCTGATAAGACGCCTCATTAGGAGACCGGCTTGCCGAGCGCCTTTTCCATCGCAGGAAAAAGCCCTTCCTTCAGGCTGATATCGTCGAAGGGGCCGACGCGCTTGTAGAGGATCGTGCCGTCTGGACCGACCAGATAGCTCTCCGGAATGCCGTAGACACCCCAGTCGATCGCTGCCTTGCCGTTCGGATCGACGCCGATCGCCCGAAAAGGGTTGCCGAGCTCGCCGAGGAAACGCAGGGCGTTGGCGCTCTGGTCCTTGTAATTGATGGCGACGATATTCAGCCGTCCGTCCTTTGCCAGTTCTTTCAAGACCGGATGTTCGTCGCGGCAGGGGAGGCACCATGAGGCGAAGACGTTGACGAGGGTCAGTTTGCCCTTGATTGCCGCATCGGTCAGCGCCGGCAGGTTGGCGCCGTCGAGAGGCGGCAGGTTCAGCGCCGGTGCCTTGGTGCCGATCAGGGCGGAGGGAATTTCTGCGATGTTCTTGCCATGGAAATCCTGGTCGTAGAGCATCTTTGCGGCCGTGGCAGCGATGCCGCCGAAGACGATGAGCGGCAGCAGCGCCAATGCGTAACGGCTCAGCCCGCGCGGCTTGGCGGCGGTGTTTTCCGGCGTGTCGTTCATTCGCCATCCCCCACGCTGTCCTTGGGGCGCGCCGAACGGCGGCGGATGCCGGCAGCCTCAAGGGCTGCAAGTTCCCTGCGGCGGGCGCGGCCGTCGGCCCAGGTCCAGGCCGTGACGGCAATCGTCACCAGGGCTGCAAAGCCATAGGAAGCGTAGACGTAGAAGGCATGCGTCACGGCTATTCCTCCCGGCTCGCCATGCGGGCAGCAAGACGGCGCTGGGCGGCAATGCGGCGGCGCCAGATCTCGTTCCTCATCGCCATGATGTGCAGCGTGAAGAAGAGCAGGGTGAAGGCGATCGCCATGACGAAGAGCGGCCGCAGGAATTCCGGATCGATCGCCGGGCCGTCGAGGCGCAGCACGCTTGCCGACTGATGCAGCGTGTTCCACCACTCGACCGAGAATTTGATGATCGGGATGTTGACGAAGCCGACGAGGATGAGCACGGCGCTGACGCGCGCGGCCTTCGACGGATCGTCGATGGCGCGGCCGAGCGCAATCAGCCCGAGATACATCAGGAAGAGAACGAAGACGGAGGTCAGCCGTGCATCCCAGACCCACCAGGTGCCCCACATCGGCTTGCCCCAGAGCGAACCGGTGACGAGTGCAAGCAGGGTAAAGGCGGCGCCGAGCGGGGCTGCGGCTTTGGCGGAGACATCGGCCAGCGGATGGCGCCAGACCAGCGTGCCGATCGCCGAGACGCTCATGATCGTATAACACATCATCGAAAGCCAGGCCGAGGGCACATGCACATACATGATGCGCACGGTCTCGCCCTGCTGGTAATCGCCTTCGGTGGCGAAGCTTAGATAGAGGCCGACCGCGAAACAGAGTGCGGTGATGCCGGCCAGCCACGGAATGGCGCGCGCCGCCAGCGCCAGAAACCGCGTCGGGTTGGCGAGGTCACTGAATTTGCTAATGGCAAGGCTCGTTTCGCTCATGTCCGCTTCCTTACCTTGAACCGGCTTTTCCCGCAATCGAACGGCCCATCAATCCGCTGTGTTTCGTAGCGCCAGGGCGGCGGCTGCCGGGCCGATGACCGCGAAGAAGAGCGTCAGGGCAATGAGGATCAGGAAGGGTGGCAGGAAGGGGGCGGGATCCTCGACTGCGGCATAGGTGGCGCTGACGCCGAAGATCAGCACCGGAATGGTCAGCGGCAGCACGAGGATCGAGACCAGCAGGCCGCCGCGGGGCAGCGCCACGGCAACGGCAGCACCCACGGCGCCGATGAAGGTGATGGCGGGCGAGCCGACCAGCAGCGTCAGCATGGTCGCGCCGATCGCCGTCTCGTCCATGTTCATGAAGAGGCCGAGCAACGGCGAGGCGATAACGAGCGGCAGGCTGGTGGCCGTCCAATGGGCAAGGCATTTGACCAGCACGGTCAGGACCAGGGGCGTTTCCTGAATCAGCATCAGGTCGAGCGATCCGTCGTCGCGTTCGGCCTGGAACAGGCGGTCGAGGCCGAGAAGGGCGGCGAGCAGCGCGCCGATCCAGACGATGGCGGGGCCGATACGCGACAGCAGCTTGAGATCGGGACCAACGCCGAAGGGAATGACGGCGACGATGGTCAGGAAGAACAGCACGCCGATCAGCGCACCGCCGCCAGCGCGAATCGAGAGCTTCAGGTCGCGGAGAAAGAGGGCGGTCATGCGCGGCGGCTCTCTGCATGTGCGGTGGACGGGGTAGCTACGTCGAAAAGCATCAACCCCATACCCCATGATCCACACCGGCAAAGCCCGTCATCTTCAATTCCTGCGAATTCCTCAGCCCCAGCGGCTGATGCGTTGCCGCCAGCACGATGCCGCCCCTTGCCAGATACGCCGTGATCAAATCGGCAAGCAGCCCGTCGGCGTTGGCATCGAGTGCCGCGGTCGGCTCGTCGAGGATCCAGACGGGACGGTGGGCGACGAGCAGTTTGGCGAAGGCTATCCGGCGCTGCTGGCCGGCGGAGAGATAACCGAAGGGAAGGTGGGTGATGCCGGAAAGGCCGACGGCGTCAGCGGCGTCCTCGACGGAAAGGGCGGCAGCGGAGCCTGTATTGCCGAGAAAGCTGCGCCAGAAATCGAGGTTTTCTGCAACCGTAAGTTCGTTCTTCATCGCATTTCTATGACCGAGGTAGTGGCTTACTTCGCCGGCATGTCTGTCTGCCCCGCTCTCTCCATCGTGAAATTTGACGGTGCCTTTTTCCGGCCTGAGGAGGCCGGCCACGACACGCAACAAAGTGGACTTTCCCGATCCATTTCTACCGGTCAGGACAAGCGCCTCGCCGGCTGCCAAGTGAAAGGAAATGTTAACGAAAATGAGATCCTCACCGCGCCTTGCAGCCAGATTTTCGGCGGTGAGATGCATGCGTCGGCTCTTTCTTGGTTTCGGCTCGCGGAGGGGTCAAAAAATGTCCGATTTTGACTGTGCTCGGGTATGGCAAGTTTTTAGGAAATTATCTATAAGACCTGCAACCACGCCAGCGGTCGGCGTGAATTTCATCCTTGCGCCGAACTTGGAGCGTCTGTTCCACGTGCGGACAGCGGAAATGGCCGTACCCGCATCCTGATGTGCATTAAGTGCATAGGCGTTCGCACGACTGTGTTGGCTATCAGAAACGGGGTATCTCGTGTCTAAATCTCTTGACAGTTTCAATTGTCGTTCCACGCTTTCCGTCAACGGGAAGGACTATGTCTATTACAGCCTGCCCAAGGCTGAGGCAAACGGTCTGGCCGGCGTGTCGAAGCTTCCCTATTCGATGAAGGTGCTGCTCGAAAACCTGCTGCGCTTCGAAGACGGCCAGTCGGTCACCAAGGAGCACATCCTGGCTGTCGCCGAATGGCTGAACAACAAGGGTGCGGTCGAAAACGAAATCGCCTATCGCCCGGCGCGTGTGCTGATGCAGGACTTCACCGGCGTTCCCGCCGTCGTCGATCTTGCCGCGATGCGCGACGCGATGGTGTCGCTCGGCGGCGATCCCGAGAAGATCAACCCGCTCGTTCCCGTCGATCTCGTCATCGACCACTCCGTCATCGTCGACGAATTCGGCACGCCGCAGGCCTTCGCCCGCAACGTCGAGCTGGAATACCAGCGCAACGGCGAGCGCTACCGTTTCCTGAAGTGGGGCCAGCAGGCCTTCAAGAATTTCCGCGTCGTGCCTCCCGGCACCGGCATCTGTCATCAGGTCAATCTCGAATATCTCGGCCAGACCGTCTGGACCAAGGAAGAGGACGGCGAGACGATCGCCTATCCGGATACTTGCGTCGGCACCGACAGCCACACGACGATGATCAACGGTCTCGGCGTTCTCGGCTGGGGTGTGGGCGGTATCGAAGCGGAAGCTGCGATGCTCGGCCAGCCGGTCTCGATGCTGCTGCCCGAAGTCATCGGCTTCAAGCTGACCGGCAAACTCAAGGAAGGCGTCACGGCGACCGACCTCGTTCTCACCGTCGTGCAGATGCTGCGCAAGAAGGGCGTCGTTTCGAAGTTCGTCGAATTTTTCGGCCCCGGCATGGACAACATGCCGCTCGCCGACCGCGCGACGATCGGCAACATGGGCCCGGAATACGGCGCGACCTGCGGCTTCTTCCCGGTCGACGGCGAAACCATCAACTACCTCACCATGTCCGGCCGCACGCATGACCGGATCGCCCTCGTCGAAGCCTATTCGAAGGCCCAGGGCATGTGGCGTGAGGGCGACGGTTCCGAGCTCGTCTTCACCGATACGCTGGAACTCGATCTGAACGATGTCGTGCCGTCGATGGCCGGCCCGAAGCGTCCGGAAGGCCGCATTTCGCTTGAGAACATCGCGACCGGTTTTGCCGGCTCGATGGATGCCGACTACAAGAAGCCCGGCCAGTTGAACAACCGCTATGCCGTCGAAGGCACCGACTTCGATCTCGGCCATGGCGATGTGGCGATCGCCGCCATCACGTCGTGCACCAACACCTCCAACCCGTCAGTGCTGATCGCCGCCGGCCTTCTTGCCCGCAACGCCGTTGCCAAGGGACTGAAGACGAAGCCGTGGGTGAAGACCTCGCTGGCACCGGGAAGCCAAGTCGTCGGCGAATATCTCGCCAAGTCGGGCCTGCAGGCCGACCTCGACAAGCTTGGCTTCAACCTCGTCGGTTTCGGCTGCACCACCTGCATCGGTAATTCCGGCCCGCTGCCGGCACCGATCTCGAAGACGATCAACGACAAGGGCCTTATCGTTTCCGGCGTTCTGTCCGGCAACCGCAACTTCGAAGGCCGCATCTCGCCCGACGTGCAGGCGAACTATCTCGCATCCCCGCCGCTGGTCGTCGCTTATGCGCTTGCCGGCACGGTGCAGACGGATCTGACCAAGGAGCCGATCGGCGAGGACCAGAGCGGCAACCCGGTTTATCTCAAGGACATCTGGCCGACCTCGAAGGAAGTTCAGGAATTCATCCTGAAATACGTGACCCGCGAGCTTTACGAAAGCAAGTATGCCGACGTCTTCAAGGGCGACGTCAACTGGCAGGCCGTTCAGATCCCGCCGGGCCAGACCTATGCCTGGGACGACAATTCGACCTATGTGCAGAACCCGCCCTACTTCGTCGGCATGGGCAAGAAGGGCAGCGGCGTTTCCGACATCAAGGGCGCCCGCGTCCTCGGCCTGTTCGGCGACAAGATCACCACCGACCACATCTCGCCCGCCGGTTCGATCAAGGCGGCATCGCCGGCCGGCGCCTACCTCATCGACCACGACGTCGCCGTTGCCGACTTCAACCAGTACGGCACGCGCCGCGGCAACCATGAAGTGATGATGCGCGGCACCTTCGCCAATATCCGCATCCGCAACCACATCCTCGGCCCGAACGGCAAGGAAGGTGGCTACACCATCCATTACCCGTCGAAGGAAGAGACCTCGATCTACGACGCCGCGATGCAGTACAAGCAGGAAGGCGTGCCGCTCGTCATCTTCGCCGGTGTCGAATATGGCAATGGCTCCTCCCGCGACTGGGCTGCCAAGGGCACCAACCTGCTCGGCGTCAAGGCGGTGGTCGCCCAATCCTTCGAGCGCATCCATCGCTCGAACCTGGTCGGCATGGGCATCATCCCCTTCGTCTTCGAAGAGGGCACGACCTGGCAGAGCCTCGGCCTCAAGGGCGACGAACTCGTCACCATCGAAGGTCTGGAAAAGATCAAGCCACGCGAGAAGAAGATCGCCAGGATCACCTATGGCGACGGCACCGTGAAGGAGGTTCCGCTGCTGTCGCGCGTCGATACGCTCGACGAGGTAGTCTACCTCAACAATGGCGGCATCCTGCAGACGGTTCTGCGCGACCTCGCTGCCTGATTTTTAAGACACTCACATGACAATGGCCGCCGGAGAGCAGTTTCCGGCGGTTTTTCTTTGCGGCGACAGTCTTTAAACGGGGCTCACGATGATTTGTTTTACGCAAGTTCCCGTCTAGCTACGTCTCACCCGTTCGTGACTTTTCGTTTGAACCCGGAAGGATTATTCGTACGTTCATATGTCAGGGCCTCCGGTTCCAACATGCCGTCGGCGCTGAAAAAGAGGTGCAGGTGAATGTCCCCCCGTTTTTTGATTCCGCTGATCGCCGGCGTTGTTCTCTCGGGCCCGTTGCAGGCCGAAGACGGCACACCGAAAGGTGTCGTCGAACTCTTCACGGCGCAGGGCTGCTCCTCCTGTCCTCCTGCTGATGCCGCTTTCCGCAAGCTGGTGAACCAGGGCGATGTCATCGCGCTCGCCTATCATGTCGATTACTGGAACTATCTCGGTTGGGCCGATACGCTGAGTTCCAAGGAAAATACCGAGCGGCAGTATGGCTATGCCAAGACAATGGGCCGCAGCAACGTCTACACGCCGCAGGCGATCGTCAATGGACGCGGCCATCTGGCCGGCGCCGATCTCAATGGCATCAACAGCCAGATCGACACCTATAGCAGCGAAGGCAATGGGCTGACCGTTCCGATCAGTGCCGCGATGCGCGGCGATGAGCTGGAGATCAAGATCGGCGCGGGACAGGGCAAAGCCAATGTCGTGATGGTCTATTTCGACAAGGAAAAGACCATCGACGTCGAAAAGGGCGAGAACAGCGGCCAGAAGATCTCCTATCTCCACAGCGTCACCAATGTCGAAACCGTCGGCATGTGGGACGGCAAGGCGACCAGTCTGACGCTGCCGGCCAGCGTGCTGCAGCGGCCGCAGCTCGAGGGCTGCGCGATTCTGCTTCAATCGGCAACCGCAGACGGCGATCCGGCTGCGATCCTTGGCGCGACCGTGGTGATGGCTGGCAAAAATATCTGAAATTTCATCCGGCTGCGGATGAAATGCTGGGGCGGCCCGGCCGAGCGTATTCGGGGCTGGGGTTAAGGTCGATACGCTCCGCCGGGCCCTTTGGCGCGCTGGCGCCAAACTGGAGCTCATAAATCTCCTGCAAATGAGGCGCTGTTTTGACTGAAATGCGGCGCTGCGGAGAAAGCGTTGGCCTGCCCAGCGCCCTTGCCCGAGAGACGCGCGGCGCTGTAGTGCGGCTGAATGTGACAGCCGGCACTCTTGCAATTTGCGGCAGCTCGGGCAAACTGTCACTCTCCTGTCATATGTGGAGGCCTTGTGAGACTGATGACAGATCAGCCGGATTTGCGACACGGCGAAAGCCGTTCCGTCGACCACAGTTCCTCAGTCGTCGTCGATCTCAGGGAATACAAGCAAAGCAAGGACCCGCTTCCGGTGACCTTCCACCGGCGCGAACTGGACGCGATCCTCTGGATCTACGGTCGGATGGTCGGTGATGGTGAATGGCGCGACTACGCCATCGATCACCTGAAGGACAGGGCGGTCTTTTCCGTTTTCAAGCGTTCCGGTGAAATGCCGCTCTTCCGCATCGAGAAAAACCCGAAGCTCGCCGCCAAGCAGGGCGCCTATTGCGTGATCAGCGTCAACGGCACGATCCTGAAGCGCGGTCACGAGCTGAACCAGGTGCTGAAGGTCTTCGACAAGGCCCTGAAGCTCGTCGACAAGTAAACCATATCAGCCGTTAAACAGCGTGCCGGGATAGGTCGACGGGTCCGGATCTGCGCTCATACCCTCACCGAGGGCGCGCTGCATGAACATCGTATCCAGCCAGCGGCCGTGTTTGTAGCCGGTGCCCTTCATCAGGCCAACCTCCTCGAAGCCGGCCGTGCGATGAAGCGCGATCGAGGCGGGGCTGGCGCCGCCGATGACGGCTGCCATCTGACGAAAGCCGAGGGTGGTGCAACGGATGATCAGTTCGGCGAGCAGCGCCTTGCCGATGCCGCGGCCGCGGGCTTGCGGCGCCAGATAAATCGAATCCTCGACCAGCCAGCGATAGGCAGGACGCGTGCGGAAGGCCGAGGCGTAGGCGTAGCCGAGCAAGGCCCCGTCCGTGCCGATGGCTGCGATATAGGGATATTGCTGGCCGACGATGGCCGCAAAACGTTGCGCCATCTCGGCCTCGGAGGGCGGGACGATCTCATAGCTCGCGACGCCGTTCAGGACCGATTCGCGATAGATATCGGCAATGGCGGGAATATCGGCGTTCGAAGCATCGCGCAGGAGGAAGGACATTTCAGCAGCATATCCATAAGGGCGGCAGGGGCTTTCTAAAACCATTCCGTGAAAGCCTGCGCAACAAAAAAGGCGGCCGAAGCCGCCTTTTCGATCTCAGTCTGCCCTGCTTATTTACGGTTGCCCATGAACTGCAGCAGGAACATGAAGAGGTTGATGAAGTCGAGATAGAGCGTCAGCGCACCCATGATCGCCTTGCGGCCGGCCACGGCGACGTCATCGGCTTCCAGGTACAATTCCTTGATCCGCTGCGTATCGTAGGCCGTGAGGCCTGCGAAGATCAGTACGCCGAGTACCGAGATCGCGAACTGCACGGCGGACGACGCCAGGAAGATGTTGACGATCGAGGCGATGATCAGGCCGAAAAGACCCATCATCAGGAACGAGCCCATCGCCGACAGATTACGCTTTGTCGTGTAGCCGTAAAGCGACAGCGCGCCGAACGAGGCGGCGGTGACGAAGAAGGTCTGAACGACGCTCTGACCCGTGTAGATCAGGAAGATCGACGAGAGCGACAGGCCGACGAGCGCGGCGTAGACCGCAAAGGTCGTCTGGGCGGCGGCCACCGTCATCGTATTGATCCGGAAGCTCAGGAAGAACACCAGAGCCAGCGGCGCCAGAATGACAACCCACTTCAGCGGGCTTACATAGATCGCCTGACCGAAAGCGGTCAGCTCACCATTGGCGAAGGCGAATTGGAACGACAGATATGCGGCCACACCGGTGATCGCCAGACCCAGCGCCATCAGGTTGTAGACCTTGAGCATATAAGCGCGCAGGCCTTGATCAATCATCTCGCCGGTCTGAGCGCGGCTTTGATAGTTACGAAGATCAGCCATAGTTTCCTCTTACAAGCTCCGATGGAAATACGGTGTCGGGGTTTTCGACCCGGGCGCCGCTGCGGAGCTCCAGCATGCCTGCGGATAATATGAGGCTTTCGCCCTTTGCAAACAAGAGGCTTGCAAAGGCTCGATCGGTTAAATCGCCGTAAGGTGAAGGGTTTGGGTGCCGCTGCCCGGTCAAAGCTCGCGCAAGACGGGTGCCGCCTTCTGCCCGAGGATGCGCCAGGTGCCGATCAGGCCGATGCCGACGGTCAGGACGAGCGCGGTGACAAGCGTCAGTCCCGCGACGTCGGGCAGAAAGGTCGAGGGCAGACGCATGATGCGGGCGACGATGAACCAGGCGGCGACGCTGCCGGCGATCAGCGCGAAGATCGCAGTCGCGAGGCCGAGGATTAGATATTCGTAGCTGAAGGCGCGGATCAGCATGGCGCGCGTGGCGCCGAGCGTCTTCAGCACCACCGCGTCGTGGGTGCGCGCCCGGTTTCCGGCGGCAAGCGCGCCGGCAAGGACGAGGATGGAAGCGAAAAGGGCGACGGAGGCCGCAGCGCGGATCGCGGTCGCGAGCTGTGCGACCAGCTGGTTGACGATATCGATCGCGTCCTTGACGCGCACACTGGTGATCGTCGGATAGGTGTTGGTGACGGTTTTCAGGATCGCCGCATCTTCGGCCGGTGTCGAAGAGGGATCGGTCAGGGTCGCCAGCCACGCATGCGGGGCGCCGCGGAAGGTATTCGGCGAGAAGACCATGACGAAATTGATCGAAAGCGATTCCCACTCGACGCGGCGCAGATTAGCGATTTTCGCCGTGATGTTGCGGCCGAGCACGTTGACGGTGACTTTATCGCCGATCTTGAGGCCGAGCTCATGTGCCTCTTCCGAGGAGAAAGAGACGAGTGGCTCGCCGCTGTAATCCTTGTCCCACCATTTGCCTTCGGTGAGGGCGGCGTTGTCAGGCAGGGTTTCGGCATAGGTGATGCCGCGATCGCCGTTCAGCACCCAGCGGCCGGCGGCCGGCACGTTCATCTTGGTGACGTCCTCGCCGTTGAAGGCGATGATCCGGCCGCGCAGCATCGGCACTTCGACGAGCTTGCCCTGCGGCGCCTGGCCCTGGACGAGATCGCGGAAGGCGCCGACCTCGGCGCTCTGGATATCGACGAAGAAGAAGTTCGGCGCACCCTCGTTCATGCGGCCGGTCAGCTGCCGGCGCAGGTTCCCGTCGATCAGGGTCAGGGTCACCAGCAATGCCAGGCCAAGGCCGAGCGAGAGCACGACTGAGGGCGTCAGTGCGCCGGGGCGGTGGATATTGCCGATCGCAAGCCGCAGTGCCGGCGAATTGACGCGCGGGCTGCGGCGCGCGAGCCAGGCGATCAGCGCGGCGACGAGGCGCAGGACGACGAAGGCGAAGACGATCGCGCCAACGAAGACGACAGCGATGAAGCGGTCATAGGCGGTGAGGATGGCAAGCCCGGCAAGGGCGGCCATGAATAGGGCGGCAAGCAGGATGTAGGGCCAGGAGGGCAGGTGGCGGGCCTCGAAGCCCTGCTCGCGGAACAGTGCGGTCGCCGGCACTTCGCGGGCGTGGCCGAGCGGCAGGATGGCGAAGGCGAGCGTCGTCAGGATGCCGAAGAACGTGGCGAGCAGCAGGGCGCCGGGGTAGAGGGTCGGCGCGGTCGAGACCGGCAGGAATTGCGCCAGGAACTGCGCGGCCAGCATCGGCGACAGGGCGCCGATGACGAGGCCGATCAGGATGCCGCCGAGAGCGATGATGGCGATCTGGAAGAGATAGATCAGAACGACGACCTGCGCCGGGGCGCCGAGGCATTTGAAGGTGGCGATGGTGGTGCGTTTGGAATCGAGGAAGGCGCGCACCGCATTGGCGACACCGACGCCACCGACGATCAGTGCGGTGAGGCCGACCAGCGTCAGGAACTGCGAGAAGCGGGTGATGTTTTCGGTGAGCGAGGGCGCGGCACGGTCGCTGGTGCGGATCGCCCAGCCGGCGGAGGGGAATTCCTTCGAGGCGCGCGCCTGGATGCCCGACATCGCGCCCTTGTCATCCAGCCGGATCTTGTAGGCATGTTCGACCAGGCTTCCGGTCTGGATCAGCCCGGAGGCTTGGAGCGCCTGGCGGCTGACAAGCAGACGCGGCGCAAAGCCGAAACCTTCCGATAGTGCATCCGGCTCGGTTTTCACGGTGCCGGTGATGCTGAGCTTGACGTTGCCGAGCAGCAATTCGTCGCCGACCGCAAGCCCGAGCCGATCGAGAAGCAGTGGCGCTGCGACCGCACCATAGGTGCCGCCTTGGCCCGAAAGCAGGGCTGCAAGCGGATAGTCCGGCTCGGCGACGAACTTGCCATAAAGCGGGTAGGCGTCGTCGACAGCCTTGACCTCGACCAGCGCCTGATCGGAACCGTCGGGCTTGCGGGCCATCGAGCGCAGGCCTGTCGACACTGAAACGGTGCCGAGGCCTTCGAGGGAACCCAACTCCTCAGGCGTGGCTTCGCGGTTGTTGAGTTCGAAGCGGACGTCGCCTGCCAACAGTTCCTGCCCCTGCGAGGCGATCGTGTCGGTGATCGACTGCGAAACGGAGTTGACGGCGGCAATGGCGCCGGTGCCGAGCGCGATGCAGGCAAGGAAGATGTAGAAGCCGCGGATGCCGCCGCGCAGCTCACGCAGCGCCAGGCGAAAAGCGAGCGAGACGCGTGGGGTGATTATCCTCATGCGATCGCCGCTTCGCTGCGGCGGGCGGCGCTGTCGCCTTCGATCCTGCCGGAGCGGACGCGAATCTGGCGCGAGCATCGGTTTGCGAGCGAGACGTCGTGGGTGACGAGAAGCAGGGTCGTGCCGCGTTCGGCCTGCTTGGAGAACAGAAGGTCGGCGATCTGGCGGCCTGTCTCGGTATCGAGATTGCCGGTCGGCTCGTCGGCGATCAGCAGGGCAGGCGAGGGGGCGAGCGCCCTGGCGATCGCCACGCGCTGCTGTTCGCCGCCGGAAAGCTGGCCGGGATAGTGGTTCAGCCGTTCGCCGAGGCCGACCGACTTCAGCTCGCGATGAGCGATCTCAAAGGCGTTGCTGACATTGGCGAGTTCGAGCGGCACGGCGACGTTTTCCAGCGCCGTCATGTTGGCGATCAGATGAAAGGACTGGAAGACGATGCCGATGTTGCGGCCGCGGAAATCGGCGACCTGGTCCTCGCTGAGGCTGTGGAGGGGCGTATCGTTGATGTTGATCTCGCCGCTGTCGAGTTTCTCCAGCCCGGCAAGCACCATCAGCAGGGTGGATTTGCCGGAACCGGAAGGGCCGACGATGCCGACGGATTCGCCGGCCGCGATATCGAGATCGATGCCCTTCAGCACATGGACGGAGGCGGCTGCGCTGCCGAGGGTCAGATCGGCGCCCTTCAACTCGATAATGGTTTTTGCCAACAGAAATCGCCCTATATAAGTCCGTAATCGAATGGCCGCATAACGGCACTTCGCCAATCTAGGGAAGCCAGCATGAGATTTAAAGTTGCCGCCCTTCAATTCACCGTCATCGCCGTCTCGCTGATCCTTGCCACTGGAGCCAATGCCCGGACAATCAATCTCGTCGGTTTCGGGGACAGTTTGATGGCGGGCTATCAGTTGCCGCCCGGCGACGGCTTTCCGGAAAAGCTGCAGGCGGCCCTGAAAGCGAAGGGGCTCGATGTCACCATCGCCAATGCCGGGGTCTCCGGCGACACGACGACAGGGGGCCTTGCGCGCATCGACTGGTCGGTACCCGACGGCACCGATGGGGTCATTCTCGAGCTTGGCGCCAATGATGCGTTGCGCGGCATCCCGCCAGAGGAGAGCGCGAAGAATCTCGATCAGATGATTATCCGGCTAAAGGAGCGAGGGATTGCCGTGCTGCTCGCCGGTATCATAGCGCCGCCGAACATGGGAGCGGATTATGCCGCACGATTCAACCCGATCTACCAGAAGCTCTCGGAAAAACATGGGCTTGCACTCTATGCCTTCTTCCTCGACGGCGTCGCGCTGGAGGCTGGGTTGAAGCTTGACGACGGCATGCATCCAAATACGAAAGGTGTCGACGTCATGGTCGAAAAGATGGAGCCTGCTGTCACAAATTTCGTCGAAACGATTTCTTCTGTGAAGAAATAGGGGCTTGCGCGGTTATTGATTGCATGATTCCGTGTGAGCACCTGCAAAAGATTCGGGGAGTGCTCGTGATGCCGAGACTGTTTACCGCCCTCGAAATTCCGCGCAATGCGGCGATGAGTCTTTCATTGCTGCGCGGTGGCCTCCCCGGAGCACGATGGATCGATGTGGAGAATTACCACATCACCCTGCGCTTCATCGGTGATGTCGACGGCCGCACGGCCGATGAAATCGTTGAACGCCTCGACCGGATCGACCGGCCGGAATTCCAGTTCCGGCTGGAAGGCATCGGTTCCTTCGGCTCGAAGAAACCGCATTCGGTCTGGGCCGGCGTCTCGCAATCGCCTGAAATGTATGCCCTGCAGGGCGAGATCGAGCGGATCTGCCAGCGCATCGGGCTGCCGCCGGATCCCCGCAAATTCATGCCGCATGTGACGCTGGCGCGGCTGAAATCCTCGCGGCTCGACGATGTCGTGCAATATCTGGCCGGACGCGGCAACTTCCACACAACAACCTTCACCGCACCGCGCTTCGTGCTGCTTTCGTCGCGCGAATCGGTCGGTGGAGGGCCTTACCTCACCGAGGAAGTGTTCCCGTTGCACGAGGCACGCTCGACGCCCAGCGTTTCGAGCAGCCTGCAGCAGCCGGTCAAGAGCCTGGTGTAGACCAGCTCGAAACCTTCAGGGCCGCCATAATAGGGATCGGGAATATCCTCTCCCGTTCCCAGCGCGGTATCACCGAAAAGGCGGATATTCGCCCCATGCGGCGCGCTCTTTTCGAGTGCCGCCAGGTTGTCACGGTCCATGGCGAGGATCAGATCGAAATCCCTGAAATCCCTCGGCTGAATGCGCCGGGCGCGCTGCCCCGATATGTCGATGCCGTGATTTTTCGCGGTGGCGATCGAACGCCGGTCGGGCGGATCGCCTTCATGCCAGCCGCCGGTGCCGGCGGAAGCGATCGTAAAATCGCCGGTCAAGCCGGCCTCGGCGACGAGGTGGCCAAAAATTCCCTCCGCGAGTGGAGAACGGCATATATTGCCCATGCAAACGAAAAGGATGCTGATGCGTTTCATCGGTGAACCTGTCGGACAGAGAAGAGGAGCATGGCATGAAAATGGAAAAACTGGAACGGACGGCGGTTGAGGCTGAGCTGACCGAGCTTTCGGGCTGGGCGCTCAATGATGCGGGTTCGTCAATATCGAAGACGTTCAAGTTCGCAAATTTCGTCGAGGCTTTCGGTTTCATGACGCAGGCAGCACTTGCGGCCGAGAAGCTCAACCACCATCCCGAATGGTTCAACGTCTATTCAAGGGTGGATGTGACGCTGAACACGCATGATGCCGGCGGACTGACGGAGCTGGATTTCAAGCTCGCCAAAGCCATGGAGAAGGCGGCGGCGCGACGTGTTGCTTGAAAGCGGGGCCGATTGAAGGGGCCGATTGAAAGACTGGGCGCCGTCACCATATGTTCGCATGGACAAAAGGGATGCAGGGATGGACGAGGTCAAATTCGGGGAAATCCTGTTGCCGGGCGACGAGGACACCCAGAGCCGGCGCGAGAAGACCGTCAGGCAGAAATTCTGGCCGACATTCCGGCGGGCCGTGCGGCAGATCCCGTTCTCGCGCGATGTCGTTGCCGGTTTCTATTGCGCGCTCGATCCGCAGACGCCGACGAAGGTGCGCGGCGTACTGCTTGCAGCACTCGCCTATTTCGTCATGCCGATCGACATGATCCCGGATATTTTCGCCGTCATCGGCTTTTCCGACGACATCGCCGTGCTCTCGGCTGCCTTCGCCATGGTGCGCGGCCACATCCGGCCGGGCCACTACGAAGCGGCCGACCGCGTTCTCGCCGACCGGCCGGAAGAAGCGATGAAGACGATCTAAAGCGCGTCGCGATCTTTCGTCCTTCCAAAACCGCTGCCCACTTTGGGCGACATTCGTCAGGCGATTTCGCGTTCCAGCACCTTGCGGAGCTTGCCGAAGGCAAGCCGGATACGCGACTTCACCGTGCCGAGCGGCAGTCCGGTCGCTTCGGCGATCTCCGAATGCGATTGACCGAGGAAGAAGGCGGCTCGCAGCATGTCGCGCTGTTCCTCCGGCAATTGGCCGACGGCGGCGCGTATCTTGGCGTCGCGATCGTCATTGGCGATGATTTCTTCCGCGCCGATATCGGCCGGCGGCTGCAGGGCCGGATCGGTCTCATCGAAGATGCGGGTGTTGGCGCGCCGCTGCATGTCGATGCGGCGGTTACGGGCAATACGGAAAAGCCAGGTCGAGAGGGAAGATCGCGTGGCATCGTAGAGCTCTGCCTTGTGCCAGAGCACGATCATGATCTCCTGGACCAGTTCCTCGGCCTCGCCTGATGTCATCCTCTGGCGCATCAGCCAGGCTTTCAGGCGGGGTGCGAAATAGTCGAACAGGATGGAAAAGGCCTGCTGGTCGCGATCGTTCGCGACGGCCTTCGCGAGGGCAGCGAAACGCTGTCTTTCCTCGGCATCCATATCCCCTCACCAGCCCCCTGCGGCAATAATTTCGTCTCGGATTTCCAAGTCTTACTGAGGTACAACGGATTTGGGAAAGGTCAAACTCTTGCCTGAATCTTTGTGTCTTAAATTCAGCCGAACGGACGGCCAGTGCCATTGGGGCACGGTGTCGCGGTCGATACCGTCAAAGGGGCGAAAATTGACACTCGAGCTGAAATGACACAGGCACATACAAATCGCAGCTATCGTTGACCATTTGGTAACCTGAATTAAGTCAAAATAAAGCAGATCGTGATTATGCGGCGCCCGCTATGATCGCTTCGGGCCTTGAATCGCAAGAACCGGCAGGAATCCATGTTTGTAAAAAGTATCGTATCCGCTCTCGCACTCACCCTTGTTATGGCCGGAGTTGCGACAGCGCAGCAGGCCGCGCCGAACCGCATCCAGCAGTTCCAGGCATGGGGCGCTTACTCCTACAAGTCGGGCAGCAGCACCGTCTGCTACGTGCTGTCCGTTCCGACGGCAAAGCAGCCGGCAAGCGTCGACCACGGCGACAATTTCTTCATCGTCTCCCAGCGTCCGGGCCAGAATATCTCCTACGAGCCGCAGGCGATGATGGGCTACACGGTCAAGGAAAATTCGAAGATCAACGTCGTCATCGACAACAAGACCTTCGTAATGTTCACCAAGGACAAGGCCGGCTGGGTCGAGAACGCTGCCCAGGAGCCGGCCCTCGTCGCTGCGATGAAGACCGGTCATTCGATGACGGTCAATGCCGTTTCGCGCAAGGGCACCGGCACCTCCTACAGCTATTCGCTTTCGGGTATCTCGGCTGCGCTGAAGCAGATCGAAACCTGCAAGTAAGCTTTTTTGTTGTCAGAGCTTCGAGGGCCGGCCTTGCGCCGGCTCTTGTCGTTTCCATCTATAGTGACGCGCGGGCAAAATGATGCTAAAGGCCGCGCAACAGCGGACAGATCGCGATATCAGTCGCCGTTCCGCCATTCAATTTCTGCCAATGTGCCGTCATGCACCCGCCAGTCTTCCGGCTCAGCCCTGAAGTTCGCAGGGTTTGCGGGGCGGTTACGTGTTCGAATTCGGGATGAAAGACTATGTCCGTCATGGATGCGATTGATGTCATCACGCCTCAGGCGCCTCGTGCCGCTTCCGGCTTCGAGAAGCCGTCCCTGATCGGGCTGTCACGCGAGGAGATGGGGGCGGCACTCCGGGAAAAGGGTGTGGCCGAGAAGCAGATCAAGATGCGCGTCTCGCAGCTCTGGAACTGGATCTATGTGCGCGGGGTCTCTGACTTCGACCATATGACGAATGTCGCCAAGGACATGCGGGAGATGCTGAAGCAGCATTTCACCATCGAACGTCCCGAGATCGTCGAGGAGCAGGTCTCCAACGACGGCACGCGTAAATGGCTGCTGCGCTTTCCCGCCCGCGGCGCCGGGCGTCCAGTCGAGATCGAGGCCGTCTACATTCCGGAAGAGGGCCGCGGTACGCTCTGTCTTTCCAGCCAGGTCGGCTGCACGCTCACCTGTTCCTTCTGTCATACCGGGACGCAGCGTCTGGTGCGCAACCTGACGGCGGAGGAAATTCTTTCGCAGCTGCTGCTTGCCCGCGACCGGCTTGGGGATTTCCCGGACCGTGAAGCGCCGCAGGGCACGATCATGCCTGCCGAGGGCCGCAAGGTCAGCAACATCGTCATGATGGGCATGGGTGAGCCGCTTTATAACTTCGATGCCGTCAAACAGGCATTGCTGATCGCCACGGATGGTGACGGCCTGTCGCTGTCCAGGCGCCGCGTGACGCTTTCTACTTCTGGCGTTGTGCCGGAGATCTTCCGCACCGGCGAGGAAATCGGCGTCATGCTGGCGATTTCGCTGCATGCGGTGCGCGACGATCTGCGCGACCTTCTGGTGCCGATCAACAAGAAGTATCCGCTGAAGGAGCTGATCGAAGCCTGCCGGACCTATCCTGGCCTTTCGAACGCACGGCGCATCACCTTCGAGTATGTGATGCTGAAGGATGTCAACGACAGCCTGGAAGACGCCAAGGGGCTGATCAAGCTCCTGAAGGGCGTGCCGGCAAAGATCAACCTCATTCCGTTCAATCCGTGGCCCGGCACCAATTACCAGTGTTCGGACTGGGAGCAGATCGAGAAGTTCGCCGATTTCATCAATTCGGCAGGCTATGCCTCGCCGATCCGCACACCCCGCGGTCGCGACATTCTTGCCGCCTGCGGCCAGCTGAAATCGGAGTCGGAACGCATGCGCAAGACCGATCGTTTGGCCTTCGAGGCGATGATGATCGCCAATCATGGCGCCGACGACTGATCAGCAAGTTTGATCCTCGCTACAATTCTCCGCGATTGATTTCAGGGGGCACTTTTCCTAAAAGTGCCCCCAAAATCATTCAGGAGGATACCCATGCGCCCGATTTTGCTCGCTCTTGCCGCCACTTTGGCCCTTTCCCTGCCCGCAAAGGCCGATGATGTCACCGTCGCCGTGACGGCGATCGTCGAACATCCGGCGCTGGATGCGGCGCGCAAGGGCGTTCTCGATGCGCTGACGGCCGCCGGCTACAAGGAAGGCGAGAACCTGAAATTCGTGTTCGAATCGGCGCAGGGCAATCCGGCGACGGCGGCCCAGATCGCCCGCCAGTTCGCCGGCGACGAGCCCAATGTCATCGTGCCGATCTCGACACCCTCGGCCCAGGCCGTCGTCTCCTCGACGCGCGACATTCCTGTCGTCTTCACGGCCGTGTCCGATCCGCTCGGCGCCCAGCTCGTCAAGAACATGGACAAGCCCGGCGGCAATGTCACCGGCCTTTCCGATATGTCGCCGGTCGCCGAGCACCTGGCGCTGATCAAGGAAATCCTGCCCGATGCGAAAACCATCGGCTATCTCTACAATTCCGGCGAGGCGAATTCCGTTTCGCTGCTCGCCGTGTTGAAAGCTGAAGCCGAAAAGGCTGGCCTGAAGGTAGTCGAATCGGCTGCCACCAAATCGGCCGAGGTCCAGGGTGCGACACGCGCGCTCGTCGGCCGCGCCGATGTGATCTACATTCCGACCGACAACACGATCATCTCCGCGCTCGAAGGCGCTGTCGCGGTGGCCGAGGAGAGCAAGCTGCCGCTCTTTACCGCCGATACGGATTCGGTTTCGCGTGGCTCGATCGCCGCCCTCGGCTTCAACTATTATGATGTCGGCAAGCAGACCGGCGAGATCGTCGTGCGCGTGCTGAAGGGCGAGAACCCGGGCGACATCGCGGTCAAGACTGCCGCCGGCAGCGACCTCGTCGTCAACAAGGCTGCGGCCGAGAAGATGGGCGTCACCCTGCCGCAGAGCGTGCTTTCCCGCGCTACCAAAGTCATCGAATAACAAGGCGACTGCCGTCGCTGATCGAGTTTGCAGCCGCTCCCGTTCCACACGGGGGCGGCTGATGGTATTAAAAGCCTGATGTTTCGCGCAGGGCGCGGAGCGGAAACGGACAGAAGAGGGGCGGAAGCCTTGAGCCAAATCGCATTCTGGGGGGCCGTCGAACTCGGACTGGTCTATTCCTTCGTCGCTCTCGGCGTCTATCTCGCCTTCCGTGTTCTGGATTTCCCCGACTTGACGGTCGATGGCTCCTTTCCGCTTGGCGCGGCGGTGACGGCCGTGCTGATCATTGCCGGCGTCAATGCCTGGCTTGCGGCTCTGATCGCCATGGCAGCCGGCGCCGCTGCCGGCATGGTGACGGCGCTGCTCAACGTGCGCTTCAAGATCCTCAACCTGCTCGCCTCGATCCTGACGATGATCGCACTGTTTTCCGTCAATCTGCGCGTGATGGGCAAACCCAATGTCGCCCTCATCAATGCCGACACGATGATCAGCCCGTTCTTCGGCCACGGCCTTCGCGATTTCTACGTCCGGCCGCTCTTCGTCGGTGTTCTGGTCGTCATCGCGCTCATCCTGGTCTGGCGTTTCCTGGAGAGTGATGCGGGGCTGGCAATGCGGGCGACCGGCGCCAATGCAAGGATGGCGCGGGCCCAGGGCGTCGATACCAGCCGGCAGATCTATCTCGGCATGGCGATCTCCAATGCGCTGGTGGCGCTCGGCGGTGCGCTGTTTGCCCAAACGAACGGCTTTGCCGACGTCACCTCGGGCGTCGGCACGATCGTCGTTGGTCTGGCTGCCGTCATCATCGGCGAGACGCTGCTCGGGCGGCGCGGTCTGCTGATCGCGTTGATCGGCTGCGTGCTCGGCTCGATCCTCTATCGCATCGCGATCCAGCTGGCGCTTTCGAGCGACGTCATCGGCCTGCAGGCGTCCGACCTCAATTTCGTCACGGCCGTGCTGGTGACCGTGGCGCTCATCCTTCCCCGTTTGCGCGGAGGTGCCGCGTCGTGATCAACCTCAAGAACATCAAGGTCGTCTTCGGGCGCGGCACGCCGCTGCAGAAGCAGGCGCTCTCGGGTGTCAGCCTGACGATCGAGGAAGGCTCCTTCGTCACCGTCATCGGCTCGAACGGCGCCGGCAAATCGACGCTGCTCGGCGTGCTCGCCGGCGATGTGCTGGCAAGCGAAGGGCAGGTGCTGATCGGCAATAGCGACGTGACGCGCAAGACGACGGCGGCGCGCGCCGGACTTGTCGCCCGTGTCTTCCAGGACCCGCTGACCGGAAGCTGCGGTGCCTTGTCGATCGAGGAGAACCTGGCCCTTGCGGCGCGTCGCGGCGAACGGCGCGGGCTCGTTTCGGCGCTTGGCGCAAAACGGCGCGACCATTTTCGCGAGAGGATCGCCGAGCTCAATCTCGGGCTGGAGAACCGCATGAAGGACCGCATGGACCTGCTTTCCGGCGGCCAGCGCCAAGCGGTCTCGCTCGTCATGGCGACGCTGGCGGGCTCGGAGGTGCTGCTGCTCGACGAACATACGGCGGCGCTTGACCCCGGCATGGCGGAATTCATCATGGGCCTGACCCAGAAGATCGTTTCCGAGCGCAAGCTGACGACGCTGATGGTGACGCATTCGATGCGCCAGGCGCTCGACTACGGCCACCGGACGGTGATGCTGCATGGCGGAGAGATCGTGCTCGATGTCGCCGGCGACAGCCGCAAGACATTGCAGGTCGAGGACCTGATCGCGATGTTCCGCAAGATGCGCGGCCAGACGTTGGATGATGACGCGTTGCTGATCGGCTAGGCCGACAGCGGGCTGATCGGTTAGCGGGCAGCTGATCGTTTCACGACCGCGGGGGCGGATCGGCCAACCGACCGCGAGCGGATCGATCAACCGACCGCGGCGGATTGTCCTCAGAGGCCAGGGGGACCGTCATCAAGAGCAGACTTCCACCAGCACGCGATGGCCGTACTGGTTGAGCCATTCCGGCTGGCACTGTTCCGGGTCATAGTCGTCATCGCCGAAGAACAGACGATTTCTATCGTGGAAGGCGAAACGGCCGTCGCGATGTCCGCCAAAATGGCCGGCTCCGCCGAAATGATGCGCTCCGAAGCCGCGATCGGCGAAATTGCCGCCGCCCATATGCGCACCACCGTCGAAGTGGCCGCCGTCGCGCGAGAAGCCGCCATGGCCTCTGCCGCCGTGAGCCAAGGCAGGCGTTGTCGCTGTAAGGGACGTGGCGGCAAACGTCAGCGCAACAACTCCTGCCGTTATGATATTGCGTAACGTAATCAAGGACTTATCCTTTCAAGCTAGCTCTTCGTGAGCCGTAAAGGATATGTGGGCAGCGAAGGTGGCGTGGCCTAGCCACAATTGCCGACTTACGATCATATGTTGATCACAAGTAATCGCGCGAAAGGCATGGAATAAATTTGGAAGATGACGAAATTCGCGGTCACAGCCTGCTCCGGCGTGGCGTCTCGCGAATATTGGTGTAGCTGGCGGCGGATCGTTTCACGACCTCGGGCGGATCGATCAACCGACCGCGGGCGGATCGATAAGCCGACCGCGGGCTATTTCGCCTGGGTGAGCAGGATCTTCGCAGCGAAGACCGAGAAGACGCCGGCGAAGGTATAGTCCATGCCGCGCAGCACTTTCTTGTTGTTCTGCAGCCAGGAGGCCAGCCAGTCGGCGGCAAAGACGACGCTGGCATTGACCGGCATGCCGATCAGGATGAAGCAGAAGCCGAGAAAGAGTAGCTTTTGGGTGACGGCCGGATCGCCGGCGCTGACGAATTGCGGCAGGAAGGTCATGAAGAAGATGATGACCTTGGGGTTCAGAAGATTGACCCAGAAGCCCGACGAGATGTTGGAAAGTGGCGTGCCCTTCTGCTCCTCGACCTTGGCGACGGTGAGCTTCGAACCGAAACGGATCGCCTGTACCGCCAGCCAGAGCAGATAGGCGGCACCGCCGGTCTTCAGGATCAGGAAGGCGGTCGGCGAGGCGGTGATCAGCGCCGAAATGCCGAAAGCGACCAGCATGGTGTGGACGACGATGCCGAGGCTGGTGCCGACGACAACGAAGAGCGCCGCCTTCTTGCCCTGGGCGAGCGCGCGGCTGATCGACAGCGTCATGTCGGGGCCAGGAGTCGCCGCAAGCAGCAGCGTCGCGGCGGCAAAGGCCAGAAGAGTCGGCAGGTTGGGCAGAAAATCCATGACACACTCTGAAAGCCGGAAAGGATCTGGGGATCTCCTACCCGGCTTTCAGAAAATTACCAATCAAACCTTCTGATGGTACCGATTACTTCTGTTCGAGGAAGGCCTTGAACTTGTCGGCGTAGTCCTTGTGCCAGCGTGACAGCGGCGGACGATTCTCAATGATATCGCCGGCCGCCCAGAGCATGCGGCGCTCGTCGACCGGACGCGCCACATCATTGTCGGGGCAGAGAATATAGAAATCGCCGCGTTCGAGGCTTTCGACCATGAAATCGACGGTCTGTTCCGGCGTCCAGGCGGCGGCCGGTTTTTCCGCGCGGTCGCCCTTGGTGAGGCCGGTGAACACGAAGCCGGGGATCAGAAGATGGGCGGAGATCTTTCCGCCTTCGGTATTGCGAAGCTCATGCTGCAATGCTTCGGTGAAGACTTTCACACCAGCCTTGGAGATGTTGTAGGCGGGGTTGCCGGGCGGCGTGGTGATGCCCTGCTTGGAGCCGGTGTTGATGATCAGGCCCGGCTCGCCATGCGACAGCATCTTCGGGCCGAAGGTGCGCGTGCCGTTGATCACGCCCATCAGGTTGACGGCGAAGATATTGTCCCAGTTCGCCTGCGGGCTGAAGATCGAGGTTTCCGGGCCGATACCAGCATTGTTCATCAGCACGTGCACACGGCCGAAACGCTGGAGCACGGCGCGCTCGAGCGCTTCCAGCGAGTCTCTGCTGGCGACGTCGGTCTCGACCGCCATCACATTTTCCTCGCCGGCGATGGCCTTGAGTTCGTTGGCGGCGTCGGCCAGCCGATCGCCGCCGAGATCGGCAATGGCGACGCTCATGCCGCGTCCGGCGAAATATCTCGCTGCGGCAAGACCGATGCCGGAGGCGCCGCCGGTGATGACGGCAACATTGGGCTTCTTGAAAATGTCTTGAATATTCGTCACGGGGGCAGCCTCTCCTCGAGCATTTGCGGACGCTGGCGAATATGGGCTCCGCTTTCGCCCTGTCAAACGCTATCGGCACCATCACCGTCGCACTTGGCCTTGCGTCACGCGCCAATCTCGCTAAAAGTGCCGCGACACCGGGTTTTCGCCGGCCTTTTATGCAACGGACCTCATCATCATGGCATCATACAAAGACGTGAAGAAAGTCGTTCTCGCCTATTCCGGCGGTCTCGACACCTCGATCATCCTGAAGTGGCTGCAGACGGAGCTCGGCGCCGAAGTCGTCACCTTCACCGCCGATCTCGGCCAGGGCGAAGAGCTGGAGCCGGCGCGCAAGAAGGCCGAGATGCTCGGCATCAAGGAGATCTATATCGAGGATGTGCGCGAGGAATTCGTGCGCGATTTCGTCTTCCCGATGTTCCGTGCCAATGCCGTCTACGAGGGCGTCTACCTGCTCGGCACGTCGATCGCCCGTCCGTTGATTTCCAAACATCTGATCGATATCGCCAAGAAGACCGGCGCCGATGCGATCGCCCACGGCGCGACCGGCAAGGGCAACGACCAGGTCCGTTTCGAACTCTCCGCCTATGCCCTGAACCCCGACATCAAGATCATCGCGCCGTGGCGCGACTGGGCGTTCAAGAGCCGCACGGATCTGCTGGCCTTTGCCGAACAGCATCAGATCCCGGTTGCCAAGGACAAGATGGGCGAGGCGCCATTCTCGGTCGATGCCAACCTTCTGCATTCCTCGTCCGAAGGCAAGGTTCTCGAGGACCCCTCCCAGGAGGCGCCTGAATATGTGCATATGCGCACCATTTCGCCTGAGGCAGCCCCCGATAAGGCAACGACCATCAAGGTCGGCTTCGAAAAGGGTGATGCGGTCTCGATCAACGGCGTGCGCATGAGCCCGGCGACGCTGCTGGCTGCGCTCAACAATTATGGCCGCGACAACGGTATCGGCCGTCTCGACCTCGTCGAAAACCGTTTTGTCGGCATGAAGTCGCGCGGCGTCTACGAGACGCCAGGCGGCACGATCCTGCTTACGGCGCACCGCGCCATTGAATCGATCACGCTTGACCGTGGTGCCGCCCATCTCAAGGACGACATCATGCCGCGTTACGCCGAGCTGATCTATTACGGCTTCTGGTTCTCGCCGGAGCGCGAGATGCTGCAGGCGCTGATCGACAAGAGCCAGGAGCATGTCGAAGGCGAAGTGACGCTGAAGCTCTACAAGGGCAATGTCATGGTCATCGGCCGTGAAAGCGACAAGTCGCTCTATTCCGACAAGCTCGTCACTTTCGAGGATGATCAGGGCGCCTACGACCAGAAGGATGCGGCCGGCTTCATCAAGCTCAATGCGTTGCGCCTGCGCACGCTCGCCAAGCGCAACCTCGTGAAATAATCACGGTTCACCTTCGAACCGGATATCAGCCCGCCGGCATTGCCGCGCGGGCTTTTTCGTGGAGTGAGGTGGCAAACGCCACCAAACTCTTAGAGCGTTCTGGATGGTCGGATTGCATCAACAACGGACATCGGCTCGGCTTGGATAGACGACCGCTACGGGGCCGACACCGGTCTGGCAGGTTTGGGACGCGATAGCGAATTTGCCGTCATTCGTCGGCCGACGCTGTTGTCGGCGGCTTGTGACTAATTCAAGCCATGCCGCGGTCGGGCATGGACGTCTGCTCTTATCAGATGCGCCGCGCGCAGCTCGTTCGACGGCTTCTAAGTTGGATCGGGCGCAAGCACATCGTCGACAGCTCCAAGTCCCCGTATGCTCATGAAAATAGGCCCGGTCTGACAACCGCGACTACACACATGAAGCTATTGCAGGGCAAGCAGGTTGTAGATAGCTTAACGCGGGACGAGGGGCAATCATGAAGTCGATGAACAAGGCCGCTACACTTGAGTGATGGCGGATCAAGCGGAAAGAAGATGACGTCTCCGCGGATAGAGGAGACCCGAAGCAACGACCCCGGCGATCAAACCGAACGGAATTTCCGGTACCAGCATCAATATGGTGTGGTTTTGCTTCTGGCAGTGCGTCGCGGATCGCTTGGGTATATCTCGCTTTATTGCGAACATCATGAAGATTTCCTCGCTGAACGGTCTGACGGCCTGTTCGACGGCTATCAGGTGAAGACATCCAAGCCCGAAAACGGTGCCTGGACATTAACGTCGACGGCGTTGGTTCGGTCAATCGGGCGTTTTGTTGACCTGCTTGAATCTTATCCCCAGCAGATTGGCGACTTCTTTTTCGTATCGAATTCAGAGATCGACAGCATCACAGCGGAAAGCACCGATTTTGTCCGGCGCGGAAGATGCCCGCGTATCATGGTCGCGCATGTAAAGGGTTGCGCGTTTGTGGGTGACATCAAGGAGCCCTATCGCACGGCATTCGACAAATTGGCTGCTGGACTGGGCGCCGCGCCGCCGCGCTTGCTCGATGTGTTGAAGCGCCTGTCGTTTATCAAGGCGCCGTCCCGGGAAGAATTTGACGCGTCCCTTGCACATGAGCATCTCGGCACGCTCGCTGAATGCGCCGCGCTGACCACGTCCGAACTGACCGACCTTCGCGATGGGCTTGTCTCAATGTTTCATAAAGCGGCTTCGATCCACGTTACGGATCCTGATCGTCATGTGAGGGACTTTCTGTCCGGTGGCAGCGCCGACCCCTTCCTGCTGTCCAAGCGGATCGTGTGCGCCGATGTCGTCATCGCGGCTCCGGCAGTCACCACTCAGGCGGTCGCCTATCAGGGAAAACCGGTCATCAGCCTCGACGGGTCGCGCCCGAAAGGCGTGCTGGAACAGAAGCTCGCACAAGGGGGCATCGGCGACACTGTCGAATATATGAAGGCGCGCGAGCAAGCCGCAGAATATCATTTTCTAGAGGAGCAGGCGAAAAACCCCCGGGCTGCTGGCCACCAACTGCGGCAAGTGGAGGAGGCCGTCCACGGCGAGTGCCTTGAAGCCTATATGAGTACGAAAACGCCAGGCCAGCCGTTTGGGCAGAAGATGTTCAACGAGGTCACCCTTCGCCTTCGCAAACTCGAGGTCGACCGCAAAGAGCTGCTCGGCGGACAGCCCTATGAGGTCTTGATGGGCACCGCCGCCCTGCTGACGAGTGAGTGCCGGATCTGGTGGAGCGAGCGCTTCCCAGTGCAGGGCGGACGGACATGAGCCTATCCGTCCTCAAAGCGGCGGCCGACGCCGAAAACGCCGACAGCCTCCATCTGGCCCGTCTACTTATCTTGCTGCGAAGCGCCGACAAGCGCGGCAAGAGTCACGGGAAGCCGGTCGAAGGCATTACCAAGCTCGCGAAACTCGACTTTCTGCTGCGTTATCCGCTGTATCTGGAGCGCGCCTTGCTGAGCCTTGGAAAGCCGCCGGAGAGCGCAGCGGTCCTGCCGCGCGAACGCACTACGGTAGAGACGAAGATGATCCGCTTCCGCTATGGCCCTTGGGATGGTCGTTACCGGCGTTGGCTTAGCCTGTTGTCGGCGCGCGGCCTGATTTCGCTCTCGATGAGCGGGCGAAGGATCGAGATCGGCCTCACCGACACTGGCCGTGCGCTGGCCGACGGCCTATCCGAACGCCCTGATTTTCAGGATTTAGCTGCGCGCGGGACCGTCATCATGAAGGCGGTCGGGGCAATGCCCGCGACCAAGCTCAAGGACTTTGTCTACCAGATCGTCCCGGAGATCACCGGCATGAAATGGGGTGAGGAAATAGCTTCAGGCGCCGACACCGCGCCGAGCGACGGGGAAGCCACACAATGAAATTCAACCTCGTCTCCCTGGATCTAAACCTTCGCAAAGCCAACGAAAGGATCAGCTTTTCGGACGTTACATATTTCTGGGGCCAGATGGGTGCCGGTAAGTCGAGCATCGCGCGACTGGTCGATTATTGCCTCGGTGGCACGATCCAGCTTTCCCCAGCGCTCCAGGCGGAGTTCCTTTCCGCGAAACTGACCGTCGAGCTCGAGCAGTCGACGCTGACCGTGGAGCGCCAGCGCGATGCCAGCAATGTCTTTGTGACCTGGCAGACTCAGGATAGCCCCTATTCGGCGGTGCTTCCGGCGCGGGTCGCGGCGGGCGAGGCCGTTCCCGAAACAGGCGTCGAAACGCTTTCAGACCTCATCTTCTGGCTTTCGGGGGTCAGTCCTCCCCGCGTTCGTAAAAGCAAGATTAAGGAGGACAGCAAAGCAGTGCGGCTGACGGTCCGCGATCTCCTTTGGTATTGCTATCTTGATCAGGATCACATCGACAGCTCGTTCTTCCATCTCGAGGAGGCTGCGGAATTCTACCTCCGCCTGAAGAGTCGCGACGTGATTCGCTATGTGATCGGTTACCATGACGAGCGGGTCGCAGACCTCGAAGCGGAGCTTGACCAGCTTCGCGCCAATCGAACAGCGCGGGCCGCATCGATCGAAAGTCTGAACCGTGCCCTGGTCGAGGTAGGGATCGGATCAGAGCAGCAGATTAACGAGCGTGAAACCGTGCTGCGCGCGGCGATAGCCGCTGCCAACGCGGAGATAGCCGCGTTGAGAGTTGCGCTTCGTGATACGCAAACCACCCATGCCGTCGATCAACTGTCGGCCCAGGCGCGGCTCTTGGGTTCGCAGGTTGCGTCGCTCGAGGAGAATGCGGATGAACTGCGGGCCACGCGGGACCGTCACCTTCGACACCGCAATGAAATCGAGATGCTCGCTCTAAAATTCAGGCGATCGGCGGTGGCTAGGGAAATCCTCGGCGATGTGAAGTTCACCGAATGCCCGCGGTGCGCCCAGCAATTGCCGCACCATCCGCAAGGTTGCTGCGAGGTCTGCGGGCAGGATGACTTGGCAGAACTGGCCGATCCCGCAGAAGTCGACGCCCTTGATGTCGACATTGCAAGTCGACAGGCGGAACTTACCGACGCCATTAAAGCGATTGATGTTAATCTGAAGGCGATCGGCGTGCTGCAGAATGCGCAGCTTGAGGCAAAGCAACGGATTGAAGCCGCGCTCAACCGGGTCATGGCTGAGCGTGACACCGCCTTTCTATCGATGGCGTTACTTAAGGAGCGCGAACGCGCGGCGCTCGAGGCTGAGCTGAACAGCATTAAGTGGCTGCTCCGGCTGCCGCAGATGCTTCAGGAGCAGCGCGAGGCGCTTGCAGTGATTGTAGCGCTGGAGCAATCGACCCGTGAAGCGCTCAAGGAAGCGCGGACACAGGCGGAATCGGACAGGTCGAGCTTGGACCGGTTCGCCGGCTATTTCATCGATTGTCTTGTCCTCGCCGGCGTTCCCGGGATCCAGCGCAACGATCGGGTCATGTTGGAGCCCCCCACATTTTATCCATCGATCTACAGCAACGATCCTGCCGACTTGACGGCCTCGACTTTCACATCGCTTAGCAGTGGCGGCAAGAAGACGCTGTTCAAATGCTGTTTCGCAGTCGCGCTGCATCGTATCGCATCGCACCTCCACGCTCCACTGCCTGAACTACTGATCCTTGATTCGCCAATGAAGAATATCAGTGAACGGGAAAATCGGGCCCAGTTCGAAGGCTTCTATCGGATGCTCTACGGGTTGAAGAGTGGCGAGTTGGCTCAAACCCAGATGGTGCTGATCGATAAGGAGTTTCTCGCGCCTCCGACCAACCTTGAAATCGATATACTAAGCCGTCACATGCAGCCCGACAGCGCCGAGCACCAACCGCTGATCCGCTACTACCGGGGAAAGTAGCCACAGGTGGCCTCTCGAAGAAATGGATGACTTCAGCCGCTGCATGCTTGGCCGAGAGCAAGCCGTGTCCCTGCACTTGATTGCAATGGAGGGTTCAGGACCAGAATGTAGAGACTTCTACGACCAAAAATGAGGCGCAAAGCAGCCGCATCCTTCAACAACGAACAGTGTTCACTTCAGGCCCGAAAGCTGCCCCGGTAGCGTTTGCTACCTGATCCCACTCTTCGTGGCAGCGCACCACCCTTGACGGATGGCCGTGATCGCTTAGTCTGCTGTCATCATCCTCCGGAGCATTTCCATGACGCAGTCTTTGCTCTTCGGCGCCTTTCTGGCGGCGCTCTTTTACGTGCTCATTCCGGGACCCGCCTTTCTGCAGCTGCTCGGCATCGGCGCCGGGCAGGGGCGCAAGGCCGGCGCCTTCTTCATGATGGGGCATCTGGTCGGGGATCTCATCTGGTCGTCGCTGGCGCTGATCGCGATCGTCGGCGCAAAGACGATAGGAACCTTGGTCTTCGACCTGCTCGGCCTTGCCTGCGGCTTCTACCTCGCCTGGATCGGCTGGAGCGCCGTCAATGCCAAGCCGAAAGCGGAGGGGCAGGCGCTTGTTGTGGTCGAGCGGCCGTTTCGCCGCGGTCTTATCTTCGGCGTTACCAATCCGAAGGGTTATCCGGTGGCGCTTGCCACCTTCACCGCACTCGTTGCAGGCTCGGCCGGTGCGCTCGATTTCGAGGCGTTGCCGGTGCTGCTCGTCGTGTCGTTCGTCGGTTTCGTGACGGCCGACATCATCCTGATCGGCATCATCGGCGCCGGTACGGTGCGGCGCTTCTATCGTGCCCATGAGCGGCTGATCGTGCGCTGCTCCGGCGTGCTTTTCATGGGATTTGCCGCTCAGGCGCTCTGGCACGCAACGCCCGGCCTGCTCGGCTGGCGCAAGGCCTGACCTAGATTTTCGGCATCATGCCCCGATCAGCCATCCAGGAAATTGACGATCGATTTCAGCGTCTGGACCTCGTCGGCATCGCCGATCGACATGGCGACCTGCAGCTGGTTCTTGTAATAATCGAGGAAATTGAAGCTGGTGCCGTCGGTCACGCTGGAGAGATCGACGATGTTGCCGAGCGGATCGATAGCATGCATCGGCAGCGGTTCGGAGATCGCGGCGTAAGTGTTCTGATCGATCAGGCCGCTGTCGAAACTCTGGCGTGCGTAATTGCGTAGTTCTCCAGGGCTGACCGCGGTGAAATCCGGGCCTTCGCCAACATCGTCTTCGATCTGGAACGAGGCCGGGGCGGGAGCTCTGGTCTCGATTTGAATATCAGAGGTCTTCGAACTTTTTGCGTTATTAGGATTGTTTTTAAAAAGCAAACTCTGAGAAGACCGCACAGAAAAAATTTCCATGGCGCATGTCCCCTTACAAGAAGAACATCGGAAAACTAGCGTCTGTGCGTGATTCGCGTCAATCGTTAACGATTGGTTAATTTTCACGTATCAATTGTTGTCCACCGGATTTGGCAGGCGCCCGCCGGATTTGCGAGGCGAGGCAAAAGGTCCTTCCCGGCAACATACCAATTCTACGACGGCTCTCCTATATTGCCGATTCACTTGCATGCCAAAAAGGAATTCCCCGATGTCCTCTTTCCATGATTTCAATCCAGCGCTGGTGACCTGGGACGGTCTTCACGGTCTGCCGCGTTTCGATGCCTTGAACGACGGCGATTTCGCCGCGGCCTTCGAAGCCGCACTTGCCGCGCATGAAAGGGAGATCGACGAGATTGCCGGAAACGGCGATGCGCCGACATTCGACAATACGGTCGTGGCGCTGGAGATTGCCGGAGACGCACTGTCGCGCGTTTCGTCGCTATTCTGGAACAAGGCGGGCGCGCATACCAATGATGTGATCCAGGCGCTGGAGCGGGAGATCTCGCCGAAGATGTCGCGCCACTATTCGAAGATCGGGATGAATGCAGCGCTTTTTGCCCGCATCGACACGCTCTGGGAGAGCCGCGACAGCCTGGGCCTGACGCTCGAACAGACACGGGTGCTGGAACGCCACTGGAAAGGCTTCGTCAAATCGGGCGCCAAGCTTGAGAAGGCCGAGCAGGAAAAACTCGCCACGATCAATGAAAAGCTTGCCGGCCTCGGGACGCAATTCGGCCAGAACGTGCTGGCCGACGAAAAGGCCTGGGCACTTGTGCTTTCCGATGGCGCCGAGCTCGAGGGCCTGCCGGAATTCCTGCGCGACGCGATGGCGGGGGCAGCGCGCGAACGCGGCGAGGAGGGCAAATATGCGGTGACGCTGTCACGCTCGATCATCGAGCCGTTCCTCACCTTTTCGGAGCGCCGTGATCTACGCGAGCAGGCTTTCAAGGCGTGGGTGGCGCGCGGTGAAAATGATGGTGAGACGGACAATCGCGCCGTCATCAGGGAAACGCTGGCGCTGCGCCATCAGGTGGCGACGCTGCTGGGCTACGGCAATTTCGCCGAGCTGAAGCTCGACAATACGATGGCGAAGACGGCGGAGGCCGTAAACGGCTTGTTGCGGGCTGTCTGGGCGCGAGCGGTGAAACGCGCCGGCGAGGAGGAGATCGATATCGCGGCACTGATTGCCGAGGAAGGCCGGAACCACGAGGTGATGCCCTGGGACTGGCGCCACTATGCCGAAAAGATCCGGGCGCGGAAGTTCGATTTCTCCGAGACCGAGCTCAAGCCTTATCTGCAGCTCGAGAAGATCATCGAAGCCTGCTTCGACGTGGCCGGCCGGCTGTTCGGCGTCCGGGCCGTCGAGAAGAAGGGCGTGGCCGCCTATCACCCTGACGTCAGGGTGTTCGAAATCAGGGACCGCGAGGACAAGCTCGTCGCCCTCTTCCTCGGCGATTATTTCGCCCGCAGTTCGAAACGATCAGGCGCCTGGATGAGCTCGCTGCAATCGCAGCACAGGCTGGAACTGAAGAACGGCCGCCACGGCGAATTGCCGATCATCTATAATGTCTGCAACTTCGCCAAGCCTGCGGAAGGCAAGCCGGCGCTGCTGTCGCTCGACGATGCTCGCACGCTGTTTCACGAATTCGGCCATGCGCTGCACGGCATGCTTTCGAACGTCACCTATCCCTCGGTTGCGGGCACCGGCGTTTCGCGCGATTTCGTCGAGCTGCCGTCGCAGCTCTATGAGCATTGGCTGACGGTGCCCGCTATCCTGAAGCGTTACGCCGTGCATGTCGAAACCGGCGAGCCGATGCCGCAGGCCCTGCTCGACAAGGTGCTTGCCGCCCGGACCTTCAATGCCGGCTTCAATACCGTCGAGTTCACCTCGTCGGCGCTGGTCGACATGGCGTTTCATACGAGAACGGCCGTCGAGGACCCGATGGCGGTGCAGGCCGAGGTGCTGGCCGAAATCGGCATGCCGAAGTCGATCGTCATGCGCCATGCGACGCCGCACTTCCAGCACATCTTCTCCGGCGGCTATTCGGCCGGCTATTACTCCTACATGTGGTCGGAAGTGCTCGACGCCGACGCCTTTGCCGCCTTCGAGGAGACGGGAGACGCCTTCAACGGCGAGATGGCGCGCAAGCTCAAGGACAATATCTATTCCGTCGGCGGTTCGGTCGATCCGGAAGACGCATACAAGGCCTTCCGCGGCAAGCTGCCGAGCCCGGATGCGATGCTTGTCAAAAAGGGACTTTCGACCTTCGAGGAATTGACAGGCAGCGACGCCTAAGACAATTTGATGACACGCTATCATGCGGCGGGGCGACAGCCTTGCCGCAGCTTTTGCGCGTTCCCCCCTTTCGCAAACGCAAAAAAAACTGTATGGACGCCCCAAACTAATAGGCGCGTCCTCTAGAGCGTGCGCCCCAGCCTCAGAGATTTCACATATGTCACTTCGCAATATCGCGATCATCGCGCACGTTGACCATGGCAAAACGACCCTGGTGGATGAGCTTCTCAAGCAGTCCGGCTCGTTCCGCGAAAATCAGCGTGTCGCTGAACGCGTGATGGACTCGAACGATCTCGAAAAAGAACGCGGCATCACCATTCTCGCCAAGGCGACCTCGGTGGAATGGAAGGGTGTCCGCATCAACATCGTCGACACCCCCGGCCACGCCGACTTTGGCGGTGAGGTCGAGCGCATTCTCTCGATGGTGGATGGCGCGATCGTTCTCGTCGACTCCTCTGAAGGCCCGATGCCGCAGACGAAGTTCGTTGTCTCCAAGGCGTTGAAGGTCGGTCTTCGTCCGATCGTCGCGATCAACAAGATCGACCGTCCGGATGGCCGCCACGAAGAAGTCATCAACGAAGTCTTCGATCTTTTCGCCAATCTCGACGCGACCGACGAGCAGCTCGACTTCCCGATCCTCTACGGTTCCGGCCGCGACGGCTGGATGAACGTCAATCCGGAAGGTCCGAAGGATCAGGGTCTTACGCCGCTTCTCGACCTGGTGCTCAAGCATGTTCCGGAGCCGACCGTCCACGAAGGTCCGTTCACGATGATCGGCACGATCCTCGAAGCCAACCCCTTCCTCGGCCGCATCATCACCGGTCGTATCAATTCCGGTTCCATCAAGCCGAACCAGGCCGTGAAGGTTCTCCACGCCGACGGCAAGACGATCGAAACCGGCCGTATTTCCAAGATCCTCGCTTTCCGCGGCATCGAGCGCACGGCAATCGACGAAGCGCATCAGGGCGACATTATCGCGATCGCCGGTCTTTCCAAGGGCACGGTCGCCGACACCTTCTGCGATCCTTCGATCACAATACCTTTGCCGGCGCAGCCGATCGATCCGCCGACCGTCACCATGTCCTTCATCGTCAACGATAGCCCGCTGGCCGGCACCGAAGGCGACAAGGTGACTTCACGCGTCATCCGCGACCGTCTCTTCAAGGAAGCAGAAGGCAACGTCGCCCTGAAGATCGAAGAAGCCGAAGGCAAGGATTCGTTCTACGTGTCCGGCCGCGGCGAACTTCAGCTCGCCGTTCTCATCGAAACCATGCGTCGCGAAGGCTTCGAGCTTGCCGTGTCGCGTCCGCGCGTCGTGATGCACAAGGATGAAAACGGCCAGCTTCTTGAGCCGGTTGAAGAAGTCGTCGTCGACGTCGACGAAGAACATTCCGGTGTCGTCGTGCAGAAGATGTCCGAGCGCAAGGCTGAAATGGTCGAGCTGCGTCCGTCGGGCGGCAACCGCCTTCGCCTGCGTTTCTACGCACCGACCCGTGGCCTGATCGGCTACCAGTCGGAGCTGCTGACGGATACGCGCGGCACGGCGATCATGAACCGCCTGTTCCACGACTATCAGCCCTACAAGGGTGTGATCGGTGGCCGCGTCAACGGCGTGCTGCTCGCAAACGCTCCCGGCGAAGCCGTCGCCTATGCGATGTTCAACTTGGAGGATCGCGGCCCGATGATCATCGAGCCGGGCGAAAAGGTCTATGCCGGCATGATCATCGGCATCCATTCGCGCGACAACGACCTTGAAGTCAACGTCCTGAAGGGCAAGCAGCTCACCAACATCCGCGCCGCCGGCAAGGACGAAGCGGTGAAGCTGACGCCGCCGATCCGCATGACGCTTGATCGCGCGCTCTCCTGGATCCAGGATGACGAGCTGATGGAAGTGACACCGAAGAATATTCGTCTGCGCAAGATGTATCTCGACGCAAACGATCGCAAGCGTTTCGAAAAGACGAAGGCGGCGCTCTGAGCGCCATTCAAAGTGCTGCAGCGTCTTGGGTCTCTCGAAAAGAGGCGCGGCGCTGGAGAGAAATCCTTCAAAACCCCGGCCGTCACGCCGGGGTTTTTTATTGTGCGCCGCGTCGATTCCGTCTTGTGACAATCGTTAAAAAAGCGTTAACTTTTGATCGTCGTCCACATATCAAGTCTGTGGGCAATCGATCACAATGCCTCTGTGCATATGGTTAGTTGCCTTCGGCGGGACCAGAGTAAACGTTATGAAGACGTTGTCGATCGATGTCCGGCGGGCCGAGCCGCAAGATGCCCGAGCCATATCGGAAACACATAGGCTTGCCTGGCAACACACCTATGCAGGCATCATTCCCCATCGCGCACTGACGCAGATGATCGAGCGGCGCGGCGAAAGCTGGTGGCGCAAGGCAACGCGCGGACCGGCGACGCTGCTGGTTCTCGATGTTGCCGGGACAGTCGCGGGCTACGCGACGCTCGGCCTCAACCGGGCCCGCGCTCTGCCGCAGGAAGGCGAGATTTACGAGCTCTATCTTCGGCCAGAGTATCAGGGCATCGGTCTTGGCAGGATGCTGTTCGGCGAGGCGCGCCGTCTCTTGAAGTCGCTCGGCTGCAACGGGCTGGTCGTCTGGTGCCTCGAGGATAACGAAACCGCCAGCCACTTCTACCGCAATCACGGCGGCGTCGATTTCTGCGAAGGCATGGAAAGTTTCGACCACAGGCAATTGAAGAAGATCGGCTTCATCTGGAGCTGAACGGCGATTCAAAGTGCCACAGTGCCCTTCGGCGTCTGAAAAGACGCGCGGCGCCGGAGTCGGCGGTCGCCTATCTCCTATTAGAAACTTTTGATGTGAATGTGGCCCGGTGCAGTCAAGCATTGGTGCTGTGCGATGTTGCGTTGCCACATGAAACTGATTATCTGGCTGCCAGCACATTCAACCTCGCGGGAGCTTCTTATGCGCATCGACGCCATTGCAATCGGTAATAATCCACCTGAGGACGTCAACGTTATCGTCGAGGTTCCGGTCGGCGGTCATCCCATCAAGTATGAGATGGACAAGGAAGCCGGCACGCTGGTGGTCGATCGTTTCCTCTATACGCCGATGACCTATCCGGGCAATTATGGTTTCGTGCCGCACACGCTGTCGGAAGACGGCGACCCGATCGACGTCCTGATCGCCAGCACTCGCCCGCTGGTTCCCGGCTGCGTCATCAATGTGCGCCCGATCGGCGTCCTGAAGATGGAAGACAATTCCGGCAAGGACGAGAAGATCATCGCCGTGCCGTCGCCGAAGCTGACGCTGCGCTATGAGAAGGTGAAGGACTACACCGATCTTCCCGAGATCACGCTGAAGCAGATCGAGCACTTCTTCGAGCACTACAAGGATCTGGAACCCGGCAAGTGGGTGAAGATCTTCGGCTGGGGCGACTCCAAGGAAGCAGGCGAACTCATCCTCGAAGCCGTCGAGCGCGCCAAGAAGAAAGGCTGATCGTTCAGCCTAAAAATATCTCAAGCTTTTTTACCAAATCCTCCGGATCGCCGTCGATCCGGAGGATTTTTTTGCGGGCCGTGTCGCCGGAGATAAGGCTGACGCTGGATTTGGGGATGCGGAGCGACTGGGCGATCAGCAGGATGAGGGCCTTGTTGGCCTTGCCTTTCTCGGGCACGGCAGTGACGCGTGCCTTCAGGAAAGCTTCACCCTCGCCGTCGGCCTCAATGCCGTCGAGAGCGTCACGCCCGCCATTCGGTGTCAGCCGGACGGCGAGGCGAAGATGGTCATCGAAAAGGCTCCAGGGACGGCTCAAGCGACCAGCGGGTACAGCGTGGTCCAAAGCAGGGTGCGCAGGAAGAAGATGATCAGCAGCAGGATGATCGGCGAAATGTCGATGCCGCCAAGGTTCGGCAGCAGGCGGCGGATCGGCTTCAGCACCGGTTCGGTGACATTATAGAGGAATGTGCCGACCGAATTGACGAACTGATTGCTGGAATTGATAACATTGAAGGCATAGAGCCAGGAAAAAATGGCACTGCCAATCAGGATCCAGGTGTAAATATTCAAAGCCAAATCAATGGTTTGAAACAGCGCAAACATCATCGTCTCCAATTCGTTGTTGACAGACATGTAGACATTGGCGACTAAACGAGCAAGTGCCGTGTGGAAACGCACGGTGAATCATGTTTAACGGGCGGCTTTGCCGCTATTCCGGCGCCCGTCTCCTCGGAAAACCTCCATGTCGTTTTCGCCCACCGGAGACCGTTTTGCCGCGTTCCGGCACTCGTCCTATACGCGGTTCTTCTTCGCGCGCTTCCTGCTTTCCTTCTCGCAGCAGATCGTCAGCGTCGCCGTCGGCTGGCAGATGTACGACCAGACGGGCAGCGCGATCTATCTCGGTTTGATCGGTCTCGTGCAGTTCCTGCCGTCGCTGCTGCTCATCCTCGTCACCGGTTCGGTGGCCGACCGGTACAATCGCCGGGCGATCGCCGCACTCTGCTCGCTTGTGAGCGCGCTCTGCACGCTGGCACTGCTGGTCATGACTTTGATGGGAAGCTTTACGCCGCTGCCTGTCTTCGCGGTGCTTTTGATCTTCGGCATCGAGCGCGCCTTCATGTCGCCGGCAGTGCAGTCGCTGGCCCCCAATCTCGTGCCGGAGGAGGCGCTCTCCAATGCGATCGCCTGGAATTCGTCGTCCTGGCAGCTCGCGGCAATCACCGGGCCGGTGCTCGGCGGTCTGCTTTACGGTGTCAGCGCGCCGACCGCCTATACGGTGGCGGTGATCTTTTCCGTGCTCGGTGCGGCCCTTCTCTACATGATCCCGAAGCCGGTGCAGAAGACGACGGGCGAGACCAAGAGCTGGGCGATGATCCTCGGCGGCTTCAGTTTCATCCGCGCCGAAAAGGTGGTGCTCGGGGCGATCTCGCTCGATCTCTTTGCCGTGCTGCTCGGCGGGGCCACGGCGCTGATGCCGATTTTTGCACGTGATATCCTCACCCTCGGGCCCTGGGGGCTCGGACTGCTACGCGCCGCACCCGGACTTGGCGCCATCGTCATGGCGATCTTCCTGGCCGCCTATCCGCTCAGACATCGCGCCGGCATCTACATGTTCATCGGTGTCGCCCTGTTCGGCGTCGGAACGATCATCTTCGGCATATCGACCAATACCGAGGTCTCGATCGCGGCGCTGGCGCTGATGGGGGCGGCCGACATGGTGTCGGTCTATGTGCGCGAGAGCCTGATTGCGCTCTGGACGCCGGATCAGCTGCGCGGCCGCGTCAATGCGGTCAACATGGTCTTCGTCGGCGCTTCGAACGAGCTTGGGGAATTCAGGGCGGGCACGATGGCGGCGCTCTTCGGTGCGGTGCCGGCGGTCGTCATCGGCGGGATCGGAACGCTTGTCGTGGCGGCGATCTGGGCGTCGAGTTTCCCCAAACTGCGTGGGATCGATACGCTCGACGCGCCCAGCGCATCGTCGGAATCGATTTGAGGAAGGTTACGCGCGAAGAGCGATAGAAGACGTCGCCTTCGCCGCCTTTCCCTCGAAAACGATGTCGAGGAATTCGGTCAGCCAGGCTTTTAGCGGTGCGTCGAACAGCATGCGGCCTTCGAGATGTTCGCGGCCTTGCTGGGCGTTCGGCAGGATGAAGCGATGGGCGCCATGCACGACCCAGCGATGCATCATCACCCGAGTCAGTTCGGCATGGAACTGCAGGCCCCAGGCGTTGCCGTCGTAGCGGAAGGCCTGGTTCGGATAGGCATCGCCTTCGGCCAAGAGGTCGGCGCCACGTGGCAGCTCGAAGCCCTCGCGGTGGAAATGATAGACCATCTTCGGCCAGTGCATCAGCAGGCGACCCTTCTCGGTCGGGTGCAGCGGATACCAGCCGATTTCCGTCGAGCCGTCGGCATTCGACTGCACCTTGCCGCCGAGATGATGCACCAGCATCTGCGCGCCGAGGCAGATACCGAGATAGGGGCGCTTTTCCCGCAGCGGAACATCGATCCAGTCGATCTCCTTCTTGACGAAGTCATCGGGATCATTGGCGCTCATCGGCCCGCCGAAGACGACGGCGCCGGCATGGTCTTCAAGTGTTGTCGGAAGCGGCTGGCCGAGAACCGGGCGACGGATATCGAGGCGGTAGCCCTTTTCGACGAGCAATTGGCCGACACGGCCAGGGCTCGACCGCTCCTGATGCAGGACGATGAGGATCGGGCGCCCGTCGCGGTTCAGGTTTTGCTCAGTCGGTATCATCTTGCGCAACCTGGACATCTGTCACCCTGGCGGCGGCCTCCTGCCGCTTCTGGATGCGCTCGCGCGAGGAGACGCCGAGCAGATCGGCGATACGCCAGATCACATGGTCTTCCATCTCGCTGCGCTCGCCATCGGCATAGACGATGTCCCAGAGGACGCCGATCAGCTCGAGGCGTTGCTCGGTATTGAGATGGCGTTTCAGGTCGGCGGTGAAGCGATAATAGTCGACGGCGGAGCTTTCGGCCTCAAGGCCGGCGGCTATCAGAGCATCGAGCTGCTTGCCGTCGAGTGCATACTGCTCCTTCAGAAGCTTGCGCAGCCGCTTCTTTTCGCTGGCTTTGATCTGACCGTCGGCCTCCATGACCTGCATGCAGAGCGCTGCCACTGCGATGCGGGGATCATCAGGGGCAAAACCTTTCTTCGGGTGGTCGGCGGTGAGATTCTGGAAGAATGCCTGAAAGCGTTCGAACATGCGGTTTTCGTTCCATTTCAAAAAAGGCGGAGCCGTGTCTTGGGTTCCGGTTCCACCCTGGGATCGCGAACGCCGGGATCATCCGGCAGTCCGCCAAAGAAAGGTTTTGCCTCGCTCGGTGCGGGCGCCTTATCGCTTACGGCCGGTTCGACGGGTTTCGGTTTTGCCGATGTCGGTGCTGGTGCTGGTGCCGGTGCTGGTGTGGGGCGCACAGCCTCGGCAATCGTCGCGGCGCGTTCCAGCTCAATGATGCGATGGTCGTTAACCGGGCTTTCCGGCCTGACGTCACGCAGCGGCGGCAACGTCTTCAAAGCCGTTTCGATCGCGGCCGGCGCCGAACCGTCTTCGAGCGCACCCTCGATCTGGCCGAAGGGCGCCTTCCACTCGAAGGCATCGAGACGGCCGGTCACCGGCGATACCGGCAGCCACTTGTCGGACACGAAGCCGTCTGCAACCCAGGCCGGATCGCGCGGCGCCTTGAGCGCCTGGGCCAGCCAATGGCGCACGCGACCCTGGTCTCCGGTTTCGGCTTCTTCGATGTCGGCCAGCAGCAGGTAGGCGGCTTCACGCGGCTGCATGCGGGCTGCCGCTTCCGCCTTGGCGCGCGCCTTGGCGAATTCCTGCGCGTCGAGGGCTGCCTGGGCGACGACGAGAAGGGATTCGACGTTGTTCGGGCGCTGCCCTTCCAGCCGCTCGGCGCGCTTCAGCCGGTCGAGCGTGGAATCGCCGCTGCGGGCCCTGACATAGGCTTGGCCGATCTCAGGATGAGGTGCGGATTTCCATGCCTGTTCGAGGATCGAGGCGGCCTTGCGCACGCCGCCTTCGCGAAACAGCGCTTTTGCGGCAATGAGGGCTGCCGGAATGAAATCGGCGGCAAGCTTCAGCGCCTGCAGCGCATCGTCGCGGGCACCCGTCGGGTTGCTTTCCAGCTTCTCGCCGGCGCGCGCCGTCAGAAGGACGGCGTGCAGACGGTTGGCTTCGGACTTCTCGACGACGCGGGCAGCCTTTTGCTGTTCGAGCAGGCGGATCGCATCGTCCCAGCGGCCGGCTTGGCTGCGATATTCGAGCGTCGCCTGTGCGGCCCAGGGAAGATATGGCGCGTTGTCGGCAGCCTTTTCGGCATATTGGCGGGCGGCCTCGTTGGCCCCGAGACGGCGGGCTTCCAGATAGAGGCCGCGCAGACCGAGTTCGCGTGTCTCGGGATCGTTGGCCATGGCCTCGAACTTGGCGCGTGCCTCATCATGGCGGCCTTCGATCAAGGCGGCCTGAGCCTCGAGCAGGTTGATCAGCGGTTCCTGATCGGCGCGGATCAGGCCGCGCGAGCGGGCAGCCATCTTGCGGGCGAGCAGCGCATTGCCGGCGCCGGCAGCGATCAGGCCGGTCGACAGCGCCTGATAACCGCGGTCCCGCTTGCGGGCGCGGAAATAACGCGTCACCGAATGCGGCGAGGTCCAGACGAGACGGACGAACCACCAGGCGATCATGACGGCGGCGACGAGGGCGATGATCGCGCTGGCGGCGACGATCAGCTTCGTCTGGTAGATCTGGCCTTCCCAGATCAGCGAGAGGTCGCCGGGACGATCGGCGAGCCAGGAGAAGCCATAGGCAAGAAGCAGCACGAAGAGGGCGAAGACGACAAGGCGGATCAGCATGGCCTCATCCCTCCTTGCCGGTGCCGGAGACCGCTTTCGACAGCGCCCCGCCGACCAGTTCCTCGACGCGGATGCGCGCTTCGAGCGATTGCTTGAAGGCGGCGGAGGCCTGCTTGCCGAGAGCCGGCAGGTTGTTCCATTCGGCGGAAGCACCGGGCAGGTCGCCGTTCTTCACCTTCTCCTCCATGCGGGCGGCAATGGCTTCGACGCTTTCGCCCTCGATATTGCCGACGGGACGGACGCTCACCAGCGACTTGGCACTCGACATCAGCCGGTCCGACCAGGTTTGATTGGGGTCCGGCTGGTTGACGGCTTCGACGATCGCGGTGGCGACATCGGGAACCTCGCCCACCAGCTCGGTGCGTGAGGGAATGCCGGTTTCGGCAAAGGCTCTAAGGTCGGCGACGGCTGGATCGTCGGGTGCGACACCGGCGAAAGTGTCGAGTTCGGCCAGGAACGGGCCACCGCGATCGATCGCCGCCTTCAGGGCGGCAGCCGCGATCGCCCGGGCAACGGCGACGTCCTCGCGCGGCTCGTTCAGCTTCTTTTCGGCCTCTTCGAGGCGCTTGGCGATATCGGCGCCGTTCGTCGTCTGCTGCTCGGATGACTGGGTAAGCGTAGAGCGCAGCTGGTCGACCTGACCGGTCAGCTCCGCAATCTTCTGGTTGAGTGCCTCGACATTTGCGGAATCGGCCGGTGCGCCGGCTGCGGGAGCTTTTGCAGCCGTTTCCAGCGCAGCGACGCGTTTCGCAAGCTCGCCGTCATCTGTGCTCGCCGGATTGGCGGCAAGGTTGGCGACGGACTGCTTCAGGCCGTCGATCTCACCGGCAAGATTGGCCGTCTCCGGCGAGGTCGTCTGCGGTGCGGAGGAGCCTGGGAGGTAACCGGCATACTGGATGGCGCCGGCGCCAAGCAGCGCCACGAGGCCGCCGAAGATGCCCGCGGCAATGAGACCGGAGGTGCCGGCGCTCTTTGGCGCAGGCTGTTCGGGAGGAGGGGTAAAGGACGGTTCTGGGGCTGCCGGTTCCTCCTCCGGGGCCTCCATCACAGGCTTCTCTTCATCTTCGGCATGCGACGCAGTCTCGGTTTCGGGCGGCAGGCCGACATCGGCGGCAGCGGTGCTGTCGGCGTCGGCAGTTTCATTGTTCACCGGTTTTTCGGTATCGGCCGCAGCGGCGAATTCCTGTGCATCGAGGTCGATCGTGACCGGTTCGTCGGCGCTCTTCGAATGGCGTGGCGGGTTTCCCGATACCATGAGGTCCTCTTTATCCTGCATTGCAACGAAACTAGACAGTGATGCCAGTTAAGGGAAGAGGTTAGATCAAATTTGGGCGGTTAGAGCATTCAAAGCAGCGACAGAAGACTTTTCTCATCCGCCATCGGTGAAATCTCGACGCTTTTTTTCAAAGCCGCTGGAATGGCCTCCGCAACGGCCTCGCTAAGGCAGAGAATGCGGATTCCGCTGTGTTCCGGCACGGCTGATCGCAGTTCCGGCACGCGAAAGAAATCCTCGGCCGTCTGCCGGGAATAGAAGAGAATGGCCTCAGGACGAGACCTTGAGAAAATCGCTTCGATCTCGGGCTGGCCGGGAACGATCGGCTGCATGCGATAGCATTCGGCGATAGAAAAGCGGATGCCGAGTTCGCGCAATCCTGCTTCGAAAGTTTCGGCGCGCGGCATGCCGGCAAGATAAAGCAACCCGTCCGCTCCCTGCGTCGCGACGAGATCGGCGAGATCGCGGCCATTGCCTTGGGATGAGGCGACCGATCGGAAGCCGAGGCTGCGCGCTTCTTCCGCCGTCGTTTCGCCGACCGCAAAAAGCGGACGGGCGAGATGCGGGTGAAGTTGCTCGCCGAGCGCGGAGAGGACCCTGATGGCTTCGGCACTGGTCACCGCGATTGCGCTGCCGGTGGCTGCAAGCGCGCCTGCGGCTGCGGCGCTGTCGTGCAGCGGCTGACGCAGCGGCAGCAGCAAGGGCTCATGGCCCAAATCGCGCAAACGTTGTGCTGTTCGCTCGGCCGAATGCGCGGGGCGGGTGACGAGCACACGCATGGCCGCTTCAGTGCCAGTCGTCGAAAAAGGCGCTGCCGGCCCTGGCGCGCACGTCCTGGCCGGCGCGGGTGCCGAGTGCCGCCGCATCGCGGCGGTGGCCGTCAGTCGTCACCGCATGCTGGTCACGGCCGTCGGGGGTGATGATGAGGCCGGAGAACCGGATCAGGTCGCCTTCGCAGACGGCATAACCGCCGATCGGCGTGCGGCAGGAGCCGTCGAGCGCGGCGAGGAAGGCACGTTCGCAGGAGACGGTGTCGAAAGTCGGGCCATCGTTAACTGGCGCCAGCAGATCGTCGACCCTCGCATCGCCGATGCGGCTTTCGATGCAGATCGCTCCCTGCGCCGGCGCCGGCGGGAAGGTATCGGGATCGAGGATATCGGTCAGCACGTCGACCTTGCCGAGACGCTTCAGGCCGGCAAGCGCCAGCAGGGTGGCATCAACCTCGCCCTCTTCGAGCTTGCGCAGGCGGGTTTCGACCAGGCCGCGGAAGGTGATGACGTTGATGTCAGGCCGCATGCGGCGGATCAGCGCCTGGCGGCGGAGCGAGGATGAACCGACGGTGGCGCCATGCGGCAGGTCGATCAGTTTGCGCGCGGTGCGGCCGATGACGGCGTCGCGGATATCCTCGCGCGGCAGATAGGCGGACAGATAAAGCCCCTCAGGCAACTTCGTCGCCATATCCTTGGCGGAATGCACGGCGAAATCGAGCTCGCCGGCGGCAAGCTTCTGTTCGAGCTCTTCGGTGAACAGCCCCTTGCCGCCGATCTCGGCCAGCGACCGGTCGGTGATGCGGTCGCCCTTGGTCGTCAGCACGACGATCTCGAACATGTCCTCGGGCAGATGATGCGCCGCCATCAGCCTGTCGCGGGCCTCATGCGCCTGGGCAAGCGCCAGCGGGCTGCCCCGCGTGCCGATCCGGAAAGGTTTTGTTTGCATCCGTTCTATTCCGTTGTTACCGGAGTTCTCGTAAACGGGTTTCCATCCCATCGCAATCAACGAACAGGCTTCATGGTTCCCTTTCTGCGCATCCTTGGCATCGAAACGAGCTGCGACGAGACCGCCGCGGCGGTCGTCGAGCGCGATGCTGAGGGGCATTCCAACGTGCTGTCGGACGTGGTGCTTTCCCAACTCGACGAACATAGCGCCTATGGCGGCGTGGTGCCCGAGATCGCCGCACGCGCCCATGTCGAAGCGCTGGACGAGCTGATCGAGGAGGCGCTGAACCGCGCCAATGTGTCGCTCGATGATGTCGACGCCATAGCCGCCACGTCGGGGCCGGGGCTGATCGGCGGGCTGCTGGTGGGGTTGATGACCGGCAAGGCGATCGCCAGAGCTGCCGGCAAGCCGCTCTATGCGATCAACCATCTCGAAGGTCATGCGCTGACGGCGCGGCTGACGGACGGGCTTTCCTTTCCCTATCTGATGCTGCTCGTCTCCGGCGGCCATACCCAGCTCATCCTGGTGCGCGGTGTCGGGCAATACGAACGCTGGGGCACGACGATCGACGATGCGCTGGGCGAAGCCTTCGACAAGACGGCAAAGCTGCTCGGCCTGCCCTATCCCGGCGGCCCGGCGGTGGAGCGGATGGCGCGGGACGGCAATCCCGATCGCTTCGATTTTCCGCGGCCGCTGGTCGGCGAGGCAAGGCTCGACTTCTCCTTCTCCGGCCTGAAGACGGCAGTGCGGCAGGCGGCGCAGGATATCGCGCCGCTCAGCGATCAGGACGTGGCGGATATCTGCGCCTCGTTCCAGAAGGCGGTTTCGCGGACGCTGAAGGACCGTATCGGCCGTGGCCTGCAGCGGTTCAAGACGGAAATTCCCGCGACATTCCCTGCCACTGGCCCAGCGACTGGCGAAAAGCCGGCGCTCGTCGTTGCCGGCGGCGTCGCCGCCAATCTCGAACTGCGCGGCACACTGCAGGCACTGTGCGACAAGAACGGCTTCCGCTTCGTCGCGCCACCGCTGCACCTCTGCACCGACAACGCCGTGATGATCGCCTGGGCAGGACTGGAACGGATGGCGACCGGTGCCGCACCGGATACGCTCGACGTGCAGCCGCGTTCGCGATGGCCGCTCGATTCCAATGCGGAAACGCTGATCGGCTTTGGAAAACGAGGGGCCAAGGCATGAGGGAAAACATCGCCGTCGTCGGATCGGGGGCTTTCGGCACGGCGCTTGCCGCCGTCATCGCGCTTGCCGGCCGCAGCGCCGTGACACTCGTCGGGCGTAATCCGGCGCTGATTGCCGATCTGAAGAGCGAACGGCTGCATGATGCGGTGCTGCCCGGCATTCTCCTGCCCGATACGCTGGAATTTTCCGCCGAGGCGGATGCGATCGCTGGTGCCTCCATCGTGCTTTTTGCGATGCCGTCGCAGGCGCAGGCCGATGCGGCACGGCAATACGGCCCTTATCTAACCAAGGATGCTGTCGTCGTTACCTGTGCCAAGGGTATTGAACGGGCGACCGGCAATCTTTTGACCGACATGCTGCAACGGGAACTGCCGGACCATTCGGTCGCCGTGCTCTCCGGCCCGGGTTTTGCCGCCGATATCGCCAAGGGCTTGCCGACGGCGATGGCGATTGCGGCAGCCGACATGGAGATCGCGGAGCGGCTGGCTCAGGCCATATCAGGCCGGACCTTCCGGCTCTATGCCTCCAACGACCGGATCGGCGTGCAGCTTGGCGGCGCGCTGAAGAATGTGCTGGCGATCGCCTGCGGCATCGTTGAAGGCCGTGGCATCGGTGATTCGGCGCGTGCGGCGCTGATTGCGCGCGGGCTTGCCGAGATGTCGCGTTTCGTCGTCGCCAAGGGTGGCCAGGCGGATACGGTGCGCGGGCTTTCCGGCCTCGGCGATCTGGTGCTGACGGCAACAAGCCATCAATCGCGAAACTTGCGCTTCGGCATCGCGCTCGGGCGCGGCGAAAAGACCGATCCCCTGCAGGGTGCGCTGGTGGAAGGCGCGTTTGCCGCCTCCGTCGCCTCGCGGCTTGCGGCGGAATTGAAGGTCAGCATGCCGATCACCGATGCCATTTCCGCCATCATTGACGGCAAGCTCGATATATCAGAGGCGATAGAGCAGCTGATGACGCGTCCGATCACCACCGAATAGGAGACAGACATGCTTTTCGCCCTTCTCTGCAAGGACAAACCGGGACACCTGAACGTGCGCATGGATACGCGTCCGACGCATATCGAGCATCTGAACAAGCTGAATGCCGAGGGTAAGCTGAAGATCGCCGGCCCGTTTCTCGATGACGACGGCAAGCCCTGCGGCAGCCTGATCATCGTCGAAGCGGAATCGAAAGAGGCGGCGCGTGCGCTTGCCGATGCCGATCCCTATGCCAAGGCCGGACTATTCGAAAGCGTCGACGTCAAGGCCTATAACTGGGTCTTCAACAAACCGGAGGCGTGAGCATGGCGCACTGGCTCTATAAATCCGAACCCGCCTCCTGGTCCTGGGAGCAGCAGAAGGCTGCCGGCGAAAAGGGCACGGAATGGACCGGCGTCCGCAACTATCTGGCGCGCAACAACATGCGGGCGATGCAGATCGGCGACAAAGGGTTCTTTTATCATTCCAATGATGGACTGGAGATCGTCGGCATCGTCGAAGTCTGCGCCCTGTCGCATCCCGATTCTTCCGCCAAGGGCGATCCGAAGTGGGATTGCGTCGACATCCGCGCCGTCATGGACGTGCCGAAGCCGGTGACGCTGAAGGATGTCAAGGCGAGCGAGAAGCTCGCCAAGATGGCGCTCGTCACCTCGATGCGGCTTTCGGTACAGCCGGTCACCGAGGAAGAATATCTCGAAGTCTGCCGCATGGGCGGACTGGACAACCCGCCGCGTTGAAGACTGATCCGCAAGCTTTTATCCGCGCCAACACCAGCCTGATGCCGCCACCGCATGTGCCGGAGATTTCGCTCTATCTGGCGAGTGAGGCGCATGAACTCTGGCTGAAGACGGAGGAGGAGCTGGAGGCGATCGGCCTGCCGCCGCCCTTCTGGGCTTTTGCCTGGGCGGGCGGCCAGGGACTGGCGCGCTACGTTCTCGATCATCCGGAAGCGGTGCGCGGCAAGCGCGTGCTTGATTTCGCCAGCGGTTCCGGCCTTGTCGGCATTGCGGCTGTGATGGCCGGTGCCCGGGAGGTCATGGCTAGCGATATCGATCCCTGGGCGGAGACGGCAGTCCGGCTGAATGCCGAGGCCAATCACGTTTCACTCGGATTTACCGGCGCCGATCTGATCGGGCAGGCCGTCGATACGGATATCGTGCTTGCCGGCGACGTCTTCTACGACCGCGCTTTCGCCGATGCGCTCGTTCCCTGGTTCGCAAAGCTGGCAGCTGACGGCAAGTGGGTGCTGGTAGGCGATCCCGGACGCAGTTACCTGCCGCGGGATCGGCTGGAATTCTGCGCGGTTTATGAGGTGCCGGTAACGCGGGCGCTGGAGGACAGCGAAATCAAGAAGACGACGGTGTGGCGCTTCGCTCGGCACGAGATATCCAAAATGTTCCCGACGAACTTAGCCTGACATCACCGAGCTGGCTTATGACGGGATAGCGTGCATATTCACACGGGCTATCCGCAGAGCGTTGATCAACGGGGGAACTTATGACGATCTACGACGAGCTTCGCAAAGCGCCGTTCAACCTCGACGACGCTGCGATATCCTGGATCCGCGATGTCTATGCCTCGCTCGATCTTGATGACAAGATCGGCCAACTCTTCACCTTGATCATGATCGGGACGGATGAGGAGGATTTCAAACGCATTGCTTCACTAAGGCCGGGCGGCGTAACCCGCTTCTTCACGGCTGACCTCGAGTTCGAGCGGCGGGTCATCTCTGACCTCGTGGCCAAGAGCAAAGTCCCGCCCATCATCAGCGCAGACCTCGAAGGCAGCCGTCATTCCTTCGCTTTCGGCACTCCGGTGCTGGGCCAACTTGGCCTTGCCGCCGTCGACGACGTTCAGGCGACCGAGAAAAGCTCGGAAATCCTGGCACGCGAGGGCCGCGCGATGGGCGTGCGCTGGTCCTTCACGCCAGTCATCGATATAAATAACGCGTTCCGATCGCCGATTGTCGGTACGCGCTCATACGGCTCCGATGTCAACAAGATTGAGCGGCACGCGGTTGCCCATGTTCACGGTCTCCAACGAAATGGCGTTGCCGCCACCGCAAAGCACTGGCCGGGCGAGGGATATGACGACCGCGATCAGCACCTCGTTACGACGACCAATCCGCTTTCCATGGACGAGTGGAAGGAAACCTTCGGTCGGCTCTATGGAACGTTGATCGCCGAAGGCGTGTTGGCAATCATGAGCGGGCACATTTCCCTTCCGGCCTATGTTCGATCGAAGATGCCAGATGCCGGGCTTGAAGCCTTCCGACCGGCCTCGGTTTCCCGGTTGCTGAACGTTGATCTTCTCCGAGACGAACTCGGCTTCAATGGCATCATCGTCTCTGACGCGACACCCATGGGAGGGCTGTCCGCCTGGGGCCACCACCTCGATACGCTGCCTGATATCATCGCAAATGGCTGCGACATGATCCTCTTCAGCGATGAACCTGAGCAGGATATGGCGGCGGTCAAGGGTGCCATCGAAGATGGGCGAATTACTCCGGAACGACTTGAGGAAGCGGTTCTTCGCGTGCTGGCGCTCAAGGCCCATCTCAAACTTTTTCAACCGTCAGACGTCCTCCCCGATGCGGCGGAAGCGCGCCACCTGCTTGCGCATCCAGACAATGTCGCAGCATCAAGGGAATACATCGGCCGCTCGCCTACGCTTGTGAAGGACGTCAATGGTATCTTTCCGCTCGATCCGGCGAAAACAAAGCGCGTGCTGCTGGTCGACGGCGGCATCATTCATCCGCTCATGCCGCAGCCACTGGAATTCTTGCTACCCGCGCTGTTGCGGAAGGAAGGTTTCGAAGTCACGATCGACCGACCGGACATCGTGCCGACCCCCGACGACTTCGACCTCGTCCTCTACGCGCTAGGCGACGAGTCGCTACTCGTGCGAGGTCGGATATTCGTCGACTGGCATAGGATGGGTGGTGGAGGCCTCTTCAAGGCCATGTACCGACCCTGGACGAATATTCCCTCCGTAATGATCTCCTTTGGGCATCCCTATCACCTTTACGATGCGCCGCGCGTACCGGCCTATATCAATGCGTACTCCACCATGGACAGCGTCCAGGAAGCCGTCGTTGATTGTATGCTCGGTCGCAAGCCCTTCCTCGGTACCAACCCGGTAGACCCTTTCTGTGGCCTTGAAGATGCGCGCTATTGAAGTCGTCGGGAGCAGAGGCTGCCGGCCTATTGGAACGGGGCAACAGGCGCGTTCCGATCATTCGCGATCGCCCCGACCAGAAGATGTCAGCCGGCGATCAAAGGCGGCTTCATACACCATCGTGGCGGCAAGATCAGCCAACGCCGTTCCGACTGCCTTGTAGCGAGTGATCTCATCGTTGGACGTCCGCGCGCGTCGGCGTGTTCGCATCATGGCCAGCGCTTTACTCACTTGAGGAAAGGGAGAATGATATCTGCAGTCCGGCGGTCTTTTGGTGAAGCTCGCTTAGTCGGAACGATCAGATCGCCGCACGTCCCACAGCGAGTTCCAAGGTTCAAAATGCAGCACTTCGACACAGATGCGCTCGCGACCTTCGTGGCAGTGGCCGACGCCGGTGGCTTTACTGCAGCAGGGACGAGGATCGGCAAGTCGCAAGCGACCGTCAGTCTCATCATCGCCCGTTTTGAAGAACAGATCGGGCGGAAGCTGTTTGACCGGACAAGACGCGGCGTGCACCTGACTGAAACAGGCGAGATCCTGATTGGCTATGCCCGCCGTATCATTGCGATCGAGGACGAGGCGCTGGCAGCGCTCGATCCAGGTGCCATGCGCGGCTATGTCCGTCTTGGAATGCCGGACGACTACATCGAGCTGTTTGGCAAGCCTTTGATCGAAGAGTTTTCGCGCGCCAATCCCCGTATCCAAGTCGAGATCCAGTGCGACTTCTCCCGCTCCCTCGAGGCGATGGTCGAACACGGCACTATCAATCTCGCTATCATCACTCGTGCACCGGATTCGATCGTCGGCGAGTTGCTGCGTCGCGAGCCGCTGGTCTGGTGCGGACCTCCAGATGGGCAGATTGAGCGGCAGCGGCCTCTCCCTCTTGCCTTGTTTCCAGAGAAAGATTGTCGGGCACGGCCCCATATCGTCCACGCTCTCACCCAGGCCGGCATCGGATGGCGAGCAGCATGGACATCCTCACATCTGCCGTCGATTCAGGCGGCGCTGGATGCGGGTGCCGCGGTTACAGCTTTGCCGGCCTCGGTTGTCGCGTCGCGACACCGCCGTCTGACCGCGGAAGACGACGGCCTGCCGTTGCTGAAACCGCTTGAGATCGCCCTTCTCGTTCCACATGGCGCGCGCGCCGCTGTTCGCACGGTCGCCAGCTTCGTCCGCTCGCATTTTCAGCAGCTTTGACACTATCTACTGTCGCCGTGATCAGGGTCGCGATCCGGTAAACGGCCAGTTGCAAGGCATATGGTTTTCAGGATCCCAAAACAGCAAATTGGCTAAGCCGCCATGTCTCTTGCGGCGTCTTCAAAAATAGCGATCATGTCGTCGATAACGCCATCGGTGTGGGCATCGGAAAGATAGAGACGACCGAAGGCAAACGGCATGATCAACAGCCCGCGGCGGCGCAGCGCCTCATGAAGTTTGAGGGTCATGACGGCATTTGCCCTGTCCAGCGTCTCTGCGTAGTTCGAGGGCGGGCTATCGGCAAACCAGATTGTGAACACAGACCCCTCCCCAGAGGTTGTAACCGCCCTGCCATGACTAGCAAAAGCTGAATTTATGCCATGCCTTAACCGCTCGCCGCGCGCCAGCAAGGCAGCGTAATCGAGGTCTCTCAGAAGCTGAAACGTTGCGGTGACGGCGGCTGTGGCCACAGGATTGCCGCTGTAAGTCCCGGCGCGGTTGACTGTACCCTCTTCTGCAAGCGCCATGAGGTCGGGTCGACCGACGACAGCGGCCACGGCGACGCCACTGCCGATGGCTTTGCCGACGGTGGCCAGATCTGCTTCCACCTCCATGCTATGCCCCGTCAGCCCGAAACGCGTGCGAAATCCCATCAGCACTTCGTCGAGAATGACAAGCGCGCCATGGCGCCGCGCCGTCGCTTCCACATGAGCAAGATACCCGGGCGCTGCCGGGATGCATCCCGCATTGGCCAGCATCGGTTCCAGGATGACGGCAGCGATGCCACTGTTTTCCGCGAACAGTTGATCGACGTCATCGAAGTCGTTGAAGCGCAGCAGCGTGGTTCGCTCGTGCACCGGCCTTGCATTTGTGAGCATTGCCGCATCGGCGGATCCCGCCTGGCCCAGCGTGACGTCGTCATACCAGCCATCATAGCCGGCAGCCATTTTTGCGATATAGGAGCGGCCGGTGGCAGCGCGAGCGAGCCGGCAAGCGAGATGAACAGCCTCACTACCGGTATTGGTGAAGATCGCCCGCGAGAGGTGTCGTGTCGCAGCGGTCAGCACGCTGGCAGCTTCCTCCTCTCCAGCATGGGCAAAGGCCGGCATCGGCCCGTTGCGCAGGGCGGCAGTGACGGCCTCGACAACCAGCGGATTCGCATGGCCAATCACCGTCGCCCCAAATCCGAGCGCCGTATCGATATATTGGCGCTGTCTGTCGTCCCAGATATAGGCTCCTTGCGATCGTTCGGTAATAAATGGCTTGCCGTCCAAGGGTGGCAGGGCTCGCCCGGCGCTGGAAATACCCCCAACCAGATGTGTCGTCATAATGTTTGTCCATTCGTAACGGCCGGCACCTGGCCTAGAACCCGAAGTAACGCGGCAGCCATTCCGTCGTCTCCGGAATGAAGGCGACGAGCAGGAGGCAGATGTTGCTGGTAATGAAGAACGGGATAAGCCTGCGCGTAACCGCGTTCACGCCGACCTTGGCGACGTTGCAGACGACGAAGATGTTGGTGCCCACCGGTGGCGTGAACAATCCGATACCCAGTGCCATGGTGAAGATCAGACCAAGTTGATAGGGCTGAAGCCCGGCTTCGATGCCGATCGGATGTAATATCGGTGCGAGGATGATCAATGAAGGCCCAAGGTCCGCCCAGGTGCCGACGAAGGTCAGAAGCGCCAGAATCAGTAGGATGGTGATTGTCGGACCGGCTCCCCAAGCATGAAGGAGCCCGGCGGTCCATTGCGGTATCTGTTCGACGGTCAATATCCAGGAGAATGGAACCGAGACAGCCATGATGATCATAATTGCGCCGGTCATGCGCACCGTCTCCACCCCGATCTTCCAAAGGCCAGCCAAGGTAATTTCGCGGTAGAGGACGCCTCCGACCAGAAGAGCCCAGACCACTGCCACGAAAGCAGCCTCCGTCGTTGTCGCAAGCCCGCTCAGCATGGAACTGAGAACCGCAATTGGCATCATTAACGCAGGCAGTGCCCGCAAAAGGTGCTTGCTGAAGCTTGTTACGGTCGGACGGGTCTCCGACTTTGGAAAGTTCTCCTTCACCCCGACCCACCAGGCCGTGAGCATGAATGTGACCGCCAACATAAGACCCGGAATGATGCCTGCTGCAAATAGCCCACCAATCGATGTATCCGTTATGACCCCGTACATGATCATCACAACGCTCGGCGGCAGGATGATGCCGAGCGTGCCGGCCGCGGCCGTAACTGCTGCAGCGAAGTCTCTTGGATAGCCCCGTTCGGCCATCGCCGGGATCATGATGGCGCCGACAGCACCCGTGTCGGCCGTGGCCGATCCGGTGATACCACCATAAATCATGCAGGTCGCGACATTGACGACACCCAATCCTCCTCGCACCCATCCGACCATGTCATTGGCAAGGTCGATGATCCGGCGTGTCAGGCCACCCTCATTCATGATGCCGCCGGCGACGAGAAACAGCGGGATGGACGCCAATGAAATGGAATCGGCTCCCATATAGACCTGTTGCGCAAACCAGGAGGGTGGGAGCGGAACCAGGCCGAAATAAATGACGACAAGGGTGGAAAACGCGATCGACCATGCGACCGGCACACCAGTGTAGAGCGTGATGGCAAAGACGCCGAAGAGAACCAGAAGTGTCATTGCCTACGCTCCCGGAATGCCGAAACAATACGAGCAATGGCGATGACGGCGAGAGTGGCGCCCATGAAGACGATGATGCTCTGAACGGTCCAACTCGGCGCGCGCATAACGGGGGTCGGAACAAATCCCGTGCGCGCAAGCATGGCCTTGCCGCTCCTCAGAAAGGCGGCGGCAACGGTGAGCAGGATGAGATTGTGATAGATGCGAAACCAGCGGTTCCGGCCACTGGTGGACGTGTTGCCGTCGATGGAAACGTTTTCGCCGGCGACCTCCGACAGAACAGCACCGATCGCGGTCGTCCACAAGAACAGGATACCGACCATTTCAAATGACCAAGTGATTCCGGAAAGACCGAGATACCGGCCTACGGCACCAAGCCCGGTAGAAAGGATTAGGGCGACGACAACGAGGACACCAACGATCGTCATCACGAAGACCGCTGAAGAAGCGAGGCGTTTCATGGGGCTTTCCATCAAAGGAGGACGTGGCTGCACAGGCAACGAATGCGGCAAGGACACGTCAGGGGACCGATCGAATCCTCGCCGCAGGCATTGCCTATTTTCCGGCTGCTGCCGAGCGCACGGACGACACCAGATCGTCGCCCCATTCCGCCCCGAATTTCACATAGACAGGATCAACCATCGCACGGAAGGGTGTCGTGTCCACCGTCGTTACGGTGACGCCCTTCGACTTGAGGTCCTCAATGACCTGGGCATAGACCTCGTCGAGTTTTCCGCGGTACCAGATCGTCGTCTCTTCGACTGCTTTGGTCACCGCAGCCTGGTTTTCCGGGCTCAGAGCGTCAAAGCGCTCCTTATTCATGAACCAGTAATTCGGCGTCCAGATATAGTTCGAAACAGACAGGAACTTCGCGCTCTCATACCATTTCTGATCCGCGAAATCGCGTATTTCCGGCTCCACGCCGTCGACCACATGCGATTGCAGCGAGGTATAGACTTCCCCGAAAGGAATCGATTGCGGCAGGGCACCCAACTGTTCGATGGTTGCAAGAATGACGGGGTTCGGCGGCGTCCGCAGCTTCAGACCCTTGATATCCTCCGGCGTGGCGATTGATTTGCTGACGGTTGCAAATTGACGGAAACCGGAATCAAGCGCGCCGAGCATCTTGAAGCCGTTGTCGGCACCCGTATCGAAGACCTTTTTCCCGATTGGTCCGTCGAGAAAGGCGTGCGCCGCTTTTGCATCGGAAAACAAGAACGGCAAGGTGACGACGTTGAGCTTCGGATCGATCGCATCCGCAACGCCGCCTAGCCCGATATCGATGGAGCCGGAACCGACACCATCGGCGATCGGTCCCTCATCGCCCAACTGACCATCTGGAAAAATCTGGACGGTAAGGCCGCCCTTGGTTTCGCCGGCGAGCTTGTCGGCGAACATGACGACGGCCTCCTGAATGAGGCTCTTCGAGCTTGACGCGTGGGCGAGCCGAAGAGTTTCGGCATTCGCTTGGCCGGTGCAAAGCAACAGGATGCCGGCGATGGTGGACATGGAAAGGCGACCGGCGTGAGCCCGCATGATATTGAATTCTAACATGTTACCCTCTGTGTCATTGTTATGACCAAGAGTATGTGCGGCCTTTCTCAGGGGTACAATCGGTAAAGCAACGTCTTCGATCAGGAAACGTTATGTTGCTATATCAGATCGTTATGCTGCGCCGCTTGTCACGCAACTGTCCCAAATTAACCCATTAATTAGCATTCGCTTGCATGCGCGGACTGCGATGCTACCGTCGCCGGCATCGTGGGGGATCGCGTATGACAATTGAAGAGCTGATCGATTTACAGGAAGCAGGCTCAAGAGCGCGGGTGCTCGGCCTGAAGGCTCATGAAAACCCATACCTCGCCGCCCATAGGATGCCGACTGGTGATACCGGTGCTCTCGGGGATTGGCTTGCGCGCCACGACGCGTGGAAGTTCGGTTGGGAAGCGGAGGACGCTAGCCGCGAAGGTAGGATTGCTGCGCACTTCAAGGAGTTGATCTCGACTGCCAAACAACGTGCGCTCGATGCCTAACGTTATTGATGGTGTTCGCTAGCGACAAGTTAGGTTTTCTTGCCCCGTCACGGCGAAGGATCGGCACCTCAGCGTTCAGGCCTTTTCGAAGAGCGGCGAGATCACCATTTCCGGCACCCGCACCAGGCCCTTGTCGGTTATCCGGATTTCCGGGATGACCGACAGCGGGATAAGGTTGAAGCCCATATAGGCGATGGTGCAGCCTGCCTTTTCCCATTCGAGCTTCAAGGCCTTTACCTCGTCGGCGACCTGGTGCACGCGCTTGTCGGACAAAAGCCCGGCGATCGGGAGTGGCACCATGGCCGTCACCTTGCCGTCCATGACGACACAGACGCCACCCTGCTTTTCCTCGATCGCGTCGAGCGCCACCTGCATGTCCGCCGCATTCGTGCCGGCGACGATGATGTTGTGGCTGTCGTGGCCGACCGAGGATGCGACAGCGCCTTGTCTGAGCCCGAAGCCGTTGAGCAGTCCGTGGGCGACATTGCCGGCAGACTTGCCGTGACGTTCCACCACCGTCACGAAGCAGAGGTCGTGCTTGTCGAAATGGGCTTGCCAGTCATTGGCCGGTTCCAGCGTGACGGTGACATGGCCGAGAGTAATGCCAGGCAGCTCCGTCTTGATCGTATGAGCGACGACCGTCTCCGTCGGCAGGTACGGTGTCAGCTTGAGATTTTTTGGCAGCTTGACCGTGTGGTAGGCGGCATCCGGATAGCGGTACGGTTTCGACAGGGCTTCGTCGAGGATCGGCGTGATCTTCTTGCCGTCGACGACGAGCTCGCCGCCATACCAGGTGCTAACAGGCGTAAGGTCGTCGCTGAGAAGCACCAGGTCTGCGCGGCGGCCGCCGCCCAGACCGCCGATTTCGCCTTCCATGCCGAACCGCGTTGCGCCGTGCAGCGAACCCATTGCCCAGGCCTGTTCCGGCCTCATGCCGTACTTCACGGCTTCGCGCGTTACCCAGTCCAGGCCGAAGGCGAGCAGATCTTCGGCATCACGGTCGTCGGTGCAGACGGCGACGCGCTTGTGGGAGGCGCCGAGCTCGGTGATCGTCTTGATCGCCTGCGGCAGCGAATGCCAGGGTGTCGTCGGCGGGCCGCCGCGCAGGAAGATCCACACGCCGGCTTCCAGCAGGTCGTCGGCAATGTCGCGGTCGATGGCTTCATGCGTGTCGGTAACGCCGGATGCGGCATAGGCGGCAACGAACTCCCGTCCGTAAACATGGCCCGATACCGGCTTGCCGCGCCCAAGTGCTGCAGCTAGGATCGCATGGCTGCGCTCGTCGCCCATGACAACGGGGACGAAATCCATCTTCTCACCGAGAGCCACGGCTTCCGGCCATTTGTCGAACAGGGCGGCGATCTTGTCCGGCGTCAGGTCGCCGCCGGCTGTTTCCAGATCAGGCGTCGTCGCCGGCACGGTGCTCGGCACGGTCAGGAAGATCGACAGCGGCGCCTGCCGTGCATCCTCGAGCATGGCCTCGACGCCGGCGACGTCCATGACATTGCCGATCTCGTGGCTGTCACAGAAGATCGTCGTCGTGCCGTTGAGGAGCGCCGCTTCGGCATAGGCGCAGGCCGTCACCATCGAGGATTCGATATGGATATGCGGATCGACCAGACCGGGCGCGATGATGCCGCCCCTGGCGTCGTAGAGCTTGGCGCTCGCGCCCCTGTAGCTGCCGGCCGGCTTCACGGCTGCAATGCGGCCCCCCGAAATCCAGACTTCGCGTCCGTCGAGAAAGCGCTCCGAATAGGTGGACAAAACGCGTGCGCCCTGGATGACCAGGTCGGGTTCGCGACGAGCGGAGGCGACATCGGCAAGACGGCGGGTCATGGTCGAGAGCGGCTGAACGGAGAAGCGGGTAAGCGTGCTCATGTAAACCTCATTTCCAGGGCTCGGGGGAGGACTGGCGAGATTGTAAGGAACGCCGTCGGCGGAAGGAAGCACGAATAGTTCTTGTCTCTGGCCTCAAACGGATGCCGATCAAAGTTTCCCGCGAACTGCCAGAACCGCTTCCGCAAAGGTGTCGATCTGGCTGGCCTGCAACCCGGCGATATTGATGCGTCCGTCCTCGACGATGTAGATGGCGTGGCGCTCGCGCAGCATCACGGCTTCTCCGGGTGTCAGACCGATCAGCGAAAACATGCCTTTGTTCCTGGCGAGGAAATCGTAATCGCTGCCATTGGTGAAACGCCGGAACGAGGCAGCAAGCCCCTGGCGCAGCGACAGAATGCTGGAGCGCATATCGTCCAGTTCGGCGCGCCAGTCGGCCGAAAGCGCCGGGTCTTCCAGGACGGTGCGAACGATAGCCGCGCCATGATCCGGCGGCATCGAATAGACGAGACGGGCTCGCACTGTGAGTTGCGCCTTGGCTGCATCCGCCCGATCCGCGTTCGCGGCGAGAATGAATGCGGCACCCGTACGCTCGCGATAGATTCCGAAATTCTTCGAGCATGACGAGGAGACGAGCATTTCCGGAACCATGCCGGTGAGCAGCCGTACCACGAAGGCATCGTCCTCGAGACCCTCGCCAAACCCCTGATAAGCGATATCGACCAGCGGAACGAGCCCGCGCTCGGCGATGATCTCTGCCAGCGCCTGCCATTGCGAACGGCTCGGGTCGGCGCCGGTCGGATTGTGGCAGCAGCCGTGCAGCAACACGATGTCGCCCCGCTCCGACCGTGAGAAATGATCGAGCAGGGCGTCGAAATCCACCTCGCCTGTTCGGCGATCGAGGTAAGGGTAAGTGACGACCCGAAGCCGGTTGTCTTCGAGGATCGACACATGGTTCACCCAGGTCGGGTCGGGCACATGGACCGCAGCACCCGGGCGCGCCAGGGAGATCAGGCCGGCGAGCACCGTCAAGGCGCCTGCTCCGCCCGGCGTCTGGATGCCGCGAATTCGCTCCCACGGCGCGGCTTCGCCGAAGACAAGCCTGCCGATGAGATCGCAGAAAACAGGATCTCCGGCCGGGCCGACATAGGCTTTGGTCGTCTGCGCGGTATGGATTCGCTTTTCTGCCTCCCTCACCGCCCGCGGGATCGGCGTCGTACCGGAGGCGTCCCGGTAGACTCCGACGCCGAGATCGATCTTGTTCGAACGACTGTCCTGCCGGAAAATCGGCATCAACGACAGGATCTTGTCGGCTGGCGGCATTATCAGATCATCGAACATGGTTCTCTCCGGTCAGGGGAATTGCGGGCGGCGATGAAATGCCGGCGCTTCATGATGCGGCCGCAGCGCAAATCAGCCGGCCCGCCTATTTCAGGGCGCCGATCTTGTTCTCGATGGTCTCGAGAAATGCGCCGGACCGCACGATCTCGAGAGCCGGTGTGGTCTGCTTGGGCATGTAGCTGTCCTCCTGCTGGAACGGGATCGCGTCGCGAAGCGCGTCATAGAGCGCCTGGCTGCCGGTCCCGAGCTTGTAGCCGCCGAGTGCCTCTTCGGTCAGGAAGATGGCGCGGGCCGCAAGCAGGCATTCGACACCAAGGATCTTCGGCATGTTGTCGACCACCTGACGCGTCTTGCGGCATGCCCATGTCGCCATCGAAACATGGTCTTCCTGGCTGCTCTTGGTCGGGATGGTATCGGCAACGGCGGGGAAAGCCAGCGTCTTGTTTTCCGATGCGACGGACGCCGCAGCCGTCGAGATGATGCCATAGCCGTAATTCAGGCCGATCGGCTTGCCGGCAAGGTTCGGCGGCAGGCCGTAGTTCAATGTCGTGTCGCAGAGCGAGAACAGGCGGCGCTCGGAAATATTGCCGATTTCCACCAAAGCGATGGTCAGCAAGTCCATGGCAAAAGCGATGGGTTCGCAATGAAAGTTGCCGCCGGACAGAAATTCCAGCGCGCCGAGTTCGTTCCAGAAGACGAGCGGATTATCGGTCGCGGCGTTGAGCTCGCGCGTGATCAGCTCCTTGGCGTGCTCCAGCTGGTCGCGGCAGCTTCCATGCACCTGCGGCAGGCAACGGAAGGAATACTGATCCTGGATTCGAGCGGTGTGTTTCGGATGCAGGATATCGTCCTCGAGGCGCACCGCACGCGCCGCCTCGGTCGTGCGACGGCTGCCCTCGATAATGCGACGGATATTTTCCGCAGTTGCGATCTGCCCGGGCTGCTTGCGCACAAGATGAATGCGGGGATCGAACGCCGCCTGCTCGCCGCGGATCGCCTCCAGACTGAGCGCGCCGGCCGCATCGGCTGTCTTCATCAGCATCTCGGCGTCGTGGAGGTTGAGAACCGCCATGGCCGCGCAGAGGCTGTTGCCATTGATGAGGGCAAGGCAGTCCTTCGCCTTGAGATCGAAAGCAATTGGGAAAATGCCGGCTTTTTCCAGCGCCTGCGGCGCCGGCATGCGTTCGCCCTGGTAATAGGCTTCCGCCTCCTCATAGCCGATCAGCACCGAAACCATGTGCGCGAGCGGCGCCAGATCGCCAGACGCGCCGACCGACCCCTGGATCGGCACCACAGGGTGAACGCCGCGGTTCAACATCTCAACAAGACGATCAACCACCTCGATCCGCAGGCCGGAAACTCCGAGGCAGAAGGCGTTGATGCGGACGGCCATCATGGCGCGGACGATTTCTTCCGACGCCGGCTCTCCGATGCCGGAGCAATGAGAGAGCACGATATTGCGCTGGAAGCGGTCGTTATCGGCCTGGTTGATGGCATAATCCTTGAGCTTGCCGACGCCGGTATTGAAACCGTAGGTCGGCGGCGCGTTTTCGGTCAGCCAGTTTTCCTCGATATAGTTTCTCACCTTGATGATTTCGGCGCGGGCTGCATCGGCGAGCGCGACCTTGGCGCCCTGGCGCGCGATGCGAACGGTATCTTTGATCGTCAGGCTGTCACCGTCTAGAATTATGGCGTTCATCTCGATGTCCTTGAAGCTCGATAGGTGTGAGAAAGTAAGTGCCGAAATCGAACACGCGCGCCGGGAGCGCAGCCTGTCTCGATCGCAGCGGTAATGCCGCCAGTCACGGCGACGTAGTTTTCCGCGACGCCTTCTTCGGTGGCGATGGTTCCTGTCATGACGGCGTCGAAATCGCTCATGATGTCTTCAGATCCTCAGTGCGCATGATGGGGAAGCCGTGGCACACGGCTTTGGTGGCGTCCCGAAGCCGCTCGACCAATTCCGCTGCTTCGGGTTCCGGCATGGAAATCGTTTCGAGATAACGGGCTGCCAGCCCGCCCGGCCCTTCGAGCGGGAGAAAGTCGTCGGCCAGACGCCGGACCTGCAACCGTTCCGCCTCCAGCTCGGCTGCCTTGATCTTCTCGTAAAATTCAATCTCTGCCGTGTTCCTGCGGCCTTGACGCAGGGTTAGCCGAAGATGTCGCAACGGCAGGACGAAATGCGAGCGCCATTCGCCGGCACGTTCCAGAAGCCGCTGCATCTCGCCGTCATCCGTGCCGTGTCCGTCACTATCCGCGAGAGCGAAGAACAGCAGTAACGGCACGTCCACCGCATGACGTGTCTGGGCTTCGAGGCACCAGGACGCGATGCCGGGCTCGCCGTAGAGCCGGACAATGACATCGAAGACATTGGCACAGAAAGCAGCGCGCCTCGCAGCTCCGCTATCCTGTCCTGAGCGCGCGTTGCCGCTTGCCAGCGTTTTTTCTGCCAATGCATCAGGGGCTTTTTCCATCACGCTTGTTCCGCCGTCTTCATTCCGGGCGCCGGTTCGTCGTGAGGGAAATGACAGGCCGCGAATTGGCCGTGGGGCATCGATGCAAGCTTCGGTTCCTGTTCCGCACAAACCGCCTGAGCGCGTGGGCAACGCAGGCGGAACCGGCATCCGGACGGCGGCGCGCTCCGCGACAAGGCCTGCGTCGGCGTTGTGCTCGGCACGATCTTCCGGCTGGCATCGGGAACCGGGACTGCTTCCAGCAGCATGCGGGTATAGGGATGCGCCGGACGCTGATAGATGGCATCGCCGGTTCCGATCTCGACGATCCTGCCCATGTAGAGGACCGCGACCCTGTCGCTGACATTGCGCACGACGGCGAGATCGTGGGAAATGAAGATCAGCGCCAGGTTTCGCTTCTGGCGGATATCCTGCAGAAGATTGATCACATGCGCCTGCACCGAGACGTCGAGAGATGCAACCGGCTCGTCGCAGACGATCAGCTCCGGCCCAACGGCAAGCGCCCGCGCGATCGCAATACGCTGGCACTGGCCGCCGGAAAACTGATGCGGCCTGCGGCCCTCCACCATCGTCCGGCTCATGCCGACATCGTTGAGCGCACGATCGACCCTTTCCAGTCTTTCCGCTTTGTGGATGCCCTGGATCTCGAGGCCTTCTCCGACGATATCCTGCACCTTGCGGCGCGGATTGAAGGAAGAAATCGGATCCTGGAAGATCATCTGCAGCTTGCTGCGGATGGCGCGAAGATCGGAAGCAGACAGATCGGCAACATTCAGGCCGTCATATTCGACGTGGCCGTCGACACGCGTGTCCGCCTTCGGCAGAAGCTTCAGAAGGGCACGGCCGATGGTCGTCTTGCCGCTGCCCGACTCTCCGACGAGACCGAGTGTTTCCCCAGGAGCCACGTCGAAGGAGACGCCGTCGACCGCAACAAAGATCTTGCCGCCGCGCCGGTATCTGACTGAGAGATCGCGTACCTTCAAAAGCGCGTCGTCGCGCAGGAAAGCAGCGAAGGCATGCGTTGCGGCACCTGTATCGACGGCTTGGCCGGAAGCCTCGTCATTCATGACAATGCCCTCCTTTCGACCGCGGTGTCGGCTGCATCGCCGGTTTGAACAGGCACATAGCAGGCGAAGCGGTGCTTGCCGTCCGCACTGGTCGTCATCGGCGGCATCGAGACATGGCAGCGGGCCTCGGCGGCGGGACAGCGCGGTGCGAACGGGCATCCCGGCGCGGGGTTGGCAAGATCGGGCGGACGACCCGGGATCGTGCGCAGTTTCGTGTGAGCCGGCTGGTCCATGCGCGGCATCGCCGAAAGCAGAGCTTCGGTATAGCGATGGCGCGGATGGGAAAAGACGGTGTCCGTCGGGCCGTATTCCACGACATGCCCGCCATAGAGCACGAGGATGTCGTCGGTGCGTCCCGCGACGATGCCCAGATTGTGCGTGACCAGGATCATCGACATCTGCCGCTGCTGCTGGATAAGCTGCAGCAGATCGAGAATTTCCTTCTGAACCGTCACGTCGAGCGCGGTTGTCGCCTCGTCGGCGATCAGCAGATCCGGCTGGCAGGCAAGTGCCGTGGCGATCATGATCCTCTGCTTCATGCCGCCCGAAAACTGATGCGGATAATGCCCGTAACATTCCGCGGCATCGGGAATGCCGACGCTTGCCAGCAGTTCGATCGCGAGCGCCTTCGCCTGCGCCTTTCCGAGCCGCAGATGGAAGCGGCTCGCCTCCTCGATCTGCCGCCCCACCCGCACGAACGGGTTGAGGGATGTCATCGGGTTCTGGAAAACCATCCCGAACTTGCGGCCGAGAAAGGCACGGCGTTTCGCCTCGTTGAGCGTCGACAGATCGGTCCCATCGGCAAGGATACGGCCGCTGGTTTTCATGCCCTCCGGCGCAATCCCCATGATCGTCTTGACCAGCATGGATTTGCCCGCGCCGGATTCTCCGACGATGCCGAGCGTCGTGCGCGGCGGGATGCTGAAGCTGACGTCGTGCAGTACGCGGATCGGCCCGAACGGCGACCTGAAATGACAGGAGAGCTCGTGACAATCGAGGACCGGGGTGGTGTTCGCTGCCTCGTTCATGTCAGAGTTCCCTGCCGCGATGGTTCATGCGACGGGCCAGACAATCCCCGACCGTGTTGAGCGAGTAAACTGTTAGAACGATGGCGACGATCGGTCCGAAGATCAGCAGTGGAAAGCGGCTGAGCAGGTCGGTCGAGCTGGCGATCATCCCGCCCCAGCTCGGCGCCGGCGCCGGAATGCCGTAGCCGAGAAAGCTCAGCGATCCCTCCGTGATGATCAGCCCCGCCATCAGCGGCGGAACGATGGCCGTCAGCGCCGGAACGAGATTGGGGAGGATCTCGCGCAACAGAAGCCGGATGTCCGATGCGCCCATGGCGCGTGCCGCCAGCACGTAATCACGGTCGTTCTGGGCAATCACGCCGCCTTTGGCGATGCGTGCATAGGTTCCGATGTCGAGCAGGCCAAGTGCCAGCATCATCGTGAAAACCGAATTTCCGGTCACCGATATCAGCGCCAGGATGACGAGGATCGGCGGAAGGGACGCCATGGAATTGGCATAGAGATCGACGATCCGCTCGACCGGGCCGCGATAGAAGCCGGCCAGCATTCCGAGGGTCATGCCGATCACCAGCGAGATCAGCGTCGCGACCGAGACGATGGCGAGCGTCGTTCGCGCACCGTAGAGTACCCGGGACAGGATGCTGCGCCCGAGCGCATCGGTTCCGAACAGGCCGTTCAGGCTCCATTCCGGACCTTGCGAGAAATCGCCATAGGGGAAGCTTGCCCGAACGAGACCCGGAATGAACTCCACGAAAACCGAGGAGATGATCAGGACCGTCAGGAACACGAAGGCGAACCATTCCATCGGATGGCCGCTCGGCATGCGGAAACGCGCGGTCTTCGGCATCGCGGCATTCAACGTCTCCGCCAATGCGACCGCTTCGCCGGGCACGAGGTCCGTTTGTGTTGGCTGGAGGCGGCTCATGACACGTCCACCCGCGGATCGATAAGCGCGTAACCGAGATCGACCAGGATGAAGATGACGACGAAGATCACCACCGTTAGCGACAGAATGGCCTGCATGACGGGCAGGTCGTGGCTGCTCACGGCGTTGAGAACGGTCCAGCCGATGCCGGGCACCGCGAAATAGCTCTCGACGATGAAGGAACCGCCGAGCAGATAGGTCATCGACAGGCCCATCACCGTCAGCACCTGGGGAGAGGCTGGGCGCAGCACGTGGCGCATCAGGATATAGCGCGTCGGCAGGCCCTTGGCCCTGGCAACGAGGACATAGTCCTCCTGGAGGACCGCGACGAACTCGCTGCGGCTCACCCTGTAGAAGTAGGCTGCCTGGTGCACGCTGAGGCACATCACCGGCAAGGCTACATAGTAGAGATTGCCGACAGGATCGTCGCCGAAGGTGACCCAGCCGGTCGCCGGCAGCCAGCGCAGCACGATTGCGAAGACGAAGCCGAGCAGAACCACGATGACGAAAGTCGGGATCGACAGCATGACCGAGGAGACCGCCCGCAGCACCGTATCGACGATGCCGCCCGGCCGGCTGGCGGTGTACATGGCGAGCGGCACGCCGATCAGGAGCGAGACGAACATCGCAAGCAGCGCAATCTCGAACGTCACCGCCGCCCGGTCGACCAGGAGTTTTGCCACGGATTGCTGGCTGAACATCGTCTGCCCGAGATCTCCCTGAAGAAGCCGCCCGAGCCAGCCGAGATAACGTTCCCAGACCGGCAGATCGTAGCCGTAGCGGCTGTTCAGCGCATCGATCTGGGCCTGCGTCGCGTTCTCTCCAAGGATCAGCTGCGCCGCCGACCCCGGCATCAGGCTCGACAGCGCCGTCGCCGAGAACGTCACCAGCAGGAAGACCGGAATGCCGGCCAGAAGCCGCACGCCAACCGCTTTCAGATAGGAGAGCTTGGCAATTCGCAACGATCGGACTCCGATTGTTAGGTGGAACATCCAATGCCGGACTGGACCGGCATCCGGATTTCGCAAAACGAGACGGCAGAGCGGCCAGCCTCCGGGATCAGAGCGCCTTCCATCTGTCCTCGGCATCGAGCCAGCCGCTGTCCCGCTCCAGCGAGGCTTTCTGCTCGGCAGGCGTCATGCCGCCCATGCTATGCTCGTCCGCGTAACGCGTGCTGCGGTCCTTGAAGACATGCCGACCGTAATCCATCATTCCATACATCGATCCCTTCTCGAGATAGTGCATGGTCACCAGGTTGAAGCCGAGCGCCTCGATTTCCTCGAGCCGCACGAAGGGCACGCCGTTGACGGTCGCGACATCGCCGAACATCTTCCAGCCGGGTAATTCCTTGGCCACCTTCCGGCATTCCTCCAACGTGCGCAGGCCATGCACATAGGTCATTTCAGCGCCGAGTGCTGCGGCGCGCACGCAGCGTTCGATAGCGTCGTCCAGCCCCTTTTCGAGCTTGGATTCAGTGCGTGCGATAACCACGCAATCGGTGCCTTGACAGGCTTCGATCGAGGCCTTGATCTTGGCGAGCCAGAGCTCCTGCGAGACGACCTCGTGCGGCACGTTGCCATCGACCTTGCCGGCCAGCGTCGCCGCCTCCATGGCGCGGCCGAACCGCGCATAGCCGCGTTCATTGGGCGTATCCTCGATCAGGATCGCTCCGGCGCCGGCTTTGGCGAGACGATAACAGGTGCGGAAGGTCTGGACGACATCGCCAAAGCCGTCATCGGCATCGATGACCAGCGGCAAAGGCGAGTACTCGGCGATGCGGTCGGTCGCGTAGACCAGTTCCTCCTGATTGTGCAGGCCAAGATCCGGCACGCCGGACATGCTGAATCCCAGCGAGGCGCCGCTGAGCAGGATCGCCTCGAAGCCGGCCATTTCCGCCGCCTTTGCGGAGTAGCAATCCCAGACGCAGGGCGTGAACACCTGCTTGCGGGAAACCAGATCCCGAAACTTCACCTTCTCGCGATTGCCGATCATCGTCATCCACCTTTTCCGATCGCCCCGCATCGCAGGGCCCATTCTGTCGTCTTAACGTCTCTGGCGTGTTCAGTCGTCCAGCCCGTCGACCGATCCTGCCTTGCCCGCCCGGACTTTCCGGGCGAGCCTGCGCGTCGTGATCTGGGACCTGCTATTTCTGGCAGGCATCCGTGCAGACGTAGAGGAACTGCTTTTGCAGGATGCCGCCGTTCGAGGGAACGACGCCGCCGGTATTGTCGCGCAGCAGCAGCGAGCGCGTCTGTTCCCCGAAGATGTAAAGCGGCATTTCGGTTGCAACGAGCTTCTGAACCTTGACATAGGCGGCTTTGACAGCGGCAGGGTCGAGGGTGGAGCTGGCCTCCTTCAATGCAGCGTCCATCTCGGCGCTCTTGTACTGTCCCCAGTTGAAAGCACCGCCGGAACTCAGCAGGTTGGAAATGTTCGGCTCGGCACCGTTCGACACCAGCACCCCGCCTTCGACGCAGATGTCGAAGTCGAGCTGCGTCTTGCACCGCTGGATCAGCGAGGCCTGGTCGACCTCGACGATCTCAGCCAAGGCGCCTTCATAGCCGGTCAGCACCTGCTGGATGTAGGCGGCAAGACGCTTCAGGTCCGAGTTGGTATAGGTGACGATCTTGATCGAGAACGGCTTGCCGTCCGCCTTCAGAGCATCGAACAGTTCCTGCGCCTTCTTCGGATCATAGGCCGGAAGAGATGAAGCGCTGTCGAAATAGGGCGAATTCTCTCCAAAGTAATTGCTGGGTGCCTTGTATCCGGGCATCTGCGTGAAGGCCTGCATCAGCCGCGCGCGGTCGATGGCGGAATAGAAGGCCTCGCGGGCGCGAACATCCGTGAATACACCCTTGGCCTGGTTGAGATAGGCGCGGTTGATGCCGCGGATCGGGATCTCGCGGGTCGCAACCCCCGGCGCCGTTGCGTTCGAGCCGAACTGATAGGGATAACCGGCCATCATCGTTGCACCACCCTGCACGACGGTGGCGATGCGGCTGTTGGTTTCGGGAATGATCGCGAACTTGATCGTCTCCAGATAGGGGCGCGGCTGATCCCAATAACCGGGATTGCGGGCCATGGTCATCGATATGCCCTGGTTCCATTCGGTCAGCGTAAAGGCGCCGGCGCCCACCGGCTTGATGTCGGTCTTTTCCTTAGCGGCCTTCAATGCTGCCGGCGAGGCGATGAAGGGGCACAGCTCGGCGACCTGGGCTGCGAAATTGGCGTTCGGGGAGGACAGCTTGATAGTCAGCGTCTGCGGATCGACGACGGTGATCGCCTTGTTCCATGAGGATATGAACGGCTGCGCCGGTGTAAGCGTGGCCGAATCGGCGGCGCGGTCCCAATTGTATTTGACGGCTTCCGCATCATAGGGCGTACCGTCCGTGAACTTCATGTCCTTGCGAAGCTTCAAGGTCCAGGTCACCGCGTCTGTGCTGGTCAGGCTTTCGGCCATGCCGCCGGTCACGACGCCCTTGTCGTTGACGTAGACGATAAAGCCGTAGACGGCGTCGAGCACATCCATCGGGCCGCCGGGATAGGTGCCGGCGGTGATCGCCGGATCCCAGCTCTTGATGTCCGAACCGTTGATGATGGTCATCGTGCCGCCGCTGACGGGTTTTTCCGTCTGCGCGGCGGCTTGAGACGCGGCGAGCATCACGGGTGCGGCCGCCATCAGCGACAACAGCAACACGGCGGCGCCGCGCATGAACAGGCTCTGCAACCTTCTGGAACGATTGTCTGACAACATCACTCTATCTCCTTTTTTTTGAGTTCCCCTGGGGGAGTGATTGTGCGTCGTTGTTTTGCATGCGGTTGACATGATGGCCCGGCAGCTTTCAGCGCTGCTCTTCATGGCTCAGTCGTTATGATCCTCCGTCCAGCGCCGGACCGTCGGATGATGAAGCCCGAATTGATCCAGCGCACGCCCCACGGTCTGGTCGACCATTTCGGCGATTGATTTCGGCAGCGTGTAAAAGCTCGGCACCGGCGGCATGATGACGGCGCCGTTGCGTGTTGCCTGGTCCATCAGCGCGATATGGCCCGCATGCAACGGCGTTTCCCGCACCATCAGCACCAGCCGGCGGCGTTCCTTCAGGCAGACATCGGCGGCGCGCACGATCAGATCGTCCGCATAACAATGCGCGATCCCGCTCAGCGTCTTGATCGAGCATGGCGCAACCAGCATGCCGTCGCACCGGAAGGAACCGGAGGCGATCGAAGCGCCGATATCCCCGTGGCTGTAGACCCGGTCGGCGAGGCCACGGATTTCGTCCGCGGTCTTTCCCGTCCCTTCGGCCAGTGCCGTGCGGATCGCCGAGGGCGATATGACGAGATGCGTCTCGACATCGTCGAAGTCCCGCAGCATCTCCAGCGCACGCAGTCCGTAGATTGCGCCGGAAGCCCCTGATATGCCGATGATCAATCGCCTCAAATCAGCATCTCCGGCTTGACGCGCAACAGCAGCTGGCGCATCCGTTCGTAGGAATCCGGCGGCGGAAGCGCCTTGTCGAACCCTTCCCTTCGGTCACCCGCCTTCATCGTGGCGTCGTAACCGACCTTGGTGATCACGCCGCCGTCTTCCTGAGGCTCGGACCGGTCTGCCGGAAGGTCCGTGACGATGAGAATGTCGCGCTCCGCGCGCATGCGCGTCATCTTTGCCAATTCGACGGCATCGAGATCCCAAGGGTCGACATCGCTGTCGACGATCGTGATGTTCTTGACGATGCTGACCGCACCCCAGCAGATCGACATGATGCGGCGTGCCTGTCCCGGGCGGGGCGCATCGATCTGCACGACCACGTTGTTCCGTCCGCTGCCTGATGCGGTGACGGCAACCTCGCCGACATTGAGAACGGACCGCCGGATGACGGCCTTGAGGCTGGCAGCGATCGGCACCGCGCCGAGATAGAGGTGCTCCATGTGGTAACCGGGCTCGATCACCTGCAACATCGCGTCGGAGCGGCAAGTCATGCATTCAAATCTGACGCGCACCCCGGAACCGTAATCCTCGTACATGCCGTGATATTCTGAGACCAACCCTTCGAGGATCGGCTCGTCGATATGAATATGACCTTCGAGCACGATCTCCGCCTCTGCAGGCACGGCAAGATCGATCGACTTGCAGCGGACAAGCCGCACCGGCTCGCCGAGCAGCGATCCGGCGCAGTGCATTTCATCGTCACCAAGCCCCAGATAGAAGCAGGCGGCAAGCTGAATGGCTGGATGCGCGCCGAGAACGACGGCGAAGGGGAGCGGCTCGCCTTTGGCGCCCGCCTTGCGGGCCATGATGGCGAGATGATGGTTCGGTGCAATTCCGATCATCGCCTCGTTCGGACCAAGCACCTTGATGCGGGCATAGGACGCGTTGCCCAAGCCCGTTTCAGGGTCGCGCGCCACGATCAGACCCGCGGTAATGTAAGGACCGGTCTCCTTGGAAAAGAAGGTCGGGACTGGAAGCCGGGTCAGGATGTCGTCCTGGAAGAGCTGTTGCTGTACCGGCGCATCGTCCACGAAGACTGGCGGCACCGGAGAGGCGATCGAGGACAGCAGCTTTTCCTGGATATCGCTTTTCGCGACGTCAAGCGCCAGGGCGACACGATCGAGATCCGACAGGATGTTGCCGAAGATCGGCATGTCGTGACCTTTGATGCAGTCGAGCCGCACCGCCGCCTTTTCATCGACGATGGAAAGAATGGCCGATACGTCGTGGATCGGGTCGACCTCCTCCGAAATCACCAGCAGCTGACCGCGACGGTCGAGCTCCTGAAGAATGCCCCGACACGACTGATCGCTTTCGCTGCGTGGCATTGCAGCGCCGGCCGTCCCGGATGTCATGGCCGGGTTTTCAAGCGGATCAGGGTGATCATTCATCCGGCAATCCTGTGAAAGTCATTTCCGAGGGCTGTTTTGATGCGGCAAGTATCAGCCGCAGGCCGGAGGCTGGGTAGCTCGAAAATCATGAATTGGAGGATAGGAAAATCAGAATGCTCGGTGCATGAGCGCGATTCGACACGATATGTTTTTTAGATCACGCCTGTCGGCCGAAGACGGCAACGAGCGACTGGATCATCGTCCGTTCGGCCTCGGACAGCGTCCTTTCGCCGGAGAAAATCACCGAGAGGTTTCCGGCGATGACGTCTTCCGTAATCGGCGCCGCGGTGAGGCGCCCGCTGTCGATATCCTGCTGGACCGAGGACACCGGCAGGACCGTACAGACCGGCAAACGGCGGACCATGGCGATGGCCAATGGCAGGGAACCGACGTCCATGACCGGTTCGACACGCAGATGACGCGCACTGGCGGCTGCCATGAACGCCTGATGGATGCTGAGATGCTTGATTCCGAGAACCAACGGAAATCCGCAAACTTCGGCCAGTGGAATCTCCGTGCGACCGGCAAGGTCCAAGGCCGGATTGGCAACGACCGACAGGCGCTCGCTCGGCCCGAGATGGATCCGGGTCATCTGCGTCTGGACGGCACCGACAATGGCAAGATTGAGCTCTCCCGCACGTACCTGGTCGTGAAGCGCAGCGTTGGAACCTTCGATGATTCTCAGCCGGTATTCGGGATGGCCAAGGCGGGTTGCCGTCAGTGCCTGCGCCACCTTGTCCGTCATGACGCTGTCATGCCCCGAACTCGGCAGCATGCCGATCGAGATGGTCGCCTGTGTGTGGGCGGCAATATCCAGACTGGCCCGAAGGAGGTTATCGATGCGCTCCTCGATCTCCAGGGTGAAGGGAAGCAATGCCTTGCCGGCCTTCGTGCTCTCGGCACCGTTGCGCCGCCGTTCGAACAGGGGTTGCCCGACAACTGCCTCGATCTTCTGAATCTGCGTCGAAACGGAAGGTTGCGTGATATGCGCCGCGCGCGCCGCCGCCGAAATACCTCCGCTGAGATGCGCAAGGTTGAAGTAGTGCAATTGACGTGCCGTCAACTGCGGCCGGAAGACGATATTGGCCTCCGTTGCCTGCAGATTTTTCTTGAGGTTACAAAGCAGGGCGGACACGACCTCCTGGTCCGGCCCGTTTGCGCGCACGCCCAAGGTGCTCGACAACGGCGGATCGAGGGGCTCCAGATGCAGGCGCGCAAGTCCGAGCCGGTCGGCGACCATACTGCGGGGCATCAGGAAACGCATTTGCGGAAACTCGTTGAGCAGTCGATGAAGGTCTGCCGGCTCCTCGTCCATCAGGATCATGCGGTCGCGGATGCCGTGCTCGTCCGCATATCGGGTGACGGCATCGCGAAGTGCCTGACGCATTTTCAAAACGACAAATTTCTGATTGGGGGAGCGAAGATCAACCGCGGCCTCCGCCGTTCCGACGGAAAACCAGACCTCATCGTAAAAGGGCGTCATCGCAGGCAGCTTCGCAGATGGCACGCCGGTCATATAGCCGACTTCGATCTCCATCGAACCCGCGTTGTCCGGGATTTCCGCGGCCCCGTCATCAACAAGGGATTTTTCTCGCCCGTCTGCAAACATCACGTCGATCAGCAGGTCGGGCCGCTCGCGTTCCATATCTTCGACGGTACGTCCGATCGCCTTCGAAAACCGGCCGATGGAGAAACTGAGATCAAGACGAATATCGATGCGAAGAGGCCCCGTGCCCCCGTTCCGCATCCGACGCACGAACCTTTCGCGATGAAGGATGGCCGTTGCCTGCTGAAACAGCCAGAAGGCTGCCGGTAAAGGGCTGAGGTGACCGCTTTTCCGAATGAAGAGCTTGAGTTGAAGTTCATTTTCCAAAGTACGCAGACTTGATGTCAGCGCCGAAGGAGCAATTCCAAGCTCGCGCGCGGTCTCTGCCAGCGTCGGGCTCTGACAGGCCAGCACGAAATGGGCCAGTTGCTGGATTTCGATGCGCGGCGGATTTGTAATCACTGCGGGTCTATATCGGATTGCACAAGGGGCTTCCCCGACTATGGCATACAAAGCGTTATACCGCACGAATATCAGCGCCGGCCCGTTGCTTCCCCTTCGGCCCAAAGACATCAGCCTGCGATCAAGACTACCTCATATACCATTGTCGCGGCGGCAAGATCGGCCAACGCCGTTCCGACGGCCTTGTAGAGAGTGATCTCATCGTTGGACGTCCGCGCTGGAACATCCCGGCGACACAGCTCGTCAAGTGTCGCACGCACCGCGTCAGCGGAAATGACGCCGGCCCTGATCGGCTGAACCAGATCGCCCGCTTCGTGAAGGGCTTCGTGCGTGTCGATATAGACCGAGGAGCGGCGAAGCGCCTCGTCATCGGCCTCGCGCATCGCCGGGTTGAAGCCGCCGATCAGATCGACGTGGGTGCCCGGCCGCAGCCATTCGCCGCGGATAAGCGGCGCTGTCGCCAGCGTCGCCGCGCTGACGATATCGGCCTGCCGCACTGCTGCTTCCAGATCCGTGACCGCAGTGGCCTGAAGTCCCTGTTGCTGGAGGCTCTGCGCCAGCCGTTCGGCGCTGGCGGGATCGATATCCCAGATATCGACATCTGCGATCGGCCGGACGGCGCGATAGGCATCGGGTATGAGGCTCGCAACGCGGCCTGCGCCGATCACCAGCAGACGGCGGGCGTCCTTTCGAGCAAGATAATCCGCGGCAAGGGCCGATGCTGCTACCGTGCGGCGCGTGGTGATCGTGTTTCCGTCAAGTAGCGCAAGCTGCATCCCGGTCCGGCCATCATAGAGCATGTAAGTCGAGGTCAAACCGGGAATGCCGCGCAGCGTGTTGCCGGGAAAGACGGTGACGATCTTGATCCCAAGGTAACGCTCCGACCGGTGCGTTTCATGCCAGGCCGGCATCAGAAGCAGCGTCGCATCCGGTTCGCCGCTATTGGCTATCGCGTGGTGATGCCGTACCGGCACGACACAGCCTTCGGCAAATGCTTGCCGCAGGGTCGCAACCAGCGGGCCGAAAGGGAGAAGCTCGCCCGTTGTCCGGGCATCGAGAATACGGATTTGTGTGTCGGTCATTGAAGCGATCTCCCGGTAAATTCTGACTGCTGGATAAAGCGAATTCTCTGTGATTGAACGAGCCGCGTCGCCGCTGCGCGGCGTACCAGCATTCAACCGCCATCGGCCCTTTGGACACTTTGTTGCGATCGGAATGCGGAGCAACTCGGCACCGCTCAGCCAAACGCCGCTTTCTTCTCCAGCATTCTGGCGTATTGCGTCAGCGGATAGCACAGGGCGAAGAAGATCAGCGCGACGAGACCGTAGACTTTGAAAGGTTCGAAGGTCGCGTTGTTGATGGCGTTTGCGGTTTTCAGCAGTTCGTCGAAGCCGAGGATCGAGGCCAGTGCGGTGCTCTTGATCAACTGGACCAAGAACCCGACGGTCGGCGCGCGCGTGATCCGGAAAGCCTGCGGCAGGATGACAAGGCGAAGTTCGAGGAGACGATGCAAGCCCAGGCTGGCTGCGGCGTCCCATTGCCCGCGCGGCACCGCCTCGACGCCGCTCCGCCAGATTTCGGCAAGATAAGCGCTGGCGTAGAACGTCAGGCCGCAGACGGCGGCGGTCCATGACTCGATCCGGAAGCCGAGCATCGGCAGGCCGAAGAACATCAAAAACAGCTGCATCAGGAGCGGCGTTCCCTGAAACAGGGCAATGTAGCCGGACGCGAAGCTGCGCGGCCAGCGTGTTTTCGATATCCGTGCAGACAGGATCGCCAGGCCAACGATGGCGCCGCCGGCAAAGGCTGCGAGCGAAAGCAGCAGGGTCCAGCGTGTCGCGAAGACAAGATTGCGCAGAATGTCCCAGAAGGTGAACTCAATCATGCCAGACCGGCTCCCAGAAAACGGCGTTTCCCGGCGAAAAGGAGCCGGCGAAGTGCGGCGGACATTGAAAGGTAGATCAATGTCGCCACCAGATAGGTCTCGAAGGAGCGGAAGGTGCGCGATTGAAGCAGATCGGCCTCCTGCGCCAGCTCGCGGACGGATATTTGCGAAACCACCGCCGATTCCAGCATCATGATGATGATCTGGCTCGTCAGCGCCGGAAAAATGATGGCGATCGCCTGCGGCAGGATGATCTTGAAGAACACCAGCCGAGGCCTGAGGCCGAGTGCCTGCGCCGCCTCTTTCTGGCCTCTCGGTATGGCATCGAGCCCGGCCCCGACCACCTCGATCGTGTAGGCGGCCATGTTGAGGGTCATGGCAAGGACGGCGGCAGTGATCGGATCGAGGCGAATGCCGAGGCTAGGCAAGCCAAAGAAGATGAAGAACAGCTGCACCAGAAATGGCGTGTTGCGCATGATTTCCACATACAGGCCGACGACCTTGCGCAACCATGGATAAGGTCCCCGGCGCGCAGCCGCGCCGAGAATGCTGAGAACGATCCCGAGGACCGATGTGGAGACCGTCAGTGCAAGCGTCGTGCATGCGCCATAAGCCAGAGCTCCCATTCCGTCCCAAAGCCAATTGAAATCGAGGCTGTATCTCATCGCTTGTCCTTTGGAGCCGGATGATCCGGGCCGGGTCGGCCCGAAATCCCGATCCGCCTCTCAACCAAAGAATTGGAGCATGATGCCACCGCAATCGCTTGCAGTTTTCGGCATCATACTCTGGTGAGTGGGAGGCCGCCCTCGTCAGTCCTTCAGGTTTTCAGGGTTGAGCGGCGCTTTCAGCCAGCTCTTCGAGCTTGCGTCGAGCGAACCATCGGAGATCATTGCGGCGACGCTGTCATTGACGACTTTCTTCAGGCCTTCCTCGCCCTTGCGGAGCGCGATGTGTGAGGGGGAGCTGAGGAGCTGGAATTTCTGCTCCGGCTTCAGTTCGTCCTGTCGTGCCAGAACCTGCGCACCGACATCGTTGCCGACGACCATCAGCTGGGTCTGGCCGGATATGAAGGCCTGGATGACCGAATTATAGTTCTCGAAACGCTGGATCGCAGCCGAGCCGGGGGCGACGGCCGTCAGCGACGTGTCTTCGAGCGTCCCACGATTGACGGCAACGGTCTTGTCGGCGAGGTCTTCCTTGCCGCTCACCTTCAGCGCAGCCGGACCGATGACGGCGATATAGTAGGGGGCGTACGGGGCGGCAAAATCGATAACCTCGGCACGCTCCTTCGAATAGCCGACGCTCATCAGCAGGTCGACGCGGTCGTCGTTCAGGTAGGCGATCCTGTTCTGGCCGGTAACGCTGACGAGATTGAGTTTCACGCCGAGCCCGTCGGCGATCTTCTGGGCGACGTCGACGTCATAGCCCTTGATGCTCATATCGGCGCTTGCCGAAGAGAAGGGCGGGAAATCGGAGAAGATGCCGATGTTGATTTCGCCTGCGGCCTTGATATCGGCAAGTTCGTCGGCCTGCGCGGCCCCTGCCAGGATGCCGAAAACGGCAATTGCCGCGGTGGCGGTGTAATGCAACTTCATAAGAGCAGTCATGTCGTTCCCCTTTTTGAGACGTGTTGTGCGACAGGTGATGGATGGCAGCGGGCACGAGGCACGCTGCCGTTGTGGAGCTGGTTCTCAGGTCAGCTTTGTCCTGACCGCGGGACTGAACATCGCGAGGCACAGGAGTTCGAACAGGACCTGCGCGGCGATCTGCGCGGTGTTGGTGGTGTTGTCGTATTGCGGCGCGATTTCCACGACGTCGCCGCCGATGAGGTTGATGCCTTTGAAGCCGCGCAGCAGGGTCAGGGCCTCCCTCGGCTGAAGCCCGCCGACTTCTGGCGTGCCGGTTCCCGGAGCGAAGGCCGGATCGAGGCTGTCGACGTCGAAACTGAGATAGGTCGGACCCGCGCCGACAACCTCTAGAGCCTTTGCGATCACAGCCTTGAGCCCCATCTCCGCCACCTCTTCGGCGTGGATGACGGTCATGCCGGAGGCAAAGGAGAACTCCCAGAGATATTCGCCGCCGCCGCGGATGCCGATCTGGATCGTACGCTTCGGATCGAGCACACCCGCCAGAACCGCCTCGCGGAAAGGCGCGCCGTGGTGGAACTTGGAGCCCTCATAGGGACCGGCGGTGTCGCAATGAGCGTCGATGTGGATCATGCCGACCGGCTGGCCGGCCGCCAGGCCTTTGAGGATGGCGCCGGAGATCGAATGGTCGCCGCCGACCGACAGCGGGATAACCCCGGTTGCCGCGATCATCCGGTAGCAGGCCTCGATGTCGGCATGGCATTCGGCGAGGCCGAACCGGCTGCGCATCGGCACGTCGCCGACATCGGCGACCTTTAGCCCTCCCATCGGCGCGACACGCAGAACATGCTCGTAGGGACCGATACGCTCGATCGCCCGGACGGCCCGCGGCCCCAGCCGCGCGCCGGCGCGATTGGTGACGCCGAGGTCCATCGGCACGCCGATCAGAGCCACGTCAAGCGCCTCAAGCACCTCGGGCCGCAAGCCGTTCTCGATGAAACGGGCATCCAGAAAGGTCGCAGGATCGGCGAAGGGCCATTTGCGGCTGTCGCCGTCCTTGAATACGCTCGCCGCCACGGCGCGGAAGTGCGGATCTTCCATCTCTCCGCCTGCAGCGCTGCCGAAGCGCTTTCTCAAGTCTTCCAGAAAATCCCGGTCAATGGTCAAGGCAGGCTCCCACCGTATTGATGCTGCCATCATCATCGGCGCCGCCCACTTCTCTTGGAACCGCGAAAATTCGAGAGGGGATATAACGATTCTTGATAGCTCGGATCCGCCGAGGCTTAGCGATGCGGGTCGCGCGTTCATCGGGGTGTTCAGAAAACTTTATAACCCGGCGAGAATTTTCCCACTACCGCGGCTGGCAACCTCCAAGCAGTCTCCGATGCGAACGGCCCGGCAGAGGGCCGACAGCAAAGGGAACCTACCATGTTGCACGATATGACACGCCGCCGCTTCCTCGGATCCGCCGCCGCCGCGGGGATTGCCAGCACGATGACCGGGTTTGCAAGATCCGCCGCAGCCGGCAGCGGCAATCTCACCGCCGTCGAATGGGGCGGCGATGTCGTCGAAGCGATGAAGCAGATTGCCGCCGACCAGAATGCGGCGACATTCAACTGGGTTCTTCACCAGGGCGGCGCGGGCGCCATCCTGCCGAAGATCAAGGCCGTCTGGCCGAATGTCGACTACGACTATGTCGCCGGCTGGGAAGGCTCGTTCAACAGCATGGTGAAGGAGGATTGGCTCGAAACCATCAATCCTGCCGATATTCCCAACCTCGCGAATATTCCCGAGAAAATCATCATTCGTGACGGCAAGGGCAACATCAAAGCGGTCCCGCGCGCAGTTGGCGGCATGTATTTCGGCGCCCGAACCGACACGGCTCCGATCGCCGTGAAGACCATCGATGATCTGCTGAGCCCCGATCTTAAGGGTGCGATCTGCTGGCCAGGCCCGACACAGAGCATGATGCTCCAGATCGTCGCGCTCGCCCTTCACGCCGGCGGCAGTGAAACGAATATGGAGCCCGGGTGGAAGCTCATGACGGAATTGGCGAAATCCGGCAATATCGGCCGCGTTGCCGTCACCGATATCGATTTCACCAATTCGCTGACGTCGGGCGAGACCTCCGTCGGCTTCTTCGCTGAGCCCGGCTGGGCGGCGGTGGCCAAAAACTTCCCGGTTACGCGTTTCACCAAGGACAGCAACTTCAAGGCCTTCCTCTACCAGAGCGGTTTCGGCGTCCTCAAGAATAGACCAAACACCAAGGCAACGCTCGATTTCGTCAACTTCGCGATCACCCCGGACATGAACTCGCTCTACGCCAAGGTGGCTGGCGAAGCGCCGTTGAACAGCAAGGCGGTCACACCCGACAATCTCAAGCATCTGTCCTTCACGTCGGACGAGTTTTCGAGCTTCGTCTATGTGCCCGACTACAATGTCGTTCTCGAACAGCAGGATGCCTGGTCCAAGCGCTGGGAGCAGGATATCGCCCCGTTGCTCTAAGACACCTCGCGGAAGGTTGTCGTAGGCGCGGACTTCGACAACCTCCCTTTCTCATGGCCCGCAAGGGCGAGGAAAAGGCTGTTCCATCATGACCAAGGTAAGGCGGCAACCCGTTGCCATTTCAATTCCGGATCGCCGAGATGCTGCCCTGACGCTCGGGCCAGCCCTGCTGGTGTTCGCATTCGGGTTTGTGTCACCGCTCATCAACCTGGCAATCGAAAGCTTGAAGGAGTTTACGCCGGGGCGCGTCGGCTCCGTGGAAAATGCCGCGGCAACGGTTCAAAACTACTACGAGCTTGCAAACCAGGCGTTTGCAAGCGTCCTGCTGACGACCTTCTGGATTGGCGGAGTTGCCGCGATCATCGGCCAGCTTGTGGCATTCCCGCTGGCCTATTTCATCGTGCGGCGCATTTCGCCGCAGATGCGCACGCTCACCCTCGGCTTCTTGATTACGCTTGTTCTTTCCAGCGTCCTGATCAAGACGTATGCGATCGAACTGACCTTTGGGTCGGTCGGCATCTTCCGACCCTTCCTCTTGACACTGGGCCTTTCGCCCAACAGCCGCGAATATATTAATATCGTCGTTATTGCGGGTCTGGTTCACTCGATCATACCGGTCGCAACGCTAACGCTGATTGGCGCGATGCAATCGATCGATCCGCGTCTGCTTGATGCGGCCCAGTCGCTCGGCGCGCCGGGATGGAAAGCCCATCTGTCGATCACGCTTCCCCTGAGCTTCCCGGCTCTGATCTCAAGCACGCTCGTATCGCTGACTTTCGCGATCAGCGCCTTCGTCATTCCCATGGTGCTCGGGAGGGGCCGGGTGCTTTTCATGTCGAATGTCATCTACACCCGGTTCAGCGATATCGCCAACTACCCGAGCGGTGCGGCGATCTCGCTCGTCATGCTTGCCGCGGCCTTGGCGGTCGTCGCTGCCATAACGTTTGCGCAGGCGCGGAGGGTTTCCCGATGAGCATGCAGTCTCTTGCCGCGAGAACCGGAGACCGGATCGCCGGTTCCCTTGCCTACGGTGTCATCGGCCTTGGATTGGCGTTCCTCGCCATCCCGCTGGTGATAACATGCGTCATGGCTTTCGACGCCAGGACCTACCTCGGCCCGATGCCGCCACCTGCCTTGTCGCTTCACTGGTTCGAACGGCTCGTCTCCCAGGCGGATATCCTTGCCAGCCTGCGCACCAGCCTCATCTTGGCGGTACTCACGACGGTTCTGTCCGTCACGATTGGAACTGCGGCGGCTGTCGGTCTTGCCCGGGGCAATTTTCCAGGAAAGGCAGCGCTGACTTCGGCCTTTCTCTCGCCGCTCATCGTCCCGCCGGTTGTCATTGGATTCGGCCTGCTGCTTTTCCTTTCCAAGGCCGGCATCACAAATGGTATGGCGCGCCTGCTCCTCGGCCACGTGATCGTGACGTTGCCCTATTGCATAAGGACCAGTCTCGCCAGCCTTCTCGGCAGCGACCAACGATTGACGGAAGCCGCAATGGTTCTCGGCGCCACCGAGCGCCAGGCCTTCTGGACCATAACCCTGCCGCTCATGCGGACGGGCGTCGTCACCGGCGCGATCTTCGCCTTCGCAATTTCGATGGATGACGTATCGATCAGTCTGTTTCTGAGCGATCCGTCCGCAACGACCTTGCCTGTTACGCTGGTCAGCAACATGCGCGCGGCTTTCGATCTGACGATCGCTGCGGCGGCCGTGGTCCTGATTGCCGTCACTGCGTTGCTGATCGTCGTGCTGGACCGTGTCGTCGGCTTTGACACTGTCGTGGGCCAAGGTTTGTTTCGTTCATGAGGACAATACGATGATTTCTGCCGTGGAATTTCAAGGGGTCAGCAAGCGCTTCGGCGAAACTGTCGCCCTCGGTGATATCTCCTTCTCTGTGAACCCAGGTGAAACAATCGCACTGCTTGGACCGAGCGGCTGCGGCAAGACCACCATTCTTCGGCTCATTGCCGGATTCGAGCGGCCCGACAAAGGCTCGATCCTGATCGACGGCGAGCCGATGGCCGGATTGAAACCCTATGAGCGCAATGTCGGGCTGCTGTTCCAGCACTACGCTCTTTTCCCGCATATGACAGTCGAACAGAACATCGGTTACGGACTTCGCCATCGCAACCATCCGCCGGGGCAAATACCGCGCCGCATTGCCGAGATGCTTGAGCTCGTCCGGCTCGTCGGTTTCGGACAGCGGCGGCCGCACCAGTTGAGCGGCGGACAGCAGCAGCGTGTTGCGCTTGCGCGGGCGCTCGCCACCCATCCGAGCCTCGTTCTTCTGGATGAACCTCTGTCGGCCCTCGACGCCAAGCTTCGGCATGAGCTGCGCACCGAATTGGAGGATGTGCTCGCCGCGGTCGGCTCGACCGCAATCGTGGTAACCCACGACCAGGAGGAGGCGATGAGCCTGGGAGAGCGTATCTTCGTGATGAACCGCGGGGCAATCATGCAATCCGGCAAGCCGGATGATGTGTATTGGCGTCCAGACTCACGTTTCGTCGCGGATTTCATGGGTCGGACGAATTGGATTCATGGCTCGATTTCGGCCGCGGGCGGAACGGCCCGCAAATTTCGCTCCGAATCCGGCTGGGAGTTTCCGGTCGCGTCCACGGCAAATCTTTCAGGTGCCGCCGAGATTTGCGTGAGGCCGGAAAGCGTCGAGATATCGTCCGGCGCTCCGGCTGCCGGAGCCATGACCGGACGCGTTGCCGACGTCGTGACACTCGGTGCCTTCAGGCATGTCGTTCTGGACCTCGTCAGTGGCGACCGGATAATCTCGGCTTGCCCGAACCGTCCAGACATAGCCTTCGCTCGGGGGCAGGAGATCAGCGTTTCCATTCCGCCCGAGGCATGCGTCCTCTTCGCGCGATAAGCTGGCATTGATGGGGCGCAGCTTGTGCTGCGCCCGGGGGCTAAGGGTCACCAGTTGCCGGAAGAACATGGTTCGTCCAATATCCGCTTATAGGCGGAGGGGCCCTCGGCTATCGAGCGCCACAAAGTATGGAATGCGGCTTCTGATGCTTGATCTTGATTCCTATCTGCTTCGTGCATTTCTGACCGTCGCGGAGATCGGCACCGTCAATGGAGCAGCCGTCAAGCTGAACAGAACGCAGGCCGCCGTGAGCATGCAGATCCGCAAGCTGGAGGAGCTTGTCGGCGTTACGCTGTTTTCGCGTTCGTCAAAGGGCCTCGAGCTGACGAGCCATGGGCAGATCATGCTGGCTTATGCCCGCGAAATGGTCGCCCTCAGCGACGAGGTCGGGAAAAGGCTGACAGGCAAGATGATCGAGGACCGCATTCGCCTCGGCGTCGTCGAGGACTTCGCAGCTGGCCACCTGATCGACATTCTTAGTGCCTTCAGAGCCCAGAACCCGAAGGTCGAGATCGACATCATTGTCGAGCCGAATCGCCGCCTCGCCAGCCTGTTTGAAGACAGGAAGCTGGATCTCGTGGTTTGCGACATCACCTGCCTCTCGCGAAAACCGACCCTGATCTGGACCGAATATTTGATGTGGACGGTGAGATCCGACTTTGTGGCGGATACGGAAAAACCGCTTCCGATCATCATGTTCGAGGAGGAGTGTCCCTGGACGCTTCCGACGATTGCGGCTCTGTCCCAGCGAAACATCAAGTGGAAGACGGCGTGCGTCGCATCGACGCTGGTGGCCATGGCGACCGCGGTTCGCGTCGGTATCGGTATCGCGCCAATGATGCTCACGACGAAACCGGAGGGCTGCCGGACGCTTGACCGATCGGCGGATCTGCCCGGTCCGGTGCGCATCGAGATCGGTCTGTATGCTCAATCCGAGTCGGCCGAAGGCGCGCGCTATCTTGTGGACTTCATTTCGCGGCATACCGCCATATTGTCCAGCTAGAGCCTTTCCTGGTCAGATTGCAGCATTCTGCCGGAGCAGGTTTTCGTCAGGGCAGAGGCGATTGGCGACGGGCATACCCCAGGGTACGTCCGAGCCGATCGCCTTTGTCCTGGCGGAAAGATGCCCGGCCCTTCGGGTTGGCTGAAACGGGCCGGCTGATCGACCGGCCGGCTTGGCCGTAGAGCCGGGCTACGACGCGCGCCGGCCGGTCGACCATCCGACTCCGTTTGAGCCAACAGAATGCTTCAAGCTGACCAGGAAAGGCTCTAGGAGCGTTCAGCTTCCATTATATCGGCTCAAATTAATTCCCTCTACCGAAGTGGCGGGCGAAGCCCCACAGTGATCGGATGAAGGGTCGACGACCCAATATCAAGCATTGGAAGTCTGCGAATACGATGATGGGGCAAGCCAAAGTTGACGAAACTCTCCTCGCAGATGCCGCCTATCTGCCCGGCCAGGTCGCAAACCTGACGAGGGGAGCGAGCGTGACGGCGCAGACCAACGAAATACTGGAACGCATCAATGACATGCTGCTGCGCGAAGGTACCGACAAGTCAGAGATCATTCTCGCCAACATCTGGCTCAGGGACCTTGCCTCATTCGAGGAAATGAACAGAGCCTGGGATGCTTGGATGCCGGATAGCGGAACGCCACGGCGGGCGACGTTTGAGGACAAGAATCTCCCGCCGATGTGCGCCATCCGTATCGACGTAGCCGCGTCGCGAAAGAGTGGGGACGGGCAAATTTGAGCCGCCTGCATTCGTCATCCTGCTCTAAAGCGCGTCCCGACCTTTCAGATTCGCTCCTCGCGCTTTAGGTCTTTGTTTTAGGCGTGTCGTTGTCGCAAAACCGCGGCATACTCTTGCGCGACAGGCTCTAAGGCCGGATGACGCAGACATTGGCCTCATAGGAGCAGGGATCGTCCCGCACTGCGATATCGATGACCTTTGCTTTCGGGGCCAGCAGCTCCGGCCGTGCTGTAGGATAGCCATAGCCGTTGCCGCCGACATAGGTCCCGCCATCGACCTGATAGACATAGGAAGAGCCGGCATAAGTGCCGCCGCCGTCACCACCCTGCGTTTGGGGCAGGACGACGATGAGATTGTTGCGGGCTATGCGATTTGTCGCCGGCGATGAAAACTGTTTCAGGAACGGCATCCGTTCTTTGCGGTTCCGATATCGATAGGCATTGTCGAAACGGATGCCGCGATCGCGCCAGATGGCACGTTCGCCGAGGAGTAATCCGCCGTGGAAAGCGTGACGATGGCCGGGAAAGCGATGATCGTTGCGGCGGTCGCCGGCTTCGGCGGGAAGTGCAGCAAGCACGGACAGGGCAAGCAGGGCGACTGCGGACAGACTGCGAAACATGGGTGGCCGGCCTCCGGAATTCCGATCCCTAACAAATCGTTAACGCCAGATTGCGCCAAAAGCCGGAGCTTGTCCATTCAGGTCGGACAACCGGCACAAAATTTGAGCGGAAGAGACCAGTTTTGTTAGCCTGCAAACTTCCCGGTAACGCGAATCGATTAAATTAAAAGCAGACAGCGATTGTGCTTGTCGTCGGCGTTCCCGGTGATTAAACGTCGCAATTGATGCAACGCACACAGAGAATTTTGTCATTCGTGTGGTTGACTGAGCATGCTCCGAAATCCGGGAGCGCAGAGAAGCCGCCGCGAGGTTCTGATGGCGAACGTGACAAATAACCGGCCCCTATCGCCGCATCTGCAAATCTACAAGCCTATTCCCACTATGGTCATGTCCATCGTCCACCGCATTACCGGTGGCGCGCTCTACGTCGGCACGCTGCTCGTCGCCTGGTGGCTGATCGCGGCGGCAAGCGGCCAGGGCTCCTATGACTGGGCCAACTGGGTGCTCGGCAGCCTTCTCGGCAAGCTCGTGCTTCTCGGCTATACTTGGGCGCTGCTGCACCACATGCTCGGCGGCTTCCGCCACTTCATGTGGGATCTCGGTTATGGCTTCGGGAAAGAGTTCTCGACCAAGCTCGCCATCGCCAACATCATCGGGTCGCTCTGTCTGACCGTGCTGGTCTGGGTGATCGGCTTCCTCATTCGCTTCTGAAGGTCCTCTCATGGATATGCGCACCCCCCTCGGCAAGGTTCGCGGGCTCGGCTCCGCCAAGGACGGAACGGATCATTTCTGGCGCCAGCGGCTGACGGCCGTCGCCAATGTTCCGCTGATCCTCTTCTTCGTCTTCTTCATGCTCGCCTATGCCGGCGCGCCCTATGCGGATGTGGTTCGCGCGCTATCGAACCCCTTCGTCGCCGTGGTCATGGGGCTGATGGTAATCTCCGGTGTCATCCACATGAAGCTCGGCATGCAGGTCATCATCGAGGATTACGTGCACGGCGAATTCGGCAAGATCGTTCTCCTGATGCTGAACACGTTCTTTGCGATCCTGATCGCCGGCCTCTGTCTCTTCGCCATTCTGAAAATCGCATTCGTAGGATAAGCTGATATGGCACCGACTTCACCCGCCCAGAACGGCAAAGCCTACAAGTATGTCGATCACTCCTACGACGTGATCGTCGTCGGCGCCGGCGGCGCCGGGCTGCGCGCCACGCTCGGCATGGCCGAGCAGGGTTTCCGCACGGCCTGCATCACCAAGGTATTCCCGACCCGCTCCCACACGGTCGCGGCCCAGGGCGGTATCGCCGCTTCGCTGCGCAACATGACGCCGGATAGCTGGCAGTGGCACCTCTACGACACCGTCAAGGGCTCCGACTGGCTCGGCGACGTCGACGCCATGCAGTATCTCACCATGGAAGCGCCGAAGGCGGTCTATGAGCTCGAGCACTACGGCGTGCCGTTCTCGCGCAACGAGGAAGGCAAGATCTATCAGCGCCCGTTCGGCGGCCACATGCAGAATTACGGCGAAGGCCCGCCGGTACAACGCACCTGCGCCGTTGCCGACCGTACCGGCCACGCCATCCTGCATACGCTCTACGGCCAGTCGCTGCGCAACAATGCCGAGTTCTTCATCGAGTATTTCGCGCTCGACCTGATCATGTCGGAAGACGGCAGCCGCTGCACCGGCGTCATCGCCTGGTGCCTCGATGACGGTACGATCCATCGCTTCGCCGCCAAGATGGTGGTGCTGGCGACCGGCGGCTACGGCCGCGCCTATTTCTCGGCAACGTCGGCCCATACCTGCACCGGCGACGGCGGCGGCATGGTGGCGCGTGCCGGCCTGCCGCTGCAGGACATGGAATTCGTTCAGTTCCACCCGACCGGCATCTATGGTTCGGGCTGTCTGATCACCGAAGGCGCGCGCGGCGAAGGCGGTTATCTCGTCAACTCCGAGGGCGAGCGCTTCATGGAGCGTTACGCGCCTTCGGCCAAGGACCTTGCCTCGCGCGACGTCGTTTCGCGCTGCATGACACTGGAAATCCGCGAAGGCCGCGGTGTCGGCAAGGCGAAGGACCACATCTTCCTGCATCTCGATCATCTCGATCCAGCCGTTCTTCATGAACGCCTGCCGGGGATTTCCGAGAGCGCCAAAATCTTCGCCGGTGTCGACGTTACACGCGAACCGATCCCGGTTCTGCCGACCGTTCACTACAATATGGGCGGCATTCCCACGAATTATTGGGGCGAAGTGCTGAACGCCGACGGTGCCAATCCGGAACGGATCATCCCCGGCCTGATGGCTGTGGGCGAGGCCGGCTGTGCCTCGGTGCACGGCGCCAACCGTCTCGGCTCCAACTCGCTGATCGACCTCGTGGTCTTCGGCCGCGCCGCTGCGATCCGCGCCGGCGAGGTGATCGACCGCGCAGCGCCGATCCCGCATCTCAACGTCGCCGCCTGCGACAAGATCATGGACCGCTTCGACGGTCTGCGTCACGCCAGCGGCGGCACACCGACGGCGGAACTGCGCGAGAAGATGCAGCGCGCCATGCAGGAAGACGCCGCGGTGTTCCGCACGCAGGAATCGCTGGAGTCGGGCTGCCAGCGCATCTCGGCAATCTGGGGCGAGATGAAGGACATCAAGGTCACCGACCGCTCGATGATCTGGAACTCGGATCTGGTCGAGACGCTGGAGCTGCAGAACCTGATGGCCAACGCCATCACGACGATCTACGGAGCCGAGGCCCGCAAGGAGAGCCGCGGTTCGCATGCCCGCGAAGATTATACCGAGGGTGCATTCGCCGGCCGCGACGACGTCAACTGGCGAAAACACACGCTCGCCTGGGTGAACGAGGCAGGCGATGTGAAACTCGACTATCGTCCTGTTCACACCGAGCTCATTGCCGAAGGCATCGATCCGCACAAGATCGAGCCGAAGGCTCGCGTGTACTGATCTCAAGAGGAACCGGACATGGTTGAACTCGCTCTCCCCAAGAATTCTCAGATGCGCGAAGGCAAGGTCTGGCCGAAGCCGGCGGGTGCCAAAAACACCCGCGAGTTCCGCGTCTACCGCTGGAGCCCGGACGACGGTCAGAACCCGTCTATCGACACCTTCTATATCGATGTCGACGATTGCGGGCCGATGGTGCTCGACGGTCTGCTCTACATCAAGAACAAGATCGACCCGACGCTGACGCTGCGCCGTTCCTGTCGCGAGGGCATCTGCGGCTCCTGCGCGATGAATATCGACGGCACGAACACGCTTGCCTGCACCAAGGGCCTCGACGATATCAAGGGCGCGGTGAAGATCTATCCGCTGCCGCATCTGCCCGTCGTCAAGGATTTGGTACCCGACCTCACCAACTTCTATGCCCAGCATCGTTCGATCGAGCCATGGCTGAAGACGGTGTCGCCGGCGCCGGCCAAGGAGTGGAAGCAGAGCCATGAGGACCGGCAGAAGCTCGACGGCCTCTATGAATGCATCCTCTGCGCCTGCTGCTCGACCTCCTGTCCGAGCTATTGGTGGAATGGCGACCGCTATCTCGGTCCGGCCGTTCTGCTGCAGGCCTATCGCTGGCTGATCGATTCCAGAGATGAGGCGACCGGCGAGCGTCTCGACAATCTCGAGGATCCGTTCCGCCTCTATCGCTGCCACACGATCATGAACTGTGCGCAAACCTGCCCCAAGGGCCTCAACCCGGCCAAGGCGATCGCCGAAATCAAGAAGATGATGGTCGAGCGCCGGGTTTGATCAACCTCGGTACCGATGGCGGAATAGACGGCTTCGATTCCGAAGCCGTCACCGAGATTCGGTCGCGGTGCACGAACAGGGCATCCGCATCGATCCCGGTGCAATCCTTCTGCAAGATGCGGTGAGACACTATTCCAGGACATTGCGCGAGTTCGACAGGGATCCTGACTGAGATGAACGCGCTCAACACCTTGCTGACAAATTCTATGTGCAGGAAGTTTTGCAGCAGGACAGTTGAACTGTATCGTTTTTCGGTTAGTTGTTGTCACGGGCAATTTATGCAGCACGACTTGATTAACCAAATCGAATTACGATAATCGGACTTGTCTCACGCCCGTTTCTCTACGGCGACAGCCGAATTCAGGAGTATGATGATGCAGTTGCGATATGCGATGACAGGTCTGGTGGTGGTTCTGTCGCTAGCCGGTTGTCAGCGTACGGCATATGATTACAGCTCCAACGCCAGTGCCGGCCCGGCGCCGTTGACGGCGCAGCCGGTGCCCTCGGTGCAGGGCGGGCAGCTTCCGCCGCCGACCGGCGGCTCACAGTTTCCGGCCGCGCCGACGACGACGGCGCCGATGCCGGGCGCTGAGCCTGGTGCAATGGCCGCGAATGCGCTCGATATCACCAAGGAATCGATGGTCGGGAGCTGGCGCGTCAACGGTAGCTGCGACATGTTCCTAACGCTCACCAATCTCGGCAGCGGTTCGCGCGGCGGAACGCGTGGCTGTGTCGGCGAGCTGACGGCGATGGGCTCCTGGGAGGTCGCCGGCAAGCAGGTGCTGCTCAAGGACCGCTCGGGCAACCAGCTCGGCAGCGTCTACAAGACGGCCGACAACCGCTTCCAGGGACAGACGAGCACAGGCCAGTCGATCAGTCTCAGCCGGTAAATGTTCCGGCGGGTTCTCCGCCGTTGACTGACAGGCGGATATGCCCTCATGCAACCAATGCCGGATTATGCGCTCAGCGTCTGCGAACAGCTTAAAGCGCTGACCGCATCGGGCGCCCTTCAGGCCGATTCTGCCCAATTGGACGTGGCAAAGAGCCTCGACCGGGTGCTCGCCGGTCTGAAGCAGCGGCGGCCGGCGGCAAAGTCGAGCGCGCTCGGCTGGCTGTTTGCCGCCAAGAAGAAATCGGCCGACGGCATCAAGGGGCTTTATATCCACGGCAGCGTCGGGCGCGGCAAGACCATGCTGATGGACATGTTCTTCGCGATGGCGCCGTGCAGGAAGAAACGGCGGGCGCATTTCCACGAATTCATGGCGGATGTGCACAACCGCATCGCCGCGCACCGGCTGAAGCTCAAGAACGGTGAGACGAGGCAGGCCGATCCGATGCCGCCGGTCGCCGCAGCGCTTTACGACGAGGCAGAACTGCTTTGCTTCGACGAGTTCACGGTCACCGACATCGCCGATGCGATGATCTTGTCGCGGCTGTTCTCCGAGCTTTTCGCGCGCGGATGCGTGCTGGTCGCGACCTCGAACGTCGAGCCCGACAATCTCTACGCGGATGGTCTCAATCGCGGCCTCTTCCTGCCCTTCGTTGCCTTGCTCAAGCAGTATGTCGATGTCGTTACCCTGGATTCGTCGACCGACTACCGGATGGAGAAGCTGAGCAGCCAGCCGGTCTACCTGGTGCCGATCAACGAGCATAACGACATGGCGATGGATGCGTCCTGGACCCAGGCGCTGCATGGGCGCAAGGCGCAGCCGCTGGATATTCCGATGAAGGGGCGCCACATCCATGTGCCGCTCGCCGTCGACCGCATGGCGCGTTTCTCTTTCGCCGATCTTTGCGACAAACCGCTCGGGGCGGTCGACTTCCTGGCCATCGCCGAGCGCTACGATACGGTCTTCGTCGATCACATTCCCTTGCTCGGGCCGGAAAAGCGGAACCAGATCAAGCGGTTCATCATTATGGTCGATACGTTTTACGATCATGCCGTGCGGCTTTACATTTCCGCGGCGGCGATGCCGGAGGAACTGCTGCTACAACGTCGGGGCACCGAGGGCTTCGAATTTGACCGCACGGCTTCGCGCCTGTTCGAGATGCGCAGTGCGGAATATCTTGCGCTGCACCATCAGAAACGCGCCGCAGAGTAACAATCTGGTGACAGAATGTATTACGTTTACGTAAGAATTTTTGGATCTAAACGATTGAAAACGCTGCATCAAAAATAATGCATTGCCATTTTTAGGCTTTGGGTCTATGCGATTGCGTCATTGGGCGGTGCCTTGCGCGTCCGTTCGACGAATTTGATCGCAAAGGAAACAGCGAAATGGCGCGTAACAAGATCGCACTCATTGGTTCTGGCATGATTGGTGGCACGCTGGCGCACCTCGCCGGCCTGAAGGAACTGGGCGACATCGTTCTCTTCGACATCGCGGACGGCATTCCCCAGGGCAAAGGTCTCGATATCTCCCAGTCGTCGCCGGTCGAAGGCTTCGACGTCAATCTGACGGGTGCCAGCGACTATTCCGCGATCGAAGGCGCTGACGTCTGCATCGTCACGGCAGGCGTCGCCCGCAAGCCCGGCATGAGCCGCGATGACCTTCTCGGCATCAACCTCAAGGTCATGGAGCAGGTCGGCGCCGGCATCAAGAAATATGCCCCGAACGCCTTCGTGATCTGCATCACCAACCCGCTCGACGCCATGGTCTGGGCGCTGCAGAAGTTTTCCGGTCTTCCGGCCAACAAGGTCGTCGGCATGGCTGGCGTTCTCGACTCCTCGCGCTTCCGTCTTTTCCTCGCCAAGGAATTCAACGTGTCCGTCCAGGATGTCACGGCCTTCGTTCTCGGCGGCCACGGCGACACGATGGTGCCGCTCGCCCGCTACTCGACGGTCGGCGGCATTCCGCTCACCGATCTCGTCACCATGGGCTGGGTCACCAAGGAGCGCCTCGAAGAGATCATCCAGCGCACCCGTGACGGCGGTGCCGAAATCGTCGGCCTGCTGAAGACCGGCTCGGCCTATTACGCGCCGGCCGCCTCGGCAATCGAGATGGCCGAATCCTACCTCAAGGACAAGAAGCGTGTTCTGCCTTGTGCTGCCCACCTCTCCGGCCAGTACGGCGTCAAGGACATGTATGTCGGCGTTCCTACCGTCATCGGCGCCGGCGGCGTCGAGCGCATCATCGAGATTGATCTCAACAAGACCGAGAAGGAAGCCTTCGACAAGTCCGTCGGCGCAGTCGCCGGTCTCTGCGAAGCCTGCATCAACATCGCGCCTGCCCTGAAGTGATTGGCGCTGAAGTAATCGAAATAGGGATAGACCCATGAACATTCATGAATATCAGGCCAAAGCTCTGCTGAAGGGCTATGGCGCCCCGGTTGCCGAGGGTGTGGCTATTCTCAAGGTTGAAGAAGCCGAAGCTGCCGCCAAGTCGCTTCCCGGTCCGCTTTACGTGGTCAAGAGCCAGATCCATGCCGGCGGCCGCGGCAAGGGCAAGTTCAAGGAACTCGGTCCTGACGCCAAGGGTGGCGTTCGCCTCGCCAAGTCGATCGACGAAGTAGTCGCCCACGCCAAGGAAATGCTCGGCAACACGCTGGTGACCGCCCAGACGGGCGACGCCGGGAAGCAGGTCAACCGTCTGTATATCGAAGACGGCGCCGACATTGCTCGCGAACTCTATTGCTCGATCCTTGTCGACCGCTCGGTCGGTCGCGTGGCCTTCGTCGTATCGACCGAAGGCGGCATGGACATCGAGGCCGTCGCCCACGACACGCCCGAGAAGATCCACACGATCGCCATCGATCCGGAAGCCGGCGTGACGGCTGCCGACGTTGTTGCGATCTCTAAGGCACTTCAGCTCGATGGTGCTGCCGCCGAAGACGCCAAGACGCTTTTCCCGACGCTCTACAAGGCCTTCGGCGAAAAGGACATGGCTCTGCTGGAGGTCAATCCGCTGATCGTCATGAAGGATGGCCATCTGCGCGTCCTCGATGCCAAGATGTCTTTCGATGGCAATGCGCTTTTCCGTCACGACGACGTCAAGATGTTGCGCGACGAGACCGAAGAAGACGCCAAGGAAATCGAGGCCTCGAAGTGGGACCTCGCCTATGTCGCGCTCGACGGCAATATCGGCTGCATGGTCAACGGCGCAGGCCTCGCCATGGCGACGATGGACATCATCAAGCTCTACGGCAAGGAGCCGGCCAACTTCTGCGACGTCGGCGGCGGCGCCGGCAAGGAGAAGGTTGCTGCGGCTTTCAAGATCATCACCGCAGACCCCAAGGTCGAAGGCATTCTCGTCAACATCTTCGGCGGCATCATGAAGTGCGATGTCATTGCCGAGGGCGTCATTGCCGCGGTCAAGGAAGTCGGCCTCAAGGTTCCGCTCGTCGTGCGCCTTGAAGGCACCAATGTCGAGCTCGGCAAGAAGATCCTGAACGAGTCTGGTCTGGCGATCACGGCGGCTGACGACTTGGACGATGCGGCCAAGAAGATCGTTGCGGCGATCAACGGCTGAGAACGATCATGGCCTTCCAGTCCACGCCCTCCGCTGCTCATTTCCGCCTCCACGCCTTCGCCGGCGTGTGGGAAGGGGACGAGCGTGTCGCGGCGTCGGCGTGGACGAGTGAAGGCAAGGCCAGTGCGGAGTTTTCCGGCGAGGCGTTGTTCGGCGGGTTCTTCCTCGAGCAGCGCTATCGCCAGACGCGCGATGGTGCTGTTTCGTTCGAGGCGCGAAATGTTTTCGGCTTCGATGCTTCGGACAAGGCCTACAAACTCTACCAGTTCGACACCGCAGGTTTTGCGCCGCCCGTGCCGGCGTCCGGCGAGTGGAACGGCAATGAGCTTGTGCTGATGAAGACTTCGCCGCGCGGCAGCCAGCGCACCATATTCACATTTGAAAATGAAGACTGCTACCGGATGGGCGTCAGCTTTTCGCCTGCAGGCAGCGATACTTGGCAGGAGGTCGTCAGCGGCGTCTATCGTCGTGCGTCCCCCACGTCTTCCAACCTCTCCTAAACAAAGGCCTCGCATGTCCATTCTCGTCAACAAAGACACCAAGGTTCTCGTTCAGGGCCTAACCGGCAAGACCGGAACCTTCCACACCGAACAGGCGCTTGCTTACTACGGCACCCAGATGGTCGGCGGTATCCATCCGAAGAAGGGTGGCGAAACCTGGACCGGCGCGAAGGGCGAAAGCCTGCCGATCTTTGCAACCGTTGCCGAAGGCAAGGAAAAGACTGGCGCCAACGCGTCTGTCATCTATGTTCCGCCGGCCGGAGCCGCCGACGCGATCATCGAGGCGATCGACGCCGAGATCCCGTTCATCACCTGCATCACCGAAGGCATTCCGGTCATGGACATGGTGCGCGTCAAGGCTCGCCTCGACCGCTCCAAGTCGCGCCTGCTCGGCCCAAACTGCCCGGGTATCCTGACGCCGGAAGAATGCAAGATCGGCATCATGCCGGGCTCGATCTTCCGCAAGGGTTCGGTCGGTATCGTTTCCCGCTCGGGCACGCTAACCTATGAAGCCGTGTTCCAGACCTCCAATGAAGGTCTCGGCCAGACGACGGCCGTCGGTATCGGCGGCGACCCGGTCAAGGGCACCGAGTTCATCGACGTCCTGGAAATGTTCCTGGCCGACGAAGCCACCCAGTCGATCATCATGATCGGCGAAATCGGAGGTGCGGCTGAAGAAGACGCAGCCCAGTTCCTCAAGGACGAAGCCAAGAAGGGCCGCAAGAAGCCGATGGCCGGCTTCATTGCCGGCCGTACGGCGCCGAAGGGCCGCACCATGGGCCATGCCGGCGCCGTGGTTTCCGGCGGCAAGGGCGATGCGGAATCGAAGATCGCGGCGATGGAATCGGCAGGCATCAAGGTATCGCCCTCTCCGGCCCGCCTCGGCAAGACGCTGGTTGAAGTCCTCAAGGGCTAAGCCACCTATATAGACCGGGCGGAGGAACGGCATCTGCGCCCTCCGCCCGGCCTCGACAACACGAAACCAGCAGATGCGCCGCGGACAGGCGGCAATCGAATGCGGCAGCCGGCCATCAAGCCGGCAAATTCATCAAAGTCAGGAGGCGGACGGAAGCGTCCGCATATCACCATGGCACGGCAAGAAGCCAACGAGCAGTTTCAGATCACCTCGTTTCTGGATGGCGCCAACGCTGCCTATATCGAGCAGCTCTACGCGCGGTATGAAGAGGACCCAGCATCGGTCGACGATCAGTGGCGGTCTTTCTTCAAGGCGCTGGAGGAGGATCCCAGCGATGTGAAGAGGGCGGCCAAAGGGGCTTCCTGGCGCAAGAAGAACTGGCCGCTTCAGGCCAGCGGCGATCTGGTGTCGGCTCTCGATGGCGACTGGGGCATCGTCGAGAAGGTGATCGAGACCAAGGTCAAGGCCAAGGCCGAAGCTCAGGGCAAGCCTGCCGACAGCACCGAGGTGCTGCAGGCGACGCGCGATTCCGTGCGCGCCATCATGATGATCCGCGCCTACCGCATGCGCGGTCACCTGCATGCCAAGCTCGACCCGCTCGGCATCGCCGCTCCCGTCGACGACTATCATGAACTGTCGGCGGAGAATTACGGTTTCACGGCCGCCGATTACGATCGCAAGATCTTCATCGACAACGTGCTCGGCTTGGAATACGCGACCATCCGCGAGATGATCGAAATCCTCGAGCGCACCTATTGCTCGACGCTCGGCGTCGAATTCATGCATATCTCCAATCCGGAAGAGAAGGCGTGGATTCAGGAGCGCATCGAAGGACCGGACAAGGGTGTGGCCTTCACGCCGGAAGGCAAGAAGGCGATCCTTGCCAAGCTGGTCGAAGCCGAAGGCTACGAGCAGTTCCTCGACGTCAAGTTCAAAGGCACGAAGCGTTTCGGTCTCGACGGCGGCGAATCGCTGATCCCGGCGCTGGAGCAGATCCTCAAGCGCGGCGGTCATCTCGGCCTCAAGGAAGCCGTGTTCGGCATGGCCCATCGCGGCCGTCTGAACGTGCTCTCCCAGGTCATGGGCAAGCCGCACCGGGCGATCTTCCATGAGTTCAAGGGCGGCTCGGCCGCTCCCGATGAGGTCGAGGGCTCGGGTGACGTCAAGTACCATCTCGGCGCCTCCTCCGACCGCGAATTCGACGGCAACAAGATCCACGTTTCGCTGACGGCGAACCCGTCGCATCTCGAAATCGTCGACCCCGTCGTCATGGGCAAGGCCCGCGCCAAGCAGGATATGAACGCCACCGTCTGGGACGGCGACATCATCCCGCTTTCCGAACGCGCCAAGGTTCTGCCGCTGCTGATCCATGGCGACGCGGCCTTTGCCGGCCAGGGTGTCATTGCCGAAATCCTCGGCCTTTCCGGTCTGCGCGGCCATCGCGTCGCCGGCACCATGCATGTGATCATCAACAACCAGATCGGCTTCACCACAAACCCGGCCTTCTCGCGCTCGTCGCCTTATCCGTCTGACGTCGCCAAGATGATCGAGGCGCCGATCCTGCACGTCAACGGCGACGATCCGGAAGCCGTGGTTTATGGGGCGAAGATCGCCACCGAATTCCGCATGAAGTTCCACAAGCCTGTTGTGCTCGACCTGTTCTGCTACCGCCGCTACGGCCACAATGAAGGCGACGAACCGTCCTTCACGCAGCCGAAGATGTACAAGGTGATCCGCGCCCACAAGACCGTGCTGCAGCTCTATGCGGCCCGTCTCGTCGCCGAGGGCCTGCTCACCGACGGTGAAGTCGAGAAGATGAAGGCCGACTGGCGCGCCCATCTCGAGCAGGAGTTCGAGGCCGGCCAGCACTACAAGCCGAACAAGGCCGACTGGCTTGATGGTGAGTGGTCGGGACTGCGCACGGCCGACAATGCCGACGAGCAGCGCCGCGGCAAGACCGCCGTGCCGATGAAGACGCTGAAGGAGATCGGCCGCAAGCTCTCTGAGATCCCGGCGGGCTTCAACGCACACCGGACGATCCAGCGCTTCATGGAAAACCGGGCCAACATGATCGCCACCGGCGAGGGTATCGACTGGGCGATGGCCGAAGCGCTCTCCTTCGGCGCGCTCTGCGTCGAAGGCAGCAAGATCCGCCTCTCCGGCCAGGATTGTGAACGCGGCACCTTCTCGCAGCGTCACTCGGTTCTCTACGATCAGGAAACCGAAGAGCGCTACATCCCGCTCGCCAATCTTTCGCCGACGCAGGGTCGCTACGAAGTCATCAATTCGATGCTTTCGGAAGAGGCCGTGCTCGGTTTCGAATATGGCTATTCGCTCGCCCGCCCGAATGCGCTGACGCTCTGGGAAGCCCAGTTCGGCGATTTCGCCAACGGCGCGCAGGTGGTCTTCGACCAGTTCATCTCGTCGGGCGAACGCAAGTGGCTGCGCATGTCGGGCCTCGTCTGCCTGCTGCCTCACGGTTATGAAGGTCAGGGTCCCGAACACTCCTCGGCCCGCCTCGAACGTTTCCTGCAGCTTTGCGCGGAAGACAACATGCAGGTCGCCAACGTCACGACGCCGGCAAACTATTTCCACATCCTGCGCCGGCAGCTGAAGCGCGACTTCCGCAAGCCGCTGGTCCTGATGACGCCGAAGTCGCTGCTGCGCCACAAGCGGGCGGTCTCGACGCTTGCCGAAATGGCCGGCGAATCCGCCTTCCATCGTCTGCTCTGGGACGATGCCGAGGTGATCAAGGACGGCCCGATCAAGCTGCAGAAGGACAACAAGATCCGCCGCGTCGTCATGTGCTCCGGCAAGGTCTATTACGATCTTCTCGAAGAGCGTGAAAAGCGCGGCATCGACGACATCTATCTCTTGCGCGTCGAGCAGCTCTATCCGTTCCCGGCGAAGGCGCTGATCAACGAGCTGTCGCGCTTCCGCAATGCCGAGATGGTCTGGTGCCAGGAAGAGCCGAAGAACATGGGCGCATGGTCGTTCATCGACCCCTTCCTCGAATGGGTGCTCGCCCATATCGATGCGAAGTACCAGCGCGTCCGCTATACCGGCCGTCCGGCCGCCGCCTCGCCGGCGACGGGCCTGATGTCCAAGCATCTGTCGCAGCTCGCCGCATTCCTCGAGGATGCATTGGGCGGTTAAAACAAGGGGGCGCGCAATGGCTTATTTCTTTCTGAGACTGCAGCCGCCGCGCCCCACTTTCCCGCATGACGGGACCGGGGAGGAAATGGCGGCGATGAAACGCCATGCTGAATACTGGCATCGGATCGCCCTTGCGGGATCGGCTATCGTCGTCGGACCCGTCTTCGAGGGTGAAGGCGCCTGGGGCATGGCGATCGTCGAGGTCGAGGATCAGGCGGCGGCGCAGCTTCTTGCCGACGGCGATCCGATCATCGCTTCCGGTTTCGGTTTCCGCTTCGATATCCTGCCGATGCCCTCGATCATCTCGCGGCCGCCCGCCGTCTGAAACGCATAAACGAAAACACACGAAATCAGGATCTGAACAATGGCCACAGAAATCCGCGTTCCAACTCTCGGTGAATCCGTCAGCGAGGCAACCGTCGGCACCTGGTTCAAGAAGGTCGGCGACGCCATCAAGGCCGACGAGCCGATTCTCGAGCTTGAAACCGACAAGGTGACCATCGAAGTTCCAGCACCCGCCTCCGGCACGCTTTCGGAAATCGTCGTTGCCGCCGGCGAGACCGTCGGTCTCGGCGCGCTGCTCGGCCAGATCGCCGAAGGTGCTGCCGCTGCTGCCGCGCCGGCTGCTGCTGCACCGGCCGCCGCGCCCGCCCAGCCGGCCCCGGCTGCTGCTGCCCAGCCAGCGCCAGTTGCCGCTGCTGCATCGTCGTCATCGAGCGCTTCCGTCTCCACCATGCCGCCGGCACCGGCGGCTTCGAAGATGCTTGCCGAAAACAACCTTTCTGCCGATCAGGTCGACGGTAGCGGCAAGCGCGGCCAGGTGCTGAAGGGCGATGTCATCGCCGCCGTCGCCAAGGGCATTTCCGCTCCGGCGGCCGCGCCCGCAGCAACGCCTGCCGCCGCGCGGGGCCCGTCGACGGTCGAGGATGCTTCGCGCGAAGAGCGCGTGAAGATGACGCGCCTGCGCCAGACGATCGCCAAGCGCCTCAAGGATGCGCAGAACACCGCCGCCATGCTGACCACCTACAACGAGGTGGACATGAAGGCGGTCATGGATCTGCGTAACAAGTACAAGGACATTTTCGAGAAGAAGCACGGCGTCAAGCTCGGCTTCATGGGCTTCTTCACCAAGGCGGTGACGCATGCGCTGAAGGAACTGCCGGCCGTCAACGCCGAAATCGACGGCACCGACGTCATCTACAAGAACTACTGCCATGTCGGCATGGCCGTCGGTACGGACAAAGGCCTCGTCGTTCCCGTCATCCGCGACGCCGACCAGATGTCGATCGCCGAAATCGAGAAGGAACTCGGCCGTCTTGCCAAGGCAGCTCGTGATGGCTCGCTCTCCATGGCCGACATGCAGGGCGGCACCTTCACCATCACCAATGGCGGCGTCTACGGTTCGCTGATGTCTTCGCCGATCCTCAACGCGCCGCAGTCCGGCATTCTCGGCATGCACAAGATCCAGGAGCGGCCGGTTGCGATCGGCGGCCAGGTGGTCATCCGTCCGATGATGTATCTGGCGCTGTCCTACGATCACCGCATCGTCGACGGCAAGGAAGCGGTCACCTTCCTCGTGCGCGTCAAGGAAAGCCTGGAAGATCCGGAACGTCTGGTTCTCGATCTCTGAGGGAGCGCTTTCGATGCGGAACCGGATCATGCGAGCGGCGCGCCTTCTTCTTTGCGCTGCCGCCGCGCATATTCCGGTCGCCGCATCGGCTGCCGGCTGGGATATCGGCAAGGCAAGCAGCAATTTCGACCTGGTGGCGCTCAGCGATGCCGAGCTTTCCGGCCGGTCGATCGGCGTCATCCATATGGGCAATGTCGAGCTGACATCGGGGCGCATCGTTGCGGCCGATCCGCTCGCCCAGCCCGACCGTCCGGCACTCGCAAGAACGGTTGCGCCTGGCGAGTATCCGGTAACGCTCTACCAGGCCTTCGGGCGCGTCGCGGCCGCCAGCATGCGGTTTGCCGAGGGTAAGCCGGATCGTTGGGAGCTTGCGGTCCTGCCCGGGCAGGACCCGGCGACGCTGAAGGACGGCGAGATCTTCGGTTATCCTGTCGATGCCGGCCTCGGCTGTTACATGGACGCCGATACGCTTGATCTGATCGGAGAGCGCGAAAAGCAGGTGCAGGCGCAGAAACCGGATTCCGACGTCAACTATTACGACGACGTGCTGGCGTCGGACCTGGAAGCCAACAAGGACATCTATGGGCTGCACCGGCCGGTCGCCGGTAAGAAGGGCAATGTCGCGGTGTTCTGGAGCGGCTGGGGCGACGGTTTCTATCCAGCCTTCTGGGGGCTCGACAGGGATGGCCGTGCGCTGGTGCTGTTGACGGATTTCAGCGTTGTCGAGAACGCCGACGGGCGGAGGGAGCCGAAGCTGCAATGAGCGGAAGGATCAGGATCACGGCGAGACGGAAAGGCGTGGCTGCAATCGCAGCCGCCGCGTTTTTCGTCGTTCCGGCCTCCACCTTCGGTGCCGCATGCAAGCAGGAGCAGGCTGTCTATGTCGATCGCGATGGTGCCTATGAATTGCGCTTTGCACCGCTGAATTCTCCATCGGCGGCCGCCAGCAACCAGTTCAAGGTCAGCGCGCTGAAGACACCTGTCGTGATGGAAGGTTATGTCATGCCGTCGGAAGATCCGGTGCGCGCCATCGGCATCCTGATGTTCAACTGCCCCGAGGGTGATGCGACCGGCGCCGATCTCAATGCCTGCACGGTCTGGCAGGGCGCCGTCTATGGCATGGATGCCGAGGGCGAGATGGACAATCTGCAACCCGAAGGCGCTGAAGCGGCTGAAAAGCTCGTGCTTCCCGGCCTTGGTCCCGCCATCCGCGAATCCAGCGCCTGGGGCGAGGGCAAGGCCGTGGTGGCACCGTGGGACGTGCTGACATTCAAGGAGTGTGCGACATGAGCGATACACCTGTTGTTCTCATTACCGGCGGAAGCCGGGGTATCGGCGCCGCGGCTGCACGGCTCGCGGCACGCCAGGGCTGGCGTGTCGCGGTGAACTACGCCGCCAACCGTCAAGCCGCGGATGCCGTCGTGGCTGCGATTGTCGAGGATGGCGGCGAGGCCGTGGCGATCCAGGGGGATGTCGGCAAGGCTGCGGATATCGTCTCGATGTTTACGACGGTCGACCGGCATTTCGGCCGGCTCGACGGGCTCGTCAACAATGCCGGCATCGTCGATTATCCCCAGCGCGTCGACGAGATGTCGGCGGAGCGGATCGAGCGCATGCTGCGCGTCAATGTGACAGGCTCGATACTCTGCGCCGCAGAGGCCATACGTCGCATGTCGAGCCGGCATGGCGGGCAGGGCGGGGCGATCGTCAACATCTCGTCGATGGCGGCGATCCTCGGTTCGGCGACGCAGTATGTCGATTATGCCGCCTCGAAGGCGGCGATCGACACGTTCACCGTCGGGCTGGCGCGCGAGGTCGCAGCCGAGGGTATCCGTGTGAATGCGATAAGGCCCGGCGTCATCGAAACCGACCTTCATGCCTCCGGCGGCCTGCCGGATCGGCCGCGGGAACTGGCGCCGTCGATCCCGATGCAGCGCGCGGGCACGCCCACGGAGGTGGCGGATGCGATCCTCTATCTTCTGTCACCTTCGGCTTCCTATATCACCGGCGCGATCCTCAATGTGAGCGGCGGCCGCTAGAACGACAGGGCGAAAAACAGCCTGCAATATATTCTCGAATTCTACGGCCAGATATCGCGCGCGGCCGATTAAACGAAAAATCCAAAGGGAAAGAAGCAATGTCCTACGATGTGATCATTATCGGAACCGGCCCGGGCGGCTATGTCTGCGCCGTCAAGGCGGCCCAGCTTGGCCTCAAGGTCGCCGTCATTGAAAAGCGGGCGACCTATGGCGGCACCTGCCTGAACGTCGGCTGCATTCCGTCGAAGGCGCTGCTGCATGCCTCCGAAATGTTCCATCAGGCCGGCCACGGGATGAGCGCGCTCGGTATCGATGTCGCGGCGCCGACGCTCAATCTCGGCAATATGATGGCCCACAAGGATGCGACGGTGAAGTCGAATGTCGACGGCGTCGCCTTCCTCTTCAAGAAGAACAAGATCGATACCTTCCAGGGCACCGGCAAGATCGTCTCGGCCGGCAAGGTCTCCGTCACCGCCGAAGATGGCAAGGTGCAGGAGATCGAAGGCAAGAACATCGTCATCGCCACCGGCTCCGATGTCGCCGGCATTCCCGGCGTCCAGGTCGAAATCGATGAAAAGACCATCATCTCGTCCACCGGCGGCATCGCGCTGGAGAAGGTGCCGGAAACGCTGATCGTCGTCGGCGGCGGCGTCATCGGGCTCGAGCTCGGTTCCGTCTGGTCGCGCCTCGGCGCCAAAGTCACCGTCGTCGAATATCTCGACACCATCCTTGGCGGCATGGACGGCGAAGTCTCCAAGCAATTCCAGCGCATGCTGGCCAAGCAGGGCATCGATTTCAATCTCAGCGCCAAGGTCACCGGCGTTGAAAAGGCCGACAAGGGCGCCAAGGTCACTTTCGAGCCGGTCAAGGGCGGCGACAAGGTGACGCTCGACGCCGAGGTCGTGCTGATTGCCACCGGACGCAAGCCATACACGGCGGGCCTCGGCCTCGAAGAGGCCGGTGTTACGCTCGACAATCGCGGCCGTGTCGAGATCGACGGTCACTACAAGACCAATGTCGCCGGCATCTATGCGATCGGCGATGTGGTCAAGGGTCCGATGCTGGCGCACAAGGCGGAAGACGAGGGCGTGGCGCTTGCCGAAATCCTCGCCGGACAGCATGGCCATGTGAACTACGAGGTCATTCCGAGCGTCGTCTACACCCAGCCGGAAATCGCTTCGGTCGGCAAGACCGAGGAAGAGCTGAAGGCGGCAGGCGTCGCCTACAAGGTCGGCAAGTTCCCGTTCACGGCGAACGGCCGGGCGCGTGCGATGCTGGCGACCGACGGCTTCGTCAAGATCCTTGCCGACAAGGAAACCGACCGGGTGCTCGGCGGCCATATCGTCGGCTTCGGCGCCGGCGAGATGATCCACGAGATCACCGTGCTGATGGAGTTCGGCGGTTCGTCGGAAGATCTCGGCCGTACCTGCCACGCGCATCCCACAATGTCGGAAGCGGTGAAAGAGGCTGCGCTCGCAACCTTCTTCAAGCCGATCCATATGTAATCTTACATATTCGTAACAAAGCATACAGCCGCTTGCCGGAAGGCAGGCGGCTGTTTTAGTTTTTGCGTATCGTTGGGTTCTGCATTCGTAAAGGTCCAGAAATGCAACAGCCGTCCATCGTGAGTTACAGCCTGAGCCAGCGTTTTCTTCACTGGGCCGTGGCGCTGCTGATCTTCTTCAACCTGCTGTTTCCCGACGGCATGAATATCTGGCATCGGCTGATGCGCAGAGGCCAGGTACCGACGCCGGAGCAGATTTCGTCGGCGAATATCCATGCCTATGTCGGCATCGCCATCCTGCTGCTTGCCGTCCTCAGGCTCGGGCTGCGTTTTACCAAGGGCGTTCCGGATGAGATCGCGCAGGAGCCGGCGATCTTCCGTCTTGCAGCGAGGCTTGCCCATGCCGGCCTCTACATCCTGATCTTCGCGATGCCGCTTTCGGGCATCGCCGCCTACTATTTCGGTATCAATCCCGCCGGTTCGTTCCACGCGGATGTCCTGAAGATCATTCTCTGGGCGCTGATCGCGGCGCATGTCGCCGGCGCCCTCGTCCATCAGTTCTATTGGAAAAGCAATGTTCTGCGCCGCATGACGCTCGGCTGACCGGCGGCATAAGCGATCACATGCGCCTGGGCCCGTTAATCGAAGAGGTGGCACAAATGGGAGTTTGATTTAGCTTATAGTTGGTTCGCAACGCATCCCGTTCCATGGAAAAGACGCCTTCCCTCCGTCACTCCAGTTTCCTTGGAATTCGGAGAAATCCGATGTGAAGGTTATAACCAGATTCCCGTGGCCATACTTGTCTTGCCAAACGAGATTGCGCGTTAAATCATTTCCATCACCGTCGTCGCTCGGCTCAGCCAGCAAGCCCGTGACAGTCTGCCCCTCCTCGAAGAATACGTAGCTTCCCCTTATCTTGCCGTCTGTGACACTCGGACCGAACGTTGTCTGCGCCTCTGCCATGATGCCGTTCGACAGGAGTTCCCCGCAATATTTTCCCAGCGGAAATCGATTACTCTGGGTGGCGGTGGCGATGCATGGGATAGCGGAAGCGGCAAGAATCGCGACCATTCGTAAACTGCGAATAGCTTTCAATTTGTGCTTCCGCGGTGGCGGCAAAAAGTTGGGCCGATTTATAGTTTCCATCTCCGGCGAAATTAATTCGCTTCCCGAACCAGAGCTTGTTTTCACGCCGCCCATCCGGTGCACAAGGCCGACTTTGCCAAGCATGTCCGCTCCGTCAATCTTGGCACTGAAGGCTTAATTTACAGCTGTTACGGTGAAGCCCTGCTGGCGCAGCAGTTCGATGACGCCGTCCTTGCCGGGCAGATGCAGGGCACCGACGGCCATGAAGACGTTGCCGCTGTCGAGGATGGGCGCTGCGCGCTCGGCCATCACCTTGTTGCGGTCAAGGATGACGCGCTGCTCGAAGGCGGCATAATCGCTGTTTTCACCTTCCTCCTCCGGTGTCACGGTTTTCAGCATCGGCATGGTCATGCCGATATCACCCGAGAGGTAGAGGTCGGTCATCGTCTCGACGACATCGCTCATCTTGTCGCCGAGTTCCAGCGTCTCGATCAGCGATTTCAGATGGAATTCGACCGGCAGATCGGCCATGGCCTGGATCTGCTCGGCAAGGGTTTCCAGCCCCTTGACCTGTTTGCCCTGAGCAATGGCATCGGTGGCGATCTTCTGGTCGAGGAACTGCGCGCCTTTTGCCTTGCGGGCGATTTCGCAGGCCGGCAGGGCGACGGCGCTGGAAATCATCCAGGGCCGCATCCGGGAAACGGCGCTGATCGGGATACCGCGCTGCTTGAGGCCGGTTTCGAGACGCTTGTAGTCCTCGGGAGAAAGCAGCTTGTCGATCGTCGTGCCGTCGGTGAACATCGTCAGTTCCGGCTTTGCAAGCAGGGCGGCGGTCGCCTTCCGCTCATCGAGGATCTCGTCGGATTCGATGATGATCGTGTCGGCGGCATCGTGGGCTGCCTGGGCGCGCGGCGGCAGGGCCAGCACGCGCGGATCGGTGACATGCATGCTGCCGAGCAGCCACGAGGGTGCCAATCCCGGCTTCTCGATCTTCCAGAAGATACCCTTGCCGTTCGGCGTGGCGTCGGCTTCCTTCAGCGCCTCTGCGTAGCGGGCAGGGTCGTTCTGCTGCAGCTCGACCATCAGATTGCGGCCGGTGCAGGCGACGTCTTCGGCCGCTGCCGGCCTTGCCGTCAGGAAGGCGGCAAACAGGGCGGCAAGAAGCAGCATGTGAAAGGCTGCGATCAGCCAGAGCAACAGATTGGCCGGCACTGCGAGGTAAGACGTCCGGCGGCCGATTGATGTCGTCATGATGGGTGTTCCGATCACATGCTATAGGCTTCATGCTCTACGCCCGGCTTGCGCATATTCCTTTAAGAGAATGCCTTAACGAGAGCTTAAAGCGCCTCACATTCAATCGCATCCATGCGATGCGCTTTAAGCCTATCGTTTATGCATGTCGTTGCCCCAAAACCGCTGCGCACTTTTGGGCGACATCCATTACGCTCGCGGATGCGCCCGATCATACACCTCGAGCAGCCGCGATGCATCGACGCCGGTATAGACCTGCGTTGTGGAAAGGCTGGCATGGCCGAGCAATTCCTGGATGGTGCGCAGATCGCCGCCGCCGGCAAGCAGATGGGTGGCGAAGGAGTGGCGCAGTGCATGCGGTGTCGCCGTCTCCGGCAGGCCGAAGGCGCTGCGCATCTTCTGCATGGTGCGCTGGATGATCGCCGCTTGCAGCTTGCCGCCGCGGGCGCCGCGAAACAGCGGCTCGCCAGCCTCGAGATGGTATGGGCAGAGCGTGCGGTATTTCTCGACCGCGTCGAAGACCACGGAGAGCAGCGGCACCAGCCGCGTCTTGTTGCCCTTGCCGGTGATGCGGAGTACCGTCGCGCCCTTCTGCAGGTCGGCGGGAGTAAGATCCAGCGCTTCGGAGATGCGCAGGCCGCAGCCGTAGAGCAGCGTCATAACCGCCGCATCGCGCGCCGCAATCCAGGGTTCGTCATGGAGCTGGGCGTCGTCGCTGACGACGGTGATCGCCTGGGTGTCCGACAGCGGCTTGGGCAGCGATTTCGGCTGTTTCGGCGAGCGCACCGCGGCAGCACCGGCGGCGTTGACCAAGCCCTTCTTTTCGAGATGGCGCAGCAGCGAGCGAAGACCGGCGAGATTGCGACCGAGCGATCGGGCGCCGGAGCCCTGCTTTCGCCGGGCCGCCAGGAAGGCGCGGAAATCGGCGGAGCGCAACTCCCTGATATCGCCAAGCGTCACCGGGCCGGCGAGATGGCCGGTCAGAAAGGTCAGAAACTGGCGGGTATCGCGCTCGTAAGCGTCGAGCGTGTGCTCGGAAAGACGGCGCTCACTGGCGAGGTTTTCGAGCCAGGCGGCCCGTTCCGTCATCAGGCGCGGATCGGCGATAACAAGCAGTTCGTTCACGTTGCGGGCCTTGATTTTGCCTTCAAGTCCGCCAATTTGGAGCAGGAACAGTTATGGAATTGCTAATGCCGGCCAAGCCTTTGTCATCCTTCGATCATATTCTATTGCGATAGCTTATACCCCATAGACAGGATCTTTCATGGCACGGCGCGATTCCATGACGGCTTTCGGACAGCTCGCGGAAGCGATCGCTCTCGTTTCACAGGGAAAGCCCGGTCATATCGTCGATACGCTGATTGCCGAACGCGGCCAGAGGATCGTGAAAAATCCGCTCTGGCCGGTTATGCGGCCGTTCCTCTACACGCTGCTGCGCTATAACAAGGCGCTCGAATTCGCCAATGCGGTCGCCAAAATGCCGGGCTTCCAGTCGTTCGAATATCTGAGCGATGTGCTGAGGCTCGACATCGGCATCACCAATGGTGAACGCATTCCCGATACCGGCGGCTTCATCCTCGTCAGCAACCATCCGACCGGAATTGCCGACGGCGTTGCCGTGTTCGATCTCTTGAAAACGCGCCGGCCGGACATGATGTTCTTTGCCAATCGCGATGCCATCCGCGTCAATCCGCGCTTTGCCGAGATGATCATTCCCGTCGAATGGCGGGAGGAGCATAAGAGCAAGCTGAAAGCGCGCGAAACGCTGCAGCTGACCAACCATGCGGTGAAGGAAGGCAAGGCGACAGTGCTCTTTCCCTCAGGCCGTATCGCCTATTGGGCGAACGGCCGGCTGAATGAACGTCCGTGGAAGACCTCGGCCGTCGGGTTGGCGCGCAAATACAATCTGCCGATCCTTCCCGTTCATATGACGGCACGCAATTCCGGCCTGTTCTACTGGCTGGCGAAATGGTCTACCGAGCTTCGCGACATGACCGTGTTCCACGAATTGTTGAACAAACGCGGCGACCGCTTCGATTTCGTCATCGGCAATCTCATTCCGGCCGAACAGCTGGACGGCGACCTCAATGAAGTGACCAAGGCGCTGGAGAAACATACGGTGCAGGACATGGCTAGAGATGGTGACGCGAGTTTCGCGCCGGTCGGTCTGCCGGTTGCGGCGATGCGCCGCGAGATTCCGGTTCCTGCAATCTAACCACCGGCATTGCCATGACAATTGATATCCTGAGGCTCCGCGATCGATTGCCGCAGGAGATCGCAGATCTTGAAAGCGAGGCCCGGTGGGAGGGCCATCGCCATGTCGCCCGCCTTATCGACGAATGGTCGGCCGGCGCCGTCAGGTTCGAACGTGACGGCGAAAGGTTGCTTGGCGCCTATGTCGACGACGCGCTCGTCGGCATCGGCGGCATGACTGTCGACACCGCCATGTCAGGAGCGTTGCGGATGCGGCGTTTCTACATTCGTCCGGCAATGCGCGGGCGCGGCATCGGCCGGATGCTTGCCCTGGCTCTGGTCGATCATGCGCGTTCCTTCTGCACTGTCGTCACCGTTCATGCGGGAAACGATGGTGCAGCGAAGTTCTGGGAGTCGCTCGGGTTTCAACCCCACGGACGAGATGGATATACGCATCTGCTCGCGCTGCAGCGCCATAGCGATGATCCAGCGGCTTTGCATTTGCGCCGGTGTGCTACGCCCCGATCTCCTTGAGGCGGATGGCCTGGCGCGCCAGCAGCCGCTCGACATCGGCAATATCAAGCGCCGAGAGCTTGGCGCCCGGCTTGCGCAGGGTGGCGGACTTGATCACACCGCGCTTGGCAAGCACATATTTGCGCGAGGCAAGACCGATGCCCTGCTGCTGTTCGTAGCGGGCGAGCGGGAGATAGGCATCGAAGATCGCATGGGCGCGATCGGGATTTCCGGCGGCATAGGCCTCGACGACACCAACCATCATCTCGGGATAACAAAAGCCGGTCATGGCGCCATCGGCGCCGCGGCCCATTTCTTCGGGCAGGAAAAGCCCGCCATTGCCGCACAGGATGGAGATACGCCGCATGGCGCCCTTGTCGCTGGCGGCGCGAAGTGCCGAGATTTTCGAAAGACCCGGCCAATCCTCATGCTTGAGCATGACGCAGTTTGGCACCTCGTTGACGATGCGCTCGATGACCTTGGGCGCAATCGTCACATTGGTGGTGAGCGGATAATCCTGCAGCACGAAGGGCGTATCGCCCAGGGCCTCGCCGACCGACTGGTAGAAGGCGAAAGCCTGATCGTCGGTCTTGACGGTCCAGGGTGGCGCGACCATGACACCGGCGGCACCCTCACCCATGACGGCTTCGGCGAGCTCGCTCATCGGCGCAAGCCCTGGCGCCGAAACGCCGACGACGACGGGGAGGCGGCCATCGAGTCGCTTCAGCACCCTTTCGACGACTATCCGCGATTCCTCGGCAGTCAGCTTCGGGGCCTCGCCGAGCTGACCAAGCACCGTCAGGCCGGTGACACCGGCACCTTCGTAGAAATCGACCATGCTGTCGATGCTGGCGAGATCGAGCGCGCCGTCATCGGTGAAGGGGGTTACGGCGATCACATAGACGCCCTTGGCATCTTCAGTCAGTCTGGCCATTGGTGCTCTCCAATTCAGCGGCCGAAGAACAGCGCTTCGGCATTTCGAACAAAAATCTTTTCAGCAACCGCGGGGTCGTCGATGGTGGCCTGCATGGTCTCTACTAGCTCAGTGTCATCGGGCATGCCGTCCCACAATTCGGTGTGCGGCCAATCGCTGCCCCAGAGCAGCCTTTCCGCATGGCTGGTGGCAAGGGCGCGGCCGACCTCGGCAAAACCGTCGTAATTCACGTCCTTCGTCAGACGATAGGGCGCGGTTACTTTGACGTAGGCCTCGGCTCTGTCCATCAGTCTTTTCAGCGCATCGACATGCAATGATCTCGTCTCTCTGGCAAGCGGAATGAAGCCGAGATGATCGATGACGATGGGCAGGCGGATGCCGGACAGCGTTGCTGCAATATCGGAAAGTTGTTCGGGATTGATCTGCAATTGCAGCGACCAGCCGAGAGGGGCAATACTCTCCGCCAGTGTCCTGGCGGCGGCGAGCGGGAGGCCGCCCTTGTTGCGCGTATTGATCCGCACGCCGCGCACGCCGAGCCGGTCGAGCCGCTCTATCTCGGTTTCTGTAGTTTCGGGATCGATGACGACGACGCCGCGCAGACGATCTGGATAGGCGGCAAGCGCCTCCAGCAACACCCTGTTGTCGCGGCCATAGACGCTTGGCTGCACCAATATGCCTCTGACAATGCCAAGGCTGCCGGAGAATTCGATCCAGTCGGAAATCGTCGCGATGTCAGGCGTGTAGCTGCGTGGGGTGTTGAGCGGAGCGCCGGTGCGAAAGACGTGGAAATGCGTGTCGACCGTGCCTTGCGGCAGTGCCGCCCGAGGCAGCCGCGTCAGCGGCCGGTGGGGCAGGCAAAGCGGTGCCTCGATATCAGCGGCGCTCATCGCGCGTCGAACTCCTCGCTTTGCAGGAAGTCGAAGTCGGCGCCTTCGTCAGCCTGGAGCACGCGCTCCTGATAGAGCCTGGCATAGCCGCGCGCCGGGGCCGGGGAGGGCCGGTTGACGACATCAAGCATGCGGCGATCGAATTCCGTCTGGTCGATGTCAAGGTCGATGCGCCTGCCCTCGACGTCGAGGCGAATGCGATCGCCGGTGCGGACGATCGCCAGAGGGCCGCCATCGGCGGCTTCAGGCGCGATATGGAGGATGATCGTGCCGAAGGCCGTGCCGCTCATGCGGGCATCGGAAATCCGCACCATGTCCTTCACGCCCTGCCGCGCGAGCTTGCGCGGGATGGGTAGATAGCCGGCTTCCGGCATGCCGGGCGCACCTTTTGGCCCGGCATTGCGCAGAACCAGGATGTCATCGGCATGGACGTCGAGATCGTCGCTGTCGATGCGCAGCGTCATATCCTCGACGGAATCGAAGACCACGGCGCGGCCGATATGCTGGAGCAGATCCTTGGAGGCTGCGGATTGTTTGATGACGGCGCCACGCGGCGCAAGATTGCCGTGCAGGACGGCGATCGTTCCGATCGGCTTCAACGGTTTCTCGACGGTGCGGATGATGGTCTGGCCCGGCTCGTCGACGACAGCGTCGATGATTTCGCCGATCGTTTTGCCGTAGACCGTCGGGGCGCTGCCGTCGATTTCATGGCGCACCGCCTTCAACAGAGCCGGGACGCCGCCAGCCTCGTGGAACTGCTCCATATAATGCTGGCCGGAGGGCTGCAGGTCGACGAGCAGGGGAATGCTCCGGCCCAGCCGGTCCAGCTCGGCCATGTCGAGGCGCAGGCCGAGGCGGCCGGTGATTGCGGCAAGGTGGACGACGGCATTGGTCGAGCCGCCCATCGCCTGAAGCGCGACGAGGCCGTTGCGGACTGCCTGCGGCGTCAGGATATCGCGCACCGTCGGCGCGGCCTCATCCATGGCGAGACCCGCAGCGACACGGCCCGTCTCCTCGGCAAGGCGAACCCGTTCGGATTCGACGGCGGGCGCCGAACCGGCGCGGGGAAGGCAGAGACCCATGACTTCGGTCAGGTTCGCCATGGTGCTCGCCGTGCCCATCACCGTGCAGGTGCCGATCGAGCTGGCCAGCTTGTTGTTAACCTCGGCGATCTCGGCCTCGTCGATCTCTCCGGCGCGGTAGCGCCCCCAGAAACGGCGACAATCCGTACAGGCGCCAAGCCGTTCGCCCTTGTGGTGGCCGACGGCCATCGGGCCGGTGGGCAGGAAGATCGCCGGTATCTCGCTGCTTGCGGCGGCCATGATCTGGGCCGGCAGGGTCTTGTCGCAGCCGCCGATCAGGACGACGGCATCCATCGGCTGGGCGCGGATCATCTCTTCCGTTTCCATCGCCATCAGATTGCGCAGATACATCGAGGTCGGCGAGGCAAAGCTCTCGTGGATCGAGATCGTCGGAAACACCATGGGCAATGCACCCGTCAGCATCACGCCGCGCTTGGTTGCCTCGATGAGTTGCGGCACATTGCCGTGACAGGGATTGAAATCACTGTAGGTATTGGCGATGCCGACGATCGGACGGTTGAGCGCATCGTCCGAATAACCCATGGCCTTGATGAATGCTTTGCGCAGGAAAAGGGAGAATCCCTGATCGCCATAACTCGTCAGCTTGCGGCGAAGACCGTTGGACAAAGCTGTTCCTCCCTCGCCAAATTGATCCATGGCCGTGGCGTCAGGGTAGAGGGATACGGAGGATTGTCAATAAATAAGATGGTGTCACTGTATCGTATTTTTGGATTTCTGCGGCGATCACCATAAAATACAATGGGAATCTCCGCAATTCGCGCTTTCGTTCAGCAATCAGATGATTGGCTTTTGTGAGGAAGCAGGATAGATTATTGATAAAATAGGATTGAATGCAGAGGAAGCGCGATGATGGGAACGGAACGACGGCGTATCGGCATTATCGGTGCCGGCTGGGTCAGTGCCTACCATCTGCCTGCATGGATGCGGCAATCGAAAAGAGCCGAGGTCGTGGCGATTGCCGACCCGTCGCTGAGCGCCGTTGAAGCCCGGCTTGCCGCCTTCGATATCGCGCGCAGCTATGCGAGCGCGCAGGCGATGCTGGATGCCGAGCAGCTCGATGCCGTTGATATCTGCGCGCCGCGGGAGTTCCATGTCGAACTGGTTCGGCTGGCGGCAGCAAAGGGCCTCGACATCATCTGCCAGAAGCCGCTCGCGCCCTCTTACGGCGAGGCGATCGACCTGCTGGAAGGCCTTTCCGGCAGGGGCAGGCTGATGATCCACGAGAACTGGCGGTTCCGCGCCTATTATCGGCGGCTGAAGGCGTGGATTGACGAGGAGCTTGCCGGCGAGATCCGGCAGGTGCAGTTCGAATTCCTGTCCAGCGGCATGATCGCGGATGCGGAGGGAAAGCGACCGGCGCTGGTGCGCCAGCCGTTCTTCCGGACCCAGCAGCGATTGCTGGTCATGGAGGTCATGATCCATCATCTCGATGCGCTGAGATATCTTCTGGGCGAGTTGGAGGTGGTCAGTGCACGGCTTGAGAGGAGCAATCGCGATATCGTCGCGGAGGATGTCGCAAGCGTCGTCCTGCGCCGGACGAGCGATGGCGTTCTCGTCACCGTCAACGCCAATCTCGCCGTGCATGGCGCGCCGCCGTCGCCGCGCGATCACCTACGCATCTTCGGGTCGCGCGGCACGCTCGAACTGAACGGCAATCTGCTCTCGGCCGAGGGTGCGCAGCAGCGCCGGGAAAGCTTCGATCCTGACGAGACCTACCAGGGCGCCTATGACGCGACCATTGCGCATTTCCTCGACAGCCTCAATGGAAAGGTGGCGATGGAGACATCGCCGGACGACAACATCAAGACGCTTGCCCTTGTCGAGGATATCTATCGCCTGAGCCGGTTCGACCCGGAACGCAATCCACTGTAACATGGCCCGCCGTTAGAGCGCCGCGCGTCCGACAGGACGCGCTAAGGACGCTCTATCACATTAAATTGGCGCATAATCCTTTTCCGAAAATCGACTTCGATTTTCGGGGTTATGCTTCAGAGGAGATGACATTTGCAGACGCTCAACGAAAGCCGCGAAGACGGCATCGAGCATGATGATTTAAGTATTGCCCGCGCGCTGGAGGAAGACATCATTTTCGGGCGGCTTGCGCCCGGAACCCGCCTGACCGAAGACACGCTCCTTGCCCGCTTTCATGTCACGCGCCATTTCGCCCGGCAGGCGATCGTGCAGCTCGAGACGATGGGCATCGTCGTTCGGGAGCGCAACAAGGGGGCGACGGTCCGTTCGCTGACGGCTCGCCAGGTCCAGGAAATCTACGACGTTCGGGAATTGCTGCAACGGCAGGCAGCGCTGTGGATAAGGCTGCCGGCCCCAGAGGCGTTGATCGAGGAGCTTCTGGCGCTGCACGAGGAGCATGGCCGCCACATCGAATCCGGCTATCTCAGGGGTGTGCACGAGGCCAATGACAAATTCCACCTGACGCTCTTTAGCGCCTGCGGCAATGCGCATCTGGTGCAATCGATCGAGCTCTATATGCGGCTCAGCCTGCCGGTGCGTGCCAATTCGATGTCGAGCAAGGAATCGTTGCGCATCTCGCATGAGCATCACCGGCTGATGATCGAGATGCTGCGTGGCGGGGATAACTGGGTTCTCGCCCAGCTCTGCGTCGACCATCTGCAGCCGAGCAAGAAACGTTATCTTGCCTATGTCAGCGAGAATTGACCGGGCCGTTTAATGGGAGCGCAATCTTTCGATTGCGCTCCCTTCGCCTACCGGCTCACCAATCGAGACGCAGGAGAGACACGCCTTGACGCGGTAGGGAGACCTTGAGCCCGATCTTACCGTCGTCGACCTTGACCGATGCCTGACCGTCGATCTCGGCGAGTTTTCCCGAGGCTTCCAGCCTGGCATAGTCTTCGCCGGTCGGATTCTGCGGCTTGCCCATCGCCTTCCAGACGCCGAAAGCGTTGGAATGCTCCTCGTCCATCCTGAAATGCTTGAGCGAGGCGGACTTGCCGTCCCAGCCGTCGAGATTGACCGTGATATTGGCGGACGGCCCGGCTTCATCATCGTCGTGGTAGTGCCAGACGAGAATGGAAACGCCCTTGTCGTCGCGGGTTGCCACGACGTTGACATCGGGCTTGCCGCGAACGCCATGGCTCATGATATCTTCGATGTCGCGGCGATAATCGCTTTCCGATTCCAGCCATTCACCGCCGAGTTTGCCGAGCATGCGGAAGCTGTTGAGAACAGCCTTATCGACGCCATTGGTGGCAAGATCGCGGAAGCCGTCGAAATAGGGCTGGTCGTCGAAGAGGAAGGCCCAGGTCACCGCGCCTTCGATGTGGATGTTGGCGCGTCTTGCAAGCTCGTAAGTGCGGATCATACTCTCGACCACATAGACGCCGTAAAGCGGACCGTTGCGATAGCCGTTCTGGGGATGGACGCGTGCGGAGCAGGCCGCACAGCCTTCCGGATCGGATTCGCCGATCACCACAGGCAGGTGCCGGAGTTCCGGAAACTCATTGATGATGGCAAGGTTCGTCTCGATGTCGCGGAGCTGCTTGTGCAGGCCCATCCGCACGTGACCCTCGTAGATCACAGGATTGCCCTTGGCGTGGAAGGCGAGGAAATCGATCGGCGACTTGTTCTCGACCACGTGCCTGAGGAAGGCGCGCAGAAAGGTCTGGGCCTTTTCATTGGCAAAGGCGCCGCAGGTGTGCGGGCCGCCGACGCGGGCATTGGGCAAGGCACGCTTCAGGGCCTTGGCGCTGACATCATACATTTCGCAGAATTGCGGGATGGTGCCGGTCCAGTAGTGGCCGTCCGGCTCGTTCCACACTTCCCACGGCCAGCTTGAAACGACGTCCTCGCCATATCTCTCGGCAAGATGCCGTGCCCATGCTTCGATCAGGTCGCCCCATTTCTTCAGGTCCGTCGGCGGGGCCGTCCAGCCGGTGGTGATCGTCGCGTATTTGTCGGCCGGCTCCCATTGGTGGCGATAAGGGCCGTCGAAATCGGAGAGCGTCTCCGGCGTGAAGCCGATCTGGATGAGCGGAATGTTGCCGGCTTCGACATAGGTGTCGAAGATCTTGTCGATGATCGTCCAATCATAGACCGGATTGCCGTTCGCATCCTCGGTATAGGCATTGGTCGAACCCCATTTGAGGGCAGGCAGGCCGTCGCCGCTGGTCAGAAGATTGTGCGCACGGATGCGGGGCGGCTCCGGGCTCAGCTCGGTGAGTTCCTTCAGCAGCTTCCTGCCGTGCGGGGAGTAGGTGTAGTTCGGCTCGTCGTAGCCGAACCAGTTCCACAAAGGTTGGTATTTGCCGGTTGGCCGGTTGGCGTGAACGGAGATTGTCACGTCATAGGGGCTGCTCATTCTGGTGTCCTCTTGAACGGTCATGCCAAAGCCTCCTCCCGAAAGCAGCCGACCTGTCTGGTGATGAAGTGCGGCCTCTTGGGAGGGCGCCGCGCTCGCCGCAAAAGCTAAGCCAAACGCTCACTTTGTCAATAATATAAAAAAGCACATCGCTGCCCTGCGCCAAAAATGCCTGAAAATGCGCTATTTTTTATGACAAGCAAAATTATTAGTTGCCGTTTCTCAAAAAATTGTCGATAACTACGGCGTGAGTTCACCCGCCGCCGAGGAGTGCATGTGCCCTACGGCACGCGCAGGCAGGGGTTCGCTGGACGCCATCGTCAATTGATTACGGGAAGCGCTCGCCGCGGCGAGTTGAGGAGGAGGAACATCCGATGAAGTTCCGTAAATATGCAGCCTTTGCCTTATTGTCGCTCATGGCCCTTCCGGCATTTGCGCAGGATTTCATTGCCGGCATACCGCGCAACGAAACGCTGATCATCCAGGGCACGCCGCAGCAGAATGCCGACTGGTTCAACGTCTGGGCTCCGGGCGGCGGGGCGGCGGCAAACCTCAACGGCCTGCAGCAGCTGACCACCGATACGCTGTGGTTCATCAATCCCGAGGGCGGCAAGGATGCCTGGCAGAATGCGCTTGCCAGCGAACCGCCGAGCTACAACGCCGATTTCACCGAGATGACGGTAAAGCTGCGCAAGGGGATCTTCTGGAGCGACGGTGTCGAATTTACCAGCGACGACGTGGTCTATACCGTGCAGACGCAGATCGACCATCCCGGCATGGCCTGGAGCGCGCCCTTCACCGTCAATGTCGCGAGTATCGAAAATCCTGATCCGCAGACCGTCGTCTTTCATCTGAAGAAGCCGAACTCGCGCTTCCACACGCTGTTCACGGTGCGTTGGAATGCCGCCTGGATCATGCCGAAGCACGTCTTCGAGAAGGCCGCCGATCCGCTGTCCTTCAATAATAATCCGCCGGTTTCGCTCGGGCCCTACCAGCTGCAGAGCTATGACAAGGGCGGCAACTGGACGATCTGGAAGCTGCGTGATGACTGGCAGCGCACGTCGATCGGCCTGGCTGCGGCACAACCGCCTGAGGTCAAATACGTCGTCTATCGGGCCGCCGGCAATCCGGAAGCGCGCGTCATCGAACAGCGCAACCACAATCTCGACGTCATCAACGACATGGCGCCAGAGGGCATGTTCTCGATCATGCGCGACAGCAAGAGCACGGCCTCCTGGCTGAAGGGCTTTCCTTTCGCACATCCGGACCCGACGCTGCCTTCCGTTCTCTTCAATACGAAGAAGGCGCCCTTCGACAATAAAGACGTGCGCTGGGCTCTCGCTCTACTGATCGATATCCGCGAAGTGGCGCTCGGCTCCTACCGCGGCGCGGCCAATATCGCCGCCCTTGCCACGCCGCCGACGGGTTCCGCCCCGGACGACTATTACGCACCGATGCAGGACTGGCTGACGAATTTCGAGCTCGACACCGGATCCCGCAAGATCAAGCCCTACGATCCCAACATCTCGGCGCAGATCGCCAATATGGTGCGCAGCCAATGGGCCGATCAGATCCCGACCGATCCGGCCAAGCTGCAGCGTACATTCGGCTTCGGCTGGTGGAAGAAGGACGTTCAGGCTGCAACCGAGCTGCTGCAGAAGGCTGGTTTCAAGAAAAGCGGCCGCCAGTGGGTGAAGCCTGACGGCACGCCCTTTACGATCCGCCTGCAGGTGGAAGGCGATGCCATCCCGACGCTTGCCCGCGCCGGCACGGTGATCGCCCAGCAATGGTCGCAAGCCGGCATCGCCACCAAGGTCGATGTCGCCGGCCCGACCAATGGCCAGCGCCTCAGCACCGGCGATTTCGAGACGGCGATCTACTGGAGCATCGAGACCTGGGGCGGTCATCCCGACCTCTCCTTCTTCCTCGACAGCTATCATTCGGAGTTCATCAAGCCGGTCGGGCAGATCCAGCCGCCGCGCAATCTGCAGCGCTGGCAGGATCCGCGTCTCGACCAGTTGATCGAGCGCAATCGGTCGATCGCCTTCGATTCGCCCGATGTCGCCAAGCTCGGCCAGGACTTCCTGAAGCTTGCCGTCGAGGAAATGCCGATGATCCCGCTGATGGCCTACAACAAGTTCGCACCGCTCGATACGACCTACTGGACCAACTATCCGAGCGCTGACAATCCCTATTCGGCCTCGGGTCCGAACTGGTCGAACATTCGCTACATGGTGGTCGGGCTGAAGGCCAATCCGGATGCGCCGAAGCCTTGATCGAGGCACAACAAAGGAAACAGCCGGCCGCCGGCTGTTTCCGTTCTGCTATTGAAGGGTCGATGTCATGAACGGCTTTCTGATCTATGCGGCAAAACGCTTTCTGCAATTTCTCTTCGTGGTCTTCACCGGCATCACGCTGGCCTTCCTGATCGCGCATTTTTCGCCGGTCGATCCGATCGAGCAGACCGTATCGCTGTTGACGAGCTTCGGTTCCACCGATCCGCAGGCCGTCGAAATCCTCCGCGAATCGCTGCGCGAGCTCTACGGCACCGGCGGCCCGCTGCTGGAGCAGTATTTCACCTTCTGGGGCCGTGTCCTGACCGGCGATTTCGGCCCGTCGCTTTCGTCTTTCCCGACTCCGGTGATGACCGTTATCGGCCGGGCACTGCCCTGGACCGTCGGGCTTCTGACGCTCGCAACGATAATTTCCTGGATCATCGGCAATTTTCTCGGCGCGCTTGCCGGCTATTTCCGCAGCAGCAAGCTGCTGAAGGTCGCCGGCATCGTCATCATGGCGCTGCAGCCGATCCCGACCTACATCATCGGTCTCAGCCTGGTGATCCTCTTCGGTTTCATCTGGCCGATCCTGCCGATCAGCGACGGCGCGCAGGTCAATCTCGCGCCGGCCTTCAACTGGGCCTTCATCAGCTCGGTGATCGAACACGGCATCCTGCCGGCCCTGACCCTCGTGCTCGTCGGCATCGGCGGCTGGTTCATCTCGATGCGCTCGCTGGTTTCCAACATCGTCACCGACGACCACGTCGTCTATGCCGAACTTGGCGGCGTGCGCTCGCGCAGCATCTTTTCGCAATATGTGGCGCGCAACGCCATGCTGCCGCAGGTCACCGGCCTGGCGCTCAGTCTCGGCAATGTCTTCGGCGGCGCCGTCATCGTCGAGTTCGTCTTCAATTATCCCGGGATCGGCAAGCTTCTGATCTCCGGCATCTATTCCGGCGATTACAGCCTCGTGCTCGGTGTCACCACCATCGCCATCATCGCGGTTGCCGCCGCGGTCTTCGTGATCGACATCATCTATCCGCTGATCGATCCACGCGTGAAACTGGGGTAATCCGCGATGTTCAAAGTCCTCAGAGACCTGCTGCGCTACAACAAGGAGTTCCTGCTCGGAACCATCCTGATTTCTATCATCCTGGCGCTGATCGTGGCGTCGTTCTTCTCGCCCTATGACGAGAATGCCATCTATGTCGTTGCGCCCGACATGCCGCCTTCGGCCGAATTCTGGCTCGGCACCACCTCGCGCGGCCAGGAGGTTTTCTGGCAGATCGCCGCCTCGATGCGAAATACGCTGTTCTTCGGTATCATCGTCGCCTTCGTCAGCCGCATCATCGCCATCGCCGTCGGGCTGATCTCCGGCTATATCGGCGGCCGAACCGACCAGATCATCATGGCGGTCAACGATACGCTCGGCGCACTGCCGAACATTCCGATCCTGCTGCTTCTGGTCTTCGTGCTCCGCGACCAGATGACGTGGTTCATGCTGGCGATCACCGCAGCGCTGCTCGGATGGACACATGACAGCCGGCTGATCCGGTCCGTCGCCCTGTCTCTCCGTCAGCGGGAATTCACCCGGCACGCGGTCTTTTCGGGCATGCGCACACCGCAGATCCTCATCCGCGAACATCTGCCCTATGTCATGCCGATCGTCTTCTTCACGACGATGAACAACATGATCTGGGCGATCGGCCTCGAAGTGACGCTCTCGGTGCTCGGATTTTCCGACATCAACCGGCCGACGATCGGCGGCATGATCTACTGGGCCAATGCGCATTCCGCGATGGTATCGGGCATATGGTGGTGGGTCGCCTTTCCGATGCTCTTCGTCGTCATCCTCTTCCTCGGCCTGTTCATGCTCGCCATGTCGGTGAACGAATATATCGACCCGCGCTCGCGGCTCGCCCGCATGGGAGCTTGAGGAGATGCAGAACCTGATGAGGACGCAGCCTTTGACCCTTGCCGAAAACACCATGGACGCACTGACGATCGACGGGCTGAAATGCTACTACGTCAACGACTATTTCGGTGTGCGGCGGGAAATCCGCGCAGTCGACGATATCAGCCTGACCATCCGCAAGAACGAGATCTACGGCATTGCCGGCGAATCCTCGAGCGGCAAGACATCGCTGATCAAGACGCTTGCCGGCGCCATCCGCCCGCCGATGCGCGTCGTCGGCGGAACGGTGAAATTCAATTTTGCCGACGGGCCGATCGATGTCTACGGCGAACCGGCGAAGATGAAGGCGGCACGCTGGCGTCACCTCTCCTACATCATGCAGGGTTCGATGAACGTGCTGAACCCGGTCAGAAGGGTCAAACACGCCTTCACCGATTTCGCCTCCCGCCATATGAACCTCGATCCCGCCGCCTTCCGCGCGCGCGTCGAGGCGCATCTTGCCAGGCTGCATCTCGATCCTCATGTGCTCGAAGCCTTTCCGCATCAGCTTTCGGGCGGCATGCGCCAGCGTCTGACGATCGCCCTTGCCACCGTCTGCGAGCCGGAATTCATCATCGCCGACGAGCCGACGACGGCGCTCGACGTGCTTGTCCAGCAGGACGTGCTGGCGCTGATCAAGGAAGTGCAGACCCGCCTGCAGTCCTCGGTCATCTTCGTGACCCACGACATGTCTGTGCATGCCGCCATCACCGACCGGCTGGCCATCATGTATGCGGGACGGCTGGCGGAGGAGGGGCCGACGCAGGCGATCTTCGACAATCCCCAGCATCCCTACACCGTCCACCTGATCGGCAGCCTGCCGCGCATTGGCGACGTCTCGACGCGGAAAAGCCTCAAGGGCAAGCCGCCGGCACTTTCGGATCCGCCTTCGGGATGCCGTTTCCATCCACGCTGTCCGATCGCGATCGACAAATGCGCACGTGAAGTGCCGGCGATGCTGCCGAGCGCGACGGGAGGGCGGGTCGCGTGCTTCCGTGCCGGGGAGTACCAGATCCAATGAGCAGCAATCTCCTCGAACTCGACCATGTGACCAAGCTCTTTCCGATCGGCGGCTTCTTCTCGCGCGAAAAGATGAAGGCGGTCGACGATGTCAGCTTTGCGCTTGCCGCCGACAAACCCGAGATATTCACGATCGTCGGCGAATCCGGCTCCGGAAAATCGACGCTGGCGAAGATGATCCTCGGCAGCGAAAAGGCCGATCGGGGCAGCATTCATTTCGACGGCACGGATGTGAAGGCGGTGCGGTCCCGCAGGGATCGCGAGGCTTTCATGGCCAAGGTCCAGCCGGTCTTCCAAAATCCATTCGAGGCCTTCAATCCGCTGACCCGGATCGACGAGTATCTGCTGGCCACCGCGCATCGCTTCAAGGGGGCAAAGAGCCGCACCGAGAAAGAGGCGCTTGCCGACGTTGCCCTCCAACGCGTCGGCCTGTCGATGGCGGAGATAAAGGGCCGCTTCTCGCACGAGCTTTCAGGCGGCCAATTGCAGCGCATCGCTGTCGCCCGTGCGCTGATACCCGAGCCGAAGCTGATCGTGGCGGACGAGCCGGTCTCGATGGTCGACGCATCGCTTCGCATGTCGATCGTCAATCTCTTCCGCGATCTGCGTGATGCGCTCAACGTCTCGATCGTCTACATCACCCATGATCTTGCGACCGCCTATTATATTTCCGACCGCGTGGTGATCATGCGCAAGGGCGTGGTGGTGGAGAGCGGCGATGCCAGGGACGTGCTGGAACATCCGAAACACGCCTATTCGATCGCGTTGAAGAACGCCGTTCTGCCGCCCGATCCTCGCGAGGCATCGGCGATCCTGCGTCTGCGGCAGCGCAATGCCGAGACAAATGAAGCCACTTCCGGCAGTGGCGACCGACTTGCCAGGTGAAGCGCAATTCTGAGCTTCACTGTTTAAATCGTTGCGACCAGCCGGAACGCGTCGCTGCGTCTTTGCGGTTCCAATTCCATCGATTTGCGGGCATGGTCTCGCGCGATGAGCACAGATTCGTCCGATCTCTTTGGCGCGCTTTTCGAGGCACCGCCCGCGAACCGAACGGTTCCCGTGCTGGTGCCGATGCCGGCGCCGAAACCCTATTCCTATTCGGTGCCGGATGGCATGGCGGTCGAGCCCGGCTCGGTCGTGCAGGTGCCGCTCGGGCCGCGGCAGGTGATCGGCGTCGTCTGGGACGGCGGCGAGGACGGCGTCGATCCGAAGAAGCTTCGGCCGATCAGCCATGTCTTCGATTGCCCGCCGCTTGCCAGGGAGATGCGGGATTTCATCGATTGGGTGGCGACCTATACGCTCTCGCCGCCCGGCCTCGTCGCCCGTATGGCGCTGCGGGCGCCGAACGCCTTCGAGCCGGAACCGATGGTGGAGGGGCTGAAGCTCGTCGGCGGCGAACCGGAGCGGATGACGCCGGCGCGCGCCCGGGTGCTCGATACGGCCTCCGACGGCTTTTCCTGGACACGCAGCGGCCTTGCGCATGCGGCGGGTGTCTCGACGAGTGTCGTCGACGGCCTGATCACGCTCGGTATTTTTGAGGCGATATTCCTGGCGCCGCCGCCGGTGGTGGCGATGCCGGATCCGGATTTTGCCGCCGCACGTCTCGAAGGACCGCAGAAGCAGGCGGCCGAAGAGATCGTTGCCGATGTCCGCAAGGGCGAATTTTCGGTGTCACTGATCGACGGGGTGACCGGCTCCGGCAAGACCGAGGTCTATTTCGAGGCGATTGCCGAGACACTGAAACGTGGCAAGCAGGTGCTGATCCTGCTGCCGGAGATCGCCCTGACGGCCAGTTTCATGGAGCGCTTCCAGGACCGCTTCGGGGCAAAGCCGGCCGAATGGCATTCCGATCTTGCGCCGCGCATGCGCGAAAAGGTCTGGCGCCAGGCGGTGACCGGCGAAGTGCGGGTGGTGGCTGGCGCCCGCTCGGCGCTCTTCCTGCCCTTCGAGGATCTCGGCCTGATCATCGTCGACGAGGAGCACGATCCCGCTTATAAGCAGGAGGATCGCGTCTTCTACAATGCTCGCGACATGGCCGTCGTGCGCGGCCGCATCGGTGATTTTCCCGTCATTCTGGTGTCGGCGACACCGTCGGTCGAAAGCCAGGTCAATGGCCAGAGCGGGCGCTACAGCACCGTCCACCTGCCGACGCGTTTCGGCGATGCGGCGATGCCGGACCTCCATCTGGTCGATATGCGCAGGCACGCGCCGGAGCGGGGCGGCTTCCTGTCGCCAGTGCTGATCCGGGCGATTGGCAAGACGGTGGACAAGCGCGAACAGGCACTGCTGTTTCTCAACCGGCGCGGTTATGCGCCGCTGACGCTCTGCCGGGTCTGCGGCCATCGGTTCCAATGCCCGCAATGTTCGAGCTGGCTGGTGGAGCATCGTTTCCGCAAGCAGCTGCAATGCCATCAATGCGGCCATGCCGAGCGCACGCCCGAGGCCTGCCCGGAATGCGGCACGCTCGACCATCTCGTCGCCTGCGGGCCAGGCGTCGAGCGCATCGCCGAGGAGGTGGAACGGCATTTTCCGGAGGCGCGGACGATCGTTCTCTCCTCGGATATCATGGGTGGGGTGAAGCGGCTGCGGCTGGAGCTGGAAGCGATCGCCAAGGGCGAGGCCGATATCGTTATCGGCACCCAGCTTGTGGCAAAGGGGCACAATTTTCCGCTGATGACGCTGGTCGGCATCGTCGATGCCGATCTCGGCCTTGCCAATGGCGACCCGCGCGCGGCCGAACGCACCTTCCAGCTCTTGTCGCAGGTGACGGGCCGGGCCGGGCGCACCGGCCTCAAGAGCCATGGGTTGCTGCAGACCTATCAGCCGCAGCATCCTGTCATGCAGGCAATTGTCTCCGGCGATTCCGACGCCTTCTACGAGCGCGAGATCACCGAACGCGAACGCGCCATATTGCCGCCCTTCGGCAGGCTGGCGTCGATCATCGTTTCGGCCGAAACCCGCCACGACGCCGAAAACCATGCGCGCGGCATGCGCAACGCCGCACCGCAGGTGTCAGGCATCTCGGTGCTCGGTCCGGCCGAAGCGCCGCTCGCGCTGGTGCGCGGCCGCCACCGCTTCCGTCTTTTGGTCCACGGCCGGCGGAACTCGGACATGCAGGGCTTTCTGCGGGCGATGCTCTCACAATCGCCCAAAGAGCGTGGATCGGTGCAGGTGCAGCTGGATATCGATCCGCAGAGTTTTCTCTAAATCAAATGAAGTCGCCATTTCCTCCTTTTTCGGCCCATGCCATAAAACACTGATTCATCCGGGTGATTTGGGGCTGATGCATGGAGTTTTACTTTCCGACCGAGCTTGGCGAGCAGCTTGCCTTTTGCTCCGCGGCTTTCACGGCGCTTGCCGGCTTCATCATGATGTTCGCGCCGGGCCATACTTTCCGTCTTCTCGGTCTGCAGGCGCAGGAGGGGCGGCCGGAAGGCTTCGGCGAGGGACGCTCGATGGGCGGTTTCTATCTCGGTTTCGGGCTGTCGGCGATCATGCTCGCCCAGGACTGGATCTACATGGCGCTCGGCGCCTCCTTCGCGATGGCGGCCTTTGCCCGTGTCATCTCGATTCTGTCCGATAAGGGGAGTAATCTCGTCAACTATTTACTCCTGGTTGTGCAGATCGCTTTGGCCGCGCTACCGCTGCTCTACGTTTTCGGCTTCACCCAGACGTGACTCTTACTGCCGGCAGACGGCTTCTTCGGCCTGCTTTCAGGCCATTGCGCGATTTTGCAGACAGAAATTCATGCGAAAGGCGTATTCGGGCATTACGCGTGTTGCGAGTCCGAACATCCTATGTTAGACGGACCCCGAATTTCGGAAGAAGCAAGAGGCTTCTCTTGTGATTTCTGGGGGAAATCAAAACGAATTCAAGATCATAGGTTCGGCGCCCGCCGAGAGCCGGATTTTGGGTTGAAATCAGGGAAATTTGTGCCAGTGGCAGACACGTCCCAGCTTACTTCTGGTGTTGCCGAACGCTATGCCTCGTCGCTTTTCGAACTGGCGCTCGAGCAGGGCGCCGTCGACAGCGTCACCGCCGATCTTGATCATTTCCAGGCTATGCTGGATGAGAGCGCCGATCTGAAGCGCTTCGTCGCAAGCCCGGTTTTTTCCGCTGAAGACCAGCTGAAGGCGATCGTCGCCATCAGCGAGAAGGCCGGTATCAGCGGTTTCTTCGCCAATTTTCTGAAGGTCGTGGCGCGCAACCGCCGCCTGTTCACCCTGCCGGGCATGATCAAGGCCTTCCGCATCATCGCCGCGAACCATCGCGGTGAAATCTCCGCCGAGGTCACCTCGGCGCATGCGCTTTCGCAAGCGCAGGAAACCGAATTGAAGGTGGCACTCAAGAGCGTTACCGGCAAAGACGTGACGATTGCCGTCACGGTTGATCCGTCAATTCTTGGTGGTCTGATCGTGAAGGTCGGGTCCCGTCAGATTGATACGTCTCTTCGTACCAAACTCTCTACCCTTAAGCTCGCATTGAAAGAGGTTGGCTGATGGATATCCGCGCCGCGGAAATTTCCGCAATTCTCAAAGACCAGATTAAAAATTTCGGCAAAGAGGCAGAAGTCTCGGAAGTCGGCCAGGTTCTCTCCGTCGGTGACGGTATCGCTCGTGTCTACGGTCTGGACAATGTCCAGGCCGGTGAAATGGTCGAGTTCCCGGGCGGCATCCGCGGCATGGCCCTGAACCTCGAATCCGACAATGTCGGCGTCGTCATCTTCGGCTCCGACCGTAACATCAAGGAAGGCGACACCGTCAAGCGGACCGGCGCCATCGTTGACGTTCCAGTTGGTCCGGAACTGCTCGGCCGCGTCGTCGACGCGCTCGGCAATCCGATCGACGGCAAGGGCCCGATCAACGCGACGCGCCGTTCGCGCGTCGACGTCAAGGCTCCCGGCATCATTCCGCGCAAGTCGGTTCATGAGCCGATGTCGACCGGCCTCAAGGCCATCGACGCGCTGATCCCGGTCGGCCGCGGCCAGCGCGAGCTGGTCATCGGCGACCGCCAGACCGGCAAGACTGCGATCCTTCTCGATGCCTTCCTCAACCAGAAGGCCATTCACGACAACGGTCCGGAAGGCGAAAAGCTTTACTGCGTCTACGTCGCCGTCGGCCAGAAGCGTTCGACCGTCGCCCAGTTCGTCAAGGTGCTCGAAGAGCGCGGCGCACTGAAGTATTCGATCATCGTTGCCGCCACCGCTTCCGATCCGGCGCCGATGCAGTTTCTGGCGCCGTTTGCCGGCTGCGCCATGGGCGAATATTTCCGTGACAACGGCATGCATGCGCTGATCGGCTACGACGACCTGTCCAAGCAGGCCGTGTCCTACCGCCAGATGTCGCTGCTGCTGCGCCGCCCGCCGGGCCGCGAAGCCTATCCGGGCGACGTTTTCTATCTGCACTCGCGCCTGCTCGAGCGCGCTGCGAAGATGAACGACGACAAGGGCGCCGGTTCGCTCACCGCTCTGCCGGTCATCGAAACGCAGGGCAACGACGTGTCGGCCTTCATTCCGACCAACGTGATCTCGATCACCGACGGCCAGATCTTCCTTGAAACCGACCTGTTCTACCAGGGTATCCGCCCGGCTGTGAACGTCGGTCTGTCGGTTTCCCGCGTCGGTTCGTCGGCGCAGATCAAGGCGATGAAGCAGGTTGCCGGCTCGATCAAGGGCGAACTCGCCCAGTATCGCGAAATGGCCGCCTTCGCCCAGTTCGGTTCGGACCTCGACGCTGCGACGCAGCGCCTGCTGAACCGCGGTGCACGCCTGACCGAACTCCTGAAGCAGCCGCAGTTCTCGCCGCTGAAGACGGAAGAGCAGGTCGCCGTGATCTTTGCTGGCGTCAACGGCTATCTCGATAAGCTGCCGGTCGCTTCGGTCGGCAAGTTCGAGCAGGGCTTCCTCTCATATCTGCGTTCGGAAGGCTCCGCCATCCTCGACGCGATCCGCACGGAAAAGGCAATCAGCGACGATACCAAGGGCAAGCTCAATGCTGCTCTGGATAGCTTCGCAAAGTCTTTCTCGTAATCAGGCCCTAAGTTAGGACGGATCACGGATGCCTTCACTTAAGGATCTGAAAAACCGGATCGCCTCCGTCAAGGCGACGCAGAAGATCACCAAGGCGATGAAAATGGTCGCCGCGGCGAAGCTTCGGCGTGCGCAGGAGGCGGCCGAGGCCGCCCGGCCTTATTCGCAGCGCATGGGTGTGGTTTTGGCGAACATCGCCAAGGCCGTCACCGATGCCGACGGCGCACCGACGCTGATGACCGGCACTGGCCAGGACAAGGTCCATCTGCTGGTGGTCTGCACGGCCGAACGCGGTCTTTGCGGCGGTTTCAACTCGCAGATCGCACGCTTTGCACGCGAACATGTCCGCAAGCTGCTTGCCGAAGGCAAGACGGTGAAGATCTTCACCGTCGGCAAGAAGGGTCACGATATCCTTCGCCGCGAATTCGCCTCTCTGATCATCGAGCGCAAGGAATTGCGCGACGTCAAGCGGGTCGGCTTCGAGAATGCGGATCAGATCGGCAAGCGTATCATCGAGATGTATGCTGCCGGCGAGTTCGACGTCTGCACGCTGTTCTATTCCGAGTTCAAGTCGGTGATCAGTCAGATTCCGACGGCGCAGCAGCTCATCCCGGCTTCAACGGGAGCTGTGCAGGCCGAAGATGCCGCACATGCAGGCGCCGTCTACGAATACGAGCCGGATCCGGCATCGATCCTCGAAGATCTGATCCCGCGCAACATCTCCGTCCAGATCTTCCGCGCGCTCCTTGAGAACGTCGCAGGCGAGATGGGCGCCAAGATGAGCGCTATGGACAATGCGACGCGTAATGCCGGTGAGATGATCAACAAGCTGACGCTGAGCTACAACCGCCAGCGTCAGGCGCAGATCACCAAGGAACTCATTGAAATCATTTCGGGCGCGGAAGCGCTCTGAGGCTAGGAAAAGAGGGTCAGAAAATGGCTGAGGCAGCTACCCCCAAGATCGGCTCTGTCGGCAGAGTCACCCAGGTTATCGGCGCCGTCGTCGACGTTGCTTTCGAAGGCGAACTGCCGAAGATCCTGAACGCGCTGGAAACCAGCAACAACGGCAACCGCCTGGTTCTCGAAGTTGCGCAGCACCTTGGCGAAAACGTCGTCCGTACCATCGCGATGGACTCGAGCGAAGGTCTCGTCCGCGGTCAGGAAGTCGCCGATACCGGCGCTCCGATCATGGTCCCGGTCGGCAACGAGACGCTCGGCCGCATCATGAACGTCATCGGTGAGCCGGTCGACGAAGCCGGTCCGCTGGTTACCGCTCATAAGCGCTCCATCCACCAGGAGGCGCCGTCCTATGTCGAGCAGTCGACGGAATCGCAGATTCTGGTGACCGGCATCAAGGTCGTCGATCTTCTGGCTCCCTATGCACGCGGCGGCAAGATCGGCCTCTTCGGCGGCGCCGGCGTCGGCAAGACCGTTCTGATCATGGAATTGATCAACAACGTCGCCAAGGCGCATGGTGGTTATTCGGTTTTCGCAGGCGTCGGTGAACGCACCCGCGAAGGCAACGACCTCTACCATGAAATGATCGAATCGAACGTCAACAAGCATGGTGGCGGCGAAGGCTCGAAGGCCGCGCTGGTTTACGGTCAGATGAACGAACCCCCGGGCGCCCGCGCCCGCGTCGCCCTGACCGGCCTGACTGTCGCCGAACACTTCCGCGACCAGGGCCAGGACGTTCTGTTCTTCGTCGACAACATCTTCCGCTTCACGCAGGCAGGTTCCGAAGTGTCGGCTCTGCTCGGCCGTATCCCGTCGGCGGTCGGTTATCAGCCGACGCTCGCAACCGACATGGGCCAGATGCAGGAGCGCATCACCACGACGACGACCGGCTCGATCACCTCGGTTCAGGCCATTTACGTTCCGGCCGACGACTTGACCGACCCGGCGCCGGCAACCTCGTTTGCTCACCTTGACGCAACGACGGTTCTGTCGCGCTCGATCGCTGAAAAGGGCATCTACCCGGCGGTCGATCCGCTCGACTCCACGTCGCGCATGCTCGACCCGATGGTCGTCGGCGAAGAACATTACGACGTCGCCCGTAAGGTCCAGTCGACGCTGCAGCGTTACAAGGCCCTGCAGGACATCATCGCGATCCTTGGCATGGACGAATTGTCCGAAGAGGACAAGATTGCTGTCGCCCGCGCCCGCAAGATCGAGCGTTTCCTGTCGCAGCCGTTCTTCGTCGCCGAAGTCTTCACCGGTTCGCCGGGCAAGCTGGTTGCTCTCGAAGACACGATCAAGGGCTTCAAGGGCCTCGTCAACGGCGAATATGATCACCTGCCGGAAGCTGCCTTCTACATGGTCGGCTCGATGGAAGAAGCGGTCGAAAAGGCCAAGAAGCTCGCAGCTGCTTAATGAGCGATGCGCTAGACGAGATATTCTGCTGCGACTCCCTGAAAGGGGTCGTGGCGGATCTTCCGGAACCGGCAGCGCCGACCGTCTATCGCGCCGATAATGGCGTGCTGATGATGGTGGTGGGGCTGGTCCAGAGCGAGGAAGGCCTCGGTTATCTCGACCAAGCGATAATGCACTGCCCGTTCTGCGGGACTAAATTGCAAGATGCGAACGCCATAGCCGAGAAGGTAAGTCACTGATGGCTGACAATTTCAACTTTGAGCTCGTTTCGCCGGAGCGTCTGCTGCTGTCGGAGATGGTGACCGAGGTCGTCATCCCCGCGACTGAAGGCGAGATGACGGTCATGGCAAACCATGCGCCGACGATGACGACGATCAAACCGGGTGTCGTGAGCGTGCGTTCGGCCTCCGGCAAGAAGCAGGACTACGTCGTGTTCGGCGGTTTTGCCGATATCCTGCCGACCGGCTGCACATTGCTGGCCGAATCCGCGGTTCCGGTCGAGGAACTCCACAAGGACGAACTGACGCGCCGCATCGAGGCCGCCCGCAAGGAACTCGAACATGCCGAGTTGCACGAGCACAAGTCGAAGCTCGAGCACTTCATCATGGAACTGACGCACCTGCGCGGCGTCGTTCAACAGGATTGATTACAATCGGTAAGATCCATGAAAAGCGGCCGCGATGGCCGCTTTTTTGTTTCTGCCTTTATCTGTCGATGTATGGAAAACAGCACTATCGGCCGAGTTGAAATTAAGCGGCGGCCGCAACAATTCAAAGGGCTAATGCGACCTTTGCGCGTCTGATAAGACGCGTGACGCTGCAGGGCGGCCTACCTCTGGTAGTGATGCCGGCTTCGTCTCAGAAGCCGGTTCCACCGCGCAGCTCGATGACGACCGTCTTGAACAGGATCTTCAGGTCGAGTAGCAGGCTGAAATTCCTGACATAATAGATATCGCAGGCGATGCGAGCGCGGGCTGCCAGGGGCCGCGCCGTCGGGCCGCGCCAGCCGCGCGTCTGCGCAAGGCCGGTGATGCCGGGGCGCATGATGTGGCGGTGGTGGTAGTCCGGCACCAGTTCCTCGTAGAGCCGACCGGCTGCCCGCATATTGATGGCGTGGCAGCGCGGGCCGACCAACGACATCTCACCCCTGAGAACGTTGAAAAGCTGCGGCAGCTCGTCGATATTGGTCTTGCGGAGCACCGAGCCGATGCCTGTCACCCGGCTGTCGCCCTTGACGGTCTGTTGAATGCCGCTCGGATCGCAAGCTTCCGCACGCATCGACCGGAACTTGAAGACCATGATCTTCCGGCCGTTCAGCCCCCAGCGGATCTGGCGGAAAAACACCGGACCGCCATCGTCGAGTTTGATGAAAAGAGCGATTACCAGAAAAAGCGGCGCCAGCACGATGAGGGCGCTGACTGAGGCGACGATGTCGATCAACCGCTTCACGCCCAGCCGCACAGCCATCTTTCTTTCGATAAGGGAAAAGCTATCCGGCTGGCGAATGTTGGAGTTCGCTATAACCAGGGTCTTGGTTTTGTCCTGACGCTGAGACGGATCGAAGCGTGGATTCGTCTTCGAAGTAAAAGCATTCATTACGCAAGGTCCACAAGTTTAGATGCGATACTGAACAGCAGGGAGACAAATACATGGTCACGTATCGTTTGTCATCGGGATAAATAAGAATTTGATAACCCTAAAGACGCCAAAAATGGGAGTATTCCGCGTTAACCTTAACGCCTGTAGTTGCGTTTACGGGAAATTTATACTTTGAAAGGAGTAGCCCGATTGGGTTGACGAGATGTCAGCCGGCTTCCGAAATGGATCGCCGGCTTTTCCAGCAGCGCGTAGCTGAGGGTTGCGACCAGAAGGATGAGCGCTGCCGCCAATCCGCAAGACTGCAGCCAGCCAGTGACGACATTTTCCGAGGAAACGCCGAACGAACCCGGGTCGAGCCTCTGGATCAATATCAGGATGATCTCCTGCCAGATATAGATGCCGAAGGAGATCCTTGCGATGTAGCGGACAGGAGCGTTGTCAAGCAGCACGCCTAGGCGTTGTGAATGGCTGAGCGAGACGAGCGCCGTTGCGACTGCCAGTGGAAAGACCGGAAAACCGTAGGGGATTTCGAGCCAGCCGTAGGCTTCGGCGGAGCCGCCGGGCGATATGACGAGGCGGTAGGCGGCAATGGCGAGGGCGAGGAGCGCTGCGGCATCGAACCAGGAGGAGCGCCTTCTTGGCAGCATGACCTCGACGCCGGCGGCAAGCGCGCCGAGCGCGAAGACGGCGAAGAAGCCGATCGGGTTATATCTCGGCATCCACTCCTTAGCCCCGCCCTGCAGGCCATACTGCCAGCCGCGTCCGATGTCGTCGAGCGCAAGGAAGGTCAGGATCAGCACATGGGCGAGGAGTACGCCGGTGATGACGCAAAGCCAGGCGAAGCGGGCAAGCAACGGGCGCTGCCTCAGGAAAGGCAAACGAAACAGCACGAGAAAGCAGACCGGCAGGAGCACATAGCTGGTGACCTCGAAGGGAATGGACCAGAGCGGCCCGTCGGCTTCGACAGGAAACAAGGTGCGCCAATGCCATTGGCTCATGAACAGCAGCCCGGAGACGTAGCGGAGCACAAGCTCAGGCGTCAGCGGCAGAGCCAGCAGCGTCAGGCTGAGGGCGAAGCCGACGGTGGCGGCGAACCAGAAGCCCGGAGCGATGCGCGCCATCCTGCGTATCGTGTAATGCCGCAGGCTCGGCATGTCGCTGGCCGCGTCGAGCGCGCGCCAGAAGGGATGGGCAAGAAGAAAGCCGCTGAGCACGAAGAAGATGGCGACGCCGAAATTGCCGAAGCGGAGGATATTTGCGGCCGGTCCGAGTTCCTCGGGGATTCTGCGCATATCCAGCCGCAGCGCGAAGTGGTGGGCGAGCACCAGCAGACAGGCCGTCGCGCGCAGAAAGTCCGCTCCGGCCAGTCTCTCCTGTTGTCGCATCTTATCCCCCGCCCTGCCCAGAGCATGATGCCGAAAAGTGTGAGCGGTTTTCGGACGACATCATGCTCCGGGGTCTCGGACTTTGCAGCGGAAAGTCACGACGGGCAAGGCAGGCGTTGCGCTCAGTCGAGAAGTTCGTTGGTATAATAGGTGGAAAAGTCCGGCTTCTCCTTGAGTGCGGCGCCATTCGCATCGACCAGAATACCATTCTCGATCAGGAAGCCACCCAGGGCCTCGGCCTTTGCCGGGTCGAGCTTACCGATCACACCGGCCTCGGATTTCAGGAAGTGGCCCTCGATCAATGCCTTCTGAGAAGCCTTTACCAGTTCCGTATTCATCAGTGCGCCGTTGCTTCCAGAGATCAACAGGTCGCAGGCTTCGTCGGGATGGTCGACGGAGTAGGCATAACCCTTTCGTGTCGCCTGGATGAAGGCGCGGGCGTGGTCCCGACTTGCGGAGAGATAGGCGTCGCTGGAGACGATGACCGTCGTCTGCTCGTCGGGAATGCCATAATCGGAATAGTGGAAGCGGCCGATCTTGCGGTTTTCCAGTTCGGCAGCGATGCCTTCCCAGGTGTAGATCTCCAGCGTGAAATCGATCGAGCCATTGTCCAGCGCCTCGTAAGCGGAGGTGCCGAGGGTGACGGTCTTGACGTCGCCTTTGCCGCCGTCATTGCGGATCATCGCCGAGATCAGCGCGCTCTCCCAGGTGCCACCAAAGCCGCCATAGGTCTTGCCGTCGAGGTCTTTCGGGCTCTTGATGTCGTCGCGTCCGCCCTTGAAGATCAGGCGTGCGGTTTCCGTCTGGACGACGCCGTAGACCATCTTCACGTCACCGCCGCCAGCGCGTTGCGTCAGCGTCTCGATCTCGCTGCTGATGCCGAAATCGGCAACGCCGTTCGACACCAGCGTTCCGGCGCTGGTATCGGTGAAGGGAAGAATCTCGACATCGAGCCCGGCATCGGCATAGAAGCCCTTCGCCTTGGCGACATAGATGCCGATATGGTTGGTGTTGGGCGTCCAGTCGAGCGCGATGCGAACCTTTGCGGGCGCCGATTGGGCAAAGGCAGTGCGGCCGGCGACGCTTGCCGCGATGGCGGCGAAGATCGTCTGGCGACGGGTGAGAAGCAGCATGGTGACCTCCTCAGGTCTCTAGAGCATGATGCCGAAAAGTGTGAGCGTTTTCGGACGACATCATGCTCTAACTCTTTAAATTAGAACAGGATTCAGATTTTAGGCCGACCGACCTAAAATCATCCTGTTCTAGCGGATGAAGCAGGGTTTGCAGGATTTCGGTTTCGATCGCCTGGGCCGCCGGCGAGCCGAGATCGGCGATGCTTCTCGGACGGGGCAGGGGAACGCGGAATTCACGGATGATACGCGCTGGACGGGCCGAAAGCACGTAGATCCGGTCGGAGAGGAACACGGCCTCGCGAACATCATGGGTGATCAGCAGCGCCGTCCAGCGGTGCTCGGTCCACATGCCCTGCAGCCATTCCTGGATCTGCGTACGCGTCAGCGCGTCGAGGGCGCCGAAAGGCTCGTCGAGCAGCAGCATGTCCTGGGTCTGGACGACGGTGCGCAGCAGCGCGGCGCGCTGGCGCATGCCGCCTGACAGCGCGGAGGGATAGTGTTGCTCGAAGCCTGCAAGGCCGAAGCTCTCGAACAGCGGCGCGACGGCGGCGCGGGCCGCGCGACGGCTCATGCCTTTCACTTCGAGACCGAGTGCTGCATTGTCGATGATCCGGCGCCAGGGCATCAGCGCATCGCGTTGCGGCATGAAGGCGAAGGAATGCGGCGCCTGTTCCAGCGGCGCGCCTTTGAAAAGCATGGTGCCGGAATCGGGCCGAAGCGCCTGGGTCAGCAGTCGCAGCACCGTCGATTTTCCGGAGCCGGATGGGCCAACGATCGAAACGAACTCGCCGTTTGCGACAGCGAGTGAAATGTCGTCCAGCACCTTCATGCCATCGAAGGACTTCGAGATGTTGCTGAGTTCAACCATTGCATCGCTCATCGGCGCTGCTCCCCGGATGGCTGCCAGGGCATAACGAGGCGCTGGATCATCAGCGTCAACCCGAAGAGGCAGAGTGTCAGCACGGCGCTGACGATGACGGCGGCGAGCACGAGATCGGGTCGGAAGTTGTTCTTGGCGTTGAGGATATAGATGCCGAGGCCGCGGGCGGCACCGGCATATTCGGCAAAGATCGCGCCGACGACGGCATAGGTGATCGAGATCCGCAGGCCGGCGAAGAAATAGGGCAGCGAGGAGGGAAGCCGTGCCAGACGGAAAATGCGCCAGCGGCTCGCCTTCATCGAATTCAGCAATTCGGCGATGTCGCGGTCAGTCGATTCATAGCCCTGCAGCAAGGCGACGAGCAGCGGGAAGAAGGTGACGAGCGCCACCAGCAGGATCTTCGGCAATAGGCCGAAGCCGAACCAGAGGACGACGAGGGGGGCGATCGCCACCAGCGGCAGGGTCTGGCTGGCGATGAAGATCGGAAGCAATGCCCGGCGCATGAAGGGCACGAAATCCATGAGGATCGAGGCGGCGAAGGCGAAGGCAAGCGACAGGGCGAAACCTCCGAGTGTCGCGCCGAGCGTCGGCCAGGTGTTTGATATCAGCGCCTCGCGGTTCAGCCAACCCTGGATGACGATACGCGACGGCGCCGGCAGGATGGACGGTTTGATGCCGGAGAGATCGACATAGAGTTCCCATGCCGCCAAGAAGGCGCAGCCGGCGAGCAAGGCGGGTATGCCCCGGTAGAGAGCGGCGCGGAGCGCGGCAAGGCGCGATTCCGATGGTTTTGACGGTGTCATCAGCGTTCTAATTCAGGCCTTCGTCGGGCTGTTGGCGGAAACCGTGACATCTAGGGTCACATGTCCTTCGGGGTCGCCGAAGCGATAGAAGGCCTCGCGAATGGTGGCGAAGACCGCGCCGGCATCGCCAGAGAGCCTGGTACAGAAATTCTTGGCGCGGTCGAAGGTGCCGGAGCGCTTCAGGAAGTCGATGCAGCCGTAGATCTCGTCCATATGGGTACCGGTTCCCATGACGTAGAGCGAGAATTGCGCAGCGGTCGGCTGTCCGGTCTCGGCGGTGGTTTCAACCGCGGCAAGTGCGGCTGTTATACGCTCGGCAAGCGGCTCCGCCTGACCGAGGGAGGGGTTGACGCCGCAGATGGCGTCGTCGGGCTCGCCGGGGCAGCCGCGTGAAATCGCAGCGGACAGCACGCAATGCTCGCCGGTCTTTGCGGCAGAGACGAAAAGGTCGTGCATGGCGGCGAAGAGGATGTCAGGCGGGCCGACCAGCAGTGTGGAAATGTCATCGGTCTCGATGCGCAGCCGGTCGCGATAGGGATCGAGCACCTTGACGGCATCGAGAATGATGCCGACGAAATTGTCGGACATCGGATAGAGTGACACTTGTGCGCCTGAGAACATCTGAACCTCGCTCCGCTGGCATTACCCAGATCAGCTTTGAAGGGTCCAGAGGCTTGCGCCTCACATCTCAGCCCCGGCAATACGGAGCCCCCCTGTTATTTGCGCGGAAACTATCACCGGGGTTTTCTCCCCGCAACCGCAAAATTGCGAACCCGTCCGTGCGGTCGGAATGAACCGGATGTGACGGAAAACACCCGGGCGGAGGATCTGCCCGGGTGTTCCCAATGGTTCCGTACCTGCCGGGAACGGAACCGGAGCTTTCTGGCTCAGGCGGCTAGCGCATAACCCCGAAAATCGGAATCTATTTTCGGAAAGGATTATGAGCAGATTCAAAGTGATAGAGCGTCCTTAGCGTGTCTGAAAAGACGCGCGGCGCTCTATTTCGGCATAGGGACGATTGCTGCGGGCGGTGACGAGCGCCTGCGTCCACCATTCCAGCCTCGCCATCATCCGATCGAGCAAACGCATTCCATCGGCGGGATTATCGAGTCGTCCGTCTGGATCGAAGCGGTTCCAAGGTGCGGCAAAGCTGACCGAATCGCGGATGGTGACGGCGTGGAGTTCGGCAAAGACCAGCCGCAGCTGTTCGACGGCGCGCAGGCCGCCGGATATGCCGCCATAGGAAACGAAGGCGACCGGCTTGCCCTGCCAGGGCTCGAAGAAGAAATCGATGATCGACTTCAACGAGGCGGTGAAGCTGTGATTATATTCCGGCGTGACGATGATGAAGGCGTCGGCCATGCCAAGCCGGCCGGCGAGCCTGCCGATTTCGGGGTGCGCCATGTCACGGTTAGACGGCAGCGCGAAATTCAATGGATCGATGATATCGATATCGAATTGCGGGAAGCGGACGAGTTCCTGCGTCAGCCATTTGACCACCCGGTCGCAGATGCGGCCCTCTCTCGTGCTTCCATAGATGACAACCAGCCTGGTGGGTGTTTGCATGCGTGCTCCTTATTGCGATTGGACTTTACGATTGCAGGAGCAAGGGTTATAAAACCTCAACTAATATTGAGGTCAAGAGGCAATGGATACAATTCCGGCAGCGCCGCTCGGCAAGCTCCTGACGGTCGGCGAAGTGGCGGAGCGCAGCGGCCTGGCCGTCTCGGCACTGCATTTTTACGAGACCAAGGGGCTGATCTCGAGCATCCGCTCCCGTGGCAATCAGCGGCGCTATGGGCGCGATGTGCTTCGCCGGCTCGGCATCATCAAGGTGGCGCAGCGTGTCGGCATTCCGCTTTCGGAAATCCAAGCGGCGTTCACGTCCCTGCCGCAGGGACGCACGCCGACCGTCGCCGACTGGCAGACGCTGTCGGCGCTGTGGAAGGATGATCTCGACGCGCGAATCAGGCGGCTTAGCCTGCTGCGCGACCGTCTGACCGGCTGCATCGGCTGCGGCTGCCTGTCGATCGAAAGCTGTCCGTTGCGCAATCCCTGTGACCGGCTCGGCAAGGAAGGGCCGGGCGCGCGACTTCTGGAGGCCGAAAACTAGTCTTCCGCAGGAACGTGCATCTTTCCGGAAAGATCGATGCGCGCCTTCCTTTCGGTCGGCGCGCTCATATGTTAAGGGCGAATGACACAACCGGCGGCACTGTCCGCGAGGAGGACGGCTTCGTGTTCCATCCCAGACTGTTCGAAAATCGCAATGTTGTGGTGACCGGCGCCGGCCGCGGCATCGGCCTTGAAGTGGCCCGGCAGTTCCTGGACTGCGGCGCGAAGGTGATCGTCCATACCGGGCGCAAGCCGGGACGCGACCTGCCGGATTTCCTGCTGACGGCTGAATCCGAAAGACGGGCGCTGCTGCTTAATGCCGATTTCTCTGCAGTCGGTGGCGCAGCGCAATTTGCCGAGGATACTCTCGCCTTCTTCGATAAGGTCGATGTGCTCGTCAACAATGCCGGCACCATGCTTGGTCGTTTTCCCGCCGCCACACTCACCGACGCAGAATATGAGGCGGTCGTGCGGCTCAACCAGACATCGGTGGTGGCGCTGACGCGGGCGCTGCTGCCGGCATTGAAGGCGGCTGGTGGCGCTGCCATCGTCAACACGGTTTCGATTTCGGCGCTGACCGGCGGCAGCCCCGGTTCCTCGATCTATTCCGCCTCGAAAGCCTTCGTTGCAACCTATTCCAAGGCGCTTGCCCGTGAGCTTGCACCGGACGGCATCCGCGTCAATTGCGTGTCGCCGGGAACGATCGAGACGGATTTCCATGAGCGCTATTCCTCGCGCGAAAAGCTGGAGCAGACGAGAAAATCCATCCCCCTGCAGCGGCTCGGCACGGCGGAGGATTGTGCTCCCGCCTATCTGTTCCTGGCGGCTCCCTCGCTCTCGGGCTACATCACCGGACAGGTGATCGAGATCAATGGAGGTCAGCTTATCTGCTGATTTGTTTGGACTTTTTTTGACACTTCATCACTTTTGACCAATTCGCTTGTGCGAATATGCTATTGTGCTGATCTACCTCATTGCCTACCTTCCGAGATACCGAATGCCGCTGCCCAAACCCGAGCCGGGGATGACCGGCCAGGAATTGCACACACTCGCTGGAAAAGCCCACGAAGTGAGCAATCTGCTGAAAGCGCTAGCACACCAGACCCGACTTCTGATCCTCTGCATACTGGCGAACGAGGAACGGACGGTGGGTGAAATCGAAAATATCCTCGGCATACAGCAGGCAATGGTCTCGCAGCAGCTGGCGCGGTTAAGGCTAGAAGGCCTGGTCCATACGCGCCGCCAGGGCAGGCTGGTCTATTACAGCATCGGCAATGTCAGCGTGCTTGCCTTCCTCGAATCGCTGTTCGATCTTTTCCCGGCTGCAGAAAACAGTTAGAGCATGATGCCGAAAAGTGTGCGCGGTTTTCGGACGACATCATGCTCTATTTCTTTGATTTAGATCAGGATTCAGATTTTAGGCCGATCGGGCCTAAAATCATCCTGATCTAGAGATCGCCCTTGCGGAGCACGGCTGCTGCGTCAAAGATGAACTGACCCGGATGATGTCACGCCGGATCGGGAGACCGGATGATCGACAAGCTGGAATTCTTCATCGCCCTTGCCAATGAAAAGCATTTTGGCCGTGCCGCGGAGGAGTGCGGGATCTCGCAGCCGACGCTTTCGGCCGCCATCCGGCAACTCGAGGATCAACTCGGCGTCATGCTGGTGCAACGCGGTTCGCGGTTCCAGGGGCTGACGCCGGAGGGACAGCGCGTGCTCGAATGGGCCCGGCGCATCGTCGGCGATGCCCGCACCATGCGCGAGGAGATGCGCGCTGCGCGCCGTGGCCTTTCCGGCCACATCCGCCTCGCCGCCATTCCGACCGCGCTCGCCATGCTGTCGCGCATCACCACGCCCTTTCAGGAGCGGCATCCCGGCGTGACCTTCTCGATCGTCTCGCGGAATTCGCTGCAGGTGCTGAGCATGCTCGAAAATCTCGAAATCGATGCCGGCATCACCTATCTCGAAAACGAGCCGCTCGGCCGCGTCACGACCGTTCCCCTCTATGCCGAGCGCTATAATCTGATCACGGCTGCCGGCAGCCCGCTATCTGATCGCGACAACGTGACCTGGCGGGAGATCGGCGATCTTCGGCTTTGTCTATTGACTGCCGACATGCAGAACCGCCGCATCATCAACCGCCACTTGACGGAAGCAGGCGCCACCGCGCATCCGACGCTCGAATCGAACTCGATGATCGTGCTGTTTTCGCATGTCCGGACCGGACGCTGGGCGAGCATCATGCCGCGCAACGTCGCCAAATCCTTCGGATTTCCAGTGGAAATCCGCATGATCCCGATCGTCGAGCCGGAGGCGCATCATCTGGTCGGCCTTGTTGCGCCGTATCGCGAGCCCTTCACGCCGCTTGTCTCGGCTTTGCTGCATGAAGCAAGAGTGCTCGTGCAAGATGAAGAACTTTGATAGAAAAAACCTATCAAGCAACGAGATAGCTTTATTGATCGCCGGCTGCTTCCCTGAGATGGTGGTGACGGAATAGCACTCGGCTGGGGGAGGCCCGCTATTTCGCAACGAGCAAGCCGCCGGGAGGGCTGCATTATGACCATTCATATCGCCGAAGGCGATATTGCAGCACGCACCCGAGCCATCATCGCCGATCTTCGCTTTCTCGAAGGGCCGCTGCTTCCCATTCTGCACGAGGTTCAGCAAGAATTCGGCTATGTGCCGCAGGAGGCCATGCCTGTTATTGCGGAGGAATTGAACCTCTCCCGCGCCGAGGTGCATGGCGTGGTGACCTTCTATCACGATTATCGCGACCATCCCGCCGGCCGGCATGTGCTGAAGCTCTGTCGCGCTGAAGCCTGTCAGTCGATGGGCGGCGATGCGCTGGCCGAACGTGTCAAGGCGCTGCTCGGCATCGATTTTCATCAGACGACGCTCGATGGCGGCGTGACGCTGGAGCCGGTCTACTGTCTCGGGCTCTGCGCCTGTGCGCCGGCGGCGATGCTCGACGGCGAGGTTTATGGCCGGGTCGACGATCAGACGGCGGCGGAACTCGTCGCGGAGGCACGTCGATGACGGTCAGGATATATGTTCCGCGCGATGCCGCAGCGCTGGCGCTCGGGGCCGAAAAGGTGGCAAAGGCGATTGCCCAGGAGATCGCCGCCCGCGGCTTCGATGCCGAGATCGTGCGCAACGGCTCGCGCGGAATGTTCTGGCTGGAGCCGTTGGTCGAGGTCGAGGTTGCCGGCAAGCGCATCGGCTACGGGTCGGTGAAGGCGAAGGATGTGCCTGATCTGTTCGATGCCGGGATGATTGATGGAGGCGAGCATCGGCTCTGTCTCGGGGAGGTTGAAGACCTCCCGTTCCTCAAGGAACAGACCCGCCTGACCTTCGCCCGCTGCGGCGTCACCGATCCGCTTTCGCTGGGCGATTACGAGGCGCATGGCGGTCTTGCCGGCCTTCGCCGCGCCGTTTCGATGACACCCGTTGAAGTCGTCAAGGAAGTCACCGATTCCGGCCTGCGCGGACGCGGCGGCGCCGGCTTTCCCACAGGCATCAAGTGGAAGACCGTTCTCGATGCCGCCGGCGAACGCAAATATATCGTCTGCAATGCCGATGAGGGCGACAGCGGCACCTTTGCCGACCGGATGATCATGGAGGGCGATCCCTTCGTGTTGATCGAGGGCATGGCGATATCAGGGCTGGCGACCGGGGCGACTAAAGGCTTCGTCTATACGCGTTCAGAATATCCGCATGCGATCGCTGTCATGACCGAGGCCGTCGGCCTCGCGCGCCAGGCCGGTATCCTCGGACCATCGGTGCTCGGGTCCGGCCGCGCCTTCGATATCGAGGTGCGCACCGGCGCCGGCGCCTATGTCTGCGGCGAGGAGACGGCGCTGCTCAACAGTCTCGAAGGCAAGCGCGGCGTCGTGCGTGCCAAGCCGCCGCTGCCGGCACATAAGGGGCTGTTTAACTGTCCGACCGTCATCAACAACGTGATCTCGCTGGCCTCGGTGCCCGTCATCATGGAAAAGGGTGCGGCCTTCTACCGCAATTTCGGCATGGGCCGCTCACGCGGCACCATCCCGCTGCAGATCGCCGGCAATGTCAGATATGGCGGCCTCTTTGAGACGGCCTTCGGTCTTTCGCTCGGAGATATCGTCGACAGGATCGGTGGCGGGACGGCGACGGGACGGCCGGTCAAGGCCGTGCAGGTCGGCGGACCGCTCGGCGCCTATTTCCCGAGGGCGCTGTTCGACACGCCATTCGATTACGAATCCTTCGCCGCCAGGGACGGGCTGATCGGCCATGCCGGTATCGTCGTCTTCGACGACACGGCCGATATGCTGAAGCAGGCGCGTTTCGCCATGGAATTCTGCGCCGTCGAAAGCTGCGGCAAGTGCACGCCCTGCCGCATCGGCTCGACGCGCGGCGTGGAGACGGCCGACAAGATCGCCCGCGGTATCGAGCCGGAGAAGAACCGGGCGCTGCTTGCCGATCTCTGCAACACAATGAAGTTCGGCTCGCTCTGTGCGCTGGGTGGGTTCACGCCCTATCCTGTGATGAGCGCCATGACGCATTTCCCGGAGGATTTTTCGCCGGCACCTCTGGTGGAGGCGGCGGAATGACGCGTTTTTCATGGAACGCCTGCGCTGACCTCACCATCTCAAGCAAGGAGGCCAATCATGTCTCTCATCCATGAAATCGACTACGGCACTCCTGCTTCGAAATCCGAGGTCATGGTGAAGCTCACCATCGACGGACAGCAGATCAGCGTGCCGGAGGGCACCTCGATCATGCGCGCCTCGATGGAGGCCGGCATCAAGGTGCCGAAGCTCTGCGCCACCGATATGGTCGACGCTTTCGGCTCCTGCCGGCTCTGCCTCGTCGAGATCGAGGGCCGCAACGGCACACCCTCCTCCTGCACGACGCCGGTGGCGGCAAACATGGTGGTGCACACGCAGACGGGGCGATTGAAGGATATCCGCCGCGGCGTGATGGAACTCTATATTTCCGACCATCCGCTCGACTGTCTCACCTGCGCGGCTAACGGCGATTGCGAATTGCAGGACATGGCGGGCGCCGTCGGCCTGCGCGACGTACGTTACGGCTATGAGGGCGACAACCACGTCAAGGCGCGCAGCAATGGCGACATCAATCTGAAATGGATGCCGAAGGACGAGTCCAATCCCTATTTCACCTATGATCCCTCGAAATGCATCGTCTGTTCGCGCTGCGTGCGCGCCTGCGAGGAAGTGCAGGGCACCTTCGCGCTGACGATCGAGGGCCGCGGCTTCGGCTCGCGCGTTTCGCCCGGCATGCACGAGCATTTCATCGATTCCGAATGCGTCTCCTGCGGTGCCTGCGTCCAGGCCTGCCCGACGGCAACGCTGACGGAGAAATCGGTGATCCAGATCGGCCAGCCGGAGCATTCGGCTGTGACGACCTGCGCCTACTGCGGCGTCGGCTGTTCCTTCAAGGCGGAGATGCGCGGCGAGGAACTGGTGCGCATGGTGCCGTGGAAGGACGGCCAAGCCAATCGCGGCCATTCCTGCGTCAAGGGACGCTTCGCCTACGGCTATTCCACCCACAAGGACCGCATCCTCAATCCGATGATCCGCGAAAAGGTCAGCGATCCCTGGCGGGAAGTGAGCTGGGACGAGGCCTTCGCGCATGTGGCGCTGGAGTTCCGCCGCATCCAGTATCAATACGGCCGCGAGGCAATTGGCGGCATCACCTCGTCGCGCTGCACCAATGAGGAAACGTATCTGGTGCAGAAGCTGATCCGCGCCGGCTTCGGCAACAACAATGTCGACACCTGCGCCCGCGTCTGCCATTCGCCGACCGGTTACGGCCTCGGCCAGACCTTCGGCACGTCGGCGGGCACACAGGATTTCGACAGCGTCGAGCATTCCGACGTCGTCATCGTCATCGGCGCCAATCCAACCGATGGGCATCCGGTGTTCGGCTCGCGGCTGAAGAAGCGGCTGCGCCAGGGCGCCAAGCTCATCGTCATCGATCCGCGCCGCACCGATATCGTCCGCTCGCCGCATATCGAGGCCTCCTATCACCTGCCGCTGAAGCCCGGCACCAATGTCGCGGTCATGACGGCGCTGGCGCATGTGATCGTCACCGAAGGGCTCTTTGACGAGGCGTTCATCCGCGAGCGCTGCGACTGGTCGGAGTTCGAGGACTGGGCCGCCTTCGTCGCCGAACCGCAGCACAGTCCCGAACAGACCGAGATCTTCACCGGCGTGACGGCGGCGGATCTGCGCGGCGCGGCAAGGCTCTATGCCAAGGGCGGCAATGGCGCAATCTATTATGGCCTCGGCGTCACCGAACACAGCCAGGGCTCGACCACGGTCATCGCGATCGCCAACCTGGCGATGGCGACCGGCAATATCGGCCGTCCCGGCGTCGGCGTGAACCCGCTGCGCGGCCAGAACAATGTGCAGGGCTCCTGCGACATGGGCTCGTTCCCGCACGAATTGCCGGGTTACCGGCACATTTCCGACGATGCGACGCGCGATATCTTCGAAAAGCTCTGGGGCGTGAAGCTCAACAACGAGCCGGGCCTGCGTATTCCGAACATGCTGGATGCAGCAGTCGACGGCTCGTTCAAGGGCATCTACATCCAGGGCGAAGACATCCTCCAGTCCGATCCCGATACCAAACATGTCGCGGCCGGGCTTGCGGCGATGGAATGCGTCGTCGTGCAGGATCTGTTCCTCAACGAGACCGCCAATTACGCCCATGTCTTTCTACCGGGCTCGACCTTCCTCGAGAAGGACGGCACCTTCACCAATGCCGAGCGCCGCATCAATCGTGTGCGCAAGGTGATGTCGCCGCGCAACGGCTATGGCGACTGGGAAGTGACGCAGAAGCTTGCCCAGGCGATGGGGCTCGACTGGAATTACACCCATCCGTCGGAGATCATGGACGAGATCGCCGCGACGACGCCGAGTTTCGCGATGGTCTCCTACGACTATCTCGACAAAATGGGCTCGGTGCAGTGGCCCTGCAACGAGAAGACCCCGCTCGGCTCGCCGATCATGCATGTCAATGGCTTCGTGCGCGGCAAGGGCAAGTTCATCCGCACCGAATATGTGGCGACCGACGAGCGCACCGGTCCGCGCTTCCCGCTGCTGCTGACAACCGGCCGCACCCTCAGCCAGTACAATGTCGGGGCGCAGACACGGCGAACCGAGAATGTCGTATGGCATGCGGAAGACCGGCTGGAAATCCATTCGCACGATGCCGAGCAGCGCGGCGTTCGCGACGGCGACTGGGTGAAGCTCGGCAGCCGCTCCGGCGACACGACGCTCAGGGCGCTGATCACCGATCGCGTCGCGCCGGGTGTCGTCTACACGACCTTCCATCATCCCACGACGCAGGCGAACGTCATCACCACCGATTTCTCCGACTGGGCGACGAACTGCCCGGAATACAAGGTGACGGCGGTGCAGGTCTCGCCCTCCAACGGGCCGAGCGAATGGCAACTCGAATATGACGAGCAGGCGCGTCAATCGCGCCGCATCGCCGGCAAGCTCGAGGCAGCGGAGTGACGATGCGGGGGCGGCTCTGTAAGCAGGAACGTGGATCATGACCTTCACCGTCACTGCCCATGCCCCCGAAACCGCCCGCCGCAACGGCATCCTCCAGACCGGTTCGCGCATCGTGCCGGAAGAGGTGCCGATCGCCTTTTCCTACGGCGGCAGTTCGCATGCGGTGATGATGGCAACACCTGCGGATATCGAGGATTTTGCCGTCGGTTTCAGCCTGACCGAAGGGATCATTGCCGGGCCGGCGGAGATATCGGGCATCGAGGTCGTCGAGGGTGAGCAGGGGATCGATGTGCAGGTGAGCCTGGTCGATGATGTCGCCGATCGGTTGCGGGCACGACGCCGCAGCATGGCGGGACCGGTCGGCTGCGGGCTCTGCGGCATCGAATCGATCGAACAGGCGGTACGGCCGGTGCCTGACGTTTCGACATCGCCGCTGGCGCTGTCGCATGCGGATATCGTCCGCGCCGTTTCGCTTCTGAACGAGGCGCAGCCGCTGCATCGTGAGACGCGGGCGGTGCATGGCGCCGGGTTCTATCTTCCCGGCAGGGGGCTGATTGCCGTGCGCGAAGATGTCGGTCGGCACAATGCGCTGGACAAGCTCTGCGGCGCCGTCATCGGCGCCAGTGAAAGAGGCGGGGACGGCGCCGTCGTCGTCACCAGCAGGCTTTCCGTCGAGATGGTGCAGAAGGCGGCGATCCTCGGCAGCCCGGTGCTCATCGCCATATCGGCGCCGACGGCTCTCGCCATCCGCACGGCCGAAGAAGCCGGCATGACGCTCGTCGCGCTGGTGCGCGGCGAGGATTTCGAGATTTTCACCCACCCGCACCGCATCTCGCCCGGAAGCATTGCCGATGTCGCATGATACCAAGACCAAGCTCGTCTATATGGCAAACCAGATCGCCACCTTCTTCAAGAGCCAGCCGCAAAGCGAGGCCGCGCAGGGGGTCGCCACCCATATCAATAAATTCTGGGACCCGCGCATGCGGCGGCAATTGTTCGAAATTCTGGAGAATGAGGAGAACGGCCTGGACGCGCTCGTGCTTCAGGCCGTTCCTCTGATTAGAAAGCCAGAGCCGGTGACACACCAGGTCCCATAGTCTGGATCGGCCCATACGCGAAGGGGAGGCGGGAGCAACCTGCCTGCGCATATGTCGGTGACAGTAAAATCTGAGAAAAACCAAGTCTGAGCCAGGAGGAGTTGTTCATGACTGCAGCGGAAACACGTACAGACGGGGCGTTGGCGGGGGTAGGCCTGCTCGATCGTGAAAGGATCGTCGCAAGGCCCGGGTTCAATCGGTGGCTGGTGCCGCCGGCAGCGCTCGCCATCCATCTCTGCATCGGCATGGCCTATGGTTTCAGCGTGTTCTGGCTGCCGCTTTCCAAGTCGCTCGGGATCACGGCCTCGACGGCCTGCCCTGATCTGACACTCGCCTCGGCGCTGTTCACCACGACCTGCGACTGGCGCGTTGCCGACCTCGGCTGGATCTATACGTTGTTCTTCGTTCTACTTGGCTCATCGGCCGCCATCTGGGGCGGCTGGCTTGAGCGCGCCGGTCCGCGCAAGGCGGGCGTCGTTTCCGCTTGCTGCTGGTGCGGCGGCATCATTCTTGCGGCGATCGGCGTCATTACTCATCAGCTCTGGATGATGTGGCTCGGTGCCGGCGTCATCGGCGGCATCGGTCTCGGCCTCGGTTACATCTCACCGGTCTCGACACTGATCAAATGGTTTCCCGACCGGCGCGGCATGGCGACCGGTATGGCGATCATGGGCTTCGGCGGCGGTGCGATGATCGGCGCCCCATTGGCCAACCTGCTGATGAATGCCTTCAAGACCGACAGTTCGGTCGGCGTCTGGCAGACCTTCATCGTCATGGCGGTGATCTATTTCGTCTTCATGATGGGCGGCGCCTTCGGCTATCGCATTCCGCCGGCCGGCTGGCGTCCCGAGGGTTGGACGCCGCCTGCAGCCAAGAGCACGATGATCACCACCAAACATGTGCACCTCAGCAATGCCCACAGGACAAAACAGTTCTGGCTGATCTGGGCGGTGCTTTGCCTCAACGTTTCGGCCGGTATCGGCGTTATCGGCATGGCCTCGCCGATGCTGCAGGAAATCTTCGCCGGTTCGCTGATCGGCCTGCCGGATGTCGGCTTCGCCCAGCTCGACGCCGGGCAGAAGGCATCGATCGCCACGATCGCCGCCGGTTTCGCCGGCTTGCTGTCGCTCTTCAACATCGGCGGACGGTTCTTCTGGGCGTCGCTGTCCGACAAGATCGGCCGCAAGAATACCTATTATTGCTTCTTCGTCCTCGGCATCGTGCTCTATGCACTGGCGCCCACTTTCGCAGGCATGGGCAACAAGGCGCTGTTCGTTCTCTCCTTCGGCATCATCCTGTCGATGTACGGCGGCGGCTTTGCGACGATCCCGGCCTATCTTGCCGATATTTTCGGTACGCAGTTCGTCGGCGCCATCCACGGCCGGCTGCTGACGGCCTGGGCAACGGCCGGCATCGTCGGGCCCGTTGTCGTCAACTATATCCGCGAAGCGCAGATCGCCGCCGGCGTTGCGCCCGGGCCAACCCTCTATACCGGCACCATGTATATCCTCGCCGGCATGCTGGCGCTCGGGCTCATCGCCAATGCGCTGATCAGGCCGCTTTCGGACAAATGGTTCATGTCCGATGACGAGGTCGCCGCGTTGCAGGCGAAGTCGGCCGCCGTCAATGCCGGGCCGACGGGTTCCTTCGGCATCGGCACAGGCGGGCTGGACGCCAAGGCGATGCTTGCCTGGGCCGTCGTCGGCATTCCGCTGCTGTGGGGTGTCTGGGTGACGCTGAGGGCAACCTTCGCGCTGTTCGGCTAAGCCATCAAAGCGCGTCGCATGGGCTTCATGCGGCGGCGCTTTATCGTCGTATACGGCGCAATCCGGTCAAGGTGCCGCCTTGCACCGGTATGGTTCAGAACTCTTCCCAGCTCTGGGCGGTCGCCGCGGCAGCGCCGTGCGCCTTTGCGACACGTGAAACGAGATGCAGCGCCGGCGAGCCCGTTTGTCTTGGCCCCGCTCCGCTGGTCGACTGCGTCTGCCCGGGTAGGCGGAACCTAGCCAGCAGGACACGCAGCGTTTCGGCTTCTCTCGCAAGGCTGAGGCTGGCGGCGGTACTTTCCTCGACCATCGCGGCATTCTGCTGGGTTGCCTGATCCAGCGTATTGACCGCCTGGTTGATTTCCTTGAGGCCGGTTGCCTGTTCCCTGGAGGCTTCGACGATGGCGGCGACATTGCCATTGATATCGCCGACCTGTGCGACGATCGCCTCGAGCGCCTTGCCGGTCTCGCCGACGAGCCCGACGCCGTTCTTGACATGCTCGCCCGACGTGTTGATCAGCGCCTTGATCTCCTTGGCAGCATTGGCGGAGCGTTGGGCGAGTTCCCGCACCTCCTGAGCCACGACCGCAAAGCCCTTGCCGGCTTCACCGGCGCGAGCCGCCTCGACGCCGGCATTCAGCGCAAGCAAGTTGGTCTGGAAGGCGATGTCGTCGATCACGCCGATGATGTTGGTGATCTCGCGCGAGGATTGTTCGATCTGGCCCATGGCCGCGACGGCATTGCGAACCACGACGCCGGAATGTTCGGCGCCCTGCTTGGTCACGGCGACGAGACGCCCCGCCTCATCGGCACGACGGCTGGAATCGTTGACGGTCGTGGTGATCTCCTCCAGCGCGGCGGCCGTCTCTTCGATCGATGCTGCCTGCTGTTCCGTCCGCTTGGAGAAGGAGTCGGCCGATGCGCCGATCTCGCTCGACCCTGCGGCGATCGCACTGGCATTCTGACCGATCGTCTTCATGGTCTCGGAAAGGCCTTTGACAGCGGTGTTGAAATCGTGCCGCAGCTGCTCCATCGATGGAACGAAAGGCGCGTCCACCGTTCTTGTCAGATCGCCTTCGGAAAGATTGCGCAGCGCGGTGCCGAGAAGGGAAATGGCGCTCATGCGCTGGGTAACGTCGGTCGCGAACTTCACCACCTTGTAGACCTTGCCGTCGGCATCGAGGATCGGGTTGTAGGCTGCCTGTATCCAGATTTGCCGGCCACCCTTGCCGAACCTGACAAATTCATTGGCGATGAACTCGCCCTGCGCCAACCGCTTCCAGAAATTGGTATAGTCGGCCGTATCCGTATAGGCACGATCGCAGAACATGCTGTGGTGCTTGCCGGTGATCTCGGCGAGCGAATATCCCATGGCGTTGCAGAAATTCTCGTTGGCGGTCAAGATTTCGCCCGTCGGGGCAAATTCGATCACCGCCTGCGAGCGCGAGATCGCCGCGAGCTTGCCGGAATCCTCCACCGCCTTCTTTTTCGCTGCGGTGATGTCGGCCGCGAATTTCACGACCTTGTATGGTTTGCCTCCTTTGAAAACCGGATTGTAGGACGCCTGGATCCATATTTCCCGGTTGCCCTTGGCAAAGCGCTTGTAGGCGCCGGCGTCATATTCGCCGCGTCCGAGCCGCGCCCAGAATTCGCGATACTCCGCGGTTGCCGTATAGGCCCGCTCGCAGAACATGCCGTGATGCTTACCAACGATCTCGCTCAGGCTGTATCCAAGCGCCTTGCAGAAATTTTCGTTCGCCTTGAGGATGTTTCCTTTGATATCGAACTCTATGATCGCCTGCGATTTGGAGATGGCATCAAGAATGTAGTTCGAATCGGAGCTTAGACCAAACATTGCTGTCCCTTTGAGATGCGCAGCTTTTGCTGCTTAGGCTGGTAGACGCAAGGGTCGACGAGGAGTGCTGGTCCCGGGACGAACCGTTGGCCGGTTCGCAATCCCAATGTGCCGCAAACATGTCATCCGAACGCTTCACAACCATGCTGACTGGGCATGGTTAATATTGCGTATAAAAGCTTTTGCTAATCTTCTGATATCAGAATCACAGTCGCAGCTAGCCGAGTATCTCACGCAATAAAAAACCGCCCCGGAGGGCGGTTTTTCAATAATTTAGCGGCTTCTCAGAATCAGGCGGCCAGTTCATCCGTCTCGTTTTCCTTGAACATCTTGGCGAGGTTCAGGAAGCAGATCATGCCATTTTCCGAGGCGATGATGCCTTCGCAATAGGCCCGGTCGAAGGAGGCGGTCACTTCCGGCACCGGCTGGACCTGGCTGGACGAGATGGTGAGAATGTCCGAGACGCGGTCGACCAGCATGCCGATGACCATGCTGTGAACTTCGGCGACGACGATGGCGCTGCGCTCATTGGCGACGGTGCTCTTCATGCCGAGTTTGAAAGCAAGATCGATGATCGGGATCACCGAGCCGCGCAGGTTCATGACACCGATGACATCGGCCGGTGCATGGGGGATCGGCGTCGACGGCGCCCAGCCGCGGATTTCGCGGATGGTCGTGGTCTTGACGCAGAATTCCTGGTCATGCAGGCGGAAGGCAATAATTTCGAGCGTATCGCCGCTGAAGTTAGTTGAATTGATCGTCGCCATTAGAATTCTTCCCAACTATCGTAAGCCAGGGCAGAAGCGGATGCGCCACCATTGGCGCGGACAAGCTTTGCCTTCATCCCACGCGATGGCTTTGCGCTCGGCGAAGCATCGTTACGGTTATCGATGACTTTAGCGAAAGAGTGTTGCCCAAATCTAAATTAGGTGACGGGATTGCGAAGGTTTTTAAGCTCGGATGAAGGCAAGGCAGTTTTGCTGCCGATCTCCTCCAGCCGAAATTTTCGCAGTCAGGATACTCCAGGCTTATTCGAGATCCTAAAGAAGAAGTTCGCCGATTTACTCAGCTTATCGTCTCTTCGATCTGCGAGACCGCCCAATCGACCTGCTCTCTAGATATGACCAGTGGCGGAGCGAGGCGAATTGTGTGGTCGTGGGTGTCCTTGGCGAGAAGGCCGCGCTCCTTCAGCGCATGGCAATATTGCCGCGCGCCGCCGGCTTCGGGTTCCAGCTCGATGGCCATCATCAGGCCGCGGCCGCGGACGTCCCTGACGATGTTCGAGCGGATCGACCTCAAGCCTTCGAGGAAATAGTCGCCCATAACGGCGGCGTTCTCGATCATGCCCTCTTCCGTCAGCACCTTGAGTGCTGCGCGGGCCACCGCGCAGGCGAGCGGATTGCCGCCGAAGGTCGAGCCGTGCTGGCCGGGCTTCAGCACGCCCAGAACTTCGGAATTCGAAAGCACGGCCGACACCGGATAGAAGCCGCCGGATAGCGCCTTGCCGATCAGCGTCACGTCTGCCTCGATGCCTTCGTGCTCCTCGGCCAGCAGCTTGCCGGTGCGGCCGAGGCCGGTCTGGATCTCATCGAGGATAAGAGTGACGTTGTTTGCCGTGCAAAGCTCGCGGATGCGGGTGAAATAACCCGCCGGCGGAATGATGACGCCGGCTTCCCCCTGGATCGGTTCGATCAAGGCGGCCACGGTATTTCTGTTGATTACGGCGGCGAAAGCCTCGGCATCGCCGAACGGAATGATGCGGAAACCTGACGTGTAGGGGCCGAAACCGCTGCGGGCTTCGGGATCTGTCGAGAAGCTGATGATGCTCAGCGTCCGGCCATGGAAATTATCGGCGCAGACGATGATCTCCGCCTTGCCTTCCGGCACGCCCTTGATCTCGTAGCCCCATTTGCGCACCGCCTTGATGGCGGTCTCCACCGCTTCGGCGCCGGAATTCATCGGCAGGATCTTGTGCGATCCGGTGAGAGCCGCGAGCTCTTCGTAGAGATAGGCGAGCTGATCGTTGCGGAAGGCGCGGGAGGTGAGCGTCAGCCTGCCCGCCTGCTCGACCATGGCGGCGAGGATCTTCGGATGACAATGGCCCTGGTTGACGGCGGAATAGGCCGAGAGGCAATCGAGATAACGGTTGCCGTCGGTATCCCAGACATAAACACCTTCGCCACGCGTCAGCACCACGTCGAGCGGCTTGTAGTTATGGGCGCCGAGCCGTTGTTCCGTGGCGATCAGTTTTTCCGAAGTGTTCATGGCCGTTCTCCCTCTAATCTTATTTCAAAGCATGTCGTTATCGCAAAACCGCTGCACACTTTTGCTCGACATGCTCTTATGCGGCGCGTGTCGGGCGATCGAAGATGCGGCGGCCGAAGAGGCTTGCCGTCAGCTCGACGAGGATGCGGGCGCTCTTGCCGCGATCGTCGAGAAACGGATTGAGCTCGACAAGATCGAGCGACGAGACGAGGCCGCTGTCCGAAAGCATTTCCATGACCAGATGCGCCTCGCGAAAGGTCGCACCGCCCGGAACCGTTGTGCCGACGCCGGGGGCAATCTCGGGATCGAGGAAATCGAGGTCGAGGCTGACATGCAGCAGGCCGTTCGCCTTGGTGACGACATCGAGGATCTCACGCATGATGGCGCCGATGCCTTGCTCGTCGATCGCGCGCATGTCGAAGACGTTGACGCCGTGCTCGTGGATTTCCTCGCGCTCGCGCGCATCGACCGAACGGATGCCGACCTGGAAGACATTCTTCGGATCGACGAACGGACGGTCCTTCGGCAGGATCTCGGCGAACTCGGCCTCGCCGCAGAAGAAGGCGACGGGCATGCCGTGGATGTTGCCGGAGGGCGACGTGGCCGGAGAGTTGAAATCGGCATGGGCATCGAGCCAGAGCACGAAGAGCGGGCGGCCTTTGCTGGCGGCATAGCGGGCCATGCCGGAAACGCTGCCCATGGAAAGGCTGTGGTCGCCGCCGAGAATCAGCGGGAAACGGCCGGAGGCGGCGACGTCGTGGACGCTGCTTTCGAGGGCGCGCGTGAAGGCGCCGACGATCCTCAGATTGTGGGCCTTCGGGTGGTTCGGCAGGTCCATCGCCGGCACGATCCTGAGATCGCCGATATCGGCGACGTCATGGCCAAGCTCGATCAGCGTCTGGTCGACGCCGGCAATGCGCAGGGCCGCAGGCCCCATGGCAGCCCCTCTGCGGCCGGAGCCTTCTTCCAGCGGCGCGCCGATGAGGGTGACAGATCGCGATTGCGCATTCATTTTGGAGGGCTCCGTGTTGAGGCCTGTTTCGGCCGATAGTGGGATAAAGGGCTGGCGGCAAAAAGATGGAAAAGTGTCAGAAATGGACTATGATTGCGCAGATTGATAAACCTATTTTGACAAAGTGATCAGCGTGGACGATCTCGACACCGAACTTCTGAGTGCACTTCGTCATAACGCCCGGATTTCCGTCTCCTCGCTTGCAGCGATGACCGGCGCATCGCGGGCAACGGTTGCCACCCGTATCGACCGGCTGGTGGCCAGCGGCACCATCGTCGGCTTCACCATCCGCACCGGCCATGAGACGCGCTCCGCCGGCGTGCGCGCCATCGTCATGATCGAGGTGCTCGGCAAGCTCGCCGACAGGGTGGCCGATCAGTTGAGGGGCCTGCCGCAGGTGCGCGCGCTTCACAGCACCAACGGCAAATGGGATTTCGTCGCCGAACTCGAGGACCGCGACCTTGCCGCCTTCGACGAGACGCTGCGCCGCATCCGGCTGATCAACGGCATCAATTCGACCGAGACCAACATCCTTCTCAAGACCAGCAAAACCGGTTTCTAAGCCGGCTTAAAGTCTGTGCATGCTGTCCTCAAACGGCTGCACAGCTTCGGGCGAGATGCATCAGTATTCCCGTTCGTAGACAATCCCGGCTTCGCCCTCACCGTTGCCACCGGCCCCTCCGCGCAGCTTGACGCCGCGGCCGACATCGAGGTTGATCACCGCCTTGGCGCCGGCCGAACCGCCCTGCTGCAATTCGAAATAGGTGCGATCGTTAAGATAGCGGCCGACGCTGACGCTCGTCTGGCCCTTGGAATCGGTGCTGACGTCGAAATCGTCGACGCCGAGCTGGTTGCGCAGGCCTTCGAAAAGCGATGTCGAGCGGTTGCCGGCCAGCTGACTGACGGCGTCGGCAAGCTGGGCGATCTGCACCGGCGAGAGCTTCGACATCGACTGGCCGAAGATCAGCTGCGCCAGCACTTCGTCCTGTGGCAGCTCGGGGGACGAGGAAAAGGTGATCGCGGGGTCTGTGGCGAGGCCGGCGACGTCGACCGTCAGCGTCGTCGAGCCGGAGGCCGAGGTCGCTTCCATATCGAGCGCCGGCGTCATGTCGCCGGCAAAGGTGATCCGGCTCTTGTCGGAGAAATCCAGGCGGCGGTTGAGAATGGTCATGCGGCCGCGGCGCATGGTGAACCCACCGGTCACGATGGGTGCTGCCGCCGTTCCGCGGATCGTCACCAAGCCGCCAAGCTCGGCATCGATGCCGCGGCCGCGCACGAAGATATGCGAGGGCGCGTCGATTTCGAGATCCAGCGTGATCACGGAGGATTTCTCTCCGGGTTTCTGCTCGCCGTCATCCCGCAACTGCGCAAGTACAGCCCGCGGCGCGTTCTTATGCCGAATGTCGATTTCTCTCAGCGAGGTGGGCAATTTTTCCGGGACCGTGATCGAGGTCTTGTCCAGCCGAAGCTTGCCGCTCAGCGTCGCATTGGTGATCGGCCCGCGCAGGCCGACCGTGCCATTGACTGTCGAGACGACAAGGGTTCCATCGACATAGACCGCCTTGTCGAGCTTGATCGAAATGTCGGCGGGAAAGCCTCCGGCCGGCTGGATGCCGATGGTGCCGCTGGCCGAAATCGTACCGCCGCCGCCAAGGTTGCCGGTGAGGCGCGATATCACCGCCTGGCTGCCATTGAAGGTCACGGTCGCCGTCAGATTGTTGACGGCCATATTGCGCCGGACGTCGACGAGCTTTGCGCCATTGGTCGAGACAGTGCCGTTGATGACGGGTGCCGTGGCCGTTCCGCCGATCTGGAGATTGACGGTGGCGACGCCGTCCGCGACGAGGCCCTGTTGCGCAAGCGGGGCGCCGAGCACGGCGAAAGGAAGATTGCCGTTGAAGCGCATGTCGATGGCGCGATTGCCTGTGATGACGACGCTGCCGCCGCCCTTCAGCGACATGCCGGCATCACCGGCAAGGCTGGTATCGACCGTCAGCTTGTTTCCGGCAAGTTTGCCTGAAGCACCGATGCTGAACGGTGAAAGGCCGGCACCTTTTGTCTGGCTCGTCGCTGCGTTCTTCCAATCGATCTTGAAGTCGACGGAGGGCGCCGATAGCGCGCCGGTGGCCTTTACGGTCGCCGAGACCGCACCCTCGGCTGCAAGGCCGGGAACGAAGCCGTTGGCAATGCCGGCCGGAAGATTGGCGGTGTTTGCCGTGACATCGAGAGACTTGATCGATGTGCCTGCGATGGCGAGATTGCCGGTGGCTTTCAGCGCAATGCCGCCGCTGCCGTTGAGGGCGGCATCGAAATCCAGCCTGTCACCGGCGTATTTTCCCGTCGCCGCCAGCGCAAGGCGGGACAGGCCGGCAGCCTTGGTATGGCTGGTCGCGGCATCCTTCCAGTCGAGCTTGAAATCGACGATCGGATTTGCCGGCGTTCCCGACGTGACGGCACTTGCCGAAAGCGTGCCTTCGGCGCCGAGACCGGGAACGAAGGCATTTGCGATATTTGCCGGCAGCGCCGGGATATCGGCATTGATCGAAAGGTCCCGGATGGCCGTTCCCGCGATCGTCACGCCGCCCGTCGCCTTGGCCAACACGCCGTCCTTGCCGGTAAGGTTGGCATCGAAGTCGACCCGATCGTTGGCGAACTTGCCGGATGCCGCGGCACTCAGGCCCGAAAGGCCGCTGCTCTTGGTCTGGGCGGTCGCGGCGTTCTTCCAGTCGAGCTTGAAATCGACCGCGGGCTTCGGAAGCGCGCCGGAAGCGGATGCCGTTCCCGAGACGGTGCCTTCGGCGGCAAGACCGGGGACGAAGCCGTTGGCGAGGCCTGCCGGAAGGTTGGCGAGATCGGCCTTGACGTCAAGATTGCGGACCGACGTGCCTGAAATCGCAACATTGCCGGCGGCCTTCAGCGAGAGGCCGTCCTTGCCGCCGAGATTGGCATCGAAATCGAGCCGGTTGTCGGCGAAGCGTCCGGATGCGGCAAGTGCGAGGCCCGAGAGGCGAGCGCTTCTGGTCTGGCTGGTCGCAGCATCCGTCCAGTCGAGCTTGAAGTCGGCTCTCGGTGCGGCGGGTGTGCCGGCGGCGGACAGGGTGCCTGATATCGTGCCGCCGGCCGCCAGATCCGGAACGAAGGCATTTGCGAGACTGGCCGGAAGCTTGGCGATCTGGGCATCGACCTTGATGCTGTCGATCGCCGTACCGGCCAATGCGACATTGCCCATGGCCTTCAGCGAGAGGTCTTTGTCGCCGCTCGCTGCCGCATTGAAATCAAGCTTGTTTTCGGCAAATTTTCCCGATGCGGTCACGCCGATCGCGGCAAGGCCGGCACGTTTCGTGTGGCTCGTCGCAGCGTCTTTCCAATTGAGGTCGAAATCGGCACTCGGGGCGGAGAGCGATCCGCTGGCCGAGATCTTTCCGGAGACCGCGCCTTCGGCGGCGAGGTCCGGGACGAAGCTGTTTGCTATATTTGCTGGGACATTTGCCAGCGCGGCATCGACCTTGACGTTGCCGATCGTCGTGCCCGTGATGGCGACATTGCCGTTTGCCTTCAGCGAGAGGCTGTTGGCGCCGCCGATCACGGTGTCGAAATCGAGCTTGCTGTCGGCGAATTTTCCAGAGGCCTTGACGGCGAGCTCGGCAAGGCCCGCACGCCTCGTATGGCTCGTCGCAGCACTTTTCCAATCGAGATCGAAATTGGCGGTGGGATTAGCGAGGGAGCCGGAGGCCGCCAGTTTTCCCGTAATCGTGCCTTCGGCGGCGAGATCGGGAACGAAACCATTGGCGATGCGGGCAGGCAGATTGAGGATATCGGCGTCGACATCAAGCACCGGCGCCTTCGGGTCGGTAAGTACGACATTGCCGGCAGCCTTGAGCGACAGGCCGTCATTGCTGCCGACCGTCGTGTCGAAATCGAGCTTATTGTCGGCGAATTTGCCGCCGGCGGTGATGCCGAGCGGTGCCAGACCCGCCCCCTTCGTCTGGCCCGACGTCGCATCTTTCCAGTCGAGCTTGAAGTCGGCGACCGGTGCTGCCGGCGTTCCAGTCACGGCAACGGTTCCGGAGATCGTGCCGCCGGCAGACAGGTTCGGCACGAAACCGTTGGCAAGCGCTGCCGGCAGCTCGCGAATGTCTGCATCGATCTTCAGCGTTTCGCCGGCCGAACCGGTGACGGTCACCGAACCGGCGCCGGTCTTCAGCGTCAGTCCGTTCAGGCTGGCGGCACCACCGCCGATGGCGACCTGCGTCGGTGCGGCAAGCTCGATCGGAATATTGCGGGGGCTTGCCGAGAAGCGATCGAGGTTCAGGTGCATCGTGCCGCCGGCCGCTTCGATATTGCCGGCCGCCAGCACGGGATTGCCGTCATAGGCAGCATCGAGATCGAAATCCGTATGGTCTTGCTGCTTGGTAAAATCGAGCGAAAGGCCGTCGAGCCTGTTCGTTCCGGCACTCACCTCCTCGGCCTTGACCGTGCCGTTTGCCGCAAGGGCTTTGAGATCGCTGACCGTGACATCGATATCCGGCTTGACGATCGCAAGCGTATCACGGCGGATCGAGCCGCCGGTCGCAAGCAGCTTGAGCGCAATCCTGCCGCCATCGCTGCTGACGCCGAGCGACCCTTTGAGATCGCCTTCGGCCTTCTGTCCGCCGAGTGCGGCGAGCAGGCCGATATTGGGGAAATCGAAGGTCAGCGCGCCTGTCGGCTCCAGGGAGGACGAGAATTCCACATTGCCGGTCAGCCGGTTGCCACCGATATCGGCGGTCAGCGCCGGAATGCTCGTCTTGCCGTCCTGCGAGCGGATGTCGCCGTTGATGCCGATCGGCTGGCCGTCGATCGTGCCGGTGGCGGCGATCCTGCCCTGCGGCGCCTTGGGATCGGCGAGACCAGACAGGTCGATATTGAGGTTGCCGAGCACGCGGTCGGCCATTTCAAGGCTGGGTGCCTTGAGATTGGCCGTGACGGAGATTGCCGGGAGCTCACCTCCCACTCTCAACGCATACCCCGCCCCGCCGCTGGCGCCGGGGATGAGCTTGCCGATGTCAGGCAACCGGCCGGAGAGATCGGCGTTCAAGATCCCGCCGTCGAGCGCGACGTTGCCGGCGGCTTCGAGCGTGCCGGACTTCAGGACGAGGTTGGACAGCGCGAATTTCGACGGGATGGTGCCGACCACCTGGCTTTCGAGCGAGATCGGTCCGTCGAACCTGTCTGTTGCCGCAGCCGGCAGGGCTGCCGGGTTGATGGTGAGCTTGAGGTTGCCGGTCAGCGCTTGGTCTGTGAGCCGATAGGAGCCGTTGAGGCCGCCGTTGATATTGGCGCTTTCGACGGTGGTGCCGTTGAAGCCGATGCCACTGGGCGAGATCTGCAGCGGCGAGGCGATGGTGATCGGGCCTTGGACCGCACGATTGAGGTTCGGCTCGGCAAAGGTCGCGTCGCCGGCAACAAGGCGCAGCTGAACGCTGCCGGAACGGGCGGCGAGATTGAAGGCGTCGCTCTTTGCCGTCAGCTTGACGTTGCCGATATCGGCCTGCGGCAGGGTTGCGGTGTCGAGCGAGCCGCTGACGTTCAGTCGGGCGGCCTGCGCATCGCCTGTGAGCGCTAGGTTGAGGCCCGATATGAGGAAGCGCGCTTCGCCTTCGGCGAGCGGCCAGCGGAAATCGACAGGCCCCGACGTGCCGAGCAGATTGGCGTTCAGGCTGTTGTTGCCGGCCGGATCAAGGGTGCCCGAGGCGGCGATCACCACGCTGCCAGTGGCGATATTACCGGTCTGGATATCGATCTTGCCGTGATTGTCGAAGGTGGTGGCAAGATCGATATTGGTCTGGCCGGCAAAAAGCGGCCGGAATGCCGATGGAAGCAGCGAGCTCAGGTCACCGCCGCCCTTGAGGTCGAGGTGGTGCAGCCCGTCTTCCGTAATTTGATGCCGGGCCTCGATTGCGGCGCGCTGCTGCCCGTCGAGGGCAGCCTGCAATTTGCCTTTCCAATCGGATATCGGCCCCTGGCCATCGAGATCTATGTTGACGGCGGGGCTGTCCGGCAGGCCGAGAAAGCCTGCCAGCAGTCCGCCCTTCGGCTCGGACAGCTGTGCCTTCAGCCGCAGCCGGTTTTCGGCTGGCGCAAAAGCGATGTCGGCGGCAAGCCGCGCATCCGGAACCGCGTGACGGCTGACATTGACGACGGCCTCGCCGCCATCGCCGTTTGCCGAAAGGCTGCCTTCGGCGGCGAGCGCAAAGGCGCGGCCGGCAAGTGGTGCGGCAAGTTTGATATCGGGCAGCGAGATGCGGTCTACATCGACCTTGATCGGAAGGCTGAATCCGCCGGAATTTTCAGCTTCGGGCCGCGAGGGCAGGGTGCGTACCGGCTTGCGCAGCACGTTGATCGCTTCGATCTCGAAGCGTTTGGCATGGAAGGTTCCGGTCAGCAGCGCAAGCGGATTCCAGTCGATCGCGACGCCATGAATTTCCGCAAAGACGCCCCTGGTGTCGGAAATGGAGATCTCGGCGGCGCGAAGCCCGCCGGTCAAAAGGCCTTGCGGTTCGCGAACCTCGATCGTCATGTCGCGATTGGACAGCGTGGAGGCTATCTTTTCGGTGACGATGCGGGCGCCAAAACTGGTGAAGCCGAAGATCGCCAGTGCGACGACCGCGAGAATCAACGTGGCACCGACGACATAGCCGGTGAGCCGTACGACCCAGTTGACGATTTTTGTCAGCGTTTGCATCGGCGCGGACATTACCCCGTTTTCATGACGGCCCACAGATCGGAAAACACGAGCGGAATCGGCAATCCTAGAAGGATTGGCCGATGCCGGCGTAGATTCCGTAATCTGTGCCATCTTCGTACTTGTTCAGCGGCATGGCAAAATCAAGCCGCAGCGGGCCGAAAGGCGTTGCATATCGTATTCCGGCGCCGGCGCCGGCGCGAATATCGGAAAAACCCGGAAAGGTGCTGTCCGATACGGTGCCGACATCGATGAAGGGCACGATGCCGATCGTATCGGTAATTTTGATGCGGGCCTCCAGCGAACCGGTCACATAGGAGCGGCCGCCGGTGGGATCGCCATTGTCGTTATAGGGCGAGATTTCCTGATAGCTGTATCCGCGCACGGAGCCGCCGCCGCCGGCAAAGAAGCGCTGCGTGGCGGGAATGTCCCCAATGCTGTCGCCGCCGATCAGGACGCCGGCTGCAACCTTGCCGGCAAGCACCACGCCATCTTCCTGTCCGAACGGCAGATAGCCGGAGATCGAGCCCTCGAATGCTGCATAGGGCGTGGCGTTGAAGATCTCGTAGCCGGGCTTAGCCGAGAGCGTCGCGCGATAACCCTCCGTCGGGTTGAACTTGTCGTCACGTGCGTCGCGATCATATTGGATCGGCAAGGTGAAGGTCAGATAGTCGTTCGTGCCGAAGGCGTCGTCGTCGCGCTCCCAGCTGACCTCGCCGCTCGCCGAGACGGTGTCCTGGTCGGTCAGTTCGTAAGAAAGGCCGAGCGAGGCGGTGACGAGCGTGGCGTTATAGGCATCCGGATTTTCGGTCTTGGCGACGATGCCGGCCTTCAGCGTGGCGGCGGGGAAGAAGGCGCCGGGTTTGGTGAACAGGATGCCGGCGGAATAGTCGAGGCTGCCGACATCGGTCGTTTCGCCAAGCCTGGAGACCGCTCCCTCGATCCTCAGCGTTTCGGCTTCGCCAAAAAGGTTGCGGTGGCCCCAATAGCCCTGAACACCGAAGCCGTCGGTGGTGGAATATTGCGCGCCGACGCCGAAGTAGCGTCTTTTGCCCTCGGAAACCTCGATCGTCATCGGCAAGGTGCCGTCCGATGCCAGCGCATCTCCTTGGTGAATGGTGACGCTCGAAAAGACGCCGAGGGCGCGAAGGCGTTCGCCAGCCTTTTTCAGCGCTTCCGGGGAATAGGCTTCGCCCTTGTTCAGCCGGGAATAACGCTGGATGAAAGCTGGCCTGACGGTCTTCTCGCCGGTGACTCCGACATCGCCGATCGGGGCGATGGGACCGCCTTCGGCAGCAAGGACGATATCGACGGTATCGCTGTTGTGATCGGCGACGACCTTGCGTTCGGTCAACTTGGCAAACGGCCGGCCTTCGCTCTTCAATTGTTGGACGATCTTGTCACCGGCCCTGATGATGGCGAGCGAGCCGGCCTGCGCACCGGGGGCGAGATCGTAATCGGCGGGATTATGGTTTGCGGCATCGCCGCCGAACTGGACCTCCCTGACCTTGAAAACGGGGCCGGGAGCAATGTCGACGGTAACGGGGATCGGCCCGGACCGGTCGAATGTCGGATTGGGCGGCAGGTCGTCGATATTCTTGCCGTCGATGGTGATCGTCACCAAGCCGCCATAACGGGCCTTTTCATACAGAGTGGCGATCAGCCGCTCACGGTCGTCGCGCGCCTTGACGACCACGCCGAGATCGCCGGACACCGGCTGCTTCTGGTCGCTGACCAGACGGGAACTGTTTTCCAGCGCTTCTTTCAGGTCGGGATCGGCGGTATCGGCTTTGAGGTCGACCTGGTAGCGCACCGGATCGGGCACCTGTTCGCCTTCGTCTTCTTCCTTACCGAAAATGGTGATGCCGAAAAGCTTGAAGGCGTAAGCGTCGCCGATCAGGACCGGTGAGAACGCAGCTGCCGCTGCGACCACCATCATGGTGCCTGTTCGCCGATACGCAGTACTTGTTTTCGGGCCTGTCCCTCTGATCCGCATCCGCCGCTTTTGGTTATGTCTACATTGAAGCTTCGTTGCCCAGCCGTGAACAGCTTAGCGACAAAATCGCGCGGGGTGTACCATTTTAAATTGCCAACGCGCTAATTTAGCACAAAAAATCCCGGACCTGTGTCCGGGATTTCCTGAATTTACCGATTTCCAAGTGCTCTCAGCGCGGGCAACTATCGATGTAGCGGCGGCCGTAGCGGTCGCGATAGTAGCACTGGCCGGGTTGTTCGGCGACGCTGCCGATGAGGGCGCCGGACACGCCGCCGATAGCGGCGCCGACTGCCGCGCCACGGACGTTGCCGGTGACTACGCCGCCGATGACGGCACCTGATGCAGCGCCGATGCCGGCGCCCTGCTGCGTCGGCGTGCAGCTTGCGATCGACAGGCCGATCAATGCGAGTATGACAACTTTCTTCATCTTTTTTCTCCGAGGTTGTTGCCCAGTGGGCAAAGGCCGTCCCTTTTATTTTTTGTCAGGCTAGACCGAAAACTATGTCGGAAGAAAGGGTTGTCCATCCGGTGTGCTGATTTTTTTGCGATCGGGCTGGGTCGCCTTTTGCTCGGTCCGCAAACTCGGCTGCCTTCTGCGGCATCAATTTCGTTGATCGCGGCTTGCGTATTTTTTATCTGGAATCATTCAAAAATCTGGGCCTTTTGCCGCAGTTGATGTTAAAGCAAAGGGTAAGGATTGACGCGCGGACGTCCAGTCATCAAGAACATCCGCGCGATACTGGAGCATATGATGGATTTCGAAGCGTTTTTCAAAAACGAGCTGGACGGGCTTCATACCGAGGGCCGTTACCGCGTTTTTGCCGATCTCGAACGTCACCGCGGCAATTTTCCCCGCGCGACGCGTTACACCGCGGATGGCGAGAAGGAAGTCACGGTCTGGTGCTCCAACGACTATCTCGGCATGGGCCAGCATCCGAAGGTGATCGAGGCGATGAAGAACGCCATCGACCACTGTGGCGCGGGTGCGGGAGGCACCCGGAATATTTCTGGCACCAACCACCATCATGTCATGCTCGAGCGTGAGCTTGCCGACCTGCACGGCAAGGAAGCAGCGCTGATCTTTACGTCTGGCTATGTTTCCAACTGGGCAGCGCTTGGCACGCTCGGCGCCAAGATCCCCGGCCTCATCATCTTCTCCGATGCGATGAACCATGCCTCGATGATCGAGGGCATCCGCTATGCAAAGTGCGAAAAGGTGATCTGGAAGCACAATGACGTGGCCGATCTCGAAGCCAAGCTAAAGGCCGCCGATCCGAAGGCGCCGAAGCTGATCGCCTTCGAGAGCGTCTATTCGATGGACGGCGATATCGCCCCGATCAAGGAGATCTGCGACCTCGCCGACAAATATGGGGCGATGACCTATCTCGACGAAGTGCATGGCGTCGGCATGTACGGCCCGCGCGGCGGCGGCATCGCCGAGCGCGAAGGGCTGATGGACCGGTTGACCGTGATCGAAGGCACGCTCGGCAAGGCATTCGGGGTGATGGGCGGCTATATCGCCGCTTCGACGGCACTTTGCGACTTCATCCGCTCGTTTGCCTCCGGCTTCATCTTCACCACGGCGCTGCCGCCGGCACTTGCCGCCGGCGCCGCCGCCTCGATCCAGCACCTGAAGGTCAGCCAGTTCGAGCGCGCCCGCCATCAGGATCGTGTCCGCAAGCTGAGAGCACTGCTCGACCAGCGTGGCATTCCGCATATGCCCAATCCGAGCCATATCGTGCCGGTGCTGGTCGGCGATGCGGCCAAGTGCAAGTGGATCTCCGATCTGCTGCTCGACAATTGCGGCGTCTACGTCCAGCCGATCAACTATCCGACAGTGCCGAAGAAGACCGAGCGCCTGCGCATCACGCCGACGCCGCTGCATTCCGACGCCGATATTGCCCATCTGGTCGAGGCGCTGCATTCGCTCTGGTCGCGGTGCGCGCTCGCAAGGCACGTCGCCTGATTTTTCGATGATCGCTCGGTTCGAACCGTAGTTCAGGGCCTCCACTGGAGGTTCTGACAGCGATCGGTCTTGCTCCCGCAAGACGCTGCAACAAACCTCCCTTGCCCGTTTAAGGTCATCCGCTCTGCGCTTGGTCTTAAACCGATGACACATCGCAATCGGCCCGACCGATGCGCGTGGATCTTTTCCTGTGCTTGCGTCCTCCCGCAAGCTGCGTTGCCGATCCCAGCTTTAGAGTCGCATGAGAAAACCTTTTCTCACTTGACATGGAGATTGGTAAAAGCTTTTCTCAGGTCACTTCAGAAGGAGGATGTTCTGAACATATCGGGAGGAAAAAGAGGCAGGATCACCATCCACGAGGTGGCGGCGGCTGCCGCGGTGAGCATCTCGACGGCGTCGAAAGCTCTCAATGATACCGGCCGGATGGGGTCGGAAACGCGCGAACGGGTGAAACGGATCGCCGCCGAAATCGGATATCGGCCGAATGCGCTGGCGAGAGGTCTTCTCAGCAAGCGCAGCTTCACCATCGGGCTGCTGACGAACGACACTTACGGCCGTTTCACGCTGCCTGTCATGGCGGGTATCTCGGACGCACTCGTCGATCACGGCGTTTCGGTCTTCCTGTGCGCCATCGAAGACGATCCGGCGCTCGCCCAGATCCATGTCGACGCGATGCTGGACAAACAGGTCGACGGCATCATCGCGACGGGAAAACGCCTGGACCGGCGCCTGCCTGTCGATCTGTCGAATTTGCATGTGCCTGTGGTCTATGCGTTCACCGAGGGGGCGCAAAACAGCGTCACCTTCCGGTCGGACGACGAGCAGGGTGCGAAGCTGGCTGTCGAATGGCTGATGAAGATCGGACGGCGGCGAATTGCGCACATCACCGGGCCGCAGGATTTCTTCTCGGTGCGGGAACGTGCCGGCGCCTATCACGAGGTGGCCGGTCACCGCGAGCCGGTGCTCTACGGCGTCTGGTCGGAAAGCTGGGGGCATGATGCGGTCGAACAGCTTTGGAAGAGACCCGGAGAAAAACCGGATGCGCTCTTCTGCGGCAATGACCAGATCGCCCGCGGCGCTGTGGATGCGTTGCGCGAGCGCGGCGTCAAGGTGCCGCAGGACGTCTCGGTCATCGGCTTTGACAATTGGGAGATTGTCGCGGCCCAGACGCGGCCGCCGCTGACAACGGTGGACATGGAACTGAAGGAGCTCGGGCGGCAAGCCGGATTGACCGTGCTTGCACTTGCGGAAGGCCGGCCTGTCGAGCCGGGAGTGAGGAAATTGCCGTGCCGGCTGATCGTCCGGCAGTCATGCGGGGGAAAGCCCCCAAGGGAATGAGAACAAGAGAATGAGCAAAGGCGCGAGGAGATGCGCCATATCGGGAGGAGTGTCATGATCAAGCGTCTATTGGCTGCGACCAGCATCGCTACCTTATGTCTGGTGTCGGCCGCGTCAGCTGCCGAAAATGTCGAAATGTGGGTTCGCTCGGGGATCGGCGATGCCTTCAAGAAGGTCGTCGAAGCCTATAATTCCGGTCACGAGAACAAGGTCGTGATGACCGAGGTGCCGTTCTCCGAGCTGGTACAGAAATATGCGACGGCAATCGCCGGCGGACAGGCGCCGGATGCCCTGTCGATGGATCTCATTTATAATCCCGCCTTTGCCGCGGCCGGCCAGCTGGAAGACCTGACGGACTGGGCAAAATCCCTGCCCTATTTCAATTCGCTTTCGCCATCGCATGTTCGCCTCGGCACCTATCAGGACCGGATTTACGGCCTGCCGCTTTCGGTCGAAACCTCCGTCTTCGCCTGGAACAAGGATCTCTACAAGAAGGCCGGTCTCGACCCGGAAAAAGCGCCGGCGAATTGGGACGAAATTACCGCCAATGCCGAGAAGATCCGGGCGCTGGGTGACGATACCTACGGCTTCTATTTCTCCGGTGGCGGCTGCGGCGGCTGCATGATCTTCACATTCACGCCGCTTGTCTGGGGTGCCGGCGCTGATATTCTGTCGGCCGACAGCAAGACGGCGACGCTCGATACGCCTGAGATGCGCAAGGCCGTCGATATCTACCGCAACATGGTCAAGAAGGACCTCGTACCGGCGGGTGCCGCCAGCGACAACGGCGCCAACTTCCTGACCTTCACCAACGGCAAGATCGGCCAGCAAAGCCTCGGCGCCTTTGCCATCGGCACGCTGGTAACCGAGCATCCCGATATCAACTTCGGCGTGACCCTCATTCCTGGCGTCGACGGCAAGCCCTCGTCCTTTGCCGGCGGCGACAACTTCGTCATCACCAAGGGCACGAAGAAGATCGACGCGGTGAAGGAGTTCCTCGAATATATCTATTCGATGGACGGCCAGAAGATCATGGCGAAGTATGGCAGCCTGCCGACGCGCGGCGATATCGCCGACAAGGTGCTTGAGGGCCTCGATCCGCGCATGCAGGTTGGCCTGAAGGCGATCGGCGTCGCCAAGACACCCTATACGCTGCAGTTCAACGACCTGATCAACAGCGCCAACGGGCCTTGGGCCAGCTTCACCAACGCCTCGATCTTCGGCGACGATGTCGACGGGGCGTTTTCGAGCGCCCAGTCGGAGATGCAATCGATCATCGATAGCGGCCAATAACTCTCTCCCGGCCGCGGCCGGGGAGCGGTGGCAGCTTCCCGGCCAATTTCACTCGACAGATGCGGAGCGTTTTGATGACCGGTTCCGGTTCAGAGATTCTATTGCCTCGGCGCAAGCGACGGCGCCGATCGAACTGGCGCGGCCTCGTCTACATTGCGCCGGCCATGGCGCTGGTCATCGTCTTCTTCATCATGCCGGTTCTCTTCACCGGATGGATGAGCCTGCATAACTGGCCGCTGATGGGGGCGTCACGCTGGATCGGTTTCAACAATTATGTCCGCATGGCCAACGACACCCGTTTCATGACGGCGCTGAATTTCACGGCCTATTATACCGTGATCGTCACCATCGCGATCTTTGCCATCGCCTTTCCGCTGGCAATCTTCGTCGAAAAGGAACGGCAGTTCGTCGGCGCCTACCGGACGATCATCTTCCTGCCCGTCGTGGTCGGCCTTGCCACCGCCTCACTGCTCTGGGTCTGGCTCGCCAATGTCGATAGCGGCTTCATCGGCCCGGCCTTGAAGGCGCTCGGCCTCGTCGAAAAGAGCCCCAATCTGCTTGCGACCTTCGACACCGCCTTTCTGACGGTCGTGGTGATGGTCGTCTGGAAAATCGCCGGCTTCACCATGATCATTCTTTTGACCGGGCTTCAGGCCATTCCGTCCGAGCTGACGGAGGCCGCCCGCATCGACGGCGCCGGCCGCTGGCAGCGTTTCCGGCATCTGACGCTGCCGCTGATGCGCAAGACGATCGCATTGGCGCTGATCGTCTCCGTCACCGGTTCGATCCTCGCCTTCGACCAGTTCTACATCATGACGTCGGGGGGACCGCAGAACAAGATGATCTCGGTGGTCTACTACATCTTCAATCAGTCCTTCGTGTCGTTCAATCTCGGTTATGGCGCAGCGCTGTCGATCGTGCTTCTCGCCATCCTGGTGGCGATCAGCATCGTGCAGCTCTGGCTGCTTCGCGTCGGGGAGGAGCGTCCATGACCACGTCAAGGGAACGCCGCGCGCGCAAGGCCATTCGGACGAAGTCGGCCTATCATCTGACCGGCATCGCTATCTCGATCTTCTTTCTCGCCCCCTTCGTGATCACGCTGTTGTCGTCCTTCCGGCATGGCACGGAGGCCAGCCTGCCGCCCTTGCCGCCATGGCCGACCTCAGGCGTCAGCATCGATTCCTACGCGCTGCTCGACACGTTCGGCGCCGGTATCTGGCGGCACATGATCAATTCGCTGTTCGTTTCGGTCGCCACCGTGGTGCTCACCGTCGCTGTCAGCCTGCTCGCCGGTTATGGCTTCTCGCGCTATCGATTCCCGCTGAAGAATGCGCTCTTCGTGCTGATCATCGCGACGCTGATGATCCCGTTCCAGTCGATCCTGACACCGCTCTTCATCATCCTTGCAAAGCTCGGCCTCAACAATTCGCTGCTTGGGCTGACGCTCGTCTATGTGACGCTGCAACTGCCCTTCTCGGTGTTCATGATGCGCAACGCCTTCGACGCCGTGCCGAAGGAGATCGAAGAGGCTGCGCGCATCGACGGCGCGCGCGACCTCCGGCTTCTGGTGCGGGTTCTTCTGCCGCTGGTGCTTCCCGGTGTCGCGACGGTCGCGATCTTTGCCTTCCTCAATGCCTGGAACGAGTTTCTCGCAGCACTCGTGCTGCTTTCCAGCAATGAGAAATACACCCTGCCGGTGCTGATGACGGCGGTTCGCGCCGGACGGCTCGGCGCCATCAACTGGGGAGCGGTCCAGGCCGGTGTCGTCGTCATGACGATCCCTTGCCTGATCGTCTTCCTGCTCCTGCAACGCTACTACATGCGCGGGCTGATGGCCGGCGCGGTGAAATGATCTTAGAGAAAGTGGAGCCTATGACCAAACCAAGCAATGACCGCCAGTTTCGTCCCGTCGCCGTTCCCGATGTGGAGCTTGGCGGCTTCTGGGGCAAATGGCAGGACGCCATCTGCAATTCCACTGCCGAGACCCTGCTCGACCGCTGCGTCGAGGCCGGCATGCTCAAGGCGATCGATGTCAGCCAGCCGAGCCCGGGGGTCGTCATTCCCATTCAACCATGGGGCGGGACGACGCAGATGTTCTGGGATTCCGACCTCGGCAAGTCGATCGAGACGATCGCCTATTCGCTCTATCGCCGGCCGAACCCGAAGCTCGAAGCGCGTGCCGACGAGATCATCGACATGTATGAGAAGCTGCAGGATGAGGACGGCTATCTGAACGCCTGGTTCCAGCGTGTGGAGCCGAGCCGCCGCTGGACCAACCTGCGCGACCATCACGAACTCTATTGCGCCGGCCACCTGATGGAAGCCGCGGTCGCCTATTATCAGGCGACCGGCAAACGCAAGCTGCTCGACATCATGTGCCGTTATGCCGATTACATGATCAAGATTTTCGGCCATCGCGAAGGCCAGATATCAGGCTATTGCGGCCACGAGGAAGTCGAGCTGGCGCTGGTCAAGCTCGCTCGCGTGACGGATGAGAAGAAATATCTCGAGCTGTCGAAATACTTCATCGACGAACGCGGCACCGAACCGCATTTCTTCACCGCCGAGGCAAGCCGCGATGGGCGCGATGTCTCCGAGTACCACCAGAAGACCTATGAATATGCGCAGGCGCACCAGCCGGTGCGCGCGCAAACAAAGGTCGTCGGCCACGCCGTGCGCGCCATGTACCTCTATTCGGGCATGGCCGACATCGCCACCGAATACAAGGACGACAGCCTGACGGCAGCGCTGGAAACGCTCTGGGACGATCTGACGACCAAGCAGATGTACATCACCGGCGGCATCGGGCCGGCGGCCTCCAACGAGGGCTTTACCGATTACTTCGATCTGCCGAACGATACCGCCTATGCGGAGACCTGCGCCTCGGTCGGGCTGGTGTTCTGGGCGAGCCGCATGCTCGGCCGCGGTCCGGATCGGCGCTATGCCGACATCATGGAGCAGGCGCTTTACAACGGCGCTCTGCCGGGGCTTTCGATCGACGGCAAGACCTTCTTCTATGACAATCCGCTCGAAAGTGCCGGCAAGCACCACCGGTGGAAATGGCACCATTGCCCCTGCTGCCCGCCCAACATCGCCCGGCTGGTGACGTCGATCGGCTCCTACATGTACGCCGTTTCGGATAACGAGATCGCCGTGCACCTCTATGGTGAGAGCACCGCGCGGCTGAAGCTTGCCAATGGCGCCGAGGTCGAACTCGAGCAGACCACCAATTATCCGTGGGAAGGTGCGGTCGCCTTTACCACCAGGCTGGAGAAGCCGGCGAAGTTTGCACTGTCGCTGCGCGTTCCGGACTGGGCTGATGGCGCAACCCTCAGCGTCAACGGAGAGATGCTCGATCTCAATGCCAATATGCGGGACGGATATGCCAGGATCGATCGTGAGTGGGCCGCGGGCGATCGTGTCGCCCTCTACCTGCCGCTGGCGCTTCGGCCGCAATATGCCAACCCGAAGGTGCGCCAGGATGCCGGGCGCGTCGCATTGATGCGCGGCCCGCTGGTCTATTGCGTCGAAACGACCGACAACGGCGAAGACCTCAACGCCATCGTCCTGCCGCGTGAGCTCTCCACAGCCGAAACCGTCGTGCTGAAGGATCTCAATGATGCCGTCGCCCTCGATCTCAAGGTCGAGCGCGAGGAAACATCGAACTGGGGAACAGCGCTCTACCGCAAGGCGCCGGCGGAAAGGCAGGTCGCCACCGCGCGTTTCGTGCCCTATCATCTCTGGGACAACCGCGCGCCCGGAGAGATGCTCGTCTGGGTCCAGTCGGACAGATAGGTCTTTTGGGGATGACCAACGGTATGGGTAACAAGAGCGTCGTGCTCCAGGACGTGCGAAAAAGCTATGGCAATCTGCAGGTGGTCCACGGGATCGACCTGACGATCGCGGAGGGCGAATTCGTCGTCTTCGTCGGCCCTTCCGGCTGCGGAAAATCGACGCTTCTTCGCATGATCGCCGGCCTGGAAGACGTGACCGACGGGGAGGTCGAGATCAAGGGACGCATCGTCACCGATCTCGATCCATCCGAGCGCGGCATTGCCATGGTCTTCCAGTCCTACGCGCTCTATCCGCATATGAGCGTGCGCGACAACTTGGCCTTCGGCTTGAAGATGGCGCGCACCAATGCCGCGGAGATAGAGACGCGCGTCAAGGCCGCCTCGGCGATCCTGAAGATCGACCATCTCCTCGACCGGCGGCCGGGACAGCTTTCCGGCGGCCAGCGGCAGCGTGTGGCAATCGGCCGGGCGATCGTGCGCAAGCCCGATGTTTTCCTGTTCGACGAACCGCTGTCCAATCTCGATGCGGAACTGCGCGTTTCGATGCGTATCGAGATCGCCCGCCTCCACCGCGAGCTCGGCAACACCATGATCTATGTCACGCACGACCAGACGGAGGCGATGACGCTCGCCGACAAGATCGTCGTGCTGCGCGACGGCCGCGTCGAACAGGCGGGAACGCCGCGGGAAATCTACGAGAATCCCTCCAATACCTTCGTGGCGGGCTTCATAGGCTCGCCGAGGATGAACCTGCTGAATGCCCGCTGGGGTGAGGGAGGCCTGGTCGAGGTCGCCAGCCGGCAGATCGAAAGCGGCCTGCCGCTGGCGGACAGGCCAGTCGGTGGCGCGGTGACGCTCGGCCTGCGGCCGGAGCATCTGAAGGTCGCCTCCGACCCATCGGGCAGCCTGACGGCCAGGGTCGATTTTTCGGAATATCTCGGGGGAACGCAATATCTCTATTGCCAGCTTGCCGATGGCCAGTCGCTGACCGTCGAACATCGGTCACCGATCAGTATCGCGGCGGGCGAGCAGGTGAGCCTGCTGTTTGAACCGTCGGATTGCCGGTTGTTCGACGAGGGTGGCAACCGATTGCGCTAGCCAACAGCGGTCGTCAGGATCACAGGCGGGCGACCACTCCGCGATCGGGCGGTCGAACTTCACTCGGCGATCGCTAGTGTCATGAGCTCTGCCGCCCTTTGCCGGGCCTGCCTGTCGGCGGCGAAGACATCGTCCATGCCGGAAGCCGGCGGCAGGCCGGCGAGGTCGTCCATGACCCTTTCGGTGATCTCGGCCATGGCAAGGAAAGACAACCGCCCTTCGATGAAGGCTTCGAGCGCCACTTCCTTGGCGCCGTTCAGCACTGCGCCCTGAACGCCGCCGCGGGTCATCGCCAGGCGCGCGAGCCGCAGCGCCGGAAACCGCACGTCATCCGGGGCCTCGAAATCCAGCCTGGCGAGCTTGGCGAAATCCAGCCGCTCCACCGGCAGGTTCGGCCGGCGCGGAAAGGACAGGGCATAACCGATGGCGGTGCGCATATCGGGCGCGCCGAGCTGCGCCAGCACCGACCCATCCGTATAGCCGACCATTGAATGGATGATCGACTGCGGATGGAAGATGACCTCGATCTGTTCGGGTCTGAGGCCGAAAAGGTGCCGGGCTTCGATCATCTCCAGCGCCTTGTTGAACATCGAGGCGCTGTCGATCGAGATCTTCAAGCCCATCGACCAGTTGGGGTGGGCGCGTGCGGTTTCCACCGTCACATTAGCCATGTCACGCAGCGAAGCGGTGCGGAAGGGGCCACCCGACGCCGTCAGGATAACCCGCTCGACGGCGTGGCGCTGGTTCTCTTCCAGCACCTGGAAGATGGCGTTGTGCTCGCTGTCGACCGGAAGCAGCTTGCCGCCGCCCGCCCGGATCGCCGCGATGAAGAGATCGCCGGCCGATACCAGGCATTCTTTGTTGGCAAGGGCGATATCGGCGCCGCGGCGTGCAGCGGCAAGCGTCGGTGCCAGGCCGGCAGTGCCGACGATTGCCGCCATCACCCAGTCGACTTCGCGGTCGGCGGCTTCCATCAGCCCGGATTTTCCCGAAGCGACCGCGATGCCGCTGCCGGAAAGTTCGCTCTTCAGTGATTCGTAATGGCGGTCGTTTGCCGTCACCGCCAACAGCGCGCCTGATGATTTCGCCTGCCGGGCCAGCAATTCGACATTGCCGTTGCCTGTCAGCACGGAGATTTCGAAGTTCTCCCGTCCGCCCAGGTGGTCGACGACATCGAGTGTATTCTGGCCGATCGAACCCGTCGAACCGAAGATGCTGAGGCGCCGCGGCGCGCTTTTGCCGGTCATCATGTGGAATTTCGCGAAAATTTCTCTCGTAGGCTCAGGCTCTACTAGGCTTTGGGGGGGGCGGCAAGTGTGCGGTGCAGCAGATTTCAACTGCTGAGGGGTTTACAGAGCAGCGGTCGGATGTGATGTTTATAACATTGCTGGCGGATTCGGTTCCGCCGCGGCCGTTCAGGGCCGCATGGCAAGTCGGGGCGCTGCGGCGTCCATCGAAGAACAGGCACTCGGTGCCGCCGGCCTTTCGGCCAACCATTAAATCGAGGATGAAACCGGGATGGGCGGCTTGGCCGTGATCTCTATCGCGGCTTGGCCGTGATCCCATTGCGTTCGTTGCGAACGCTTTCATATGCGCTGCTGCGTCGACTTCCACGCAGCGGCCCTGTGTCAGGTCAAAACGCTTTACCTTCATGACGACATTCAAAATAGCATGCATTCTTTTCGCCATCCTACCCTCGCTCCCCGCTGCAGCGAGGGCAGACGACCTGGTGATCTGGTCGCCGGCCAAGCTTTCGGACCGGTCCTACAAGGCGACGATAGGGTTTCGCCTGCCGGCGGAATGGGAGACGAGCGCCGGCGCCGACATCGCGCTTGCCTCGATCAAAGGCGGGGCGCTGCTGCCCGATTCCGAACAGGCAATGCTTTGGGGCAGAATCACCAGGACGAGCGTCACCCCGGCAGGCCGGTCACAGCAGGGTGCCAGCGTCAGCGTCGATACGTTGCGCGGCAGCGGCGCGCTGACCCTCAGCCGCTCGCGCAGCTGGATCCTCTCCGATTCGCTCGACATGCAATCGAGCCGATCCATCAGCGTGCAATATGACGCGGTCGAGGCCCGGCAGGCTTCGGTGACGGCATCGCAGGCGCTGAAGCTGATTCATCCCTGGACGGGAACCTCGCTTTCGGCAGGCACAGGCGTCAGCAATGCCAGCGGCGACTTCTCGAGCACGGTGGGGGTCAGCCAGGCCATTCTGCCGAACCTCAATCTCGATGCCTCGGTGAGCAATCCATTTTCAGGGGGTGAGGCGGGCAGCGTCAATCTCCGTTATCGCGTCAATTGGTAGCGGGCGCTGAACCAAACTCTGCCGACCAGCGTTTCATACGAGGTTTTCACGGAGGAACGGATCATGGTTTTCAAGGAGCAGACATTTCACGGGCTCGAGCCCGAGATGGAAATAGAGATCGCCAATCGTGCAACGGTCGAGGCAGCCGTTGCCAATGCGCTGGCGATTGCCGGCGGCATCGATGCGTCGGATGTCGAGGTGACGATGGAGAACGATCAGATCGTGTTGAGCGGCACCGTTGGCACAGTGGGCGAAATCGAGCGGGCAACCGCGGTTGCCAAGGCGGTCGAAGGCGTGGATACGGTGCAGAACCGGATCCTGCTTGGCGGATCCTCCTTCGACGGCACGCATTAGACAGATAGCGGGTTGGCCCGCGGTCAGACCTGCCGGACGAGGAATAGTTCTACATCGTCGCCTAAGCCGGCGCTCAGCTGATCAACCGGCGAAGCGTTCGACGAGGAAGGACGAGCCGGCCAGACGATCCGTTTTCTGCGCGGCGACCGACCCTTGCGGCTGGTAGGCGATGGCAAGCAGCACGGCGCTGACGGCGACATAGGCGATAGCCAAAAGAATCATCTTGATACGCATGATGAATACTCCAGTTTCACAATAAACGCGGCTGATATTGCGAAGTTCCTCATCTGCGAGATCTGGGCGAGATCAAAATGGAAAAGCCCGGCCGATAGGATCAGCCGGGCTTTCCTTGCATAAGGTTTGCCTTAACGGCAGATTCGGGTTTCCTTGACGACCGTATGGCCGTGACGGCGGATTTTTTCCGTCTTGGTGAAGCAATCCTGTGAGACGTGGCGCGGCCTCATATGATGGCGGTAATAGGGCCGTTCAGCGTGGCGGTAATTGGGGCGTGCGTCATCCGTGGTGATGGTCACACTTGCCGCCTGGGACGGCATTGCGGAAAAGATAGATGCAGCGGCGAGCGTGCAGCCAAGGATAATCTGTTTCATGACAAGCCTCTCTTTCTGAGTTGGTCACGGCATCAACTCGCTGGAAGCGCAGTCGGTTCAATCACATAGAGTTACCGATTGTGTCGAAGGCAGAAACCTTTGACGCGCCGGATCGTTAGCGCAGGGGATAGCCGGAGGCATCGATCATGGGACAGATTGCAAGGATCATCACCATCGTCGCCGGGCTTGCCGGCGGCACGGCCTTTTCGCAGGCGCCGGAATTTGCGCAGCAATACCGCCAGCGGATCGGTGGGGCGATCGACGAATTGCGCGTCATCGTCGAGGATTTCAATACTCAGGCCGCCGAGCATCATCTCGATCGCCAGCAGGCGCTGAACGCCTATGCGCTATCATCCGACAACTTCCTGCGCGACCGCGGCGTCTCGATGCAGAGCACGATCACGCGCTATGAAACGCTGCTCTCGCAGCAGCTTCACCTCGGCACCGCCGCACCCGTCGCCAAGCCTTTTGTTCTGCTGGGGAATGCCGATGACGTCGTCTTCGCCAATACCTGGCGCGACTTCGTGCCCGGCGTCCCCGTCAGCTTTGCGGGTCTTGTCTGGGGCGCGATTGGCTTTGTCGGAGGTTGGGTCGTGGCGGCGTTACTGGGATTGGGGGCGCGGCGGGTCACGAGGACACGGCGGGTATATGGGCAGGAGTCGTGACGAGAACGAGCTCCGAGCCAGGCGGACGCAACATCCGACTTCAAGAAACGGTATCGATGAAATCTTCAACGCGGCTCGTCGAGCCGGCGCAGGCGTTTGCCTATATCGCGGCAAACGACAACTTTCAGCACCCCCAACACGCGCCCATAACGGCTCGGATAAAATCCGCCAGATTGCAAAACGCGATGGGCAAGAGGGAGCTAAATAATGGTGATCCCGGCGCGATTCGAACGCGCGACCCCCAGATTAGGAATCTGGTGCTCTATCCTGCTGAGCTACGGGACCACTTGCACGCCATGCATACAAAAGGCTTGGCGCGAAGCCAAGCCTTAATTGTTGTCAGAGACCGAGGCGCTGTTCGGCGAGACGGACCCAATAGGAGATGCCGTGGGCGATGGCTTCGTCGTTGAAGTCATAGGCCGGGTTGTGGAGGCCGGCGCTGTCGCCATTGCCGATGAAGATGAAGGCGCCGGGGCGGGCGTTCAGCATATAGGAGAAATCCTCGCCGCCCATCATCGGATCGATTTCGGCGTTGACGTTGCCTTCGCCGGCGATGGCGCTGGCGGTGGCGACGGCGTGCTCGGTCTCATCGGGGTGGTTGACGGTGACGGGATAGTTGCGGTGGAAGCTGATGTCGGCCTCTGCGCCGTGGGCTGCGACCAGGCCCTCGATGATCTGCCGGAACCGCGTCTCGGCAAGTGTGCGCACCTCCGGGTCGAGGGTGCGGACCGTACCGGCGAAGGTCGCATCGTTCGGAATGACGTTATGGGCGAAGCCGGCATTGAACTTGGTCACTGAGACGACGACCGAGCGCAGCGGATCGGCGCTGCGCGAGGCGATCATCTGCAGGTTGGCGATGATCTGGGCGCCGATGGCGATCGGGTCGATCGTCCGGTGCGGCTGGGCGGCGTGGCCGCCGCGGCCCTTGATGGTGACGGTGAATTCGTCGGTCGCCGCCATGATCGCGCCCTTGCGGGTGGCGAACTGGCCGACAGGCAGGCCCGGCAGATTGTGCATGCCGTAGACCTCTTCGATAGCGAAGCGCTCCATCATGCCGTCCTTGACCATCAGATTGCCGCCGCCGCCGCCTTCTTCGGCGGGCTGGAAGATGACGGCGACATTGCCGTTGAAGTTGCGGGTTTCGGCGAGGTATTTCGCAGCGCCCAGCAGCATGGCGGTGTGGCCGTCATGGCCGCAGGCATGCATCTTGCCCGGCGTCTTCGAGGCCCAGGGCTTGCCGGTGATCTCAGTCAGCGGCAGGGCGTCCATGTCGGCGCGCAGGCCGACCGTGCGGGAGCCTTCGCCCTTGCCCTTGATCAGGCCGACGACACCGGTGCGGCCGATGCCGGTGACGATCTCGTCGACGCCGAATTCCTTGAGTTTTTCGGCGACGAAGGCAGCCGTATTTTCCACCGCGAAGAGGAGTTCTGGCCGCGCGTGGATGTGGCGGCGCCATTCGGCGACCTCGTCCTGCAACTCTGCGGCTCTGTTCAAAATCGGCATATCGGCGTTCCTGTTATGAAGTCTCGACAATCTTTCATCGCTTCACAAGGGTGTGAGGCTGTGGAAATTACTTAGTCAATGACCTTTGCCATGTCATAGCCATATAGGCTAAATAGGGGAGGATTTCGAGATTTTCCTGATATCTGAAGGACGAACCGTGTCGACGCGCCACTTCCGTTTGTTTGCTGCCTTGCGGCCGCTTTCTTTCGTATCAGCGGCGACTGCCGTTTTTCTGGGCTCTTTTTCGCTTGCCCAGGCCAATCCGCATATTCTGGTCGATGTGCAGACCGGCCGCGTGCTCGAGCATGAAGAAGCCTTCCGCAAATGGTATCCGGCCTCGCTGACCAAGCTGATGACCGTCTATACCGTGTTCGATGCGATCCGCGCCGGGCAGATCAGCCTCGATACACCCATCGTCATGAGCAAGCGCGCCGCCGCGCAGCCTGCCGCCAAGATGTATTTCAAGCCGGGCCAGAAGCTGACGCTCGATAGCGCGCTGAAGATCCTGATGGTGAAATCGGCCAACGACATCGCGGTCGCGGTTGCCGAAGCCATCGGCGGCACGCAGGAGGGCTTCGTGACGCGGATGAACGGCGAGGCGCTGAAGCTCGGCATGACGGATTCGCATTTCGTCAATCCGAACGGCCTGCCCGGCAAGGGCCAGTATACGACGGCGCGCGACCTTGCGGTGCTGACGGTGGCGCTGCGCCGCGATTTTCCGCAATATGCCGGCTATTTCTCGCTGGAAGGTTTCACCAACGGCCAGCAGAACGTGCCGAGCCTCAATATGCTGATCGGCCGTTTCGCCGGCGCCGACGGCATGAAGACCGGTTTCATCTGCGCCTCGGGCTTCAACCAGATCGGCTCGGCGACGCGCAACGGCCGCACGCTGGTCTCCGTTGTGCTCGGCACCGACAGCCTTGCGGCGCGTGCCGATGCGACGGCGAATCTTTTGCAGAAGGGCTTCACCACCCAGCCTGCCAGCAACGACACGCTGGGTTCGCTGAGACCTTACGGGGTGGGACAGGACCAGGTAACCGACATCAGCGCCGATATCTGCAGCGCCAAGGGCGCCAAGGTGCGCAGCGAAACGCGCGACGAGGTCGGCCGCATGAAGGTGCAGTCACCCTATATCCAGCCGATGGACCACGATCCGCAATTCGTCTTTGCCGGGCTCATTCCGGGCCAGGATCCGCAGCCGGCCGCGCAGCCGGAAAAAATGGCGCGCGGTGATACGGCAGGAGCGATCGCCAACGTGCCGGTGCCGATGCCGCGCCCGACATCCTTCTAAGCTTTAAGGTAAGATGATATGAGTGCGCTCAACGACAGGATTCCGGTCACCATCCTGACCGGCTTTCTCGGCGCCGGCAAATCGACGCTCCTCAACCGCATCCTCAAAGATCCTGTCATGAAGGATGCGGCCGTCATCATCAACGAATTCGGCGATGTCGGCATCGATCATCTTCTGGTCGAAAGTTCCGGCGATTCGATCATCGAACTGTCCGATGGATGCCTCTGCTGCACCGTGCGCGGCGAGCTTGTCGATACGCTGGCCAACCTGATGGACGCGGTGCAGACGGGCCGCGTCAAGCCGGTCAAGCGCGTCGTCATCGAGACGACGGGCCTTGCCGATCCTTCGCCGGTCATGCAGGCGATCATGGGCAACCCCGTCATCGCCACGAATTTCGAGCTGGATGGCGTCGTCACTGTCGTCGACGCAGTGAATGGGCTGCAGACGCTCGACAATCATGAGGAAGCGCGCAAGCAGGCGGCGGTCGCCGACCGGCTGATCGTTTCGAAAAAATCGATGGCCGAGGCGACGGGTGGGCTGGAAAAGCGCCTGCGGGCGCTCAATCCGCGTGCCGTGATGATGGATGCCGACAGCGCCGAGGCGGGCAGTGCCGCGGTGCTGGTCAACGGGCTCTACGATCCGGCGACGAAAATCGCCGATGTCGGCCGCTGGCTGCAGGACGAGGATGCACACGAGGCGCATCACAATCACGACCACGGTCGTGATGGACATCACCATCATGATGGTGATCACCATGGTCACCACCATCATGGTCATGCGGATCAGGACCCGCACGACGTCAATCGTCACGATGCCTCGATCCGCTCTTTCTCGATCATCGAGGAAAAGCCGATCGATCCGATGGCGCTCGAGATGTTCATCGATCTCCTGCGTTCGGCCCATGGCGAGAAGCTGTTGAGGATGAAGGCGATCGTGTCCGTCTCCGACCGGCCGGATCGGCCGCTGGTACTGCATGGCGTGCAGAGCATCTTCCATCCGCCGGTGCGGCTTCCCGCCTGGCCGGGGGAAGACCGGCGCACGCGCATGGTGCTGATCACCCGGGATCTGCCGGAAGCCTTCGTGAAGGATCTCTTCGACGCCTTCCTCGGCAAGCCGCGCATCGATATGCCCGATCGTGCGGCGCTGTCGGACAATCCGCTCGCTATCCCCGGCCTTAGAATTTAGCGCTTGCGAATCAGGAAGCGGTGGCCGTTTTCGGTCTTTTCCGTCTCGATCAGCTCGTGACCGTCCTCATTGCAGAAATGCGGCATATCGATCACGGCCAGCGGATCGGTGGTGTCGACGCGAATGAGCGTGCCGCTCGCCATCGCGGCGAGCTTCTTGCGTGTCTTGATCACGGGAAATGGGCATTTCAGGCCGCGAAGATCGTAGAGAACGGGGTTCAAGCCGTTCAGTTCCTCGCCCAGAATTTCCAGAACGGCTTCTTTGCCGTGGCTTCCGCCGTTTCCTGCGGTTCGGGTGCCGCAAAGGCCAGCGGGTTCTGCATCGGCACCGGCACGACCGCAGGGGTCGCGGCAGCGACGGCCACTGCCTGCGGCTGGGCAGGTGTTACAGGTGTCGCGCCCGGTGCGCTCTTGGCAGCGAGGCCCTGCGCGGTGCGCTTGGCCATCATGTCTTCGAGTTCGGCGACCTTGACCATGCGGCCGGCTTCCAGCGAGGTGCCGGTCGGAGCGTAGGCAAGCTCGCGGCCCTTGCGCTGCTTGGCGACCACGGCCTTACGCTCGGCTTCGGTGGGATCGTACCAGGCCATGCCGTCAAATTTGCTCATCGCCTTGGCATAATCGGCATCGTAGGTCTTGCCGTAGGAGGCAAGGGCGGCCGTCAGCGCCGGCGGCGTCGACATAGCCGGGCACTTGCCGGCGGCATTGAAGGCGCTGCCGTCGGTTGCCTGCTGGTTGAAGACGTACTTCTTCTCGCAGACGTTCACCTCAGGCGGGCGCTTCGTCACTTCAAAATTGTCGTAACCGACCTTCAGCATCTTCCAGAAGTCGTAATTGCCGTCGAGACGATGCTTGACCATGTTTTCCGCCGTCATGCGGAAGGGGAAGGCCTGCAGTTGCACGGTCGCCTGGCCGCCCTTGAAGGCGTCGCGGGCAAAAGCGTAGATCTCCAGCACCTGCTGGTCGGTCATCGAATAGCAGCCGGAGGAGGAGCAGGCGCCGTGGATCATCAGATCGGAACCGCTGCGGCCGTTCGCCGCGTCGTAGCGGTTCGGGAAGCCGGTGTTGATTGCCAGATAATATTTGGAATTGGGATTCAGGTTGGCGCGCGTCAGGTCGTAGAAACCTTCCGGGGCCTGCCGGTCGCCGGTCTTTACCTTCGGGCCGAGACGGCCGGACCAGGCGCAGATCTTGTAATCGGCGATCTTGTCGAAACGGTTGTCGGTCTTCGCCTTCCAGATCTCCATGGCACCTTCTTCCTTGAAGATGCGGATCATGATCGGCGAATTACGGTCCATGCCCTTGGCGGACATCTGAGCGAGGATATGGCTGGGAAGCGGCTGCTCGACCTTGTTCTTGACCTTGGAAAGATCGACCTGCGCGGTTTCCAACGCGTCATTGCAGCCGGACAGAGCCAGCGCCATGAGGGAAATATAGGCAAAATGACGTATGCGCATCCAAACTAGCCCATAAAGATAGTGCGACCCGGTCCGCCTATGGAGTCCGGGCATCAGAAGGAATCATAGGCGGCTTATACTTTATAAATCCTTACCAGCCTATGACTGTGCCTGGAACATCCCCGCAAGCGCGAATGCTACAGATAACATCAATGTGGCCAAGATTTGGCCCCAATCGGCGAAGAGCCGAATGTCTGCTAGAGATTGCGGCCTATGGCGAGGAATTTCTGGCGGCGGTCGTTGCGCAGCTGTTCGCCGGAGCGGGGTGCCATCTCAGCCAGCGCGCTGGCGATTACGTCGCCGGTTGCGGCTATCACGCTGTCGGGATCGCGATGCGCGCCGCCGAGCGGCTCGGAAATGATGCCGTCGATAACACCGAGCGATTTCAGGTCCTCGGCGGTGATCTTCATGTTGGTCGCCGCTTCCCGGGCGCGGGTGGAATCGCGCCAGAGGATGGAAGCTGCCCCTTCGGGCGAGATGACACTGTAGATCGAATGCTCGAGCATATAGACCTTGTTGCCGGTGGCGATGGCGATCGCGCCGCCCGAGCCGCCTTCGCCGATGACGACGGAAACGAGGGGAACCTTGACGCCGAGACACATTTCCGTCGAGCGGGCGATCGCCTCGGCCTGGCCGCGCTCTTCGGCGCCGACGCCGGGATAGGCGCCTGCCGTATCCACCAGCGAAATCACCGGCAGGCCGAAACGATCGGCCATTTCAAGGATGCGGATCGCCTTTCGGTAGCCTTCCGGGCGGGGGCTGCCGAAATTGTGCTTGATGCGGCTCTTGGTGTCGTTGCCCTTTTCCTGGCCGATGACGGCGACGGGTTGGCCGCGGAAGCGGGCAAGGCCCGCCTGGATCGCGGCATCCTCGGAAAATTTGCGGTCGCCGGCGAGCGGTGTGAATTCCTGGAACAGGGTCTTGGCGTAATCGATGAAATGCGGTCGCTGCGGATGGCGGGCGACCTGAGTCTTCTGCCAGGGATTGAGCTTGGAATAGATTTCGACGATCGCCTCGCGGACGCGAACCTCCAGCCGGCCGATCTCATCGGTGGTGTCGATGCTCTCGTCTTCCGTTGCGAGCTTCTTCAGCTCGATGATCTTGCCTTCGAGGTCGGAGATCGGCTTTTCGAAGTCGAGATAATTGTGCATGAGGTGCGTTTCCGTTCCTTGTGCCCGGGGCGTTTTCCTGGCTCCGCCCCATGTCGCCGGTCCTATTCGTGCTTTTTCGCCTGTTTGGCAAGGGGGTGATGCGTCTGGACAAGCTGCTGCAGCCTCTCTTCGAGGACATGTGTGTAGATCTGCGTGGTCGAAATGTCCGAATGGCCGAGGAGTTCCTGTACGACGCGCAGATCGGCGCCGTTCGCCAGCAGGTGGCTGGCAAAGGCGTGGCGCATGACATGCGGCGAGATCAGCGACGGCGTCAGGCCGGCGCGGATCGCCAGGTTCTTGAGGTCGCGGGCAAAAACCTGGCGCGGCAGGTATCCCTCCTTTGAGGCGGAGGGAAACAGCCACGGGCTTTCCTGCCGTTCCTTCACGGCTGCATTTTCGGCCGCCAGCAGGCGCCCGTAGGATTTCAGGGCTGATATTGCCGAATGCGACAGCGGCACCAGCCGCTCCTTGTTGCCCTTGCCACGGATCATCAGGAAACGGCCTTCCTGATCGAGCACGCGGGCGGGAAGCGAGACGAGTTCGCTGACCCGCATTCCGGTGGCATAGAGCAGCTCCAGCAGCGCCAGCATGCGCAGGCGCTGCAGCTGGCCCGGAGCCGTATCCTCCGCCTCGGCCTCGGCCTGCGAAAGCAGCCTGCCGACCTCTTCGACGCCCATCGTCTTCGGCAGCGGACGGCCCTTCTTCGGCGCGTCGAGAATGCCTGTGGGGTCGTCGGTCCTCAGGCCCTCGGCATAGAGGAACTTGTAGAACTGCCGCATGGCGGCAAGCCGGCGCGCCTGGGACGAGGGTTTGAAGCCCTCTCGGGCGAGCGAGGAGAGATAGGCGGCGAGATCGGCGGAGGCGGCTTCTGTGAGCCGTATGCTGCGCTCGGTCAGGAAGGAGCGGACGTCGTCGAGATCGCGCTCATAGGATTGCAGCGTGTTGGCGGCCGCGCCGCGCTCGGCGCTCATCATCTCCAGGAAGGATTCCACATGGACGCGGCCGAGATCCACCATGCCGGTCACTTCCTGGTCGTGTCGATCGCGCCCGTGGCGGGCGGATTGACCCGCTCGGACGGAATGCGGATCGTCACGTCGCGCTGCTGCGGCTCCACGAAGGTCACAAGCGCCAGCATCGCTCCGTAGACCGTCCCGGCGAGGATCGCGCAGACGAACAGGAAACGGAACAGGGTCGGCATCCAGCAACTCCTTCATGCTCTGCTTCTGTTATAAGAAGCCTATCTGCAAGTGCAAGAAGCGGTATTCAAGCCATGATTCCCTTGTCCGCGACTTGACGCTCCATCTGCATTTGTCGATACCGTTTGCAAACAAAGTGTGAATGGACCGATGAGTGAACAACTGCTGACCGTTGCTGACAGCTTGAAAGACAGAGCTCGCGCCGCGCTCGGTTCACGCAATCTGATCCTTGTCGGCCTGATGGGCGCCGGCAAATCCTCCGTCGGGCGCATCGTCGCCAGCCAGCTCTCCATTCCCTTCATCGACAGCGATCTCGAGATCGAGCGGGTTTCGCGCATGACGATCGCCGAGCTTTTCGCCGCCTATGGCGAGCAAGAGTTTCGGGCGTTGGAAGCGCGGGTGATCAAGCGGCTGCTAAAGAGCGGGCCGCGTGTCGTCTCTACCGGCGGCGGCGCCTTCATCAACGACCGGACGCGCAAACATATCAAGAAGGGCGGCCTCTCCGTCTGGCTGAAGGCCGATCTCGACGTGCTCTGGGACCGGGTCGCCAAGCGCGACACGCGGCCGCTGCTCAAGACCGAAAATCCGAAGCAGACGCTCGAGGGCCTGATGAATGCGCGTTATCCGATCTATGCGCAGGCCGACCTGACCGTGCTTTCGCGCGACGTCCGCAAGGAAATCATGGCCGACGAAGTCTTAAAGGCCTTGATCGAAGCTCAGAAGGAAAGTGCAGCGTCATGAATGCGATAACCTCCGCCTCCGCCATCCGAACGGTGCATGTGCCGCTCGGCGAGCGCGCCTACGACATCCTGATCGGGCCGGGGCTGATTGCGCGGGCCGGCGCCGAGATCGCCTCTCGCCTCAAGGGCCGCAAGGCGGCCGTTATCACCGACGAAAATGTCGCGCCGCTCTATCTCAAAGCTCTCGTCGCAAGTCTGGATGAAGCGGGTATCGCCTCGGCTGAGGTCGTCCTGCCGGCCGGCGAGAAGACCAAGAGCTTCGAACATCTGATCACGGCCTGCGACAAGGTGCTTGAGGCGCGCGTCGAGCGTAACGATTACGTCATCGCGCTCGGCGGCGGCGTCATCGGCGATCTTTCGGGATTTGCGGCCGGCATCGTCCGCCGCGGCGTGCGCTTCGTGCAGGTACCGACCTCGCTGCTGTCGCAGGTCGATTCTTCCGTCGGCGGCAAGACCGGGATCAATTCCCGCCACGGCAAGAATCTGATCGGCGTCTTCCACCAGCCGGACCTGGTTCTGGCCGATACGGATGTGCTGAATTCGCTGAGCGCGCGCGAATTCCGCGCAGGTTACGCCGAGGTCGCAAAATACGGGCTGATCGACAAGCCGGATTTCTTTGCCTGGCTGGAAGCGAACTGGAAGGCAGTTTTTACCGGCGGCTCCGCACGCATCGAGGCGATTGCCGCCAGCTGCCAGGCGAAGGCCGATGTCGTCGTTGCCGACGAGCGTGAGAACGGTCAGCGGGCGCTGCTCAATCTCGGCCATACCTTCGGTCATGCGCTGGAAGCGGCGACTGCCTATGACAGTTCCCGCCTTGTGCATGGCGAGGGCGTTTCGATCGGCATGGTGCTGGCGCATGAATTCTCCGCACGGATGAACCTTGCAAGCCCCGACGATGCGCGCCGCGTCGAGCGGCATCTGAAGGAGGTCGGCCTGCCAACCCGCATGTCCGACATTCCGGGCGAACTGCCGCCGGCCGAAACGTTGATGGACGCGATCGCCCAGGACAAGAAGGTCAAGAGCGGCAAGCTCACCTTCATCCTGACGCGCGGGATCGGCCAGTCCTTCGTCGCCGACGACGTGCCGGCGTCCGAAGTGATCAGCTTTCTTCGGGAAAAACACGCCTGATGTCGGTCGAAGGCGCTCTGGCATTTCTTTCGACATATTGGCCGGAGATCCTTTCGATCACGGCGCTCGTGCTCATGTCCGCCTTCTTTTCCGGCTCCGAGACCGCGCTGACCGCCGTTTCGCGCAGCCGTATCCATACGCTCGAGGTCAACGGCGACGAACGCGCCGGCCTCGTCCGGCAGTTGATCGAACGGCGCGACCGGCTGATCGGTGCGCTGCTCATCGGCAACAATCTCGCCAATATCCTGTCCTCCTCGATTGCCACCAGCCTCTTCCTTGGACTGTTCGGCAGTTCCGGCGTGGCGCTGGCGACGCTCGCGATGACCGTCATCCTGGTGATCTTCGCGGAAGTGCTTCCTAAGAGCTGGGCGATTTCGGCGCCCGAGCGCTTCGCACTCGCTATCGCGCTGCCGGCCAGGCTGTTCGTTGCCGTCGTCGGCCCGGTTTCCTCCTTCGTCAATGCGATCGTGCGGCAGATTCTTTCGCTGTTCGGCATCAATCTCTCACGAGAGACATCGATGCTGACGGCGCATGAGGAACTGCGCGGCGCCGTCGATCTGCTGCACCGCGAGGGATCGGTGGTGAAGGCCGACCGCGACCGCCTCGGCGGCGTGCTCGATCTTAGCGAACTCGAACTGTCCGACATCATGGTCCACCGCACCGCGATGCGGGCGATCAACGCCGACGATGCGCCGGAAGCGGTGGTGCGGGTCATCCTCGAAAGCCCCTATACGCGCATGCCGCTGTGGCGTGGCACGATCGACAACATCATCGGCGTCGTCCATGCCAAGGATCTGCTGCGGGCGCTTGCCGAGCCGAATATGGAGCCGCAGAACCTCGATATCGTGAAGATCGCGCAGAAGCCGTGGTTCGTGCCCGACAGCACCAACCTCGAGGACCAGCTCAACGCCTTCCTGCGGCGCAAGCAGCATTTCGCCGTCGTCGTCGACGAATATGGCGAGGTGCAGGGCATCGTTACGCTGGAGGATATTCTCGAGGAAATCGTCGGCGACATTTCCGACGAGCACGATATCGAAATACAGGGCGTGCGTCAGGAGGCCGACGGCTCCGTCGTCGTCGACGGCGGCGTTCCGATCCGCGACCTGAACCGCGCGCTCGACTGGAACCTGCCCGATGAGGAGGCGACGACGATCGCCGGCCTCGTCATCCACGAATCGATGACCATCCCGGAAGAGCGCCAAGCCTTCACCTTCTACGGCAAGCGTTTCGTCGTCATGAAGCGGGAGAAGAACCGCATCACCAAGCTGCGCATCCGCCCGGCCGGAGAAGACGGCGCAAAGCCAGCCTGATTCTGCTTGGATCGTAGACGGCTAGTGCCTATATGGGTGGCGTGCCGCTACCAGCGGGTCGGTTCACCAGGTGCAGCCGGTTCGACGGCCAGCGCATGCAGGCCGGCATCGAGCTCCGGTTTCAGCAGGTCGGTGATTGCCCGGTGGCGCGCCAGCCGCGACAGGCCGGCGAATTTTCCGGAAACGATCCTCACCCGCATATGGGTTTCGCCGGTGCCCGTGATATCGGGTTGGTGGCCGGCATGCAGATGGCTTTCGTCGATGACGCTCAGGCGTTCGGGCGCGAAGGCTTCGACAAGTTTTTCTTCGATGCGGGTTCGCAGGGTCATCATCCGGTCTTGCTGTTCGCGAAAAGGGTTCCTACCAAGCCTGCAACATTCCCGTTTGTCAATTCTTGTTGTCGCTTCGCGACAGCCCCATAATTAGCGCCGTCATGAGACTTGATTCCAAATATTTCGATCGCATCCGAACACGCCGCAAACGCGAGCCGGAGACAGAGCAGGCGCCGCCTACCTGTCAATGGGACGGTTGCGACAAGAAGGGAGCGCATCGCGCTCCCGTCGGCCGCAATGCGGAAGGCCAGTTCTTCTTGTTCTGCTTCGAGCACGTCAAGGAATACAACAAGGGCTACAATTATTTCTCCGGTCTTTCGGACGGCGAGATTGCGCGTTACCAGAAAGAGGCGATCACCGGCCATCGGCCGACATGGACGGTCGGCGTGGCGGCGAAGGACAGTCCGCTGCATTCGGAGATCCGCTCCGGCGCCTATACCCGCGTTCGCGATCCCTTCGGCTTCGTCAAGGAAGGCGGCAAGGGCAGCGGACCGCGTTTTCCCCAGGCGCGCAAGCTGAAATCGCTTGAGACCAAGGCCTTCGAAACGATGGGTCTCGACGCCAATGCGACATCGGCGGAGATCAAGAGCCGCTATAAGGAACTGGTTAAGAAACACCATCCGGATGCCAATGGCGGCGACCGCGGCTCGGAGGAGCGTTTCCGCGCCGTCATCCAGGCCTATCAATTGTTGAAGCAGAACGGTTTTTGTTAATTCCCGTCCTTGCTCTTAGGCTTCAATCGGGTATGGTCCAAATCGGCTGAGGCCGCAGGCAAACGCGGCTCATATTTGTGCGTTTTCCCGACATCGCCTCCGCCGACCTTCCGGACGCGGCGTTTCTTGTCCGGGACTCTTTCAAGAATGCTCGCACGCGGTCATTATCCCGCCGAGGTTTCGTTTCAGTCCCGGAGAAGCATCGCCGACGTTCCGACCTGGACGGGCGCGGAATAAAAAACGCGGCGTCACGGTTGCGACATGGCCTGAGACAGTATGGCCGGGTGGCATCACCCGCCTTGGAGACATGATGAGCAAGATCGACCTGGATATATCAGAACTGCCCGATACCACCGTTTCGGTCCGCGAGGCCTTCGGCATCGATTCCGACATCCGCGTTCCCGCCTACAGCAAGGGCGACGCCTATGTGCCGGACCTCGACACCGACTACCTGTTCGACCGCGACACGACGCTCGCCATTCTCGCAGGCTTCGCCCATAACCGCCGCGTGATGATTTCCGGCTATCACGGCACGGGCAAGTCCTCGCATATCGAGCAGGTGGCGGCGCGGCTCAACTGGCCTTGCGTGCGCATCAACCTCGATAGCCATGTCAGCCGTATCGATCTCGTCGGCAAGGATGCGATCGTCGTCAAGGACGGGCTGCAGGTCACCGAATTCAAGGACGGTATCCTGCCCTGGGCCTATCAGCACAATGTCGCGCTGGTCTTCGACGAATATGATGCCGGCCGCCCCGATGTGATGTTCGTCATTCAGCGCGTACTCGAATCCTCCGGGCGCCTGACGCTGCTCGATCAGAGCCGCGTCATTCGGCCGCACCCGGCCTTCCGTCTGTTTGCGACTGCGAACACGATCGGCCTCGGCGACACGACCGGCCTCTATCACGGCACGCAGCAGATCAACCAGGCGCAGATGGACCGCTGGTCGATCGTCACCACGCTGAACTACCTGCCGCATGATCACGAAGTGAATATCGTCGCCGCCAAGGTGAAGAGCTTCGGCAAGGACAAGAACGGCCGTGAGACGGTTTCGAAGATGGTGCGCGTCGCCGACCTGACGCGTGCCGCCTTCATGAACGGCGATCTCTCGACCGTCATGAGCCCGCGCACGGTCATCACCTGGGCCGAAAACGCCGAAATCTTCGGCGATCTCGCCTTCGCCTTCCGCGTCACCTTCCTCAATAAGTGCGACGAACTGGAGCGTCCGTTGGTTGCCGAGCACTATCAGCGGGCCTTCGGCGTCGAGCTGAAGGAAAGTGCCGCCAACATCGTTCTCGGGGCTTGAGACCGACCGATCATGGCAGCTCGCGGTGACAATTCCAAAGCAAAGCCCGGCGCGCCTGTCGACGTCGAGCCATTGCGCCGGGCGATAACCGGCTGCGTGCGCTCGATCGCCGGTGACGGCGACGTCGAGGTGACCTTCGCCAATGAGCGTCCGGGGATGACCGGCGAGCGCATTCGGCTGCCGGAACTTTCCAAGCGGCCGACGGCGCATGAGCTGGCGGTCACCCGTGGTCTCGGCGATTCGATGGCGCTGCGGCTCGCCTGCCATGACGAGAAGGTGCATGCGACGATGGCGCCGCAAGGCTCGGACGCCCGGGCGATCTTCGATGTAGTCGAACAGGCGCGCGTCGAATCGATCGGCGCGCTGCGCATGGAGGGCATGGCATCGAACCTGCGCTCCATGACGGAAGAGAAATATTCCAAGGCGAATTTGACCGGCATCGAGCGCCAGGAAGACGCACCGGTCGGCGAAGCCGTTGCGATGATGGTGCGCGAGAAGCTGACTGGCCAGCGCCCGCCAGCCTCCGCCGGCAAGGTGCTGGACCTTTGGCGCGACTTTATCGAGGACAAGGCAGGGTCCGAACTCGACAACCTGTCGAGCGCGATCAACGACCAGCAAGCCTTCGCCAAGGTCATCCGCAACATGCTGTCGGCGATGGAAATGGCCGAGGAATACGGCGACGATGACAGCGACGCCGACAATGACGACCAGTCGGAGCAGGAAGACCAGCCGAGCGGCGACGAACAGGACCAGGACGAGGTCGACGAGGATGCCGGTACCGATGCCGCCCCCGTCGAGGACAGTGAGGTCGCCGACGAGCAGATGGAGGATGGCGAGACCGAAGGCGCCGAAATCTCCGACGACGACATGATGGAAGAGGGCGAGGACGATTCGGAAACGCCGGGCGAGACCCGCCGGCCGAATACGCCTTTTGCCGATTTCAACGAGAAGGTCGATTATCACGTCTTTACCGAAGAGTTCGACGAGATCATCACCGCCGAGGAACTTTGCGACGCCGCCGAGCTGGAGCGCCTGCGCGCCTTCCTCGACAAGCAGCTGGCGCATCTGCAGGGCGCGGTCGGCCGTCTCGCCAACCGGCTGCAGCGCCGCCTGATGGCGCAGCAGAACCGCTCCTGGGATTTCGACCTGGAAGAGGGTTATCTCGATCCGGCCCGGCTGCAGCGCATCATCATCGATCCGATGCAGGCGCTCTCCTTCAAGATGGAGCGCGACACCCAGTTCCGCGATACCGTCGTTACCCTGCTCATCGACAATTCCGGCTCGATGCGCGGCCGGCCGATCACGGTTGCCGCCACCTGTGCCGACATTCTCGCCCGCACGCTGGAGCGCTGCGGCGTCAAGGTCGAGATCCTGGGCTTTACGACCAAAGCCTGGAAGGGCGGGCAGGCGCGTGAAAGCTGGCTTGCCGGCGGCAAGCCGCAGACGCCGGGCCGCCTCAACGACCTGCGCCATATCATCTACAAATCGGCCGACGCGCCGTGGCGGCGCGCGCGCGCCAATCTCGGGCTGATGATGCGCGAGGGCCTGCTCAAGGAAAATATCGACGGCGAGGCGCTGATCTGGGCGCATAATCGCCTGCTCGCGCGCCGCGAGCAGCGCCGCATCCTGATGATGATCTCGGACGGAGCGCCAGTGGACGATTCGACGCTGTCGGTCAATCCGGGCAATTATCTGGAGCGGCACCTGCGTGCCGTCATCGAACAGATCGAGACGCGCTCGCCTGTCGAGTTGCTGGCGATCGGCATCGGCCATGACGTGACGCGCTACTATCGCCGCGCCGTGACGATCGTCGATGCGGACGAGCTTGCCGGTGCGATGACCGAGCAGCTTGCCTCGCTTTTCGAAGACCAATCCGTCCAGCCGCGCGGCGGCCGGATACGCCGTGCCGGCTGACGCCGCTGGAAGAATGAGGGTCAAGCGCCTCTGCCGTGCGGCGTCGATCGCTGTCTGTATCGCAGCCGGCGCTTCCTCGTCATGGGCCGGCGACGACGTACCGGTCATTAGCCGGCAAATCTCCGATTTCAGGATCGGCTCTTCGGAGATGCAATTCGGATCGCTGGAATTTCTGGGCGGGCTGGAAATGGTGTCCAGCCGAGCGCTGTTCGGCTCGCTCTCCTCCATCCGTTTCCGGCCGGACCAAAAACATTTCGTCGTCGTGCTCGATACCGGCCAGTGGCTGACCGGCAGCATCGAGCGCGACGTCAAGGGCAGGCTTTCCGGCCTTTCGGATGTCGAGATCACGCCGATGAAGAACAGCGCCGGGCGCAGCTTCGAGGGGAAGGGACATATGGATGCCGAAGGCCTGGCGCTGGACGGCGATCGGATCCTGGTCTCCTTCGAGCAGCACCATCGCGTCGATGTCTATCCCGACCCCGGCTTTGCCGATTCGGGCGCGATCGCCACTTTGCCGATCCTCATCCCGCGGACGATGCTGAGCGACAATCGCGGCATCGAGACCATCACCGTGGCGCCGGCATCGAGCCCGCTCAAGGGCGGGGTGGTCATCGTCTCCGAGCGTGGTCTCGACAATGACGGCAACCGGCTGGCGGCCATTCTCAGCGGGCCGCTGAAAGGGCGTTTTTCGGTCGAGCGGGATGGCAGCTTCGACATCACCGACGGCGCCTTCCTGCCGAACGGCGACCTGTTGCTGCTGGAGCGCCGCTTCAACATGGCCGAAGGCATCGGCATGCGCCTTCGGCGCATCAAGGGCGCCGACATCAGGCCCGGCGCCGTCGTTGACGGCGAATTGCTGCTGGAAGGTAATTTCAACTCGCAGATCGACAATATGGAAGGGCTCGATGCTTTTCAGGCCGCCGACGGCACGACCCATATCATTCTGGTGTCGGACGACAATCATTCGATCCTGCAGCGCAATCTGATGCTGGAATTCCGGCTTTCGGAAGAGGCCGCGTGGGCAGCGCCGAGTTCCCAGAAGCGGAATTAATCCAAGACGTCAGACCGATGTCATATGCCTCGGCTATCCCCCGCGGCATCGGGAAGCAGTCTTCGCAGGGAGATTCATGGTGCATATTCATGTCATGGGCGCGTCCGGTTCCGGTACGACATCGCTCGGCCGTGCGCTTGCCGAAAGGCTCGATATCGCCCATCTCGACACTGATGATTTCTTCTGGATGCCGACCGATCCGCCGTTCACGACGCCGAGGAATGCCGACGAGCGCATCCGGCTGCTCCTCGAGGAAGCGGCACGGCATGACGGCTGGGTCCTCTCCGGATCCGCGCTGAAATGGGGTGGGCCATTGGAGCCGCTTTACGATCTGATCCTATTCCTCAGGATCGAGCCGGGGCTTCGAATGGCGCGCATCCGCGTGCGGGAGATTGCCCGATATGGAAACAGGATCGGGCCTGGTGGCGACATGGAAGTTAAAAGCGGGGAATTCCAGGAATGGGCGGCCAGCTATGAGACGGCCGGCCCCGAGGGTCGCAGCCTTGCGGCGCATGAACAATGGCTGGATACGCAGACGGCGCCGGTGTTGCGGCTCGATTCGTCAAGAGATATCGACGATCTGGTTGCCGAGGCTCTGCTGCATCCCGCGATCACCGCCGGTGCGGTCCGGCGGCGTCCGTGATTAGCTGGCGCGAGCGGCCTGCATCGGCCGCAGCACGTTCATCAGCGCGCCATAAGGCAGCAGCATGACGAGGCCGACGATCATCTTCACGACGAAATCGCCGATCGCCCAGGAAATCCATCGCGGAGCCTCCGTGGCGAAAACGCCGAGGACGGGGGCTGCTTCCAGCGCAAAGGGGTCGTTCGGGCCGAGGAAGACGAAGAACGCGGCGAAGGAAAGCGAGAAGAACATCACCGTATCGAGCGCCGAGCCGATCAGCGAACCGACCAGCGGCGCGCGCCACCAGGCCTGGCGGCGAAGGCGGTTGAAGACGGCGATATCGAGCAACTGGCCGGCGAGATAGGCCGAGCCGGAGGCGATGGCGATGCGTGGCACCGAGGTGAAGAAGGAGAGCGTCACACCGACGACGAAGCCGGCAAAGACGACCTTGCGGGCTGCCTGCGGGCCGAACTGACGGTTGGTCAGGTCGGTGATCAGGAAAGCGATCGGATAGGAGAAGGCGCCCCAGGTCAGGATGTCGGCAAGGTTGATGCCGGCGACTTCGGCGTTCAGCGGAAACTGGACGAGGAAGTTGGAGGCGACGACGACGAGCGTCATCAGCGCGACATAGGCGATGGTATAGCGGGTCTTCAGCATTTTTTTATCCTGGGTGATGCCACCAGTTGGAGGAGCAAACCGGCAAAGCAAAAGGCTTGTCCGGTATTATCCGTTCAAGCCTTTTGAAGCCGTATGAAAGAAGGGCAGAAGGAAGCTTACGCAGCAGCGGCTTCGGCGGTCTTCTTGGCGATCTGACGGCGCAACAGGCGCGCGCGCATCGACAATTCGTTTTCGCTGGCCTTCAGCAGGAAGGCATCGAGGCCGCCACGATGCTCGACGGTGCGAAGAGCGGCAGCCGAAACGCGAAGACGATAACGCTGGTTGAGAGCGTCGGAAATCAGCGTGACCTGGCACAGGTTCGGCAGGAACCGGCGCTTGGTCTTGTTGTTGGCATGGCTGACATTGTTACCAGTCAGGACGGCCTTGCCGGTCAATTCGCACACGCGGGACATGGAACACCTATTCTTGTTTTTCTCGGGCCATCGAATTGCCATTCCCGGCAAAACCAGGCGCGCAATCCAACGGGCATGATTGGAAAGTTGCGGTTCTATAGTCAGACAGGCTGCTCGCGTCAAGCCAAACCTTGGCCTTTCCCGCAATTCTGTCAAAAAGCTGCTGTTTTCTTCCCTTCGCGGCAGGAGTATAGACCGCTCAGCAAAGGTTGCCAGCGCGCAGCAAGACAAGGCTTTTTTCCATGGCTCATTCGGGCAGACGGATTTTCATTTCGGCCATCGCCGCACTTCTTGCCATACCCGCATCGGCGGCCGAAATCCAGCATCGGACGGAATACCGGGTGGCGCTCGCCGGGCTGCCGATCGCGCGCGCCGCGTTCCTGACGCAGATCGAGGACGATCACAGCTACAAGATCGCCGGGAGCATCAATTCCGCCGGTCTTGCCGATCTCATCACGACGATTTCGGCCAAGACCAGCGTGAGCGGCGTCGTGCGCAATGACAGATTGCAGGCGCAGAAATACTCGCTCTACTACAAGAGCGGCAAGAGGAAGGCCCGCGTCTACGAGGTCAGCTACCGCAACGGCAACATCATCTCGGCGACGACGACACCGATGCCGAAGCGCCCGAAGAACTGGATCGACGTCACGCCGCGCGACATGCGCTCGGTGCTCGATCCGATCTCCGGCCTGGTCTTCACCGGCGATACCAAGGTCTGCTCGCAGACGCTGCCGATCTTCGACGGCGAGACGCGCATGGATCTGGTGCTGTCGCCGAAGGGCGACGAGGATTTCTCCACCAATGGGTTCAAGGGCAAGGCGACCGTCTGCAGCGTCCGCTTCGTGCCGCGCTCGGGCTACAAGAAGGGCCGCAAGGATATCGACTATCTGAGCAAGAGCGATCGCATGGAAATCTGGTTTGCCAAGTCGGACGCGGCAAATGTATACGCTCCTGTTTATGTGCGCATTCCAACCGAATATGGAATGGTGACGATCACTGCCGTCAAATACGGCAGCAACAGCTGACGGGGCTTCTGCCTCCGTGAAGGGGGACAGGTGAAGCTTCGCGCGACGTTGATCGGCTTTACGGCCATTCTGATGTGGTCGTTCCTGGCGTTGTTCACGGCCGCCTCCGGCAAGATGCCACCGTTCCAGCTTTCGGCCGTCTGCTTTGCGATCGGCAGCATTCCCGGCCTCGTCGTGCTTATCCTCAATCCCGCGCGGCTGGCGCTGCTGAAGCAGCCGGCCAAGGTCTGGATAACCGGCATTGCGGGGCTGTTCGGTTATCACTTCCTCTATTTTACCGCGCTCCGGAACGCGCCGGCGGTGGAGGCGGGGCTGGTCGCCTATCTCTGGCCGCTGTTGATCGTCGTCGGTTCGGCGCTGCTGCCGGGCGAACGGTTGCACTGGTATCATGCGGCGGGTGCGCTTGCCGGACTTTGCGGTACCTTCCTGATCGTCAGTCGCAACGGCATCGATTTCGACGGCGCCTATGCCGTCGGTTACGGTGCCGCCTTTCTCTGCGCCTTCACATGGTCCGGCTATTCGCTGCTGACGCGGCGTTTCGACGCCGTCTCCACAGATGTCGTCACCGGCTTCTGCCTTGCGACATCCATGCTGTCGTTGCTCTGCCATCTCGGCCTGGAGACGACCGTCTGGTCGGCAACGAGTTTCGAGTGGGTCGCCGTCGCCGGGCTTGGGCTCTTTCCGGTCGGGGCTGCCTTCTACGCGTGGGATTACGGCGTCAAGAACGGCGATATCCAGATTCTCGGCGCGGCAAGTTACGCCGCACCTCTGCTTTCGACGCTTATTCTGCTGCTGTTTGGATTTGCCGAGCCGAGCTGGCGCATTGCTCTCGCCTGCGTGCTCGTCACCGGCGGGGCGGTGCTCGCCGCCCAGGACATGTTCCGCCGCAAGAGCCAGGCGCAGCCCGCAGCAGCAGAATAGGCCTTAGATAGTTGGAGCATGGTGTCGCCCGAAAACCGCTCACACTTTTCGGCATCATGCTCTAGCCGCCGGGCTTCCAACCGGGCGGCGCCATCTCGAAGCTCGAAAACTCGAAGCCGGGCGAGACGGTGCAGCCGACCAGGGTGAAATCGCCGAGGGTTTCGGCCGATTGCCACCAATTGGCGGGAATGATCGCCTGCGGCCGCTCGCCGGCGGACAGGTTGGTTCCGAGCGTCAGGGTTTGGCTTGCCGTTCCGTCTTCCGAGCGGTGCAGCGAGAGCGGCGCGCCGGCGTAATAATGCCAGGCCTCCGCCGCGTCATGGACGCGATGCCAGTGCGAACGCTGTCCCCTGGTCAGCAGGTAATAGATCGCTGTCGAGTGGCCGCGTTCCCCGCCCGCCGTATCGCGGAATGTCTGCACGTACCAGCCACCTTCGGGATGCGGCTGCATGCCGAGTTCGCGGATGATGTCCTCAGGCGACATCAGAAATGGTCCTTGCGCTTGCGGATCTCTGCAAAGACTTCCTCGTTGGTCTTGCCTTCCATCAGCAGATTGCGGCGGATCGCCGGATCGGCGGCGCGCAGGAACGGGTTGGTTTCCTTTTCCAGCCCCAATGTCGTCGGGATGGTGAATTTGCCATCGGCGCGCAAGGCCTCGATCTCGGCGGCGCGGCTCTTCAGTCGCTCATTGTCGGGATCGACGGTCAGCGCGAAGCGGGCATTGGACAATGTGTATTCATGGCCGAAGTAGATGGCGGTCTCATCGGGCAACACGGCGAGTTTCTGCAGGGAATGCCACATATCGGCGGCCGGGCGTTCGAACAGCCGGCCGCAGCCGAGCGCAAACAGCGTGTCGGCTGCAAACAGCAGCTTGTCATCGACGAAGTGATAGCAGATGTGGCCGGCGGTGTGGCCGGGTGTCTCGATGACGTTGACGGTGTGATCGCCGAAAAGGAAGCTGTCGCCATCGGCCATCGTCCGATCGAGGCCGGGAATGGCGACGGCCTCGTTGATGGGGCCGATGATCTCGCAGCCGAATTGTTCCTTCAGCGCCAGGTTGGCAGTGACATGGTCGGTGTGATGATGAGTGGTGAAGATATGGGTGATTTTCCAGCCGCGACGTGTCGCCGCTTCCAGGATCGGCGCCTCCTCCGGCGCATCGATCGCCGCGGTAAAGCCTGTCTCCGGATCGTGCACGAGAACGCCGAAATTGTCGGTGCGGCAGAGAAAAACGTCTAATTCCAAAGGTTTCATCGTTCAATAATCCCTTATCCCAGGAGTCTCGCGGAAATGTAGAGGTTCCGGCCTTGAAGTCCAACCGCCCGCTGATAACATTTGTCGCAATGCACGCCGATATCGTCGACTTACGCCAGTTCTATCATTCCGAGCTCGGACGTCTTGCCGAGCAGTCGATCGCCATGGCGCTGTCCTCGCTCTGGGTGCGGCTGCCGCAGGAGCGTCTGGTCGGTCTCGGTTATGCCGTGCCCTTCCTCGATCGCTTCCAGGCCGATACCGAGCGTACCTTCGCTTTCATGCCGGCCGGGCAGGGCGCGGTGAATTGGCCGATGGGCTCGCTCTCGACGACGGCGCTTGTCTTCGACGAGGAACTGCCGCTGCCGGATTCGTCGATCGACCGGGTGCTGATGGTGCATTCGCTGGAATTCGCCGAAAGCCCGCGCGAGACGCTGAAGGAGCTCTGGCGGGTGCTGGCGCCGGGTGGACGGCTGGTCATCGTCGTGCCGAACCGGCGCGGCGTCTGGGCACGCATGGAGCATACACCCTTCGGTTCGGGCCGGCCCTATTCCCGCGGTCAGTTGACCAATCTGCTGCGCGAGACGAATTTCACCCCGGGCGCGACGGCTGAAGCGCTGTTCTTCCCGCCCTCGAAGTTGAGGACCATCCTGCGGCTTCGCCGCGCCTTCGAGCGGATCGGTCGAACGCTGTGGCCGGCCTTCTCGGGCGTCATCATCGTCGAAGCGCAGAAGCGGCTCTATCAGGGGCTGCCGGTGGCGGCGCGGGCCTCCCGCCGCGTCTTCGTGCCGGTTCTCGCACCGCATGGCGTGCCGACCACACGCAGCAGGTAGCTCTCGGCGGTCTCCAACTGCTTGTGTCACGCCCATAGGTCTCGACAACAATCTCATTCCGCTTTAATGCCACTTGGTGTTTTTCAGCCCGGATTTCCGGCAATTCCAAGGTCGAACCCATGAGCGTTGAGATGAGCAAGCCCGTTCCGCGTCCCGGTATTCTCGATATCGCAGCCTATGTGCCGGGCAAGGAACATGCGCCGGGTGTTGCCCGCGTCTACAAGCTTTCGTCCAACGAAACGCCGCTCGGCGCCAGCCCGAAGGCAATCGAAGCCTTCAAGACGGTTGCCGACAATCTGGGGCGTTATCCTGACGGGCAGGCGATCGAACTGCGTGAGGCGATTGCCGCCGTGCACGGCCTCAATCCGGCAAACATTCTCTGCGGCAACGGTTCCGACGAACTGCTCGGCTTGCTCTGCCATGTCTATCTCGGTGCCGGCGACGAGGGCATCATCACCGAGCACGGCTTCCTCGTCTACAAGATCCAGATCCTGGGCGCCGGCGCCACGCCTGTTGTCGTCAAGGAGAAAGACTATACCGTCGATGTCGATGCGATCCTTGCCGCGGTGACCGAGAAGACGAAGATCGTCTTCATCGCCAATCCCGGCAATCCAACCGGCACCTATGTTTCCGTCAGCGAGATCCGCCGCCTTCAGGCCGGACTGCCGAAACATGTCGTCCTCGTGCTCGATGCCGCCTATGCCGAATATGTGCGCCGCAACGATTATGAAGCCGGCATCGAGGTCGTCTCCTCCAATGCCAACGTGGTGATGACCCGCACCTTCTCGAAGGCTTATGGCCTTGCGGCGCTGCGCGTCGGCTGGATGTATGCGCCCGCCGAGATCGTCGATGCGCTGAATCGCGTGCGCGCGCCGTTCAACTTGAACGCGCCGGCAATCGCCGCCGCTGCCGCTGCCATCCGCGACCAGGCCTTCATCCAGCAGGCCGTCTCCTTCAATCAGATGTGGGTCGAGACGCTCACCCAGGCACTCGAAGCGATCGGGTTGAAGGTGACGCCGTCCGTCGCCAATTTCGTCCTCATTCATTTCCCCGAGATCGACGGCAAGCGCGCCGCGGATGCCGATGATTTGTTGACGAGCCGCGGCTACATCCTGCGCGCCGTGCGCGGCTATGGTTTCGCCAATGCGCTGCGCATGAGCATCGGCCCCGAAGAGGCCAACCGCGGCGTGATTGCCGCGCTCACCGAATTCATGGGTCATCAGGCATGAGTGTGCAGTTCGATCGGATCGCGCTGATCGGCATCGGCCTGATCGGCTCTTCGCTCGCCTATGACATCAGGCGGCTTGGTCTTGCAAGGGAGATCGTCGTCGCCACGCGCAGCCCCGATACGCTGAAGCGTGCGGAGGAACTCGGCCTCGGCGACCGCTACACGACGTCTTCACAGGATGCCGTCAAGGATGCCGATCTGGTGATCGTCTCGGTGCCGGTCGGCGCTTCGGAAAGTGTGGCGAAGGAGATTTCGGCAAGCCTGAAGCCCGGGGCGATCGTCACCGATGTCGGCTCCACCAAGGCTTCTGTCATTGCGCAGATGCTGCCGCATATGCCTGATAATGTGCATTTCATCCCCGGCCACCCGCTGGCCGGTACGGAGAAATCCGGCCCGGATGCCGGCTTCCCCGGCCTCTTCGAAGGCCGTTGGTGCATCTTCACGCCGGTCGCGGATACCGATGAGACCGCTTTGAAGCGGCTGCGCAGCTTCTGGGAAGCGTTGGGCTCGAAGGTCGACGAAATGGATGCCGAACATCACGACAAGGTGCTCGCCATCGTCTCGCACCTGCCGCATATCATCGCCTACAATATCGTCGGCACCGCCGACGATCTGGAGACGGTGACGGAGTCGGAAGTCATCAAATATTCCGCCTCTGGCTTTCGTGATTTCACTCGCCTCGCCGCCTCCGACCCGACGATGTGGCGCGACGTCTGCCTGCATAACCGCGATGCGATCCTCGAAATGCTGGCGCGCTTCTCGGAGGATCTCGCCTATCTGCAGCGCGCCATCCGCTGGGGCGAGGGCGACAAGATTTTCGAACTCTTCACCCGCACGCGCGCCATCCGCCGTTCGATCGTCCAGGCCGGCCAGGATGTCGACGCGCCGGATTTCGGCCGCCACGCGCTGGACAAGAAGTAGCCGCCGCGATGGTGGAGGTGGCACGTGCCGGCCGGGCGGATATCGACTGGTTGGCTCGCGAGGATGCCAGCGCCGGTGAAGCATGGGTATCGCGTTGCGTCGCGCTCGGCGAATATCTGGTTGCCAGGGAAGACGACGAGATCGTCGGCTTCCTGCGTTTCTCCCGCTTCTGGGGCAGGGTTCCCTATATGGAAATGATCCGCGTCCTGCCCGGCCATCGCCGGTCGGGCGTTGGGACGGCGCTGTTTCTCGCCTGGGAAGAAGCCATGCGCGGCGATGGCGCCCGCCTGCTGATGACGTCGAGCGAATGCGACGAAAGCCGGCCTCAGGACTGGCACCGCCGCAACGGATTTTCCGAAACTGGCGCGATCGAGTTGCCCGGCCTGCAATCGGTGCCGGAAGTCTTCTTCATCAAGCGAATTGCCTGAAGCGCCTCGCGTCGAGCCGGACTCATTCGACGCGCTTCAGGCCTTTCCTATGCATCCCGTTATCCCAAAACCGCTGGACACTTTGGGGGGATGCATCAGATCGGTGGAATGCGGCCGAGCGGGATGAAACCGCTGACGGTGGCATTGCCGCGATTGACGACGAGATCGACGGAGACCTTGTCGCCGCCGCCGGCAAGCGATTTCAGCAGCTTCGTCGCCGTGTTGACGGTCGAGGCGATATCCGGAAAGGCCTGTTTCAGGCTGTCCCCCCAAGGGCCGAGTTGTTCGATCTCCAGTTTGAATTTTCCCGAAAGCAAGCCCTGCTCGTCGAAGGAGAAGGGGCCGGTGAGCGTCATCACCTTGCCGTCACCGATGTCGGCGACGATGCGGCGCAGGTCGCCGGTGGCGCCATTGAGGCCGTTCCGGTCACTGCCGTCGATCAGGCCGGCCTTGCCGGCGACGGTCAGATCGATGCTCGCCGAGAATTTCGGGAAGATCTGCGGCCAGTCCTTGATCGCCGCGTTGGCGTCCTGCACGGAAATCGCACCGTCGAGATCAGCACCATTCTGGCGCAGGTGGATTTCGGTGCGAGCGGCATCGAAGCTCATGGTCTGGCCGGTGTAGGAGGAGAAGGCCATCGCCTTCAGACCCTCGATGACGGTCGAGCTGTGGTCGATGCCCTGCAGCCTCGTCGTAAGGCTCGCCTGCAGGTTCGTCCATTGGGCCGAGATCGAAAGGCCGTTGCTGGTGCGGATCTCTGCCGGCGAATCGAGTTCCCAGACGATATTGCCGGGCGCGTAGACCTGTGCTGCCGAGCGCAGCGCGCCGAAGGTGGCGGAGACGCCGTTGACATTGTCGTCGACGTCGATCTTGGAGCAGAACAGGCCGATACGGAAGGGATAGCCGCGAAATTCGATATCGGAGCATTCGCCGCTGACGCCTGCCTGGTCGCGCGGCGCGATCGCTTTCAGCACTGTGTTCTTCAGCGCCGAGGCCGCATAGAACCAGCCGCCGGTATAAAGCGCAATCACCAGGAGGACGCCTCCACCCAGCAACCAGAATTTCTTACCGCTGCCGGATTGGCTGCTGCCGGATTGGCTTGACGCTGCCATGATGTTCTCCAATGGTGAATCGCAAATGTGATTCCCGGTCTGGCGTGCGATATGGACGAATTTTGGGTATTTGGCTACGGTTCGCTGATGTGGAATCCGGGCTTCGAGTTCATGGAGCGGGCAGAGGCCCTAGTCTACGGCTACAGGCGTTCGCTCTGCGTCCGCTCCTTTGTCCATCGTGGTACCCGCGACAATCCGGGCCTGGTTCTCGGCCTCGACAGGGGTGGCGCCTGCCGCGGCATGGCTTTCCGCATTTCGCCGGAAAAATGGGATGAGGTGATCGATTATCTCCGCGCCCGCGAGTTGGTCACCAATGTCTACCTGGAGCGCCGGGTGCGGCTGCAGCTTGCCGGCCGGCGTCGGGTCGAAGCGGTCGCCTACATCATCGACCGCGAGCATGAACAATATGCCGGCGCGCTCGATGCGCTTGCGGCGGCACGGGTGGTGAACGAAGCAAACGGCCAGTCAGGTCCGAATGATGCCTATGTCTTCAACACGCTGACGCATCTGAAGCAGATGGGCATTCGCGACCATTGGCTGGAGCAGGTCGTCAACGAAGTGGAGCGGCTGCGCGCCGCCTGATCTCAGCCAGTTGCCGCGTTCAGCTTGCGCAGCTCGACCAGCCTTTCGACCGCCGTCGGCGGGAGCGGCAGATGCGGATTTCGCGCGACGGTTTCGAGCAGAAGCTCGTCGCTTGCCCGCTCCGATACCTCGATCAGATGGGCGAAAAAGGCGTCCGGATCCATTCCCGGCATGATCGGCGGCAGAATCTTCACCTTGAAATGGCCGGGATAACGTCGAATGCTCCGCCGCGGCCAGAACAGACCGGGATGCATGGCAACCGGCACGACAGGGAGGTTAAGATCGCGGTACATGCGGGCGATGCCGTATTTATAGAGCGGCTCTGCGCCTGGCGGGCGGCGGGTGCCCTCGGGATAGATGATGAGCTGGCGGCCGGTCGACAGTTCCTCCTTCGTGCGTTTCAGCACTTCCACCATCACCTTGCCGCGGGCGCCGCGATCGACCGGGATCATACGCTGTTTCTTCGCATACCAGCCGAAGAGCGGAATCCACATAAGCTCGCGCTTCAGGATGTAGACCGGATCCTTCAGCCAGGGCAGCAGCGCGTAGGTATCCCAGAAGGACTGATGTTTCGGCGCCAGGATGTAGCTGCCATCAGGCAGGTTCTCCAGTCCCTCGATCTCGAAGGTGGTGCCGACGATCACCCGCATCAGCCAGTGGTTGGAGCGCGCCCAGTTCTTCGGGATCGCATAGGCGATCTTGCGCGGCACGACGAAATAGTAGGGCGAGAGCACGATCATCCGGATGATGAGGTTGGCGTAGAAGATCGTGTTGAAGAGAACGGAACGCAGGGCGATCATGAAACTTTCCCGAGGCATGCTCACGCGACCGGCCTACACGATATTGCCCGCCATAAAAAGCGTTTGATGACGCCCTGATGTAAAAGCCTAGAACAGGATGATTTAGGCCTGTTCGGCCTAAAATCTGAATCCTGTTCTACATTATAAAGTTAGAGCATGATGTCGTCCGAAAACCGCTCACACTTTTCGGCATCATGCTCTGAAGAAATTCCGGCAAAAGTGCATAGTGGTTTTGCGTCCGGAATTGCGCAAAACAAGAAGACGGAGCGTCCGTAGCGCGTTCTATCAGACGCGCGGTGCTCTATTGTTGGCCGGACGCATTTGCCGAGCGCAAGCCGGTGTGGCGGCCGAAGCCGGTGATGTTGCGGGCCCCGGTCAGCAACACTTTCACATATTCGGCCAGCATCACGCGCATCGCATTCGGATCGGTGAACCAGTTGCGGCTCTTCAAATCCGAATTGACCACGGGATAAGCGATGAATTCGATGTCGGGATCGACATAGGAGAGTTCGGCGAGGCTTCGGGGCATGTGATAGTTGTTGGTGACGATCAGAACGCTGCGGTATCCCTTGGTGTGGATCCAGTTCGAAGCTTCCTCGGCATTGCCGATCGTGTCGATCGCATCGTAGCCGATATCGACACAGCAGGAGAAGAGATCGGCCGAACCCTGCGTCATCTTGCGGATCTGTGCCGGCGTCGTCGTCGGGTGGACGCCGGAAATGAGCAAGCGCTTGCCTGCCCCCTTCTGCAGCAGCTCCACGGCCTGGTCGATGCGCTGGTAACCACCCGTCAGGACCACGATGGCATCCGCCTTCGGCTCGGCCGGGGGCTTCAGCGTCGTCACGGAATCGGCGAAACGCAGAAAACCGCCGAATACCAGGGCGATTGCCAGCAAGCAGGCAAAGCCGCCCCAGCGCAGCAGGCGGCGGATTGGCCCGCGTCGCGGCGGCAGACCCGCCGGGCGATCAAGCTCCGGGTCCTGATGAATCGGGTTGGGTGTCGTGTGTCCCATCGTCATGAATCGTGATTATACGCTGATTGCGGCGCGGAACAGACGCTTTCATGGCAAAACGGCACGGTCACGATCAACTTCCGATGCCGTCGGTGCGTGTCGGGTCTGAGCGTAGTGTATCGATTTCGTAGATCGTCCGCATGACGGTCAGCCGCGCGGTGAAGGTGGTCAGGAGTGCGATGACGATCATCGTCGCGAAGATGCCGGCATAACCGAGCACGCCGACGGAGAAGGTGCCGAAGAGCGCGGTCGCCTGGTCCGTTTCCGGGGTGGCGAGGGTGCGGCTCTGCCAGAAACCGGCGCTAGCGAAGAAGAGAGCGGCAAGCGCGCTGCCGATCGCCGAGCCCTTGAGGCTGATCTTCAGGAAATGCTTCTGAAATTCGGTGGCGACGAAGGAGCTTTCGGCGCCGACGAAATGCAGCACTTCGACGACGTGACGATTGCCCGACAGCGCGCCGCGCGTGGCGAAGACGACCGTGAGCACCATCGCCGTGAAAACCAGCAGCAGGATGCCGGTGCCGATCATGACAGTCGTGTGCGCCATGGACACCAGCCGGTCGACCCAGGTGCGGTGATCGTCGAGGCTCGCCTGCGGGATACTGTCCTTGAGCAGCGCCCGCATCGAATCGAAATCCGGTGGATTGCTCTCATCGATGGTGATGATGACGAGACGGGGAACGGGCAGATCCTTGAGATCGAGACCGGGGCCGAGCCACGGTTCGAGCAGGCGGGCGGTCGCCGCCTCGTCGACGATCTGGCCGCTTTTGGTGCCGACGAAGGTCAGCGCCAGGTCGCGCGCCTGGGTGAGCGCCTTCTCCATGTCGAGATTGTCGTCCGGCTTGATCTGAATGGTGATCTCGCGGGAGATCTGGCTCGCCCAGCTGGCCGCCGTCGAGCGCACCATGCTGACGCCGCCGAGCGTCAGGCAGGCAAGAAAGGCCATGATTGAGATCACCACCATCAACGCGCTGCCCTGGATGTTCGAAGGCGGCAGGATCGGCGCAGTCGGACGCACGCGCAATTCCGGCCGCTTCTGCTGGGTCTTGGCAGACGCCTTCTCGGGGTTTCTGGACGGGGGCTCAGTCATAGATATCGAGATGCCCCTCTGAGAGGATCATGCGGCGGGCTTCCACCTGTTCCATCAGCGCCAGGTCATGGGTGGCGATCACCACCGCCGTGCCGAGTCGGTTCAGCTCGAGGAAAAGATTGAGCAGGCGCTTGGCCATCGGCGGATCGACATTGCCAGTCGGCTCGTCGGCCAGCAGCACTTCCGGCCGGTCCATCAGCGCCCGGGCGATTGCGGCGCGCTGTTTCTCGCCGCCGGAGAGCACGGGCGGCAGCACGTTGATGCGTTCGCCGAGGCCGACCCATTTCAAAAGTTCGAGGACATCGGTCTTGTAGGAGCTCTCATCCTTGCCACGCACCCGTAAGGGCAAAGCGACATTCTCATAGGTGGTGAGATGGTCGAGGAGGCGGAAATCCTGGAAGACGATGCCGACGCGGCGGCGCAGAAGCGGCAGTTCAGGGCGGGGGATTTCGGAAATGTCGCGCCCGAACATGCGGATCAGGCCGCGCGTCGGCTGCAGCGACATGAAAAGCATCCGCAGCAGCGACGTCTTGCCGGCGCCCGATGGGCCTGTCAGGAACTGAAAGGATTTCTTCGGAATGTCGAAGGTCAGGTCCCGGAGGATTTCCGGGCCCATGCCATAGCGCAAACCGACATTCTCGAAGTGGATCAACGGGCAACTCAGTCTGTTGTGGGTTTCACCGCACGACTTGTTAACCAACACCGTTAACAGCCGGTAAATTTTGCTGGAAAGACGCCCGTTTGATGGCGATCTTTGCGAAGCATTAACCATTAAAATTTACGACTGAGCAGGATTCGTTTCAATGCCAAGATTTCCCCTGGCAGCGAAACCATGTGGACATCTGCGAGGCAGCCACCATGGAAGCATCCTCCTTCAGTCGCCGGACGCCGGGCCAGGCCTATGATTTCCTGCCGCCGGAACCTGCCAACCGTCAGTACCGCTCTGCGCGTCCTGCCGATATCTCCGACGCCGAATTCGTCACCCTCGGCAAAGTTCGGCCCAGGGAATTCAATGCAAGGACCTATAACGACAACCGCAAGCGTATGGCTGCCGCAAACGCTGCACCGCCGCCGTTCATGCTGGCAATCGCGAATTCCGTTCTGCAGACCGCGGAATCCTGGCTGCAGCGCGCGTCGATGCGGAGCTTCGCAGCGCTGGTGCTGGCGCTCGTCGTGCTTGTCTTCGGGCTAACGGGTGGCTTTTCCGGCGTTTCCGGCGAGCGAGCCACGTCCGGAGCGTCGCTGCATTTCACCCATGTCACGGTGACGCCGCGTGATGCGAACGGCATGCGCGTGCTGGTCATCAACGGCATCATCGAAAACGACAGCGGCACGACGCAGACGGTGCATCCGATCCGTGCCGATCTCGTGACCGACGAGCGGCTGACCGCAAGCATCGTCATCAACCCGCCGGCCGATGTGATCTATGGCGGCCAAAGCCGGGGCTTCTCGGCTCGCGTGCAGCATGCCGGCGGAAAGATGCCGGAGGTCCGGCTTTCCTTCCTGCCACAGACGTAACAGGACACGGGATGGGCCGACTTTCGCGCCACAGGTCGTGCCAATCGCGCTAATTTCATAGCCGGCGAGGCTGTTTCAAGCTCGCATATGTGCTAACGGCTTACCTTCTTTTTCATGGAGCAAGCCCTTATGCCTGTCGTGCGCGGAAAAAACATCGAGCCGCTCTTCACCGCCGAGCAGATTGCCGAACGCAATCATTCGATGGCGCGGGAGATCGCCAGCGGCCCGACCAAGGACCTGCTCGTCATCGCCGTGCTCAAGGGCTCATTCATTTTCGCCGCCGATCTGATCCGGGCCCTGCATGACAGCGGGCTTGCCCCGGAGGTCGAGTTCATCACGCTGTCGAGTTACGGCATCGGCACAGTTTCGCAGGGCGTGCGCATCGTCAAGGATATCGACAGCGACGTGCATGGCCGCGACGTCCTGCTGATCGACGATATCCTTGAATCCGGCCGGACGCTGCTCTTTGCCAAGGAACTGCTTTTCGAGCGTGGTGCGCGCAACGTCACGATCGCCGTGCTGCTCGACAAGCGCGTCAAGCGCAAGGAAAAGCTGGAGGCCGACTATGTCGGCTTCGAATGCCCTGACTATTTTGTCGTCGGCTATGGCATGGATGTCGCCTATGCCTTTCGCGAACTGCCCTTCGTCGGCGTGGTGACCGGGGACGCCTGAGCGACTGCAAAGTGTTGCAGCGCTTTTGCGCGTCTGAAAGACCCGTTGCGCTACTTTGCCGTTCGAGACGGGTTGTTAACCATCTCGTCCATCGCTTCCTCATCTTTACCGATCGAAAAGGAAAGTCTGGTGATTTCCGTCGCGGGGCTGATACGGAGCGATGCACATATGGCAAGAATTCTGATTACGGAAGACGAGGACTCCCTGCGGTCCTTCGTGGCCCGGGCCCTGCGGCTTGATGGCCACGAAACCGATGAGGCGGCCGATGGGGCCGAGGGGCTGGAGAAGCTCAAGGACGGGGTCTACGATCTGCTGCTTTCAGATATCCGCATGCCGGTGATGGACGGCATTGAACTCGCCCATCAGGCAAAAGACGCTTTTCCCAGTTTGAAAATCCTGCTGATGACCGGCTATGCCGAACAGCGCGAACGGGCCGACGATCTTGCCGAAAAGATCATCGATGTCGTCGCCAAGCCATTCGCGCTTCCCGAGATCCGCAAGGCTGTCGCCCGAGCGCTTGTCGCTTAGAGCCAGGATACCAAAAGGCATGATTTGGAGCGAAATCATGCTCCATTTCTTTGATTGAGATCACGATTCAGATTCCAGGCCGGTTCGGCCTGGAGTGAATTTGTTCTAACGCGCCTGCTGTTGATCGCGTTGCGGTGAGTGGCCTACTGGATGTCCAGCAGTCGTTCGAGATAGCGCCGTTCCATTTCCTGCGGCGGATTGTTGCCGAGCTTTTCGCGGATCGCGTCAAGGATTTCTCGCGCCCGCTGAACGTCGATTTCGTCAGGCACCTTCACGCTGTTGTCGCCGAACTCCGGCCCCTGGGGGCGGCGCGGCCGGCCGAGCGGGTCGCGGCCGTTCTGGTCGCCCTGGCCCACCTGGCCGTTCGGACCTTGACCCTGCTGGCCCTGCTGCGCCTGCATCATCTGGTTCATCATGTCGCGGGCGCCCTGGCGAAGCGCTTCCAGGGCGCGGCCCTGGCCCTCGACGGCCGGTTGGCCACGTCCCTGGCCGAGTTCTCGGCCGGCGCCTTCCATTTCGCGCTGCGCCTGGCCAAAGCCGGGGCCGGGCTTCATGCCCATCTCGCCGAGGCTCTTCTGCAATTCGCCGAGCTGCTTGCCGAGCGCATCCTGCTGGGCGCGCAGCTGTTTCAACGCCTCCCGCAGCTGCTCGGCCGTCATCTGGTCGGAGGGCTGCTGGCCTTCTTTGCCTTGCTGGCCCTGCTGCTGATCCCGCGGCTCGCCGCTCTTTCCGGGGTTCATCTCGTCGAGCAGCGGATCGTTCTCGCCCATGTCAGGCTCGCCGCGCTGCATGCGGTCCCTGAGCTGCTGGTCGAGCCGGAAGGTCTGTTCCATCAGCTTCTGCTGGTCGCGCAGGATCTCACCGAGCTTGTCGATCTGCTTGCGGGCCTCGCTGTTTTCCTGGCCCTGCTGACCTCGCTGCGGGCGGCCCGCCTGCAGGTTGTTCATCATCCGCTGCAATTCCGACAGCATCTGCTGGGCGGCGTCACGATTGCCGGAGCGGGCGAGATTTTCGATCTGGTCCATCATCCGTTCCAGATCCTGCTGACGCAGGATATTCTGCGCGTTCTGGTTCGGCTGCATCGGCGCGTTCTGCATGCGTTGGGCGAGCTCGGTCATATAGTCCTGCATTGCTTTGCGCAGCTCGTCCATCAGCTCCTTGATCTCCGCGTCGGGAGCGTTGCGGTCCAACGCGTCGGCAAGCTTCTGCTGGGCTTCGCGCAGCTTGCGCTCGGCGAGCGATAGATCGCCGTCCTCCATGCCGAGGGCGATTTCCCAGAGATATTGGGCCGTATCCTTCAGCGCATCCTCGCCCCTGGCGAGCTTCATGCGCGTCAGGGCGGATTCGAGCAGCAAGTAGTTGGTAAGCTTGGGGATCGTCTCCTCGGGGCGGATAGTCAGCGCCTCGTTCAGGGCGATTGCCTGCGGCATCTTGCGCGTATCGAGCGCGAAAACCTGCCGCTCCTCAGCTACGGCCGCGGCAAGCGGCTCGTTGAAGGGCCGCGACGGCAGCACCATCTCATACGGCGGGCTGCGGCCGGTCTGGCCGGCGGCATCCTTGGCGACGAGGGTGATGCGCACGCGCTTGCCGGCAAGCGGATGTTCGGTCAAGTTCCGGCTGGTCACGCCCTTGGCGTCGCGGGCGTTGCGGCGGGGAATATCCAGCCGGTATTCCGGCAACGGATAGAGCGGCGTTGCCGTCGGATCGGTTTCGACGGGAACGATCTCTGCATGCGCCTCCTGGACCCCGTAATCGTCCTTAACGGTGAAACCGATTTCGAGCGCCCCGTTGACGCTGGGCTTCGGCAAACCGTCAAAGGCAATCTCGGGCGCCTTGTCGGGAAGCACGTCGAAGCTCCAGCGGCGGCCATTGACCTCGAGTGCACCGTTCTCCTGGAGCTTCATCATATGCGTCTGCGCGACGAGAGCCTGGCTGGCAGGTGCCGCCGTCGGCTGCTCGCTGGCTGATCCCGCCGTCTGCTGCGGCTTGGTATCCGCCTGCACGGCAATATCCTGGACCTCGCCGTTCGCCTTGCGGAACAGGACCTTCTCGGCGGTCTTTCCGCCGCTGACGCGGACGGTGAGGCCTGAAAACTGCGGAATGCCGATCGGCGCCTGCTCGCTGCCGTCAGCCGTCAGATAGATCGGGGCGCGGCCGGTATAGGAAGGCGGCGTCACCCAAGCGTCGATGCGCACCGCCGGATCGCTGACCACCTGCTCGGGTGCTGCCTGCAACGCGTCGCGGATCGAGCCGCCGTTGATCGACAGCGAATAACCGAAGGCCGTGACCAGCAGCAGCGCCGGGACGGCGCGCAGCGCGAAACGGTCATGCGCGGCGATATCAGGCCGCGGCAGTCCGGTATCAAGCGCTGCGATCTTTTCGGCCATGCGCGCCTGGTGCTCGCGCCAGAGCGCCCGGCCGAAGGGCGTATCGAAGGCCGGCTCGTCTTCCTGGACGGTGACCGGCTGGTGCGGCAGACCGTTGCGCTCCTCCAGCATGCGGTCGGCTTCTGCGATCCTCGGCCAGCGCAGGGTGCGGAAGGGGAGGAGCGAAATGAGAAAAGCGGCGGCAAAGGCGATGAGCAGCAGAATGCGCAGCCAGTCCGGCACGCTGCGGAAGAGGCCGAACCAGGAGGCAGAGAGATAAAAGGCGATGACGGACAGTACCGGCATCAAAGGCGGCAGCAGTTGCTCGAAAAAGAGCACGATTCGCGCCAGCAGTCGTTTCGTCGTCACTAGCCGGGCAAGCGAGGGACGGTAGGCAAATGCGCCTTTCTTCTGCCTCGATGGGCTTGTCATCGGTCCGGTCTCCGCGATCTGGCGTTCTGGAACAGAGGGCGCTTCCGGCGATTGCAGGGCAATACGCTCATGAACGAAAGGATAACACTCTTTGTGGCGAAGGCGAGGGCGAGCGGCCGGCAATACCGGCTTTTCACGTTTATTCGCCAAAAAGTGATGGCTTGTTCAGTCGAGCCAAGCCGGAACGGAGTCGAGGCTGATCAGTTCGGCATAGGTTCTACGCGGTCGAATCGTGTGGAAATCGCTGCCCCTGACCAGAACTTCGGGCACCAGCAGGCGGCTGTTATAGGTGCCGGCCTGGACTGCGCCGTAGGCGCCGGCGGTGCTGACGGCCATCAGGTCGCCGGGCTTCGGCATCGCCATCTCGCGGTCGAGCGCCAGATAGTCGCCGGTCTCGCAGACGGGGCCGACGACATCGGCGCGGATGCGCGGCGCGTTGGCCGCCGAAATCGTTACCGGCCGAATCTCGTGATAGGCCTCGTAGAGCGTCGGGCGGATGAGATCGTTCATCGCGCCGTCGACGATGACGAAGGTCTTTTCGCCGCCATCCTTTACATAGAGGACCTCGGTCACGAGGATGCCGGCATTGCCGACGATCAGGCGTCCGGGTTCGGTGATGATCTTGCAGTTTAGACCGCGTAGCTGGTTCTTGACGATTGCCGCATAGGCGTCCGGCAGCGGCGGCGGATTGTTGTCGTCCTTGTAGGGGATGCCGAGGCCGCCGCCGATATCGACGTGATGGATGGTGTGGCCGTCGGCGCGCAGCGTCGCGACAAGGTCGTGCAGCAGCTTGAAGGCGTCGTCGAAGGGCTGCAATTCGGTGATCTGGCTGCCGATATGCATGTCGATGCCGGTGACCTCGATGCCCGGCAGCCTGGCGGCATGGGCATAGATGGCGCGGGCGCGCTCCCAGGAGATGCCGAACTTGTTTTCCTTCTTGCCGGTCGAGATCTTGGAATGCGTCTTTGCATCGACATCAGGGTTGATGCGGAAGGAGACCGGCGCTTTCTTGCCCGCGCTGACGGCGCGCTGATTGAGGATCTCGAGCTCAGGCTCGGATTCGACGTTGAAACAGTAAATGCCGGCTTCGAGGGCGAAATCCATCTCGGATGGGGTCTTGCCGACACCTGAGAACATGATGCGGCTCGCCGGAATGTCGGCGGCAAGCGCGCGGCGCAGTTCGCCTTCCGAGACGACATCGATGCCGGCACCGAGGCGGCCCAGCGTCTTCAGCACCGCTTGGTTCGAATTCGCCTTCATCGCATAACAGACCATGGAGTCCATGTCGGCGAAGGCTTCCGAAAAGACGCGGTAATGGCGCTCCAGCGTCGCGGTGGAGTAGACGTAGAAAGGGGTGCCGACCGCCTTGGCGATCTCGGGAACGGGGACGTTCTCCGCATGAAGGACGCCGTCACGGTACTCGAAATGGTTCACGGGTTTATGCCTTAAAGAAGGGGATCGAGAAGGAAGGGCTTGTCGACGGTTCCCGGCCGTTTCGTCGGCTTGGAAACGTCGCCTTCCTTGGTTGCCGCAGCGCTCGGCGGATCGAGGTCGCCCTTGCGCCCGCATCCGGCAACGGCAAGGCCGATGACGGCGAGAACCGCCGTCAGGCGGACGAGGTGCGGCAAGCTCTTCATGGATATCCTCTTCTGCGGCATGTGACGGGCATCATTCGTACCGAACGATGGACATCATTCATATCGGATGATGGACATCTTCATAGCGAAGTTTATTCACCTTGTGCACCCTGATTGTTGGCGGTCTTTGCGCGCCCCGCAGGAAGGGCGCGGCGGCTTTTCACCACGCCTGGTATCTCTTAGTTGCGGGCGCGCCAGAAGGCGATCTGCCTGCGCACTTCGGACGGCGCGGTGCCGCCGAAGCTCTTGCGGCTGGCGACCGAGGCCTCGACGGTCAGCACGTCGTAGACCTTGTCGGTGATGTCGGCATGGATCGCCTGCAGATCGGAGAGCGGCAGCTCGGCAAGGTCGCAGCCCTTGCTTTCGGCGAGTGCGACGGCGCGGCCAGTGACGTGATGGGCGTCGCGGAAGGGAAGGCCCGCTTCACGTACCAGCCAGTCGGCAAGATCGGTCGCCGTCGAATAGCCGGAGCCGGCCGCCGCCTTCATGCGCGCGGTGTTGACGGTCATGTCGCGCACCATGCCGGTCATGGCGGCAATTGCCAGTTCCAGGCTCTCGGCGGCGTCGAAGACCTGTTCCTTGTCTTCCTGCATGTCCTTGGAATAGGCGAGCGGCAGGCCCTTCATGATCGTCAGCAGCGCCACCAGCGAGCCGTTGATGCGGCCGGTCTTGGCGCGCACCAGTTCGGCCGCATCCGGGTTCTTCTTCTGCGGCATGATCGACGAGCCGGTCGAGAAAGCGTCGGACAGGCGCACGAAACCGAATTGCGGGGTCGACCAGATGACGATCTCTTCTGCCAGACGCGACAGGTGCATGCCCGCAATCGCCGCGATCGACAGGAATTCGATGGCGAAATCGCGGTCGGAGACCGTATCGATGGAGTTGCGGGTCGGCTCGCGGAAACCGAGCGCCTTGGCCGTCATGTGGCGGTCGATCGGATAGCCGGTGCCGGCAAGTGCGGCGGCACCGATCGGGCTTTCATCCAGATGCTCGATGGCGTGGCGCACACGCGAGCGGTCGCGGCCGAACATTTCGACATAGGCCATGCAGTGATGGCCGAAGGTAACGGGCTGGGCTGCCTGCAGATGGGTGAAGCCCGGCATGACGCTTTCGGCATGTTCTTCGGCGCGGTCGAGGAAGGCCGCGATCAGGCCGGTCAGCATCTGCTCGGTCTTCTGCAGCTCTTCCTTCACCCAGAGGCGGAAGTCGAGCGCCACCTGATCATTGCGCGAGCGAGCGGTGTGCAACCGGCCGGCCGCCGGTCCGATCAGCGTCGCCAGGCGTGCTTCGACATTCATATGGATGTCTTCGAGTTGACGCGAAAATTCGAAATTGCCGCTTTCGATTTCTGACAGGATCGTGTTTAGCCCGTGAACGATCTTGTCCTTATCGTCAGTGGAAATGATCCCCTGATGGGCGAGCATCGTCGCATGGGCAATCGAACCGCGGATGTCCTGCGCGAATAGCTTCTTGTCGAAACCGATCGAGGCATTTATCTCCTCCATGATCGCGTCCGGGCCGGAGGCGAAGCGACCGCCCCACATCTGGTTGGAGGATTTGGTGTCCGTGGTGTCGTCGGCCATGAAGGTGTCCGCCTTGAGGATGCATGTCCAGGAGAATGAAATGACGACAAGAAAACCCCTCGGGCTGCCATCCCTGAAATGGATCGCGCTGGCCGCCGTTGCGGGTGTCGTTGCCGGTGCGGCAGCGGTATACGTGAAGGAGACGGGGATTGGCAATGGCGGCGGCGAAACGGCGTCAGCCGAATGCAAGCTTGCCAGGGATCGCGTCGCCAGCGTCACACCACTGATGAAGGGACAGGTGGCCGCAATGGTTGCCGCCTATGAGCCGCGCAAACTGACGGCAGTCTCCTTCAACGGGCCGGACGGCAAGCCGCTGACACTCGATCATTTCGCCGGCAAGACCGTGCTTCTCAATCTCTGGGCGACATGGTGCGTTCCCTGCCGCGAGGAGATGCCGGCGCTGAACGCGCTCGAGAAGGAGATGGGCAGCGACAGGTTCCAGGTGGTGCCGGTCAATATCGATAGCGGCGACGACGAGAAGCCGAAGACCTTCCTCGCCGAGATCGGCGTCGATGCGCTGCAGCTCTATCGCGACAATACGATTTCGGTGTTCAACAATCTGAAGAAAGAGGGCCTCGCCATGGGGCTGCCGGTGACGCTGCTGATCGATGACAAGGGATGCCTGATTTCAGCGATGAACGGGCCGGCCGCCTGGGACAGCGAGGATGCCAAGGCGCTGATCAAGGGCGCGATCGGGTCCTGAAGCCACGATTGGCCACCCTCCTTCGCTGAAGAGGGGGCGCAGCAGAAGTTTACCGCGTCGGGACCGGCACTTCACCGCGATAGTCATAGAAGCCGCGGCCGGACTTGCGTCCGAGCCAGCCGGCTTCGACATATTTCACCAGCAGCGGGCAGGGACGATATTTCGAGTCCGCCAGGCCGTCATGCAGCACCTGCATGATCGAAAGGCAGGTGTCGAGGCCGATGAAATCGGCAAGCTGCAGCGGTCCCATCGGATGATTGGCGCCGAGCTTCATCGCCGTATCGATGGCGTCGACCGTGCCGACGCCCTCATAGAGCGTGTAGATCGCTTCGTTGATCATCGGCAGCAGGATGCGGTTGACGATGAAGGCCGGGAAATCCTCGGCGACAGTGATGGTCTTTTCCAGCGTGCCGACGAATTGCTTGGCGGCGGAAAAGGTCTTCTCGTCGGTGGCGATGCCGCGCACCAGTTCAACCAGCTTCATGACAGGCACCGGGTTCATGAAATGTATGCCCATGAAGCGCTCGGGGCGGTCGGTGGCGGCAGCAAGCCGGGTGATGGAAAGGGAAGAGGTGTTGGTGGCAAGCAGCGCTTCCGGCTTCAGGACCGGACAGACCTGGGTATAGATCTTGCGCTTGACCGTTTCATCCTCGGTGGCGGCCTCGATGACCAGATCGGAGGGAGCGAGATCATTGACATCCGACGAGCCTGTGATGAGCGACAAGGTCGACTTGCGCTCCTCTTCGGTCATCTTGCCGTTCGTCACCAGGCGGGCCAGGTTGCCGTTAATGGTGGCAAGGCCGGATTCGATGCGGTCCTGCGAAAGATCGTAGATGTGAACCCTATAACCTGCGGCGGCCGAAACATGCGCGATGCCGCAGCCCATCTGACCGGCACCGATAATACCAATATTCTTCAACACCGCATTCATCTCCAAACCCCCGCACGGCATTCGCCCCCGCGCCGCCGTATTTTTCTAGCAATACTGCCGGACGAAGGATCGCCCGGCAGCAGTAGTAGCCCGATAAAAGATAATTTTCCAGTCATTCGCAAGTGCGAAAGAAAAGCATTTGACGCGGTCAGAGCGCCTTTTGCAATTCCGGCAAGACATCGAAGAGATCGGCGACCAATCCGTAGTCGGCGACCTGGAAGATCGGCGCCTCCTCGTCCTTGTTGATGGCGACGATGACCTTCGAATCCTTCATGCCGGCCAGATGCTGGATGGCGCCTGAAATGCCGCAGGCGATATAGAGCTGCGGCGCCACCACCTTGCCGGTCTGACCGACCTGCCAGTCGTTCGGCGCATAGCCGGCATCGACGGCCGCACGGCTTGCACCGACGGCAGCACCCAGCTTGTCGGCAAGCGGCAGGATGACCTCCCTGAACTTTTCCGCCGAGCCGAGCGCCCGGCCGCCGGAAATGATGATCTTCGCCGAGGTCAGTTCCGGACGGTCGGAGGCCGACAGCGCGTCCCTGACGAAGGTCGACAGTCCCGGATCGGAAACCGCCGGGATCGCCTCGATCGTTGCCGAGCCGCCTTCCGGTGCAGAGGCGAAGGATGCGGTGCGCACGGTGATCACCTTCTTGGCATCGCTCGCCTGCACCGTCTGGATGGCATTGCCGGCATAGATCGGCCGCTTGAAGGTATCTGACGAGATCACCTCGATGATCTCGGAGACCTGGGCGACATCGAGAAGAGCGGCGACCCGCGGCAGCACGTTCTTGCCGACCGAGGTGGCGGCAGACAGGATCGTGTCGTAGCTGCCAGCCAGCGAGACGATCAGGTCGGCCAGCGGTTCGGCCAGATTGTTGGCGAGTTCATCGCTTTCGGCCAGCAGCACCTTGGAGACGCCGGCAAGCTTGGCGGCGGCATCGGCGGCAGGCTTGGCAGCTTTGCCGGCGACGAGGATGTGAATATCGCCGCCAATCTTTGCGGCTGCCGTCAGAGTTTTGGCGGTCTGATCGGACAGGCTGGCATTGTCGTGGTCAGCCAGAAGAAGAATGGTCATGATGATGGCTCCTGTTCCAGGCTGATTATAGCACGCCGGCTTCGTTTTTAAGCTTGTCGATCAGTTCGGCGACCGACTTGACCTTGACGCCGGCCTTGCGGCCCGATGGCTCCTCGGTCTTCAAGACCTTGAGGCGCGGCGTGGTGTCGACACCGAAATCATCAGGGCTCTTCTTGTCGAGCGGCTTCTTCTTCGCCTTCATGATATTCGGCAACGAGGCATAACGCGGTTCGTTCAAGCGCAGATCTGATGTGATCACCGCCGGCAGCTTGATCTCGATCGTCTGCAGGCCGCCATCGACTTCACGGGTCACCTGAGCCTTGCCATCACCGATCTCGATCTTCGAGGCGAAGGTCGCTTGGGCGGTTCCCATCAGCGCCGCCAGCATCTGGCCGGTCTGGTTGCTGTCGTCGTCGATCGCCTGCTTGCCAACGATGATCAGCCCCGGCTGTTCGGCATCGGCGACAGCCTTCAAGATCTTGGCGACAGTGAGCGGCTCGATCTGATCGTCGGTCTCGACCAGGATCGCCCGGTCGGCGCCCATGGCAAGTGCGGTGCGCAGCGTCTCTTCGGCCTTGGCAGGACCGATCGAAACGACCACCACTTCCTCGGCCTTGCCGGCTTCCTTCAGCCGCAGCGCTTCTTCCACCGAGATCTCGTCGAACGGGTTCATCGACATCTTCACATTGGCAAGCTCGACACCCGTGCCGTCCGGCTTCACCCGGATCTTCACGTTGTAGTCGACAACCCGTTTGACTGGCACGAGTATCTTCATGGGGTCCTTCCTTCAGGAGAAACTGGCTTCAGAGACTTTTTTAGAAAATGCGCGCTTGGGCGCCGCTCCGATTGTCGAATGGCGACATGGATACGCGTTTTTCCTCCAAATTCAACGCTTGCATGACGCCGGCAGGCGATTTGCTTCGGCAATATATGGACGTTTACGTTCACGTCAATATAGCTGTTTAGCGGCGGCCCCAGGGAAATCGCTGCGCCGTCCGTCCGTCCGTGCCGGCTGCGATGGCCGGGCCGGCGCCCGGGTCGTTTCTGACGGCGCGGGGCGTGACGATCTGCCGGTCGAAGAGCGGCACACCAGGCCGGCGCAACACCAGGATTAGGAAAGCCCCGGCAAGGATGCCGCCGACATGCGCGCCCCAGGAAACGTCGCCATCGGGTGCAATCGCCAGCATGAAGAACTGCTGCCCGATCCACAAAAGTAGCGGCACGAAGGCCGGCAGGGGCAACGGCACACGGAAAAACACCAGCACCCAGACCCTGACTCGCGGATGCAGCAAGACATAGGCGGCAACGACGCCGGAGACCGCCCCCGATGCGCCGACCAGCGGCGCTTCCGAGGTCATGGTCAGCAGGCCGTGGCAGAGCGCGCCGGCGGCCGCGCAAACGAAATAGAAGATCAGGAAGCGCAGATGTCCCATCGCATCCTCGACATTGTCGCCAAAGACCCAGAGGAAGATCATGTTGCCAGCCAAATGCCAGAAGCCGGTATGGACGAAGGCGTATGTAAGGTAGGTCAGCGGTTCCGGCACGATTTCGAGCCCCTGCGCCAGCATCGCATGGCCGAAGGCAATCGCCGGGATATAGCCGAGACCGACGGTCGTCGCCTGGGCTGCCTGTTCGCTCTCCAGGCTGGTCAAAAGCCAGACCGCGATGTTCAGCGCGATCAGTGCGAGCGTCACCCACTGAACCTTGATATGTTTCAGCGTATTGGCATCGTGAAGTGGTATGAACATAAAGGCCCCCCGGCGATCGTGAACGCGGCAAGCCTATCTGTTTTTTCCCGGAACCCAAAGTACATCCGCATGGCCCTGGTCATTTGCATGACGCGCGGCGACGAAGAGGAAATCGGAGAGTCGGTTGACGTATTTCATCGCCGGCTCGCCGACGATTTCGCCGTCGGTGCGAGCAAGCGCCACCATCAAACGTTCGGCGCGCCGCGCAATCGTGCGGGCAAGATGCAGATGTGCCGCGGCCGGACTGCCACCTGGCAGGATGAAGGATTTCAGCGACTCCAAACCGGCGTTCAGCTGGTCGATATCATGCTCGACGCGGTCGACCTGCGTCTCGGCGATCCGCAGCGGCTCGTAGGCCGGTGGCTCACCGGTGTCGGGGGTGGCGAGATCGGCGCCGAGATCGAAGAGATCGTTCTGGATCGACATCAGCATGGCGTCGAGTTCAGGCAAGTCGGCCGTGTGCAGCCGCGCCAGGCCGATCGCGGAATTGGCCTCATCGATGGTGCCGTAGGCCTCGACGCGCAGATCGTCTTTGAGCCGGCGCGGACCGGATACCAGCCCGGTCGTACCGTCATCGCCTGTTTTCGTGTAGATCTTGTTGAGCTTGACCATGGTTTCCCCCTTGAATCCCGGTCAGGTCGGGCGGCCGCCGCCGGTCAGCCACAGCGTCACCATGATCAGGATGACGGCGATCGCCTGCAACAGCACACGAAGCTGCATCAGCTTGTTGGAACGGTTGGGATCGCCGCCCTTCATCATGTTGAAGAGGCCGCGGATCAGGACGAGGGCGACGACGCCCATGACGATGATCGCGAGGATATAGGTGACCGTGGACATGGCGTTCAGCTTTCTCAGTCAGTCTGTCCAGCGCATCAGGCGGTAGAAGAGGTCTGCCGGAAGCAGCCGCTTCAGGAACATGCCCTGTTTAGCCGGAGTCGTTACGGGATAATGTGGCCTCGGATTTTTCGAGTTCAATGCGTGTTTCAACACGGAATAGACCGCTTCCGGGCCGAGTTTATGGCGGTTGACCGGCCCCGATCCGTCGAGTCTCGCCAATTGGCTGATGTAATCGACCGCGTGAGGCGAATTCTCGAGGTCGATATGTTCCTTGATCTTTGCGAGCGCATTGGCGGTGAACCGCGAGGCGATCGGTCCCGGCTCGATCAGGCTCACATGGATGCCGCTGCCCTGCAGCTCCATGCGCAGGGTGATGCTGAGGCCTTCGAGTGCAAATTTGGACGCGGTGTAGGCGCCGCGAAAGCGATAGGGGACGACGCCGAGGATCGACGAACATTGCACGATCCGCCCTTGGCCACGTTTGCGCATCGGCGGAAGGACCTGCCGCGTCAGTTCATGCCAGCCGAAGAAATTCGCCTCGAACTGCGCGCGCAGCGTTGCCGTCGACAGATCCTCGACAGCGCCCGGCTGGCCGTAGGCGCCGTTATTGAAGAGCGCGTCGATGCGACCGCCGCTGCGTTCCAGAACCGTGCCGACCAGCTCGGAAATCGTCTCGGTCCTGGCATAGTCCATCAGGAAGGCTTCGATGCCTTCCGCTTCCAACCCCTTGAGATCGTCCGGCTTGCGCACCGTTGCGAAGACACGCCAGCCATCGGCTTTCAGCGCCCGTGCGCAATGAGCGCCGATACCGGACGAACATCCGGTCACGACGATGGTGCGCTCTCCCGCCATGGAATGATTCCTGTACAAAATGGGACTCGTTTCCCATATTCGGCCAGAGGATACAATCTGGAAAGCCGGAGACGGAATGCCGAAGGTGCTGCGCACGATCTACGACGTGGTCTATGACGCGATCTGTCACATGGTGGAAGACGACGGCTTCGCCATGGCAAGCCATGTGGCGCTGTCGAGCCTGCTTGCGGTTTTCCCCTTCCTGATCTTCGGCACGGCGCTTGCAAGCTTCCTCGGCGCCGATCAATTTTCCTCGACCGCCATCCACCTGATCTTCGACACCTGGCCCGAGGCGATCGCCAAACCGCTCGCCGACCAGGTGCTGCAGGTGCTGACCATTCCGCGCGGCGGGCTGCTGACGATCTCGGTGCTGGCGGCCGCATATTTCGCCTCGAACGGTGTCGAGGCGCTGCGCATTTCGCTCAATCGCGCCTATCGGGTGCAGGAGACGCGGGCCTGGTATTTCACCCGTCTCGCCAGCCTGGGCTACGTGCTGATCGCGGTCATCATCTTCACGGCGATCAGCATTCTGCTGGTCGCCCTGCCGCTGGCGCTCGATTATTCGAGAAAATGGTTTCCGCTGTTTGCCGATACGCTCGACATCGTCTTCAGCTGGCGCATCTACGGCACGCTGGTGGTTCTGACCGTCGGACTGCTGGTGATGCATCTCTGGCTGCCGGCCGGCAAGCGGCGGGTCTTCGACGTCATTCCCGGGGTGCTGCTGACACTGCTTCTCTGGCTCGCCGGCGCGCTGATCTTTGCCTATTATCTGGCGACCTTCGCCAACTATACGGCAACCTATGCCGGTCTCGCCTCCGTCATGATCGTGCTGATCTTCCTCTATATGGTCGGCGTCATCTTCATCATCGGCGCGGAGATCAATGCGGCGCTGATCAAATTCCGCGTCTTCCGGATGTTCTCCCGCACGCTTTCGATCGTCGGCAGAGAGCGTGTCGAAAGGCAATCAGAGCCCGACAAGGCGGCGAATATCCGCCCCTGACATGCCCTGGGCGCGCAATTCGCCAAGCCCGCTGTCGCCTTGGCTTTTCGAAAGCTTGCGGCCATCGGCGCCAAGAATGAGACGATGATGGTGATAGACCGGCTGCGGTAGGCCGAGCAGCACCTGCAACAGCCGGTGCACCGATGTCGCGTGGAAGAGGTCGAGCCCACGCACGACATGGGTGACGCCCTGCAGCGCATCGTCGACGACCACGGAAAGATGATAGCTCGACGGCGCATCCGAGCGCGACAGGATGACGTCGCCCCAGACGTCGGGCTCGGCGGCGATCTCGCCTGTCCTGCCGTCGCCGGTTTCCGTCCAGAACAGCAGTTCGCCGATCAGGTCGAGCGCTTTGCGCATATCGAGCCGCCAGGCATGTTTCTTCCCCGAGGTCAGCATGTCCCGCCGTTCGTCTGCCGGACGCTCGCGATCACTTGCGGGATAATGCGGGGTGCCGTCGGGATCGTGCGGCCAGGGTTCACCCGCCGCCTCGTAGGCAGCGATGCGCGCCTTCACCTCGCCCCGCGTCAGAAAGGCCGGATAGACCAGTCCGCGCTCGATCAGCGCATGCAACGCCGCCTGATATTCGGGAATATGTTCCGACTGGCGCCGCACCGGGCTTGCCCAGCCGATATCAAGCCATTCGAGATCCCTGAGGATGCCGGCCTCGAACTCGGGCGTGCAGCGCGCCTGGTCGATATCCTCGATGCGCAGCAGCAGGCGCGCTTGTTCGGCCTCCGCCATGTCGCGGTTCATGAGGGCCGAGAGGGCATGTCCGAGATGCAACGGTCCGTTGGGGCTCGGCGCAAAACGAAAGACAGGTTTTTGACGCTCACTCGTGGTCATGCTTTCTTCTGCCATGGATTCGGTTTTTGAACCACAGCGAGGCAAAGTGCAGATCATCCGCAACGAAGATGACGTCAGGCAGGGGCTCGAAGCGCTGCTTCGCCTCGATCCGCGCCTTACGCCTGTAGTCACTGAGGCCGGGCCTATTCCGCTGCGGTTGCGCGAGCCCGGCTTTGCCGGTCTTGCCCATATCATCGTCTCGCAGATGGTGTCGCGCGCCAGCGCCGAGGCGATCTGGCGGCGCATGCTGCCGGCGGTCGGTTCGCTGACGGCGGAAGGTTACGCACTGCTTCACGCCGAGGCGTGGCGCGAATTCGGTCTGTCGCGCGCCAAGGCCGAGACGCTGTCGCGGATTGCCGAAGCGGTCGCCTCCAGCCGTCTCGATCTCTCCGGGCTCTGCCTGAAGCCGCCGGGCGAGGCGCTTGGCGAACTGACCGCGTTGAAGGGCGTCGGGCCGTGGACGGCAGAGGTCTATCTGATGTTTTGCGGCGGCCACGCCGATGTTTTCCCGGCCGGCGATGTCGCGCTGCAGAATGCCGTCGGGGCGGCATTCGGTCTTGCCGCACGGCCGCAGGCGAAGGCGCTTGCTGAGCTTTCGGAAGTCTGGTCGCCGTGGCGCTCGGTGGCGGCACGGCTTTTCTGGGCCTACTACGCCACGAGGATGCGCCGTGACATGGTGCCGATCGGCTGATCGGCAACACTCTTCAAATTGCCTTTATCCTCTGAATTTATTGGACTTCACAATCCTGTAACAACCGGCCTAATATACAGGTGCAGATGCCGAATCGATCAGGAGAGTCCCTTGACGATTGCAGTCTCCCCACAGGCCCTGCCGGCGCTCGTTCTGAACGCTGACTACCGGCCGCTGAGTTATTACCCCTTGTCGTTGTGGTCCTGGCAGGACGCGATCAAGGCGGTATTTCTCGACCGTGTGAACATCATTGCAGAATATGAACATTCGGTTTCTTCGCCGAGCTTTTCGATGCGGCTTCCGAGTGTCGTGTGCCTGAAGACTTACGTTCAGCCGTCCCGCAATCCCGCTTTCACCCGGTTCAACGTCTTCCTGCGCGACCGGTTCGAATGCCAGTATTGCGGCGCCCATGACGACTTGACCTTCGACCACGTCATCCCGCGCGCCCATGGCGGCGAGACCACCTGGGAGAATGTCGTGGCAGCCTGCTCGCCCTGCAATCTGCGCAAGGGCAGCAAGCTTCCGAAGCAGGCAGGCATGTTCCCGGCGCAGAAGCCCTACCAGCCGACGGTGCAGGATTTGCACAATAACGGCCGGCTGTTCCCGCCAAACTATCTGCATGAAAGCTGGCTCGACTATCTCTATTGGGATACCGAACTGCAGCCCTGATCGAACGGCCCGCAGCGCCGCGCATCTTTTTCAGAGGCGGCAAGGACGCTGCGGCACTTCGAATGCTGCATAATTTTATGAGGCGGCCTTGCGAACGCCGACAAAGGCGAAGGCTGCGAGCAGGATTCCGGCAATCACGTTCCAGCCCGCAAAAGACAGGCCGAGCACGCGCAGTGCCGCGTCGATGCAGGACGGGCCCTTGATGGTGTTGAGCTCGCCGAGCAGATCGCCGGCATTGGTCGTCATGCTGCTTGCCGTCGTCGAGCAGGTGGACGGGCCGGGCCAGAAGTGCCATTCCACACCGGCGTGATAAACACCCATGCCTGCCGTCACCAGCATCAGGATGCCGGCCGCGAGAATGAGCGCCCGGGTGATCCAATTCGGCAGTCCGACGAGCTCGGAGATCGCGGCCAGGATCGCGATCGGGATGGCGTAATAATAGGGCTGCCGTTGCAACAGGCAGAGCGCACAGGGAATATAACCGCCGATATACTGGAAGCCGAGCGCGGTGCCGACCGCCGCCGCCATACCGATGGCGAGCAAAATGGAATAGACAAAGCCGGGGCGGGCGAGCGGCGAGGAAATAGTCATGGCGGAGCTCCGCGAGTTTAGTAGAGCATGAGATGCAGATTGAGATTTTAGGCCTGTTCGGCCGAAAACCATCCTCGCCTAGTGAGCGAAAGAGCGGTAGCCGACATATAGCACGATCACGGTAGCGGCACCGATGCCAACGATTTGGCCGAGGCGCTTCTCGATGAAGTCACGGATCGGCTCGCCGTAGCGGCGCAGCAGCCAAGCGAGGAAGAGGAAACGCGCGCCGCGTGCAATAATCGCGGAAACAATGAAAAGACCCAGATTGACGTGAATGACGCCAGACAGAATCGTCACGATCTTGATCGGCGGCAGATGCGCAAGACCTGATGTGACAAGCAGCAGCAGGATCCACTCGTAGGTGACATAGGCCTTCATCTGCTCAAAGGCATCGAGCTTGCCATAGAATTCGAGAACCGGCCGCGCCACCGTCTCATAGGCGTAAAAGCCGAGCGCCCAGCCGGCGATGCCGCCGAGTACGGAAGCGACGGTCGCGACCAGCGCGTAGCGATAGGAGCGTTCCGGCCTGGCAAGCGCCATCGGCAGGAACAGCACATCGGCGGGGACGAGAAAGATGGAGCTTTCGACGAAGGCGATGACGGCGAGCCAGATTTCGGCCGATTTGCGCGCGGCCAGAGACATGGTCCAGTCGTAAAGTCTGCGGAGCATTCCGTTTCCTTCCTGTTGCAGTGCAAAAGAGCTTTAGGGGCCGTGCGCGGCGCTGTAAATGCTCGCCCGTGTCCTTCCTGCCACCGCCGTCAAAAAATTTTCGTGATGACGGGTGTCAGCGCCTCTCCCAAGATTTCGGGAGATTGCGAATCGGCCATTCTTCGGCAAGCTGATTTAGGGTCGACGGGCAAGGTGGCATGAGAATGTTCAAAGTGATCGAAGGCGGCCGTGGGCGGGCCGTGCAAATGGATGACTGGTCCGAAGAGGGGCGCGGGCCAAGCAAAGAGGACGTGCGCCGGGAGGCTGCGCGGCGGATCAGCGAGAGCGGTTATCATCTGTCTCGCATCCGGGAATTCGCGACCGGCGTGCCAATGCTGGCGCCTCTTAAATACTTGTCGCTGCAGATCGATTTCGCAGCCGAGACGTTGTCGCGGCTCGACCCGATCCCGGAGGATTTCCGCTCAGATGGCTATTGGCCGGCGGGCTGAAGCCATCACGCTAGCGTGATTACCGCTAAAATGCGGAGGTATTTGCGTCAGGACAGGTCCATCGACTTTTCCCATTGCTGACGCAGGACATTCATTTCCGTCCGCTTCTGGGCCATTTCGCTAACGGCGGCGCGCAGATGCGGATGGTGAGACATGAACATGTTGAAGTCGCGCCGTTCGAGCACCTCGAACTGGCAGAAATCGACGGCGATGACGTCGGCCGTGCGCCGTGCGCCAGTCAGCAGCGCCATTTCGCCGAAAAAGGCGCCCGGCTCCAGGCGGATCGCGCCACTGGCGAGCCGCACTTCCACCGCGCCCGAGGAGATGAAATACATGCTGTCGCCGCGGTCGCCGCGGCGGATGACGCGTTCGCCGGGCGGCGCGGATTTTGCCTTGAAGAGCAGTAGCAGTTCCTCCTGGGCGTCCTCGTCGACTTCGGAGAACAGCGGGAAAGTCTCGATCAGCTGTTGCATCTTCAGTTGATGCTGGCGCTCGCGCTCTTCGCCGAGCGCCCTGATCTTTTCCAGTTCTTTGCCGAGCGCCTTCTGCCTGCTCCTGCCGTAGCTTTCCCAGAGGGAGGGCCATTTCGAATGGATATATTTCTTCAGGCCGTCGGTTGCGAAGATCACGATCGGGTTGAGCGTGATCGACAGGATCGCGGCAGCCAGGATCAGATCCTGGCCCTCATGCGGCAAAAGCCCGAGTGAGACGCCGAGGCCGGCGAGGATGAAGGAAAACTCGCCGATCTGGGCGAGGCCGCCGGCCAATGTCAGTCCCATGCTGATCGGATATCTGAGCAGGATGACGATGAGGAAGGTGATGATGCCCTTGCCGAGGATGACGAGAGCCAGCGCGCCGATCACGGCCAGCGGCTGGCGCACCAGGATCGAGGGATCGAAGAGCATGCCGACGGAGACGAAGAACAGCACGGAGAAAGCGTTCTGCAGCGGCAGCGAGTCGGCGGCCGCCCTGTGGCTGAGCTGGGATTCGCTCATGACGACGCCGGCGAAAAATGCGCCGAGTGCAAAAGAGACGCCGAAGATCGCCGCCGAGCCGAAGGCGATGCCGAGTGCGATCGCCAGCACCGTCAGCGTAAAGAGTTCGCGCGAGCCGGTCCGGGCGATCATCGTCAGCAGCCAGGGCACGATGCGAGGCCCGAGGAAGATCGCCATGGCGGCGAAGGCCACAACCTTCAGCAGTGTCAAGCCGATCGTCAGCGCCAACGGCAGGTCACCGAGGCCATGGTTGGTCGTAGTGCTGGCGTTGCCACCCAGAAGCTCTGCCAGCGCCGGCAGCAGCACCAGTGCCAACACCATCACCAGATCCTCGACGATCAGCCAGCCGACGGCGACGCGTCCGCTGGCCGCGTTGACGAGATTGCGCTCCTCCAGCGCCTTCAAGAGCACGACGGTGCTCGCCACCGACAGGCTGAGGCCGAGGACGATGCCGGCGCCTAGGCTCCAGCCCCAGAGTTTGCAAAGACCGATGCCCAACAGGGTGGCAAGGATAATCCGTCCGATCGCGCCAGGCACGGCGATGCCGCGCACGGCGAGCAGGTCGGAGGCGGAAAAATGCAGGCCGACGCCGAACATCAAAAGGATGACGCCCATCTCGGCGAGCTGGCCGGCAAGGGCGGTATCGGCGACGAAGCCCGGCGTGAACGGCCCCATCAGGATGCCCGCCATCAAATAACCGACGAGTGGCGGCAGCCGAAGCCGGTCGGCCCCATAGCCCAGAATCGCTGCGAAAACGAAACTGACGGCGACCGTCGCGATAAGTCCTACTTCCTGATGCACGTCCGCCCTCTCTTGTGATAGCGGCGGCCACTTTGGACGAAGCGCAAGCAAAATTAAACAGTTGATTTGGGAATGGGCTGCTGTTCGGGCTTTCGTTCTCAGTGCTGGCTGGTGTGGCGCAGACGTCGTCCGCGGCACGGTCGGGCCGTCACCGATGTTGGAACCACTTGCGTCTTGCCTCGTTGCCCTTTCATCAAGAAAGGAGAAACGACATGCGGAAGATGATCTTGAACTGTACTGTGGCGGCCCTTGCCGCCTGCTCGTTTGCAGCGCCTGTTCTTGCCGACAGCGTGTATGTCAGGGAGCGTTCTTATGATGACCGCTATCGCCATGAGCGGGTACGACCCGGCATCACCATCAGCGAGCGTGGCGTCACTTTCGGTGCCGTGCGCGAACGTGAGCATCGCCGCTATCGCGATAATGGCTGCGAAACCAGGAGCGTCACCCGACAGACCGACGAAGGCGAGGTCACCAAGACGGTCCGGCGCTGCAATTAACGAAAAAATGTGCGATAAGGACGAAGCCCGGTTCCGACGAGCCGGGTTTTCGCCTTTTGTGGCAAGAATATCTCAATGCAGTGGTGAAAGTCGTCTGTCGGTGTTATGAGCACGCCTTTGGTAACAGCGCGTTCCCAGCGCAAGCACCGCCCGCACAGGATCTTTTAGTATGATTGAGCTTACGCCGTCCCAGATCGCCGCACTTAAACTCGCCAGGGATGGAGACCTTTATCCTCAGCCAGCCAATAAATGGACGCACGAGAACGCGACGGTGACTTATGCAAAAACTGACCGGTGGAAAGAGCGGCCTCAGAAAATAAAGTCGGTCACTGCCAAGACGCTGGGCGAGTTGAAGGAGCCGGGTTTTCTGGAGAGGCGGCACCTGGATGACGACGCAACAAAAGACGTCTACGGCATCACGATGGCCGGCAAGATGTGGCTGCTGAAGAATAAGTAAGCTTCGCTTAGGCGCTGAGTATTTTCACAAGCCTCCCAGCCGAACGGGATATGACGGCCTCATATCCGACTTTCGGGAGGGACTTGAGATCGCCGCCAAAGCGACCTTGGCCAATAAGAATTCTATCGGGTACGGGCGGCGGTCGAGGCGGTCATGCAGCGTCGTCTTTCGCTGGCGCACAGCCGCCAGCGCCGGCGCCCCATCACGCGCAAGCCTTCACAGTGCCTTTAGTTCGGAATTATGCGGCCTCACCTGCCTGCGCGCGAAGCCATGCGCAGAGCTGCCGCGGCGCTTGGCGCGCGTCATTGGCGCGGATGAGCGCGAAATGCCAGGCTGGCCCGCTCAGCACGTGGGGGAACGGCGCGATCAGCCGGCCCTCGGTCAAAAGCGGCCGAAACAGCGATGGCGACAACAGCGCCACACCCACGCCTGCCAGCGCCGCATTGGCATCCAACTCGTGCGTGGGGTAATCGACCGCCAAAAAGCGCAAACCCTGAGGGGTCGCGCATTGAGCCTCCTTAAACCATTGCTCCCAATCAGGGTGCGGCAAAAGCTCGAAGTCAGCCAGCGCCTCCGGCGCGGGAAGCGTCCGCGTTCCAAGCAGGGAGGGCGACAGCATCGGCGTCACTTCTACGGGAGCGAGCCGATATTCTTCCAGCCCGGCCCATCCACCGCGACCCGTCCTTATGGCGACGTCGAATGCGCCCGGATCACGTATTTCCGCCGAGACGTCGACCTCGATGACGGAAGCTCCAGCCGTAGGATAGCGCGCCAGACGCGGTGCAAGCCAGCGTGACGCAAAGGTCGGCGGCGCCGTGAGCCTGAGTGGCGGCGTTGCCGCCTGAAATTCTGCAAGCGCCTCACCGATCCCGGTTAATGCCTCCCGGACCCGACTTGCCAGAACGGAGGCGGCGGCCGTCGGGACCACTCGCCGACCGGCGCGGATAAATAGCGGCTGACCGAGTTCAGCCTCCAGAGTGCGAATACGAAGGCTGACCGCCGCCGGTGTCAGAAACAAGCGTTCGGCTGCCCGCGCGAAGCTGCCGGCCGAGACACAGGCTTCCAATACGCGCAGAGACTCCAATGACGGCCGCATGATCAGCTTCCCTTCACGATCAATTTATCTTGTGGTGACGACAAGCAAAGCACGTTTTGAAGGCGGAACGCCCTGGTGCAGTTTTGGGGGACAGCCAAGAATAGGAGATTTACTGTGTCCCTGCAATCTCAGCACCTGTTTACACTCTTCATCGCGCTTCATCCGACGCTGGAGCTTGGGCAGACACCTGCCGGCGGCCGGCGGATTTTTCCTGTCTCAGGCGGACATTTCCAAGGGGAGCGCCTGAAAGGAAAAGTATCGTCGCTGATCGGCTCGGATCTCCTGCTCGCTCGTGGCGACGGCACATTTCAGCAAGATGTCAGGCTCCTCCTCGTCGCCGACGACGGGGAGCTCGTCCTCATGACCTATCGCGGCGTCAGGCGTGCGTCACAGGCCGTCGACGAGCGTTTGGTATGCGGCGAAACGGTCGACGCTTCGGAATATTATCTGCGCACGACACCGTATTTCGAGACCGCCGCGCCTGCGCATGCGTGGCTCAACAGCATTGTCGCGGTCGCAAAGGGCGGCAGGTGTCCGGGCGGTGTCGAATACGAAGTCTTTGAAGTTCTGTGACCACGATATTGTCTTCGCCGCTCTCTCACATTGCGGGCGGGGGCGTGACGACGCAGTCCGCTTGCGTTGCTTGAACTATCTGACAAAGAGCTTGAAGATTTTGGTGGTGCCCCATGCCGGAGTCGAACCAGCACTTCTTTCGAAACTCGATTTTGAGTCGAGCGCGTCTACCAATTCCGCCAATGGGGCAACGGATACGAACGGGCGGCTGTCTAACATGCGAGCACCCGGACGCGCAAGACGGGCAAGCGAAGTTATCGGATTGATCCGGTAGAGAGATCCGGCCTCGCTTCGAGGCCGGATCTTGTCTGATATCAATGGGCGGCGGCCGATGCCGGGTTGCTCAGGCCGGACTTCTTCAGCGTGACCGCCAGGATCGAGGCCAGCAGGCAGAAGGCGCCGGCGACGAAGAAGGCGGGCAGGTAGCTCGAGAGCTCCGTGCGCGAGAGGCCGGCGCCATAGGCGGCGGTGGCGGCTCCCAGCTGATGTCCGGCAAAGACCCAGCCGAAGACGAGGCCGACCTTTTCAGGGCCGAAGCGGTCGGCGGCGATCTTGACGGTCGGCGGCACGGTGGCAATCCAGTCGAGGCCGTAAAAGACGGCGAAGATAGAGAGGCCGTAAAAGCTGAAATCGCTGAAGGGCAGGTAGAGCAGCGACAGGCCGCGCAGGCCGTAATACCAGAAGAGCAGCCAGCGATTATCGAAGCGATCGGACAGCCAGCCGGAACCGATGGTGCCAAAGAAATCGAAGATGCCCATGACAGCCAGCACACTGGCGGCGGCCACTGGCACGATGCCGAAATCGCCGCAAAGGGTGACGAAATGGGTCTGGATCAGGCCGTTGGTGCTGAGGCCGCAGATGAAGAAGGTGGCAAAGAGGATCCAGAAGGTCGAGGTCTTCGAGATTTCCCTGAGGACGGTGATCGGCGTCATCAGCGCGACGCCAAGCGAAGTGCTTGCCGGCGGCGGCGTTACCTGCGTTTCGCCGAAGGAGGGCAGGTTGAGGTCGGCGGGGCGGTCGCGCATGAAGGCAAGTACGGCAAGAGCTGCGACCATGATCATGGCGCAGACGAAAAACACCGTCGAGCGCCAGCCGTAGCGTTCCGTCAGCTCCGCCATCAATGGCAGAAAGACGAGCTGGCCGGTTGCCGAGCTTGCCGAGAGCATGCCGACGACGAGGCCGCGATGCTTGGTGAACCAGCGGCTGGAGACCGTTGCGGCGAGCACCATGGCCGTCAATCCGGTACCGAAGCCGACGACGATGCCCCAGAGCAATAGCAACTGCCACAGCGTCGTCATGAACAGCGAACCGACGAAGCCGGCGCCGATCAGCGCTAAGGCGAACACGATGACCTTGCGCACGCCGAAATAATTCATGAAGGCAGCGGCGAACGGACCCATGAAGCCGAAAAGGATCAGGCGGATCGCAAGGGCCGAGGAAATCTGCGAGGTTTCCCAGCCGAATTCGTCCTGCAGCGGCTTGATGAGCACGCCAGGTGCGCCCATGGCGCCGGCGGTGACCAGCATGGTGAGGAAGGTCGCGGCAACGACGACCCAGCCGTAATGGATGTTGCGCCGGGCAAGGGTGGAGGCGAGGGCTGTGGAAACCATGGGCAAGATTCCGTTTGAATTCAGGTTCTAGAAGATAGTGGACCGTTTTACATGATGATCATCATATTTCTTGCGTATTGATGATGGACGTCATATATTTTGTCAAGCGACTATTTCTGGAGATGACAAATGCGGGTCAGCCGCGAAAAATTTGCCGAAAACCGCGAAAGGATCCTGAGCGTTGCCGGCGTGCTTTTCCGCGAAAACGGCTTCGACGGGGTCGGCGTCGCCGACATCATGAAGGCGGCGGGGCTGACGCATGGCGGCTTTTACGGTCATTTCGGTTCGAAGGACGACCTGGCGCTTGAGGTCAGCCGCAAGCTGGTCGACAGGGTGGAAGAGCGCTGGAAGGAGCATATCGCCGAATCGCCGGACCGGCCGCTGGCAGCCCTTCTCGACCATTATATCCACTGGCGCACAGTTGACGATCCGGGCGGCAGCTGCGTCTTCGCAACGCTGATCCAGGAAGTCAGCCGCAGCCGCGGCGCGGTCCGTGCGGTCTTCAGCGATGGGCTGTCCGTGCTGGTCGACACGCTTGCGGATATCGTTCCCGGGAAAACGGAAGAGGAGCGCCGCGCCAATGCGACGACGACACTCTCATCGATGATGGGTGCCGTCATTCTTGCTCGTGCTGTCGAGGACAGAGCGCTTGCCGAGCAGTTTCTGGTGACGATGCGCCGCCAGCTCGATCCTGAAAGCCCGAAATAATCTCAGTCGCGAATGGCCATGGTTTCGATCTCCCTCTCCAGGTGGAGAGGGATCTGCGTTGCATGTGCCTGAGGACCGAAAAGCCAGCGGCTACTTGAAGCCGGCGATGGCGTGCGGGATGTAGGGTGCCTCCAGTGCCGCGATCTCCTCACCGGTAAGCTTGACCGAGAGCGAGGCAACGGCGTCCGTGAGGTGGTTCGGTTTGGACGCGCCGATAATCGGGGCGGTCACCGCACTCTTCTGCAGGATCCAGGCGGTTGCGACCTGGGCGCGGGAGACGTTGCGGGCCTTGGCGATTTCGGCCACGGCCCCGACGATCTTGCGGTCGGCATCGATGGACTGGGTGTAAAGCGTCTTGCCGAATTCGTCGGTTTCGCTGCGTGCCGTCGTCTCGTCCCAGTCGCGGGTCAGGCGGCCGCGGGCAAGCGGGCTCCAGGGGATGACGGCGATTTTCTGATCCTCGCAAAGCGGCAGCATTTCGCGCTCTTCCTCACGGTAGAGCAGGTTCAGGTGGTCCTGCATGCTGACGAATTCGGTCCAGCCGTTCAGCCTGGAGACGTAAAGCGCCTTGGCGAATTGCCAGGCATACATGGAGGAGGCGCCGATATAACGCGCCTTGCCCGATTTGACGACGTGGTGCAGCGCTTCCAGCGTTTCCTCGATCGGCGTCGTGTAGTCGAAGCGATGGATCTGGTAGAGATCCACGTAGTCGGTGCCGAGGCGACGCAGACTATTGTCGATCTCGTCGAAGATCGCCTTGCGCGACAGGCCGGCGCCGTTCGGGCCCGGCCGCATGCGGTTGAACACCTTGGTCGCCAGCACGATGTCTTCGCGCTTGGCGAAGTCTTTTATGGCACGGCCGACGATCTCCTCTGAGGAACCATTGGAATAGGTGTTGGCGGTGTCGAGGAAATTGATGCCGAGGTCGATCGCCTGCTTGATCATCGTCCGGCTTTCTTCTTCCCGCAGGCTCCAGGCATGATTGCCGCGGCCGGGATCGCCGAAGGTCATGCAGCCCAAGCAGATCTTCGACACTTCGAGGCCGGTCTTCCCAAATTTTGTGTATTCCATGAAACGACTCCGTGATGAATTTAATAACCCCAGACGGCCTTCCATGATTTAGCGCGAGATGGCCAAAGTCGCAGGGTGGCACATGAAAAATTATGCTGCATGCGCACAATGATCCGTGATCGAGACCTCTGAAGCCGCTCTCTTCGCTATCGATTCCGGCTGCAGCTTGCACATTCCCGCCGCAAGATGTTAGCTGATGCAGCATTTTTACCGGAATCCGACCATGCAGCTGCCGTCCCACGATCGCTATGACGATCTCTATTGCAATTTCTCCTGGCAGATCACGGAGGATTTCAATATCGGCCGCGCCGTCAGCGACGACTGGGCCGCGAGAGAACCCGAGCGCGTCTGCCTCGAGCATTTCAGCCCCGACGGCAATCATCGCGCGATGACCTATCGCGCGCTCGCCGACCGTTCCTCGGCCTTTGCAAATGCGCTCGTTTCACTTGATATCAAACGCGGCGATCGCGTCGCGCTGCTCTTGCCGCAATCCTTCGAAACGGTGATCGCGCATGTGGCGATCTACAAGACCGGCGCGATCGCGCTGCCACTGGCGCTGCTTTTCGGCGTCGAGGCGCTGGAATACCGGCTGAAGGCGGCAGGTGCTGTGGCCGTCGTCACCAATGGTTTCGGTCTCGAACGCATCCGGCAGATCCGTGGACGCCTGCCGGCGCTGAAGCATATCGTCAGCATCGACGGGGCGAGTGGCGATGCGACTGCTTTCGCCGAACTGGTGGATGGCTATCCCCCTGTCTTCGACATCGCCAAAACCGGTCCGGACGATCCGGCGCTGATGATCTTCACTTCGGGAACGACGGGGCCGCCCAAGGGCGCGTTGCACGGCCACCGCGTCCTGCCCGGCCATATTCCGGGCATGCAGTTCGCCCATGAGGGGTTTCCGCGGCCGGGTGATAAGGTCTGGACGCCGTCCGACTGGGCCTGGGCCGGCGGGCTGCTCAACGCGCTGCTGCCGAGCCTTCTGCTCGGGATTCCTGTCGTCTCTTCGCCGGCGCAGAAATTCGATGCCGACATGGCCTATCGCATCATGGCCGAGATGAAGGTGCGCAATGCCTTCATTCCGCCGACGGCGCTAAGGCTGATGAGATCCGTTGCCGATCCGCGCTCGAAATATGATCTGGCGCTGCGCACCATCGGCTCGGCCGGGGAGGCGCTCGGCCGCGAGACCTATGAATGGGCGCGGCATGTGCTCGGCATCACCGTCAACGAATTCTACGGCCAGACGGAGTGCAATTTCGTGCTTGCGTCGAGCGCTGCCTATGGTGTCACCAAAGCGGGCGCCATCGGACGGGCAGTGCCCGGGCACCGCGTCGCGATCGTCAGCGAGACGGGCGACGAGTTGCCCGTCGGCGAACCGGGCCAGATTGCCATCGCCAGTCCCGATCCTGTCATGTTCCTCGGCTACTGGGACGATACGGCAGCGACGGAACGAAAATTCGTCAAAGGCTGGCTGCTCACCGGCGATATCGGCCGGCAGGACGCCGAGGGATATGTGACCTTCGAAGGCCGCGACGACGACGTCATCACCTCGTCGGGATATCGCATCGGCCCGGCCGAGATCGAGGACTGCCTGATCGGTCATCCCGCCGTGCAGCTTGCCGCCGCCGTCGGCAAACCCGATGCCGTGCGCACCGAGATCGTCAAGGCCTATATCGTGCTTTCACCAGGCCATCAGCCAAGCGAGACGCTGGCCACCGACATCAGGGAATGGGTGAAGACGCGGCTTTCGATGCACGAATATCCGCGCGAAGTGGAATTCATCGATGCATTGCCGCTGACCACCACCGGGAAGGTGATCCGACGGCTGCTACGCGAAAGGGCCGCTGGCGAGGGATAGAACCGCTACGCATTTTGCTGGAATGCTTAGCCCCGGCCGGCAAGCGACATGATCTTTTCGCGCAGCATCTTCGCCATATTGCGGGTACTGCGGTACATGTGCAGCTGGGCGGTGACCTGGCGCATGTCGCGGTCGCTGTTCTGCGTCAAGCCGATTACCAGCGTTCCCATCTCCTCGCGCTCCTGCCAGAAGCGGCTCATGATCGGATGATCCGAGACCGCGCAGGAATCGGAGCGGACGATATTGGCGTCGTCGAGATGCCATTCGGTGAGTTCGCTCATCAGCAGCTTGCCAGGCGAATAGCGGGCATAGTTTTCGTCGTAGGCGGTCTTCCAGGTATAGGCCTCGCCGCCCATCATCAGCACGACGATGGCGGCAATCGCCTTGCCGTTGAGATCGATCGTGTGAATACGCACGGCATCGACGGCGGCAAGGTTCGACACCGCCTCGCGGGCGAAGGCCGTGTGATAACGATCGGTGACGAGAGCGCTTCGCCGCTTGCCCTTCCAGCCACCGGCTTCCATCGCCAGGAATTCCTCGAAGCGGATATGGATTTCGCGCGGTTGGCGGGCGACGGTATAGACCGCCGTTCCCTGTTCCTCCAGCTGCCGCCACTGGCGGCGCATCTCGCGCATATGCGAGGAGGCGATGGTTTTGCTGAGATAGGCCGGCGCCTCTTCCTCGCTCTGCAGCATTGGGCGCAGGTAGGGATTGGTAACGGTGACGGGAAGATTGCGGCTGAGCGCCACGGCCTTGACCATGCGCACGAAGATACCGTTCAGCCTGAGATCCGGCAGAACCAGTATGCCGGGCAGATTAAGATCACGGGCGGTCAGCCCCTCGAAAAGGTTGTCGAGGGTTTCGGCGGCATCCTCGCCGTCGACGAGCGGCGTGCCGAGCGGACCGAAACTGTTCGACCAGCCGCGGATGATCGACGGGCCGACGGCGAAGCCCGGCTTGTCGACCGAAAACGGCAAAAGGAAGCGCATGCGGCTGCGGCCGGCACTGTGGTCGCGGATCAGGGCGAAGTTCACCTGCCGGTCTTCGAGCCGCGGCATGGCGGGGGCGAGAAAGCGGCCGGAGAAAAAGACGTTCGGTTCCATCGCCCGGTTGGAAAGGAAATCGAGCTCATCCTGAAGCTCATAGCCGAGCTTACCCGGATAGAGGCAGAGCTCGCGCCCCGGCCGGCCGATCTCGGCGCGAGCCTCGGCTTGCGGCGCTTCGAAATGCAGTGCTGCGAGATCATGCACCATGCGGTTCGCAGCGCTGTCGGTGCTTTCGGTAACGGGGGGGATACGCACCATCTATCGAACTCTCATTTCTGGCGTTGCGGCGGAGGGGCTGGCGAAGGCGAAAAGGACGATGCCAAGCGTGCGGCGCACGGCGAGATGCAACAGGATCGCCTCGACGGCCATGGCGGAGGCCGTGGCGATCGCCGTGCCTTCGATGCCGTAATGCGGGATCAAAGCGAGGTTGAGGCCGACATTGGCCGTCAGTGCGCCGGCATAGAGCGCGACGCAGAGGTTCTGTTTGCCTGCCATCATCAGCAGCGTTTCGGCCGGGCCGATCAGCGATTTGGCGAGGATGCCGGCGAGCAGGATCGCCATGACCAGATAGCCTGATGTAAAAGCGCCGCCGAAGAGCGACAGCAGCAGATGGCCGGCCGCAAGCACGACAAGGCCGACCCCGAGCGCTGGCCAGAAGGTCCAGCGCGCGGCGTCGATGGCAGCGGCTGCCAGCTCTCCGTGGTTGCCTTCGGCGATGATCGAGGAAAAGCGCGGGCCGGAGGCCGCCTTGACCGAGAAATTGATGAAATGCACCAGCGCCATCGTTTTGGCAGCGGCGAAGTAGATGGCGACATCGTGCGGCTCGAGGAAGATGCCGACGACGACGACATCGGAATTGGTGAGCAGGAAGCTCACGCCCTCGATCAGGAAAATCGGAAAGGCGACGCTGAACCAGGCGAGGAAATCGACCTTGCGCGGGCCGTCGTCATAATGCCGGCGAAGGCGGTAGAGCGTTGCGGCATATTGGCCGAGGGCGGTGACGTAGGTCGCAACGAGCGCTGCCTGCATCGCGGTGACGGCAGTGTGATCGGCGCCGATGGCAATCGCAATCAGCATGAAGAGGATGATGAGGATCGGGCGGACGATATAGACGGGGCTCAGTGCCATCACCGGCCAATGGTTTGCCCGCGACGTCCCTTCCAGAATGTCGCCGAGCGCGATCATCGGCATGGCGAGCAGACCGATGAAGATCGGGACGAGATAATAGACCTGGATCATATCGCCGAAGAAATGCAGCCCGAGCATGCCGGCAGCGAGCACCGCCGTACCTGATAGCAGCGCAAAGATGCGCGCCGTGCCGGTCAGGCCGCGGATTTCTTCGAAAGCGCCCGCTGCCCTGTATTGCGGCAGGAAGCGGACGATTGCGGTGTGGAAACCGAGGCATGAGAGATCGCCGAAGACGACGACCAGCACCCAGACGAAAACGAAGATGCCATATTCATATTCACCCATCAGCCGGGCGAGCACGATCTGCGAGACGAAGGCGAGTGCGGCGCTGAGGATGCGGATCGAAAAGGCCGTCAGCGCCATGCGCTGGGCGGCCGCCCTCTCGCCGCGTTCGGTGAGCACGGCCGCAAGCAAACGCAGCGTCCGGCCGCCGATCGGGCGCAGGCCGGCGGGCAGCATCTTCTCCGCTGTTTCTATGACCGCCATGATGAACACGCAAAACTCTGAGGTCAGGCAAATCGCCCCTGAAGTCTTGCCAGAACAGGGTTAAGAAACGGTTCCGGATCAAGCTTGAGTCCGATGCTAGAATTCCGAATTTCCGGCGTTGCCGCAGAAAAGAAAATGCCGCCCGGAGGCGGCATTTTCGCGGATCGTTGCGGGCTTGCCTCAGACCTGCTCGAAGGCGCCGTGGCAGTGCTTGTATTTCTTGCCGGAGCCGCAGGGGCAGGTCTCGTTGCGGCCGACCTTGCCCCATGTGGCCGGGTCATCCGGGTTGCGGTTTTCAGGCGAAACGATGACTTCCGACGCCTGGTAGATCGCTGGGGCGAAATCGTCCTCGCCGGTCGTCGGATCCAGGTGATGGGCCTGCATCAGCGGTGGTTCTGGTTCGGCAGGGGCCTGCTGCACCAGTTCGACGCGCATCAGCTGGGCAGTAACGGCCTCGCGCAGGTTGTTGAGCAGCGCGGTGAAGAGCTCGAAGGCCTCCGACTTGTATTCCTGCAGCGGATCGCGCTGAGCATAGCCACGGAAGCCGATGACGGAGCGCAGATGGTCGAGGTTGACGATGTGCTCGCGCCAGAGATGATCGAGCGTCTGCATGACGATCGAGCGTTCGACATAATGCATGATGTCGTCACCGAAACGCTCGGCCTTTTCCGTGAAGGCGGCATTGGTGGCTTCCGTCAGGCGCTCGCGGATATCGTCTTCGCCGATACCTTCTTCCTTCACCCAGTCCTCGATCGGCAGGTCGAGATTGAGAATGTTCAACGCGCCGGTCTTCAGGCCGGCGGCATCCCATTGTTCGGCATAGGCACGTTCGGGGATATGCTTTTCGACCATGTCCTCGATCACCTCACGGCGCATATCGGAAACGGTCTCGGAAATATTGGTCGATTCCATCAGTTCGAGGCGCTGCTCGAAGATCACTTTGCGCTGATCGTTGAGAACGTCGTCATACTTCAGGAGGTTCTTGCGGATGTCGAAGTTGCGGGCTTCGACCTTCTTCTGGGCGCGCTCCAGGGCCTTGTTGATCCAGGGATGGACGATCGCCTCGCCCTCCTTGAGGCCGAGCTTGGTCAGCATGCTGTCCATGCGATCGGAGCCGAAGATGCGCATCAGGTCGTCCTGAAGCGACAGGTAGAACTTCGAGCGGCCAGGGTCGCCCTGACGGCCGGAGCGGCCGCGCAGCTGGTTGTCGATGCGGCGGCTTTCATGGCGTTCGGTCGCGATGACGTAGAGGCCGCCGGCTTCGAGCGCCTTCTGCTTGAGTTCCTTGATCTCCTCGATGATCGCCTGGATCCGGGCGTCACGCTCCGGACCGGCTTCGACTTCGCCGAGCTCGCGCTCGATGCGCATGTCGAGGTTGCCGCCGAGCTGGATGTCGGTGCCGCGGCCGGCCATGTTGGTGGCGATGGTGATGGCACCGGGCACGCCGGCCTGAGCGACGATATAGGCTTCCTGCTCGTGGTAGCGGGCGTTCAGCACCTTGAAGTCGTCGAAGCCCTGCTTGCGCAGGCGCTCGGCGAGCAGTTCCGATTTCTCGATCGAGGTGGTGCCGACCAGCACCGGCTGGCCGCGCTTGTGGGCGTCGAGGATCTCCTCGATGATCGCCTTGAACTTCTCGTCGAAGGTCCGGTAGACCTCGTCGTCCTCGTCGAGGCGCTTGATCGGCAGGTTGGTCGGGACCTCGATGACATCGAGATTGTAGATATTGGCGAATTCTTCCGCTTCCGTCTGCGCCGTGCCGGTCATGCCGGCGAGCTTGTCGTACATGCGGAAGTAGTTCTGGAAGGTGATCGAGGCCAGCGTCTGGTTTTCCGGCTGGATCTGCACCTTTTCCTTGGCTTCGAGCGCCTGGTGCTGGCCTTCCGAATAGCGGCGGCCCGGCATCATGCGGCCGGTGAACTCGTCGATGATGACGACTTCGTCGTTGCGGACGATATAGTCCTTGTCGCGCTGGAACAGCTTGTGGGCCTTCAGTGCGTTGTTGACGTGGTGGACGATCGCAACGTTCTCGATGTCGTAGAGCGCGTTGCCCTTCAAGAGGCCGGCCTGGCGGAGCAGGTTTTCCAGCTTCTCGGTGCCCTCTTCGGAGAAGTTGGCCGAGCGCTGCTTCTCGTCGATCTCGTAATCGCTGGGCACCAGCAGCGGAATGTAGGCGTCGATCGTATTATAGAGTTCGGAGCGGTCGTCGAGCGGACCGGAGATGATCAGCGGCGTGCGCGCCTCGTCGACGAGGATCGAGTCCACTTCGTCGACGATTGCGAAGTTGTGGCCGCGCTGGACCATCTGGTTCTTCTCGTACTTCATGTTATCGCGCAGATAATCGAAGCCGAGTTCGTTGTTGGTGGCGTAAGTGATGTCGCAGGCATAGGCCGCGTGGCGTTCCTCGTCGGAAAGGCCGTGGACGATGACGCCGGTGGTCATGCCGAGGAAGCCGTAGACGCGGCCCATGGTGGCGGCATCGCGCTGGGCGAGGTAATCGTTGACGGTGACGACGTGCACGCCCTTGCCGGAAAGCGCGTTCAGATAGACCGGCAGGGTGGCGACGAGGGTCTTGCCTTCGCCGGTCTTCATCTCGGCGATCGCATTTGAATGCAGGATCATACCGCCGACCAGCTGTACGTCAAAAGGTCGCAGGCCGAGAACGCGGCGCGAGGCTTCGCGCACGACGGCAAAGGCCGGGATCAGAATGTCGTCGAGCGTCTTGCCCTCGGCGAGCAGGGCGCGAAACTCCACGGTCTTTGCCGCGAGCTGCTCGTCCGTCAGGGCCTTCGTCTTCTCTTCGATAGAGTTGATGGCAGTGACGTTCGGCTGGTAGGACCGCACGCGGCGGTCGTTGGAAGACCCAAATAACTTGCGGGCTATACCGCCAAAGCTGACCATATGACTGGCCCTTTCTCAATATTCATCCCCGGCGTTTCTTGTCCGCGGCCCAGCCGAAAATCAGGCGCGCGCCTTAAAACGCCCGGAAACTGTTCTGGACGCGAGGTTGCGTGACAGATAAGAGGGGGGTCGAATGATGTCAACGGATTTGGCGGATACAGAAAGGCCACAATCCGGTGTTGATGGCTATTTTGGGCTGGATTCAGGGGATGCTGAAACCGGCAATGTAACTGTGAAGGGTATTTCATGTTGAGCACCAACAAACTTGCCGTTCTGGCGTTTGCAACTTTTGTTGCGCTCCAGGCCCCGGCCTATGCCGATGACGCCGTCATCGCCAAGGTCGGCACCCTGGAAATCCACCAGTCGGAACTCGACCTCGCCGTCGCCAATCTCGACCCCCAGCTGGCGCAGCTTCCCGATGACCAGAAGAAGGTCGCAGCCCTTTCCGCCGCCATCGACGTGAAACTGCTCGCCGCCGACGCTGCGGCCGAGAAGCTCGATCAAACCGACGAATTCAAGAAGCGCATGCAGTACCTCACCGACCGCGAGTTGCACAATGCCTACTTCAAAAAGCATGTCGTCGACATCGTGACGCCTGACGAAGTCAAGGCCCGCTACGACAAGGAAGTCGCCGCCCTACCGAAGCAGGAAGAAGTCCACGCCCGTCATATCCTCGTCAAGACCGAGGACGAAGCCAAGGACATCATCAAGCAGCTCGACGCCGGCAAGGATTTTGCCGAACTCGCCAAGGAAAAGTCCACCGATCCGAACAAGTCGGAAGGCGGCGATCTCGGCTATTTCTCGCGCGGCCGCATGGTCAAGGAATTCGAAGACGCAGCCTTCGCGCTTGAGAAGGGCACCTATTCCAAGACACCGGTTAAGACCGATTTCGGCTTCCACGTCATCAAGGTCGAGGATAAGCGCGACGCTCCGCCGCCGCCTTTCGAGCAGGTGCAGGATCAGGTTCGTCAGCTCGTCATGCGCGACAAGTATCTTGAGCTTCTGAACAAGGCAAAGGCCTCCGCCAAGATCGAGATCACGGACGAGACGCTGCGCAAGGGCTACGACCAGGCCAACAAGCAGCCGGAGCCGGGCAGCGAGCCCGTCGCCCCGGCGCCGAAGCCGTAATATTCGCATCAGGGCCCGGTTCTTCCGGGCCCTTCCTTAGATCCGGATGATCTTGGGGCCTGATCGGTCTAAAGTCTGACATCCAGATCTAAATCAAAGAATTTGAGCATGATGTCGTTCGAAAACCGCTGACACTTTTCGGCATCATGCTCTGGCATCGTTTGTTGTCGCATTTCCGGACGGCGAACCGGTTTCCATTTCGCCTGGAAATGCTCATTGGCAGGTCTCATCATGTCCGGTTCCGTCTCTCCGCTCGCTCCGAAATCCTTCGTCTCGATACCACCGCTGCGCGGCGTGCGTATGGCGACGGCTTCAGCCGGCATCAAGTACAAGAACCGGACCGACGTGCTGCTGATGGTCTTCGACAGGCCGGCGGCTGTCGCGGGCGTTTTTACCCGCTCGAAGTGCCCGTCGGCGCCGGTGGATTTCTGCCGGGCCAATCTTTCCCATGGCAGCGCCCGCGCCGTCGTCGTCAACTCAGGCAATGCCAATGCTTTCACCGGCCTGAAGGGCCGCCAGGCGACCGCGCTGACGGCGAAGTCGGCTGCCGCTGCGGTCGGCTGCGCCGAAAATGAGGTCTATCTGGCCTCGACCGGGGTCATCGGCGAGCCGCTCGATGCCACCAAATTCGCAGGCGTTCTGGATCGGATGCAGGTCGAAGCGACCGGCGATTTCTGGTTCGAGGCCGCCAAGGCGATCATGACGACCGACACCTATCCGAAGGTTTCGAGCCGCAGCGCCGAAATCGGCGGCGTGGCTGTGACGATCAACGGTATCGCTAAGGGCGCCGGCATGATCGCGCCCGATATGGCGACGATGCTCTCCTTCGTCGTCACCGATGCCGACATCGCGCCTGCCGCGTTGCAGGCGCTTCTGTCTGACGGCGTCGGCCCGACGTTCAATTCCATGACCGTCGATAGCGACACCTCCACCTCGGACACACTGATGCTGTTTGCGACGGGTGCTGCGGCCGAGGACGGTCAGGCCCGCATCGAACGCGCCGACGACCCGCGCCTTGCCGCCTTCCGGGCCGCACTCAACGAAGTGCTGAAGGATCTGTCGCTACAGGTGGTGCGCGATGGCGAGGGCGCCACCAAGATGCTCGAAATCACCGTGACGGGTGCCGAGAGCGATGCCGCCGCCAAGCGCATCGCGCTGTCGATTGCCAATTCGCCACTGGTCAAGACCGCGGCCGCCGGCGAAGACGCCAATTGGGGCCGTATCGTCATGGCCGTCGGTAAATCCGGCGAGATGGCCGATCGCGACCGGCTCGCCATCTGGTTCGGCGATATCCGGGTCGCCGTCAACGGCGAGCGTGATCCCGATTATTCCGAGGCGGCCGCCTCGGACGTCATGAAGGCGCAGGATATCCCCGTCAAAGTCGATATCGGGCTCGGCGCCGGCACGGCAACGGTCTGGACCTGCGACCTCACCAAGGAATATGTTGCCATCAATGGCGACTATCGGAGCTGATCGTTCATTGGCGCAGGCATCCATTTCCTCACACAATCTGCCGCTGGTGCGCAGGCTGGAGGCCGTCGGCTTCCGCGCCTGGCCGGCGGCATCCGTGCAATATGATGGCAGCTGGCAGGTACGGCTGACGGCCGGTCACCCGTCCAACCGGCTGAACTCGATCGTGCCGCTCGATCCTTCGGATCATCGCGACGTCGAAATCCGCCTGGAAAAGGCGAGCCGGAAGTTTGAAGCCTATGGCCGCGCCGCCGTGGTCCGCCAGACGCCGCTTGCCTCGCCGGTGCTAATCGAACTTCTGCGCGCGCAGAACTGGACGCGCTTCGACGATACGGTGGTGATGACCTGCGACCTTGCCGAGGCAGAGCTGCCGGATACGCTCGATCACCTGCCGACCCATGATGTCGGCCGTTTCGTCGACGCCAACCTCGCCGTCGACCAGGCGCCACCGAGGCTGAAGCCGGCGCTTGCCGAGATCATTTCGGCGATCAAGCCGCCATCCGGCCTGTTCATGATCGAGAACGCGGCGGACGGCCCGCTTGCGACCGTGCTCTGCGTCCAGGACAACGACCTCGCCGGCATCATGTCGCTTTCGGTCTCCGAGGCGCGGCGGCGCGAGGGGCTCGGCATCGAAATCCTGACCTCGGCGCTACGCTGGGCGCGCATGCGCAGCGCCCGTTCGGCCTGGCTGCAGGTGAAGCTGTCCAACCGCCCGGCCATCGCACTCTACGAGCGCCTCGGTTTTCGCGACGCCTATCATTATTGCTATTGGCAAAAGGAGCCGCGATGAGCGAGGCGGGCCGGAAGATATTGCTGGTCGCCGCCTGTGCGCTGATCGATGCCGACGGGCGTATCCTGTTGGCACAGCGCCCCGAGGGAAAGTCGCTCGCCGGGCTCTGGGAGTTTCCCGGCGGCAAGGTCGAGCCGGGTGAGACGCCGGAGGAAACGCTGGTGCGCGAGCTCGAGGAAGAACTCGGCATCAACACCAAGATCGCCTGCCTGGCGCCGCTGACCTTCGCCAGCCACTCCTACGAGACCTTCCACCTTTTGATGCCGCTTTATATCTGCCGGCGCTATGAGGGCATTCCCCAGGGCCGCGAGGGTCAGGCGCTGAAATGGGTGCGCCCGCAGGCGTTGCGCGATTATCCGATGCCGCCGGCCGACGAGCCGCTCATCCCGATGTTGCAGGATTTACTTTAGCATTGTCTGATTATTATTGTGCCACGCCATTTTCGGCTGTGGATATTAATGGATCGTTTAACACCTTCTGCCAAAGATCGGCCTCAATCAAGCATCTGGCGTGCGTGTATTAAAAGGCTTGACGTCATGGACGATGATTTCTGGAAAGCTGTCCGGGAAAAGGAACGGGCCTCGTCTGCCTCGCGCAGGACGGGTGCGCTGAATATCGCCCTTCTGTTCGGCACGGCAGTGGTCGCGTTGACGCTCATCCTGACGCCAATGCTTGCGGATTCCTCGAAGAAAAGCGTCTTTGCCAGTGCTCCGGCGGATTTCGATACGATCACGACAGGATCGATCCCGAAGAGCGAAAGCGGCAAGCGTTATACGATCCGCCGCAGCGTCCTCCAGGATACGCCCGGCTCGGTCTGCGTCGTCCAGGGCTACGGCGTCGGCGCCGGTTGCTGAAAAATGCCGGCCATCGTCCCGATGGTCGTGGAATTGGTCGTTTGTTGTCGGTTTCGCGCAGCGGGTGGGGTCATGCGTCTTTTGAAAGCATTTGTTGCAGATAACAGAGGTGCGACGGCGATCGAATACGGCCTCGTCGCCGCCCTCATTGGTGGCGCACTCGTCTCCGCTCTGGGAATCTTCAGCGGCAGCCTGCAGGACGTCTTCAACGTGATCAACAATAATCTGACCGTCAATTGAAGAAGCAACCGGCCATTACTGCCTGAGCTTGTGCTCGTCCACCTTCAGCGCATCGGCGAGGCGCGCCTTGGCTGAACCGGGCTTCAGCGGCTTTTGCTGGCTCTCGTGCGCAGCCCATCCCGAGACATAGATGATCGAGAAGGTGGCGCGGATGCGTCCGTCGGGATCGGCATAGCGTTCGGCGTAGATCTCCGCTGCGCGCAGGAAGAAAGCGCGCGTCAGCGGCATGCGGCCGCGGGCTGCAAGCGGATTGCTCATGCCCATCGCTCTCAGATCCCGCATCAGCGGAAAGAGCGAATCATAACGTACCGTGTAGTTCTCCGCGTCGATCACCGGCAGCGTGAAGCCGGCGCGTTGCATGAGATTGCCGACATCGCGCACATCAGCGAAGGGAATGACACGCGGGCTTGCGCCACCCGTCATCTCGACCTCGGCGGCCAGCAGCACCTCGCGCAGTTCCTGCAACGTGCCGGCGCCGGGGATCGCCGCCAGAAACAGGCCATCCGGCTTCAGGGCGCGGCGGATCTGGATGAAGACGCCCGGCGTATCGTTGGTCAGATGCAGGCTGAGCGGCGCAAGGATGAGATTGACCGATTGCGGTTCGAGCGGCACGTCCTCGAGCGGCGCCTCGATCAAGTTTTCGCCTGGCCCGGCATAGGCCTTGTCGCTTTCGACGCGGATCATCGTGCCGATCTTGCCCGTCGCCAGTGCGGCCCGGGCGGCAGCACCGGTCGCGCCATGCAGTTCGACGGCGGTCTCGAAAGTCCGCTCGACCACGGAAAGCCTCTCGGCCATTTCCTCAGCGGCGATGTCGAGCAGGAAGGCGGCTTTCGGGTCGTTGTTTACAAGCGCGCGGCGGCGATGTGCGGCGATCAGGGCTCTGTCGAAGATCGTTTCCATGGCGATGTCCTTAGTCTCGTGCCGCCTGTGCGGCAAGACGATTTTCCTTTCGCGAAGAACACGCTAGTCTCTGCGGCATGGGCCTGATCAACATCGAAAAACCGTCAGAGTTCCTGCGGACGCATCTCTTGCGGCCGTTTTCGGCGCTTGCTGATTTCTTTTATCCACCCGCCTGCTCGGTCTGCGGCATTTCGACCGGCGGCCATCGCGGGCTCTGCGCGAAATGCTGGTCCGGTATCCGCTTCATCGAACGGCCCTATTGCGAGGTGCTCGGCATTCCCTTCTCGCATGATCTCGGCGCCGGCATCCTCAGTGCTGAGGCGATCGCCAACCCGCCGCCCTTCGACCGGCTGCGGTCGGCGGCGACCCACGACCGTGCCGTCCGCGATCTCGTTCATGGGCTCAAATATCGCGATCGCACCGATCTGGCGCCGATGATGGCCGCCTGGATGCTGCGCGCTTCCGACGGGACGGTCGAGAGCTGCGACGCGCTGATCCCGGTGCCGCTGCACCGTAGCCGTATGCTGACGCGCAAGTTCAACCAGGCAGCAGAGCTTGCCCGCCATATGGCAAGGCTCTCGGGCAAGCCGCTGCTTGCCGCCACGCTTATGCGCGTCAAGCGCACCAGCCAGCAGGTCGGCCTTGGCGCCAAGGCGCGCGAAGACAATGTCAGGGGCGCTTTTGCGATCGCCAAGGGTTGCGAAAACGACATTTTCGGCAAGCGCATCGTCCTTATCGACGACGTCTATACAACGGGGGCGACGGTCGCCGCGGCAAGCCGGACACTGCGCAAGGCGGGTGCGACCGACATAACGGTTTTGACCTTTGCAAGGGCTCTCTCCGAGCCTATATGACAGAAATACCCGGCATCGGTCTGGAGAGATTATGGTACGCGTCACCATCTATACACGGCAGTTCTGCGGCTATTGCACCCGCGCCAAGTCCCTTCTCGAAGAAAAGGGTGTCGAATATGTCGAGCACGACGCGACCTTTTCGCCGGATCTTCGCCAGGAGATGATCGGCAAGTCGAACGGGCGTACCACTTTTCCGCAGATCTTCATCGGCGCCGATCATGTCGGCGGTTGCGACGATCTCTTTGCGCTCGATCGGGCCGGCAAGCTCGACCCGTTGCTGGCGGCTTGAGGAAGAACCGATGAGCTTCAAGGCCGCCGCTGTCCAGATGTGCTCCGGGGTCGATCCGGTGAAGAACGCCGCCGCCATGGCGCGGCTGGTGCGCGAGGCCGCTGGCCAGGGCGCGACCTATGTGCAGACTCCCGAGATGACCGGCATGCTGCAGCGCGACCGTACAGCGGCACGCGCCGTGCTTGCCGACGAAGCGCATGATATCATCGTCAAGACCGGCTCAGAGCTCGCCATAGAACTCGGCATCCACATGCATGTCGGTTCGACGGCGATTGCCCTTGCCGATGGCAAGATCGCCAATCGCGGTTTCCTGTTCGGTCCCGACGGCAGGGTTCTCAATCGCTACGACAAGATCCACATGTTCGACGTCGACCTCGACAATGGCGAGAGCTGGCGTGAAAGTGCGGCCTATACGGCCGGCTCGGAGGCCCGCGTCCTGTCGCTGCCTTTTGCCGAAATGGGCTTTGCGATCTGTTACGACGTGCGGTTTCCCGCGCTCTTCCGCGCCCAGGCGGTGGCCGGCGCCGAGGTGATGACAGTTCCTGCCGCCTTCACCAAGCAGACCGGCGAGGCGCATTGGGAGATCCTGCTCAGGGCACGCGCGATCGAGAACGGGGTCTTCGTCATCGCCGCCGCGCAGGCCGGCCGGCATGAGGACGGGCGCGAGACCTTCGGCCATTCGATGATCATCGATCCCTGGGGCACGGTTTTGGCGTCGGCCGGCGCCACCGGCGAGGCGGTTATCGTCGCCGAGATTGATCCCGCCGCGGTCAAGGCCGCACATGACAAGATCCCGAACCTGAGGAATGGTCGGGAATTCTCGGTCGAGAAGATTGCGGGGGCAATCGCCGGAGGCGTCGCCGCTTGATCCGCTATTCCCTCACCTGTGACAATGCCCATGAATTCGAAGGCTGGTTTTCGGAAAGCGCCGATTTCGATCGTCAGGTCGAAACCGGTTTCCTGACCTGCCCGGTCTGTCATTCCGCCGCCATTTCCAAGCTGTTGATGGCGCCTTCGGTGTCGACCGCGCGCGGGAAGGACGAGAGGCAGACGCTGGCGATGGATGCCATGCGCCGCGAGGCCCTGCAAAAACTCAAGGAGGCCGTTGCGGCGGTCAAGGCGAATTCCGAGGACGTCGGCACGCAATTCCCCGAGGAAGCGCGCAAGATCCATTACGGCGAGGCGGATGCCCGTGGTATCATCGGCCAGGCGACGGTCGACGAGGCGCAGGCGCTCTTGGAAGAAGGCATCGAGATCGCGGCCATTCCGGCTTTGCCGGAGGACGTGAACTGACATGCAGTCGGCGCGTCTGGCCGCCTATCTGCATCTCGCGCCGCCGATAGTGTAGCCGGCTTATTGACGGCGGGAACTATGCCGGCCGCTTTGCCAGCAGCATATAATTCACGTCCATATCCTTAGATAGGTTCCACTGGTTCGACAGCGGATTGAAGAAGACGCCGGTGCGGTCGGTGATCTCAAGGCCGCTTGCCACCAGTGGCTTTTCCAGTTCTTCCGGACGTACCAGTTTTTCGTACTGATGCGTGCCGCGTGGCAGCCAGCGCAGAATGTTCTCGGCGGCGAAGATGGCAAGCGCTGCCGCCTTCATCGTGCGGTTGATGGTGGCAACGAAGATCAGGCCACCGGGGCGGACCATTTTCGCGCAGGTGGTCATGAAGAATTCGACATCGGCGACGTGCTCCACCACCTCCATGTTCAAGACGATATCGAAGGTCTCGCCAGCCGCAGTGAGTTCCTCGGCGGTGACGGCGCGATAGTCGACCGAAACGCCGGAGGCCTTCGCATGGCTGGAGGCGATGCCGATATTCTTCTCGGACGGATCGGCGCCGACGACGGAAGCGCCCATGCGGGCGACAGGTTCGGACAACAGGCCGCCGCCGCAGCCGATATCGAGCACGCGCAGGCCCTCGAGCGGGCGCGCGCTTTTTGGATCACGGTTGAAATTCTCGCAGGCTTTGTCGCGGATATAGGAGAGCCGGACGGGATTGAATTTGTGCAGCGGCTTGAACTTGCCGGTCGGGCTCCACCATTCCGCCGCCATCGCCGAGAAGCGGTCCACTTCGCCCTGGTCGATCGTGCTTCTGGCGCCTTCCGTCATCGTCCGCTCCTTCATTCGTGACATGTGAAGTCGGACGATCGAGAGCATAAGTCAAGAGGCGCAGATCAGGGGACTGACGAGCACGGAGCCGCTCGCCAATAGCTTTTATCGGACGCGCTTGCCTCCCCCCGCCAAACTCGCTAAGAGACGCCGCAACTTGGGGCCTTTGGGGCCTGGGCTTTTAGAGCGGTTCCAGAAGTTGGGAATCCGGCTCTCTGGCCCAAACGATCTGCCCCAGAGCTTTCGTGATGCCGGGTCCGGTTTTCCGCTTCCCGGCGCCAGTCGTGGTAGAGGCATATGGCACGCATCGTAATGAAATTCGGCGGCACGTCCGTCGCTGACCTGGACCGCATCAAGAACGTTGCCCGCCACGTAAAACGCGAAGTCGATGCCGGGCACGAGGTGGCGGTGGTGGTGTCGGCCATGTCCGGCAAGACCAATGAACTGGTCGGCTGGGTCCAGGGCACACCGAAGGTCATCGGCGCCAATTCCCCGTTCTACGATGCGCGGGAATATGATGCGGTGGTCGCATCGGGTGAGCAAGTGACCTCCGGTCTGCTGGCGATCGCATTGCAGGCGATGGATATCAATGCGCGTTCCTGGCAGGGATGGCAGATCCCGATCCGCACCGACAACGCGCATGGCGCGGCACGGATCATGGAGATCGACGGCACCGACATCGTCAAACGGATGGGCGAGGGGCAGGTCGCCGTGATCTCCGGCTTCCAGGGGCTGGGACCCGACAACCGTATCGCGACGCTCGGGCGCGGCGGGTCGGACACTTCGGCCGTCGCAATCGCGGCAGCTGTCAAGGCGGACCGTTGCGATATCTATACCGATGTCGACGGCGTCTACACGACCGACCCGCGCATCGTGCCGAAGGCGCGCAGGCTGAAGAAGATCGCCTTCGAGGAAATGCTGGAAATGGCCTCGCTCGGCGCCAAGGTATTGCAGGTGCGCTCGGTCGAGCTTGCCATGGTGCACAAGGTGCGCACCTTCGTGCGCTCATCATTCGAAGATCCCGATGCTCCGGGCATGGGCGATCTGCTGAACCCGCCCGGAACGCTGATTTGTGACGAGGATGAAATCGTGGAACAGGAAGTAGTCACCGGCATCGCCTATGCCAAGGATGAGGCTCAGATCTCGCTTCGCCGTCTTGCCGACCGGCCGGGCGTTTCCGCGGCGATCTTCGGGCCGCTCGCCGAATCCCATATCAATGTCGACATGATCGTCCAGAATATTTCCGAGGACGGGTCGAAGACCGACATGACCTTCACCGTGCCGTCAGGCGATGTCGAGAAGGCGATCAAGGTGCTCGGCGACCATAAGGAGAAGATCGGCTACGATGTCGTGCAGAACGAATCGGGGCTGGTGAAAGTATCGGTCATCGGCATCGGCATGCGCAGCCACGCGGGCGTCGCCGCTAGCGCATTTCGTGCACTTGCCGAAAAAGGCATCAACATCAAGGCGATCACCACCTCCGAGATCAAGATTTCCATCCTGATCGACGGTCCCTATGCAGAACTCGCTGTCAGGACTTTGCATTCCTGCTACGGTCTGGATAAGAATTGATTCCCAGCGGGCGGCCTGCCCCTTCAGGTTGAGGAGACGAGGGCCGGCCCGCCGGGACTGAGTGCGTTGTTTCGGGAGCTTGAGACGCCATGAGAGACCTTTCCGGCGGTCCGCGCGTGCTGCTCAGGCGGCTGCGCGAGTTGATGGCGGAGCCGCTGGAGCCGCAGGATCGTCTTGACCGGATCGTCCGCCAGATCGCCGGCAACATGGTGGCGGAGGTTTGCTCCGTCTATGTGCTGCGCGCCGACGGCGTCCTCGAACTCTACGCGACCGAAGGCCTCAACCGCGAGGCCGTGCATCTCGCGCAACTGAAGATGGGGCAGGGCCTGGTCGGCACGATCGCGGCCTCGGCCCAGCCGCTCAACCTTTCCGACGCGCAGTCGCACCCTGCCTTCCGCTACCTGCCGGAAACGGGCGAAGAGATCTACCATTCCTTCCTCGGCGTGCCGATCCTCAGGACCGGGCGCTCGCTCGGTGTTCTCGTTGTGCAGAACAAGGCGAGCCGCAATTATCGCGAGGAAGAGCTGGAAGCGCTCGAGACGACGGCGATGGTGCTTGCAGAGATGATCGCCACCGGCGAGCTCAAGAAGATCACCAAGCCAGGCCTCGAACTCGACCTGACGCGTTCGGTCACCGTCGACGGCGACACTTATAATGACGGCATCGGCCTCGGTTACGTCGTGCTGCACGAGCCGCGCATCGTCGTCACCAACCTGCTGAACGAGGATGCCGAGAAGGAAATCCGGCGGCTGGCCGAAGCCATGGGCTCGCTGCGGATCTCGATCGACGACATGCTGTCGCGTCGCGACGTGTCGATGGAGGGCGAACACCGCGAGGTGCTCGAAACCTATCGCATGTTTGCGCATGACCAGGGCTGGGTGCGCAAGCTCGAGGAGGCGATCCGCAACGGCCTGACGGCGGAAGCAGCAGTCGAGAAGGTGCAGAGCGACACCAAGGCGCGGATGATGCGGTTGACCGACCCTTATCTGCGCGAACGCATGCATGATTTCGAGGATCTGGCGAACCGTTTGCTCAGACAGTTGACCGGTTATACCGGCCGGACGTCCGGCGAAGGTTTCCCCAGCGATGCGATCATCCTGGCGCGCGCCATGGGAGCAGCCGAACTGCTAGATTATCCGCGTGCCAATGTCCGCGGGCTGGTGCTGGAAGAAGGGGCGGTAACAAGCCATGTGGTGATCGTCGCGCGCGCCATGGGCATTCCGGTCATAGGTCAGGCGGCGGGCGTGGTGGCGCTCGCCGAGAATGGCGATGCCGTGATCATCGATGCCGACGAGGGACATGTGCATCTGCGGCCGATGGCCGATCACCGGCGTTCCTACGAGGAGAAGGTTCGCTTCCGTGCCAGGCGGCAGGAGCAGTTCCGGGCGCTGCGCGCCGTCGAGCCGGTGACCAAGGATGGGCAACGGATCGCGCTGATGATGAATGCCGGCCTGCTGGTCGACCTGCCGCAGCTTTCGGAATCGGGCGCCGAGGGCATCGGCCTTTTCCGCACCGAGCTGCAGTTCATGATCGCCTCCACCATGCCGAAGGCGGAGGAGCAGGAGCAGTTCTACCGCAATGTGATAAAGCAGGCGGCGGGCCGCACTGTCACCTTCCGTACGCTCGATATCGGCGGCGACAAGGTCGTGCCCTATTTCCGTGGCCATGAGGAAGAAAATCCCGCCCTCGGCTGGCGCGCCATCCGGTTGTCGCTCGACCGGCCGGGTCTGTTGCGCACCCAGTTGCGTGCTCTGCTGAAGGCATCGGCCGACACCGAGCTGAAGCTGATGGTGCCGATGGTGACCGAGGTTTCCGAGCTGAAGATGGTGCGCGAGCTCTTGCAGAAGGAAGTGCAGCATCTGTCGCGCTTCGGCCACGGGCTGCCGCGCAAGCTGCAATTCGGCGCGATGCTGGAGGTGCCTGCATTGCTCTGGCAGCTCGATGAACTGATGGAGGCGGTCGATTTCGTCTCGGTAGGTTCGAACGACCTCTTCCAGTTCTCGATGGCGGTCGATCGCGGCAATGCGCGGGTTTCGGACCGCTTCGATCCGCTCGGCAAGCCGTTCTTACGCATCCTGCGCGATATCGTACGCGGGGCGGACCGGAACAAAACACCGGTGACGCTCTGCGGCGAACTCGCCAGCAAACCGATCTCGGCGATGGCGCTGCTCGGCATCGGCTTCCGCTCGATTTCGATGTCGCCGGCCTCGATCGGGCCGGTGAAGGCGATGCTGCTCGGGCTGGATGTCGGGGCACTGACGAAGGCGATGGACGAGGTGCTGGACGATCACCACGCCTTGATGCCGATGCGCGAGGTGCTTGCCCGCTTCGCCGAGAGCCACAATATTCCCCTTTAGACAGAGATTAAGAAGAATCGGAGTGAAGGGTGGCGAAGCTTCCCGTTGAAAAGATGCGCGAGCTGGAACGTCGTTTCGGCGAGATCGAGGCGCGCATGTCGGCTGGCCCGGCTGCCGATGTCTATGTGAAGCTCGCATCCGAATATTCCGAGCTGCAGCCTGTCGTGACGAAGATCCGCGTCTATGAGAAGGCGGTCGCCGAGCTTGCCGATCTCGAAACGCTGCTCGAGGACAGGTCGGTCGACCGCGAGATGCGCGAACTCGCCGAGCTGGAGCTGCCCGAGGTGAAAGAGCAGATCGAGGTGCTTGAGCAGGAGATGCAGATCCTGCTTCTGCCGAAGGACGCAGCCGACGAAAAGAGCGCGATCCTCGAAATCCGCGCCGGCACGGGCGGCTCGGAAGCGGCCCTTTTTGCCGGCGATCTCTTTCGCATGTACGAGCGTTTTGCAGCGGAAAAGGGCTGGAAGGTGGAGGTGCTCTCGGCGAGCGAGGGCGAAGCCGGCGGCTACAAGGAAATCATCGCGACGATCACCGGCAGGGGTGTCTTTGCCAAGCTGAAATTCGAATCCGGCGTGCATCGTGTGCAACGCGTGCCGGAAACCGAGGCGGGTGGGCGTATCCATACGTCGGCCGCAACGGTTGCGGTGCTGCCGGAGGCCGAGGAGATCGACATCGAGATCCGGGCCGAAGACATCCGCATCGACACGATGCGCTCTTCGGGTGCTGGCGGCCAGCACGTCAATACGACGGACTCGGCAGTGCGCATCACCCATCTTCCGAGCGGCATCGTCGTCACCAGTTCGGAAAAATCGCAACACCAAAATCGCGCCAAGGCGATGCAGGTGCTGCGCTCCAGGCTTTACGATGCCGAGCGGCAGAGGGCCGATAGCGAGCGCTCTGCCGATCGCAAGAGCCAGGTCGGCTCCGGCGATCGCTCGGAACGTATCCGCACCTATAATTTCCCGCAGGGGCGGGTAACGGACCATCGCATCAATCTGACGCTCTATAAGCTCGACCGGATGATGGAAGGCGAGATCGAGGAGGTCGTCGACGCGCTGATGGCCGATTACCAGGCCAGCCAGCTGGCGCAGCTCGGCGAGCAACAATGAGCTCGACGGTCGCCGATATGCTTGCCGATGCGCGCCGCCGCTTCACCGAAGCAGGTATCGTCGACCCGGCGACCGATGCGCGGCTGCTGGTCGCGGGCCTTCTGAAACTGTCGCCGACCGAGCTGTTGACGCGATCGGCCGAGAGGCTTTCTGCTGAGCAAGCCGAAGCGATTTTCAGGGCGCTGGAGCGGCGCCTCGGTCATGAGCCGGTGCATCGCATTCTCGGCGAGCGGGAATTCTATGGCCTGCCACTTCGGCTCTCGGCGGAAACGCTGGAACCGCGGCCGGATACGGAAATCCTGGTCGATACGGTTCTCGTCTATCTCAAGGACCTTGCAAAGGTGCAAAGCCGTCTCCATATCCTTGACATGGGAACCGGGACGGGGGCGATATGCCTTGCGCTTTTGAGCGACTGTCCTGATGCGTCAGGTGTCGGCAGCGACATATCGGCGGATGCACTTCTGACGGCAAGATCGAATGCAGAAAGAAACGGATTGCAGGATCGTTTTCAGGTCGTACAGTCGAGTTGGTTCGAGAACATCCAGGGATCCTTTCACGCGATTGTCTCAAATCCGCCCTATATTGCTTCCAATGTCATTCACGATCTCGCTCCCGAAGTGACCAAATTTGATCCGGCTGCGGCTCTGGATGGCGGCCCGGATGGGCTTGACGCTTACAAAGCCATAGCCAAGGATGCGGCAAGGTTCATCAGGCCCGATGGGGTCGTCGGACTGGAGATCGGCTACGATCAGCGAAACGACGTGACGGCGATCTTTGAAGCGAAGGGCTTCAGGTGCCTCAAATCCGTAAAAGATTATGGTCAGAACGACAGGGTGCTCGTGTTCGCGCTCGCGTGAGAGACGATAATGCGGCATTGAACAGGACATTATTGTTATTGCGAAGAAAAGGCTTGGATTTCCCGGTGAAGCAATATAGGTTGCGGTCACGTGTTGGGCAGATAGGAATGAACGAGATTCGTTCGGTACTTGGTTTGCCTCGGGGGCCCGCTCTTTTAAACGAGAGTTTCAACGGTTGAACACGACCCAATGCGTGAATCAGTCAAACTGACTTGAGAACCAAGCGGCAGGTCGGCGCAAAGGCGCAGTATGCTCGCGGCACAAAGGTCCTGACCCGGTTTTCCGGTCATGGCGGTTGGTGCCATGTATCCATCACAAACAGAGAATTCAGGTGAACGATCTATGAGGCCAGGACAGCAGAACAAGCGCGGTCGAGGGCGTGGCAACAATAACAACGGCGGCGGTGGCGGCGGCGGTGGAAATAACAATAACAACAATTTCAACCGCAAGGGCGGCAATCCGCTGACCCGGACCTATGACAGCTCCGGCCCCGATGTGAAGATTCGCGGTACTGCGCAGCATATCGCCGAAAAATACGCACAGCTCGCCCGCGACGCCCAAAGCTCCGGCGACCGCGTGATTGCCGAGAATTATCTCCAGCACGCCGAACATTATAATCGTATCATCGCCAGCGCCCAGGCGCAGATGCAGGAACGCTTCCAGCGCGACGATCGCGGCGAGTACAATGATCGCGACGGTGCGGACCGCGACGGCGACGACATGGACAACAATGACAATGAGAATGACAATGACGGCGACGATGTCGTTATCGTCCAGCCGCCGCAGAGCAGGCCGCACCAGCCGCAGCAGAGCAGACAGCACCAGCCGCAGGCACAGCCGAAGCCGGTAGCCGCTCAGGCGCCTGCGCCGGCACCCCAGTCCGAGGTCATCGATGGAACCGGCCCGCAGCCGGAGATCGAAGGCATTCCGGCCGAAGTCGCCATGGACGAGGAAGGTGCCGGCGGCCAGCCGCGCGAACGCCAGCCCCGCCGCCGCAGCACCGGCAGCCGCCCCCGTCGCCCGCGTCGGGGTGCCGAGGGCGAAGAAGCAGCCGCTGAAGGCGAAGGTGCCTCTGCCGAGGCGCCAGTGCTGGCTGACGTCACATCGGAATGAGGATTTCGCTTCCCCTTCAGGGAGAGCGTGACGTTCATGCCATCTACTCGAATTAGCTTGAAAATCCCCGGCCTTGTGCCGGGGATTTTCATTTTATGGGCTCTTTAAACTCGCTGAACAGGCTACCATATTCTCTTCGAACTGCTTCGCCCGAATCCCAGCCGGGCAAAGCGCGACCTGCCTTTTCAGGGGGTCGATCTCAATCATCGGTCTGCGCCTCGTCAGGGCAGGGCGATCCATGGAGGCAGAATATGAATATCGAGAAATATTCGGAGCGGGTGCGCGGTTTCATCCAGTCCGCCCAGACCTATGCGCTGGCGCAGGGTCACCAGCAATTCACGCCCGAACATGTGCTGAAAGTCCTGCTCGACGACGATCAGGGCATGGCGGCGTCGCTGATCGAGCGCGCCGGCGGCGATGCCAAGGCCGCCCGCCTGGCCAATGACGCGGCTCTCGCCAAGTTGCCGAAGATCTCCGGCGGCAACGGCAACATCTATCTGGCACAACCGCTCGCTAAGGTCCTTTCGACCGCCGAAGAAGCGGCGAAGAAGGCCGGCGACAGCTTCGTAACCGTCGAGCGCCTGCTGCAGGCGCTGGCGATCGAATCCTCGGCCTCGACCTTTTCGACGCTGAAGAACGCAGGCGTGACGGCCCAGGGCCTCAACCAGGTCATCAACGACATCCGCAAGGGCCGGACGGCGGATTCCTCCAATGCCGAGCAGGGTTTTGACTCGCTGAAGAAGTTCGCACGCGATCTCACCGCCGAAGCCCGCGAGGGCAAGCTCGACCCGGTGATCGGCCGCGACGACGAAATCCGCCGCACCATCCAGGTGCTTTCGCGCCGTACCAAGAACAATCCAGTGCTGATCGGCGAACCCGGCGTCGGCAAGACGGCGATCGTCGAGGGCCTGGCGCTGCGCATCGTCAACGGTGACGTGCCGGAATCGCTCAAGGACAAGAAGCTGATGGCGCTCGACATGGGCGCGCTGATTGCCGGTGCGAAATACCGCGGCGAATTCGAGGAGCGGCTGAAGGCCGTGCTCAATGAAGTCCAGGCGGAAAACGGCGAGATCATCCTGTTCATCGACGAGATGCACACGCTGGTCGGCGCAGGCAAGGCGGATGGGGCGATGGATGCCTCCAACCTCCTGAAGCCGGCTCTTGCCCGCGGTGAGCTGCATTGCGTCGGCGCGACCACGCTCGACGAATACCGCAAACATGTCGAGAAGGATCCGGCCCTTGCCCGCCGCTTCCAGCCCGTCGTCGTCGATGAACCGACGGTCGAAGACACGATCTCGATCCTGCGCGGCTTGAAGGAAAAATACGAGCAGCATCACAAGGTGCGCATCGCCGATGCGGCGCTGGTGGCTGCGGCGACGCTTTCCAACCGCTATATCACCGATCGTTTCCTGCCGGACAAGGCGATCGACCTGATGGACGAGGCGGCAGCGCGGTTGCGCATGCAGGTGGATTCCAAGCCGGAAGAGCTCGACGAACTCGACCGCCGTATCATGCAGCTGAAGATCGAGCGCGAAGCGCTGAAAAAGGAAACGGACGTCGCGTCTGCCGACCGTCTGAAGCGGCTTGAAACCGAAGTGACCGATCTCGAGGAACAGGCCGATGCGCTGACGGCCCGCTGGCAGGCGGAAAAGCAGAAACTCGGCCTTGCCGCCGATCTCAAGAAGCAGCTCGATGATGCCCGCAACGAACTGGCGATCGCCCAGCGCAAAGGCGAATTCCAGCGTGCCGGCGAGCTGACCTACGGCGTCATTCCCGATCTTGAAAAGCAGCTCGTCGATGCCGAGAAGCAGGATGGCGACCGCGGCGCGATGGTGCAGGAGGTGGTCACCCCCGACAATATCGCCCATATCGTTTCCCGCTGGACCGGCATTCCGGTCGACAGGATGCTGGAGGGCGAACGTGACAAGCTGCTTCGGATGGAAGACGAACTGGCGAAATCGGTGATCGGCCAAGGCGATGCGGTTCAGGCCGTGTCGCGCGCCGTCCGCCGCGCGCGCGCCGGCCTGCAGGATCCGAACCGGCCGATCGGCTCGTTCATCTTCCTCGGCCCGACCGGCGTCGGCAAGACGGAGCTCACCAAGGCGCTCGCCCGCTTCCTCTTCGACGACGAAACGGCGATGGTGCGCATGGACATGTCGGAATATATGGAGAAGCACTCCGTTGCCCGGCTGATCGGTGCACCTCCCGGCTATGTCGGTTATGACGAAGGCGGAGCGCTGACGGAAGCCGTGCGTCGCAGACCCTATCAGGTCGTGCTGTTCGACGAGATCGAAAAGGCGCATCCCGACGTCTTCAATATCCTGCTGCAGGTGCTGGACGATGGACGCCTGACCGACGGTCAGGGCCGGACGGTCGATTTCCGCAACACGATGATCATCATGACCTCGAACCTCGGCGCCGAATATCTGACGCAACTGAGGGATGGCGACGACAGCGACACGGTTCGCGAGCAGGTGATGGAGGTCGTGCGCGGGCATTTCCGGCCGGAATTCCTGAACCGCATCGACGAGATCATTCTGTTCCATCGCTTGAAGCGCGAGGAGATGGGCGCGATCGTCGATATCCAGCTGAAGCGGCTGGTGGCTTTGCTGTCCGAGCGCAAGATCATCATCGATCTCGACGAGGAAGCCCGGCACTGGCTGGCGAACAAGGGTTACGATCCGGTCTACGGTGCAAGGCCGCTGAAGCGGGTGATCCAGAAGTTCGTGCAGGATCCGCTGGCCGAGCAGATCCTGTCCGGCCAGGTGCCGGATGGATCGACGGTGACGGTGACGAGCGGTTCGGACCGGCTGCAGTTCAGGACGAGGCAGACGGTGAGCGAAGCAGCGTAAATCCAGTTTGCCGGATGAATGAGAAATGGCGGCTTCGGCCGCCATTTTTCGTTGGATGGTCGGGGCCGTTTGTTGGAGGGGAAGCAGCGTAGATGGACGCTACTTGCTCGCCACCTGGTCCGGCGTCTGGTTGTTGAGCAGCGTATCGATGCGTTTGCGCTCGTCTTCGAATTTCGCCAGCGCCTCGCCCTGCAGCGATTTGCCGCCCGGCAGGCGGATGCGCAGCGGATCGACCTTGGTGCCGTTGACGATCAGCTCGTAATGCAGGTGAGGGCCGGTGGATTCGCCCGTCGTGCCGACCCAGCCGATCACCTGGCCCTGGCGGATCTTGGCACCGGGGACGACGCCCTTGGCGATGGCGCTCTGGTGATTGTAGGAGGATTCATAGCCGTTGGCATGGCGCACGATCGTCTGGTTGCCGTAACCGCCGGAATCCCAGCCGGCTTTTTCGACCGTGCCGTTGCCGGCGGCGATGATCGCCGTGCCGCGCGGTGCAGCCCAATCGACGCCGGTGTGCATGCGGGCAAAACCGAGGATCGGATGGCGGCGCATGCCGAAGCCCGATTTGAAGATGCCGTTCGGAACCGGGTTACGCAGCAGGAACTGGCGGATGCTCTTGCCGTTCTCGTCGAAATAATCGACCGTGCCGTCTTCGGGGTCCTGGAAGCGGTAGAAGCGCGTCTGCGTATCGCCGAAACGGGCGTTGACATAGAGCAGTTCGGAATCCTCGGTCGCCTGACCGGCGCTGTCGGCGACGGAGAAGAAGGCTTCGAGACTGTCGGTGGGCCTCAGCTGCGCCTGGAAATCGACATTGCTGGCGAGCAGCTTGATGATCAGCGCCGTCATATCCTTGGTCATGCCGTAGGAAAGGGCAGCACGATAGATGCCGTCATAGACGCGCGGCAGGTTCTGGCCGGGGGGC
>NZ_CM172781.1:3615000-4027500 GCF_057653455.1 Rhizobium sp. CB2179 | reverse complement strand
AGGGTGACGGCGTACCTTTTGTATAATGGGTCAACGACTTAGTGTAACAAGCAAGCTTAAGCCGGTAGGTGTAGGCGAAGCGAAAGCGAGTCTGAATAGGGCGATTTAGTTTGTTGCATTAGACCCGAAACCGAGTGATCTAGCCATGAGCAGGTTGAAGGTTGGGTAACACCAACTGGAGGACCGAACCCGCATCTGTTGCAATAGATTGGGATGACTTGTGGCTAGGGGTGAAAGGCCAATCAAACTCGGAAATAGCTGGTTCTCCGCGAAATCTATTTAGGTAGAGCGTCGAGCGAATACCCCCGGGGGTAGAGCACTGGATGGGCTATGGGGACTCACCGTCTTACTGATCCTAACCAAACTCCGAATACCGGGGAGTACTACTCGGCAGACACACGGCGGGTGCTAACGTCCGTCGTGAAAAGGGCAACAACCCTAACCTCCAGCTAAGGTCCCCAAGTCATGGCTAAGTGGGAAAGGATGTGAGGATCCCAAAACAACCAGGATGTTGGCTTAGAAGCAGCCATCATTTAAAGAAAGCGTAACAGCTCACTGGTCTAAATAAGGGTCTTTGCGCCGAAAATGTAACGGGGCTGAAGCCATGCACCGAAGCTGAGGATGTGTAGCAATACACGTGGTAGCGGAGCGTTCCGTAAGCTGATGAAGGGAGACCCGTGAGGGCTCCTGGAGGTATCGGAAGTGCGAATGTTGACATGAGTAACGATAAAGAGGGTGAGAGACCCTCTCGCCGAAAGACCAAGGGTTCCTGCTTAAAGTTAATCTGAGCAGGGTTAGCCGGCCCCTAAGGCGAGGCAGAAATGCGTAGTCGATGGGAACCACGTTAATATTCGTGGGCCTGGTGGTAGTGACGGATTGCACAAGTTGTTCATTCTTATTGGATTGGATGGGCAGCGGAGCGGTTCCAGGAAATAGCTCCACCGTATAGACCGTACCCGAAACCGACACAGGTGGTCAGGTAGAGTATACCAAGGCGCTTGAGAGAACTATGTTGAAGGAACTCGGCAAATTGCACGCGTAACTTCGGAAGAAGCGTGACCCCATGGTAGGCAACTATTATGGGGTGGCACAGACCAGGGGGTAGCGACTGTTTATCAAAAACACAGGGCTCTGCGAAGTCGCAAGACGACGTATAGGGTCTGACGCCTGCCCGGTGCTGGAAGGTTAAGAGGAGAGGTGCAAGCTTTGAATCGAAGCCCCAGTAAACGGCGGCCGTAACTATAACGGTCCTAAGGTAGCGAAATTCCTTGTCGGGTAAGTTCCGACCTGCACGAATGGCGTAACGACTTCCCCGCTGTCTCCAACATAGACTCAGTGAAATTGAATTCCCCGTGAAGATGCGGGGTTCCTGCGGTCAGACGGAAAGACCCCGTGCACCTTTACTATAGCTTTACACTGGCATTCGTGTCGGCATGTGTAGGATAGGTGGTAGGCTTTGAAGCGGGGACGCCAGTTTCCGTGGAGCCATCCTTGAAATACCACCCTTATCGTCATGGATGTCTAACCGCGGCCCGTCATCCGGGTCCGGGACAGTGTATGGTGGGTAGTTTGACTGGGGCGGTCGCCTCCGAAAGAGTAACGGAGGCGCGCGATGGTGGGCTCAGACCGGTCGGAAATCGGTCGTCGAGTGCAATGGCATAAGCCCGCCTGACTGCGAGACTGACAAGTCGAGCAGAGACGAAAGTCGGTCATAGTGATCCGGTGGTCCCGCGTGGAAGGGCCATCGCTCAACGGATAAAAGGTACGCCGGGGATAACAGGCTGATGACCCCCAAGAGTCCATATCGACGGGGTTGTTTGGCACCTCGATGTCGGCTCATCGCATCCTGGGGCTGGAGCAGGTCCCAAGGGTTTGGCTGTTCGCCAATTAAAGCGGTACGTGAGCTGGGTTCAGAACGTCGTGAGACAGTTCGGTCCCTATCTGCCGTGGGTGTAGGAATATTGACAGGATCTGTCCCTAGTACGAGAGGACCGGGATGGACATATCTCTGGTGGACCTGTTGTCCTGCCAAGGGCATAGCAGGGTAGCTACATATGGACGGGATAACCGCTGAAGGCATCTAAGCGGGAAACCCACCTGAAAACGAGTATTCCCTATCAGAGCCGTGGAAGACGACCACGTTGATAGGCCGGGTGTGGAAGTGCGGCAACGCATGAAGCTTACCGGTACTAATAGCTCGATTGGCTTGATCGTTCTCATTGACTATGCTCATCGAACTTCGTTCGATGTGCCAGACCTTTGTCCTGGCGCTGTCGCGGCTTTGCCGCTTCGCTCCGGACGGGCCGCGCCACAAGGCGCGACGGCCACTTGGCCTTGCGGAGCGCTGCTCCGACGCCCTCAAGAAGGTTCAAAGACGTGTTCAAAAAAAGAAAACAGGCTAACGCCTGCCAGCTTCTCAAAACATATAGTTGCGCTTTGCCGACCTGGTGGTTATGGCGGGGTGGCTGCACCCGTTCCCTTTCCGAACACGGCCGTGAAACGCCCCTGCGCCCATGGTACTTCGTCTTAAGACGCGGGAGAGTAGGTCGCTGCCAGGTCTGCAAAGCGCAACTTATGTAAAACAATCTTCTCATCACAAACTCTGCGGCCCATGCCGAACAAAAAGGGCCGCTCGCAAAGCGGCCTTTTGTGTTACAATACATCAGCAAATCCCACGGATTTGCGCTGGCGCGGGGTGGAGCAGCCCGGTAGCTCGTCAGGCTCATAACCTGAAGGCCGCAGGTTCAAATCCTGCCCCCGCAACCAATCCTTCCTCTCTAAAGATCAAAATGCTCCTCGTGGAGCAGCCCGCTCGGCGGGCAATCGATTCACTGGATCGATTGCTTATCCGCCTCGCCTCGTCAGGCTCATAACCTGAAGGCCGCAGGTCAAATCCTGCCCCCGCAACCAAATCCTCTTAAAGATCAGCATCTACCTTCTTATCGCTGGCGGAAAAGCTTCGCTTTCCCTGGCGATGGGAGCTCCTCGTTCGCAAAGCTCACCATAACCTGAAGGGTGAGCGGTCGATCGGGCAACGCCCGATAAAACAGTCCAGTGGACTGTTTTAAGACCCGAACGGGACAAAGCCTCAAACCGAAACCAAATTCCATAAAAATAATACGCAAAGGTCATGGCAGACACCCGGGTCGCGGTGATCGGATGATGAACCGTGCCTTCGCCCCGATAGGTGAAGCGTGCATAGCCTTCGGATCAACCCATTTATCGGTTCTTAAACAAAGAATGACAGTTTAGCTCCAATCGGTGGTGGGGATGCGGTCGTGGTAAGTGGTTTGATGTCGCGGGTTCGCATTCAGACGAAGGTGCTCGTACTATTGGCGCCATTCGTCTTTAGCCTATGCGCAGTGGGACTGACGGGGTACTACGCGTCCAGCCTTCTCGAGGGACGGATGGAGATCTCCAACCATGTTTTGCAATCCCTGAACGGGTTCAAACATGTTTCTTCCAGCATGACCGGCTTTCTGATGAAGCCGTCGCAGGAAGCCCGAGACACCGCGCTTGCGGACGCCCGTGAGCAACTGGAAAACCTGAAGCAGACGATCGAGAGGCTAAGGCCGACGACCGATGTGGGGCTTCTTGACCAGGCGCTTGACCAGTCGCAAATCATCCCGCAAAAGATCGAAGCGATCTGGCAAATCGAAACGGGACAGCAGAAAATTCTCAGTGATGTTGACGCTGCTTCCGCGGCACTTCTTGACCTGCAAGGGCAGGTTGGCAAGCGCTCGTTCATGCTGATGGCCGGCGCGAAAAAGTTGGAAAATGCCAACAAGGCCGGTCTAAATAATTCCGTCTCCGTCAGCGCCGCCGCCAGTGTCGCGACAAAACTTCGCAATGACTATACGAATGCGACGACGCCGGCTGACAAAGTTAGCCTGCTAGCCAAATATGTGCCCGATTTGCAAAAGGCAAAGGAGCCGCTTTCGCCTGCTGTAGCGACCGAAGCCCTCGCCGCGCAGTATGCCGCTGCTGTGGATGCCATCGCCAACGTTTCGAAGGTGTCGCCTGACACTTTGGATGTCCCAGCAACGGATACCGCCGTCGCCAATCTTGCTGCAACTGGCGACAGTCTCAAGACGATTGGCGACGATCTGATGCGGACCTCCGTGCTTGCGCTTGCCGCGTCGGACAAGGATATCTCTCAGGCCACGAATGTCGGCAATGAACTGCGCGCCATCGTTAACAGCAATAACGAGATCCGCGTCGGCTTCGCCGAACTCGCCGGCAATCCAGACGACGCGCGAGTGAAGAAAGTCCAGCAGTCGATCTACATGTATCAGACCGAGCTCGGCCGTCTCGCCGGCGTGGTGAACGACGATCCCCTCTTTGCCGAAATTCCGAAGAAGGCTCAACCCGTCCTCGACCTGCTCGCGGCGAACGCGGCAGCGCTCTCGGAAGGTGCGGCGCGCAAGCTCGGTGAGTTCGACAGCGCTGCGGGGCAGATCGACAACACCTGGAACCTGCTTGCTCAATTCGCCGAGACGCAGAGGCAAAATGCTGGGCAGGATCGTCAACAGGCCAATAGGATATCTGGCGGCGCCATTGTCATCGGCATCCTGATCGCTATGACCGCGGGTGCCGCGCTGGTCGTCACCCTGAAGGGACCGATCACGCAGATTACCGCAGCGATGCGCAAGATCGCAGAGGGAAGGCTCGATACCGCAATCACCGGCGAGGCACGGGGCGACGAAATCGGCGAAATGGCCCGTGCGCTTTCCGTCTTCAAACAAAATGCGCTATCGAATGTCGAAATGGAACAACAGGCAGAGATCGCGCGGAGCGATGCGGAATCCGAGCGCGCCCGCAACGAACTCGAGCGACGTAGCGCCAAGGTCCAGGTTGACGCCGCAATCGAGGCGCTTGCAGAAGGGCTCACGCGGCTGTCGCGCGGGGAATTGAATTTTTCCATCGATAAGCTCTTTGCCCCCGAACTCGACCGGATCCGCACCGATTTCAACATGTCGGTCGCGGGTCTCAGGGAGACGCTCTGCGATATCCGCGAGACCTCTTCCCTCATCAGCGACAATGGCCGCCAGATGGCGGAAGCCGTTGATGACCTGGCCAGCCGAACGGAAAAGCAGGCGGCCGCACTTGAGGAAACCGCAGCGGCAGTGGAGGAAATTTCTTCCGCCGTCAACACCTCTTCAGGACGGGCAGCAGCAGCGCTTGCGCTTGTCCAACGCGCCAAACAGGGTGCCGACGCCTCGGCCTCAGTGGTCCAAAACGCGGTTTCGGCGATGGGACGGATTGAGGACGCGTCGGGCAAGATCGTTCAGATTGTCAGCGCCATCGACTCCATCGCTTTCCAGACCAATCTGTTGGCCCTAAATGCGGGAGTCGAAGCGGCAAGAGCGGGTGAGGCCGGTAAGGGCTTTGCTGTCGTGGCACAGGAAGTGCGGGAGTTGGCGCAGCGATCGGCGCGCGCAGCCAAGGAAATCAGCGAGCTCATCAACAATTCCGTCCGTGAGGTTGCGTCCGGCTCCGAATTCGTCGGCCGCACCGGCAATGCGTTGATGGAGATTTCCAGCGAGATCGTCCACATCGTCAGTCATATCGAGCTCATCGCCTCGTCAAGCCGCGACCAAGCGACGACACTCCATTCGATCAACGCCTCGGTGAACAATATTGATCGTATGACGCAGCAAAATGCGGCGATGGTGGAAGAGACGAATGCTGCAACCCGACAGCTATCGTCCGAGGCGCTTGCACTTACCGACATGATTGCACGCTTTCGGCTTGAAGGCCACGAGAGCGCGGCTTCAAGTGGGTACGAGGCTGCGGCATGACGGCGGCATGTATTAGCAGAACCTGTTAACTTGCTTTGAGGTGCATGGTTTCCGATCAGAAGGCTGATGGGGATAGATTTCCCCCGATCAGTTTTCAGGCGCACGATAGTTGCTAAAGTAGCAATATTCTAATATACGTGGGGCCGGCGTTTTAATATTTTCGCGGCGGCAAGCAACGTCCCTCCAATTGGCGGGGCGTATATTATCCTATTCAGCAGGGCGTTCGATTTCATGAAGTAAATTATAAATTTGTAGGGAGAGGAATAATGCGAAAGTGGGCATCTTCTCTACTGACGGCTCCGCATGGACGGCGGCGTCTTTTGTTTGGTATCTCGGGATTGCCAGCGCTCTGCGCAATGGCGCTCTTTGCAGGTGTCGCGTCCGCGCAGGCGCCGACTGAAGAGCAGCGCAATGCGATCAGGGCGGAGTGTCGATCCGATTTCATAGCGCAATGTTCAGGGGTGACGCCGGGCGGCATCGAGGCGCTCACTTGTCTGCAACAGCATAATGCCACACTGTCAGCGGGCTGCCGGAAGGCGGTGTCGGCGGTGAGCAAACCCAAGTCGACATCCGCGGAGCCGGTCCCGGCGGCGCCCGCAACTACCGGGGTGACGGCGCCAGCGCCAGCGCCGGCGACGGGCACACCGGCGCATCAGCCGACCCAGGCGCAGCGCAACGCCGTCAAATCGGCCTGCCAACGGGATTTCATGGCGCAATGCTCCGGCGTCACACCGGGCGGCACCGAGGCACTCAGCTGCTTGCAGCAGCACAATGCCGCTCTTTCGGCGCCATGTCAGCAAGCCGTTGCGGCCTTGGGCGGATCTACCGGGGGAGGATCAGCAGGATCAACCCCAGCCGGCGGCGGTGCCGCGGCGACGGTTGCGACCACACCTGCTCCCCGGGCCATGATGCCGGCCTTCTCGCCGCGCGAGGAATTGATGGTCCTGCGCGAAACCTGCGGATCGGATTTTCGAGCCCTGTGCCGGATGGTGCCTCTGGGCGGAGGGCGGGGTATCGCTTGCCTGCGGGACAATCTGCAACGCGTGTCGCCTGCCTGTCACAGGGTGCTGACCTCGGGACTTTAGTGGCTGTTCGAATCCCCGCTGTGAAGAGCCACCCCGAACGGCAACCTGCCTGCGCACCAAACCGTAGGTGATCGCGCGACGGGCCGTCGTGACTGCCCTACTGAACCTTCGATATCTCCGTTTCCGCCAGGCCTGCGGTCTTTGTGCGCCCTTTCCAATATTCCTCGAGGCGCTGCAACAGGACGTAGAAGGACGGGACAAAGAGCACGGCGAGGCAGGTCGAGGCGATCATGCCGCTGAAGACCGATATGCCGATAGATTTGCGGGCGGATGCGCCGGCGCCAGTCGCCAGCACGAGCGGCAGGACGCCGAGGATAAAGGCGAAGGACGTCATCAAAATTGGCCGGAAACGCAAGCGGGCGGCCTCGACGGCCGCATCCAGTATTTCCATGCCTTCCGCCCGCCTTTCCCTAGCATATTCGACGATGAGGATGGCATTCTTCGATGCAAGCGCGATCAGCAGGATAAGGCCGATCTGCGTATAAAGGTTGTTGGCAACGCCGGCTGCCATAAGCGCTGCCACTGTGCCAAGGAGGGCGAGCGGCACGGCGAGAAGGACTGCCAGCGGCAAGATCCAGCTTTCATACTGGCCTGCGAGCACGAAATAGACGAGGAGCATGGCGAGCGCGAAGATGAAATAGATCTGCCCGCCCACGGCCTTCTCCTGATAGGACAGCGCCGTCCATTCGAAGCCTGTGCCCGGTGGCAGTGTCTGATCGGCAATCTGCTCCATGACGTCGAGCGACTGGCCGGAACTGAAGCCTGCGGCAGGCCCGCCAACGATCGTTGCAGACGGGTAGAGATTGTAGAGGCTGATCAGAGATGGGCCTTGTGTCGCGGTGACATCGACGACCGTGCCGAGCGGCACCATCGTGCCGTCACCGGCCTTGACCTTCAGATTGCGGATGTCTTCGGCGCTGACCCGGAAATCGGAAGCGGCTTGCGCATAGACCTGGAAGGTCCGGCCAAATTTGTTGAACTGGGTGACATAGCTCGATCCGACGTAACTGGAGAGAGCCGAGAAAACCTGGCCCACGGTAACCCCTAGCGTCTCCGCCTTGATCCGGTCGACAGAGACTGCGAGTTGCGGCACGTTCGAGCGAAAAGGCGTGCTCAGCCTTTGCAGGGATGACTGAGCACCGCCGTTCTTGACGATCGTGTCGGCAAGCGATTGCAGCAGCGGGTAGTCGGAAATGCCGTTCCTGATCTCGACCTGCATGGTAAAGCCACTGGCATTGCCGACGCCCTGGATCGGAGGTGGCACGACCACCAGCGTCTTGGCGGCGAGCACGCTTTGCAGCGTGCCGTTCAAATGCTGGTAGATCGACAGCAGATCCTGCCCCTTTTCCTTGCCGCGCTCGTCCCAATCCTTCAGCACGACATAGGCGACGCCGGCATTCTGCAGACTGGCATTGTTGTCGAGAACGGAGATGCCGCTGATGGTCAGCACCTGATCGACGCCAGGCGTGGCTTCGGCGATCTTGCCGACCTCTTCCATCACCGCGTCGGTGCGCTCCTTCGATGCGCCGTCGGGCAGCTGCGCACTGATCAGCACATAGCCTTGATCCTCGATGGGCAGAAACGCAGTCGGCAGACGGGCGAGCCCCCAGACGGCGACACCGATCAGCGCAAGTGCTGCTATGACCATGATACCGCTGTGGCGGGTCATCGATCCGATCAGCCCGGCATAGCTGCGTTCACCCCTGTCGTAGACCTTGTTGAAGCCGCGATAGAAGATGTTGCGTTTCTCTGGCGGGACTGGTGGCCGCAGCCAAAGGGCACATTGCGTCGGTTTCAGCGTGACGGCATTGATGGCGCTGATCAGTGCCGTGGCGGCGATGACGAGGGCGAACTGCCGGTAGAGCTGTCCGGTCAGGCCGGGCAGGAAGGCGGCCGGAATGAAAACGGCCATCAGCACCAGCGTAATGCCGATGACCGGGCCAAGCAGCTCCTCCATCGCCTTTTCGGCCGCCTTTCGGCCGGACATGCCGGCCTCGATGTGTCGGGCGACCCCTTCGACAATGACGATGGCATCATCAACGACGATACCGATGGCGAGAACGATGGCAAACAGCGTCGACAGGTTGACGGTGAAACCCAATGCTGCCATGGCCGCGAAGGCGCCGATGATGGTGACCGGAACGGTGGTCGCCGGCACGAGCATCGCCCGCCAATCCTGCAGGAACACGAGAATGACGATGAGAACGAGAATGCCGGCCTCGATCAAGGTGACGTAAACCTCGTCGATGGAGGCCTCGACGAATTTTGTCGTGTCGAACGGCACGTGATATTCGAGGCCCGGCGGGAAGCTCTTCGAGAGCTCCTGCATTTTCGTGTTCACCACCTGCGCCACCGCGATGGCATTTGCCTCCGGCAGCTGAAAAATGCCGATGCCGGCAGCCGGCCGGCCGTTCTGCATGAAGGACTGACTGTAAGTCTGGGCGCCGAGTTCGACGCGGCCGATATCGCGGATCCGGGTAACACGGCCGCCCTGTCCGCTCTCGACCTTGACGACGATGTTTTCGTAGTCGGCCGCCTCGTTCAATCGGCCATTGACGTTCAGCGTGTATTGGAAGACCTGTCCCTTCGGTACCGGCGGAATGCCGATCTGGCCGGCGGCCACCTCCTGGCTTTGCTGCTGCACGACGCTGACCACATCCTGCGGCGTCAGGCCGCGCGCCTGCAGCAGGTTCGGATCCATCCAGATGCGCATGGCATATTGGCCGGCCCCGAACACGGTGACATTGCCGACACCCGGCAGGCGGGCGAGTTCATTCTGAAGATTGATGACGGCGTAGTTCGACAAGAACAGGCTGTCATAGCGGCTGTCGGGCGAGGTCAGGCTGACGAAGCCGAGGATCGCCGTCGACTTCTTTTGCGTCGTCACGCCCTGAAGCTGCACCGCTTCGGGAAGCGATGACATTGCTATGGCGACGCGGTTTTGCACCAGAACCTGGGCCTGGTCCGGATCCGCTCCGATGGCAAAGGTCACGGTCAGGGAATAGGTGCCGTCGCTTGCGCTCGTCGACTGCATATAGAGCATGTCCTGCACGCCGTTGACCTGTTGTTCGATCGGCAGCGCGACGGTATCGACGAGGGTCTGTGCGCTGGCGCCCGGGAAGCGCGTCGTCACCTGCACCGTTGGCGGAACGACATTCGGATATTGCGCCACAGGCAGCTGGAACAGCGCCACCGCGCCGATGAGCACGAAAACCAACGCCAGAACATTGGCGAGTATCGGTCGCTCGATGAAGAAACGCGAGATCATGCTGTTGTCCTTAGACGTTCAGATGAAGCATGGCGGCGGATTCATTGCGTGGTGGTCTTGGCCTTGGCATCGCCGGCGGAAGCTGCCGGCGGGTTCATTTCTATTTTCTCGGGCGCGATCTTGCCGCCGGGGATGGCCTGCTGGATACCTTGCGTCACGACCCAGTCGGCCGGATCGAGGCCGGAGTCGATGACACGGAGCGCACCTTCGCGCTGGCCGGTCTTGACCTGCTTCTGCTCGATGACGTCATCCTTGCCTAGAACGAGCAGGTAGCTGCCCAGCTGGTTCGTTCCGATGGCGTCGTCGCGCACCAGCAGAGCCTTGTCGTTGTGGCCGACCGGCACCCGGACGCGCACGAAGAGACCAGGCAGCATGGCGTGGTCCTTGTTATCGAAGAGGGCGCGCACCTGAAGCGTGCCTGTAGAGGCATCGAGCTGCGGCGAGACGTAGTCGAGATGTCCCTTATGCGGGTAGCCTTCCTCGGTCTGCAGGCCGAGTTCTGCCGGAATGCTCGGAAGATCCGTCTGCTTGAAGGTGCGCCCCTGCCTTGCCAGGGTTTCCTTGATCATCAGCACCTGGGTTTCGCTGACGTTGAAATAGGCATAAAGCGGATCGGTCTGAACGATGCTGGCGAGTTTGGTGGGACCGGATACGCCGACAAGCGCGCCGATATCGACGAGGTGATCGGTGACGGTGCCGTCGAACGGGGCAAGCACCTCCGTATATCCGAGGTTGATCGTCGCAAGATCGAGATTGGCCTGGGCATTGAGGATGGATGCATTCGCCTCGTCGAGCGTCGCTTTGGCGCTGTCAACCGCGGTCTGGGTGGTGACCTGTTGCTTCGACAGATTGAGCTGCCGGTCGTATTCCTGCTTCGCGCCGACCTGGGACGCTTGTTGCGAGGCGAGCGATGCCTTGGCCTGATCCAGTTGTGCCTGATAAGTGTTGCGCTCAATTCCGAAGAGCTTGGTGCCCTTCATCACCGTCATGCCGTCCTGGTAATCGATCGATTGGACGTAGCCTTGGACGCGCGCCTCGATATCGACGGAGTTGAGCGGCGCCGTGTTGCCGGTGAGTTCGAAATAGAGCGTTACCGGTTGCTGGACCGGCTGGGCGATACGAACCGGAGGTGGAGGAGGGGCAACGTAGGTGTTGCCGCTTTCCTCACAGCCAGCGAGAATTGCCATGCCGGCAAGCATCACGGACAGGTGCAGACCCTGATACAATCTCACACGCATTGCCGCCGCCCCGATGTTTACGAGCCTACTGCATAATTCATAGAATCAAATCGGTTTTTTGAATTATGCAGCAATTTCAATGATCTACTGCGTCCTTTGCGCGTCTGAAAAGACGCGCGGCGCTGTAGTCTTCATGCGTGCCTCGGTGGAGACGACCCCTCTCCGAAAAGTTCCGGGCATGCGATATTATGTCGCGGCATTGCTAAAAATTGCAATAGCTGCTGGTGCACAATTAAACTGTGAGCTCTTCCTCGATGGATAAGATGACGCGGCTACGGTTTCCCCAGCCGTTCGATGGCAAACTGTAATGGTGCATCCGAAACACGGATCAGCCCGACATATGGGTTGGCCATATCCGAAACCAGGAAGATGGCGCCGGCGACGGACAGGGCGCAGACGAGCAGAATTGACAGCACTGTCGGATTGGCCGGCGCCTGCAGCCCGAAGGTCGCAAAGAGCAGCGAGAGCCAACAGACGAGAACGGTCAGAAAGGCCCAGGGCAAACCCTCTTTGCCGGATTCGACCAACAGCCAGTGGGTTTCGGCCAACATGCCGCTCACTTCCATCGCACGCGCCTGGAGAGAGTGCTGCACGGCATCCCTCGGCGCCAGGGATCGAAGGTCGGCCTGAACCGCCTCGATATCCTGATATTCCCCCGGCGCATTGCCGGATGTCTCGTCGGTGGTTTCGGCAGTCCAGCCACGGCTCAGCCGTTTCTCGATGAGTTCACGCAGCAATTGACGCGCCTTGTTGGTTTCCGGCCCGTATTGCGCCATGACGCGGTCAAGCAGGAGTACCCGTGCCGCCGCCGTTCTCATTTCCACTTCGGCGTTGTCATAGGACGACTTGGCGGATGCGATCAGAAGGCCGAGAGCCAGAGCCGACAGCGTTCCCACCACGGCGGTCGCCAGCCTGATGACGTCCTTGGATTCTGCATTGAGATGGTGATCCGGCAAGCGGCCGCGCACCAGCAATCCTATCGATGTTGCCATCGACAGAAAAACAAATACAAGCCCGCCAACCAACAGTGAGCCCAAGTCCGGTCTCCGTATTGCCACGTAAGTCCTGCAGCCACCTTGCAAGCTGCGCAATAGCTCCCGTCATCATAGCGGAAGACGGACCAAGCACGGAACTCTTTACTTTCCTGATCTTGCGCGGCCGCAATCGGGCGGGTTTCATTGCTGGAAAATGAGCAGCACGTAAGCCAGGAAAAGCACCAGATGGACAGCACCTTGCATGAGGTGCGTGCGGCCGCTGGCAAAGGTGATGATGCTGACGGCCAGAGTGAGTAGGAGCATCACCAGGTCTCCATGTTCCAGGCCGAGCGTCACCGGGTGCCCGTAAAGACGGCTGATGACAAGCATTGCCGGCACGGTTAGCCCGATCGTCGACAATACCGAACCAAGAAAGATGTTGACGGCGCGCTGAAGATTGTTGGCGACGGACGCGCGCACGGCGCTGATTGCCTCGGGTGTCGCGACAAGGATGGCCATGACGACACCGCCAAATGCGGTTGGGGCATGCAGGGTTTCGATAATGTAATCGATCGGCCGCGCAAGCTGTTCGACCAGAAAGACGACGGGACCCATATAGGCGAAAAGCAGAATGGCATGAGGCCAGACCGGCCCGCGGGGAGGAGCATGTTCACTATGATGCTCGTGGCGATTGCTGTCGTCGGCGAAATAATCCTGATGGCGGCCGGCCTGAAGAAACAGAAAGGTGGCGTAAAGGCCGACCGAGATAATGCCCAGGATCAGTTGCCGCGGTGCCGATGGATGTTGTCCGTCCGGGCCTGCAAGAAATGTCGGCATCACCAGGCTCAGGGTCGCCAGCGGCACGATGACGCCGAGATAGGCGTTGGCGCCCTGCAGGTTATGCTGTTGTTCCGGTCGCCGCCACGCACCCAGCAGTAATGACAGGCCGACCATGCCGTTCAGGATGATCATGACGACCGCAAACAGCGTGTCGCGCGCAAGCGTGGGATTGTTCTCGCCATGGATCATGACGGCCGATATCGCCATCACCTCGATCGAGGTGATGGCGAGCGTCAGTATGAGCGTACCGTAAGGCTCCTTCAGCCGCTCCGCCAGATGATCCGCATGCCGCACGACCGACAGAGCGGAGCCTAGGACGACGGCAAATAGCCAGATGAAAACGACAGTGAACCAAAGCGGATCGGCAAGCCGGCCGAAGAGCTGCTCCTGGAAGGCAAGAAACGTCAGGCTGGTCGCGACGCTGACGCCGAGGAACCATTCCTCGCGCACCAGGCTGGTTGCGCCGACGGCGCGCAATGCCGGACCCTCCGTCATCGAAACCATCCGCCTTCTGGCAAATGCCGCTGCAATGCGATCATCAACACCATTGTCTCCGCCCGCTGTTCCCCTGCCCGTCCCATGAGCAGGCGCAGACGAGGCTGCCTCAAGGCGAACCGAAGCTCAAGCCAGATCGTAGATCACTGATTAAAACTTGCAGGGTTCTGTCGTTCATCACCCACGGATCTAGACAAAGGAGCAGTCGTCGACGGTCGATCGCGCCGCGCCTTGCGTTATTCGCGGCCGGTCGCCGGGATTGCAGCACCGGTGACAACGGCTGCGGCCGGCGAAATCAGGAAGGCAATGAGGCGGGCGATCGATTGCGGCGATACCCAGCCGTCCGTCTTCGCATCGGGCATGGCCGCGTGGTTCTCGGGCGTGTCGATCGTCCCGGGCAGGATGCAGTTGGCGGTGATGCGATCGTCGCGGCATTCGGCAGCGATCGCCTCGGTCAGCCGGATGACGGCGGCTTTAGAGGCGGCGTAAGCGGCCTGCTTGGCGCCAGCCTTCAGGCCGGGCGCGGCGGCGACATGAACGATGCGGCCGTAGCCGGCGGCCTTCATGGTCGGGAGAACCGCGGCACTGATTGTCAGGGCAGTGCGGGCGTTTGCGGTCATCATCGTCTCCCACTGCGCGGGTGCCTCCGGCCCGACCAGCCCCATCTGGAAGCCACCGACGGTGTTGACCAATGCGCTCACGCCGCCAAAGCGCTTGACGGCCCGAGCGACGGCGGCGGCGCAGGAAGCATAATCGGTGAGATCCGTTCCGACGATCGACAGAAACTCCGTGGAGGCAGGAAGATCGCCGGCCAAGGCTTCCAGCTCATGGCTCGAACGGTTCATGCAGACGAGTTTCGCGCCGGCGCCGGCAAGCTCGCGGACAACGGCGCTGCCGAGGTTGCCGCCGGCTCCGGTGACGATCACCGCTTTCTGGTCTTTCATGGCAATCGATCTCCTGACGGTGCCCGCGCTGGACGGTGCCGCGCATTGTTGATCCAGGCTGTGCGGCAGCGCAAGCCCGCCGCCCAGATGTTTGCAAAACGGCCCGCGAAGCTATCCGCGGGCCGTTCGTCTTTGATCGACTGTCGGACCAGCTTTCAATGATATTTCGCCCGTTCGCGGTCGAGGATGACAGGCGCGTCGAGGCCGGCGATGGGACGGGTGACATCGGCCGGGATGTCGCCGGTGAGCTGCAGGTCGAGATAGCGGGCACAGCAGACCCGCAGGAAAGACGTGAAGTTGCCGAGATCGTGGCCGGCATCGATCGATTCATGATGCAGCCGGGTGATCAGCTGGACGACATTCATGCCGTCGCGGCGGGCGATTTCCTCCAGCTTCGCCCAGAAGAAGTTCTCCAGCCTGACGCTGGTGACCATGCCGTCGATGCGCAGCGATCGGGTGGCGCTTTCCCAGAGCCGAGCATCCGCCTTGATAAACAGTTCACACATATCGTCCTCCCCGGTGCCGCCCTCCTCAGGCGGCGTTGGTTTCGAGCAGTGCTGCGGCATCGAGCACGGCCATGAACTGGCGCAGCCACGACGGATGCGCCGGCCAAGCGGGCGCCGTGACCAGATTGCCGTCCGAGACTGCATCGCTGATAGCGATGTCGGCATAAATGCCGCCGGCAAGTTCGACCTCCGGCCGGCAGGCGGGATAGGCCGAGCAGGTGCGGCCCTTCAGCACGCCAGCGGCGGCGAGCAGTTGCGCGCCATGGCAGATGGCGGCGACGGGTTTTCCTGCGTCGAAGAAGTGCCGGACGAATTTGAGGACATCGGCATTGAGGCGAAGATATTCTGGCGCGCGGCCGCCGGGGATGACGAGAGCATCGTAATCTTCGGCCCGCACACTGTCGAAAGTGGCGTTCAGCGCAAAATTATGGCCGCGCTTTTCGGAATAGGTCTGGTCGCCTTCGAAATCGTGGATGGCGGTGGCGACGGTCTCGCCAGCGTTCTTGCCGGGGCAGACGGCATGGACCGTATAGCCGCAGGCGAGCAGTGTCTGGAACGGCACCATCGTTTCGTAATCTTCGGTGAAATCACCCGTGATCATCAGGATCTTTGAGGCTGGCATCGTTTCCTCCCTTTGAAACCAACAGGCGGAGATTAGCAAAGAGCTGCTGCGAGCAGGTACTATGGGAATACTACAGGCGAAATTCCCACCCGACGGGCGAGAGCATCAGATCGCCCTGACCTTCACATCAGGCACTGCGCAGGCCTCGCCGCCGCCGAAGAGGCGGGAACGAGTCAGGAAGCGTTTCTCGCGGCCATTGTCCAGCGAGAACATGCCGCCGCGGCCCGGCACGACGTCGATGATCAGCTGCGTATGCTTCCAGGCCTCGAACTGGCTGGCGCTGATATAGACCGGTACGCCGCCGATCTCGCCGAGCTTGACGTCGCTGTCGCCGATCATGAATTCATTAGCCGGATAACACATCGGCGAGGAGCCGTCGCAGCAGCCGCCGGACTGGTGGAAGAGGATATCGGGATGATCCCGCTTGATTTCTGCGATCAAATCGAGGGCGGCGTCGGTTGCGAGAACACGCAGTTCGCCGTTGAGGGTGGTTTCCATTGTTCTTCCTCCGGAGTTTCGGGAGAGAAATCCCCTCCCCAACCCCTCCCCACAAGGGGGAGGGACTTATAATGCCGCTCCGACAGCTCACCTCGCTGAAGTTTCGGCAAGAAGATACGTTTTTAGAACGAGGCAGTTCAACGGTTAAGCCCCTCCCCTTGTGGGGAGGGGTTGGGGAGGGGTTGTGACACTCCCTCCCGCCATGCCGAAGCATCTCAGAAGAAGCCGAGTGCCTTCGGGCTGTAGCTCACCAGCATGTTCTTGGTCTGCTGGTAGTGGTCGAGCATCATCTTGTGGGTTTCACGGCCGATGCCCGACTGCTTGTAGCCGCCGAAGGCCGCATGGGCCGGGTAGGCGTGGTAGCAGTTGGTCCAGACGCGGCCGGCCTGGATCTCGCGGCCGAAACGGTAGCAGCGATTGGCGTCGCGGCTCCAGACACCGGCGCCGAGGCCGTAGAGCGTGTCGTTGGCGATTTCGAGCGCCTCCTTCTCGTTCTTGAAGGTCGTCACCGAAACCACCGGTCCGAAGATCTCCTCCTGGAACACACGCATTTTATTGTGACCCTTGAAGATCGTCGGCTTGACATAGTAGCCGTTCGCCAGTTCGCCGCCGAGATCGTTGCGTGACCCGCCGGTCAGCACCTCGGCGCCTTCCTGCTTGCCGATGTCGAGATAGGCGAGGATCTTTTCCAGCTGCTCGCCAGAGGCCTGGGCGCCGATCATCGTTGCGGTGTCGAGCGGGTTGCCCTGCTTGATCGCCTCGACGCGTTTGACTGCCTTTTCCATGAAGCGGTCGTAGATCGATTCGTGGACGAGGGCGCGGCTCGGGCAGGTGCAGACTTCGCCCTGGTTCAAGGCAAACATCGCAAAACCTTCGAGCGCCTTGTCGAGGAAGTCGTCGTCTTCCGCCATCACGTCGGCGAAGAAGATGTTCGGCGATTTGCCGCCGAGCTCCAGCGTCACCGGAATGAGGTTCTGGCTGGCATATTGCATGATAAGCCGGCCTGTCGTCGTCTCGCCGGTGAAGGCGATCTTAGCGACGCGCGGGCTGGTCGCCAGCGGCTTGCCGGCTTCGAGGCCGAAACCGTTGACGATGTTGAGGACCCCTGCCGGCAGGAGATCGCCGACGAGTTCAGCCCAGACCAGGATCGAGGCCGGGGTCTGCTCGGCGGGTTTCAGTACGACGCAATTGCCGGCGGCAAGTGCGGGCGCCAGCTTCCAGGTGGCCATCAGGATCGGGAAGTTCCACGGAATGATCTGGCCGACGACGCCGAGCGGCTCATGGAAGTGATAGGCGACAGTGTCGTGGTCAATCTCGCCGATCGAACCTTCCTGGGCGCGAATGCAGGAGGCGAAATAACGGAAATGGTCGATCGCCAGCGGAATGTCGGCCGCCATGGTTTCACGGATCGGCTTGCCATTGTCCCAGGTCTCAGCCTGGGCGAGCAATTCAAGCTTGTCTTCCATGCGCTGGGCGATCTTCATGAGGATATTGGAGCGCTCGGCAACCGAGGTGCGACCCCATTTTTCCTTTGCCGCATGAGCGGCGTCGAGTGCGAGGTTAATGTCCTTTTCATTGGAGCGGGGAATGTCGCAGAGCTTGCCGCCGGTGACGGGCGTGAGGTTTTCGAAGTATTTTCCCTCGACCGGCTCGCGCCATTCGCCGCCGATATAGTTGCCGTATTTCAGCTTGAACGGCGACTCGACGATTTTCTGATGAAGCATGTCATCCTCCCTTGATGATCCAGGTTCCCAAGCGAACCAGTGGGAGGAAAATGAGCATGTTTTGGCGGAGGGACTAGGGCGGGTCTTCCATACCGCAGTGCACAGTGTCGCAGACCTGCGACAGCATCGGGTCACGATTCCTCCAGGAGCGGGACCTTTACACCGATCAGTGGAGATCGAGCTTTTTCATCTTCCTGTGCAGCGTGGCACGGCTGATGCCGAGTGCGATCGCTGCCTGCGAGACATTGCCGCCGGCGCGCGACAACGCTTGCAAGAGTGCCGCCTTCTCCGCCTCGACGATCTCATCCTGCTGGGAGACGCCAGCCTCGTGCAGGGCATCGGCCGCCGGAATGCCGGCGGCGATGCGCTTGTCGTCCAGCTGCAACGCGATGCGGGCGGCGCGCGTTGCGCCGAGCACCAGATCGTGCCTGTCGACGGCGAGCAGGGCGGCAGCGGAATTGGCTCCGGCCGGGACCATCAGGAAACGCGCGCCGGCAAAGGCCGAGCGGAAAAGGTTGAGTTCGATGCGCATCGCCGCATCGCGCACGGTCTGCGTCAGGATCGCCAGCGTCATCTCGTTGACGTCTTCGCGGCATGCGGAGATGTCGAGGGCTGCTGCCACCTGCCCACGATGATCGCGGATCGGCGCGGTCGTGCAGCTGAGGCTGGTGTTCGAGCTGAAAAAATGCTGATCGCGGAAGATGGCGACGGCACGCTCGTCGGCAAGTGCGGTGCCGATGCCGTTGGTGCCGATGCTGGCCTCGGTCCAGACCGAGCCGGTCCAGAGGCCGAGTTCGCGGAATTCCTTGTCGTCTCCGGCAGCGCCCCGGCGTTCCAGCGCGATGCCGTTCTTGTCGGTCAGAAGCAGGCAGCAGCCGGCCCTGCCAACGGTGGTAAAGAGACGATCGAGCTCTTCCGTGGCGCTGGCAATCAGCTGTTCGGACTGCTCGCGCGCGCGGCGGAATTCCTGGTCGGTCAGGCGCAGTGGAGCCCGCTGGTCCTCGGGGGCGAGCTGGTGCATGGTCATGCACCGCCGCCATGAGGCGACGACAGGGGAACTCGCCGCCGCAGAATCGCGCTGGGCAGATGTGTAGACGTGCTCGGCGTGCGCTGAGTGTTCGTGCATCGGCTCCTCCCATCGAATTTCAGCACATTCTGATAGAAAAATGGCTGGTTTGCAATCGGCCGGCGCTGGCGGGCGTCAGCGTGCGGCGCTTCCTGACGAAAGTGACGGAAATCACATTTCGGTGTTTGGGTGGCCATGGTGTAACAAAAGACCCTCTTTCTCGTAGTTCTTTGCAGAAGCAAGGTTTGCCAGACGAGGAGATCCGACCATGCTGAACAGACGATTGTTGCTGACGGGCGCCGCTTTTGGGGCGCTCGCGGTTCACTTGGACTTAGCCGGCAAGGCGATCGCCGCCGAGACGTTTGCGGTGACCCACACCGACGAGGAATGGCGCAAGCTGCTGACGCCGGATCAATATGTCATCCTGCGCCAGGCGGGGACGGAACAGCCCTTCACCAGTGCCTTGCTGCATGAGGAGCGAAAGGGCAATTTCGTCTGCGCTGGCTGCGATCAGGACCTCTTTTCCTCGACCACCAAATTCGACAGCGGCACCGGCTGGCCGAGCTTCTGGGCGCCGCTCGAAAAAGCCGTCGGCACCACGAACGACACGACTTACGGCATGGTGCGCAACGCCGTGCACTGCAGCCGCTGCGGTGGGCATCTCGGCCATGTCTTCGATGATGGCCCGAAGCCAACCGGGCTTCGCTACTGCATGAATGGGCTCGCCATGACATTCCGTCCGGCCTCGGCCTGACTGAGGGATGATCTCACGCGGTGCTGATGACTGCCTGCGCCTAGCGCTGCAACCAGGCTTCGATACCACGGGCTGCCGTCCGGCCGGTCGCCAGGCAGGCGGTGAGGAGATAGCCGCCGGTCGGCGCTTCCCAGTCGAGCATCTCACCGGCGACGAAGGTGCCGGGCAGTGCCTTCAACATGTAGCTGTCGTTGATGCTGCTCCAGCGGATGCCGCCGGCCGAGGAGATCGCTTCGGCGATCGGGCGGGTTTCGATCACCGGCACCGGCAGGGCCTTGATCATGCCGGCGAGACGCTCCGGAACGGTTCGGTCGCGCTCGGGAGCGAGTTCGCGCAGCAGCGCCGCCTTGACGCCGTCGAGGCCGGCGCCCTTGCGCAGGCGGTTCGAAAAACTTGATTTGGCGTCCTGCCGTGCAAGGTCGCGGCTCAGCCTGTCGATGGTGCGGCCGGGTGCAAGGTCGAGCGTCAGGGCAGCGCTGCCGTGGATCAGCAGCCGATCGCGGAGGCTGGCGGTGTGGGCATAGATCAGGCTGCCCTCGATGCCGCTCTCGGTGATGACGAATTCGCCGGGAAACGTGCCGGCCTCGGATGTTGCGGTGACCGATTTTACCGGCTCGCCGGCGAAACGCTCGCTGAAGTTCCCGCTCCATCCGACGACGAAGCCGCAATTGGCGGGTTGAAAAATGTGAATTTCCACACCCCTGCCGACCAGCCAAGGCACCCAGGCAGCATCGGAGCCGAGGCGCGGCCAGCTTGCGCCGCCGAGCGCGAGCAGGGCCGCGTCGCAATGGACGATGCTGCGCCCTTCGGGCGTTTCGAAAACATAGCCGTCTTCGGCAAAACCGGTCCAGCGGTGGCGGGTGCGCAGCGTGGCGCCCTGTGCCTCCAGCCGCCTGAGCCAGGCGCGCAGCAAAGGCGAGGCCTTCATCACCTTCGGAAAAACCCGGCCGGACGAGCCGATGAAGGTTTCCGTCCCGAGCTCGCTTGCCCAATTCCTGATATCATCAGGGGTAAACGCATCAAGAGCGGGGCGCAGGCGGGCGGAAGCCGCGGCGAAGCGCGTGGTGAAACGGGCATAATCCTCGGAATGGGTAATGTTGAGACCGGACTTGCCGGCCAGCAGGAACTTGCGGGCAAAGGTCGGCATGGCGTCGTAGACCGTCACCGCATGACCGGAACGGGAAAGCAGTTCGGCAGCCGCGAGACCCGCCGGGCCGCCGCCGATGATCGCAATCCGCTTCTGGTTCATTGATGTCTTCGCCCGATTGTATCTGCGTTCAGTTTTGGCGCGGGCGCGGATCGCCTGCAAGGGCAGAGATCAGTGGTGCGGATGCGTGCACTGGCCGTGATCGGCGAGCACTTCGATGACGCGGCATTGGTCGACGCGGCCGTGGCCGCAGCCTTCCACCATGGTTTCCAGCTCGGCCTTCAGCGCCATCAGGCTGCGGATGCGCTGCTCGACCTCAATGAGGCGGGCCTTGGCGATGGCGTCGGCCGAGGCGCAGGACTGGTGAGGATCGTCCTGCAGGGTGAGCAGCGTGCGGATCGCGTCGATCTCGAAACCGAGTTCGCGGGCGTGGCGGATGAAAGCGAGACGGCTGATATCGGCGGGCTCGAAGGAGCGCTGGTTGCCCTCGCTGCGGCTCGGGGCGGCGAGCAGGCCAATGCTTTCATAATAGCGCACCGTCGGCACCTTGACGCCGCTTTGGCGCGCGGCTTCGCCAATGGTGATCTTTTTCATGATTTTCCTCTTGCACCTCTAGTCGCTATAGGATGTAGGAGAGATGCTTCTGTTTGACAAGGAAGCGGATGATGGCTGAGAGCGAGACACGATACCGGGTTGGCGGCATGGATTGCGCCGCCTGCGCAACCAAGATCGATACGGCGGTCAGACGCGTGGCGGGTGTCGCCGATGTTTCCGTCTCGGTGATGGCGGGCACGATGACCGTGCGGCACGATGGCAGCAGCGATCTCAAGGTGATCGAGAAGAAGGTGACGGGGCTCGGCTATTCCGTCGCGCCGCTTGCCGGAAACGCTGCGCCTGCGCATACTCAGGGCTCACAGCATCGTCACGATCATGGACATGGCTGCGGCGATCACGCGGGCCATGACGACGATCATGCGGTACATGATCATGAAGGTCATAGCCATGACCATCCCCACGATCATGGCGAGAAGGAAATCGAGGGGTTGCACGGGCACGATCATGCGCCGATGGCCGGTCCCTGGTGGCAGAGCAGGAAGGGCCGGCTGACCATCCTTTCGGGTGGAGCACTCGTTGCCGCCTACACCGTCGGCCATCTCGTGCCGGCGATCGCGTCCTACGCCTTCATCGTCGCCATGCTGATCGGGCTGGTGCCGATCGCGCGGCGCGCCGTCATGGCCGCCTTCTCAGGCACACCGTTTTCGATCGAGATGCTGATGACGATCGCCGCCGTCGGCGCCGTTATCATCAATGCCGGCGAAGAGGCGGCGACCGTTGTGTTCCTGTTCCTCGTTGGCGAGCTGCTGGAAGGGGTGGCAGCGGGCAAGGCGCGCGAAAGCATCCAGTCGCTGACGGCGCTGGTGCCGAAGACCGCGCTGCTCGAAGACAATGGGCAGACACGGGAGGTGCCGGCGGAAAGCCTTTCGGTCGGGGCCATCATCATGGTTCGTCCTGGCGATCGGATCTCGGCGGACGGCATCATCCTCTCAGGCGAGAGCGCGATCGACGAGGCGCCGGTGACGGGCGAGAGCACGCCGGTGCGTAAGGGCGTCGATGCCGTCGTTTTTGCCGGCACGGTGAATGGCGATGCGGTGCTTAGGGTTCGCGTTACGGCGGCCGCGGCCGACAATACCATCGCCCGCGTCGTCAAGCTGGTGGAGGAGGCGCAGGAATCGAAGGCGCCGACCGAGCGCTTCATCGATCGGTTCTCGCGCTATTACACGCCCGGCGTGGTCGTGGTCGCAGCGCTGGTTGCGGTCGTTCCGCCGCTGCTGTTCGCAGGGCCATGGGGCGAATGGGTCTATAAGGGCCTTGCGATCCTTTTGATCGGCTGCCCCTGCGCGCTCGTCATCTCAACGCCGGCGGCGATCGCTGCCTCGCTTTCATCCGGTGCGCGGCGCGGGCTGCTGATGAAGGGCGGCGCGGTGCTGGAGACGCTCGGCAAGGTGACGATGGTCGCCTTCGACAAAACAGGCACGCTGACGGAAGGCAAGCCTCAGGTGACTGACATCATTTCCTTTGGTCTGACCGAGGCGCAGGTGCTGTCGCGCGCGGCGGTGCTGGAACAGGGTTCCAGCCATCCGCTGGCGCTGGCGATCCTCAACCGCGCCAAGGCGGACGGCGTTCCCGTGCCGCCGGCCTTCGAGCTGGAAGCGCTGCCGGGCAAGGGCGTCAGCGGCAAAGTCGGTGGTGAGACGCTGGACCTCTTGTCGCCGCCCGCCGCCCGCGAGCGCGGGACGCTCAGTGCTGAACAGGATGCACGCATCTCGGCGTTGAACGACGAGGGCAAGAGCGTGTCGGTGCTGCTCGTCAACGGTGTTGTGGCCGGCCTTATCGCCATGCGCGACGAGCCGCGTCAGGATGCCGAGGCCGGGCTCGCTGCCCTCAAATCAGCAGGCGTCAAGGCTATCATGCTGACCGGCGACAACAAGCGGACGGCAGCAGCCGTTGCCGGCATGCTCGGCATCGACTGGCGCGGCGAGATGATGCCGGAGGACAAGCAGCGGGTCGTCGGCGAATTGAAGCGCCAAGGCTTCATCGTCGCCAAGGTCGGCGACGGCATCAACGATGCTCCGGCGCTGGCCGCCGCCGATATCGGCATTGCCATGGGTGGCGGCACCGATGTGGCGCTGGAGACGGCGGATGCCGCCGTGCTGCACGGACGTGTCGGCGACGTGGCGCGGATGATCGAACTTTCCAAACGCACGATGCGCAATATCCTGCAGAATATCACCATCGCACTCGGACTGAAGGCGGTGTTCCTGGTGACGACGATCGCCGGCATCACCGGGCTCTGGCCGGCGATCCTCGCCGATACCGGCGCCACCGTGCTGGTGACGATCAACGCGCTGCGGCTGCTTCGAATAAAGATATAAACTTTCCTGACTTCATCCCTCCCGCGCTCGTCACCGGCGGGATGTCCCATCGACGATTCAGGCCCGATCTCGAATCGAAAATCGCGGGACCGGCCATAGATAGGCTCTCCTCGTCGGGACTTTCTCCACAGCCTGCTTTCTTTAAGCTTTCGTTAGCCATGTTTTTCACAGGAACGTAGCGATTTCAAACCTGTCGTAACGCAATGCACAAACCATCCGTTGACGCGAATTTGGATTCGCGTACCATATCTAGTGTTCGAGGTTCCGTCGATTCGTGAGGATCGGCGGCTAAGACGGGAATACGGTGCGTTTCGCCATCATGGCGCGGCAATGCCGGAGCTGCCCCCGCAACTGTAAGCGGCGAGCAACTGTCCGATTTCAGGTCACTGGAGCATGATGCTCCGGGAAGGCTGGGGCAGGGTGCTTTGACCCGTGAGCCAGGAGACCTGCCTCGAACGAAACGTCCACGGGCGGGGTGTCCGGAAGGTCGCGTTGCATGGCTGCGGGGAATCTCCGCATCGCGTTTCGCAGGCCCGAGCCTCCGCCCCCGAAACCTTCGCATTGAGCCACTTCGGGGTGAAGTCATGTCAGTATCTCAGTTCAGGCCGCCACCCGCTAGAGGTAGAGGGCGGATCACGCCCAGCGGCTGAACGAGCCGCATCGCTGCAAAATACAGAGTGTTTTCGACGGATATCGCGAGATTTCCGATCGATGTCCTGCGTCCCAATCGCGTCGTCACGAGGAATATCATGACCATCACCGTCTACAGCAAGCCTGCCTGCGTCCAATGCACTGCCACCTACCGCGCCCTCGACCGGTTGGGCGTCGATTATGACATCGTCGATATTTCGCAGAATGCCGAAGCGCTCGATCGGGTCCGCAGCCTCGGCTACATGCAGGCGCCCGTCGTCATCGCCGGCGAGCAGCATTGGGCCGGCTTCCGTCCCGACATGATCAGCGCACTTTCCTGAGGAAAGGCGATGGCTCTGATCGTCTATTATTCCAGCCGGTCCGAGAACACCCATCGGTTCGTCGCCAAGCTCGGACTGCGCGCGGCGCGCATTCCGCCAAATGGCGCAGACGCGTTCCATATCCGCGAACCCTTCGTGCTGATCGTGCCGACCTATAGCGGCGACGGCGGCAAGGGCGCCGTTCCCAAGCAGGTGATCCGTTTCCTCAACGATACGGAAAACCGAGGACACATCCGCGGCGTGATTGCCGCGGGCAACAGCAATTTCGGCGAAACATACGGGCTCGCCGGCGACGTGATCTCAAAGAAGTGCCAGGTGCCTTACCTCTACAGGTTCGAACTGCTGGGCACAGAAGCGGATGTCGCCAACGTCAAACACGGAATGGAACGGTTTTGGACACGGGAATTCTCGAACGCCCTTTGAAAGCAGCGGAAACGCTCGACTACCACGCGCTGAATGCGATGCTGAACCTCTATGACGATCAGGGGCGGATCCAGCTCGACAAGGATCGAATGGCGGCCAAGCAGTATTTCCTGCAGCATGTGAACCAGAACACGGTGTTCTTTCACAATCTCCGGGAAAAGCTCGATTACCTCGTGACCGAGGGCTATTACGAGCAGGAGGTTCTCGACCAGTATTCCTTCAATTTCGTGCGGGATCTGTTCGACCAGGCCTATGCCAAGAAGTTCCGTTTCCCGACCTTCCTCGGCGCCTTCAAATATTACACCAGCTATACGCTGAAGACCTTCGACGGAAAGCGCTATCTCGAGCGCTATGAGGACCGCATCTGCATGGTGGCCCTGGCCTTGGCGCGCGGCGACGAGAGCCTTGCCCGCGACATGGTCGACGAGATCATTTCCGGCCGCTTCCAGCCGGCGACGCCGACCTTCCTCAATGCCGGTAAGAAGCAGCGCGGCGAACTGGTTTCCTGCTTCCTGCTGCGCGTCGAGGACAATATGGAATCGATCGGCCGGTCGATCAATTCGGCGCTGCAATTGTCGAAGCGCGGCGGCGGCGTGGCGCTGTCGCTGACGAATATCCGCGAGGCAGGCGCGCCGATCAAGCATATCGAGAACCAGTCCTCGGGCATCATCCCTGTCATGAAGCTGCTCGAAGACAGTTTTTCCTATGCCAACCAGCTCGGCGCACGGCAGGGCGCGGGGGCCGTCTATCTCAATGCCCATCACCCCGACATCATGCGCTTTCTCGACACCAAGCGCGAAAATGCCGACGAGAAGATCCGCATCAAGACGCTGTCGCTCGGCGTCGTCGTGCCCGATATCACCTTCGAACTCGCGAGGAACAACGAGGACATGTACCTGTTCTCGCCCTATGACGTGGAGCGCGTCTATGGCGTGCCCTTCACCGAGATTTCGGTGACGGAAAAGTACCGCGAGATGGCTGACGACGCCCGCATCTCCAAGAAGAAGATCAAGGCACGCGAATTCTTCCAGGTGCTTGCCGAAATCCAGTTCGAGAGCGGCTATCCCTACATCATGTTCGAGGACACGGTGAACCGGGCAAACCCGATCGCCGGACGTGTTTCGATGAGCAATCTATGCTCGGAAATCCTGCAGGTGAGTGAGGCGAGCGAATATAACGACGACCTCTCCTACAAACATCTCGGCAAGGACATCTCCTGTAATCTCGGCTCGCTGAACATCGCGGCAGCGATGGATTCGGTCGATTTCGGCAAGACGATCGAGACCTCGATCCGGGCGTTGAGTGCTGTTTCCGACATGAGCCACATCTCCTCAGTCCCTTCGATCGAGAAGGGCAATGACGAGAGCCATGCGATCGGCCTCGGCCAGATGAATCTGCACGGCTACCTCGCCCGCGAACGCATCTTCTATGGCTCCGAGGAAGGCGTCGATTTCACCAACATCTATTTCTACACGGTGACCTACTACGCGATCCGCGCCTCGAATCTTTTGGCGGTCGAACGCGGCGCGAGCTTCAAGGGCTTCGAGAACTCGAAATATGCCTCCGGCGACTATTTCGACAAATATACCGACCGGCTCTGGGAGCCTGCGACGGAGAGGGTCAAGGCGCTGTTCGAGACGTCAGGCATTCACATTCCGACGCAGGAAGATTGGGTGGCGTTGAAGAAGGCGGTGATGGCCTCCGGCCTCTATAACCAGAACCTGCAAGCAGTGCCGCCGACAGGCTCGATCTCTTATATCAATCACTCGACCTCCTCGATCCATCCGATCGTCTCGAAGATCGAGATCCGCAAGGAAGGCAAGATCGGCCGCGTCTATTATCCGGCGCCGTTCATGACCAACGACAATCTCGATTATTATCAGGATGCCTACGAGATCGGGCCGGAGAAGATCATCGACACCTATGCGGCGGCGACCCAGCATGTCGACCAGGGCCTGTCACTGACCTTGTTCTTCCGCGACACGGCAACGACGCGCGACATCAACAAGGCGCAGATCCATGCCTGGAAGAAGGGCATCAAGACGATCTACTACATCCGCCTTCGCCAGATGGCGCTGTCCGGCACCGAGGTGCAGGGCTGCGTGTCTTGTACGCTGTAATTTGATATTTCGCTCCGGAGCATTTGCCCCTCACCCTAACCCTCTCCCCGTTTTGACGGGGAGAGGGGACTTGCCACACGAACCGGCAATAAAGACGGAAAAGGGTGCGGCATATCCCCTTCGCCCCGCTGGCGGGGATCCGAAGGACGGGTCGAGACCAGTGGCTCGACCCAGGCAACGGTGCCGGCAGGCGGATGAGGGGCAAATCCGGACACATTTCTCAAGAGGGAACACAATGAACATGCAATTGAAGCCGGTCAGCCGCGTGCGCGCCATCAACTGGAACCGCATCGAGGACGACAAGGATCTCGAAGTCTGGAACCGGCTCACCGGCAATTTCTGGCTGCCGGAAAAAGTGCCGCTTTCCAACGACATTCCCTCCTGGGCAACGCTGACGCCGGCCGAGCAGCAGCTGACTATCCGCGTTTTCACTGGATTGACGCTGCTCGACACGATCCAGAACGGCGTCGGTTCCATCCGGCTGATGGAGGATGCGGTAACGCCGCATGAGGAGGCGGTGCTTTCCAACGTCTCCTTCATGGAGGCGGTGCATGCGCGCTCCTATTCGTCGATCTTCTCGACGCTGTGCTCGACGCCCGATGTCGACGATGCCTATCGCTGGTCGGAGGAGAACGAATTCCTGCAGCGGAAATCGGCGCTGATCATGGAGCAGTATCGCTCCGGCGATCCGTTGAAGAAGAAGGTTGCGAGCGTTTTTCTCGAAAGCTTCCTGTTCTATTCCGGCTTCTACCTGCCGATGTACTGGTCGAGCCGGGCCAAGCTGACCAACACGGCCGACATGATCCGGCTGATCATCCGCGACGAGGCGGTGCACGGCTATTATATCGGCTACAAGTTCCAGCGCGAGTTGGAGCGGCTCGGCGAGGAACGGAAGCAGGAGATCAAGGATTTCGCCTTCGAACTGCTGCTCGAACTCTACGACAACGAGGCGAAATATACCGAAGCGCTGTATGACGGCGTCGGGCTGACCGAGGACGTCAAGAAATTCCTGCACTACAATGCCAATAAGGCGCTGATGAACCTTGGCTACGAGGCGCTGTTCCCGGCTGAAGCCTGCAAGGTCAATCCGGCGATCCTGTCGGCGCTTTCGCCGAATGCCGACGAGAACCACGACTTCTTCTCCGGCTCCGGCTCCTCCTATGTCATCGGCAAGGCGGTGGCGACCGAGGACGAGGACTGGGATTTCTGAGTCTTGATCGCAGTCTGCCTCTTATCATTTGCTCCCTCATCGCCCACATTCAGCGGAAATAAATTCGGTCCTCGCCAATGATGTGGCGTAGCGGGAGTTTTTGATGCAATCCATTTCGAACAAGGCCGGGACTGTCGTCGAGGCGGGCGAAGGCGTCTGGCCGATCCGCAGAAGACGGATTCTCGACTGGCTGGTGAACGAGACGCGCGGCGAGCGGTTCATCGACAATATCCTGGTGGACATGTGCGAGAAGCTGCTGGCGGCAGGAGTGCCGGTGGCGCGGGCGACGTTGCATTTCAGGACGAACCATCCGCAATGGATCGGCGCCCGCATCCTCTGGAAGGAAGGCCTGGCGGAGGCGAAGATCAACACTTTCGCCTATGGTGTCGAAAACACGCCGGAGTTCCTGAAGAGTCCCGTCAACGCGATCCATCAGGGTTCGGAGGAGGTGCGTAGACAGCTGGAAGGCACAGCCGACGGCGACGAGGATTCATTCTATCAGGAACTGCGCGATGACGGCCTCACGGAGTATATCGCCTGGCCGCTCGAGCATACTTTCGGCAAACGGCATGTCGCGACATTTTCGACCAGCCGGCCGGGCGGTTTTACGAGCGAGCATGTCGATTTCCTGCGCGACCTGCTGCCGGCATTGACCCTCGTCAGCGAAATCCGGCTGAAGAACATCATGGCGCGCACGCTGCTGCAGACCTATGTCGGACCGCATGCGAGCGAACAGATTCTGTCGGGCGTCACGACGCGCGGCAGCGGCGCGACCGTCGGGGCGGCAATCATGATCTGCGACTTGCGCGACTTTACGGCGATCTCCGATCTCTGGCCGCGTGACGATGTCATCCATCTGCTCAACGATTATTTCGACGCCATGTCAGATCCGATCGAGCGGCATGGCGGAGAGATCCTGAAGTTCATGGGTGACGGATTGCTGGCGATCTTCCCGTTAGCCAAGGAAACCGCCTGCCTCGATCTGCTGCAGGCGATCCGCGAAGGGCAGGCGTTGATGGCGCAATTGAACGAGCAGTATGCGGGCAACGGACGCGAACCGTTGCGCTACGGCGTCGGCGTGCATGTCGGCGACGTCATGTACGGCAATATCGGCTCGCGCCGGCGGCTGGATTTCACCGTCATTGGCCCGGCGGTCAATGTCGCCTCGCGACTGGAAACCCTGACCAAGGAGGTCAAGCGTCCGGTGCTCTTGTCGCGGGCCTTTGTCGAAATGGCGGGCTGCGCGAAGGACATGGATAGTCTCGGCACCTTCCCGCTGCGCGGGCTTGGAGAGCCCGTCGATGTTTTCGCCTTTCCGGAGTGCGTCGCTGCATAATTTTCAACGCAGGCAGGCTCATACGCCTCGCTTGTTTCCCCAGAGCAGCACGTGCAATTGCGGTAGTACGCGGACTTCAAACCATTGGTCGGCCGTCACCCTTTCGACAAGCCAGTGCATCCGATCCATCACGCCGTCGATATCAATGCGCGCGTCATCGTTATCGGGCGGCGGCGGCGTATGATTGCCTGGCTGAAGGAACAACGGAATTTGGGGATAGCGCTGACCCGCCTGTTCGGCGAATTCGTAGTCGGCATCGTCGAAGACGACAATCTTCAATGCGACCTCCGGTCCGCCGGCGGCCAGTTGAAGGCAGTTATCCACCTGATCCCAATCCGTCAGCATTCCGCTTGATGGCGGTTTGGGGCTCACGACCAGGACGTCGAGATCGCGAAACCAGGCCTGGGCTACGCTTCCCTGTGTTTCCAGGGCAAAACGATATCCTTGCGAATGGCCAAGCTCGATAAGCGGCCTTAGGGGCTGTATCGCCGGATTGCCTCCGGAAAGGGAAACCGTCAGTGGTTTTCCACCGGAGAGCTTCATGATCTCGTGCCAGATCGCCTCCGTGGACATGGGAATCCATTGATCCCGGAAGGCGCTATCGACGGCGTGAAGGCTGTCGCACCAGGAACACCGGTAGTCACAGCCGCCTGTCCTCACGAACACCGTCGGCAGCCCGATCAAGGCGCCTTCACCCTGTATGGTCGGGCCAAAGATCTCGCTGACGCGAATGGTCCCGGCGCTCACGGCCTGTACTCCGCCCAGGTTTTCGGGGTCTCGCTGACGCGAACGGACGATGTTTCCGGGAAGTGCTGCTTGCACCAGTCGTAGAAGTGCCTCGCCAGGAACTCGGAGGTGACTTTTGAATGGCCGAAGACGTCGTTCAGGTGACGATGATCGAGAGCTTCGTCGATATAGCGCTTGAGCGGCGAGAGGTCGTGATAATCACGGACGAAGCCATCATCATTCAGGCTTTCCGCAGCCAGCTCGACGACGACGACGTAGTTGTGACCGTGGAGCCGAGCGCATTGATGGTCGGCAGGCAGGTGATCCAGTTGATGGGAGGCGGAGAGATGAAACTCCTTGGTGATGCGGTACATCAACGCACCTCCGTGGCGGAGTATCGCGACACGGCCGCTTTCCAGAAGTCCTTGTCTTCGTACTCCGTCGGATCGGGGACACCGGCAAGATGGAACGCTTCACGGCGTTCCACACAGGTTCCGCAGCGCCCACAGTGGAGCTCGCCGCCCTTGTAGCAGGACCAGGTTTCCGAGAACGGCGTGCCGTGTTTTTCGCCGTCAACCACGATCGCCGCTTTGGAAACGTCGACATAGGGTGCAAGCAGTTTCACGCTGGCATAACCGTCCAGCGCTTCGTTTTGCATATGCTGGAAGGCATCGATGAAGCCCGGCCGGCAGTCCGGGTAGATGAAGTGGTCGCCGCCATGCACGGCGACGGCGACGGCATCTGCTTTTTGCGCGGCAGCCAGACCGAACGCAATTGCCAGCATGATGGCGTTGCGGTTGGGCACGACGGTGGCTTTCATGGTCTCCTCGGCGTAGTGGCCGTCTGGAACCTCGACATTGTCGGTCAGGGCCGATCCGCTGAGATGACCGCCGATACTGGCGATGTCGATGATATGATGGGAAACGGAGAGCCGTGAGGCACATCTGGCGGCGAAGTCGAGTTCCTTGCGATGCCGTTGGCCGTAGTCGAAGGAGGCCAGGCCGATAAGCTGTTTTTCCGCTGCTACCTTGTGGGCAAGCGTAACGGAGTCCAGTCCGCCGGAGCAGACGACGATGGTTTTCATATTTTGAATCCCTTGTTTTGACCGGGTGGGCTGCGACCGGATTGCGCGGTGCTTCTAGGACAAATCACGCGTCATGGAAACAGTTTTGAAGCGTCAGCGTCATTAAGGGATGAGATGACGTTGATTTCACGGCGATTTTCATGGCTGCGGGGTCTGATGCCAACACTCCCACAGCGGGGTAGCTTAACCGATCGGAAAGTTGATCTGCGGCGGCAGCAGGAGTTGCAGATCTTCGGCATCCGGATTGTTGATGCGTTGCAGCAGCATGCGTCCCAGATCCTCGCCGGCCGCCGTCAGGTCCTCGTGGATCGTGTCGACCTTCGGCTGCAGCTGGGTGAGAAGACGGGACGTTTCCTTGGCGACGATGTCGTAATCGACGGCCAGTATGCGGCCGGCATCGCTCATGCCGCTGATGACGGCGAGCGCCGAAACTTCGCCGGGGCAGATGAAACCATCAGGAGCATCCGGGGCATCAGTGCGGTTGCGGATGAAGTCGCGCATCACATCTGCCGGTGTATCGAGGTCGACCGCCTCGGGGACTTCGTAGGCGATGCCCGCCTCCCGCACCGCCGTCATGAAACCGTGCAGGATATGCTGGCAGAAGGTCAGCCGCTTTGGCGGCAGGATCACCATCACCTTTTTGCGGCCCTTGGCGATCAGCCGGCGCGCTGCCTCATAGGCAAAGGTGAAATTGTCGTAGTCGACATAGGGGTGCGGCGTCGAAAATTCGGTGCGGCCATGACAGATGAAGGGAAAGCCGGTTTCGAGCAGCAGGCGGACGCGGGCATCGAGCGGTTCGGTGCGCGTGAAGATCAGCCCATCGGCGAGGTGGTTGCGGATGATGTATTCGGCGGCCTCGATATCGGTCGTCGACAGGAAGTTCGGGGCGACGACCAGATGGTATGAGGTCTCTTTCAGCGCTTTGGCGATGCCGTACATGATCGAGGTGCTGAAACCGACCACTTCCTCGTGCGAATCGAGCAGGATGGCGATGACGTTGGTGCGGCCTGTCTTCAGGCGCTGCGCGGCCCGGTCAGGGAGATAGCCGATTTCGCGGGCGATGCGATGCACCCGTTGGCGGGTCTCGAGTGAAATCTGCGGCGCATCGGAAAGCGCCCGTGACACCGTCGTCACCGCAAGGCCGGCGATCGTGGCGATCGTTCGCAAGGTCGGCTTGCCGCGCTTATGCGTTATATCGAGATTTTCGCCGCGCTGCGGCCGGGACGGTTCGGTCACCCTTGGCTTTCCATGCTGGAATTGCCGATACCATAACACGATGAATCCGGCGCGCAATAAACGAATGAAAACGTTTTAAATTTTAACGTTTTGTTAATCACGAATTAAAGATGACTTATATTCAGTAGCTTAGGGGAATAGCCGTGTTTTTCTCGGGAGTCGAGAAAGGGCTTGACGACCAAAGATTTATAACGTTTTAAATTAGCAACCGCGCGGAGGAGCGCGGCCGTATGCTGACCGCTGCAATGGCGGGGAGCATCAGGCGGCAGGGAGGTCCCGCCGCCGATTTGCAAACGGGAGGAAATTCATGAACAAGTTTTTGAGCTCGGCAGCTGTTGCTGTCGTGATGATGGCTGGCCTCTGTGCTGCCCACGCCGCTGACGTTAAGGAAGTACAGATGCTGCACTGGTGGACGTCAGGCGGTGAGGCGGCAGCACTGAACGTTCTGAAGCAGGATCTTTCGAAGGAAGGCTTTGCCTGGAAGGACGTGCCGGTTGCCGGCGGTGGCGGCGATGCGGCGATGACGGCGCTGAAGGCGATGGTTGCGGCCGGCACCTATCCGACAGCCTCGCAGATGCTGGGCTATACCGTGCTCGATTATGCCCAGGCCGGCGTCATGGGCGATCTGACCGAGACGGCGAAGAAGGAAGGCTGGGACAAGTCGGTTCCGGCAGCGCTGCAGAAGTTCTCGGTCTATGACGGCAAGTGGGTCGCAGCCCCGGTCAACGTCCACTCGGTCAACTGGCTGTGGATCAACAAGGCTGTGATGGACAAGATCGGCGGCACCCAGCCGAAGACCTTCGACGAGCTGATCGCCCTGCTCGACAAGGCCAAGGCCGCAGGTGTCATCCCGCTGGCGCTTGGCGGCCAGAACTGGCAGGAAGCGACGATGTTCGATTCCATCGTGCTGTCGACCGGCGGGCCGGAGTTCTACAAGAAGGCCTTCAACGACCTCGACGAGGAATCGCTGAAGTCCGACACGATGAAGAAGTCGTTCGACAATCTGGCGACGATCATCAAATATGTCGACCCGAACTTCTCGGGCCGCGACTGGAATCTCGCGACCGCCATGGTCATCAAGGGTGACGCGCTGGTGCAGGTGATGGGCGACTGGGCCAAGGGCGAATTCGTCGCCGCCAAGAAGACGCCGGACACCGACTTCCTGTGCTACCGCTTCCCCGGCACCGACGGCAGCGTGGTCTACAACTCCGACATGTTCGGCATGTTCAACGTTCCCGACGACCGCAAGGCGGCCCAGGTGGCGCTGGCCACCGCAACGCTGTCGAAGAGCTTCCAGTCGGCCTTCAACGTCGTCAAGGGATCGGTGCCGGCTCGTACGGACGTTCCCGATACCGACTTCGATGCTTGCGGCAAGAAGGGCATCGCCGACCTGAAGGCAGCCAACGAAGGCGGCACGCTGTTCGGTTCGCTGGCACAGGGCTACGGCGCGCCTCCGGCGATCGCCAACGCCTACAAGGATGTCGTCTCGAAGTTCGTCCACGGCCAGATCAAGACCTCCGACGAAGCCGTCAAGCAGCTCGTCCAGGCGATCGACGACGCCCGCTGAGATCACTGTCGACTAAAAAAGCTTCCCCGCGTGCTCCGCGGGGAAGCTTCAGGCTTCGCGCCGATCATGCGCGGACAATCATGCCCGGACAATGATGCAGAGCCGATCATGCCCGATATCATGCGGGGCCGATTGCAGGCAGGAGATGACATTCCATGAGCACCGTTGCGACCACCGATCCGGTTTTGACGCCGAGGCAATCGACGGGGATCTCGTTGAGGGGCCGGCTGCAGGATGCGCTGCCGAAGATCGTGCTGGCGCCGAGCTTCGTCATCACCATCATCTTCGTCTACGGCTTCATCGTCTGGACGGCCTATCTGTCGTTCACCAATTCCAAGACATTCCCCTCCTATGCGCTGACCGGAGCACGCGCCTATCAACGGCTGTGGCGCTGGACCTTCGAGAGCGATCCGCCGTCTTCCTGGTATACCTCGATCACCAACATGGCGATCTTCGGTTTTCTCTATATCGGCATCTGCCTGGCACTCGGTCTCTTCCTCGCCATCCTGCTCGACCAGAAGATCCGCGGTGAGAGCGTGTTGCGGCCGATCTTCCTCTATCCGATGGCGCTCTCCTTCATTGTGACAGGCGTTGCCTGGAAATGGTTCCTCGATCCCGGCCTCGGGCTGGAACAGACGCTGCACCACTTCGGCTGGACGAGCTTCCACTTCGACTGGATCAAGAACAAGGACTTCGTCATCTACACCGTCGTCATCGCCGGCGTCTGGCAGGCGTCGGGCTTCGTCATGGCGATGTTCCTGGCGGGACTGCGCGGCATCGACGGCGAGATCATGAAGGCCGCCCAGATCGATGGCGCGTCTGCCTTCCAGCTCTATCGGCGCATCGTCATTCCGCTGCTGCGGCCGATCTTTCTCTCCGCCTTCATCGTGCTCGCCCATATGGCGATCAAGTCCTATGACCTGGTGGTGGCGCTGACCTCCGGCGGCCCCGGCGGCTCGGCCTGGCTGCCGTCCAACTTCATGTATGAATACACCTTCAAGCGCAACGAGATGGCCGTCGGCTCGGCCAGCGCCATCATCATGCTGATGACGATCTCGGCGATCATCGTTCCCTATCTCTATTCCGAACTGAAGGAGAAGGCGCGATGAGCAGCGTGACCCCTCCGACAGCAATCTCGCAGAACAGCACCAACACCCGCTGGATCGGCCGCACCGTCATCTACGGCCTGCTGCTGATCTTCGCCGTCCTCTACCTGATGCCGCTCTTCGTCATGCTGACGACCTCGTTCAAGACCATGGACGAGATCCAGAACGGCAACATGCTGGCGCTGCCGCAATCGCCGACCTTCGACCCCTGGATCAAGGCCTGGGGCGAGACCTGCGTCGGGCTCACCTGCGCCGGCATCAAGGGCTACTTCTGGAACTCGATCAAGATGGTGGTGCCGGCGGTGGCGATCTCCACCATCATGGGGGCGCTGAACGGCTATGTGCTGACCAAATGGCGCTTTCCCGGCCACACGCTGGTGTTCGGGCTGATGCTGTTTGCCTGCTTCATCCCGTTCCAGTCGGTGCTGCTGCCGATGGCAACGATCCTCGGCAGTCTCGGCCGCTTCGGCATGACGCTGCAGAACGCCACGGGTTTGAGCTTTGGCTTCGGCAATCCGACGGTCAATCTGGTCTTCGTGCATGTCGTCTATGGCCTCGGCTTCACGACGCTGTTCTTCCGCAATTTCTACGAGGCCTTTCCGACCGAGCTGGTCAGGGCCGCCCAGGTCGATGGCGCCAGCTTCTTCCAGATCTTCCGCCGCATCATGCTGCCGAACTCGCTGCCGATCATCGTCGTCACGGTGATCTACCAGTTCACCAATATCTGGAACGACTTCCTGTTTGCCTCGGCCTATGCCGGCACCGGTGACACCATGCCGATGACGGTGGCGCTGAACAATGTCGTCAACACCTCGACGGGCGTCGTCGAATACAATGTCAACATGGCGGCGGCGATGATCGCCGCCGTGCCGACGCTCATCGTCTATATCCTCGCCGGCCGCTACTTCGTGCGCGGTCTGATGGCGGGCGCTGTCAAAGGGTAATCCATGGCCTTCCTCGAAATCTCCGGTCTTAAAAAGCGCTTCGGCGCAGTCGACATTCTCAAGGGGATCGACCTCGAACTCGAAAAGGGCGGCTTTCTCGTGCTGGTCGGCCCGTCCGGCTGCGGCAAGTCCACCCTGCTCAACACCATTGCCGGGCTGGAGACGATCACCTCAGGCGATATCAAGATCGACGGGCGCGACATCAGCGGCCTGCATCCCTCCAAGCGCGACATCGCCATGGTGTTCCAGTCCTATGCGCTCTATCCGAACATGACGGTGGCGGGCAACATCGCCTTCGGCATGGAGATCCGCGGTGTGCCGAAGGAGGAGCGCGCCAGGGCGATCGCCCAAGTCTCCGACATGCTGCAGATCGGCCATCTGCTCGACCGCAAGCCGAGCCAGCTCTCCGGCGGCCAGCGCCAGCGTGTCGCCATGGGAAGGGCGCTGGTGCGCAATCCGCAGGTCTTCCTGTTCGACGAGCCGCTCTCCAATCTCGATGCCAAGCTGCGCGTCGACATGCGCACCGAGATCAAGCGGCTGCATCAGCGCATGGGCACCACCTTCGTCTATGTCACCCATGACCAGATCGAGGCGATGACGCTGGCGACCAAGATCGCCGTACTGAAGGATGGCGTGCTGCAGCAGTTCGGCACGCCGGCCGAGATCTATAACAGCCCCTCCAACATCTTCGTCGCCGACTTCATGGGCTCGCCGGCGATGAACCTGCTCAACGCCACCGTCGAAAACGGCGCCGGCGGGCTGGAAGTCTCGCTGGAGCGGCCGAATGCCGCCCCGCTCAGATTGCCGGTCATCTCAGGCAATGACGGCCTGACCGCCTATACCGGCAAACAGGTGATCTTCGGCATCCGGCCTGAAGCGCTGACCGATCCGGATGGCGCCGACCGCAAGGCGCGCTCGCTGACCGAGGGCGACTGCCTGATCGAGGTGGTGGAACCGGCCGGCTCCGACACCTTCGCCGTCACCAAGCTCGGCGGTAAATCCGTCGTCGCCCGCCTGCGCGCCGATACCGGCATCGCTCCAGGACAAAACACCCGCCTCGCATTCAACCTCGACAAGGCCGTCTTCTTCGATCCCAGTAGCCAGCTCAGGATCGGGTGAGGGCCGTTGGAGCGCCGCGCGTCTAGAAAGACGCACTAAGGATGCTCTAACAGTTTGAGTTTGCGCATAATTCCTTTCCGAAAATCGATTTCGATTTTCGGGGTTATGCGCTAGGCAGCCGTCACGCCGAGCGTCACCGACGCAAAACGCGTGGAAACCGCTTCGATAGTGATCTCGCCGGTGAACCCGGTCGCCTCCAGCCAGAAACCGGCGGTGCCGCCCTGCAGCGGGACATTGGTCGGGCCGACGATCCTAGCCGGGCCGTGAACCTTCAGCGAAATGCTGTCGTTCAAGAAAGGCAGGCGCTGGCCGCGCTGGTCGAGGGCGCGGATGATGACCCGCGTGCTGTCGCGTTCACGGGCCTTCAGCGTCGAGCTGTCGGCAACGACTTCCAGGGTCGTCGGCAACGGATCGGCCACCAGCGTCAGGCTGGCCACCGGCTCGCCGCCGATATAGCCGGTGAAGGTGCCGTCGATCCATTCGAGACCCCAGGTGCCGAGCTCATCGGCGGTAAAGTGCCGATGGTCGAGCACGACGGGCGGGTGCGGCAGATGCGGGTAGTTCTCGCGATCCGGACCGATGCGCTTGGAAAGCCCGCCATATTGCAGTTCCACCTCGTCGCAATTGGTCAGGATGATCAGCGGCAGCACGCCGCCGATATTGCGTTCGCCGCGCGCCCAGAAGGTCACCGGCTTCATGACGATCTCCTCGGAAGGGTCGCACTGGCTGATATAGGCATAGGCCGCGAATTTCGGCTCGCGGAACATGTCCATCACGCCGTGATAGCAGATGCGGTCGCCGGAGCCGAAATCCTTGTGGGTGTTGTAATCGAACATGCACCAGCCGATGGCGCCGGAGATATCAGGATCGCCATGGGCGGCATTCAGCACTTCCAGGTGCCGGCGCACATGCTCGGCCTGGCGCTGCTCCTGGTCATAGATCTTCGTCGGGTGCATGTGGCCGTTGAACTCGGTGATCAGGTACGGCACCTTGTGCGATAGTCCGGTATTTTCCTGCTGGGCGCGCAGGGCGGTGCGCGGTCGGTTGGCGCCCGGCAGCTCTTCATTGCCGAGGATGAAGTCGTTCATCGTGTAGACGTCTTCGAGCAGCTCGCTCTCGGTGAGATAACGCACGCCGCCGGTCTGGCGGGTACTGTCGAGTTCACGGGCGAGGCGATTGGTCTTGGCGTAGAAATCGTGATTATCCTGCGATTCGTTGATGCGCACGCCCCAGATGATGATCGAGGGGTGGTTCCAGTCGCGCTCAATCATGCGGCGGACGTTCTCGATCGATTCCTGCTGCCAGTCGGCATCGCCGATATGCTGCCAGCCGGGGATCTCCTCGAAAACCAGCAGGCCGATTGCGTCGCATCGATCGAGGAACCATTTCGACTGCGGATAATGCGAAGTGCGGACAATATTGCACTTCAGCACCGTCTTCATGATGTCGGCGTCACGCTCCTGGGCAGAGCGGCCGGCGGCATAACCGACATAAGGGAAGGCCTGGTGGCGGTTGAGGCCGCGCAGCTTCAATGGCTTGCCGTTGAGGAGGAAACCTTCCGGCGTGAATTCGGCGGTGCGGAAGCCGAACCGGGTGGAAATACGGTCGGAGCCGTGTTCGGTCCTGAGCTCGACGGTGACGTCATAGAGCGTGGGATCGGTGATGTCCCAGAGGGCGATGCCGGTGAGGCCGCCAAAGGAGAGCGTGGTGCGGCTGCCGATCGTTTCGGTCGCGGCAGTGGCGACCACCGTGCCGTCGGCCTGTTTCAGCGTGGCAGTGACGGTCGCCGAGAAGCTGCGGCCCTCGGGATTGGCGATGTCGACGCGGATGGTCGCCGATTTCTCCGGGCGAAGAACGTCAGTGGTTTCGATCTTGAGATTGCGGATCGAGACCGGGTCGGTGACCTTCAGCCAGACATCGCGGTAGATGCCGGCATAGGTCAGATAATCGATGCGGCCGCCGAAAGGCGGAATGTCAGGGTTCTCGCTGCCGTCGACCTTGACGGTGACGAGGTTCTCGCCCTTGACGAGCTTGCCGGTGAGGCGGGCCTCAAAGGGCGTGTATCCGTCCTTATGGGCAATGATTTCTTCGCCGTTCAGATAGACGACGCTGTCGGCCATGGCGGCATCGAAGACGAGCGAAACCTCGCGGCCCTCGAATTCCGGCAGCCAGCGCAGCACCTTCTGATAGGTGAAGGCGCGCTGATAGCTGGTCTCGTCGAAATAGCTGAAGGGCAGTTCGACGGCGGTATGCGGCAGGCTGACCGACTTGGCGGCATCGAAAGCTTCGAGCAAACGCTGGCCGAAGCCCTCATGGAAACTCCAGCCTTCGTTGAAGGAAACGACGGAACGCATTTCAGGCTCTCCAGGTTACGACATCAGGGACATTGCGGCGCCTCTCGGCGCGTGAAAATCTGGTCATCGGTATTCCTCCTGGACGCAATGGATGAGCGAGCCGCTAAAATACGTCACATCGAATTCGATTCATGCGACGCGCTTTAGCTTTTTTCATGCATGTCGTCACCCCGCAACCGCTGTGCACTTCCAGGCAACATGCTTCAGGCGGTCGAGCCCCAGCGGGCGGTGCAGGTGAGCGTGATGCTGTGCGGGCCTTCGATCTCGGCGTCATGCCGTTCGATCAATTCGACGACGGCATCGATGAAGGCGACGTGGTTCAGGCTCAGTGTGGTCAGGTCGTTGCAATCCCAGGCAGCCATGGCGATGCCGTCCTGGCCGACGATGGCGATATCATCAGGGGTGTTCTTGCCGAGCACCCGGCGGGCCGCATCGCGTGCGCCGATCGCCATGACGTCGTTGCCGCAGATGATGGCGTCGACCTTATCCCGGTGCAGCAGGAGCACGGCTTCCTTGAAGCCGGAATCATAGGAGTAGTCACCGAAGGCCTGTGCCTCGAAAGCAAGTCCGCGCTTGGCTAGCGCATCGACGAACCATTTTCGCCGGAGCTTGTCGATCCAGCTTGAATTGGTGCCGGAAAGGTAGGCAAAACGCTTCTTGCCGTCGCGGACGATCTTATCGATGATCTCGTCGGCCGCCTCAGCGCCGTCGATGCGGATGCTGGAGACGTTTTCGTTGTCGAGCGGCTCGAAGGAGACGATGATCGGCTTCGTCGTGTGGAAGATGTCGACCGCATCTTGCATCGACACCATGTCGGAGAAGACGACGACGTGATCGACCTGATAGGTGGATGCAAGGCGCATCAGTTGCAGCCGGTCGGAATGATCGGCGCAGCAGAGGATGATCGGCAGCAATTGTCTGGCCTGCAGGCGGTGGACGAGAAGCTGTTGCTCCTCAGCCTCGCAAGGGTTGCCGATCGCATTGACGACGAGGGCGACGAGCCGCGAGCGCTGGTTGTTCAGCGAGCGGGCGATCGCGTTCGGCTGGTAGCCATGTTCACGGGCGACGGCGAGGATGCGGTCGCGCGTGGCGCTGCCGATGCGCGAATCCGGCGAGAAGGCGCGGGAAATGGTGGCGGAAGAGACGCCGGCGAGTTTCGCCAGTTCCTTCGAAGTGATCCGCCGTCTGTTCATTCCGCTCATCTTCAGCGCCTATTGGGCGACGATCCTGACGGAAGCGCCGTCGGCCGCTGCCGATTCCTTGATTGCATCCCATAGCCTAGCGAATCTGAGGCCCATTTCAACGGAGCCGGAGTTTTCCATCTTTCCCTCGCGAATGGCGAGGAAATTCTTCATCGGGTTGCCGAGAATCTCGGCTTCCTCGCGCGGCTCGGCGGTCCGCCCGATACTGATCTCGCGCCAGCCACCCCAGGCGTCGATGCGCACGATCGCCTTCGAATAGAAGAAGGTGATGTAGGAAGCGCAGCCCGGAGGTCCTTCGCCGGCGGCCGTCAATGTCGCCAGCGCGCCGTTCTTCAGCCGGGCGGAGACGGCCGTGGTGATATCGACCTGTCTGCCGTGGTTGTTCATATAGGCGGACACACTGTCGAAGTCCGAATTGGCGAGCAGGCAGACGGTGTTCATCATATGGGCGCCGGTATCGAACATGAAGCCGCCGCCGGAGATGTCAGGCTGCTGCTTCCAATGGCCGTCGTAATTGGACGACCAGCTTTCCCAGATCATGCCCGATATGGCGATCAACTCGCCGAATTCGCCGGTGAGGGCCCGCCGGCGCGTGTCGAGCACCAGCGGCGACAGGCCGCCCTGGAAGGCGGTGACGATGGTGACGCCACTCTTTTTCTGTGCGGCGATCAGCCTCTCGGCCTCAGCAACCGTCGTCACCATCGGCTTTTCCAGGAAGAGATCGAGGCCAGCCTCGGCGACGGCAGTTGCCTGCTCGGCATGGAAGGCATGCGGGGTTGAGACGTAGACGATGTCGAGTTCGTCCCGACATTCCGCGAGCATCTGGCGATAACCCTCGAAGCTCCTCGGTTCTGGTGCGCCGGCGGCGAGGCAGACGTCGATCAGGCGCTGGCGCGACGCCGCCGTGGTGTCGGCGAGAGCAGCGAATTCGATCTCCGGCATCTTGACCCAGCTCTCGGCATATTCCGCCGCCTTCAAGCCAGCGCCGATGACGCCGAGGCGCAATTTCTCAGACATGAAATTCCTCCCTGAATACATTGTGCACACGATTACACAAACGGTATGGCGATGGCAATATCTAAATAAATAAGTAATATCAGTATATTAAAGCTAACTATCGAATCTTTTCAAAAACCGTCTTGTCAGCATTCGGAATGCGTGTACATTTTCACGACCGGTGCTGGAGGGCGCCGTGTCTCTACAAAAGGGAGGACTTCCGTTGAAGAAAATGGTTCTTGGCGGCCTATGCGCCATTCTGCTGAGCGCGGTTTCGACGCTGGCACAGGCAGAAACAATCCGAATTGCAAATCATGGTCAGGCCGGCATCGACGCGATGAAGTCGACGGTCGAGCGGATCGAAAAGAAATATGGCGTCACCGTCGAGGTCATCGAATATCCGGCGCCCGACAAGGACTACCTGACGAAACTCCTGACCGAGCTCGGCGCCGGCAACGCGCCCGACCTGTTCTCCATCCCGACGACGGCTGCGGTCGCCGACATGGTGGAAGCCGGTTACCTCGCGCCTGTTACCAAGGAGTTCAAGGCCTGGGACGGCTACGCCAACCTCTATGACGTCGCCAAGGAGCTTGCCGTCAGCCCGGATGGTGAAACCTATGTGATGCCGTTCATGCTCGGCATTCAGGAAATCTATTACCGCAAGGACGTTCTCGAAAAAGCCGGCATCTCCACCGAACAGCCGAAGACCTGGCAGGAACTTCTCGACCGCGCGGCCGAGATCAAGCAGAAGACCGGCGCCTACGGCCTACTCTTTCCGGCCGGCGTTTCCTGGGGAAGCGGTGCCTTCGACGAAGGTTTCCAGCATCTGCTCGTCGGTTCCAAGACGCCGCAGCTGGTCGATGCCGACGGCAAGCTCGATCTGAATGGCGAAGGCATCAAGGATGTCTTCAACGTCTACAAGGAACTGATCGACAAGGATCTGATGCCGACGCAGCCGTTGCTCGGACCCGAGCCCTGGGTCGTGCCGAAGTACCAGATGTTCCCGGAAGGCAAGCTCGCCGCGACCACCTGCGGCTCCTGGTGCTATATTTTCGACTGGGGTCGCGAAAGCAAGAACCCGATCCCTGACGTGACGAAGGTGGTCGGCACCTGGACGGTTCCCGGCCAGAGCAGCGGCCAGTATGTGCTGGCCAATCTCGCTGCGCCGTGGGCCGTCAATTCCAAGTCGGCCAATACCGAGCTGGCGATCAAGGCGCTGATGGAGATCGGCTCGATCGAGACTCAGGTTTCCTACGCCGCCCGCATCGGCAACATCCCGGCCAGCAAGGATGCGGCTGGCAATGCCGAGTTCCAGAAGCTGACGGAACTGGTTCCGATCCATGCCGCGGCCGGGAACGGCGTGTTCCTGAAGCAGGCCTCCGGTTTCGGTACGGTCTCGGAAGGGGTCGCGCGGGCCACCGAAGCGCTGCTGCGCAAGGAAACCGATGCCGCCGGCGCCCAGAAGATCCTTGTCGACTACGTCAAGGAAACGCTCGGCGACGACATGGTCAAGTAAGCTCCGGCACCCTCTCTTCCGCCACGACGGGGACGCGGCGCCAACGCCCGCGTCTTCCCGCTTTCATTCGATAAGCCGGTTCCATCGATAAGGTTTGTGAGCTTCCATGGCCCGAAACTCTCATGAAAAGCGCGCCGAGCGGCAATGGCTGCTGATCCTGCTGCCCTCGCTGGTGCTGCTTCTGGCCTTCGTCATCTATCCGGCCCTCTATTCGATCTATCTGAGCTTCACCAATGAGGCGCTGACCGGGGCCGCGGCCCTTCGGCCCCGTTTCGTTGGTTTCAGGAATTACACGCGGCTCTTCAACGACGCGAAGTTCTGGAATTCGCTGTTCGTCACCTTCGTCTTCGTCATCGGTTCGGCGGTGATCGGCCAGTTCGTGCTCGGCCTGATCTCGGCAATTGCGTTGCGCCGGCCGATCCGCTTTCGGCGGGTGTTTTCGTCGATCATCCTGTTGCCGAATGCAGCCCCTGAAGTCGTCGCCGGTTTCATGTGGATCTCGATGCTGGCGGGCGGCGACAATGCCACACTCAGCCGCATCGTCAGTTTTTTCGGCATCACGCCGGCCGACTGGCTGCAGGTCTTCCCGCTGTCGATGATCATCGTCGTCAACACCTGGCGCGGCATCGCCACGGCGATGATCCTGTTAACGGCCGGGCTCAGCACCATTCCGGCGGAGATCTACGAGGCGGCCCGCATGGACGGCGCGACACCGTCGCAGATGTTCCGACGCATCACCCTGCCGCTGATGATGCCGACGATCCTGCTCTACATGCTGATCTCGGCCGTCTCCACCATCGCCGTTTTCGGCCTCGTGTATGCGCTGACGCGCGGGGGACCGGGCGGAGCAACCGAGGTGGTCAGCATCTATATCTACAACCAGTCCTTTACGTCGTTCCAGCTGGGTTATGGTGCTGCGGTCGCCGTCGTCGCGCTCGTCATCTCGCTGATATTGGGTATCGCCTATGTCCGGGCCATGAAGGTGGAGGTCTGACATGGCCGTCGTTTCCCCGAGTGAAACTGCAAACAAGGGTCGCTCCGACCTCATCGCCTATGCGACGCTGTCGCTGATCTCGATCTTCTGCGCGGTGCCCTTCTTCTGGGTGCTGCTTGCCTCGCTCGACGGCAATGCCCAGCTCTTCCTGCACTGGCCGGAGCAGTGGACCTTCGCCAACTACGTCAGAGTCTTCACCAAGGAGGACGGGGCGAAGTGGCTGTTCAACTCGCTCTTCGTGGTCGCTAGCGCGACGCTGCTCGTCATGGTGCTTTCCGGGCTCGGCGGTTATGCGCTGTCGCGCACCCGGGCCTGGTGGAAGCTGCCCTTCCTCTACGCGATCCTGCTCATCCGGGTGCTGCCGCCGACGGCGCTGGTCGTGCCGCTCTACAAATTCCTGCTGACGCTGAATAACGCGGAAGCGGCGGTGCTCAGGCCGATCTTCGGCAGCTACGCCCGCGACATCATGCGCTGGACCGGCTTCATCGACGGTTATCTCGGGTTGATCCTGGTGCTTGCGACGATGCAATTGCCGTTGGCGCTCTGGATCATGAAGACCTTCTTCGACGGGCTGCCGAGGGACTATGAGGAGGCGGCGCTGATGGATGGGGCGACACTGATACAGCGCATCCGCCGGGTGTTGATCCCGCTGGCGCTGCCCGGGCTTGCCGCTGCTGGGCTGTTCGCCTTCATGTCGGCCTGGGGCGATTTCCTCTTGCCGCTGATCTTCCTGTCGTCGCCGGAGCTGCAGACGCTGCCGCTCGGTCTTTTCCGCGCCTTCCTGCGCATCAACGAGATCGATTACGGCCTGCTGACCGCGCTGGCATTCATCTATCTGCTGCCTGCCGTCGTCGCCTTCGGTTTTGCGCGGCGCTTCCTCGTCCAGACGTTTTCGGGCGGCGTGAAGGGCTGAGATTAAGAAAGAGAAACAGATGATCAATCTCAGAAACGTTCGCAAATTCTACGGCGCGCTCGAGGTCATCAAGGGCGTCGACATCACCGTGGAAGACGGCGAATTCGCGGTTTTCGTCGGTCCGTCCGGCTGCGGCAAGTCCACGCTGCTGCGGATGATCGCCGGCCTCGAAGGCATCGACGAGGGCGACCTCATCCTTAACGGCACACGCATCAACGACGTGCCGCCCGACAAGCGCGGCATCGCCATGGTGTTCCAGTCCTATGCACTCTATCCGCATATGAGCGTTGCCGAAAATATCGGCTTTTCGCTCAGCCTGAAGAAAGTGGCGGAGGCGGAGATCCGCCGGCAGGTGGAAGGTGTCGCCGAAATCCTGCAGCTCACCGACTACCTCGACCGACGCCCGGCCGCGCTTTCCGGCGGCCAACGCCAGCGCGTGGCGATCGGCCGCGCCATCATCAAGAAACCGGCGCTGATCCTGTTCGACGAGCCGCTGTCGAACCTCGATTCGGCGCTGCGCGTGCAGATGCGCGCCGAGCTGCAGCGCCTGCACCGCGAGCTGAAAGCGACAGTCGTGTATGTCACGCACGACCAGGTCGAAGCGATGACGATGGCGGACCGTATCGTCGTGCTGAACAAGGGCGTCGTCGCTCAACAGGGCGCGCCGATGGATCTCTACCATCAGCCCGATAACGAGTTTGTCGCAACCTTCATCGGCTCGCCAAAGATGAACGTGCTGCCGATGACGGCGACGCGCCGGGATGCCGGCAAGGTGCATCTGGAAAGCCCGCTCGGCCTTTCCATCGACCTTTCAGACGCCAATGGCGCCGTGCAGCAGGGCGAGGCGAAACTCGGCATTCGGCCGGAACATCTGAAGCTCGCACCCCAAGGGCAGGGTGATTTTTCGGCCGAGGTCGTCATCGTCGAGCGTTTGGGCGTGGAGACCTATCTGACAGTCGGTTCGCAGCAGCAGCCGATCGTCGTGCGCACGGAAGGCGACATGACCATTCGCCCCGGCGATCGCGTGTCGCTGACTGCCGAGCGTGCCGGTTGCCATCTGTTTGATTCCGCCGGCCGGGTAATCCGCTCGGCAACCGCTTGAAACACATCGAGGAATGACATGACAATCAAGGTCACGATCTGGAACGAAGGACGCCACGAGCAGGTCCACAAGGAAGTTCAGGATATCTATCCTGATCGTATCGACGGAGCGATCGCTGCCGGTATCGCCCACCCCGATTTCGAGGTTCGCCGCGGTACGCTAGACGATCCGGATGAAGGGCTGCCGGATTCCGTGCTCAATGATACCGACGTGCTGCTCTGGTGGGGGCACATGGCGCATGAAGAGGTCAGCGACGGGCTGATCGACCGCGTGCAGCAGCGCGTGCTGAAGGGCATGGGCCTGCTGGTCCTGCATTCCGGCCATCATTCCAAGCTCTTCCGCCGGCTGATGGGGACCAATGCCAACCTTTCCTGGCGCGAGACGCCTGATGGCGACCTGGAGCGCGTTTGGGTGGTCAATCCCTCGCATCCGATCGCCGAGGGGCTGCCGCCCTATTTCGAGGTCAATGCCTCGGAAATGTATGGCGAGCCCTTCGATATTCCGCAGCCGGACGAGCTTGTGTTCATATCCTGGTATTCCGGTGGCGAGGTGTTCCGCAGCGGCTGCACCTTCCAGCGCGGGCGCGGGCGCATCTTCTTTTTCAGCCCCGGCCACGAGACCTACCCGATCTATCACGACAAGACCGTGCATAAGGTGATCTCGAACGGCATCCGCTGGGCGCGGCAGAAACACACCGATGGCCGCATTCTGGAAAACTGGCACCGCGCCGAGCCGCTGCACGGCCGCCCCGACAAGGCGAAGGCCTGATCTATGGATATTGCGCGCCGGTCGTCTTGATATAGATCGAATAGACCGAACGCGTCGCGGTGATGAAGAGCCGGTTTTTCTTGGGGCCGCCGAAGGTGAGGTTGGACACCGTCTGCGGCACCCTGATCTTGCCGAGCAGGGTTCCGTCGGGCGAAAAGCAGTGCACGCCGTCGGAGGCACTCGTCCAGAGATTGCCGGCGACATCGAAACGGAAGCCGTCGGGATGGCCGACATCGAGGCTGCAGAAGTAGCGGCTGTTGGCAAGCGCCTTGCCGTCGGTGACGTCGAAAACGCGGATATGGCGCGGCACTTCATGTTTTGCGGAGCCGGAATCGGCAATGTAGAGCTTCGTCTCATCGGGCGAGAAGGCAAGGCCGTTCGGCTGGATGAAATCTTCGACGACGGCGTCGATCGCGCCGCTTGCCGGATCGATCCGATAGACATTGCGCGTCGGCTGCTCGGGCTCGGCCTTGTGGCCCTCGTAATCCGACAGTATGCCGTAGGTCGGATCGGTGAACCAGACCCCGCCGTCGGAGTGCACGACGACGTCGTTCGGCGAGTTCAGCCGCTTGCCCTGATGGCTGTCGGCGAGAACGGTGATGGTGCCGTCCGTCTCGGTGCGGGTGACGCGGCGGCCGCCATGTTCGCAAGAGACCAACCGGCCCTGCCGGTCGCGGGTGTTGCCGTTGACGTAGTTGGAGGGCGAGCGGAAGACGGAGACGGTACCGTCCGGTGTCCAGCGCATCATGCGTTCATTCGGGATATCGCTCCAGAGAAGGCAGTTCAGGTCGGAAAACCAGACCGGGCCTTCCGTCCAGCGGCAGCCGGAATAAAGCTCCTCGAGGCCGGCGCTGCCGATGACCATTGCACCGAAGCGTTCGTCGCGGATCTCATAAATCGGATTGTCGCCCATGCCAGTTTCCTCCCTGAATGCTGCCGTTCTTTTCCTAGCGGCAAAAAGCTGGAGGTGCCAGAGCCCGGCGATGGAAATGCCGGACTCCGGTTTCTTCAGAGGGCCGCGACCGGATGCGGCGAGCCGTCATAAGCGCCCCAGATCGACTGGTCGAAGCAGATGACCGAGCCGGTCATCAGGCCGGATTCGGACGATGACAGGTAAGCGCAGGCGCGCGCCACCTCGTGCGGATCGACGAGGCGGCCGAAGGGCTGGCTTGCCGCCGCCTTCTCCAGCCAGTCGGCAGGAGCATCGTGATATTCACGCTGGATCCGGTCCTCGCCTTCGGAGGCCATCCAGCCGATGTTCAGACCGTTGACGCGGATGCGGTTGCGCAGGAGCGCGTAGGCGGTGTTCTTCGTCAGCGTTTCCAGCGCGCCCTTGGAGGCGCAATAGGCGGCGATGAAGGGCTGGCCGGCTTTGGCCGACATCGAGCCGATATTGACGACCGTACCCTCGATTTTTTCGCGGCGCATGACCTTCACCGCCTCCTGCATCAGGAAAAACGGTGCGCGAACATTGACGGCGAACATGGCGTCGAAGAGTTCCGGGCTGGTGTCGAGGATGGTGCCGCGATCGGTGATGGCGGCGGCATTGACCAGCGCGTCGACGCGGCCGAAGGTCTCGTCACAGGCGCGCACGACACTCTGTGCATCCTCGACCTTGCCGAGGTCGGCCTTGACGTAGACGATCCTGGCACCGGTCGCAGCCGAAATCTCCGCCGCCTTTGCCTTACCCTTGGCTTCGTTGCGGCCGCAGATGACGATGCCTTTCGCGCCGCGTTCGGCGAAGAGACGGGCGATGGTCGCGCCCAATCCTTGCGTGCCGCCGGTGACGATGGCGATCTTGCCGTCGAGGCGGCCGTGGTCTGTGCTCATGTGGTTCCTCCATTGTGATGATGTGCGAATAGCCTCCCGCGGGGCGGGAGGCTTTTTGCGGATGCAAGAAGCTCGAGCTCCAAATCAGCTCAGCTTCTTCTGCGCCTGCTCGGCAAGTGCTGCCGTAAAGGCTTCATCGCTCCAGCCTTCCTTCAGCGCCTCGTGCATCAGCTGCGCCTGTGTCTTCGGCGCTAGTCCGCCAAGTGGCGGGTCGCGGTCGAGGTTGGTCGGGAAGGAGTAGCCCTCGGCGCAGGCGGCGACGGCGTTGGCGATTTCGTCAGGCGAGAGCCTGCCCAGCAAGGCCTTCAAAGCGGGAAACAGCCTGGCGCTCATCTTCTCGCGGTCGACGGTTTCCATCGCCCGGCCGAAGGCGGAGGAGACCTGCAGGAGGTTGGCGACGCGCTTGATGTCGACCGAGCGGTTGGTGCCGGCGGCGTGGAAGAGGGCGGGATTGAAGAAGACGACGTCGCCTTTTTCGAGCGGCAACTGGACATGGTTGGTCTCGAAATAATCCCGGAACTCCTGCCGTTTCAGCGCGAGATAGCCCGGCACATAGGTCTGGCTGTGCGGCAGGAAGAGTGTCGGGCCGCTTTCGAGCGGCATATCGCAATGGGCGACCGCACCCTGCAATGTCAGCACCGGCGAGAGCCGATGCACATGCGCCGGGAACTGCTCGATCACCTTCGAGGACTGAAAGCCGAGATGGTAGTCGCGATGTGCCGACTGCGCCGAACCGCCCGGATTGACGCGGTTGACCTGCGCCGTCATCTGGTAGCTCGGGCCGAGCCAGGCTTCACTTGCCAGAGCGATGATGGTGTTGCCGTAATATTCGGCGAAATTTGCCGGATCGGCGAGGCAATGTTTTTCCAGCGAGTTCCAGATGCGGTCGTTGGCGCCAGGCTTGGCGAAGTGGTCGCCACCGCCGGTCGAGGTGCGGTGTTGTTCCTCGATGATCGCATCGAAGATCGTGCTGGCGCGGTCGATGATGCCGGTGTCTTCGTAAGCGCGCTTGAACACGACCAAACCAGGACCTTCGCCGAACGCGTCGCAGATTTCGGCCAGCACGGCGCGTCGGCCTTCTGGCGTTGCGGCCGCTGCCATCACCTTGCGGCTGTCATAGATCAGCACGTTTTTTTCGACCGCGGACGCCGAGGGGTAATCGGCAAGCACGGTGGTCTTTTCCGCAAGGGCGCGAAACTCATCGAGATCGCAGGCGTCTTCGCTCAACCAGACGCGGTCGGCGCGCAGTTTCTGCTGGTTGTCGGTTTTCATGGCGGGCTCCTCCCTCTTTCCAATGGGGGCACTATACGCCACGACGCCGGGTGATATAGATCAGAAATCCATCAAAAAACCATCAGGCCGATCGCATGGCACACCTCTTTCTCGTCAAGGACATCGCCTTCCAGGCCGGGCTCAGCACCGCCACCGTCGACCGGGTGCTGAATGGCAGACCCGGCGTGCGCCGGCAGACCGAGATGCGGGTGAAGGCGGCGATCGCGGAGCTGGAGAAGCAGCAGGCCGGGACGATGGGCAGCGGCCGCATGCTGGCGATCGATATTGTCATGGAGACGCCGCAGCGTTTCAGCGATGCGGTGCGGGCCGCCTTCGAGGCGGAGATGGCGACCTTCCTGCCGGGCGTTTTCCGCTGCCGCTTCCATTTTGCCGAGGTGATGAAGCCGGCCGAACTGGTGCAGCTTCTCGATCGCATCCGGCTGCGCGGCACGCACGGTATCGTGCTCAAGGCGCCTGACGTCGCCGAGGTGGCGGCCGCCGTTGTCAGGGCGGACGCGGCCGGCATTCCCGTCGTGACGCTGGTGACCGATCTGCCGAATTCGGCCCGCATCGCCTATGCCGGCGCCGACAACCGGGCAGCGGGAGAGACTGCCGCCTATCTGATCGGCGAATTCCTCGGCAGTGATGGCGGCAAAGTGCTGGTAACGCTGTCGAGCGGACGGTTCCGCGGCGAGGAGGAGCGCGAAATCGGCTTTCGCCGCGTCATCCGCGCCCGCTATCCCGATATCGGCATTACCGAGATCAGCGAGGGCCACGGCACCGATGCTGCGACGGGAACGCTTGCCGCGGCAGCGCTTGCTGTCGACCCTGCCATCAACGCCGTCGATTCGATCGGCGGCGGCAACCGGGCGGTGCTTGCGGCCTTCGACATGGCCAAACGTCCCGTGCGCGTTTTCGTCGCTCATGACCTCGATGCCGATAATCGCGCCCTGCTTGCGGCGCGTCGGATCGGCTTCGTGCTGCATCATGATCTCAGAACCGATGCGCGTTCGGCCTTCCGGGCTATCATGAGCCGGGCGACCGCCTTGCCGCGCGCGGTTACGCCCTCGCTTTCAACAGTCGAAATCGTCACGCCCTACAATATGCCCGCGGCCGATTGAGCCAATTGACTTTCCTTCGATGCCGAATTCGGGCTACAGCTTTGACACGAGTGAAGGTGAGCGACATGGATTACAGCGACGTCAGCACGATTGCAGCCTGGATCACGGAGCAGGGACTGAAGGGCGCTTCGGAAGCCGAGTTGATGACCGGTTTCTGCTCGGCTTGCAGGGATGCCGGCCTGCCGCTCGACCGTGGTCTGGCGCTGATGGATACGCTGCATCCGGTGCATGAGGGCCGCGCCTTCCGCTGGGACAGCGTCGAGGAAGTCCAGACCGAATTCGAATATGGCCCGACGATCTCGGGGGAGGCGGCGTCGAACTGGCAGCGTTCGGCCTTCTTTCATCTTTGGTCTCGCAACGAACGGGAGATACGCCGGCGTCTCGGCTTCGGCGATCCGATCGATTTCTCCATGCTCGATACGATCGCTGAAGCCGGCCACACGGATTTCGTGGCGATGGTGCATCGTTTTTCCGAGGCCGGCACGATCGGCGAGATGGATTGCTTCTTCTCGCATTTCGCGACGAAACATCCTGAGGGCTTTTCCGATCACGACCTCTCCATCCTGCGCAAGCTGGTGCCGGTGTTGGGACTGGCGATCAAATGCATCGCGCTCGGGCGTATCGCCCGCACCATCGCGGAGGTCTATCTCGGCGAGGACGCCGCGCGCCAGGTGATGGAAGGCAAGATCAGCCGCGGCAAATCGGAACGGATTTCCGCAGCGCTCTGGTTTTCCGATCTGCTGAACTACACCAAGATCTCCGATAGCGTGCCGCCGGAGGAGATCATCCCGCTGCTCAACGACTATAGCGAGGCGGTGATCACGGCGGTCCACGAGTCCGGCGGCAACGTGCTGAAACTGATCGGCGACGGTGTGCTCGCCATCTTTAAGGGCGAGGTGCCGGCGGAGACATGTCGTGCGGCGCTGAGCGCTGAATCGTTGCTGCGGGAAAAGCTGACCACGCTGAATGCTGCGCGTGCGGCCGACGGCCGGGCGACGACCGACGTCTATATTGGCCTGCATATCGGCGATGTCTTCTACGGCAATATCGGCAGCCAGGACCGCTTGGACTTCACCGTCATCGGACCTGCCGTCAACGAGGTCAGCCGGATCGCCTCGATGTGTCGTTCCGTCGATCTCAACCTGTTGATCTCCTCCGATTTCGCCGCGGCGATACCGGAGCAGCAGCGTACCGCACTCGCCTGCGTCGGACGCTATGCGTTGCGCGGCGTGCAGCGCGCGCAGGAACTTTATACTCTCGACAGCGCCCGGCTGAACGGCTGAGTTCTTGACTGGAAAGGCTATCGCAGCAGGCCCTGGCCTCCGTCGATCCAGATCGGCGTACCGGTGATGTGTCGGGCGCGCTCGGATGCGAGGAAAAGGATGGTTTCGGCGACATCCTCGCTCTTGCCTGCCTTGCCGCCGGCAATCGGAATATCGCCCTCAGGCCAGATAACTGGAACCTCCGTTTCCTCGCGGTGGCGGCTGTCGGTATTGGCGCTGATATTGGTCTCGATCTCGCCGGGGCAGACGGCATTGACGCGGATGCCGTGTCGGCCGAGTTCGAGGGCGAGCTGCTGGACCATGGCGACCTGGCCGGCCTTGGTTGCGCTGTAGGCGGTGGCGCCCGGTGTGGTGAAGGTACGTGTGCCGTTGATCGAAGAGACGACGATGATCGAACCGCCATGGCGCTTCAGATGCGGAACCGTCAGATGCAGCGTCAGATAGGTGCCGCGCAGATTGACGGCGATCGTCTTGTCCCATTCATCCGGCTTGAGATCGTCGATCGGCGCCCAGACACCGTTGATCCCAGCATTGGCGACAACGATGTCGAGACCGCCGAAGGTGTCGGCCAGTTGCGCGACGGCGCCCCGCATTTGAGCTTCGTCGCTGGTATCTGCCGTCAACGCGATCGACTGGCCGCCGGCGGCCTTGATTTCGGCGCAGGTCTTTTCGACCTCGTCGGCGGTGCGGCTCAGTGCGGCCACCCTTGCCCCCTCGGCGGCGAGCCGCAACGCGGCCGCTTTGCCGATACCCGAACCGGCGCCTGTTACCAATGCGATCTTTTCCTTCAGCTCCATGGGCGGGCTCTCCTTTGCCGACATGCCAACTGTTCGGCGCGGCAGTTGGTTCCGGAAGGAGGCGGGTCGTCTCGGTTATCTTAGAAGGGTTTGCTTCAACGCCCATTTCTCAGGCCCGTGGACGGCGGCAAAGAGCAGACCGGCGAGGAAGGTAAAGTGATCGATGAAGAATCCGAATTCGGCCTGGTTCTGTTGCCAATGGGACGGACCGTGGAAGGCGAAAGCGAGGAAGATCACATAGATGGCTGCGAGAAAGCTGGCCTCGGTGAAGAAGGCCCCTGATATAAAAGCGAGCGCCAGCGCGATCTCGAAGAAGGCGGCGACCCAGGCAAGGAATGTCGCCATCGGCAAGCCGGCAGCGGTGATATAGCCGGCCGTCGCACCGATATCGGCGAACTTGAAGCCGGCGGCCATGAAGAAGACGAAGCTGAAGATGATGCGGGCGACGATGATTGCGATTGCTCTGGCCATCCTGAAATCTCCTCTTTGAGCTTCCACTATGACGGACGGGACACGCGATATCCTACACGGGGAATGAAAAAGGGCCGCTCGCGCGACTCTATCACTTTGAGTTGCGCATAATCCTTTCCGAAAATCGGCTCCGATTTTCGGGGTTATGCGCTTTCACCACTCGGCGAAGCTGCCGTCGGCATGCCGCCAGATCGGGTTGCGCCAGCGGTGGCCCTCCTTGGCGCGTTCGATGACATAGGCCTCGTCGACCTCGATGCCGAGACCCGGACCCTGCGGGATCGAGACGAAACCATCGGCATACTGGAACACCTCCTTGTTGGAGATGTAGTCGAGGATGTCGTTGCCCTTGTTGTAGTGGATGCCGAGGCTCTGTTCCTGGATGAAGGCATTGTAGCTGACGGCATCGACCTGCAGGCAGGCGGCAAGCGCGATCGGACCCAGTGGGCAATGCGGCGCCAGCGCCACGTCATAGGCTTCGGCCATCGCCGCGATCTTGCGGCATTCGGTGATGCCGCCGGCATGGGAGAGATCCGGCTGGATGATGTCGACATAACCGTCGGAGAGAACCTGCTTGAAGTCCCAACGCGAAAAGAGGCGTTCACCCAGCGCAATCGGCGTCGAGGTGTGGTTGACGATATCGCGCAGCGCTTCCTTGTTTTCGGAAAGCACCGGCTCTTCGATGAACATCAGCTTGTAGGGATCGAGCTCCTTGGCGAGAACCTTCGCCATCGGCTTGTGGACGCGGCCGTGGAAATCGACGCCGATGCCGATATGCGGGCCGATCGCCTCGCGGATAGCGGCGATGGTCTCGACCGCCTTCTCCACCTTTTCGTTGGTGTCGACGATCTGCATTTCCTCGCAGCCATTGAGCTTGATCGCCTTGAAACCGCGGGCCACCACTTCCTTGGCATTGTTGGCGACATCCGAGGGACGGTCGCCGCCGATCCAGGAATAGACTTTGATGCGATCACGGAGCTGGCCGCCGAGCAGGGAATGGATCGGCTGGCCGAGCGCCTTGCCCTTGATGTCCCACAGCGCCTGGTCGATGCCCGAGATTGCGCTCATGTGGACGGCGCCGCCGCGATAGAAGCCGCCGCGATACATCACGGTCCAGTGGTCTTCGATCAGGAAAGGATCCTTGCCGATCAGGTAGTCTTCCAGCTCATGGACGGCGGCCTGAACGGTGAGCGCACGGCCTTCGACGACCGGCTCGCCCCAGCCGACGATGCCTTCATCGGTCTCGACCTTCAAAAACAGCCAGCGCGGGGGAACGATATAGGTGGTGAGTTTGGTGATCTTCATCGCTGTTCTTTCAGTCTCTTCCCGGGTTTGCGATCGGCGGCGCGTCCGCAGATTTGTCGTGATCGGTCATTTCGTTCTGCCGATCGCTTTTTCGGCGGCGGCAAGATCGCGCACTGCAAGATCGAGCATGCGGTTGGCGCATTCGCGGGCGCCCGCCTTGTCGCGCATGCGCAGGGCCTCGACCAGCTGGCCGTGAACGAGCACCGCATCCTCGCGATTCTCGACGCCGATATTGGAGGCATGCAGCGCATATTTCAGTGCCGCGTGAATGGCGCTCGACAGGCGGCGGAAGACCTGATTGTGGCTGGCGGTGAGCAGCACCGTGTGGAACATGACGTCGGCATCGGTAAAGCTTTCCGGGTCGCGAGCGCTGTCGCGCATCTGCCGCCAGGCATTGTCGAGATCGGCGATCTCCTGGGCGCTGGCGCGCTCGGCGGCATATTCGGCGGCTGCCGGCTCGATGGTGCGGCGGGCCTCGAGAATGCAGCCGAGCAGGTCGAAATCCTTGATATAGGGACCCATCCATTCAAGCACGTCAGCGTCCAGGATATTCCAATCGTCCTTGTCGCAAACGGTGGTTCCGATGCGTGGCTTACCGCGGACGAGGCCTTTGGATTCCAGCACTTTCAGCGATTCGCGAATGACGGTGCGGCTGACGCCGTAGAGCTCGCAGAGATCGTTCTCGCGGGGCAGCGGTGAGCCCGCGGGATAGCGGTCCGCACAGATATCCTGAGCGATCGCCGCCGTGACGTTGCGGCGTACGCGCGGGCGGCGCTCGATGCGGCGGCTTTCGGCCCCGCTCTGTCGCTCGATTGTTTCCAACTCACCTCTCCGCTCTGTCTCGCGTGCGAAGCAATCGAACCTGATTATCCGAATTCGATCCGCTTTGCGACGCTTCCTCCCGGCATCTCGTCAACAATCCTATTATTCCAATCATCATACATTGGCAATTGACTGGTATGATGATTTATCATAATTCATTGGACGTTGCCTGGGAGGCAGCTGCTCGGTTTTTGAGAGTTTAGGGAGAGAGACATGCGCTTGTTCAAAGCAGCCATTCTGGCTGGCACTTTCGCCATTCTGGCAGCCGGCTCGGCATTTTCCGCGGACGTCAAGATAGGGTTCATCGTCAAGCAGCCTGAGGAGCCGTGGTTCCAGGACGAATGGAAGTTCGCCGACCAGGCCGCCAAGGAAAAAGGCTTCACCGTCGTCAAGATCGGCGCCGAAGATGGTGAGAAGGTCCAGTCGGCGATCGACAATCTCGGCGCTCAAGGTGCGCAGGGCTTCATCATCTGCACGCCCGACGTCAAACTCGGCCCCGGCATCGTCGCCAAGGCCGAAGCCAACCAGCTGAAGCTGATGACGGTCGACGACCGCCTCGTCAGCGCCGACGGCAAGCCGCTGGAGGAGGTGCCGCATATGGGCATTTCGGCCACCAAGATCGGCGAGACCGTCGGCCAGGCGATCGTCGACGAAATCAAGAAGCGCGGCTGGGACATGAAGAATGTCGGCGCGGTCCGCGTCTCCTACGACCAACTGCCGACCGCCGTCGACCGCGTCGAAGGTGCGATCTCGGTGCTGACGTCCGCCGGCTTCCCGGCCGAAAACATCTATGATGCGCCACAGGCGAAGACGGATACGGAAGCGGCGCTCAACGCGGCAACCACCGTTCTCAACAAACATGCCGACGTGAAATACTGGGTCGCCTTCGGCCTCAATGACGAAGCCGTCCTCGGCGCCGTCCGTGCTTCCGAATCGGTCGGCATTCCGGCGGCCAACGTCATCGGTGTCGGCATCGGCGGTGCGGAATCGGCGATCAACGAGTTCAAGAAGCCGGCGGCGACCGGCTTCTTCGGCACCGTCATCATCTCGCCGAAGCGTCACGGCTATGAGACGGCGCTCAACATGTATGACTGGATCGCCAACGACAAGGAGCCGGCAAAGCTGACGTTGACCTCCGGTTCCCTGGCATTGCGCGGCGATTTTGAAAAGGTCCGCAAGGATCTTGGCATCGAGTGATCGTCCTTCCAAGATGATATCGTCCGGCGGCCGCCTAGCGTGCCGCCGGGTCCTTCTCGGTGGAGCAATGATGGCTTTCCTCGAATTCAGCAATATCTCCAAGGGTTATCCCGGCGTGCAGGCGCTGGCGAATGTGTCCTTCACTGTCGAGAAGGGTGCCGTCCACGGCTTGATGGGTGAAAACGGCGCCGGTAAATCGACGCTGATCCGGGTACTGTCCGGCGATCAGGCCGCCGATGCCGGCAACATCCTCATCGACGGCGAGGAGCAGAAATATGCGTCCGTCCGTGACGCCTTCCATGCCGGTGTCATCGTCATCCATCAGGAACTGCAACTCGTTCCGGAGTTGACGGTCGCTGAAAATCTCTGGCTCGGACGCTTTCCGGCCAAGGGCGGCGTCATCCATTCGAAGGCGCTGATCGAGACGGTGCGGTCGAAGCTTGAGGAGATCGGCATCGATGTCGATCCGTCGGCCAAGGTCGCCTCGCTTTCGATCGGTGCACGGCAGATGGTCGAGATCGCCAAGGCCGTCATGCTCGACGCGCGGGTGATCGCGTTGGACGAGCCAACCTCCTCGCTTTCCTCGCGTGAAAGCGAAATCCTGTTTTCACTCATGCACAGGCTGAAGGCGAAGGGAACGGTCATCCTCTACGTCTCGCATCGTCTCGACGAGATCTTTCGTCTTTGCGACAGCCTGACGGTGCTGCGCGACGGCAAGCTTGCCGCCCACCATCCTCAGATCGCCGAAACCACGCGCGAGCAGATCATCTCGGAAATGGTCGGACGCGAGATCAGCAATGTCTGGGGATGGCGCGAACGTCCGTTCGGCGGCGTACGGCTGGAGGTCAAGGGCCTGTCGGGGCCGAGGCTGCGCCATCCGATCAGCTTTTCCGTCCGCCAGGGCGAAATCCTCGGTTTCTTCGGCCTGATCGGCGCTGGCCGCAGCGAGATGGCGCGGCTGCTTTACGGCGCCGATGCCAGGCATCAGGGCCAGGTCACGATCGACGGCGTTGCCGTTTCGCCGAACAATCCGAAAGCGGCGATCAATGCCGGCATGGTGCTTTGCCCCGAGGACCGCAAGTTCGACGGCATCATCCAAGGGCGATCGATCGAAGAGAATATCGCGATCTCGTCGCGTCGGCATTTTTCGCCCTTCGGCATTCTGAGCCCGAGACAAGAAGCGGCGCTGGCAGATCGGTTCATCGCCAAGCTTCGGGTGCGGACGCCGTCGCGCAAGCAGGACATCATCAACCTCTCGGGCGGCAACCAGCAGAAGGTCATTCTCGGCCGCTGGTTGTCCGAGCAGGGTATCAAGGTACTGGTCATCGACGAGCCGACGCGCGGCATCGATGTCGGGGCGAAATCGGAAATCTACGAAATTCTCTACGAGCTTGCGGCCGGCGGCATGGCAATCGTGGTCATTTCAAGCGAGTTGCCCGAAGTCATGGGCATCTCCGATCGCATCATAGTGATGTGCCAGGGCAGGGTGGCGGCCGCTGTCACCCGTCCGGATTTCGACGAGCGCAGCATCCTGACGGCAGCGCTCCCCGACAAGAATGCCGCAGGCACCCTTTAGAACCAGGAATACGGACGATGAATTCGTTGAAAAAAATTCTTCTCGGCGAACAAGGGCTGGTGGTGATCTTTGCTGCCGCCTTCGTGATCGTCTCGCTCTTCGTTCCGAACTTCCTGACCGAGCGAAACATGCTGGGGCTGCTGCAGTCGGTCGTCACGATCGGCATCGTCGCCTGCACGATGATGTTCTGCCTGGCGTCGCGCGATTTCGACCTTTCGGTCGGATCGATCGTCGCCTTCTCCGGCATGATCGCGGTGATGGTGTCGAATGCGACGGGCTCCATTCCCGTCGGGCTGCTCGCCGCCCTGCTTTGCGGCGCCGTCGTCGGTTTCGTCAATGGTATCGTCATCGCGCGCTTTCGCATCAATGCGCTGATCACCACGCTTGCGACCATGCAGATCGTGCGCGGGCTGGCGCTGATCGCGTCCGATGGCCGGGCCGTCGGCATCAACGATCCCGCCTTCTACCAGCTTGCCCTGTCGCGCTTCCTGACCGTACCGACGCCGATCTGGATCATGCTGATCCTTTTCATCCTCTTCGGTTTCGTGCTCAACCGCACCGTCTTCGGCAAGAACACCCTGGCGATCGGCGGCAATCCCGAGGCCTCGCGGCTTGCCGGCGTCAATGTCGTCAACATGCGGGTCTGGATCTTTGCGCTGCAGGGGCTTGTCTGCGGCATTGCCGGCATTCTGCTTGCCTCCCGCATCACCTCCGGCCAGCCGAATGCGGCGACAGGGCTTGAGCTTTCGGTGATTTCGGCCTGCGTTCTCGGCGGCGTCTCGCTGGCCGGCGGCCGGGCGGCGATGAGCGGCGTCATTGTCGGCGTGCTGATTATGGGCATCGCCGAAAACGTCATGAACCTCTTGAATATCCAGGCGTTCTATCAGTATGTGGTACGCGGGCTGATCCTGCTGATCGCAGTGCTGCTCGACAATTTGAGGTCTTCGGCTGCGGGACGGCGCGGATGAACCAGGGACAAGCCGGCGATGACATCGAACTGAGGCACGGCGATCTCGCCGTCCGGGTCAGCCGTCGGGGTGCCGCCATCACCGCCGCGACGTATCGAGGCATGCCCTTTCTCGTGGCGGCCGGCGGCCCTGAAGGAATGATGGCGAATTTCGCGATGGTGCCGTTCGGCAACCGCGTGGAAGGCAATATCATGTCCTTTGCCGGACGCGATTATGCCTTCCAGCCGAATACTTCCGATCCGCTCTATCGGCACGGCGACGGCTGGCTCAGCCTCTGGCAGCTTGAAGACTCCAGCCCGGAGCATGCGCAGTTCTGCTTTTCCCGGAGCGCCGACGGGGTTTCACCCTATGCCTATCTTACCCGGCAGGAGATCCGTCTCGTCGGCGATGCGTTGGTGCTGACACTTTCCGTGGAAAACCGCGGCGAAACCGCTCTTCCCTTCGGGCTCGGTCAGCATCCCTTCTTCGCGCGCACGCCAAAGACGCGACTGACGATTGCGGCCGATCGCTATTGGAGCGAGCGGCCGGACCATCTTCCGGAGATGCCTGGCCCTGTGCCGGACTATTTCGATTTCAGATCCGAAACGCTTTTGCCGCAGAGATGGATGAACAATGCCTTCGAGGGTTGGAATGGGCGGGCTGCAATCGCCTGGCCGGAACTTGGAATTCAGGCGGCGCTGGAAGCCGACGGTGCGCTCGATCGCTTCATGCTGTATATGCCGGTCAACCGGAACGACTTCTTTTGTCTCGAGCCGATGAGTCATCTGCCGAACGGGCATCACCTTCCTGATTTCGGTGGGCTTGCGCCGCTTGCGCCGGGGGAGGCTCTTGCCGGCACCGTGACGATCCTGATGTCGGCGCTGCCGGTTCGATCGGAGGAGGGATAGATGGGCGGCCGTCTGCAGGGCAAGAACATCCTGATAACAGGTGCTGCGCAGGGTATCGGCCTTGCGATCGCAAAGGCTTTCCTGCGGGAGGATGCCGCGGTCTTTCTCGTCGATCGCGATGCGGCGCTGCTGGCGCAGGCGGCGAAAGAACTCCAGAGCAGTGGCGGCCGGCTTGGTTATCTGCCGGCCGATATTACCGATGCCGGGACGATCACGACATTGGTCGCTCAGGCGAATGAAGAAATCGGGCAGCTGAATTCGCTCGTCAACAATGCCGGGGTGAATGTCTTCGCCGAACCGCTCGAGACGACTGACGAGGAGTGGAACCGCTGCTTCGACATCAATCTGAAGGGCGCATGGAACTGCTGCAAGGCGGTGTTGCCGGGCCTGATCGAACAGGGCGGCGGCGTTATCCTCAACATCGCCTCGACACACGCTTTCACCATCATCCCGCACACATTTCCCTATCCGCTGGCAAAACACGCCCTGCTCGGAATGACAAAATCCTTAGGGCTCGAATATGCCGCCCGCAATATCCGCGTGAACGCACTGGCGCCGGGTTATGTCTCGACGCAGAAGGTGATCGATTACTGGAACGGCTTCCCTGATCCGGAGGCGGCAAAGGCCAAAACGATGAAACTGCATCCCGGCGGGCGCATCGCGACGCCGGAGGAGATTGCCATGGCGGCCGTGTTCATGATCTCCGACGAGTGCCCGTTCATCAATGCCACCTGCCTGACGATCGACGGCGGCCTCAGCGTGCTGCAGCATCCCGCCTGACGGGCTTCGATCCCGCTATTTTTACAAGCCTGTCGTCTTCTCGGGATAGAGCATTATATTGCCCATCGGGAAGGCTATCTGATCTCCCGCAGGCACGGAGCGGCGCCCTGCCGCTTCTGGAAACAGTTGGAGCATGATGTTGTCCGAAAACCGCGCACACTTTTCGGCATCATGCTCTGAAAGCACAATCGAAAACAGGAGGACGGCATGCAGATCAATCGCACGGCTTCGGCTCATTGGACCGGTGGCCTCAAGGACGGAAAAGGCCTGATCTCGACGCAGAGCGGCGCCCTGAAGGATTACCCCTACGGCTTTGCGAGCCGCTTCGAAGGTGTTGCCGGCACCAACCCGGAAGAACTGATCGGTGCCGCCCATGCCGGCTGCTTCACCATGGCGCTGTCGTTGATCCTCGGTGAAGCCGGCTTTACCGCCGAGCATATGGAAACCTCTGCCAAGGTAACGCTCGAAAGCGTCGAGGGCGGCTTTGCCATCACCGCCATCCATCTCTCGCTCTCCGGCCGTATTCCCGGTGCCGATGAGGCGACCTTCACCGAACTCGCTAACAAGGCAAAGGCCGGCTGCCCGGTTTCAAAGGCGCTTGCGTCGGTTCCGATCACACTCGACGTCAAGATCGTTTGACACGTCACTCCTTTGACGAAGTGCCGCGCGCTTCTCGCCGCGGCACTCTCCATTTGTGGCCTGCCTGCTCGGGTCCGCCTATTCCGACGTCACCGGCTATCAGCATGACGCGTGCAGGCCCCTTCTCCCCGTGCATCGATCTTCTCGAGTTGTCGCTTCCGCCGGACCGCGCTCGCCCCGCGACACATTTTGCTGCGCCGCGGCATTGACAAGTAATGCCTGATATTTTACGACTGACGAAATTCGAAAATCGTCAGTCGTAATTCAGGTCTCGAAACTTATGAACGACATTGCGGAAAATACACTCGACATCACGCGGCAGGAGAATGTCACGCGCATTCTGGATGCCGCCGAGCGACTGTTCCGGCACTATGGCTACAGCAAGACGACGGTGGCCGACATTGCCCGTGATCTCGGCATGTCGCCGGCCAATATTTATCGTTTCTTCGCCTCCAAGGTGGAAATCCACCAAGCGCTCTGCGGCCGCATGCTCGCCACCGCTTACCAGATGGCTTACGACATCCGCCATCAGCCGATCAGCGCCAGCGAACGGCTGCGCCGCTATGTCGAGACCCAGCATCAGTTGACGCTGGATGTGATGCTCGACGAGATGAAGGTGCACGAGATGATCATTGTCGCGATCGATCGCGACTGGCACGTCATCGAAAAACACATCGATCGCATTCATGATCTCATTGCCGAAATCATTGCTGAAGGCATTGCAGCCGGCGAGTTCGCCGAGCAGGACCCGGTCGTTGCCTCGCGCTGCTTCGGCGCGGCGACGAACACGCTCTGCCATCCGCAGATGGTGGCGCAATGTCTTGCCAAAACCAACCGCGCGAGCGTCGACGAACTGATCGACTACGTGATCAGGGCGCTGAAGAAATAATGGACGGCAGCCGCCGTCGGAACCCCCGAAACGATCCAGGAGTGCGGAAGATGTTTTCGCTCAAGACCCTCAGCCATCGCATGCCGTCCGTCGCCAGTCTCGTGCTCTTCGGCGCCATCGGCATCGGCGTTTCCGCCTGCTCGGAAGAGAAGGCTGAGGTCAAGCAAGTCATTCGGCCGGTGAAGGTCGTCGAGATCGCCAAGGCCGGCGACACCCGCAAGCTCGACTATTCGGGCTCGGTCAAGGCGCGCACGGAGATGAACCTAGGATTTCGCGTCGCCGGCAAGATCACCGAACGCCTCGTCGATATCGGCGACAAAGTGAAGCCGGGCGACGTGCTCGCTCGGATGGACTCCACCGATTACCAGCTGGCGGTCAAGACGGCGGAAGCCAATCTCGCAGCCGCTGAAAAAGGCGTCGAAACCGCCGATCTCGTGAACAAGCGCAATCAGCAGCTGTTCGACAAGAATGTTTCGCCGAAATCCCAGCTCGAGCAAGCGTCGCTCAGCTACGATCAGGCCGTTTCAAGCCGCGATGCCGCCGTCTCGGCGCTCGATCAGGCGAAGAACCAGGTGAGTTATGCGGAGTTGAAGGCCGACCACAACGGGATTGTCACGACGATCAATGCCGATGTCGGCCAGGTCGTTGCGTCGGGCACTCCCGTCGTCGCCGTTGCCGTCGACGGCGAAAAGGAAGTGCAGATTGCGGTTCCGGAAAACGACATTGCCGAATTCAAGCCGGGCAAGACAGTCAAAGCCAGCTTCTGGGCCGACGACAGGCTGGTGCTCGACGGCAAGGTGCGCGAGGTTTCCGGCAGCGCCGACCAGCCGTCGCGTACCTTTGCGGTTCGGGTGAGCCTGCCGAACGATCCGCAGGTGTTGCTCGGCATGACGGCGACGATAGAGGCCGATGTCAGCAACGGCAACAGCTATGTCTCGATCCCGCTCAGCGCCCTGGCTGAAAAGGACGGCAAGCAGATGGTCTGGACCGTCGACCGCGACACGGCGACCGTGCACGGCCGTGACATCAAGGTTGCCGACTTCACCGGCGACGGCGTGCATGTGACCGAGGGTCTCGATACCGGCGATCTCGTCGTTTCGGCTGGCACGCAGTTCATGAGCGAAAACCTGAAGGTGAAGGTGCCGAACCAGCAGTCGGCCCTGGCCGCCACGGACCAGACCGTCCGCTGATAGCGCCATAAAGAGAGAACAGGACCATGGACGCCACCACCACCACCGAAAAGCGGCCCTTCAATCTGTCGCGCTGGGCGATCGGACATCCGAGTATTGCGCGTTTCCTCTTCGGACTGATCATCATCACCGGCGTGCTCGGCCTGATGCGCATGGGCCAGCGCGAGGACCCCGAATTCACCTTCCGCGTCATGGTCGTTCAGGCGATCTGGCCAGGTGCTTCCATTCAGGAAATGGAAGATCAGGTCGTCAACAAGATCGAGCGCAAGCTGCAGGAAACGCCCCATATCGACTGGGTCAAGTCCTATACCCGGGCGGGTAGTGCGATTATCACCCTGCAGGTCAAGGGCGACACGAATTCGCAAGAAGTGGCGGATGCCTTCTACCAAGTACGCAAGAAGGTCGGCGACATCTCCAACGAGCTGCCGCAAGGCCTGCTCGGCCCTTATTTCAACGACGAGTTCGGCGACACCTTCATCACGCTGCATTCGATCAGCGGCGACGGCTATTCCTATCCGGAACTGAAAAAATTCGCGATCCAGGCGCGCGACATGCTGTTGACGACGCCGGGCGTCGAAAAGGCCGTCATCATCGGCGACCAGCCTGAGAAGATCTATATCGACGTCTCATCCAAGGCGCTCTCCGAGCGCGGCCTGACGATCCTCGATCTGCAGAACGCCATCAAGGGCCAAAACAATGTCGATCCGGCAGGCTCGGTCGATACCGGCCTGCGCTCGGTGCGCATATCGGTCGAAGGCGACGTGAAGAAGGCGGCCGATATCCGCGAGCTGCGCCTTCGCGCCGGCGGCCAGGTAACGCGCCTCGGCGATATCGCCACCGTCAGTTCCGGGCTCGAAGACCCCTACCAGCGCAAGTACCGTTTCAACGGCCACGACAGCGTTCAGGTCGGCGTCGTGATGGCCAAGGGCTTCAACGTGACCGATGTCGGCAAGGGCGTGGAGGCGACCTATCAACGTTTCGAAGAGGCGCTGCCCTACGGCGTCGCCGTCGATCAGATCGCCAACCAGCCCGACGTGGTGACGGATGCGGTCAGCGAATTCATGCATGCGCTCGGCGAAGCTCTCATCATCGTGCTCGTCGTCTCGTTCGTATCGATCGGCTGGCGATCGGGGCTCGTCATCGCCATCGCCATTCCGCTGGTGCTCGCCGCCACCTTTGCGCTGATGTATGAACTCGGCATCGACCTGCAGCGCATCTCGCTCGGCGCGCTGATCATCGCGCTCGGCCTGCTTGTCGACGATGCAATGATCGTCGTCGAGATGATGGAGCGAAAGCTGGAGGAGGGGCTCGTCAAGATCGAGGCGGCAAGCTTCGCCTATTCCTCGACCGCCTTCCCGATGCTGACGGGCACGCTGATCACCACGGCCGGCTTCATTCCCGTCGGCTTCGCCGCCTCGACGGCCGGCGAATATGTACGGTCGCTGTTCTACGTCGTCGGCATCGCGCTCGTCACCTCGTGGTTCGTCGCCGTCTATTTCACGCCGTGGCTCGGCTATATGATCCTCAAGCAGCGCCATCACGCCGGCGAGCATCACGACGCCTTCGACACCGGCTTCTATCGCCGGCTGCGCGGCACGGTCGGCTGGGCGGTGCGCCACCGCGTCATCGTGCTGCTGCTGACGCTCGGCACCTTCGTCACCAGCCTCTGGGCCTTCCAGTTCATTCCGCAGAATTTCTTCCCGCAATCCTCGCGGCCGGAAATCCTCGTCGATCTCTGGCTGCCTGAGGGTACCAGCATCAAGGAAGTCGAGGTGCAGGCAAAGGCACTCGAAGCCAAGATGATGGATGATCCCGACAAGCGGTTTATCGCCACCTATATCGGCGAAGGCGCGCCGCGCTTCTTCCTGCCGCTCGACCAGCAGCTGCGCAATCCGAACTTCGCCCAGCTGCTCGTCATGGCCAATGACGAACCGGCACGCGAGCGGCTGATCGTCAAGCTGCGGACGATCCTTGCGGAAGACTTCCCCGACATTCGCGGCAAGGTCGACCGCCTCTTCCTCGGTCCGCCGACCGGCTGGCCGGTGCAGATGCGCGTCATGGGGCCTGACCGTCAGGAAGTCAGGGAGATCGCCGATCAGGTAAAGGCGCGCTTCCAGGCCAATCCGGAGCTCGGCGCCATCCATGACGATTGGCTGGAAGAGGTGCCGGCGATGAAGCTGGTGATTGACCAGGATCGCGCCCGGGCGCTCGGCGTCACTTCGCAGCGCGTCCGCCAGATGTTGCAGACCGCCATGTCAGGGGCTGCGCTCGACGATTTCCGCGATGGCGAGGAGACGGTTTCGATCGTCGCCCGCGAGCCGGATGCCAGCCGCTCGCTGCTGTCGGCGGTCAACTCGGTCTATGTCCCGACGGATTTCGGCGGCTTCGTACCGGTCTCGCAGGTCGCCAAGGTCGTGCCCGTCATGGAGCAGGGCATCGAATGGCGGCGCAACAGGCTGCCGACAATCACCGTGCGCGCCACGCTGCCTGACGATGTGCAGCCGAACGACGTGGTGATGAAGATGTATGCCGACATGAAGGATCTGCGCGACAGTCTGCCTGCCGGCTACAAGGTCGAAATCCAGGGCGGCGCCGAGGATGCGGCAGAAAGCCAGATGTCGATCGCCGCCAAGGCGCCGATCATGCTCGCCGTCATCATCGTGCTGCTGATGGTGCAGCTGCAGCATTTCGGCAAGGCGATGCTGGTGCTCGCCACCGGACCGCTCGGGATCATCGGTGCGGCGGCCGCATTGCTGATCAGCGGCGCCCCCTTCGGCTTCGTAGCGATCCTCGGCGTCATCGCGCTGCTCGGTATCATCATGCGCAATTCGATCATCCTGGTCGATCAGATCGACCAGGATATCAAGGCCGGCATGCACCGGCAGGAGGCGATCGTCGGCGCGGCCGTGCGACGTTTCCGGCCGATCATGCTGACGGCGCTGACCGCCGTGCTGGCGCTGATCCCGATCTCGCGCGGTGTCTTCTGGGGTCCGCTCGCCTACGCGATGATGGGCGGCATCCTGGTTGCGACCGTGCTCACCATTCTGGTTCTGCCCGCCGGTTACGCTCTTTTCTTCGGCCGGGAGCCGAAGGCTAAGGACGAGCCGGGCGAGCATGCCGACGCCATCCAGGAAGAGGCGGATGACAGACATCCGCCGGCGTTGGCAGCAGAGTGAGGACGGCGCGGCGAAAGCCGCGCCGTTTTCCTTGGCTACAGGTCCTCGTGCGCCGATTCCATTGCCGCCTCGAAAAAGCTAAGCTGCCAAAGCATGCCGGGATACCAACCGCGATCCCGGCCACTCAGCGACGAGGCAGAGCACGACCATGGCCGATTACCATCTGGAAGCAAGCTGGAGCCCGATCGAGGGCAGTTTCGGGCGCCTCACCTTCATGCTTTTCAATCTTTCGACCGAGCCGCTGTCCGGCTTCTCGCTCGCCTATACGTCAGAGACGCGGGTTCCCGACAAACATGTCTGCGACGGCGGCAGCCTCAAGCGGCGGGTCGCGCATTTCCATGAATTCCTGCCGCCCGAAGACCTGAGCGTGCCGCCCGGCGGGCGCTGGCGGTTCACCGTCGAGGGGCTGACCAGGGAGCCGAAACATAGGACGGCCGGCGTCAAATCGGCCTATCTGACACTTGGCGACGGACGCCACGTTCCTGTTGGTTTCGGCGATCTCATGCTCGAAGGCCGGAATGGTGGCGTGGCGCCGCCACTTCTGCCGCCAGGCCGGGCCGAGGAACCTTATTCGCTGCTGCCCTGGCCGCTGGCGCTCGGGCTGAAGGCGGGAGAGCTGCCGGTCGTCCTTTATCCGGCCGAGCGGACGCGCCCTGATGCGGTCAAGGCGCTCTCGCTGGTTCTGGAGCTCTACCAGCGGCTCTATCCGGCCGACAACGTGCCGTTTTCCCTCAGTGCCGTCGAAGGCGGGCGGGCCATTCGTTTCGTCACCGAATCGTCGATCGCCGCCTTCGCCTACGAATTGCGTTTTGCCGCGCATGAGATCGTGCTTTCGAGTGCGGATGCCGCCGGGCGGCATTACGGGCTGATCAGCCTGGTGCAACTGCTGCACGGCGCCCGCGCCGATCCCGAGCGCTTCAAATTCCCCAATTTCGGCACGATCGCCGACCAGCCGCGTTACGACTGGCGTGGCTGCCATCTCGATGTGTCCAGGCAGTTCTATCCGGTGGCAGACGTCGTGCGGCTGATTGATATTCTCGCCTGGAACAAGCTCAACATCTTCCACTGGCATCTGACGGATGACGAAGCGTGGCGGCTGGAGATCAAGGCCTATCCCGCGCTGACGGAGATCGGTGCCCGGCGCGGGCCGGATGAAGTGCTCGTGCCGCAGCTCGGCGACGGGGCGCAAACGCGCTCCGGTCATTACATGCAGGAGGATGCCAGGCGGATCGTTGCGCATGCAGCCTCGCTGCATATTGAAGTGGTGCCGGAAATCGATATTCCGGGCCACAGCATGGCAACGCTGTTCTCGCTGCCCGAGCTCGTCGACGGGCAGGAGGCGCCGGACAGTTACCGCTCGGTGCAGGGTTATCCGAACAACGCCCTTAATCCGGCGGTGGAATTCACCTATGAATTTCTCGGCAAGGTGTTCGACGAGATGGTGACGCTGTTTCCCGGCGAATATCTCCATATCGGCGGCGACGAAGTGGCGCATGGCTCCTGGCTTTCCTCGCCGCTCTGCAAGGCACTGATGGAGAGGGAGAAACTGGCAGGCACCGCCGAGCTGCAATCCTATTTCCTGAAACGTATCAAAGCCATGCTGTCGGAGCGCGGCAAGAAACTCGTCGGCTGGAACGAGGTTTCGCATGGCGGCGGCGTCGACCGCGACGGCACGCTGCTGATGGCCTGGGAAAAGCCCGCCGTCGGCATCGAGCTGGCACAAGAAGGCTACGACGTGGTGATGACGCCGGGGCAGGCCTATTATCTCGACATGGCGCAGGCTGAGGCCTGGACCGAGCCCGGCGCCAGCTGGGCGGGCTACGCGCCGCCGGAACACACCTACGCTTACGAGGCCGAGGGCGAGCTGCCGGAGGCGCTGCGTGAGAAGATGCGCGGCATCCAGGCCTGCATCTGGACTGAAAATTTCCTCTCGCGTGCCTATTTCAACCGGCTGGTTTTCCCGCGTCTCCCAGCGGTCGCCGAGGCTGCTTGGACGCCTTCTGCGCGTAAGGACTGGGATCGGTTCGCAGCGATCGTGCGGATGTGGCCGGTGCTTTAAGCCGCCGTCTCGGCCTTCAGCCCCAAAAGCGCTGCGCCGATCAGGCCGGGTTCGATGCGGCATTCGCTGCGCACCACCAGCGGGCGATCGAACTTGCGCAGGATGCGGGCGCGCACGGCGTGGTCGAGCTCGGCAAGCAGCGGCTCGACATTGGAAAGCCCGCCTCCGACCGGCACAATGGTCGCGCCGGTGATGTTGATCGTCAGCGCCAAGGGCGAGGCGACGAGATCGACATAGACGTCGATCGTCCTTGTCGCCTTTTCCTCCCCACGCCCCCACTGAGCAATGATCTCCTCGCTGGAAAGGTCGAGATCGTGCAGCGTCTGGTGCAGCCGCTCCAGGCCGCGGGCACCGCCGACGGTGTCGACGCAGCCCCTCTGGCCGCAGCCGCAGGCATAGGCGGGAATGGCGACGGGCGGATTGCCGGCCGCAGATGCGATGATCGGCCCATGACCCCATTCGCCGGCAAAGCCGCCGGCCTCGTTGACGAGGCACCCGTCGGCAACCAGGCCGCCGCCGACGCCGGTGCCGAGGATGGCGCCGAAGACGATGCGGTGGCCGCGGCCGGCGCCGAGACCGGCTTCGGCCATCGCGAAACAGTCGGCGTCGTTGGCGATCAGCACCGGCAGGCCGAGCTCGACTTCGAGATCGGCGCCAAGCGTACGGTGGTGGATGCAGGGAATGTTGGCGCAGATCAGGCGCTGCGTATCGGGATCGACGACGCCGGCGATGGAGAGGGCGATGCGGCTCGGCTGTTCGCCGGTTTCGGCGATGATGTCGCGCAGGGTCTCGACGAACGCGGCAAAATCATCCTTGGGCGTCGGGCGGCGGCCGAGGGGAAGGATGTCTATCTCGGAGTGGGCGATGCCGCCCTTGATAGCGGTGCCGCCGATGTCGAATGAAATGATCATTGCCACTCTGCCGTTTTTCTGGTCTCCCACCGTCTGCTTGCATTGTTGGCGGGGAATTTCAAGCGCTCATTCGGCGGTGGTGTCGCCGGCTTTAGGGTCGTGTCGTGTGCTACCCCGTCTGTTCTGCTTGACATCTCTCCCGCAGGTGGGGAGATCGGATAGGCGCGACGGTTTTCCGTCTTTCATTCCGTCATGGCAAGACGTTGGAGAAATCCGGTGAGCCCAAGCCCATCGGCTTCGATCGCGGCCGCAATTTCTAACCCCACAAGTCATTCAATTGGCATATTGCATCGCCAGAATCCGGCCCTACACTTTTATCAACTGCCGGACCCACGACCATCGATACGAGAGAAAACAGTACCATCCGAAGACCACGTCCCAAAGGCCGCCGCCTCTCATCCATTTTGCGGCAGATGGCCGCCGACCAGAGCCGCGAACGGATCTCGATAGGCGATCTGTTCGATACTATGGGTGACAGGGCGATCAGCGCGTTGATGCTGATCTTCGCGCTGCCGAATGCCTTTCCCACTCCGCCGGGCACCTCGGCAGTGCTCGGGGCGCCATTGGTCTTCCTGGCAGCGCAACTGACCTTCGGGCTGAAACCCTGGCTACCGAAGGTGATTGCCAACCGTTCGATGCGGCGGGAGGATTTCGAGACCATTGTCGGCCGCATCCATCGCTGGCTCGCCTGGGCCGAACGCATGCTGAAACCGCGGCTTGCGATCTTCGCCGAACCGCCGGCGGAATATCTTGCCGGGGCGGCATGCCTGCTGCTGTCGATCGTGCTGCTGCTGCCGGTCCCGCTCGGCAACATCCTGCCGGCGGTCACGATCTCGGTCTTCGCCTTCGGCATATTGGGCCGTGACGGGCTCTTCGCGCTCATCGGCTTCGTGATGACGGCCGTGTCGCTCGTCGTCGCCGGCGGGGTGATTTACGGTCTCGTGAAGGCGGCGATCTATCTCGTCGTGCAATGGTTTGCCTGAGCGGGTTTGCCGGAGTGATGGCGGTTATTTAGCGGTCCACTTTGCAACAGGCTCGACATTTGCCGGAATTTTGTTTTGATCTGGCGATACAGACTCAGATCATGTTCGGCGGCGGCACGCCGGCTCACTTCGCGCGGTAGGCAGTAAATGGTAAAAAGATCCGAGACCCCTGCACGGCTCGACGATGCGGCGCGTGCCGGCTGGCTCTATTACGTCGCCGGGCGCACGCAGGACGAAATCGCCGCTGCGATGGGCATCTCGCGGCAATCGGCGCAGCGGCTGGTGTCGCTGGCGGTCGCCGAGCGCCTGATCAAGGTGCGGCTCGATCATCCGATCGCCGCCTGCCTGGAGCTCGGCAGTCAGCTGCGGCGGAAATTCGGGTTGAAACATGTGGAAGTGGTGCCGAGCGATCCCGCATCGTCGTCGACGACGGTCGGTATCGCCGAGGCGGCCGCGGCCGAGATCGAGCGGTGGCTGAAACGGCCGGAGCCGATCGTGCTCGCCATCGGTACCGGCCGCACGCTGAAGGCGGCCGTCGACCAGCTTCCGGCGATCGAATGTCCCAATCACCGCATCGTTTCGCTGACCGGCAATATCGCCCCGGACGGATCGGCGGCCTATTACAACGTCATCTTCAGCATGGCCGATGCGGTGAAGGCGCGGCACTATCCGATGCCGCTGCCGGTGCTCGTCACCTCGGCGGAGGAGCGGGAGCTGCTGCATGGCCAACAGCTGGTGCGCTCGACGCTGAATATGAGTGCGCAAGCCGATGTCACCTTCGTCGGCATCGGCGAGCTCGGCATCGATGGGCCGCTCTGCGTCGACGGGTTTCTCGAGAAGGACGAGATGATGGAGCTGATGCGCGGGGGTGCTGTCGGCGAGATCTGCGGCTGGATCTTCGATGTCGATGGCAGGTTGATCGACAACCCGATCAACGAGCGCGTCGCGTCGGCGCCGATCCCGTCCCGCGACGCGTCGATGGTCATTGGGCTGGCCAAGGGCAAGCGCAAGTTCAAGGCGATCAGGGCTGCGGTTGTCGGCCATCAAATCAACGCTCTGATCACCGACGAAGAGACGGCTGAGTTTTTGCTCAGGAGCTGAGCAAAAAATATTCTCGTTAAATCAATAGGATGACCATCGCCTTCGGCACCGCAGCAACGATTGTCGATTGACATTCCTTATTGTTTATTGAGTAATTGCCCATGAGCGAAGCGAATGCTCACACCCCATCTTCTGGGAGGAAGATTATGACATTGAGAACTTTTCTGCTGGGCGCCTGCTCAGCACTGGCGTTTGCCGGTATGGCTTCGGCCGAAACGCTGACAATCGCGACCGTGAATAACGGCGACATGATCCGGATGCAGAAGCTGACGGATGATTTCAAGGCGAAGAACCCCGGTATCGACCTTGAATGGGTAACCCTGGAAGAAAACGTGCTGCGCCAGAAGGTCACGACCGATATCGCGACCAAGGGCGGCCAGTACGACGTTCTGACGATCGGCACCTATGAAGTTCCGATCTGGGCAAAACAGGACTGGTTGCTGCCGCTCGACAATCTCGGCGCCAATTACGACGTCGACGACTTGCTGCCGGCAATTCGCAGCGGCCTGACTGTGGACGGCAAGCTCTATGCTTCGCCGTTCTATGGTGAAAGCTCGATGGTCATGTACCGTAAGGACCTGTTCGAAGCTGCCGGCCTGAAAATGCCCGACGCGCCGACCTGGGACTTCGTTGCCGACGCTGCCCGCAAGATCACCAACAAGGACAAGGAAATCTACGGCATCTGCCTTCGCGGCAAGGCCGGCTGGGGCGAGAACATGGCCTTCTTGACGGCCATGTCCAATTCCTTCGGCGCACGCTGGTTTGACGAGAAGTGGAAGCCGCAGTTCGATCAGCCGGAATGGAAGGACACGCTCGACTTCTACGTCAAGCTGATGAAGGACGCCGGCCCTCCGGGCGCCTCCTCCAACGGCTTCAACGAGAACCTGGCGCTCTTCCAGACCGGTAAGTGCGGCATGTGGATCGATGCAACGGTTGCCGCTTCCTTCGTCGCCGATCCGAAGCAGTCGCAGGTCGCCGACAAGGTCGGCTTCGCGCTCGCCCCGGACAAGGGCCTCGGCAAGCGCGGCAACTGGCTCTGGGCCTGGAGCCTCGCCATCCCGGCAGGGACCCAGAAGGCCGAAGCTGCTGAGAAGTTCGTTGCCTGGGCAACCAGCAAGGAATACAGCAACCTCGTCGCCGAGAAGGAAGGTTGGCTGAACGCACCTCCGGGCACCCGCAAATCGCTCTATGCGAATGCGGACTACCAGAAGGCGGCTTCGTTCGCCAAGATGACGCTCGACTCGATCGAGTCGGCCGATCCGACCAAGCCGACCGTCAAGCCGGTTCCCTATGTCGGCGTCCAGTTCGTGGCGATCCCGGAATTCCAGGGCATCGGCACGGCGGTGGGCCAGCAGTTCTCCGCAGCTCTTGCCGGCCAGCTCTCGGTCGACCAGGCCCTGCAGGCAGCCCAGCAACTGACCACTCGCGAAATGACCAAGGCCGGCTACATAAAATAAAACCTCCTGAGCAAGAGGCGGATCCTTGACAATCCGCCTCTCTGGGCCGCCGATTGCCCGAACTGCATCGGCGGCCGCTTTTTTCCAGACAAAGCTGCCTTGCGGCCGCTCCCCGCTTCAGTCCAGATCGGTGATTGCCATGGCAACGTTACACACCCGCTCCTCCGCGCGCCTGATGATCGCGCCCTCCGTGCTGCTGCTTTTTGCGTGGATGATCGTCCCGCTGGCGATGACGATCTATTTCTCGCTGCTGAACTACAATCTGCTCAGCCCCGGCATGGAGAGCTTCGTCGGTTTCCTGAACTACGAATATTTCCTGTCGGATCCGGCCTTCTTCGCCGCGCTGATCAACACGCTGCTGCTTGTTGCCGGCGTGTTGCTGATCACCGTCATCGGCGGCATCGCCTTTGCGCTGCTGCTCGACCAGCCGATGTACGGCCAGGGCATCGTGCGCATCCTGGTGATTGCACCGTTCTTCGTCATGCCGACGGTGGCAGCACTGGTCTGGAAGAATATGTTCATGAACCCGGTCAACGGGTTGTTTGCGCATCTTGCCAAGGCGCTCGGCCTGCAGCCGATCGACTGGCTGGCGAATGCGCCGCTGTTTTCCGTCATTCTGATCGTCGCCTGGCAATGGCTGCCGTTTGCCACCCTCATCATGCTGACGGCGCTGCAGTCGCTCGACGAGGAGCAGAAGGAAGCCTCCGAGATGGACGGCGCCGGACCGATCTCGAAGTTCATCTACATCATCCTTCCGCACATGGCGCGCGCCATCACCGTGGTGATCCTGATCCAGACGATCTTCCTGCTTTCGGTCTTTGCCGAAATCCTCGTCACCACCAATGGCGGGCCGGGCACCGACAGCACCAACCTCACCTATCTCGTCTATGCCCAGGCGCTGCTGCAGTTCGATATCGGTGGGGCATCGGCCGGTGGTATCGTGGCTGTTATCCTCGCCAATATCGTCGCGATCTTCCTCGTGCGCCTCGTCGGCAAGAATCTGGAGGCTTGAGATGGCCAGAAAAGTCACAACCAAGCGCAAGCTCATCGTCACCGCGATCGCCTGGACGCTCGGCATCCTGATCTTCTTCCCGATTCTCTGGACGTTTCTCACCAGCTTCAAGTCGGAAGCCGATGCCATCGCCTCGCCGCCGCAGTTCCTGTTCTTCCACTGGACGACGGAGAACTACGCGGAGGTGCAGAGCCGGTCGAACTATCTCAGCCACTTCATGAACTCGGTGATCATCTCCTTCGGCTCGACGCTGATCGGCCTGATCATCGCCATTCCGGCCGCCTGGGCGATGGCGTTTTCGCCGACCAAGCGGACCAAGGACGTGCTGATGTGGATGCTGTCGACCAAGATGATGCCGCCGGTCGGCGCGCTGATCCCGATCTATCTGATGTTCCGCAATTTTGGCCTACTCGACACGCGCACCGGCCTGGTGATCGTGCTGACGCTGATCAACCTGCCGATTATCGTCTGGATGCTCTACACCTACTTCAAGGAAATCCCCGGCGAGATCCTCGAGGCGGCGCGTATGGATGGGGCGTCGCTGATGAAGGAGATCGTCTACGTGCTGACGCCGATGGCCGTGCCCGGCATTGCCTCGACGCTGCTTTTGAACATCATCCTTGCCTGGAACGAGGCGTTCTGGACGCTCAATCTCACCGCCTCGAAGGCGGCGCCGCTGACGGCCTTCATCGCTTCCTATTCCAGCCCCGAGGGTCTGTTTTACGCCAAGCTCTCGGCGGCATCGACGATGGCGATCGCGCCGATCCTGATCCTTGGCTGGTTCAGTCAGAAACAACTCGTCCGCGGCCTGACCTTCGGCGCTGTGAAATAACATAAAAGGGAGAGAAACATGGGCAGCATTACCCTTCAGAAGGTTTCCAAGGTCTTCGGCGAAGCCAAGGTCATCCCTTCGATCGATCTCGACATCAAGGACGGCGAGTTCGTCGTCTTCGTCGGTCCGTCGGGCTGCGGCAAGTCCACGCTGCTCAGGCTGATCGCCGGGCTCGAGGACGTCTCCGGCGGCAAGATCGTCATCGACGGCAGGGACGCCACCGAAAAGGCGCCGTCCGAGCGCGGCCTTGCCATGGTGTTCCAGTCCTATGCGCTTTATCCGCATATGAGCGTGCGCAACAACATCGCTTTCCCGCTGAAGATGGCGGGCATCGACAAGGCGGAGATCGACCGCAAGGTCAGCGATGCCGCCCGGGTGCTTAACCTCACCGACTATCTCGAGCGCAAGCCGCGCCAGCTGTCGGGCGGCCAGCGCCAGCGCGTGGCGATCGGCCGCGCCATCGTGCGCCAACCTTCGGCCTTCCTGTTCGACGAACCGCTGTCGAACCTCGATGCGGCGCTACGCGTCAACATGCGCCTCGAAATCAGCGAGTTACATCAGCAGCTGAAGACGACGATGGTCTACGTCACCCACGACCAGGTCGAGGCGATGACCATGGCCGACAAGATCGTCGTCCTGAACCGGGGCAATATCGAGCAGGTCGGATCGCCGCTCGAACTCTACAGCCGTCCCCTGAACCTCTTCGTCGCCGGCTTCATCGGCTCGCCGAAGATGAACTTCATCACCGGCCAAAACGCCGCCGCGCTCAATGCTCATACCATCGGCGTCCGGCCCGAACATGTGCTGCTGTCGATGGAAAGCGGCGACTGGAAGGGCAGGGTCGTGGTCGCCGAACATCTTGGTTCCGACACTTTCCTGCATATCGATGCCGATGGCATCGGCATGCTGACGGCGCGCGGCAGCGGCGATTTCGCCGCCAAAGCGGGCGATACGGTCTTCCTGACGCCGGACCGTTCGCGTATTCATAAATTCAACGAAGGCGGTCTTGCCATCTGAGGCAGCCGGCCGGGCCGGAGGGCAGGCATGCGAGCCGGACGATGGCGCCCGGCCGTCTCGGCAAGACCTTCAAGAGGACTGAAACATGACGTGCAAACTATCGCTGGCAACGCTTTCGGATGTGGCGCGCACTGCTGCCATCCCTGGATATGACAGGGCGTCGCTGAAGGCCGGCATCGTGCACTTCGGCGTCGGCAATTTCCACCGTGCCCATCAGGCGATCTATCTCGACGATCTCTTCAACGCGGGCACGGATCACGACTGGGCGATCGTCGGCGCCGGCGTGCTGCCGTCGGATGCGGCGATGCGCGAAAAGCTTGCGGCGCAGGATTTCCTGACGACGGTGGTCGAACAGGACAACAACAAGACGGCGGCGCGCGTCACCGCACCGATGATCGACATCCTGCCGGTCGGCGATGCCGCTGCGATCATCGCCAGGCTTGCCGATCCCGAAATCCGCATCGTTTCGATGACGATTACCGAGGGCGGTTATTTCATCGATGCCTCAGGCACGTTCAATCCGGCCCATCCGGCCATTGCCGCAGACGGAGAGAACCCCAACGCGCCGAAGACGGTGTTCGGCCTGATCGTCGCCGGCCTGAAGGCGCGCAAGGACAAGGGCATCGGACCTTTCACCGTCATGTCCTGCGACAACATTCCCCATAATGGCATCGTCACCGCCAATGCCGTCGTCGGCACGGCGGCACTTTCGGATCCTGCCTTTGCCGACTGGATCCGGGCGAATGTCGCCTTCCCGAACGCCATGGTCGACCGAATCACGCCGGCGACCAGCCAGCGCGAGATCGATTTCCTCAGGGACAATTTCCAGATCGAGGACAGTTGGCCGGTTTATTGCGAGGAATTCAAGCAATGGGTGCTCGAGGATAAGTTCACCGCCGGCCGGCCGGCGCTGGAAAAGGTCGGCGTCACCTTCGTTGCCGATGTCACGCCTTACGAGCATATGAAGATCCGCATCCTCAACGGCGGGCATGCCGCGATCGCCTATCCGGCGGCGCTGATGGACATTCACTTCGTGCATGATTCCATGGAAGACCCGCTGATCCGCGCCTTCCTCGCCAAACTCGAGAAAGACGAGATCATTCCGATCGTGCCGCCGGTGCCGAACACGTCGCTGGCGGATTATTTCGCGCTGATCGAACATCGCCTGCTCAATCCGAAGATTGCCGACACCATTCCGCGGCTGGCGCAGGACGGCTCGAACCGCCAACCGAAATTCATCCTGCCGTCGACGCTCGACAATTTGAGTCAGGGCAGGGACGTCGTCGGTCTGGCGCTGGTTTCGGCACTCTGGTGCCGTTATTTCGCCGGCAAGACCGACAGCGGCAAGGATATCGTCTTCAACGACGCGAGCGCAGAGCGCCTGCATGCGGCAGCGCTGAAAGCCAAGGACGATCCATCGGCCTTCCTCGTCTTCGACGATATTTTCGGCGAAGTGGCGAAATCCGAACTTTTCCGCAAGCGTTTTGCCCATGCTCTCAAAACCCTGTGGGAAAAGGGCACGCGGGAGACGCTGCAGCTCTATCTCGACGGCAAGCTCGCAGTGTAAGAAATTCGGTGGCGGTCTCTACTGCCGCCATTCATCCGGCCTTGCGAGTGAAGCGGGACGGTAACGCGTCCGAATTGAAGTCAGGTTGGGTCTTGCATGGCTGATGCTGAAACACGGCTGGTGATCTTCGATTGCGATGGCGTACTCGTCGACAGCGAGCCGATCTCGATCAGCGTGCTCGTCGGGGCAATGAACGATCTCGGCGTCTCGATCACCGAGGACCAGGCCTATGAGCGTTTTCTCGGCCGCAGCCTGTCGACCCTCATCGATACGCTGGAAACCGAATTCAACGTCCATGCCGACGAGGAATTCCTCGAGCGTATCCGCATCGAACTCTACGCTCGTTTTCGCACGGAACTGAAGCCGATCGACGGTATCGCCGCGGCGATCGACAGGCTGGGCGTTCGCTGCTGCGTTGCCTCCTCCAGCCAGATGGAGCGAATCCGGTTGTCGCTGTCGGTGACCGGGCTTCTCGACAGGCTGCCCGACATCTTCAGCGCAACGATGGTCAAGCGCGGCAAGCCGGCGCCCGATCTCTTCCTGCATGCGGCGCGTGAAATGCAGGTCGAGCCGGCTCATTGCCTTGTCGTCGAAGACAGCCCGGCCGGCATTGCCGCCGCCAAGGCAGCAGGCATGACGGTCTTTGCCTTCACCGGCGGATCACACGCCAATTTCACCGGATATCGTGCCGAACTCGACCGCCTTTCGCCTGATGCGGTGTTTGACGCCATGCCGGATTTGATACACCTTGTCCGCAACCATAAGCTGGACGGGACCAAGACTTGATGCGTGATCATGTGGTTGCGGTGGATATCGGCACGGGCAGCGCGCGCGCCGGCGTCTTCGATGTACGCGGCCGTCTGCTCGCCAAGGCCGAGCATCCGATCGTGATGAACCGGCCACGCGAAAACCATGCCGAGCATGATTCCGAAGACATCTGGTCGGCCGCCTGCACGGCAGTGCGCAGGGCGGTGGAGCAATCCGGCATCGCCGCCGCCTCGGTCGGAGCGATTGGCTTCGACGCCACCTGCTCGCTCGTCGTCCGTGACATCGAGGGCCGGCAGCTCAGCGTTTCCACAGGCGGCGACCGGCGTTTCGACACGATCGTCTGGCTCGATCACCGGGCGCTGAAGGAAGCCGATTTCTGCACGGCGACGGAGCACAGGGTGCTCGAACATTCCGGCCACGTGATGTCGCCGGAAATGGAAATGCCGAAGCTGATGTGGCTGAAGAAAAAGCTGCCCGCCACATGGGAAACGGCCGGCTACTTCTTCGATCTCGCCGATTTCATGACGTGGAAATCGACCGGATCGGCCGCCCGTTCGCGCTGCACGCTGACGGCGAAATGGAACTATCTCGCCCATCTCGAAAAGGGCTGGCAGCAGGATTTCCTGGAGCGGATCGGCCTCGAGGACCTTCAGGCGCGCGGCCACCTGCCGGATGAGACCACGCCTGTCGGAGACAGCGTCGGCCGGCTGACTGAGGAAGCGGCAGAAGCGCTGGGGCTGACTGTGGACTGCCGTGTCGCTGCCGGGATGATCGACGCCTATGCCGGCGCACTCGGCGCGCTCGGCGGCTATGCCGCTGATCCTGTCAAACGCGAGCACCAGCTGGCGCTGATTGCCGGCACATCGAGCTGCATCGTTACGTTCTCGCGGGAGCGCAAGCCGAGCCATGGCATGTGGGGTCCCTATTACGAGGCTGTCTTCCCGCAATCCTGGCTGGTGGAGGCCGGGCAATCGGCGACCGGCGCGCTGCTCGACCACATCGTGCGCATGCATGCGGCCGGCGGCGAGCCGACGGCGGCGCTGCATCAGAGGATCGTCGCGCGGATCGCCGAATTGCGGGCCGAGGAGGGCGATGCCTTCGGTGCGCGGATCTTCGTGCTGCCGGATTTCCATGGCAACCGCTCGCCGCTCGCCGATCCGCATGCGGTCGGCGTCGTCAGTGGACTGACGCTCGATACGTCCTTCGACGGGCTCTGCGCGCTTTATTGGCGCTCTGCGGTGGGCATTGCGCTCGGCATCCGCCATATTCTGGAAATGATGAAGCAATACGGTTACATGACCGATACGCTGCATATCGCCGGCGGGCATGTGAAGAACCCGGTGCTGATGGAGCTTTATAGCGATGCGACCGGCTGCAAGGTCGTGGTGCCGAAGATGAACGAGGCAGTGCTGCTCGGCACGGCGATCGCAGCATCCGTCGCCTGCGGCCTGTACAAGGATCTGGCGGCGGCCGGCGAGGCGATGTATCCGGGCGCCGACGAACGGCTTCCCGACAAGGCGAAGCAGGCGCTCTACGACCGCGACTACCGCCGACTTCTCGCCATGCACCGGCACCGCGCCGAATTGGAAACGATGCAATAGAGCGCCGCGCGGCGCTCCATCACTTTGAATCTGCGCATGATCCTTTTAAAATTAGTGGTTCGCCGTCTCGCCGAGCACGGTCGCGAACTCCATCATGCGGCGGCGGCGAAGTGCCGCCTCTTCTCCGACTTGGAGGATGACGGATTCCGACAGGCAATCGAGCAGCGCGATCAGCGGCGGAAGATTGTCGAGATCGGGTGCACGAGCGGGCGGCAGAGGCAGCATGACGTTCGACTGGTCCGCCATCCAGTCCGCTTGCTGCGGCGAAATCAGCACGACCTTATAGCCGTAGCGCCGCGCCGTTCTGGCAAGCAACCGCGCCTTGGCGAAGCGGCGACAATCGATGATGACGAGCAGTGCGTCGTCGACCGCCAGCCGGGCGAAGAGTTCCGCAAAACGGTTGTCGGCGGCGTCGAGCGTGCGCACGCCGTCGCGGGCTTGTGTCAGCCGCTGGCAGAAATGATTGGCCAGGCTTGCGAGCCGCGCATGCGTGGCGATCGACACTTCGCGGGCAGTGCTGATCAAGCCGACGGCTTCCGACCAGTGCGGCTGCGCCGTCAGATGATAGATATGATGGAGGGCCTGGATCTGTTCGGCAACCAGCACGGCCAGCGGTTTGCCCTCCGCGGCGTCGGCATGCAGCTCGCTCATGGCGCTCTGTAATTGCGCCGGCGATGTCGTCACGGTCTCGCGAATCTCCACCTTGACGCTGTCCAATCCCTGATAACCAAGCGAGCGCAGGAAGCGCCCGACGGTCATCGGCGAGAGATCCAGCCTGTCGGCAACGGACGCAGCCGTCTCGAATGGCAGGTCGTTCAGATGTTCGGTGAAATATTTCGCGATACGGCGCTCGGCGGGTGTGCCGGTTTTTGCGTATTGCCTGAGTTTTTGCACAAAGTCTTCCACGGCAGCCTCCCCATCTTCCTCAGAGGCGTTCCGTGGATGCGCTGTTGCGACCCCTTGTCTTTGCAACTATTTCGGAAGCTGCTTCTCAGGCCCGTGCGTATTTCATGTATGCCACAATATTATATTAGTATTTGGTTTTCGACAAGTTTTCTATTACTGAATGCAATTTTATTCTCTCTTGTCGGTGGCCCGCATCTTCCCTACATCTTCGGCGCAACCGGAGACGCCTGAGACATGATTCTTGACGCCGCTCGACTTTCGCTCGCCAATCTGTTCGCATCGGAAACACGCTCTGTCTTCTGGAAGGTGCTCGGCCTGACGGTTCTCGTGCTTGTCGGCCTCTGGTTCGCGCTGCGCGGGGCCTTCATGGCCTTTCTCTTTCCCTGGCTCACGAGCTTCTTTCCCGATATGCCGGATTGGGCGGGGTGGTTCGCTCTCATCTTCGCAATTTTTGCCGGAATCGGCCTTGCTCTCATGCTGGCGCTGCTGCTGTCGCCGGTGACGGCGCTGATTGCCGGCCTGTTTCTCGACGACGTCGCCGAGGTCATCGAAAAGCGCGACTATCCCAAGGACGCGCCGGGCACCGCCATGCCGCTCGGTCCGGCGATGGTAAGCTCGATCAAGTTTCTCGGTGTGGTGATTCTCGGCAATATCCTGGCATTGCTGCTGCTGTTCATACCCGGCGTCAATCTGGTCGCGTTCTTTCTGGTGAACGGCTATCTGCTCGGACGGGAATTCTTCGAATTCGCCGCCATGCGCTTCCGTTCGCCGGATGAGGCGCGGCTCTTCCGCGCCAAGCATGCCTCCACCGTCTTTCTCGGCGGGCTGATGATCGCCCTTTTCCTGGCGATCCCGATCGTCAATCTTCTGACGCCGCTTTTTGCCGCCGGTATGATGGTGCATCTGCACAAGTTGGTTTCCGCTAAGGACACCGGTTTGCGTGCCTAAGACTCAAGCGGGCAGGGCGGAGGTGTCGTACATCGCCGCGAATTCGGCGCTCGGCGGGATCGGCTTGATGATGTCGATCAGCACGCCGTTCGGATCGGCGGTGATGAAATGCCGCTGGCCGAAATCCTCGTCGCGGATTTCTCTCAGAATTGGCAGGCCGGCGCTCCGGCAGGCTGCATAGATCGCATCGACATCGCCGACCTCGAAATTGAGGAGAAGGCCGGACACCCTGCCGCGGGCTATGGCCGGGATGGTCTCGTGGCTGCCGTCAAGGATGGCAAGCGCGATATGCTCCTCCTCTGCCGATTGCAGGTGAACATACCAGTCGCTTTCGAACAGAGCTTTGAAGCCGAAATGCGTGCAATAGAAGCTGGCGGTGCCGGCAACGTCGTCGGTCATCATGACAGGATAATAGCTCGTCGATTTCATCTCGTTTTCCTCCTTTTTTACATACAATCTGTATGTTTTTTTCTATTAACATACATTCTGTTTGTATGTAAAGAGGTGTGCATGGGCCGCAGCAATCGCGAGAGAACGGAGCAGACGAGACAGGCACTGATCGATGCCGGTCGACGTCTCTTCGTCGAGAAAGGTTATGCCGAAACCGCGACGCCGGAGATCGTCGCGGCGGCGGGAGTGACGCGTGGTGCGCTCTACCATCATTTTGAAGACAAGAAGGCGCTTTTTAGGGCGGTTATCGAATGCGAGGCGAAAGCGGTGACCGCGGCGATCGAGGCGCGTTCGGCGTCCTACGACGCGCCGCGTGCCATGCTGATCGCCGGTGCCTCGGCCTATTTCGATGCGATGATGGGGCAAGGGCGCACGCAGCTGCTGCTGATCGAGGCACCTGCCGTTCTCGGCCCGCTGGCGAGTGCGGCGATCGATGCAGAGAATGCGGAAGCGACGCTGCGGGCAGGGCTTGCAGCGATGCTTCCAGAGGCCGGCGCCATGCTCGAACCGCTGACGTCGCTGCTATCGGCGGCCTTCGATCGCGCGGCGATCGCGATCGAGGCGGGCGCTGAAAGGCGGCATTACGAGCAGGCGATCGCAGTCCTACTCGACGGCCTCGCCGATCACCTGCGGCGGTAGCTCGACCAGCGGCGCCGGCACATCCCAACTCTTCTCCGGCGATTTGCAGAGGTCGGCGATGATACAGCGCTCGCATTCGGGGCGGCGCGCCTTGCAGGTATAGCGACCGTGCAGGATCAGCCAGTGATGGGCGTGATAGAGGTAATGGCTCGGGATCACCTTCATCAGCCGCGCCTCGACCTCGTCTGGTGTCTTGCCGGGGGCAAGCCTGGTGCGATTGGCGATGCGGAAGATGTGTGTGTCGACGGCCATCGTCGCCTGGCCGAAGGCCATGGAAAGCACGACATTGGCGGTCTTGCGGCCGACGCCCGGCAACCTCACCAGTTCGTCGCGCGTTTCCGGCACCTTGCCGCCGAATTGGTCGATCAGCATCTGCGAGAGCGCGATGACGTTTTTCGCCTTGTTGCGGTAGAGGCCGATCGTCCTGATGTAATCGCGCAGCCGCTCCTCGCCGAGATCGAGCATCTTTTCCGGCGTATCGGCAACCTTGAAGAGCGCGCGCGTCGCCTTGTTGACGCCAACATCGGTCGCTTGCGCCGAAAGCGCGACGGCAACGACGAGCGTGAAGGGGTTGGTGTGCTCGAGCTCGCCCCTCGGTTCCGGCCGCTGCACCGAGAAGCGGCGGAATATCTCCTCGCGTTCGGTCAGCGAATAGGCCGTGCGCACCGCTGCCGCCGGTTTGCGGCGGGCAATCACATTCGTGCCCTGCGGCGTCTTGGTAACGGATTTGAGTTTCGGATTCGCCATGGAAACTCTATACTCAGCAGCCATGATGGAAAGCAACGCCGACAGCTTCAATGAGCAGCCTGTTTTCGCTGCCGAGCTCTTTCCCCACCGGTCGCTCGGCCGCCGGGGCTTCAAGGTGCTGCTTGCCCTATCCGGTGCCGTCTGCTTGCTTTACGGCACGCTCTTCATCGCGACGGGGGCCTGGCCGATCGGCTTCTTCTTCGGACTGGATTTCCTGCTTCTCTACGGCGCCTTCTGGCTGAATTACCGCTCCGGGAAAGCGCACGAACAGGTGACGGTGTCACGTACGGACGTGTCGGTGCGCAAGTTTGCGCCATCAGGACGGATGGTGGAGCATCATTTCAATCCGTTCTGGGCACGCTTCCTCGTTCGCCGGCACCAGGAGATCGGCATCCTTTCCATGCATATCTTCGGCGAGGGCCGGCGCACGGATATCGGCTCCTTCCTCAATCCCGACGATCGCGAAAGCTTCGCCAAAGCCTTCAAGGGAGCACTGGCGACGGTCAAGCAGCGGATCTGAACCTATCCGGCGGATGCGCAAGAATCGGGTGGTTTGCTCACCGCCTATTGACTATCTCCTGGTTACAAGGAGAAAGACGATGAATATGATTGCCAACCTGCAGACAGACATCACGCCTGACGGCCCTGATTATGACATTGTCCGTCGGGTGATCGAACTGATCACCGAGGATTACCGCGACCAGCCTTCGCTGGAGGCGATCGCGGCGCGGCTCAACCAGTCGCCGACCCAGCTGCAGAAGACCTTCACCCGCTGGGCCGGGCTCTCGCCCAAGGGCTTCCTGCAGGCGGTGACGCTCGACCACGCCAAGCGGCTGCTGCGCAAAGAAGACATGCCGCTGCTCGAGACCTCGATCGAGGTCGGCCTCTCCGGGCCGAGCCGCCTGCACGACCTTTTCGTCACCCATGAGGCGATGTCGCCCGGCGAATGGAAGGCCAAGGGCGGCGGCCTCACCATCCGCTATGGCTTCCACATCTGCCCCTTCGGCATCGCGCTGATCATGGTAACCGACCGCGGCCTTGCCGGCCTTGCCTTCAGCGATTCCGGCGACGAGAGGGCCTGCCTCGAGGATATGACCTGCCGCTGGCCGAACGCCGAATATGTCGAAGACCTGCAGGCGACGGTCCCCTATGCCGCCCGGATCTTCGAGCCCGGCAAATGGTCCTCGGACCAGCCGCTGCGTGTCGTGCTGATCGGCACGGACTTCCAGGTACGCGTCTGGCAGAGCCTGCTGAAGATCCCGTTCGGCAAGGCCGTCACCTATTCCGATATCGCCAACGATATCGGCAGCCCGACGGCGCAGCGCGCCGTGGGTGCGGCGGTCGGGGCAAACCCGATCTCCTTCGTGGTGCCCTGCCATCGGGCGCTCGGCAAGAACGGCGCACTGACGGGCTACCATTGGGGCCTCACCCGCAAGCGGGCGATGCTCGGCTGGGAATCGGCGCACGCCTGAGGGGCCTGCCGCAATTAGTCGAAGTCAAAATTGTTGATCCGGGCGATAATGTCGTCGTCCAGATTCAATAGGGCTTCGGCGATGTCGATGTGACCTTTCGCGACTGCTTGGGCTGCGCCTGCCGAGAGGAGCGTCGATCTGCTCCAGGTTTCATGGCGGTGCAAGCTGACGCAGTCAGTCATCGATGTGATCGCGTGGTGGTAGGCCTCTTCCAGATCAGCGGGTATTTCCGGTCCCCGCCCGGTCATCCGGGCAATTTCGATGCTTGCCGGCAGTTGGTAGAAAGAGAAGTCGATCGGTGCCGTCGTCGCAAGCCCGATCCTGACGATATGAGGGACCGCCGCGTATGAAGCAGTGTAGACGTCGCCTTGATGACAGAGGCTTGACCATAGGCTGAACCAAGGTTCCGCATCGGGAGACAAGTCCGGTCCGGCCGGCAAGTCCAATGCTCTCAGCAGTGCCGGAGTATCGGCTGCCGGGCCATAGCAATGGCTCAACTCACCCCAACGCTTGTTGTCAAGTGGGAGCATGTGTTTCTATTCCGCCAATTCCAGCAATGCCCGGGCAGCACTTTCATCGGTGATCAGCGTGTTGCAGCCGATGCGCTTGATCGTCGCACGGATCGCCACGGCCCGATGGGCGCCACCGGAGGAGAGCACGATGTGCTTTGCCTCCTTCAGCGTGTCGAGATCGACGGACATGACGCGCTGATTGATCGAGTGGTCGACCGAATTGCCGTCCTTGTCGAGGAAGTTGAACATCGTGTCACAGACGCAGCCGGCATCGATCAACTCTTGCAGCTCGGCCTTCGAGATCCAGCCCTCCGACAGCGAGGTCGAATGCGGGCCGATATCGCCGCAGCTGACGATCGCCAGATCGAGGTTCTCGGCGAGGCGGTAGATCGTGTCCAGCCCGCATTTCTCGATCAGATTACGTTTGGTCTCGATGGAATCGACGAGAAGCGGCGCCAGGAACATGTAGCATTCGGCGCCAAGCTGGTTTGCCAGCCGCCATGTGTAATCAATCGGGTTCGTCTGATGCACGGCAACGATGCCGCCGAGCAGCGAGACGACCTTGCAATTGGCGCGGCGCGGCGGCCGGAAGCTCGACAGCGAGGCGGTCATGGTGCGGCCCCAGCCGACGCCGATGGTATAGTCGTCGGGGATGGCTTCGGAGAGGAACTGGCCAAGCGCCAGACCGACATTTCTCGCCAGCGAATTGACGTCGCCATTGACCGGCGCAGGGACGACGATCGCCTCGTCGAGGCCATAGGCACGCTCCAGCTTCACCGAAAGTTCAACGCAGTCGCCAATCGAATCGTTGATCCAGATCTGGACTTCGCTGCGTTTCATCGCCTCGTCGAGCAGGCGGATCACCGTGGTGCGGCTGATGCCGAGCTGTTCGGCGACGTCCTTCTGGGTCAGGCCCTCGTTGTAATAGAGCCATGCCGCCCTGAGCCGCAGCGAAGATGCCTCCGAATAGGCCGTGTGCGTGCCGCGTTTGAGCTTGACCACATCTCCTCCGCACGATTTCCTGCCCTAGATCCCTCATGGGATGAAGGCCTTAGCGACACTTTTGTTGCCGGGGATAATGACGGGTGTGACACTTATGTCAATTGAAATGCACAAATGTCCTTGACTTTTCGCAAGGCGAATGGCGATAGTCCGGGTGACACACGTCGTTCTTGTCCGTCCGAGGAGGACATAGTGCGGGCATGCCGAAAGTCACGACCGGCCTTCCAGCCGCAAGCGGTATCGCTTGTGTGCGAGCAGCCGTTCGTTCGCGGCCGGAACACGGCCACTGTCCTTCACGTTTATGAATCATCCGTGACGGATGCGCGCATTTTCGCCTGCAGCATGCAAACAACCTGTCGGTAGATCACCTTTGCCCGGCGGAACTCGCGCCGGTCGCAGCCCAAGTTCAACAAGGATTATTGACCATGACATCCAAGCTTGACCAACTTCGCGAGATTACCACCGTGGTCGCCGATACCGGCGATATCGAAGCCGTCGCCCGCCTGAAGCCGGTCGATTGCACGACGAACCCGAGCATCGTGCTCAAGGCTCTCGGCACGCCGATGTTTGCCGACGCCATCAAGGAAGCCGTCGCCTGGGGCAAGAAGCAGGGCGGCAATCCCGAAGCCGTTTCTTCCGCCGTCGCCGATCGCCTCGCCATCTCCGTCGGTGCAGCCCTGGTGAAACTCGTCCCGGGCCGCGTCTCGACCGAAGTCGACGCCGATCTTTCCTTCGATACCGAGGCTTCGCTAGCCAAGGCGCGGGCCATCATCGCCGCCTACAAGGATCGCGGTATCGGCCAGGACCGCATCCTCATCAAGCTCGCTTCCACCTGGGAAGGCATCCGCGCCGCCGAAGTGCTGCAGAAGGAAGGCATCGATTGCAACCTGACGCTTCTCTTCAGCAAGGCCCAGGCGATCGCTTGCGCCGACGCCAAAGTGTTCCTGATCTCGCCCTTCGTCGGCCGCATCCTCGACTGGTACAAGAAGTCGACCGGCAAGGACTACACTGCCGAGGAAGATCCGGGCGTCATCTCCGTCCGTGAAATCTACAACTACTACAAGGTGAACGACATCAAGACGATCGTCATGGGCGCCTCCTTCCGCAGCGCCGGCGAAATCGAAGCCCTTGCCGGCTGCGACCGCCTGACCATCAGCCCGAACCTGCTCGACGAGCTCGCCAAGGATGAAGGCAAGCTGGAGCGCAAGCTCTCGCCGGAGAGCCGCAAGCCGGATCCGAAGGTCTCCGTCGACGAGAAGACCTTCCGCTGGATGATGAACGAAGACGCGATGGCGACGGAAAAACTCGCCGAAGGCATCCGCGCCTTCGCCAAGGATCTCGGAACGCTGCGCACCATGGTGCAGAAGGAACTGCAGCTCGCCGCCGCCTGATAAGGCTCGGCCACAATCGGAGGCGCGGCTGCCGGCTGGCAGGCGCGCCTTTTTCATGCTGTTATCAAGGGCATATGCTGTCGGAGACCGATATGGCGGATGAGGAACGGGCAAATTCGCTTGCAGCATTTGCCTACAAGCATGCGAGCTTCATCCTTGCCGTTGTTGCCGGACTGGTGGTCTTCTTGGCGCTGACCTCACGCGACGTCAGCGCCGGCAATATCCTGTTCGGCTGGAATGTCAGCGCCGGCGTTTTTGTCGCGCTCAGCTGGCGCAAGATGCTGCGGGCGACGGTTGAAAGCATCCGGAAACGTTCGGAGGATCTCGATTTCTCCGACACCGTCCTGCTGGCTCTGTCGATCGGTGCCGCCCTTGCCAGCATTGCCGGGATCGGCCTCGAGCTTCATTCGATCAAGGAGGCGGCACCTGACGTCGCGCTGGCGCGGGCAGGTGTTGCGGTTCTGACGATCCTGATTTCCTGGATCTTCCTGCATACACTCTTCACCATCCACTATGCCCATTATTTCTATGGCGGGGCGGACGAGGAGGGTGGGCTGAAGTTTCCGGACGGGATCGAAGAGCCCGGCTACTGGGATTTTCTCTATTTCTCCTTCACCATCGGCGTTGCCGCACAGACGGCGGATGTCGCGGTCAGTTCGACCAGCATGCGCAAGCTGACGCTGCTGCATGCCGTGCTGTCGTTCCTGTTCAATACGACGATCCTGGCGCTTGCGATCAACGTCGGGGCTAGCCTGCTATAATGCATCTTGCCAGAGTGGCTGCGAGGATCTGAGGAGCTGTAAAGAGCCATCAGGTCCAGCGGCAGCATAGGATCTGAGCGCACGAGCGGGCGGGCGGACCGCCTGCTCTTCAAATTGGAGGGTGTGATGGAAAGCGCCTCAAGCCGGCCCCGACTGGCCGATCTCATTCTTCTTCTCGGCAGGCTTCTGCTGTCGCTGATCTTCCTGCACGAAGCTTGGTCACTCGCGGCAGATATCACCGCGACTTTCGACATTTTCGCGAAACTGGGGCTGTCGGCGCCGGTCGCGCTTGCCACCATTGCCCTTCAGATCGGCGCCGGCCTTTCCGTTGCGACAGGCTTCTTCAGCCGGCTTGGCGCATCGGCATTGGCGCTCTTTTGCCTGGCGACCGCCTTGCTCTTCCACACGAATTTTGCCAGCCAGAACGAACTGCTGCATTTCGAGAAGGACCTGGCGATTGCCGGCGGCATGTTCGTGCTGGCGGCTTCGGGTGCGGGATCGATATCGATCGACAAGCTGCTGAGAAAGCGGGCCGGGATGCATCCCTGGCTCAAGGCGGTGTTGTCCTAAATATGCACGGAGGACGGCCGTCTTAGGCTGAATTTCTTGAGCGCTCGCGGGCGCAACAAAATCGAATAAAACCGAACAAACAGAAGCGTCGATGCGGGCTAAACTTTTGGCGACAGGTCAGGAGTGTGCCAGTGATGTCTTCCGCGCAAAGCAACCAGCAAAAACCAATTCTCGTCTTTCTCGGAAAAGATGCTGCCTGCGATATCGTCTCGAAGCTGAATGAGAACGGATATGCCGCGACGGCGGTGTCCTCAATACCGGAGCTCTTCGACGCCTTGCGTTCGGATCGATATTTTCTGGCCGTAACGATACGGGCGGACATCGATATGGTCCGAAACATCAAGCCGATACCGGTCATCAATCTCGAGGTGTTTTTCCATGCCGTCCAGCCGGCCACGAAGGCGGTTCACTCCTCGAAGGAATTCGACAGCGATGCATTTCTGAGAAGGATCTCGGCCCTTACCGAGTCAAGGACAGGCAGAATTGCTGCAGTCCAGAGAGCCCCTGCTGCGAACGAGACGGTGATTGCAGGCACGGCGAAGGCATCCCGGTGGCGTGCCGCCACATCCCTTCTTTTAAGCCGCCGCGCTGCGCCCAGCGCAGAACGAGCCGATTAGAGGTGACCGAATTCCCGTCGCCAACGGACCGGTCTTCGCCTGATTCAGATCCCGATGACCCGGCCCCGTCTCTCCGGCCGGCCACGCTGCGCCTCGTTCCGGACGATTCCTATGAGCATATTTCTACCGGGTTTCGGCGGCTTGAAAACGTCATTCCGAGACCGGAGCTTTTTACGTGGTGCGGATGTCTTCTCATGTTTCAGTTGCTCGGTGCAGCATCGGCAAGCGGATATATCATCACGGCATTGTTCCTGCTGGTGGCGATCGGTCGTCTCGCCAGACGCGCTCTCGATAAGCTCACCGCAGGGCTCCCGAAGCGCTCGGCGTTGAAATTTTATACGACGGCGGTCGTCTCTCTGGTGTTCTTTTGCCTGCTGGTCGTCCGGATGTGTTTCATCGCCACGGTCATCATTGACAGCGCCATCCTAGGTGACAAGGTGGAAATCAGCGGCGATCCCGAAAGCCAGTTTTGACGCCGGACTCCGCATTGGCAGTCCCGCAACATATCTCAACATTATCGAATATAGCATTGCACGATACTTGATATCCTGAAGGCGGAGACCGCGTCGGCGCGGCGACCGATATCGTGTGGTGTCTGATTGACTGCGGAGATTAGCCGCCGCGATTGACAGTCGACGAGGCCGCCTGACCGAGACACGGTGAACGTGGTAATTTCGCGCCAAGGGCATCTCCCGGCAAGAGAACGAATGACGATGGCATATGAAATGGCAGCTCCCAATCAGGCTCATATCCTCATCGTCGAAGACGATCCCGCCATCGCGGATATGCTGGTGGATCTTGTCCGAAGCAGCGGCTTCGAGGCCTCGTCGGTGGAAAGCGGCGCGGCTATGGATCGAATGATGGTGCGACAGCAATTCGATCTCATCGTCCTCGATGCGATGTTGCCGGGCGAGGACGGTTTCAGCATCTGCAGGCGGCTTCGTGCGGCGTGCTCGGTGCCAATCCTGATGTTGACGGCGCTCCAGGAGGATATCGACCGCATTCTCGGCCTGGAGCTCGGAGCCGACGACTATGTCACGAAACCATTCAACTCCCGCGAGCTGCTGGCCCGGATCAAGAGTATTCTCCGCAGGGCGTCATATGCGCATCATCAGGAGGAAGCACTTGGACCGATGATGTTCTCGGGATGGCGCATCGATCCAAAAAGCCGTCAACTCCACGACGCCGACGGCGCGCAGGTTTCCATGACAACCGCGGAGTTCGATATCCTCCTGGCCTTCTGCTGCAATCCCAACAAGGTTTTGACGCGCGAACAGCTGTTGTCGATGACACATGCAGGATCGGCGGGGCCGGTCGAGCGCAGCATCGACGCCCACATCAGCCGGGTCAGGCAAAAGATCGAACCAAATCTGAAAGATCCGACGTTCATAAAGACGGTGCGGCTGGGCGGTTATCTCTTCGCATCCAAGGTAGAGCGTCTCTCTTGAGAAATTTTCGGCGCGCTTCGATCCAAAGCCAGATCCTCATATTGGCGACCTTGCTTGTCGTGCTCGTTTCCGTGGTGGCGACCGCCATGGAGCCTTATATCTACGGCCGTCATGACCGCGGGTTTCAAAACGGCCTGTTTGCTGCCAGAGCGGCAATGGTCGCGGAGCAATTTTCCCAGGCAAGTTCAGCGCAAGATGAAGTCGCCGTTCTCAAGAGAGCAGCGGCACTCGGTGTTGGGGTCGAAAAATTGTCCCTGGATCGGCCGCTTGCCGGCCAACAGCAGATGGTATCTCCAAGCGAGTTGGTGGCGCGTATCAATGCAATCCTCGCCGATAATATTTTCGCGGCATTTCATCGCTTCGTCATCGGTCAATCGCACCCTGATATCCTGACCGTCGGAATCGACGACAAGCGTGCCCTTGTCTTTCAGCTACCGGTTTTTCCCAGCTACGTCTGGTTCGTTCCAGCCGCCGCCAGCGGGTTTTTGAAAATCGTCATCCCATTGGTGCTGCTCGCATATTTCAGCAGCTGGCTCATCACCGAACCTCTGAGGCACTTTGCCGCCGCTGCAAAACGAGTGAGCATGGAAGGCAGTTGGGAAAAACCTTTCGAAGCGGACGGCGCAGCCGAGATTCGAAGCCTGGCGGAATCACTGAACGTCATGAGCGATCGCATCCAGAGCATGGCGGAGGATCGAACAAGAATGCTGAGTGGCGTGGGTCATGATCTCAGGACGCCTCTGACGAGATTGCGGATGCGTGCCGAGCGTTCCGCAGAGCCGGAGCTTCGCAGCCTGATGCTGGGCGATATCGCCACCTTGAATTTCATGATCGACGAGTGCCTGGCCTATTTCAAGGATCCATCCGTGAGGGCGGTCGATCTGAAGGTCGATATCTCGAGCCTGCTGCAGACGATTGCGACGGATTTCTCCGACACCGGCGTCGATGTGCGGTTCGCCGGCCTGCGGCGACTGGCGTTTGTCTGCAAACCTCAGGCGTTGACACGCGCGATCACGAATTTGGTCGAGAATGCGTCGCGCTACGCAACGCAAGTCGAAATCGATTTAGAATCTCGTGATGATGGCGGGATCAAAATATCGGTGGGCGACAACGGCCCTGGTTTGACCGATGAGGCGAAGGCGAAAGTTCTGGAGCCGTTCTTCAAAGTGGATAAATCCCGCCAGATCGGTGCCCAGGGCGGCTCCGGGCTTGGGCTCGGTCTTCCGATCGCCAAAGGAATTGTCACCAAAGCGCACAATGGACAGTTGACGTTGCTGGACAGGACGCCAACCGGCCTGGTCGTCGTGATCGATCTTCCCGCCCCTCAGGGGATGCAACCCGAAGGCGCGCCGCCGATCCCTTCATCACAATGACTATTGCCCGGCCGTCGCGTCATCACGCGTCGCGCTGCTTCGGAGCGAACACGGCTCACGAACATTTCCGCATATCATAGCAAACACAGCAACATTCGAATTCCATAAAACCGCTGCCAGCAGATGCCATTCGGCATTTCCAAAGCTGGAGCCAAGTCATTGATAAAAAATTTGAAAGTCGGCGCCGCACTGATACTCGCCTGTTCGAGCGTTGCCGCATGCACGACCCCTGACCCCACGGTCTATTCCGGACTTGCTTCGGCATCACAGCTCCAGCCGAACACTGAGGATAAAACCGGCCGCGTGCCGTATCGCTATCAGACGAAAGTCAACTGGAGCCAGTACAACCGGATCATCGTCGATCCCGTAACCGTCTATAACGGTCCTGACAGTCAGTTTGGCAAGCTTCCGGAAAAAGACAGGATCTTCCTGGCCAATTACATGCAGACTCAATTCACCGAAAGATTGAAGACGCGCTTTGCGGTCGTCAGCGCAGTCGCTCCGGCAACTCTCAGATTGCATCTGACGCTGACGGGCGCCAAGGCAACGACTGCGGTCCTCGGAACGGTCACGCGCATCGACGTTGCAGGCGGATTGTACAACACCGTCCAGGCCGCTCGCGGCCGGGAAGGCTCGATGACCGGCTCGGTGAATTATGCCGTGGAGATCTATGATGCATCGAGCAATCGTCTCCTGTCTTCCTATGTCACCAAGCAGTATCCAATGCGATGAATATCGGCGCAAGCTTTACGGCGATGGATGCCTCCATGGTGGGCGTCCGTAAAGGTGCCGACGCTCTGCTCGCCGAGTTGAAATAGGATCAAGAGCAAAGGGGTTGTGGCGACAACAGACGGCGAGGGCCGCAAGCGCAAGACGCAGCGGCCCCGCGCCCGCTCACAGGATGGCCTGGCCGGCCATCAGCGCAAGGACAAGGAAGATCAGGAAGATCACCAGCGCAATGCCGAAGAGAACGCGGGCGATCGTCGCGGTAGCGGCGGAGACACCCGAGAAACCGAAGAAGCCGGCGATGATCGAAATCACGAAAAATATCAGAGCCCATTTCAGCATGACATCATCCTTTGCGTTTGCCTGGGAAAGACGCAGCAACCGGGAAAATGTTCCAGGTCGCTTGAATGGAATGGCGATCTGTGTGGAGCACCCTCCCAGTGCTACCGATGGGCATTGCGTTGAATTTCGTAGCCTTGCCTTTCCCGGCGATCAGCCGTGATTGATCATCACGTGGCGTACGGCGGTGTAGTCTTCCAGCGCGTAGACCGACATGTCCTTGCCGTAGCCCGACTGTTTGAGGCCGCCATGCGGCATCTCGTTGACCAGCATGAAATGCGTGTTGATCCAGGTGCAGCCATATTGCAGGCGGGCGGCGGTCTTCATGCCGCGGCCGATATCCTTGGTCCAGACGGAGGAGGCCAGGCCGTAGTCGCTGTCGTTTGCCCAGGCAACGGCGTCGTCGGCATCGGAAAAGCGGGTGACCGAGACGACCGGGCCGAAGACCTCGCGCCGGACGATCTCGTCGTCCTGCAGGGCGCCTGCAATGACCGTCGGCGTGAAGAAGAAACCCTTGTCGCCGGAAACCTTGCCGCCGGCGGTGATCTCCATGTGCTTGTGTTCGGAAGCGCGGGCGACGAAGCTTTCGACGCGGTCGCGCTGGCGCTTGGAGATCAGCGGGCCGATCTCGTTTTCTGTATCGTCGGCCTGGTTGAAGCGGATACTCGAGACGGCTGAGGAGAGGTCGGCGACGAAATTGTCGTAGACCCTGGCATCGGCATAGATGCGGCAGGCGGCGGTGCAGTCCTGGCCGGCATTGTAATAGCCGAAGGTGCGGATGCCTGCGACGACCGCATCAATATCGGCATCATCGAAGACAATGACCGGGGCCTTGCCGCCGAGTTCCAGGTGGGTGCGCTTGACCGTCTTGGCCGCGGCCTGCAGTACCTTCTTGCCGGTTGCGACATCGCCGGTGATCGAGACCATGCCGATCTTGGCGTGATTGATCAGGGCGTTGCCGACACTTTCACCACGGCCGAGGATGACGTTGACGACGCCTTCGGGAAGGATTTCGGAGAGCAGCTTCGCCATTTTCAGCGCCGTCAGCGGCGTCTGCTCCGAGGGCTTGAAGACGACGGTATTGCCGCCGGCGATCGCTGGCGCCAGCTTCCAGGCCATCATCATCAGCGGATAGTTCCACGGCGCGATCGAGCCGACGATGCCGATCGGATCGCGGCGGATCATCGAGGTGTGGCCGGGCAGGTATTCGCCGGCCGCCGGTGCGTGCAGGTTGCGCACGGCGCCCGCAAAAAAGCGATAACAATCGACGATCGCCGGGATTTCGTCGTTCAGCACCGCATTGATCGGCTTGCCGCAGTTCAGCGCCTCCAGTGCGGCAAAGCCGGCGGCATCCTTTTCGATTGCATCGGCGATCTTCAACAGGTAGCCGGAGCGCTCGCCGGGCGTTGTCTGTGACCAGCTCGTGAAGGCTTTCTCGGCGGCGTCGACTGCAGCGTCAACCTGGGAAAGCGACGCTTCGGCAAGGTCCAGCACCGTCTCGCCCGTCTTGGGGTTCAGGACGTGCTCTTCCGTTTCCGTGCCTTTTTCAAAGCGGGAACCGATCAGCATTTGGATATCCATGATGTTCTCCCTTTTTATTTACCGGCGCCGGCGATCTGGTCGCCGTCGCGGGTGAGGTAATAGGCTGCCAGGATCGGCAGGAAGGTAACGAGCACGACGACCATGGCGACCACGTTGGTCACGGGGCGCTGGCGCGGGCGGATGAGTTCTTCGAGCATCCAGATCGGTAAGGTCGATTGCTGACCGCCGGTGAAGGTGGTGACGATGACCTCGTCGAAGGACAGCGCGAAGGCAAGCATGCCGCCGGCAAGAAGTGCGGTGCCGATATTCGGCAGGATGACATGGCGGAAGGTCTGGAAGCCGTCGGCGCCGAGATCCATCGAGGCCTCGATCAGCGATCCAGAGGTGCGGCGGAAGCGGGCGACCGCATTGTTGTAGACGACCACGACGCAGAAGGTGGCGTGACCGAGCACGATGGTCCAGACCGAAAACGGGATATCGAACAGGCTGAAGGCGGAGCGCAGCGCAATACCGGTGATGATGCCGGGAAGGGCGATCGGCAGGATGACCAGCAGCGAGATCGCCTCGCGGCCGAAGAATTTCGTCTGGCTGACGGCTGCCGCACAGAGCGTGCCGAGCACCAGCGCGATCGCCGTGGCGATGACGGCGACCTGCACGGAAAGGCCAAGCGCCAACCAGACGTCCGGCCGGTTCCAGGCAACAGTGAACCACTGCAGCGTGAGCCCGGGCGGCGGCCATTGATAGCTCTTTTCCTCCGTCGTGAAGGCATAGACGAAGATCAGCAGGATCGGCAGGTGCAGGAAGAGCAGCCCGCCGGCAGCTGCGATCTTCAGGGGAAGCCGCGATGTCTTGAGGTTAGAGCGCATCGAAGGCCCCCTGTTTCTTGGCGAGCCAGAGATAGAGCGCCATGATGACGATCGGCACGACGGAGAAGGCGGCCGCCAGTGGCACGTTGCCGGCCGTTCCCTGCTGGGTATAGACCGCCTGGCCGATGAAGAGCCTGGACGAGCCGATGATCTGCGGGATGATATAATCGCCCAATGTCAGCGAGAAGGTGAAGATCGAACCGGCAACGATGCCGGGCAATGCCAGCGGCAGCAGCACGGTGCGGAAAGTCTGGCGCGGCGTGGCGCCGAGATCGGACGAGGCCTCTATCAGGTTACCGGGCACACGCTCGAGGGCTGCCTGTGTGGGCAGGATCATATACGGCAGCCAGATATAGACGAAGACGATGAAGGTGCCGAGGTAGCTCACCGAGAGCGAATTGCCGCCGATAACAGGCAGGTCCAGGATGCCGTCCAGCAGCCAGGAGAGATGCAGCTTCTCGAAGATCCAGGTGAGGATGCCTTCCTTGGCGAGGATCAGCTTCCAGGCGTAGATCTTGACGAGATAGCTCGACCAGAGCGGCAGCATGATGCCGAGATAGAAAAGCGCCTTCCATTTGCCTTGCGCATAACGCGCTGTGTAGTAGGCGATCGGGAAGGCGATCAAGGCGGAAGCGATGGTCACCAGCGCTGCCATGACGAAAGTGCGGCTGATGATGTCGAAATTAGTCGGGTTTAGAAGCTGCGCATAGGTCGAAAGGGTGAATTCGTAATTCACCAGGCCTGAGAAATCGTCGATCGAAAAGAAACTCTGCAGAAGCAGGGCGAGCAGCGAACCGATATAGATGATGCCGAGCCAGAGCAGCGGCGGCGTCAGCATCAGGAAGAGCAGCAGTTTCGGGTGCCGCCAGAAGGCATCGGACAGCCGGCCGAAGAGGCCGCCGCGCCCCGGAAGAATCGATGTCGCCTCATCGGTGGTAATGAAGATCGCCGTCATGCCGCGTCATCCATGTAGTGGATATCGCCGGGCTGCCAGGCAAGGCGTATGCCGGCGCCGACGACAGGCACATCTGCGCCGGCGGGCAGCATCACGTGCAGTCGCGCCCCCCGGAGGCCAACGGTGAGGCGCGTGGCTGCGCCGAGGAAGCTCGCATTGTCGACCTGCGCCGCAACACCGTCGCCTGCCAGCCGGATTGCTTCGGGACGGAGGCTTGCCCAGCGTCTTTCGCCGCCGAGTGAGGCCATCAGATCAGGCGCGATGACGTTCGACGAGCCGACGAAATCGGCGACGAAGCGGTTCTTCGGGCGGCGGTAGATATCCTGCGGCGTGCCCTCTTGGACGATGTTGCCGTCGTTGAAGACGGCGACGCGGTCGGCCATGGACAGCGCCTCGCCCTGATCGTGGGTGACGAAGACGAAGGTGATGCCGAGCGCGCGCTGCAGGCTCTTCAACTCCTCCTGCATCTGTTCGCGCAGTTTCAGGTCAAGAGCGCCGAGCGGCTCGTCGAGCAGCAGCACCTTCGGCTTGTTGACGAGCGCGCGGGCGAGCGCCACGCGCTGGCGCTGGCCCCCGGACAGCTGGCCGGGGCGGCGGGCGCCGTAACCCGGCAGCTTGACGAGCTCAAGGGCATCGCCTGCCGCCTTCATCCGCTCCGCCTTGCCGACGCCCTTGACCATCAGCCCATAGGCAACATTGTCGAGGATGTTCAGATGCGGAAAGAGCGCGTAGTCCTGGAACACGGTGTTGACGTTGCGTCGATAGGGCGGAACGCCGTCGGCGGTCTCGCCGAAGATCTGGATATGGCCCGCGGTCGGCTGTTCGAAGCCGGCGATCAATCGCAGGCAGGTCGTCTTGCCTGAGCCGGAGGGGCCAAGCATCGCGAAGAACTCGCCGGGCGCGATCTCGAGATCGACGCCGTCGACGGCGCGAACCTGGCCGAAATGGCGCGATACCTTCTGGAAACGGACGGCTGACGTCATTGGGGGCTCCGGCTTCTTTGCTTTTAGAGAGGCTGCGGTCTTGGTTCATATAACCCCGCCCCAAACCCCTCCCCACAAGGGGGAGGGGCTTAATCTGCCGTACCCCTTTCGCAAATACCTTGGCGTTTCGGCAGGAATTCGACGGTGCCATTCAACGTCCCTCCCCCTTTGCGGGGAGGGGTTGGGGAGGAGCTTACGCTACAACAGTCACCTCAGTGAGGACGCTAATTATCGGCCGCCGATCACGCCGATATAATCCGACACCCAACGATGGTACGGCACGCATTCGCTTTGCGTGGCGCATTTGGCGACCGGGGTCTTCCAGAACTTGATCTTGTCGAAGTGATCGAAGCCGTTGGTGGCGCAACCGCTGTCGCCTATCAGCTCGTTGCCCTTGCAGGCAGCGGGAACGGAGGGCACGGCGCCAAACCAGGCGGCAGCATCACCCTGGACCTTGGCCTTCAGCGAATGTTCCATCCACATATAGGCGCAGTTCGGATGTTCGCTGTCGGCGTGCAGCATGGTGGTGTCGGCCCAGCCGGTGACGCCTTCATCCGGGAAAGTGGAGGCGATCTTCTGTTTGTCGGCCTGCAGCAGGTTCACCTGAAAAGGCCAGGAGCCGGAGGCGACGACGCCTTCGTTCTTGAAGTCGTCGATCTGGATCATCGCGTCGTGCCAGTAGCGGGAGACGAGCTTGCGCTGGCCGCGCAACAGGTCGAGGGCGGCCTTGTACTGGTCCTCGTTCAGCTCGTAGGGATCCTTGATGCCGAGATCCGGCTTATGGGCCATCAGATATATGGCGGCATCGGCGATGTAGATAGCGCCGTCATAGGCCTGGACGCGGCCCTTGTTGGACTTGCCGTCGGGCAGTGTCTGCTCCTCGAAGACGACGTTCCAGCTGGTCGGCGCCTTGTCCTTGAAGGCATCGGTATTGTACATCAGCACGTTCGGCCCCCAGAGATAGGGCACGCCGTAATGCACGCCGCCGACCGTATACCACGGTCCGTTCTGCAGACGCTCGTCGACGGTCTTGAAGCTCGGGATCAGATCGGTGTTGATCGGCTGGACACGCTTGCCGGCAATAAGGCGGAGCGAGGCGTCGCCCGATGCCGTGACGAGATCGAAGCCGCCTTCGTTCATCAGCGACACCATTTCATCCGAGGTGGCGGCGGTCTTGACGGAAACCTTGCAGCCGGTCTCCTTTTCGAAATCGGTGACCCAGTCGTAGTTCTTGTCGGTTTCGCCGCGTTCGATATAGCCGGCCCAGGCAACGATGCTGACCGCACCTTCGCCCTTGCCCAAGGCCTTCAGCGGTTCGGCGGCGATCACCTGCGTCGCGAAGCTCACGCAGGCGAGCGCTGCCGTGCAGGATTTCAACAGATTCGTCATCATCCGTCTCCCGGTTTGCCACTTCTGTGGCGGTTTGTTCCCGGATGAAAAGGTGACGCGAAAAAGCCGCTTTCGCAAATTCATTTATCAGAAAGGCGATATCGGAAATTCCGATATCAGCGGATGCGACCGGATCTTAAGCTCTCGGCGATACCGACGAAATCGCGCGCCGCCTGCGGCAGGCTGGAGCCTTTGCGCCAGACCATGCCGACCTGGACGACCGGCAGCGATCCGGAGACGTCGCGGCTCTCGATGCGGTCGCCTTCCAGCGACCATGGTCGGTAGACAAGATCGGGAAGCAGGGCCACGCCGGCTCCCGTTGCAACCAAGCTGCGCACAGCCTCCACCGAGCGGGTGCGGAAGGCGACATGCGGGCGGGCGCCGAGGGCTGAGAGCAGCTTACCGGTGTTCTCCTCGATTTCGTCGACCGTCAGCATGATCAGCGGTTCGCGGGCGATGTCGGCGACCGAGATGATGTCGGCCGAAACCAGCGGATGGCCCATCGGCAGCCATAGTCGATAGGGCGAGGTTTCCAGGATCTCCGCCTGCAGCGCCATGCGGTCGCGCAGGTTTGATATCACCATGACGGCGACATCCAATTCGCCGCCGACCAGGAGATGTTCGAGATAACCGCCATTGTCCTCGATGGCGCTGACCTCGATGCCTGGACAGGCGCGCCTGTATCGCGCCAGCAGGTCGGAAAGCACGTAGCCGGCGACAAGTGAGGTGACGCCGATGTTCAGCGTGCCGGAGAGGGCGCTTTGCTGGCCGGAAAAGCTGGTCCGCGCATCGGAGACGGAGGCCAGGATCTTCGTCGCGTGACGCAGGAACTGGTGGCCGTTATGGGTGATGGTCAGGCCGCGCGGATGGCGCTCGAAGAGCGCGACGCCGAGGTCGGTTTCGAGCTCCTTCAGCGCTTCCGTCACCGAGGATTGAGAGATCGAAAGGTTCTGTGCGGCGCGCGTCACCGAACCTTGTTCGGCGACGGCGACGAAATATTGAACCTGGCGAAGCGTGAAGGCCATGGGGGTTTAGAGCATGGCGGAACAGGCTGTGGCAAGCGGCCTGGAAAGCGGACCTTTTTTGGTGTTTTCTCAAAATGGCGCAGGCTTCACACGCCCACTTAAACTTTCGGAAACGTCATTTCTTTAGCGTTCTCAGCACTTGTCCTGCGTTGGAGTTTCAGATGGCGGAGCAGTTGGCGTGAAGGCCTTACTGCGCATCTTCCGGCCCTCCCGGAAATTGGCAATCATCATCGGTGGAGTCGCTCTTCTCATGGGCGTTTCCGGCGGCGCGGCGGTGTATGTCGGCAAGGACAGGCTGATCGGTGCAACTGGTGGTGGCTATGGGCTCGAATGCAGCGACGTTAACCTGGTGACGATCAGGAAGCAGGACCACGTCTGGGTGCGCAAATACATCAAGACCGAACCGACCGACGGGATGACGCGCGTCAAGACCGCGCTTCGTGTCGCTCAGGCCGTTTATGCCGCGCAGAAGCCGGATCTGGTCCAGGTGGTGGTGCTTGACGAAAACGGACCGACACTGCGCGCCGATATTCGCGGCCGGGCGATCGGCGCTGATGTCGTCTATATCCCGCATCCCGACAAGACCGTTCCGGGACTCGACGACAAGTCTTATACAGCGCGTTACTACGACGGCAAGGCCAGTGAAAACGGGCTGTTCTTCGGCGAGCGGATAGAGATGCCGTTCGACGAGATCGCCATGATCAGCGCCGCTTTCAAGGATCCCGAGGATTGCGTCGACCCAGTCGCGGTTGCTTCCACAAAGAGTGAGGGCAAGGCAGCCGCCGGCGGACACGGCGCAGCGCCGGAGACCAAGGAACCGTCTGCTCAGGAGCAGGCTGCCAAGGATGCTGCCACTCCAGCAGAAGCCGCTCCCGCAGAAGAACCGCCGGCCAAGAGCGGGCACTAAACCCAAAAAGTATCAGGCGGCAGGCCTGATATTTTCCCTTATCAGCGAGGCGTCGCGCGCCGGCGGCTGGCCGAAGAAGCGTGCATATTCCCTGGTGAATTGCGAGACGCTTTCGTAGCCCACCGAGTAGGCGACCGAGGATGCACTTGCGGACTGGGAAATCAGAAGCTGGCGGGCCTGCAGCAGGCGGATACGCTTCTGGAACTGGATCGGGCTCATGGCCGTCACAGCCTTGAAATGGCGATGAAAGGCCGAGACGCTCATGGCGGTGAGGACGGCGAGTTTTTCGACCTCGACCGCTTCGGCATAGTGCTCGCGAACCCAGCGAATGGCGAGCCGTATCCGCGACAGGGCGCTATCGGGTGCTGCGATATCCCGCAGCATCCAGCCCTGCGGTCCCTGCAGCACGCGATAGAGGATTTCGCGTTCGTAGGCCGGGGCAAGGGCAGGGATATCCTGCGGACGCTCCATGAGTTGCAGCATCCTCAGCCAGGCACCCAGAAGTTCCGGCGTCATGCGACAGACGGAATAGCCACCGGTTTGTCCCTCCTGATAGGATTGCGGCGGAAGATCCAGGAGAAGCGCTGCGACCTTTGCCGGATCGAGCGATAGGCTGACGCCGATATAGGGCCGGTCGGAACCTGCCTGCTGCACCATGCCCGTCGCCGGCACATCGATCGATATCACGAAGTAGCTCGCTGGATCGTAATAATAATCCTGCCCGGCGATCGTCAGCGTCTTGCTGCCATCAAGGATCAGGTTGACCATTGGCTCATAAACGGCGCCGAGCTTGTGTTCGGGGATCTCCCCCTTGACCATCAGTATGCCGGGTATGCCGGTTTCCGTCGGGCGGTTTTCAGCGTGGGCCGTCAAGCGGCGCATCTCTTCGAGCATTGTTTGCATGGCGAAATCCTGCCCCAGCAAGTGACACGGCACAAGGCAAAAGCAGGAATAGGCAAGAACGAGGCAGTTTCCGGCGGAGTGCAGGCCGGCTGTTTCCCATAGCTTCCGGCCATCGAAGCAAAGGAGACAGAGATGAAAATCGCAATCATTACCGGCGGCAGCCGTGGCATTGGTCAATCTGCAGCGCAGGAATGCGCAAGGCGCGGCATGGGTGTCATCCTCACCTATAACAGCCACAAGCCAGGTGCGGATGAAGTCATCGCCGCGATCAAGGCAGACGGTGGTCAAGCCTTTGCGCTTGCCCTCGATGTCGGTGATGCCGACAGCTTTCCGGCCTTCGTGGCGGAGGTGAAACGGCTGCTTTCCACTTATTGGGGCCGGGATGCGTTCGATTGCCTCGTCAACAATGCCGGTTTCGGCATGTTCAATCTCATGGAGACGGTGACGACGGGCCAGTTCGACGCTCTGATGAATGTCCACCTGAAAGGGCCGTTCTTCCTGACGCAGGCCTTGCTGCCGCTGATGGTCGATGGCGGCGTGATCCTCAATGTAACGAGCGCTTCCGTTCGCGTCGCAACAGCAGGTGTTGCGCCCTATGCAGCCCTCAAGTCCGGACTTGAGACGTTGACCCGCTATCAGGCGAAGGAGTTCGGCGATCGCCGGATCCGCGCCAATGCTATCTCGCCCGGTCCTATCCGCACCAATCTTGCCGACGCTGCGCTGGACAAGAACCCGGAATTCGCCGCGTTGCTTGCCTCACAGACGGCTCTCGGCCGTATCGGCGAAGCCGAGGATGTCGGCCGCGTCATCGCCATGCTCGCGTCCGACGACGGCGCATGGATCAATGCGCAGACAATCGAGGTCGCCGGCGGCTACATGATCTGAGTGTGACGACGAACGCGGTCATAACACAAGCCAACGAAATAACGTCATTCCGTGATCGACCAAACCTCTGTGTGTTGGTCCTTCGGTTGGGTCTTTCACCAGCCTTCCTAAAACAAAACGGAGCGTCCTTTCGGGCGCTCCGTTTTTTCAGTTAGAGAGTGTGGTTGTCAGTCGGCTTTGTTGCGGCGGGCCGGGAAGAGGATGACGTCGCGGATCGACGGCGCGTTGGTCAGAAGCATGATGAGACGGTCGACGCCGATGCCGAGGCCACCTGCCGGCGGCATGCCCTGGTCGATGGCATCGAGGAATTCCTCATCCAGCTGCTTTTCCTTTTCGCCGCGGGCATGCGCCTGTTCGAGCTGCTCGACCATGCGGCGGCGCTGCTCTTCGGGATCGTTGAGTTCCGAGAAGGCGTTGCCGAGTTCCCAGGCGTTGCAATAGGTCTCGAAGCGCTCGACCAGGCGCGGCTCGCCCGGCACTTCCTTGGCGAAGGGCGAAATATCCTTCGGGAAATGCGTGACGTGCGACGGCTGGATCAGGGTGGATTCGACCTTTTCCTCGAAGATGAAGGCAAGGCATTCCCCCCAGGTCCAATCCTTCTCGACCGCGAAGCCGGCAGCCTTGGCGGCAGTGCGCGCCTCTTCATCGGTCTTGATGGCGAGGAAGTCGATGCCGGTCGCTTCCTTGACGGCATCGGGCATCGGCACGCGCTTGAACGGACCCTTGAAGGACATGGTCTTGTCGCCGAACGGGAATTCCGTCGTGCCGTGAATGGAAAGCGCCAAGCTCTCGAACAGCCGCTCGACGAGGTCCATGATGTCCTCGTAATCGGCATAGGCCCAGTAACACTCCATCATGGTGAATTCGGGATTGTGCCGGGTGGAAACGCCTTCGTTGCGGAAGTTGCGGTTGATCTCGAAGACCTTGTCGGTCAGCCCCGAGACCAGCGTGCGCTTCAGGAACAGTTCCGGCGCGATGCGCAGGTACATGTCAAGCTTCAGCGTGTTGTGATGCGTCTTGAACGGCTCGGCGGTGGCGCCGCCATAGACCGAATGCAGCATCGGCGTCTCGACTTCCATGAAGCCGTCATTTTCCATGAAGCGGCGGATGCCGGAGAGGATCTTCGAGCGCTGCTGGAAGCGGAGCTTCGAATCCTCGTTGGTCATGATGTCGAGATGGCGCTTGCGATAGCGCAACTCGATGTCGGAGAGGCCGTGCCACTTTTCCGGCATCGGCAGCAGCGACTTCGTCAGCATGGTGATTGTCTGCGCGTTGATCGTCAGCTCGCCGCGCTTGGTGCGGCGCACGATGCCGGTGACGCCGATGATGTCGCCGATGTCGATCATCGGCAGCAGGGCGCGGGCTTCTTCCGGGGTCGTGTCCTTGTGACTGAAAATCTGGGTCTTGCCGCCGGCATCGTGGATGTCCATGAACATGCCGGAGTTGCGCGACGAGTAGACGCGGCCGGCGACGGTGACGACATCCTGCGTCTCGACGTCAGGTTCCAGATTCTCATATTTCGCGATGAGCTCGGCATTGGTCATCGTGCGGTGGAAATGCGCCGGATAGACCTCGCCGATCTGCTCGCGCAGCAGCTTCAGCTTCTGGGCGCGCACTTCCGTCGCGTCGGAGGAAAGGGTGTTTTCGGTCTTGTTGTCAGCCATTGTCGAAATCCTCTGACTGTTCTTACTTCGAGCCGACGAGGGCGGCGACCGCCTGCGAGGCGAGCTTCAGGCGCTGACGCACAACGGACCGGCCGAGGATCGCCATGGAATCGAAGAGCGGCAGCGAGCGCGACGAGCCGGACACGGCGACGAAGAGCGGCGAGACCACGACCTTCAGCTTCTTGCCCATGCGGTCGGCGATCGCGCGCAGCTCCGCCTCGATCGTCTCGACATTCCATTCCAAGATCTTTTCGAGATCCGGCTGAACGGTGTTGAGGATCTCCAGGATCTCTTCCGGCGGCGACTTGATCTTGGCGAAGTCGGAAGGCTGCAGGCCGAGATCGGACTTCAGCAGGAAGCCGGCAAGATCGGGCAACTCACCGAGCTTGGAAATGCGTGTCTGCGACAGGCGCAGACCTTCCTTCAGGCGGTCGTTTTCCATCGCCCAAGTCAGCACACGCGCCTGGAATTCCTCCTCGGAGAGCTTCTCGCGGATCCAGCGGCCGTTCAGCCAGTCAAGCTTCTGAATGTCGAAGATCGCACCGGCCTTGGAGAGGTTTGCCGGGTCGAACTTCTCGGAGAGCTCGTCCATACCAAGGAGCTCTTCGCCCTCGGCGATCTGGATGAAGAACAGGCCGAGGAAGTTCATCAGCGCTTCCGGGATATAGCCGAGCGCGGAGTAATACGAGATCGAGGTCGGGTTCTTGCGCTTCGACAGCTTCGACTTGTCGGCATTGCGCATTAGCGACAGATGCATGAAGACCGGCTGATCCCAGTCGAAATAGCGATAAAGCAGGATGTGCTTCGGCACCGAAGCCAGCCATTCCTCGCCGCGTGCCACATGGGTGATCTTCATCAGATGGTCGTCGATGACGTTGGCCATGTGATAGGTCGGCATGCCGTCGGCCTTGACGAGCACCTGCATGTCGACCGAATCCCACGGAATGGAGACATCGCCGTAGACGCCGTCGGTGAAGTCGCATGAGCCTTCGGCAGGAATCTTCATGCGGATGACGGTCGTCTCGCCGGCGGCAATGCGCGAGGTGACTTCCTCGGCCGTGAGGTTGAGGCAGAGACCATCGTACTTCGGCGGCTTGCCGGCGGCGCGCTGGGTTTCGCGCATCTGCTCCAGCCGCGCGGGTGTGCAGAAACAGCGGAAGGCATGGCCCTTATCCAGCAATTCCTGCCCGTAAGGCTGGTACATTTCCTTGCGGTCGGACTGGCGATAGGGGCCGTAGGGGCCGCCGATATCAGGGCCTTCCTTCCATTCCAGCCCGCACCATTTCAGCGCGTCCAACACCTTCGTTTCGAATTCCGGGGTCGAGCGTGTCGCATCGGTATCCTCGATGCGCAGGATGAACTCGCCGCCATGCTTCTTGGCGAAAAGGTAGTTGAAAAGAGCGATGTAAGCGGTGCCGACATGCGGCTCGCCGGTCGGCGAGGGAGCGATGCGGACGCGGACGCCGGTAGCTGTCCCGGAAACTGTCATTGTGTGTGCCCGTCAATGAATGCCGGACGGCTTTCATGGGAAAGCGACGTACGGCCGGAAGGATGCAGATAGCTTCATCGGCAAACCGGCCGGAAAAGGGCATAAGCCCGCACTATCCGCCGATCGTCCGTTCGGCTGGCCTTAGGCCATATTCAACCGGGCGCGTCAAGAAAAACACGCCAGGAACGGCCTGATGGCAATGCGTGAGGGCGCGCCGGTTCCGCCGCGCCCTCCTGCCCAAGCCTCAATGCGCGGCGTCGCGTTTTCGCTTGCGGGCGTTGCGCGCGAACATGTTCAGCACCTCGACCAGCGCCGAGAAGGCCATGGCGGCGTAGACGTAGCCCTTCGGCACATGGAAGCCCATGCCTTCGGCGATCAGCGTCGTGCCGATCATCAGCAGGAAGGCGAGCGCCAGCATGACGATCGTCGGGTTCCTCTCGATGAAGTTGGCAAGCGGGGTCGCGGCAACAAGCATGACGGTGACTGCGGCGACGACGGCGACCACCATGATCGGCAGATGTGGCGTCATGCCGACGGCGGTGATGATGCTGTCGACGGAGAAGACGAGGTCGAGCAGAAGGATCTGGCCGATGGCCGATGCAAAGCCTGTCGTGGCCGAACTTGCGATGAAGTCCTCGCCGTGATCTTCCGGATCGACGCTGTGGTGGATTTCCTTGGTGGCCTTCCAGACGAGGAACAGACCGCCGGCAATCAGGATCAGATCCTTCCAGGAGAAACCGTGGCCGAAGGCTTCAAACAGCGGTTCGGTCAGCTGCACGATCCAGGCGATGGTGCCGAGCAGGGCGAGACGCATGACGAGCGCAAGACCGATGCCGATCTTGCGGGCCTTCTCGCGGTGCTCGGGCGGCAGTTTGTTGGTGAGAATGGAAATGAAGATCAGGTTGTCGATCCCGAGAACGACTTCCATCACCACCAGCGTGATGAGCGCCACCCAGGCGGCCGGATCCTGAATGAGCGTCATGATTTCCTGCATCAGCATATATCCCTTTTGCGCCACATGAGTAATGACGCTCGCAATGTAATGTCGCCGGCCTGCCAGGCAAGCGCCGCAAGGGGGTATACGAAACCGATGTGACTTTTATTCCCTGGAACAGGATTTAAGGCCGGGTCGGCCTTAAAATTGAATCTTGATTAAAGAGTTAGAGCATGATGTCGTCCGAAAACCGCTCGCACTTTTCGGCATTATGCTCTGATCGGCAACCAGATTTCGGTGACGCCCATGCCGGTATAGGGGTCGAAGCGCTCGTCGTAGCGTTCGAACATGTCGGGTGTCTCGCCGTGCTCTAGGCCCGAGGTCGGCCACCATGCGCCAAAAATGCGGTTCATCGTCGCCGGAATGCCGGAGACGTGGCCGCGATGGGCAAAGACGACGTAGCGCTGGCCTGGAAGCTTGAGCGTTGCAAAATCCGCCGGCAGATCGCCCGCATCGGAGATCTCGACCGCGGCCATATAGCGGAATTTCTCCGCTTCTCCGTCGATATGCGTACAGATGCCGTAGGCGACATTGCCTTTCTGACCGGAGATATGTCCGAAATGGGCATTGAATTTCTGCCAGAGAGAGGGGATGGCGGCATTGCCGCCATAGGGGTAGATCTCCTGCAGGCCGGCAAACAGCATCGGTTGGAGGGTTTCGAAACGGGGCGGTTCGAGGTCGTTGAGGTGGGCGGGGTCCATTCTGATCGGCTCCAGCAAGACAAGGTTACAGGCGTGCCCCTGTCTGCGCACCGCATCCGGCGTCATGCCGAACTGGTCGCGGAAGGCACGGGTGAAGGCCTCGTGCGAGCCGTAGCCCGCGCAAAGCGCAACCTCGAGAATGGTGGATGAGCTGCCGACCAGTGTGGGCACGGCGCGGCTGAGGCGCCGCCCTCTTATATAGCCGCTGATCGAGTAGCCGGTGACGAGCCCGAAGACGCGCGACAGATGGTAGCGCGACAATCCGGCTGCTTCCGATATCTCTTCCAGCGATATATCGCTTTCGAAATGGCTCTCGATGAACCAGATCGCCCGTCCGACAGCGCTCATCCTTATTCTCCTACAGCGCCGCGCGTCTTTTCCAGACGCGCAAAGGACGCTGTAACACTTTGAAGTGCTGCATAATTTTATCCTTAAATCGATTCCGATTTAAGGAATTATGCAGTGTTGCGACTCTTCCTTAAAGAAAAGTCGGCAGCCGGATTTGATCGCTATTGCTGGATTTTGGCCGACGGAGCGCGGCAGTCAAGGATGCGGTCAGGCGGTCTCGTGCCGGCGCGCGCCGTAGGCGGCCATGAAGACCCGGATCGCGCCGCGGATGACGCGCTCGATTTCGTCACGCGACGGCGGCTCTTCCATGCTTCCGAACAGGCGGAGTTTGAAGAAACTACCGCTGGCGAGATCGAGGAACTGGCCGGCGGCCAGATCGATGTCGTCGATCTCAAACCTGCCTTCGGCGATGTGGCGTTCCAGGAAGTCGCGCATGATGGTGCGCAGGTTTTCCGGACCCTTGAAGAAGCGTTGACAGAGCACCGGCATGCGGTCGCGAACGCCGAGAACGGTGCGCATCGCGCTGATGACCTTTTCATCGGTCATATGGGTGACGAAGCTGATCCCGAATTCGTACAGGCCGGCTTCGGGATCGTCATGTTCGGCAAGCGCCATGCGCACGGCCGCCACGAAGGCGGCGCGCTCGGTCTCGATCATCGCCGAAAACAGCTCTTCCTTGTTGGTGAAATAGACGTAGAGCGTTCCCTTGGAGACGCCGGCCTCACGCGTCACGTCGTTCATGCTGGCGGCGTCGAAACCCATCTTCATGAAAACGCGCTTGGCGCCGGCGAGGATCTGCTGGCGCTTGGCCGGATCTTCGCCTGCGGCAAATCGGCCTCCGGCAGCGGGAGGACTGAATACGGCGGCGTGGTCGGGTTTCAGCGTCATGTCCTCTTAACCGTGTTGACGGTTTCGCTTTTTCTTTAAAAGAAATCGAACCGATTGGTTCTATACATCTTGATATGACGATAAAACAGGTTTAAGTCAACTGAACCGAACCGTTCAGTTCGATTATTTACTCCAGATCGGTAAAGTGGCTATGTCGAGCAACCAAAAGAGCAACGTCGCGCGGATCGTCAGCGAAAACGCCGAGACCGAAGAGGTTAAAGCCGACGTCGCGGCCGTAGAAGCCCCGACGGCAGAAGCCCGCGAACTTCCCTCTGCTCCCGCGCAGTCGGCGCCGGCTTCGGTCGCCGCCGCACCCGCGGCTGCGAAGAAGCGCCGCAGCCCGGTGCTGCCGATCGTCGTGCTTGCCCTTCTCGCAGGCGGCGGCTGGTATGGTTACGAATGGTGGACGAACGGCCGCTTCATGGTGTCGACCGACGACGCCTATATCGAAGGCGATATCGCAACGATTTCGCCGAAGGTCACGGGCTACGTCGCGAAGGTGAACGTTGTCGCCAACCAGGAAGTCAAAGCGGGCGACGTACTTGCCACGCTTGATAACGGCGACTATCAGAACGCCCTCGATTTGGCCCAGGCCCAGATCGTCACCGAACAGCTTTCGCTGCAGCGTATCGACGCGCAAATCGAAGGCGCGAATGCGAGCCTGGTGCAGGCGCAGGCGCAGAAGGTGGCACTCGAAGCGGCCGTTCGCGGTGCCGAGATCACTCAGAAGCGCCAGAGCGACCTTCAGGCGAAGTCGGTCGGCACGGCTGCGGATCTCGACAACGCCAATATCGCCCTCGATCAGGCCAAGGCCAATCTTGCCGGCGGCGACGCCAATATTACCGCGGCACAGGCCAACATCACCATCCTCCAGGCCCAGCGCAAGGAAGCCGAAGGCTCGGTCCGTTCGCTGGAAATCTCGCGCGACAAGGCCGTCCGCGACCTTTCCTTCACCGTGCTCAAGGCGCCTTATGACGGCATTGTCGGCAACCGCTCCGTCCAGGAAGGCGACCTCGTTTCTCCGGGCCAGCGCCTGATGGCGCTCGTTCCGGTGCGCCAGCTCTATATCGACGCCAATTTCAAGGAAACGCAGATCCAGCATCTGGTGCCGGGCTCGAAGGTCAACGTCCAGGTCGATGCCTATAGCGATCATCCGATCGTCGGCACCGTCGAATCGATCTCACCAGCTTCCGGCTCGGTCTTTTCGATGCTGCCGCCGGAAAACGCCACGGGCAATTTCACCAAGGTGATCCAGCGGGTACCGGTGCGCATCGCGCTGCCGCAGGAAGCGCTCGACAGCGGGCGGCTGCGCGCGGGCCTGAGCGTCGTCGTCGACGTCGACACCCGTACGGCGCCGAGCAAGTAAGCCTTCAGGAAAGGCGGAGGTGGTCTGATGGCCGGGAGCGCGACAGCAACAGCGGGGACGATTCCGGCGGCACCCGCCCATGCCGACGAACGCATGGATCCGAAGAAGCTTATCGCCTTCTTCGCGATGGTGCTCGGCATGTTCATGTCGATCCTCGACATCCAGATCGTCTCGGCTTCTCTTGCCGAAATCCAGGCCGGCCTTTCGGCAGGCAGCGACGAGGTCGGCTGGGTGCAGACGGCCTATCTGATCGCCGAAGTGATCATGATCCCACTTTCGGGCACGTTGGCGCGCATCATTTCGACGCGTTATCTCTTCGCAATCTCGGCTGCCGGCTTCACCATGGCGAGCGCGCTGGCGGCGACGGCCACCAATATCGATCAGATGATCGTTTACCGCGTCATCCAGGGCTTCATCGGCGGCGGCATGATTCCGTCGGTCTTCGCGGCCGCCTTCACCATCTTCCCGCCGTCGAAGCGTAGCATCGTCTCGCCGATCATCGGCCTGATCGCGACGCTGGCGCCGACCATCGGCCCGACCGTCGGCGGTTATCTCAGCCATGCCTTTTCCTGGCACTGGCTGTTCCTCGTCAACATCGTTCCCGGTATCATCGTCACCATCGTCACCTGGAACTTCATCGATTTCGACAAGCCGGAACTGTCGCTCTTCAAGAAGTTCGACTGGTGGGGTCTGATCTCGATGGGCGTCTTCCTCGGCGCGCTGGAATATGTGCTCGAAGAGGGCAATTCGAACGACTGGTTCAACGACAGCTCGATCGCCATCGCAGCGGTTGCCTCCGGCGTTGCGGCCATCGTCTTTTTCTATCGCGCCTTCACGGTGGATTTCCCGGTCGTCGACCTCAAGGCCTTTTCGAACCGGAATTTCTCCTTCGGCTCGGTGTTTTCCTTCGTCATGGGCATCGGCCTCTATGGCCTCACCTATATCTATCCTGTTTATCTCGGGCGCATCCGCGGCTATGATTCATTGATGATCGGCGAGACGATGTTCGTCTCCGGGCTGGCGATGTTCTTCACCGCGCCGATCGCTGGGCGGCTGTCGACCAAGATGGACCTGCGGTTGATGATGGTGATCGGCTTCGTCAGCTTCGCCGCCGGCACCTTCATCATGATGCATCTGACGGCGGATTGGGATTTCTACGAACTCTTCATCCCGCAGATCCTGCGCGGCTTCGGGCTGATGATGTGCATGGTGCCGATCAACAACATCGCGCTCGGCACGATGCCGCCCTCGCGCATCCGCGGCGCGTCCGGCCTGTTTAACCTGACCCGAAACCTCGGCGGCGCCGTCGGCCTTGCCGTCATCAATACCGTGCTCACCAACCGGCAGGACGTGCATTATGAGCGGCTGCGGGAGAATATGGATTGGGGCAATCCGGCGGCGATCGACCAGATGAACAACATGGCTGCCAATTTCAACACCTATGGCATGGATGGCACCTCAGTCGCGATCAAGCAGATGGTCGGCCTTGCCACCAAGCAGGCGATCATCCTCTCCTTCAGCGACGTGTTCCTGATCCTGACCGCGCTTTTCCTCGCGATGATCCTCGGTGTCGCCATGATCAAGAAACCCGCGCCGCAAGGCGGGGGAGGCGGTGGCGGCCACTGACCTCCGGCCTGCCGCCCCTTGAAAAGGCCCTCTCCGGAGGGCCTTTTTGTTGCCGTTTTCCGGCCGCTTTGGCATCAGGCGGATGACTGTGGGCTGGGTCGGAAAAACGACGTGGAAACCGGCCTGTCGGATTTTTTGATTTACGTACATCAAAATTGGCGCTAATGGTCTCGTCAGGAGGAATGATGAGACCAACCGTTCACGATATCGCCGCTGCCGCCGGTGTCAGTCTGGCGACTGTCGACCGGGTCCTCAACCAGCGCCCCGGTGTGCGCCACGTCACGCGGGAAAAGGTCGAGACCGCGATCCGCGAGCTCGGTTATGTCAGAGACGTCGCCGCCGCCAATCTTGCCAAAGGGCGCACCTATCCGCTGGTCTTCATCCTCCCGGCCAGCGACAACTCCTTCATGCACGGGCTCAATGCCGAGATCCGCCAGGCAGTCCTCCGATCGTCGGCCGAGCGTACCGATATCCGCACCGTCGAGGTGCCGGCCTTCGATCCAGACGCCCTTGTCGCCGTGCTCGAAACGCTTTCCCGGGAAAAGCCCTGCGGCATCGCGCTGGTTGCGACCGATGCGCCTGACGTGCGCGCTGCCGTCGACAGGCTGGTGCGCGAGCGCTTTCCAGTCGTCACCCTGGTTTCCGACCTCACGGGGTCGCTACGCCATCACTATGCCGGCGTCGACAATATCGCAGCCGGCCGCACAGCCGCCCGCCTGCTCGGACGATTCCTCGGGCCGCGAAAGGGCGAAATCGCGGTGCTCGCCGGTTCCATGCTGGTGCGCGACCATCGCGAGCGGCTGGAGGGCTTCACCGCTGTCATGGCCGAGGAGTTTCCCGATCTTGCTATCCTGCCGGTTCTCGAAGGCCGCGACGATCCCGAGGTCGCCCATAGGCTCGTTGCCGACGCGCTCGGGAATGCCGGCATCATCGGCGTCTACAGCCTCGGCGCCGGCAATCGCGGCCTGATCCGGGCGTTGAAGGAGAAGGCCGTCGATCGCATACTGACTGTCATTGCCCACGAGTTGACCGCCCACACGCGTGCAGCACTCATCGACAATACGATCGATGCGATCCTCAATCAGGATGCCGGCCATGAGGTGCGTAGCGCGATCCGCGTGCTGAAAGCCAAGGCGGACGGGCTTGCCGTCATCGAAGCGCAGGAGCGCATCCGCCTCGACATATTCCTGAAAGACAATCTGCCGTAACGGCAAAGGGAGAAATACCACATGTATCTGGGTCTCGATCTCGGAACCTCCGGCGTCAAGGCGATGCTGATCGACGGTGATCAGAAGATCGTCGGCTCGGCCAATGGTTCGCTCGACGTCTCGCGTCCGCATTCCGGCTGGTCGGAGCAGGAGCCGGCCCACTGGGTGCGCGCCACGGAAGAGGCTGTCGCCGGCCTCAAGGCAAAACATCCGAAGGAGTTGGCGGCGGTCAAGGGCATCGGCCTTTCCGGCCAGATGCATGGCGCAACGCTCATCGATGCCACTGATAAGGTGCTGCGCCCCTGCATCCTCTGGAACGACACGCGCAGCTACGTCGAGGCCGCCGCACTCGATGCCGATCCGCGCTTTCGCGCGCTCACCGGCAACATCGTCTTTCCCGGCTTTACGGCGCCGAAGCTCGCCTGGATCGAGAAGCATGAGCCCGATGTCTTCGGCAAGATCGCCAAGGTGCTGTTGCCGAAGGACTATCTGCGTCTTTGGCTGACTGGCGAATATATCTCGGAAATGTCGGATTCGGCCGGCACCTCCTGGCTCGACACCGGCAAACGCGCCTGGTCCTCCGAACTGCTCGCCGCCACCAAGCTTTCCGAGGAGCAGATGCCGGCGCTTGTCGAAGGCACCGAGCAGGCCGGCAAGCTGCGGTCCGAACTGGCGGCGCAATGGGGCATATCAGGCGATGTCGTCGTGGCCGGCGGTGCCGGCGACAATGCGGCCTCGGCCTGCGGCATGGGCACGGTCAGCGATGGCGCCGCCTTCGTCTCGCTCGGCACATCAGGCGTGCTTTTTGCTGCCAACGCTTCCTATTTGCCGAAGCCGGAAAGCGCCGTTCATGCCTTCTGCCATGCACTGCCGAACACCTGGCACCAGATGGGCGTCATCCTGTCGGCCACCGATGCACTGAACTGGCATTCTGGTGTGACTGGGAAGTCGGCCGCAGATCTCACCGGCGAACTCGGGGAGACGCTGAAGGCTCCCACCGGCGTCACCTTCCTGCCCTATCTCTCCGGCGAGCGCACGCCGCACAATGATGCCGTCATCCGCGGCGCCTTCATCGGCCTCGAACACGAAAGCAGCCGTGTCGTTCTCACCCAGGCGGTGCTCGAAGGTGTCGCCTTCGCCATTCGCGACAATCTCGAAGCGCTGCGTTCGGCCGGCACCGGCATATCCCGGGTCACGGCAATCGGCGGCGGTTCGCGCTCGCGTTACTGGCTGGCGTCGATCGCGACTGCGCTTGACGTTCCGGTCGACCTGCCGGCTGACGGCGATTTCGGCGCGGCCTTCGGGGCAGCCCGCCTCGGCCTGATCGCAGCAACGGGCGTCGATCCGGTCTCCGTCTGCACGCCGCCGGTGACGGCAGGCACGATCGAGCCTGTGGCGGCGCTAAGCGACGCTTATGAGGATGCCTACAAGCGCTACCGAGCGCTTTACCCGGCGATCAAGTCGCTGGCGCATTGAGAACTGGAGCCAGCGGCCCCCTCATCCGCCTGCCGGAACCGACCGGGGTCGAGCCACGGGTCTCAACCCGTCCTTCGGACCCCCGAGGGGAGAAGAGGTTCGCAGCGGCGCCTCATTCCCCTTCTCCCCTGGGGGAGAAGGTGGCCCGAAGGGTCGGATGAGGGGGCTGCACGGCACGAACGATAGACTGAATTACGAACCCAAGGAGAACCAAAATGAGCACCGGATTTTTCGGCGATATCCAGAAAGTCAAATACGAGGGCCCTGACAGCACCAATCCGCTGGCCTTCCGCCATTACCAGCCGGACGAGATCGTCATGGGCAAGCGCATGGAAGACCATCTGCGCTTTGCAGTGGCCTATTGGCACACCTTCACCTGGCCGGGTGGCGATCCCTTCGGCGGGCAGACCTTCCTGCGTCCCTGGTTCGAGGACACGATGAAGGCCGCCAAGCTCAAGGCCGACGTCGCCTTCGAATTCTTCTCGCTGCTCGGCTCGCCCTACTATTGCTTCCATGACGCCGACGTGCGTCCGGAAGGCAAGACTTTTGCCGAGAACACTAAAAACCTCAACGAGATCGTCGATTATTTCGCCGAGAAGCAGGCCGCAACCGGCACCAAGCTGCTTTGGGGCACGGCGAACCTCTTCTCCCACCGCCGCTATATGTCGGGCGCTGCGACCAATCCGGATCCCGATGTCTTTGCTTTCGCAGCCGCGACGGTAAAGACCTGCATCGATGCCACGCAGAAGCTCGGCGGCGAAAACTACGTGCTCTGGGGCGGCCGCGAAGGTTACGAGACGCTGCTCAACACCGATATCGGCCGCGAGCTCGACCAGCTCGGCCGCTTCCTCAACCTCGTCGTCGAATACAAGCACAAGATCGGCTACAAGGGCACGATCCTGATCGAGCCGAAGCCGCAGGAGCCGACCAAGCACCAGTATGACTATGACGTTGCGACCGTCTATGGCTTCCTCAAGAAGCACGGCCTTGAAAACGAGGTGAAGCTCAATATCGAGCAGGGCCACGCGATCCTTGCCGGCCACTCCTTCGAGCACGAGCTGGCGCTTGCCAATGCGCTCGGCATCTTCGGCTCGATCGACATGAACCGCAACGACTACCAGTCCGGCTGGGATACCGACCAGTTCCCGAACAATGTTCCCGAAATGGCGCTCGCTTATTACCATGTTCTGGCTGGCGGCGGCTTCAAGACCGGCGGCACCAACTTCGACTCGAAGCTGCGCCGTCAGTCTCTCGACCCGGCGGATCTGCTGATCGGCCATATCGGCGGCATGGATTGCTGCGCCCGCGGCCTGAAGGCCGCTGCCAAGATGATCGAGGACAAGGCTCTGTCGCAGCCGCTCGCCGATCGGTATGCCGGCTGGGAATCCGCCGAGGCGCAGAAGCTCTTCCGCGGCGAGTATTCGCTGGATGAGATCACCCACTATGTCGAGAGCCACGACGTGAACCCGCAGCCGAGATCCGGCAAGCAGGAACTGCTGGAGAACGTCGTCAACCGTTACGTTTGATAAAGCGCGCCGGCGGCCATTGGTCGCCGGCGCATTTGCCGGCTAGAGCATGATGCCGAAAAGTGTGCGCGGTTTTCGGACGACATCATGCTCTACTTCTTTGATTTAGATCAGGATTCAGATTTTAGGCCGATCGGGCTTAAAATCATCCTGATCTAAATGCGCCTTAAGCGCTCAGTGATACGGGTTCAACGTTTCGACCAGCTGCGCGACGGCGCCGAGACGGAGTTTCGAACCACCAGATCCGGCCGCAGCAGGATTTCCGTTTCGGTTGGCCGGCCATCGGACAGAAGTTCCAGCAGCAGCGCCATCGCCTGCTTGCCGATCGCCGTTCTCGGCTGGCGGATCGTGGTCAGCGGTGGGGATATGAAGACGGCCTGCGGCACGTCGTCGAAACCGGTCACCGAGAAATCCCGCGGAATATCATAACCTCGTGCGCCGAGCCCGACCATGACGCCGATCGCCGTCTGGTCGTTGACGCACATGAAGGCGGTTGGAAGCGTGTCGCGCATGAAAAGCTGTTCGACCGCATGCCGCCCGCTTTCGATCGTGCCGTCACCTTCCAGCACGATCCTGGTGTCGGGCGGGATGCCTGCGGCATCGAGACCGGCATCGTAACCCATGCGGCGTCTCGTATAGGCAAGCCGGGTGCGTGAATCGCCGATGAAGGCGATCTTGCGATGCCCTTCAGCCAGCAGCAGGTCCACCGCTTTCCGAGCGCCTTCGGTATCGTCGACGCCGACATAGGGAATGCCGCCGTTGAAGACGGGCTCGAAAACGCCGACGCTCGGCGGCAGCCGCGCGGTCATCGTCTGATGCCCGAAGGGCAGGATGCCGGTGAAGAGGATCAATCCAGCCGCCTGGTTGGAATTGAAGAATTTCAGATATTCCAGGCCGCGCTGGGCATCGTTCTGGGTGTGGCCAATCAGGATGCCGTAGCCGTGCGCGCGCGCTTCGTTCTCCAGCCCGACGAGAATATTGGAGAAATTGGGATCGCCAATATCGGGCGCCACGACAAGGATCATATTGGAGCGGCCGAGCCTCAGGCTGCGCGCCATGGCATTGGTGGTATAGCCGGTGATGGCGATCGCCTGGTTGACCTTGAGGCGGGTGGAGTTGGCGACCTTCTCCGGCATGTGGATTGCCCGGGAAACCGTCGCGATAGAGACCTCGGCGATCCGGGCGACGTCTTCGATGGTTGCGGGCGTGGAATTCGACACTGAGCTCTGCCTTGGGCTGTCTTCGCCGCGACACTACACAGACTTGTCGAGAGGTCAAAGGCAGGCTTCAACTGATCTGTGTAAATCAACGATGTAAACCTTTACACGATGTATGTAAAGGTTTACATAAGGCTTCTGAGTGGACGGAGAGCCGCTTTGGGGAGGACCAGATGACCGTGGAGACCGCCGACACCGCACCCGTGGTGCTGTCCGCCAGGCGCATATGCAAATCCTTCAGTGGAGTGCAGGTCCTTTTCAGCGTGAACTTCGATCTCCGCGCCGGCGAAATCCATGCGCTGATGGGTGAAAACGGCGCCGGCAAATCCACGCTTGTCAAGGTATTGTCGGGTTTCGAGCAGCCCAGTTCCGGCGAAATCCTGCTTGATGGCAAGCCCGTCGTCCTGCCGCCCAACGGCGACGCCGAGGCGCTCGGCATCGTCATCATTCACCAGGAATTCAACCTCGCAGAACATCTGACCGTGACGGAGAGCCTCTTCCTCGGGCGCGAAGTCACGCGTTTCGGCATGCTCGACCGTAAATATATGCGGTCGGAGACACGCAAGGTTCTGGACGTGCTCGGTTCGCATGTCGATGAGAATGCGCTGATCAGCACGCTTTCCATCGCCGACAAGCAGATGGTCGAAATCGCCAAGGCGATCAGCCGCGATGCGCGGGTGGTGTTCATGGACGAGCCGACCGCGGTGCTGTCGCGGGAAGAGACCAATATGCTGTTCAAACAGGTTCGCAAGCTTCGCGACCAGGGGACCAGCTTCGTCTTCGTGTCCCACAAGCTCGACGAGGTGATGGAGTTGACCGATCGTGTCACGGTGCTGCGCGACGGCCAGTGGATCAAGACTTCGCCGACGTCCGTTCTGGACGGGGAATCGATCGCTCAGCTGATGGTCGGCCGCGAACTCTCCAGCCTCTATCCCGCCAAGGTCGAGCCTGATGTCGACGAGGAGGTCGTCCTCAGGGTCGCTTCGGTATCAACGGGTTATGTGAAGGATGCGAGCTTCGAGGTGCGCAAGGGCGAGATCATCGGGTTTTCCGGCATGATCGGCTCCGGCCGCACCGAACTGATGGAAGCGATCGCCGGGTTGCGGACCCGTCTCGAGGGCGAGGTGGTCATCAAGGGGGAAACTGTTCCCTCCGGCGACGTCCATGCCGCCAATCGCTGCGGGCTCGCCTACATGACCAAGGACCGCAAGTCGAAAGGCCTGCTGCTGCGCTCCGGCATGGTGACCAATCTGACACTGCAATCGCTCGGAAGGCACGCTCGTCACGGCTATCTCAGCCCGGGCAGCGAGGCGGCCGCGATGGCAAAGGCCAAGCGCCGCTTCGATATCAGGGTTCGTGACGGCAATATCGTCGCCGGCCGGATGTCGGGGGGGAACCAGCAGAAGCTGCTGCTCGCCAAGGTCATGGAGACCGAACCTCAGATCATCATCATCGACGAGCCGACGCGCGGCATCGATGTCGGCACCAAGCAGCAGATCTATCATTTCATCTCGGCCCTCGCCCGGGACGGCCGGTCGATCATCGTCGTGTCCTCGGAGATGCCGGAGGTCATCGGCCTCTGCACCAGAGTGGCGGTGATGCGCGAAGGGCGTATCGTCGGCGTGCTCGAGGGAGACGAGATTTCCGAGCAGGAGATCATGCGTTACGCCGCCGGGCTCAAGAGGAAGGCGGCCGCCTGAAGGCTGAAGCAGGGCTTTGCCGATCAGGACGACAGATAAAATGCCCAGAAAATATGGGACGGGAGGTTGATTTTGGAAATGAGTGTCAACGAGGAGACCAGGGAAATCCGGCGCCGATCCTGGCGGGATGTCGACCTGCGTGCGGTCGCTCCCTTCGTCGCCCTGGCGCTGCTGCTGATCGTCGGAGCCTTGGTCAATCCCAATTTCATCGGCATCACCAACCTTGCCAATGTCGCGACGCGCAGCGCTTTCATCGCCATCATCGCGGTCGGTGCGACCTTCGTGATATCAGCAGGCGATCTCGACTTGTCTGTCGGCTCGATGGTGGCCTTCGTCGCCAGCCTGATGATCCTGCTGATGAATTCGGGCGCCATCGAAAACCCGGCTTTGATGCTGACGGTCGCCGCCGTCTTCACGATCGTCGCCGGCGCGCTCTGCGGTCTGGCAAACGGTCTGATCACGACGGTGGGCCGGATCGAGCCCTTCATCGCGACGCTCGGCACAATGGGCATTTATCGCGGCCTGACGACATGGCTGTCGCAGGGTGGCGCTATCACGCTTCGCTCCGCCGATATCCAGACGCTCTATCGCCCTGCCTATTTCGGCAATGTCGCCGGCATACCGGTGCCGATCGTGGTGATCCTGGCAGTGACGGCGGTTGCGGCCTTCATCCTCTATCGCACCCGCTACGGGCGCCACGTCGTCGCTGTGGGATCAAACAGCGATGTCGCCCGCTATTCCGGTATCGCGGTCAACCGTGTGCGGACGATCGCCTTCGTCATCCAGGGATTGTGCGTCGCCATTGCCGTGCTGCTCTATGTTCCCCGTCTCGGCTCGACGTCGGCGACGACGGGCATCCTATGGGAGTTGCAGGCGATCACGGCCGTCGTCGTCGGCGGCACGGCGCTCAAGGGTGGCGCGGGCAGGGTCTGGGGCACGATCTGCGGCGCCTTCATTCTCGAACTGGTCGGCAACATCATGCTGCTTTCGAATTTCATCAGCGAGTATCTGATCGGCGCCATCCAGGGTGCGATCATCATCATCGCCATGTTCGTCCAGCGCTCGCTGGTGCGCAAATCATGACTTGATCGGGCTTACAGGGCGTCCGGTCCCGTATGGAAAAGTCCCTGAAATTATTGGGAGGAAATAGCATGCGTAAATTGATGTTGGGCCTGACGGTTGCGGCGGTGACGTTCGCCGGCGCCGCTCACGCCCAGGACAAGAAATTCACGATCGGCGTGTCCATTCCGGCCGCCGACCACGGTTGGACATCGGGCGTGGTGTTCCATGCCGAACGCGTCGCCAAGCTGCTGATGGCCGAACATCCCGGTCTCAACGTCATCGTCAAGACCTCGCCGGACGCCGCAAGCCAGGCCAATGCCGTGCAGGATCTCGATACGCAGGGCATCGACGCCCTCGTCATCCTGCCGTCGGATCCGGATCCGCTCGTCAACGCCATCAAGGAAGTCAAGGGCAAGGGCAAGTTCGTCGCCCTCGTCGACCGTGCGCCGAGCAACAACGACAATTCCGTGCGCGATCTCTATGTCGCCGGCAACAACCCGGCTCTCGGCGAAGTCGCCGGCAAGTACATCAAGGACACCACTCCGGACGCCGAAGTGGTCATCATCCGCGGTCTGCCGATCCCGATCGACCAGCAGCGCCAGGACGGCTTCGACAAGGGCATTGCCGGCTCGAACGTCAAGGTTCTCGACCGCCAGTACGGCAACTGGAACCGCGACGATGCCTTCAAGGTCATGCAGGACTACCTGACCAAGTATCAGAAGATCGACGTCGTATGGTGCCAGGACGACGACATGGCCGTCGGCGTTCTGCAGGCGATCGAGCAGGCCAAGCGCACCGACATCAAGTATGTCGTCGCCGGCGCCGGCTCCAAGGACATGGTCAAGAAGGTCATGGACGGCGATAAGCTGATCCCGGTCGACGTCCTCTATCCGCCGGCAATGGTCGGCACAGCGATGGAACTGACGGCGGCGGCACTTTATGATCAGGTTCCGGTTCACGGCAGCTACATCCTCGACGCGACGCTCGTCACCAAGGACAATGCCAAGGACTTCTACTTCCCGGATTCTCCGTTCTGATCCATCGACTGGAGACATGCGCCCATTCGTAAGGATGGGCGCATTTTTTATGCTTCCAATAGAGCGGGTGGCCGAAAATGCTGCACGTACCTCTTGCCCGCCAAAGCCCATCATGATTAGCTCGCCGCCATATCGCATCTGGCTTCGCGCCAAATCACGAGCCAAGGGCGAGGAGGCGCCTTGCTCCCGCCAAATTGCGTGCTACAACACTTCAGAAACGTTTACGGCCGATATTCAGGGAGGAATCTGACATGAAGACGATCAAGGGCCCCGGCCTTTTCCTTGGCCAGTTCGCGGGCGATACTGCTCCTTTCAACTCGTGGGACGCGATCACCAAATGGGCGGCCGACATCGGTTACAAGGGCGTCCAGGTGCCGACCTGGGCCAGCCAGCTGATCGATCTGAAGAAGGCTGCCACGTCCAAGGATTATTGCGACGAATTCGCCGGCAAGGCGCGTGAAAACGGCATCGAGATCACCGAACTCTCCACTCATCTGCAAGGACAGCTCGTCGCCGTTCACCCGGCCTATGACGAAGCCTTCGACGGGTTTGCTGCACCGGAGGTGCGCGGCAATCCGAAGGCGCGTCAGGAATGGGCGGTCGAGCAGGTCAAGATGGCACTGACGGCATCCAAAAACCTCGGTCTCAAGGCGCATGCGACCTTTTCCGGCGCGCTTGCCTGGCCCTTCATCTATCCCTGGCCGCAGCGTCCTGCCGGTCTGGTCGAGACTGCCTTCGACGAACTCGCCCGCCGCTGGACGCCGATCCTCAACCATGCGGACGAGAACGGTATCGACGTCTGCTACGAGATCCATCCGGGCGAGGACCTGCATGACGGCATCACCTTCGAGATGTTCCTGGAGCGGGTGAAGAACCATCCGCGCGCCAACATGCTCTACGATCCCTCGCACTACGTCCTGCAGTGCCTCGATTATCTCGACAACATCGACATCTACAAAGACCGCATCAAGATGTTCCACGTCAAGGATGCTGAGTTCAATCCGACCGGGCGCCAGGGCGTCTACGGTGGCTATCAGGGCTGGGTCGAACGCGCCGGCCGGTTCCGTTCGCTTGGCGACGGCCAGGTCGATTTCGGCGCGGTGTTCTCGAAGATGACGGCGAATAATTTCGATGGCTGGGCCGTGGTCGAATGGGAATGCGCGCTGAAGCATCCGGAGGACGGCGCCCGCGAAGGCGCCGAATTCGTTGCCGCCCATATCATCCGCGTGACCGAGAAAGCCTTCGACGATTTCGCCGGCAGCGGCACGGACCAGGCGGCGAACCGGCGGATGCTGGGGCTCTAGGTTTCTATTCCCTTCTCCCCAGCGGGGAGAAGATGCCCGTCAGGGCAGATGAGGGGGATGAGGAGCGATAGCGACGAATGCCTTGAGCGACAAGCGAAAGGCATATCTACCGCGAAGCCCCCTCATCCGACCCTTCGGGCCACCGACCGGGGTTGAGCCACGGGGCTCAACCCGTCCTTTGAACCCCCCAGGGGAGAAGGGAAGAAAAATTGAGGAGGAATCAATGGCAATCGAAGCATCATCCGAACAGACACGCGAGCCGCGCATCCGGCTCGGCATGGTGGGCGGCGGCGCGGGCGCGTTCATCGGCGCGGTGCACCGTATCGCGGCCCGCATCGACGATCAGTACGATCTCATCGCCGGCGCGCTGTCGGCTTCGCCCGAAAAGGCGATCGCATCCGGCCGCGACCTCGGCCTCGATCCGTCGCGGACCTATTCCAGCTATCGCGAGATGGCGATCCGCGAGGCGAAGCTGAAGAATGGCATCGAGGCGGTGGCGATCGTCACGCCGAACCATGTTCACTACGATGCAGCCAAGGAATTCCTGAAGCGCGGCATTCATGTCATCTGCGACAAGCCGCTGACATCCAACCTTGCCGATGCGAAGAAGCTGAAGAAGATCGCCGACGAGAGCGGGGCACTCTTCGTGCTGACGCATAATTACACCGGCTATCCGATGGTCCGCCAGGCGCGGGAGATGATCGCGAATGGTGAACTCGGCGACATCCGCGTCGTCCAGGCCGAATATCCGCAAGACTGGCTGACGGAAGCGGTCGAGCAAACCGGCCAGAAACAGGCTGCCTGGCGCACCGATCCGGCGCAGTCCGGCGTCGGCGGCTCGACCGGCGATATCGGCACCCATGCCTATAATCTCGCCGCCTTCATCACTGGCCTGGAGCTCGACAGCCTCGCCGCCGATCTCGATAGCTTCGTTCCCGGCCGCCGGCTGGACGATAATGCGCATGTCATGCTGCGCTTCAAGGCGAAGGGTTCGGAGAAGCCGGCCAAGGGCATGCTCTGGTGCAGCCAGGTTGCGCCCGGCCATGAAAACGGCCTGATGGTGCGTGTCTACGGCACCAAGGGCGGGCTGGAATGGACCCAGAAGGACCCGAACTACTTGTGGTACACGCCTTTCGGCGAGCCGAAGCGGCTGATCACCCGCGGCGGCGCCGGTTCAGGCGCGGCTGCCGGCCGTGTCACGCGCGTGCCATCAGGGCATCCGGAAGGTTATCTCGAAGCCTTTGCAACGATCTATACGGAAGCCGCGCATGCGATAAACGCCCGCAAGAAGGGCAAGGCCGTCGACAAGGCGGTGGTCTATCCCACAGTCGATGACGGCGTGAAGGGTGTGGCCTTCGTGGAAGCCTGCGTCGCGTCTTCGAAGAGGAACGGCGCCTGGATCAAGGTCTGAATTTAACGATCTCGGCTGCCCCATGAAAAACGCCGAGGCGATCTACTGCATAATTCCTTAAATCGGAATCGATTTAAGGACAAAATTATGCAGTAATTCTAAGCGCTACAGCGCCTTTGCGCGTCTGAAAAGACGCGCGGCGCTGTAGAGTCGCCTCGGCGTTTTGTTTTATTTTGATCAGACCGCAGCAGTGCGGCCACGCTTCAGCAGGTTGTCGACGCTCAACGGTCCGGCACCTGCCGCCACCAGATAAAGAAACACGAAGCAGAACAGGATCGCCGCGACGCCGCCGTTCTGGGCGGGGTAGATGCCCTTCGATGCATGTGCGATGAAATAGGCGACGGCCATCAGGCCGGAGAGCACGAAGGCGGCGATACGGGTCTGGAATCCGACAAGCACCAGGAACCCGAAGGTGAGTTCGAGCAGGCCGGCAATCCAGGGCAGCGAGCCTGCGGGCGGCACGCTTGCCGCAGCCGGAAAATGCAGGATCTTCTGTGTTCCATAGCTGAAAAGTACAAGTGACGAGACAATGCGCAACAGGCTCAGCAGATGAGGCTGCAGCGAATGGACCGAAGAGAGCATTGGATCCCTTTCATATTTGTGATGCCATTTCCCGTGTAAGGATCGCGGTCTCAACGGCCAAATCACGACTGCTGACATTGCCGTTATGAGGGCGGCAGCGCGGCGAGGGAGCGGCGCTGCAGCTGTTCTGTTTTTCCTCCTGCAACGTTGCAGTTTTTCTTCCGGCCAGCCTGTACTTTGCCTTCAGGCTTGGCTAAATCCGGCGCAAACGGCTCAACCTGAGAGATAGGATTTCCAGATGATCGATCCGAAGAAACTCGCGGAGCGCTTTCCCGGCGACTTCATTTTCGGCGTTGCCACCGCTGCCTTCCAGATCGAAGGCGCCAGCAAAGCCGATGGCCGCAAGCCATCCATCTGGGATGCTTTCTGCAATATGCCTGGCCGCGTCCATAATCGCGATAACGGCGATGTTGCCTGCGATCACTACAATCGCCTGGAACAGGACCTCGATCTCATCAAGGAGATGGGTGTCGAAGCCTACCGGTTCTCGATTGCCTGGCCGCGCATTATCCCGGACGGCACGGGTCCGGTGAACGAGGCCGGCCTCGATTTCTACGACCGGCTGGTCGACGGCTGCAAGGCGCGCGGTATCAAGACCTTCGCGACGCTCTACCACTGGGATCTGCCTCTGTTGCTCGCCGGCGAGGGCGGGTGGACCGCGCGCTCGACCGCCTATGCGTTTCAGCGCTATGCCAAGACGGTGATGAACCGCCTTGGCGATCGCCTCGACCGGGTCGCGACCTTCAACGAACCCTGGTGCATCGTCTGGCTCAGCCACCTCTACGGCATCCATGCTCCGGGCGAGCGCAACATGCAGGCTGCCCTTCACGCCATGCATTACATGAACCTTGCCCACGGCCTCGGCGTCGAGGCGATCCGCTCGGAAGCGCCCAATGTGCCGGTCGGCCTCGTGCTCAATGCCGCCTCGATCATTCCCGGCTCCGACAGCCCGGCCGACCTTGCCGCGGGCGAGCGGGCGCATCAGTTCCACAACGGCGCTTTCTTCGATCCCGTCTTCAAGGGTGAATATCCGAAGGAATTCGTCGCGGCGCTCGGCGACCGCATGCCTGTCATCGAGGATGGCGACCTGAAGCTCATCAGCCAGAAACTCGATTGGTGGGGCCTGAACTATTATAAGCCCGAACGCGTCACCGACGATGCCGAACGCAAAGGCGATTTCCCCTGGACGGTGGAGGCGCCGCCGGCAAGCGACGTCAAGACCGATATCGGCTGGGAAATCTATGCGCCGGGCCTGAAGCTCTCGATCGAGGATCTCTACCGCCGCTACGAACTGCCGGAATGCTACATCACGGAGAACGGCGCCTGCGACAACACCGATGTCATCGACGGCGAGGTCGACGATACGATGCGCCTCGACTATGTCGGAGATCACCTCGAAATCGTTGCCGGCCTCATCAAGGACGGCTATCCCCTACGCGGCTATTTCGCCTGGAGCCTGATGGACAATTTCGAATGGGCGGAAGGCTACCGTATGCGCTTCGGTCTCGTCCATCTCGATTATGAAACCCAGCTGCGCACGGTGAAGAAGAGCGGCAAGTGGTATCGCCAACTCGCGGCGCAATTCCCGAAGGGCAATCACAAGGCGGTTTAGCGCAGCTGCCTCGCGGGCACTTGACGCTTATCGCGAGCCATCTGGGGGCGCGGACTTCCGGCCGGCATGGCAAGCTGACGTTGCTTGCCAGCATTTTCGCGACGACCGGCGGCAGGCAGAAAAATAGATCGCGAGAGGCCTGCAACAGGCGGTTGCTTAAACGTTTTTGAACCCTTGACTGGCAAAGTCCAACGGTCAGGGAGTCGTAATGCAGACAGCCGGAAAGTCGCAGAGCAAAGGATCGGGAATAAGCCGTCACATCACCGTCACCGGCGTGCTTTTCTCGTTCGCAGTCATCGTCGCGGTCGTCACCATCATGGTGCTGACGGCGCTTGAACGCGTGGCCGAAAATTCCAATGTTCTCGATGACGAGCGCTCGCGCGAAACGACGATCGGCGCGTTGAAGACCTTCGAGGATCAGCTTGGTGCGACGCTCGACGATTACGCCGCCTGGGATGACGCTGCCGTCAACGTCTACGCAGCCGACGGTATGGCCTGGACGGTGAGCAACTACGGCGAGATGTCGGTCAACAGCTCGCTGTTCGACATGGCGATCGTCATCGATGGCGAGAAGAAGGCGATCATGGCCTATCGCGACGGCAAACCGATGGAGGAGCCGCTCACAGATTTCTTCGCGCCTTCGCTCTGGACCCTCTTCGACACGGTAAAGGCGGCCGGCCCGGCCGATCGTCCTCAGGCGATCGGTTTCGTCACCACCAAGCGGGGCATTGCCGCCGTCGGTGTGGCATTGGTGCGGAAAAAGTCCGGTGCGCTGGATGTGCCCGCCGGCCAGCAGCGCTATCTCGTTTTCGCCCGCCATCTTGACGACGACAGGGTGACCGCTCTCGGCCAGACCTATGTCATCGGCGGGCTGAGGCTGGCGCCGCCGAGTTTTGCGGCCGACTATCTTGTGCCGATCGTCGATCCGACGGGGGCAACGCTCGGCAAGCTGGTTTGGATCTCGCGTTCACCCGGCGATATCGGCTATGCACAGGTGCGGCCGATGGTCATCCAGGCGCTCGGCCTCGTCGGGTTGTTCTTCGTCGTGCTGCTGGTCATCGGCTGGCTTGCCGGCCGCCGCCTGAAGGCGGAGGAAAACAGCGCTCGCGAGGAGGCGCTGCGCGACAGGCTGAGCGGGCTTTCCAATCGTGATGGCCTCGGGCTGGCCGTCGATCGTTTTGTCGTCGAGGCACGCCAGACCAAGCGCAACGTGCTCCTCCTCTATCTCGACCTCGATGGCTTCAAGGAAGTCAATGACAGCTATGGCCATGGCACCGGCGACCAGTTGATCCGTGCGGTCGCGGCCGGGCTCGCTGTGCTCATTCCGCAGGGTGCCGTTCTCGCCCGCATCGGCGGCGATGAATTTGCCATCGCCTTTCTCTCCGACAGTGAGAATGCCGCCGCACTACAGCTTGCCGAGCAGATTCTCGATTTTCTTGTCGAGCCGCTGGAGATCGGTCGCCGTGTCGTTGTCGTCGGGGCAAGCATCGGCATTGCTATGTCGCCTTCCGGGACGATCGGGCGTGAGGAGCTGGTGCGCCGTTCCGACCTTGCCATGTACAAGGCGAAGGAAGCCGGCCGCGCGCGCATGACCCTCTACGATCCGTCGATGGACACCGATCGAGAGCAGCGCAACGCGCTGGAGCTCGATCTCCGGATCGCCATCGAAAGCGGCGACCTGACGCTCGCCTACCAGCCGCTGATCGATGCGGCGACGCATGCGATGACCGGCGTCGAAGCACTGGTGCGCTGGAACCGTCCGGGCCATGGCCCTGTTTCGCCCGAGCTGTTCATCCCGATCGCCGAGACCAGCGGCCTCATCGAATCGCTCGGTCTGTTCGTACTGCGCAAGGCCTGTGAGACGGCCAAACAATGGCCGGAACTCAACGTCTCGGTTAACGTCTCGCCCGGCCAGTTCCGCAATCCTGCCTTTACCGACTATGTGCGCTACGTACTGAAACAGACGGAGATCGAGGCCGGCCGCATCACGCTCGAGATCACCGAAGGCTACATGATTCAGAATCCGCAGCGCACCCGCCAGTCGATCGAACGGCTGAAGGGGCTGGGGGTCAAGGTGGCGCTCGACGATTTCGGTTCCGGCTTCTCGTCGATCGGTTATCTCAGGCAGTTCGGCTTCGACCGCATCAAGATCGACCGCTCGCTGGTCATGGGCGTCAACGACAAACGCCAGCGCGAGATGCTGCAGGCGACGGTGGCGCTCGCCCGCTCGCTCGACATTCCGGTGACGGCCGAAGGCATCGAGACCGAGGAGCAGGCGATAGCCATGCGCCTCTTCGGCTGCGACTGCCTGCAGGGCTATTTGTTCGGCAAGCCCGTGATATCAGAGCTTATCACCGAGATGCTGCACGAGCGACGTGAAGCGGAGCCGGCAGCCCGGCGTCGCATCGACGCAGCCTGATCTTCAGAAAGCAAAGTTGATCCACACAGAAATCTGGCTCAGCTACCGATATGTCGTTGGCCGCGCCTTCTTGCGAGCGCGATCTGGTGCTGACGCTGACGGTAACGCAGCCGGTCTTCTTCCGTGCGGGTGTGGTAGCAGTGGCTGCAGGAAACGCCTTCCTCGTAGAGCGGCGAGGTCATTTCCTCGGCGGTGATCGGGTTGCGGCAAGCGTGGCAGAGCCGGTGTTCGCCTTGCTTCAGCCCGTGCTCGACGGATACACGCTCGTCGAAGACGAAGCAGGCGCCATCCCAGAGACTCTCCTCCTGCGGCACTTCCTCCAGATATTTCAGGATGCCGCCCTTCAGATGATAGACCTCGTCGAAGCCCTCAGCCTTCATGAAGGCGGTGGCCTTCTCGCAGCGTATGCCGCCGGTGCAGTACATGGCGACCTTCGGCTTGTTGTGCAGACCGGGATTTGCGCGCACCCAATCGGGAAATTCGCGGAACGTCTTGGTCTTTGGGTCGAGCGCGCCGCGAAAAGTGCCGATTGCCGTCTCGTAGTCATTGCGGGTGTCGATGACGATCGTATCGGGATCGGAAATCAGCGCGTTCCAGTCCTTGGCCGCCACATAGGTGCCGACCACCTTGTTGGGGTCGATATCTTCGACGCCCATGGTGACGATTTCCTTCTTCAGCTTCACCTTCATGCGCAGGAAGGGCATTTTCGAGGCGTGGCTTTCCTTGTGCTCGAGGCCCGAAAATTCCGGCTGGGCGCGCAGGAAGGCAAGCACGGCGTGAATGCCGGCATCCGGGCCCGCGATCGTGCCGTTGATGCCTTCATGCGCCAGAAGCAGCGTTCCCTTGACGCCGTTCTCCTCGCAAAGCGTCTGCAACGGCGCCTGCAGGTCGGCAAAGCGCGGCACAGAAACGAAATGATAGAGTGCGGCCACGAGGAACGGGCTGGTGTGTGTCGGGCTGTCGGTCATGGGGCGGAAATACAGAAAATCGGCGGGCCGCGCAATTGCCTTCGCCGGCGGCGGCCTTCTCTCAGTTTCCGGCCATCAGCCAGAGAAGCTCGATGCGCTGGGCTTCCTCGTCGGCATCATCGGCGAAGACGGCTTCGGCTTTGATCAGCGCTTGCCGCCGGTACTCCTGCTGGCGGAAGATGATGATGTCGAGCAGATGCGCCAGGTCGTCATTGCGGGTGAAGAGCTGTGGTTCGGCCTCGACCAGTTCGGAGAGTACGGTCAGATCGTGAATGTGGCCGAGATCCTCGACGAGTTCCTTGGCCGCATCGCGCTTGGCCTTCATCGCGCCCGGCCAGACGTCGCGCAGAAGGGCATGGTAGAGCCGATAGTCGTAGGTGCGTTTGCGCAGATCGTGGAAATCGTCGGCCGATGCCCCGCCGTGGCAGGCCGCAAGCGCTGCCTTGGCCTTCCGTGCGGTGCGGCGCCAGCTTTTTGCCAGCATGCGGGCATTCTTGCGGTGTCCGCCATCAAAGGAGACGGCGTCCAAGGCGGCGATCGCCTGCTTCAGAACGCCGGAGGTTTCCGCCAGCCGCTGTTCCAGGCCGCTTTCGGCTTCCGCCATCCAGTCACGGCGCCCTTCGAGAATGGTGACGATGCGGCCGATCGCCTCGCTCTCCTCGTTCTCGCGGGCTGCATGCTGCAGATATTGGGCGGTGCCGATAAGTGCGGCAGCGTCGCGGATCGCCGAAAGCGAGCGTGCGGCATCGCGCAGCCTTGCGTTTTCGCGGCGCTGGAAATCCGGCACGTCGCGGGCCACGAGACGGTAGAGCGAGCGTAGTCGTTTCAGGTTCTTGCGGAATGAATGGATCGCCTCATGCGCGCCATCCGGGCGTTCACCGAGGATGGTGACGGCGTGTTCCAGCTGCTTGGTCGCGACGCTACGGAACGCCTCGGTGAAATCGGCGTCAGGCCGAATGCGATAGGCCATGCCTGTCGTGCCCGTATTCTGTGGCAAGGGCCTGGTTGGAGTAACGGAAATCTCCGGTCACTTCGCGTCCGAGCCAGGTGGGCAGGGCGGGATCATCGGTTTCCGACGTCATTTCCACCTCGGCGATCACCAGTCCCCGATGCTCGCCGGTAAACACGTCGACTTCCCAAACGAAGTCCTCATGCGGAACGCGGTAGCGCGTTTTCTCGATGACGACGCCGATCGCGTTGCGCAACAGCTCTTCGGCATCGGCGATCGGGATGTCGTATTCGAATTCGTCACGGGTAATGGTGCTGCGGCCGATCTTGATCGTCAGTCTCGCCTTCCTGCCGTCGAGTATGCGCACTCGCACGGAACGGTCGTCCATCGAGGCGATGTAACCCTGCCGGAGGACGGACTTCGTCTCGACAGCGGCACGCCATCCATCGCTGCGTACAAGGAACTTCCGCTCGATCTCTTTCGCCATACCAGTGAACCTTTTGTGACGATTGCGGCACGGTAGCCCAATTTCCACCCATTTCATACCCTTCTCGGCATGTGGTCCGGTTTTATCTCGACAAGGTTCCGCGAGGGCGTTATTCGGGGTCCGAATTCAATCGTTTTAAGGAGGTCGCGCGACCATGGGCGAGAAAACAGAGAAGCTCCTTTCCATCCTGAAACTCCAGCCTGTCGTTCCGGTCTTGATCGTCGACGATGCGAAATCGGCGGTTCTGCTGGCCCGGGCGCTCGTCGCGGGCGGCCTGAAGGCGATCGAGATCACAATGCGCACGCCGGCGGCACTCGAGGCCGTGCGCGCCGTCGCCGCCGAGGTCGAAGGAGCCGAAGTCGGCGCCGGCACGATCCTCAATGTCGCCCATTGGGAAGCCGCCGTCGAGGCTGGGTCGAAGTTCATCGTCAGCCCGGGCACGACGCAGGAACTGCTCGATGCCGCCGCCGATTCCGACGTGCCGCTGCTTCCGGGGGCCGCGACCGCCAGTGAAGTCATGGCGTTGCGCGAGGAAGGCTACCAGGTGCTGAAATTCTTCCCGGCGGAGCAGGCCGGCGGCGCCGCTTATCTCAAGGCGCTGTCCTCGCCGCTTGCTGGCACCTTGTTCTGCCCGACCGGCGGCATCTCGCTGAAGAACGCCAATGATTATCTCTCGCTGCCGAACGTCATCTGCGTCGGCGGTTCGTGGGTGGCGCCGAAGGAACTGGTCGCGGCCGGCGACTGGGCTGGCATCACCAGGCTCGCGGCAGAGGCTGCCGCATTGAAGGCCTGAGTTTCGGCAGGGGCGGGTGAGCCTGACGGCTCAATCCCGCTCCCCATATTTGTATTTCAGCCGTCGCAAACCTATGTTCCCTCCAGCTTCAACAGGGAGATGACGAGGAATGTTCGACGCAAAAAAGCTTCTCGACCAGTTCTTGGGTTCGCAGGTGCCGGGTCTCGGCGGTTCGGTCCGCGACAGGGCGGGCGATGCCGTGCAGACGGCCAGGAATAATCCGATGAAGACCGGCGCGATTGCCGCCGCGCTGCTCGGCACCAAGACCGGTCGTGGTATTGCCGGTAATGCACTGGCGATCGGCGGTCTTGCCGCGATTGCCGGCCTCGGCTACCAGGCCTACAAGAATTATCAGGCCGGGCAGGCGCCCGCTGCCCCTTCCGATGCACCGTCCGCCAATAATCCGGTGCTCCTGCCGCCGCCCGTCGAATCCGGTTTCGGACCAGCGTCGCCCGCCGGCAGCAATGAATTCGTGCTGGTGCTGATCCGCGCGATGATCGCCGCCGCCAAGGCCGACGGCCACATCGACGATGCCGAACGCGCCCTCATCATGGATAAGGTCAAGGCCGCCGATGTCAGCGGCGAGGCCGCGGCCTTCATCGAGCATGAACTCGCTTCGCCGACGGATATCGATGCGCTCGTTGCCGCCGCGACGACGGAAGAACAACGCGTCGAGCTTTACACCGCCTCGCGGCTCACCATCGACCCGGATTCGCGCGCCGAGCGCGGTTATCTCGATCTGCTTGCCGGCCGCCTCGGCCTTGCCGACCAGCTGGTCGACCATATCGAGGCGACGGTGTCCTCCGCCAAGGTGACCTTGTCACAGTGACATCTAAAGCATGTCGCGCAAAAGTGTGCAGCGGTTTTGCGACAACGACATGCGTGGAAATAAGGGCCTAAAGCGCGACGCGCTTTAGGCCGGTTGCCTTTGTCGGGCGGCTGGCCTATCCACTCTTCCGAAAAGGGGAGTGACCATGCGCGATCTTGCAAATTTCAAGGGCTGCCCGGCGCCGAAGCCGGTCACGCTGAAGGGCCGTTTCGTTACCGTAGAGCCCTATCGGCGCGCCGAACATCTCGAGGCGCTGTGGGACGGGCTCGGCGGCATGGGCATCAATCCCCTGCTTCTCTATTTCGCCCAGGACGATTTCTCCGGTATCGACGATTTCGCCAACTGGCTGGAAACCGTCTACACCAAGTCCGGCTGGCTTACCCACATCTTTCGCGACAACGCCACCGGCAAGATTGTCGGCATGGCGAATTACATGCGCGCCGACCCGGCAAACGGCGTCGTCGAGATCGGCGGGGTGGCGCACGGGGCCGAGATGAAGCGGTCGCCGCTGTCGACCGAGGTGCACTACCTGATGGCCAAGCATGTCTTCGAGGATCTCGGCTACCGCCGCTACGAATGGAAATGCGACAATAACAACGAGGCAAGCAAGACGACGGCTGCGCGTTACGGCTTCAGCTTCGAAGGGATCTTCCGCCAGCACATGATCTCCAAGCATCGCAACCGCGATACCGCCTGGTTCTCGATGATCGATGCCGAATGGCCGATGATCAACGATGCCTTCGAAGCCTGGCTTTCGCCGGAGAATTTCGACGCCGAGGGCAACCAGATACGCCGCCTGCAGGATATCCGCACCGATCTTGAAAAGAAAAGACTCGCGTGAGCCCGGAAAGCCGCTCGCAGGCGACCGCCGCCGGCATCATCCTGCTTAGCGCCGCCCTCGTCATCTATTTCCTGCCGACCATCGTGCTGTGGATCGGCAATTTCTCGCCGACGCTGGCGATTGTCGTCGGCGTCTGCCTGATCATGGCGTTTTTCGCAGTCTTCTGGCTGCGGGCGCGCTACCAGCGCCGCCGGGGAAAATAATCTTATCCCTGCAGCGAGGCCCCGAGCAGTAGGGCGCCCATCAGCATGACGAGCACGGCGCCGAGGATTTCGATGGCGTTGCTGACCCAGATCGAGGTGGTCGAGCCGCGTCCGGAGAGGCGGACGGCCGCGCTCTTGGCAGTAACGGCAAGTGTGGCAAGCAGGGAAACGGTGATCGCCGTGCCGAGCGACATGGCGGCGACCGAAAGCACGCCGCCGAGATAGAGCCCGTTCAGCAGTGAGAAGGTCATGACCAGCAATGCGCCGGAACAGGGGCGCAGACCGACGGCTACGATCGCCGACCAGGCCTCGCTGGCGCTGAACCTGTCGCCGCCGAGCAGGGCCGGATCGGGCACATGGGCATTGCCGCAGGTCTCGCAGACCATGCCGGGAACGAAGGTATGGCCGGCTTCGACAGGCTGCGCCTTGCCGTTGAAGGCATAGGCTTGGCGTTCGGCCGCATTGTCCTTCCAGTCGAGCATCATGCTGACCGGACTGGCAGGCGTCGCCATCAGCCGGCGGCGCGGCATGTTGCCCACCAGCGAGCGCAGTTTGCGGAACAGCAGCCAGCCGCCGAAAAGGATGACCATGACGAAGCTTGCGATCTCCATTGCGTGGGTCGCCGCCGTCAGCGTAATGCCGGTGCCGCGCAGCACCAGCCAGGCGCCGCCGACCAGCGCCACCGCCACCACGCCCTGAACGAAGGCAGAAATGAAGGAAATCACCACGCCGCGCTTCAGCTCGACCTCGTTGGCGATCATGTAGGAGGAGATGACCGCCTTGCCGTGTCCGGGGCCGGCGGCATGGAAGACGCCATAGGCGAAGGAGAGGCCGATCAGCGAAGCCAGCTGCCAGGGGTCTTGGCGCATCGCCTTCAAGGCGCCGGTCAGCGCCCGATAGAAAGCCTGCTGCTCGTAATTGACGTAGAGAAATAGCGGCGCAAACGGCCCGCCGGTCGGCTGGAAGCTTGGTTCCGCCGTGCCGATGCCGAGCGGCGATTGCGCATGGGCGAGGCTTGCCGCCGTCACCAGCGCGAGGACGGCGGCGGAAAAGATGAGGGGAAGGCGTTTCGTCAGCATGTGACCTCCAGCCGGGTGGCGAAGAGTTTGGACATGTTGGTGCCGGTGGGATCGTTGAAGAAGGCGTCCGTCAGCGACTGTTTGTTTTGCGAGATCACCTCGTCGGCATCCGGCCGCACCACCTGATGTTTGCAGGCCTTGAAGCCGTCTCCGACGATCGCCAGCTCGTTGTCGGTGGGAAAATCGATCGAGGTGTAGAGCGTCGGGTCGTAGACGCCGAAGGTGAGCCTGCCCTTCAGCGGCATCTTCTCCACCGGCTTCACCGCGAAGAACATCAGCAGCTGGCCATCCTTGTAGTCGACATGGATGATGTCGGGCTTCTGGACGGTGATGTTCTTCCCGTTGATCGTCAGGTTCATGTAGTAGTCGTAGTCAGCAAGAGACTTCTTGACCGTGTTGCCGACGTCGGTCAGCTCGTTCGGTTCCAGCTTCAGGTCGGTGTTCTTGTCGAAATCCATGACCACGGAGGAGGAAAAGACCTCGTCGAAGCGCCAGACATTGCGCAGTTCCTCGACACTGCCGTCCTTGCCGGCCACGACTTCGAGGCGGGCCTCGATGAAGATGTGCGGATGGGCAAAGGCGGCGGCCGGCGCCAGCGAAAGAAGCGCGGCCATCAGTATCGTTGAATGTTTCATCTATCCCGCTGCCCTGTTCGCTGCCCCAGACTTCTTGCCAGAAATTGGGACGGAATTGGGACCGGACTCCGTATCGGATTCGTGGGGCCACACGTTGAAGCGGGGCGGAATGTCGCATCGCTGCGCAGGTGCGCCGCCCTACGGATGCTTCTTGAACCAGTTGTGCAGGTAATCGACGAAGATCCTTACCTTGGCCGGCAGGTAGCGCCGGTGCGGGTAGACGGCATAGATGCCGCGGTCGGTCGGGGTGTAATCGTTGAACAGGGTCACCAGTTCGCCGCTCTCGATCGGCTTGCGGGCGATGAAATCCGGGATGAAGGCTACGCCGATGCCGGCAAGTGCCGCGCGTAATGTCGCATGCGGGCTGTTGACCTCTATCGGTCCGGAAACGGCGACGGCAAACGAGGTGTTGTCGGGATTGTGGAAGCGGATGCTCGCCTGGGTGCGCGCATTGGTATCGACGATGAAGGGGACGCTGGAAAGGGCCGTTGGGTGATCGAGATCGGGATAACGCTCGAGAAATTCAGGGGTGGCGCAGATATGGATGCGGAAATCCGAGATCTTGCGGGCGATCATGCCGGAATCTTCGAGCTTGGTGATGCGGATCGCCACGTCGAAACCTTCTTCGATCAGGTCGACGAACCGGTCGTCGGCGGCGATCTCCAGCGAAAGGTCCGGGTTCTCCTTGGCGAAATCGATCAGCGACTGGCCGACATCGGCATCGACGAAGGTGCGCGGCACGGAAATGCGAAGCCGTCCTTTGAGCTGTGCATTGTTCTCACGCACGAGATCGGCGAGGTTGTCGATCTCCTTCAGGATATCGGAGGCGGTGCGGTAATAGGTGTGGCCGGCTTCGGTCATGGAGAACTGCCGGGTGGTGCGGTTGAGCAGCAGCGCGCCGAGCTCATCCTCCAGTTCACGCACATATTTAGAGAGCAGCGCCTTTGAGCGGCCGGTGCGCCGTGCCGCGGCGGAGAAGCCTTCGGCCTCGACGACATCGATGAAGGCGCGTATGCGGGTCAAGGTATCCATGGCACCCCTCAGCTGTTTCGGAATATTGAACAAATTGCTTCCTATTGTTCAATTATTTTTTTGGCCCGAGATCAAAAAATCGCTTGATTATGAAGGCGAATATTCTTATTTCCCACTCAGCCCAAAGTCGCACGTGCCCATGGGTGTCCGCCGAACCCTCGAATTGGTGAGGAAATCGGTAAGGTACCTGGAATTAACCCCTCCAGTCGCTATTCCGGCCAACCGGAAAATGCGAGGACGCCTGAAGCAACGACGGTGCGGGCCTTTTTGTTCTCTCCCTGCTTTCCATCAGCGGGGGTTACTGAAGAGGCACACCATCATTGCCGGAAGTGCGGTTGGGATTCTCCCTCCAATCCATGGCAGACAAAGCCGAACTTACACCGCACCGCGGCGTTGGTTCACGATCTGTGCATCGAGCGCTTGCTATGGTTCCGGGGTCTCCACCGGCTGGTTCCAATGCGAGCTATCGTATGCCCTTTGTCCTCCGGTTCAAACCGGAGCTCTGGAATTGGAAGAGGGAATCGATATGACCACCCAGCGCATCCGCGACTTTCTCGCAACCCGACGTCCCGATGGTCCCTGCCTCGTGGTTGACCTCGACGTCGTTCGCGACAATTTCCACGCCTTCCGTCACGCCATGCCGGACAGCGCCATCTACTACGCCGTCAAGGCCAACCCGGCCCCGGAAGTGCTGAAGCTGCTTGCAGGCCTCGGCTCCAATTTCGATTGCGCGTCCGTTGCCGAAATCGAAATGGCGCTCGAAGCCGGTGCAACCGCCGCCCGCATCTCCTACGGCAACACGATCAAGAAGGAACGTGACGTTGCCCGCGCGCATGCGCTCGGCGTCAGCCTCTTTGCGGTCGACAGCCACGAGGAAGTCGAGAAGATCTCGCGCGCCGCTCCCGGCGCCCGTGTCTTCTGCCGCGTGCTGACCGATGGTGAAGGCGCTGAATGGCCGCTGTCGCGCAAGTTCGGCTGCGTTCCCCAGATGGCTGTCGACGTTCTCGTCTACGCCCATCAGCTTGGCCTGCAGTCCTATGGCGTCTCGTTCCATGTCGGTTCGCAGATGACCAAGGTCGATGCCTGGGATTCGGCACTCGCCGATGCCAAGCGCGTCTTCGTATCGCTTGCCAAGCAGGGCATCCACCTGCAGATGGTCAACATGGGCGGCGGCTTCCCGACCAAGTACCTGCGTGACGTTCCGTCCGCAGAAGCTTACGGCAAGTCGATCTACCAGGCGCTGCGCACGCATTTCGGCAACCAGATCCCGCAGACGATCATCGAGCCGGGCCGCGGCATGGTCGGCAATGCCGGTGTCATCAAGGCGGAAGTCGTTCTGATTTCGAAGAAGTCGGACAATGACGATGCCCGCTGGGTCTTCCTCGACATCGGCAAGTTCGGCGGTCTCGCCGAGACGATGGACGAAGCCATCCGCTATCCGATCCGCACGGAACACGATGGTGACGAGATGGAGCCCTGCGTCATTGCCGGTCCGACCTGCGATTCGGCCGACGTGCTCTACGAGAAGAACCTCTATCCGCTGCCGATCTCCCTTTCGATCGGCGACGAGGTCCTGATCGAAGGCACCGGCGCCTATACGACGACCTATTCGGCGGTCGCTTTCAACGGTTTCGACCCGTTGAAGGCCTACGTCATCTAAGGTCGTTTCCGCCGGCCCCGTAACCAGCCGGGGCGGCAACTTCACAATTTTCCTTCATCGCCGCTGATAACGGTATTGGGTACGGGAGGCCAAGATGGCCGCTGTTCTTGATTCTGTCCGCGCATTCTTTGCGCCTACCACTTTCGCCATCGACGCCGAAAATCCTTCGGATGTCGTTGCGCGTGAAAACCTGCTCGACCGCGTCATGGGACCAGATCGCCGCAAGAAGTCGTCGGAGAAGATCCGCCGCAGCCGCGTTCCGGCCGAGGGCCTTGCGCTCGTCGCGCGCGATCGCGACGGCCATGTCATCGGCACGGTGCGGCTTTGGAACATCGAGGCCGGCGTCAATGACGAAGGCACGCCGATCAATGCGCTGCTGCTCGGACCGCTCGCCATTGCGCCGCATCACGGCGGCAAGGGCATCGGCTCGGCGCTGATGCGCGCGGCGATCCTCGAAGCGAAGAAGCGCAGGCACGGTGCCGTCCTGCTCGTCGGCGATGCTGCCTATTACGAGCGCTTCGGCTTCTTTGCCGAAAAGGCTCGCCATCTTGTCATGCCGGGTCCGTTCGAACGCTCGCGCTTTCTGGCGCTCGAACTGACGGAAGGCTGGCTCGACGGCGCGGCCGGCATGATCGTCGCCTCGGGACGCATGCTGGCCGGTGCCCCGGTTCGCCGCGCAGCCTAGTGCATCGATTCTAAAAGACGCGCGGCGCTGTAAGGCTGCGCCGACCGGCCGGCCAGGTTGGGAACTTTCCCCCGGCTGCGCATCCACGCATCTGCTGTCTGCCATTCTCACCAAGGTCGGCCGGCGGCCGACGCTGGTGTTGGCGCGCGAATGGCTGGGTCCTGTCGACGGTTTCCGCATTGGCGCATGGGAGCGCGATCCGCAGGGCATCTATCTCGGCGGCAATCAGATGGCGATGAGCGCCCGGTCGCTGCTTGCCTTCGGCGAACTCTACCGTAACGGCGGCAAGACCGCCGACGGCCGCCAGATCGTCCCCGCCGACTGGATCGCCCAGTCGTGGCAGCAGCGCACCAACTCGCGCTTCTCAGGCGATGAATATGGCTATGGCTGGTTCACGCGGCAGATCGGCGGCGAGCAGGTGCATTTCGCCTGGGGTTATGGCGGGCAGATGCTCTACATCGTGCCGTCGCTCGATCTCACCGTCGTCATGACCTCGGAAGAGAGCGGTCCGTCTGCCCGAAACGGCTACAGGGACTTGCTGCACGGTCTGTTGGCGGACATCATCGGCTCGGTGCGGGCCGCTTGACGACAGCGCCGCGCGTCTTTGAGTTGCGCAAAGGGTCTGTCGCATTTTGAACTATGCAGCAGGGAAAAACCGGCGATCGTTAAATTCTTAGCGAAGGCTCCAATCAAACCGCAAAACGCTTCCTGTAAGTTCCGCGAGAATTTCGGGAAAGCGCCATGCTGCTGGATCTCAGGACAATCTATTTCATTGTTGCCGTGAGCTGTTTCGTGCTGGGGCATTCTCCAGCTTGCAGCCTATGCGACCGGTCGCTTCGAGAGGTGGCCGCTCTGGTGGGGCTTGAGCAACCTTCTTGTCGGCGTCGGTTTGTTTCTCGTCGCGCTACGCAATCTCGTTCCCACCTCTGTCTCGATCGACGGCGGCAATATCGTCACCATCGCCGGCTACATGCTGATGTTCCTTGCCGTACGGGTGTTTTCGGGACGAGCGCTCGACCAGCGCACTTTCTGGCTTGCCATCTTCGTCGTCAGCGTTCCTGTCGCGCTTATTGTCCGCGATCCCTCGGCAGTCTCGGCGAGGCTCCTCTACGTCTCCGTCATCTGCTGCCTCTGCGATCTTGCCGTCGCAAGGGAGGCAATCATCATTGCCCGGTGCGAGAAGCTGTATTCGGCAGCGCTGCTTGTCGGCCTCTACGCCTGCACTGCCGCGATTTTTGCGGTTCGCAGCATTCTCGCGGCGACCGGTGAGATTGGCGGGCCGGATCCTTTCGGCGGCAGTGCAGTTCACAGCTGGATGGCGGTATCGGCGGTCGCGTTCATCATGCTGCGCAGCATGGCGATGGTGCTGATGGCCGCCGAGCGCAGCCGAAATCAGCTGACGGAACTCGCTCACCACGATCCGCTGACCGGCGCCCTCAATCGCGGCGGCCTTGCCCAGCATCTGCCGGCGCTCGGCTTCCAGCCGGTATCGCTGCTGATCATCGATATCGACCATTTCAAGCAGCTGAACGACAGGCATGGCCATGCCGCCGGCGACGATATCCTGCGGCTTTTCGCCAGTGTTTCGAGAAGCATCATGCGCTCCGACGACCTGCTCGCCCGTCAAGGTGGGGATGAGTTCCTGGCGGTGCTGAAAAATGCTTCCCGGCAGGATGCGGTGATTATTGCCGAACGCATCCGTCTCGCCTTCGCCGCTGCCGTCCTGCAGCGACCGGATCTGGCGATCTTTCCGACGCTGAGCATCGGCGTTGCCGCGCGCGCGGAAAGCGGCGGAGATTTTGAACGGCTGATGCAGAAGGCGGACGAGGCGCTCTATCGTTCGAAGCGTGAAGGCCGCAACCGCGTCGAGGCCTTCAGCGAAAATCAGCAAGCCGCCTAGGATCGGGCGAATTCCCTATTCAGGACAGCTCTAGATATTCTGATCCATCGTCTCGGCCGGGATTTCGTCGACGCGGTGGACGCGCACGAGCGTCGCCGGCACGCCGGCGACCGTGCAATGCGTGGGAACCGACTTGAGCACGACGCTGCCGGCGGCGACTTTGCTGAAGGCGCCGATTTCGATATTGCCGAGGATCTTGGCGCCCGCGCCGATCATCACGCCGTGGCGGATCTTCGGGTGGCGGTCGCCGGTCTCCTTGCCGGTGCCGCCGAGCGTGACGTTCTGCAGGATCGACACTTCATCCTCGATGACCGCTGTTTCGCCGATGACGATGCCCGAACCGTGGTCGAGCATGATGGACGCGCCGATCCGCGCCGCCGGATGGATATCCGGGCCAAAGACCAGCGAAACGAGATTGGCGAGCCAACTGGCGATCTCCGGACGGCCGGCGGTCCAGAGCGCATGGGCGATGCGATGCGTCTGCAGCGCATGAAAGCCCTTGAGATTGAGAAGCGCGTGCAGAAATGTCGTGCAGGCCGGATCGCGCTCGCGCACGGCGATGAGATCGGCCTCGACCTTTCGCATGATATCGCCATCAAGTGTGGACAGGATGAGATCGAACAGATCACCCGTTTCCACCTGCGCCACGGAGAGCCGCGCGGCCAGCACGCGGGCGATGATCTCATCGTTGCCAGCGGTGTCCGTTACCTGAGCGGCAAGCAGCCGCCGCAATATCGGCTCGCGTGCGGCAAGCTCAACGGCCTCGGCGCGGATCACGGTCCAGACGGATGCGTCGCCCAAAGCCTGCGGCTGTTGTTCGGTCAAACCGAGGCCGGTCGATTTCGACATTCTCGTTTCCTCTATCAGCCAAGGTGGCGCGCAAAGCGCTTCCTGCTCGTGCTTCATGTTTCGCCCGGGCAAGGCGTTTGGCAAGCCCCGATATCCTATGGCCTTGGGTCCGATAGCATATTCTAGCCGGATGGCTGCAGGCGAGCAGTCAGCTCCGGAAGCAGGCGCCAATGATAGAGTACATCAGGCTCCCGTTCTTCGTTGTCGGCGCCATCGGTCTCCTCCTCGGCGATAAAACCGTGCCGTTCGTAGAAAGCGCGAGCGCCCGCATTGCGCTGAAACGTCCAGAGCCTGATCTCGTTCATCTCCTCCTTGGCGCAGCCAAGGAGGGAGGAGCCGATGCCCATGCCCTGGAACCCGGGGAGAACGTAAAGCTGCTCTATCCAGTTGTCGCCATAGGCGATGACACCGACGAGCCGGTTGCCCATGGCAGCGCCGAGGATCGAGCAATTCGGTAGCAGATGCATGCGCCAATACTGCTCCTCTTCCTCGGGCGTATGGACATCCGGCAGCCAGGGCAGCCGCTGCCACAGGGCGACACGTCTGATTTCGGCCGCGGCTTGCATGTGATTGGCCGTGAGCGCCACGATTTCGGATACCGTCAAGGCGTCGTCCATCGCCGGCAACGCGCCTCAAGCCGAAATATCGACGACGCCGCAGTCGCCGGCTTCGGAGCCGAAGGCGAGCAGCTTGCCGTTTTTGCTCCAACTCATCGCCGTGATCGCGCCCTTGCCGGGTCGGCGCAGGAGCGCTTCCTTGCTGTCGGTGATGCGCACAGCCAGGATCATGCCGTCGATGAAGCCGATGGCGAGGATGTCTTCGAGCGGATGGAACTTCACCGCGGTCGCCATGATATTGGCGCGGGTGCCGAGCTCCATCGGCGCCTTGCCCATCGGCCCGTCCTTGCCCTGGAAGGGCCAGACGATTGCCGCAGGCGCGCCTGAAGACGCGAGCCACTTGCCCTTGACCGACCAGGAGAGCGATTTCACCTTGGCGGGGTAGCCGGTCATGCGCATGTGGCGAGCTTCGGTACCGGGCTTGATGTCGAGCTTCCAGCCGTGCAGTGCGTTTTCCTGCATCGAGGTGACGAGGAAATTGCCATCAGGCGAGAAGGTGACGCCGGTATGCGCACCCTTCCATTCCAGGTCGACCGGCTTGGCGTTCATACCGATCCAGTGCAGCGACACGCCGTTGTAGCGCGCCGCCGCGATGCGTAGGCCCTTCGGCGCAAAGGCAAGGCCTTCGACCGTGCGCTCTTCGGCGAATTCCTTGGTCGTGCCGTCGGCAAGGCGCACCAGTGAACTCTTGCCGTAGGAATAGGCAACGGCACCCTGCGGGCCGGCTGCGACCTGCGAAATCCACTTGCGCGGCGCGGTCGCGATCTCGCTGACGCTGCCGTCGGCGGCAATGCGCAGCACCTTGCCGTCCTCGCCGCCCGAGATCAGGCTCTCGCTATAGGGATCGCGGATCGCGGTGAGCATGCCCTGGTGGGCTTCGGAAACCCTGTCGCCGCCGTCCAGCCGGTGGAATGTACCGTTTGCGCTTGCGAAGAAGGGAACATCACCTAAAAATTCGACGGCCAGAACGTGGCCGTCGAGATCAAGCGGTGCAACTGTCGGCATCAGGCGGCTGCCTCGCAGGCCTTGAAGGAGGCTTCGAGCTTCTCGCGGTCAAGTTCGCGGCCGATGAAGACGAGACGGCTCTCGTGCTTTTCGCCTTCCTTCCACGGCCGCTGGTGGTCGCCCTCGATGATCATGTGCACGCCCTGAACGACGTAACGCTCGGGATCGTCTTTGAAGGCGATGATGCCCTTAAGACGCAGGATATTTGGCCCCTGCGTCTGGGTGACCTTCTGGATCCAGGGGAAGAAGCGCTCCGGGTTCATCTCTGCGCCGCGCAGCGACACCGACTGCACCGTCACATCGTGGATCGCCGACATCGCGCCATGTTGATGGGCGCCATGGTGATGATGGTCGTGGCCGTGGTCACCATGCTGATGATCATGGTCATGATGGTGGTGGTCGTGATCGCAATCGGGGCCGCAGACATGGTCGTCATGGCCGTGCTCGAGGAAATGCGGATCGTTTTCGAGCGCGCGCTCCAGGTTGAAGGCGCCCTGATCGAGCACGCGGGCGAGGTCGACGCCGGAGCGGCTGGTCTTGTAAACTCGGGCGGCCGGGTTGATGGCGCGGACGATATCCTCGATCACATCAAGTTCTTCCGGGGTCACCAGGTCGCTCTTGTTGATGATGACGACGTCGGCGAAGGCGATCTGGTCCTCGGCCTCGCGGCTGTCCTTCAGGCGCAGCGGCAGGTGCTTGGCATCGACGAGGGCGACGACGGCGTCGAGCTCGGTCTTGGCGCGCACATCGTCATCCATGAAGAAGGTCTGGGCGACTGGCACCGGATCGGCAAGGCCCGTCGTCTCGACGATGATGCCGTCGAAGCGGCCGGGGCGGCGCATCAGGCCTTCGACAACGCGGATCAGGTCGCCGCGCACCGTGCAGCAGACACAGCCATTGTTCATCTCGTAGATTTCTTCGTCCGACTCGACGATCAGGTCGTTGTCGATGCCGATTTCGCCGAATTCATTGACGATGACCGCATATTTCTTGCCGTGACTTTCGGAGAGAATGCGGTTGAGCAATGTCGTCTTGCCGGCGCCGAGATAACCGGTGAGCACGGTAACGGGAATGGGCTTCAGGGTGGAGATCGCGTCGGTCATGAGAACCTCTAGGATTTAGGCGTGCGGCCGAGCGGCTTGGGATCGGCTGCTTGAACGGTTGGTCTCATATAATGGCTTGAGCGTGGCAGTTCAAAGGGTTTTATAATGTTATAAGATCACGTCGTCTGGCCGGTGCAGATGCCCCCATAGTCACCGCAGTTGCGCGACATCGAATGCATCGACGTCACTCAGCAATTCCACCAGTCCTTTTACCGCATGGGCAATCAGCGCCTCGCCTTTCTCTACTGTGGCGGCGGCGGCGTTTCCCGCCACGCCTTCAGCATTGAGGTCCGACATCTTCCAGCCGAAGGCGTGCGGCCCGTAGGCGCGCAGATGCTTGAAACGCTCGGCGAATTCCGTCTGCCGCGAGGAAAAGTTCGCCGCCTTCGCCATATCAACCTTGTCGGGATGAAGCGCCAGCATCACCGATGTCTCGATATCGCCGCCATGGATGCCGATCGCCTTTTCCTCCGGCGTGACCACGCCATCCGGCAGGCCGAAACGGGTCCAGCTCGTTGCCACCGCCAGCATGGCGAAGCGGAGCCGCGCCTCGGTCGCGACAATGGTCACGATGGGCGAATTGCCGCCATGGGCGTTCAGCATCACCAATTTGCGGATGCCCTGCTTTGCCAGCCCCTCGGCGATGCCGAGCCAGCGGTTTACCGCTTCGTCGAAGGCAAGCGTCTTCGTTCCTTCAACATCCATATGCTCTATGGAATAGCCGACAGATTCGGCGGGCAGGAAGGTGACCGGCAGGCCGGCAGGCAAGGCTATCTTCAATCGTCCGGCGATGCCTTCGGCAATCAGGGTGTCGGTTTCGAAGGGCAGGTGAGGGCCGTGCTGTTCATGGGCGCCGAGCGGCAGCACGGCGATCAGATGGCGCCCGTCAGGTGTAGAGGCCGGGTTGCTGTCCTCGAAGCGCGGCGAAGGTGTCATCATCCGGTCGTTGCCTCTTGTTTATGACGAGATCCTGAGCAATGTCATATCGCAGCGGCGCCGGGGCTTAAAGATCAAAGGGATGGCTATGGGAAAGAAGCACAAGGACGGCAAAAAGAACAAGTCCAAGAAGAAGGATCAGACCGAGTATACGCTCGTCGATCTCTCTCCGGCTCTGACCCAGGCGGCACGTTCCATGCGGACAGTGCTCTCGCGCAACCTGCTCGAAAGCGGCCTCTATGCCGGCCAGGATGGCGTCATCCTCTCGCTTGCCGAGAGCGACGGCATGACGGCCGGCGGCCTTGCCCAGAAGCTCGGCGTCAAAGCGCCGACGATGACGCGCACCATCGGCCGCATGGAAGCGCAGGGCTTTCTCGAGCGTAAGCCCGATGCGGAGGATGCGCGCCTCACCAAGGTCTATCTCACCGAACTCGGCCGCGGCAGCGTGCAAGGGATCGAGATGGCGGCCTCGGCCTGCGACAAGTTGGCGACGCAGGAGTTCTCCGAGAAGGAAATTCGCAATCTCGTCCGATTGCTGAAGGCGATCGATGCCAATCTGCAGGCCGAAGCCATTCATATCGAAGAACCGGACGAAGACTGAAATTTCCCCGAAAGACGAATTGCTTCCATCGATTAAATCTTTTAATTAAACATTTTAAGGGCCGCGCCGGTTTGACGGCGGGGTCTTGACTGCCTTGCGTGCTGCCTGGAGGAGGACACGTGGTTCAGAAGATCAAGCTTTCGACAATCGCCGAAACGCTCGGCATTTCTACGGCGACCGTATCGCTTGCCTTACGCGACAGTCCGCTCGTCGCCGGCAATACCCGGGAGAAGATCAAGGAACAGGCGCGCGCGCTGGGCTATATCTACAATCGCCGTGCCGCCAGCCTTCGGACCTCGCGCTCCGGCATCATCGGCGTCGTCGTGCACGACATCATGAACCCGTTCTATGGCGAGATCCTGAAGGCGATCGAAAGCGAGCTTGATCGCAGCCGCCACACCTTCATCCTTTCCAACCATTACGACAATGTCGAGAAGCAGCGCACCTTCATCGAGACGCTGCTGCAGCTCGGTGGCGACGGCGTCATCATGTCGCCGGCGATCGGTACTCCGCCTGAAGACGTGCAGCTGGCAGAAGACAACGGCATGCCGGCGATCCTCGTCGCCCGCTCGATGGAAGGGCAGGACCTGCCGACCTATCGCGGTGACGACAGCTACGGCATCTCGCTTGCCACCAACCACCTGATCGGCCTTGGTCATCGCTCGATCGCCATGATCGGCGGCACGGACCAGACATCCACCGGCCGCGACCGTTACCAGGGCTATGTCAATTCGCTGCGCAAGGCCGGCATCGAGGTCGATCCGAACTTGCGCATTCCCGGTCCGCGCTCGAAACAGGGCGGTTTCGAGGCGGCCGTGCATTTCCTTTCGCTGCCGCAGAAGCCGACCGCGGCCGTCTGCTGGAACGATCTCGTAGCGATCGGCCTGATGAACGGCATTGCGCGCGCGGGCCTGGTGCCGGGACGCGATATTTCCGTCACCGGCTACGACGATCTCGAGGAGGCCTCGATCGCTACGCCGGCGCTAACGACCGTCTGGAACGGTCAGGCCGAGGTCGGGCGCCTGGCCGCTCGGGCGCTGCTCGATCGCCTTGCCGGCAGCCATGAGCCTGATGGCATGCATCTGATCAAACCAGAAATGCGCATTCGCCAGTCCACCAGTCCCCATCGGCCGCGCGCCTGAACCGACCGCCATATCCAAGAGGAAAAGCCATGTCCCGCATCGCCATTCTCGTTCCTGGGAAGATACACGAGCGTGTTCTCGAAAGATTGAAGGATCGGTTTGAGATTATCGCCGTCCCACGCGAGGAGAAGCTTGCGCTGGACGGCGAGACTGCCGGCCGTATCCGCGGCGTCGCCGTGTCCGGCTCCTTCCCAGGCGCCTGGATAGACCAGCTGCCGCATGCCGAAGTGATCGCCAATTTCGGTGTCGGTTATGACGGCGTCGATGTGAAACATGCCGCCGAAAAAGGCATTGTCGTCACCAATACGCCTGATGTGCTGAACGACGAGGTCGCCGATACGGCGATCGGCCTGCTGCTGAACACGGTTCGCGAGTTGCCGCGGGCCGAAGCGTGGCTGCGTGCCGGCAACTGGAAGCCGGGAACAGCCTATCCGCTGTCGCGTTTCTCGCTCAAGGGCCGCCATATCGGGCTTTACGGCCTTGGCCGCATCGGGCTCGAAATCGCCAAGCGGCTGGAGCCGTTCAAGGTGAAGATCAGTTATCACACACGTTCGCGCCACGCCGATGTGTCCTACGATTATCACCCGACGTTGAAGGGGCTGGCGGAAGCGGTGGATACGCTGATCGCCATCGTTCCGAAGACGCCGCAGACACACAAGACGATCGATGCGGATATTCTGGCAGCACTCGGCCCAAACGGCATTCTCGTCAACGTCGGCCGTGGCTGGACGGTGGACGAGGCGGCGCTGAGTGCCGCTCTTGCCTCCGGCGCGCTCGGTGCTGCCGGCCTCGACGTTTTCTATGAAGAGCCGACCGTGCCGGCCGACCTGCTGGGGCCGACCAACGCCGTGCTGCTGCCGCACGTCGCCTCCGCGTCCGTGCCGACACGCAATGCAATGGCCGATCTCGTTGCCGACAATCTCATCGCCTGGTTCGATAAGGGTGCGGCGCTGACGCCGGTGCCGGAGACGCCGCAGAAGGCCTAGGCGCGTCGGATAGAATTCTGCGCCTGGCTCAACCACGAACGCGACGACGATCACCGTTGATTGATGTTTCCACGCCCGGTGGGTCTGGTGGTCACGCGATCGCCTGCGCCGGGATGACCGGCCGCTTGGCGGCGGCATAGGCGCGGACGGCGTCGCCGAAAGCAGCGAACAGCTGGTTCGAAGACTTGTCGGTTTCAGCCCAATATTCCGGATGCCATTGCACGCCGACGGCGAAAGCCTTGGCGTCGATGACGGAAACGGCCTCCACCGTGCCGTCCTCGGCGATCGCTTCCACCTGCAGGCGTGGGGCGGTTCTGGCAATTGCCTGGCGATGCAGGGAATTCACGCGGATCTCGCCCGGTCCGAGAATGGCTGCGATGCAGGAGCCTTCCTTGACGTGGACGGTCTGGCGAATGGCGTACATGCCGTCCCGGTCGACGCCTTCTGGCCGGCGATGGTCCCAGATGCCGGGCTGCTCCTGAATCTCGCTTGCCAGCGAGCCGCCGAGGGCGACATTCAGCTCCTGGATGCCGCGGCAGATGGCGAGCAGCGGGATGGCGCGGTCAATGGCGCGGCGGATGAGCGGCAGGCTGGTGGCGTCGCGGGCGGGGTCGAAGGGGCCGTCCTTGTCATTCGCCTCGGCACCGTAGAGCAAGGGATGAACATTGCTGGCCGAACCGGAGACCAGCAGACCGTCGACGCGGTCGAGGATCGCGTCGGTATCGTAGCCCTCCTCGAAAGCGGGGATGATGAAGGCCATGACACCGGATGCGTTCAATGCGGCGCGCAGATATTGATGCTGCACGGCATGCCAGGTCGCGCCGTCGAAGCTACGGATATCGGCAGGAATGGCAACGATCGGTTTCGTCATATCAGCCCCGGTGAAAATCTTTATTCTCGTCGTTTCTTCCGCCTGAACGGCCGTCAAGTCAACGCTTGGCTGCATTAGGCAGCCAAATTGCGACGGAGGCGGCGCCCTGCCTTTCCGGTTTACCGCTAAGCCGCTGATTCTGATGGATACGTGCGCGTTGCCTTATTGCCGTCTTGATGCCAAAGGCTAATAGACTAAAGCTTGAATCGCGGCCCCCGCCATGCTTAGGTTTGCCCTTGCTGCGGGTGGGGGTGAAGATCGCCGCGCAGTACCATCTATACGGGAGGTTTTTGATGGATCGTCGTTCGTTTTTCAAGAAGGCGGGAACCGCCGGCGCCGGTGCGGTTGCCGCAACGGCATTGGCAGCGCCTGCGATCGCGCAGGAGAATCCGAAGATCGCGTGGCGCATGACGTCGTCGTTTCCGAAGAGCTTGGATACGATCTATGGCGGCGCCGAGGATATCGCCAAGCATGTTGCCGCGGCGACGGATGGCAATTTCACGATCCAGCCCTTCGCGGCCGGTGAAATCGTGCCGGGCCTGCAGGCCGTCGATGCCGTTGCCGCCGGTACGGTCGAAGCAGCCCATACCACCTCCTATTATTTCGTCGGCAAGGACCCGACCTACGCCATCGGAACGGCCATTCCGTTCGGGCTGAACAGCCGTCTGACCAATGCCTGGTACTATGAAGGCAACGGCAACAAGCTGATGAACGAGTTTTATGCCACGCAGGGCATGTATGCGCTGCCGGCTGGCAATACCGGTGCGCAGATGGGCGGCTGGTTCCGCAAGGAAATCAATACGCTCGATGACCTCAAGGGCGTCAAGATGCGCATTGCCGGCCTTGCCGGTCGCGTCATGGAGAAGGTCGGCGTCATCCCGCAGCAGATCGCCGGCGGCGATATCTATCCGGCGTTGGAAAAAGGCACGATCGATGCGGCGGAATTCGTCGGCCCCTATGACGACCTGAAGCTCGGCTTCCACAAGGTGGCGAAGTACTACTATTATCCGGGCTGGTGGGAAGGTGGCCCGACGGTGCACGGGTTCTTCAATCTCGAAAAATGGAGCAGCCTGCCCAAGCATTATCAGGCAGCGCTGACCGACGCCTGCGCCTTCGCCAACACCAACATGCTGGCGAAGTACGACACGAAGAACCCGACCGCGCTGAAGCAGCTGGTCGCGGAAGGCGCGACGCTGCGCCCGTTCAGTCAGGAGATCATGGAAGCCTGCTTCCAGGCGGCGACGGGCATCTACAGCGAAATTTCGGGCACGAACCAGTATTTCAAGAAGATCTACGACGACCAGACCGCCTTCAAGCGGGATGCCTATCTGTGGATGCAGCTGTCGGAGTACACCTTCGATACGTTCATGATGATCCAGCAACGGGCCGGGAAGCTTTAAGGCTTTCCGCCGGCAGGCTCGGCGCTTTAGACGAATGCGATACCAGAACCCCGGATTTCCGTCCGGGGTTTTGTTTTTGCTGGACTATTTCGCCGGTGGCGGCGGTGCTCCCGGCAGGCCGTTCAGTGGCGGCAGGGTCAGGCCGGGGATCTGCGGTGAGCCATTGCCGCCGCCGCCCAGCGGTGGCAGGCCGAGCTGGCCGCCGAAGCCCGGGACTTCGATCTTGATCGAGTTCGGGTCGACCTTCGGGCCGTGATCCAGCCAATAGGTTACCGATTGCGGCCAGAAGATCACGATCGCAACCAGGATCAGCTGCATGCCGACCCAGGGGAGCGCGCCCATGTAGATATCCGAGGTCTTGACGTCCTTGCTGGCGATTGAGCGCAGATAGAAGAGCGCGAAGCCGAAGGGCGGATGCATGAAGCTCGTCTGCATGTTGACGCAGATCAGGACGCCGAACCAGATCAGGTCGATGCCGAGACTGGAGGCGACGGGTGCGAGCATCGGGATGACGATGAAGGCGATCTCGAAGAAATCGAGGAAGAAGGCGAGCACGAAGATGAAGATGTTGACGAAGATCAGGAAACCGACCGGCCCGCCGGGAATGCCCGACAGCATGTGCTCGATCCAGCGCGAGCCGTCCATGCCCTGGAAGACCAGGCTGAAACAGGTGGAGCCGATCAGGATCATCACCACCATGGATGTGATGTGCGTGGTCGATGACATGGCTTCGCGGATCAGCGGCCAGGTGAGGCGGCGATTCATGGCGGCAAGCACAATGGCGCCGACGACGCCGAGCGCGCCTGCTTCCGTCGGCGTTGCAAGGCCCATGAAGATCGTGCCGAGCACCAGGAAGATCAGCACGATCGAGGGGACCATGCCCATCAGCACCTTCACGAGCAGAGCCCAGTTGAAATCGCCGCGCACCTCTTTCGGCAGCGGCGGCATCGATTTCGGCCGGATAATCGACATGACCAGGATGAAGAGGACGAAGATCGTCACCTGCAAGATCGAGGGGCCGATCGCGCCGAGATACATGTCACCGACCGACCTGCCGAGCTGATCGGCGAGAACGACGAGCACGAGCGAAGGTGGGATCACCTGGGTGATCGTGCCCGAGGCGGCGATGACGCCGGTGGCAAGGCGCGGATTGTAGCCGTAGCGCAGCATGATCGGCAGCGAGATCACCCCCATGGTGATCACGGAAGCGGCCACCGTGCCGGTGATCGCGCCGAGCACGGCGCCGACGAGGATGACGGCATAGGCGAGGCCGCCGGGTATGCCACCGAAGAGTTTGCCGGTGCCTTCGAGCAGATCCTCGGCAAGCCCGCAGCGCTCCAGTATCGCGCCCATGAAGGTGAAGAAGGGAATGGCGAGCAGGAGGTCGTTGGAAAGGATGCCGAAGAAGCGCGGCGGCAGCGCTTGTAACCAGACCGCGCCGAAATGGCCGGTGACGATGCCGATAATGCCGAAGAACAGGCCGACGGCGGCGAGCGAAAAGGCGACCGGAAAGCCGTAAAGCATGAAGATGACCATGCCCAGGAACATGGCCGGCGGGATGATACCGAAATCAAACAAGTCCGTTTCTCCCAGCCCGCGTTACTGCAGCGGCTTTTCGTATTTTGTATCGATGCTGATCTGGCCGGTAACGGCTGCGATCCGCTTGATCAGTTCGGAAACGCCCTGAAGGGAAAGCAACCCGAAGCCGGCGACGAGGATCAGCTTGACGGGCCAGCGGATCAGCCCGCCGGCGTTGCCCGATATTTCCCCTTGCCGGTAGGACAGTGCGAAGAAGGGCCAGCAGACCCAGGTGAGGAAGACGCAGACGGGGATCAGGAAGAGGATGAGGCCGACGATGTCCATCCAGATCTTCGCCCTGTCGGAAACCGATCCATAGATCAGATCGACGCGGACATGCTCGTTGTTGCGCAGCGCATGCGAAGCGCCGAGCATGACGACGAAGGCGAAGAGATACCACTGGATCTCCAGCCAGCCGTTCGAACTGTAGTTGAAGGCATACCGGACGATGGCGTTTCCGGCGCTGATCAGGCAGCAGAACAGCACCATATATTCGGAAAGTTTGCCCATGAACTGACTGATCGAGTCAATCAGCCGGCTTGCGGCCAGAAGTACCGACATTCGCCTCCCCTTGTTCTTGTCCCACCGGTTTTCCGGCAGTTTTTCCTCTTGCAATCGATGTAGACCACGGCCTTTGAAATTGGAAGGATAAATGCCTCGCGTTGGAGTATAGTCTTAGACGCATCGGCCCCGCCGTAGGGCCGTCAAATATTTCAACAACCCAGGCGTGGATAAATTATTTCGGTAATCTCGCCGGTAGGCTGCATTAACTCGCGTAAGCTGTGCGGTTCACCCTGTGGTTTTAGAAAATTTGACCAAATGTTTGATTCCATTGAAATCAATTTTTAAAAGGTTGGGCCTAGAATTCCCGCGCACAGGGAAAGTGTGGATGAAGCCAGATAACCCGAACAGGGTCCCTATAGATGTGTATCTGTCGTTTGTGAGTTCCCTTTCCGGGAACCGCATGACGCTGCTTGCTGGCGTGATCGTGCATGTCGCGACATGCCTTGCCGTTGCTGCCAAGACCCAGTCCTTCGTCTATATCCTGCTGGCGGCCGCCTTCCTCCTGGTCTTCTGCGTTCGCATGGTCATCTTCCGGCAGTTCGACCGCGTTGACAAGGAGAGCCTGTCGCACGCCGGAATCGAGCGTTGGGAGCGGATCCTGGTTGCGGGTGCTGCCTGCACCACCACCCTGCTTGGCATCGCCAGCGGCTACGCCATCTTCGTCGTCCATGATTCCTTTGCGGAACTTGCCTGCATTGCGGTTACCATGGCGACCATGGTTTCCGTTGTCGGCCGCAATTATGGTTCGCGCCTGGCGGTTGACCTCCAGACCTTTTCCTGCTGTCTGCCGATGATTGTCTGCAGCCTGTTGGCGCTCGATTTTTATCGTGGCTTGTTGTCGATCTTCCTCATTCCCTTCTGGCTGACGACGCGTGCCATGGCGAACGGCGTGCGCGAGTTCCTCTATGAGAATGTCATCGCGCGCCGGGAAATCACCATCATCGCCGACCGCTTCGATACGGCGCTCAACAACATGCCGCATGGCCTAGTCATGGTCGATGCCGAAAACCGCATCCAGGTCGTCAATCGCAAGGCCTGCGAGCTTTTGAAGATCGGTGCGCCGGATCGGTTGAAGGACCGCGATCTCGGCGCCGTGCTACGCTACGGCGCGCGCTACAGCTTCATGGACGCCTCGCAGCCGGAGCTCATCCTGCGCCAGCTCACCCAAGTCGCCGAAGGCAACCTGTCGCGCACGCTCATCCATTTCCCCGAGGGCCTGTCGCTCGAATTCTCCGCCAGCCGCAGGGCCGACGGCGGCGCCGTGCTGATCTTCGAGGACGTGTCGAGCCGGGTGAAGGCGGAGCAGAAGATCATGCACATGGTCCGCTTCGATGCGCTGACCGGCCTGCCGAACCGAGAATATTTCGGGCAGCTGGTGCAGGATTATCTCGCCAAACATCAAAGGAAGTCCGGGCCACTCGGCTTCATGGTTCTCGATATCGATGAGTTCAAACATGTCAACGACATGCGCGGCCACGTTACAGGCGACCATCTGCTTTGCGCCATCGCCGCCCGCATCAAGCAGGCCTCCGGCAACGCCATCCTCGGCCGGTTGATGGGAGACCAGTTCATCCTGTTCTTCCCGCATGCGAAGGAACAGGCCTCGCTCGACGTCGAGATCCGCCGCGTGCACGCCGCAATCCAGGGCAACTACGCAGTCGACGAGCTGACCTTCCTGGTTTCGCTCAGCGCCGGCTACGCGATCCTCGAGAGTGCTGCGTTTGCGATGGACGAATGGAGCGTCAAGGCGGATCTGGCGCTGTTCGAAAGCAAGTCGCGCTTCAAGGGCGGCATTTCCGGCTTCGAGCGGGAGATGGATGGCCGCTATATCGAGCAGCAGAAGCTGAAAGCGGATTTGCGCGACGCGGTCTCGGCGCAGGCGCTGCATCTTGCCTTCCAGCCGATGTTCCGGTCCGACGGCTCGCGGATCGAATGCGCCGAAGCGTTGGCGCGCTGGGTGCATCCGGAGAAGGGCTCGATCCCGCCCGACGTCTTCATCCGGCTCGCCGAAGATATGGGCATCATCTCCGACATCACTCGTTTCGTGTTGTTCAAGGCGTGCAGCGAATGCATGAACTGGCCGGAACATATCGCCGTCTCGGTGAACCTTTCGGCGCGGGATCTGCGCGATGCCGATATTCTCGCGGTGGTCGCCGAAGCGCTTGCCCATTCCGGTCTCGACGCGGCGCGGCTGCATCTCGAAGTCACCGAAAGCTGCCTGATCGACGAGCCGGCGGCTGTGCGCGCCATCCTGGCCGAGCTCAGGGCTCGCGGCATCACCATCGCCATCGACGATTTCGGTACCGGCTTCTCCAGCCTCAGCTACCTCGACACACTGCCGCTCGATATCGTCAAGATCGATCGCTCCTTCGTGCGCAACATCGTCGAAGATAACCGTCGCCTGAAGCTGCTGCGCGGCACGGTCCATCTCGCCCGCGAACTGGGCCTGAAGATCGTCATTGAAGGTGTCGAAACCGAGGAGCAGCTCGCACTGCTCAACAAGCACCGCAGCGCCGATCTTGTTCAGGGTTACGTTTTCTCGCCGCCGGTGCCTTCCCAGAATATCCCGTTGTTGCAGCAGGGCATCGGCCGCCGCGTCGTACAACGCCGCCGCAACAAGGTCGCCTGAGCGGTCTCAACAGACAGTTTACCCCGTGAAAAGCGCGTGCCGCGTTAACCTTAACGATTTAAAAACAAGGGAAATTATCGGATTTCCTTGCCTAAATTTCGCTGGCGTATGATTAATGATCCGTTAACGAGCGGATCGAGAAATGTCAGAGACACTGTTCAAGCGTAGCGATTTCAGCACAAAAATTTTGGAAGTTTTGGATCATGTCGAGTATCGCCGCGTCGAAAGCAGCGAAGACATGGAGCAGGTGGAACGGTTGCGCTACAAGGCCTACAAGGCCCATGACGTGCTGGCGCTTGCCCCGAAAGGGCTGCTTGATGACAGCGATTTCGACAGCCACGCCTATATCTTCGGTCTGTATTATTATGGGGAACTGGTCAGTACGATCCGGGTTCATTATGTGACACCGGAACATCGCCTCAGTCAGTCCGGTGGCGCCTTTCCCGAGGCGATGGATGACCTTCTGGATGCGGGGCTGACCCTGATCGATCCGGCGCGTTTCGCGGCCGACCCCGAGCTCACCGCCGATCTGCCGTGGGTTCCCTATCTGACGCTGAGGCCGACCATCGTGGCGGCGGCGTATTTCCGTGCGGACCGCGTTCTTCAATTCGTTCGGCCGCCGCATGCGGCCTTCTACAAGCGGGTCTTCTATGCCGATACGGTCGTGCCCGGCCGGCTGGCGAAGAATTACGGGATCGACATGACGCTGATGGCGACGAATGTGATCGAGGTCGGGCGAAAGCTGTTGACGCGCTATCCCTTCTTCATCTCGAGCGCCAGCGAGCAGCGCATGATGTTTTCGCGCAATCCCAACGACACCCTGCCGCCGCTCACCATCATTCCGACGGCGCGTTTCGTGCCGCAAGGCGAACTCGGCACCGACCTGCCGCTGTAATTTACCCTGTTCCCGACGGAGAGACGATCTCCGCCGGGCAGAGGAGGGCGATGGACGGCAGGCGATATCAGCCGTCCTTCAGGTCCGTCCAGGCCTCTGACATCGCGGTTGCCACGCGCGCCTGCGGCATTCTCATGCATTGCGCTTTCGCCTGTCATTGTGTAATCCCTGCAAGAAGGGATTTCCCTCGCTCAGGCTAGGGAATCGAGCAGCGCAGAGGCATTTCAGGGAGACGATATTTATGGCCGAACATCATACCGGACCGGTCGAGACCGGCGCGCCGATGGATTATAAAGAACATGAAAAGACCTACGACATGTTCATCGCCAGCGCGAAATACGGCTCGATGCTGCTCATCGTCCTCCTGCTTGCGATGACCGCTGGTTTCTTCGGCGGCGCCGGCCTTCTCGGTGGCCTCTTCGTCTTCATCATTCTTCTCGCAGCCGGCATCTTCCTGTTCCGCTGATCGCGTAGATTCAGAGGGTCAGAGCGGTCCTTTGTGCGTCCGAAAGGACGCACGGCACTCTGAGGGAAGGAGAGCTTCTCCGAAGCTTTTTGAATGAGGTGCTTGGCCTGCGCAGGGAAACCTGCGGCGGTCTGGCTGACCCGGAGGAGGGGGCAGTTGGGCAATATCGTTTTCGTTGCAAGGGAAGTCACGGGCGAGGAGACACGCGTCGCCGCCTCCGCCGAGACCGTGAAGAAGATGAAGAGTTTCGGCTTCGACGTCGTCGTTGAAGCCGGTGCCGGTGCGGCTTCGCGGATTCCGGATGGGGATTTCGAGGCCGCCGGTGCCAGGATCGGCAGTTTTGCGGATGCAGCCTTGGCCGATGTCGTGCTGAAGGTGCGTCGGCCCAGCGGATCGGAAATCTCCGGCTATAAAAGCGGTGCCGTGATCATTGCCATCATGGACCCCTACGGCAATGACGAAGCGATCGCGGCACTGGCAAGTGCCGGGCTTTCGGCTTTCGCGATGGAGTTGATGCCGCGCATTACCCGCGCCCAGTCCATGGACGTGCTGTCGTCCCAGGCCAATCTTGCCGGTTACCAGGCCGTCATCGAGGCGGCGGCGGTTTATGACCGCGCCATGCCGATGATGATGACGGCGGCTGGCACCGTCCCGGCCGCCAAAGTCTTCGTCATGGGCGCCGGCGTCGCCGGTCTTCAGGCGATCGCGACCGCGCGCCGTCTCGGCGCCGCGGTCTCGGCCACCGACGTTCGCCCCGCTGCCAAGGAGCAGGTCGCCTCGCTCGGCGCCAAGTTCATCGCCGTCGAGGACGAAGAGTTCAAGGCGGCGGAAACGGCCGGCGGCTATGCCAAGGAAATGTCTGCCGACTATCAGGCGAAACAGGCGGCTCTGGTTGCCGAACACATCGCCAAGCAGGATATCGTCATCACCACCGCGCTGATCCCCGGTCGTGCGGCGCCGCGGCTCGTTTCGCGCGCCATGCTTGCCTCGATGAAGTCGGGTGCGGTCGCCGTCGACCTCGCGGTCGAGCGCGGCGGCAATATCGAGGGCGTCGTCCCCGGCGAGGTCGCCGATGTCGAAGGCGTCAGCGTGATCGGTTTCGCCAACATGCCGGGCCGGGTTGCGGCCAGCGCCTCGGCGCTCTACGCCAAGAACCTCGTGACCTTCCTCGAGACCATGGTCAACAAGGAAACGCGGAGCGTCGTCGTCAATCTTGACGACGAACTCGTCAAGGCGACGATGCTGACCTATGCCGGGGACGTGGTTCATCCCGCCTTCGGCGGCGCGAAGAAGGGAGACATCTGATGGCCAGTGACGCAATGGACAGGGCGCTGGAGCAGCTCGACCATGCGGTGACCGCCGTGATCACGGCGGCTGCCCAGGCACCGGAAGCGGCAAGTGCTGCGACTGGCGGGGCGATCGATCCCTTCGTCTTCCAGCTCGCCATCTTCGTCTTGTCGATCTTCGTCGGTTATTACGTCGTATGGTCGGTGACGCCGGCGCTGCATACGCCGCTGATGGCCGTCACCAATGCGATCTCCTCCGTCATCGTCGTCGGCGCGCTTCTGGCGGTCGGCATCTCGACCAGCGGCCTTGCGACCGGTTTCGGTTTCGTCGCCCTGGTGCTCGTCTCGGTGAACATCTTCGGCGGTTTCCTCGTCACGCAGCGGATGCTTTCGATGTACCGCAAAAAGGATCGGTGAGGGACTGATGACCAATATCGCAGCCTTCCTCTACCTCGTCTCCGGCGTGCTCTTCATCCTGGCGCTGCGCGGCCTGTCGCATCCGGCTACCAGCCGCAAGGGCAATCTCTACGGCATGATCGGCATGGGCATCGCGATTCTGACGACGCTGGTGCTGGCGACGCCTGACTTCGGCGGCTTCGTGCTGATCATCCTTGGGCTTGCCATCGGTGGCAGTGTCGGCGCCTATGTCGCCCGCACCATACCCATGACCTCGATGCCGCAGCTCGTCGCGGGTTTCCATTCGCTGGTCGGCCTTGCCGCGGTGCTGGTCGCGGCCTCCGCGCTCTACACGCCGGCTTCCTTCGGCATCGGTGAGATCGGTCACATCCACACCGAGGCGCGCGTCGAGATGGCGCTCGGCGTGGCGATCGGCGCGCTGACTTTCACCGGTTCGATCATTGCCTTTCTGAAGCTCGACGGGCGCATGTCCGGTAAGCCGATTCTGTTGCCCTACCGGCATGTGATCAATGCGAGCCTGTTGGTGCTGATCGTGCTCTTCATCATCGGGCTGGCCGCCACCGAGAGCCATTTCGACTTCTGGGCCGTCGTCGCGCTGTCGTTGGCGCTCGGCGTTCTGCTGATCGTGCCGATCGGCGGGGCCGATATGCCGGTCGTCGTGTCGATGCTGAACTCCTATTCAGGCTGGGCGGCGGCCGGCATCGGCTTCACGCTCGGCAATCTGGCGCTGATCATCACGGGCGCGCTCGTCGGCTCCTCCGGCGCGATCCTCTCCTACATCATGTGCAAGGGTATGAACCGTTCCTTCGTCTCCGTCATCCTCGGCGGTTTCGGCGGTGAGACGGCGTCCGGCGGACCAGACACCTCAGACAGGACGGTGAAGCTCGGCTCGGCCGAGGATGCGGCCTATCTGATGGCCAATGCATCGAAGGTCATCATCGTGCCGGGATATGGCATGGCGGTCGCCCAGGCCCAGCATGCGCTGCGCGAGCTCGCGGACAATCTCAAGAAGAACGGCGTCGAGGTGAAATATGCGATCCATCCGGTCGCAGGCCGTATGCCCGGCCACATGAATGTGTTGCTCGCCGAAGCGAATGTTCCCTATGATGAGGTTTTCGAGCTTGAGGACATCAACTCGGAATTCGCTCAAGCCGACGTTGCCTATGTCATCGGTGCCAATGACGTGACCAATCCGGCGGCGCGCGATGACAAGACCTCACCGATCTACGGCATGCCGATCCTCGACGTCGACCGGGCAAAGACCTGCCTCTTCGTCAAACGCTCGCTCGGCTCGGGTTATGCCGGCATCGACAATACGCTGTTCTATAAGGACGGCACGATGATGCTGCTCGGTGACGCGAAGAAGATGACCGAGGATATCAACAAGGCGCTCGCGCACTGATCGTTGCAGCCGCCTTTCGGGCGGCTGTTTGGTTCACGTAAGCAGGTAACTACTGTCTGCCTTGGACGACTGTCGTCAGGTCTCTCCCGGCACGAGCGTCATCTTCTCGACGCCGATCGCCAGGTTCAAACCTTCCTGCGCCTGGACGTTCAACGGCTGCAGCATGAAGGCCTTGTCGGTGCCGCCGGCGATGACTTTGGCGCCGGCGCCAGCACCGATGCTTGCATCGGCGCCGATCCCGTAATACTCGCCGGCAAGGGCGAATTGCGGGATATCCGTGCCGGTCTTTGCCAGCACCTGCCAGATCATGACGCTCTTGCCGGTCTGGCCGATATCAAGGCCGAATTTCTCGATTTTGCCGGCATAGACCGCCTTGGCGCCGCCGGCCGCCGACGTATAAGTGCAGATGAGGTTTTTCTGGGAGGTGACGATCAGACCCTGGCCGCCATCCGATCCGCAGACCAGCCGGCCAAGCGTGACATAGTTTTCCGCGCCCGCCAGGCTCGCCCAGGCAACGGCCGTCAGTGCCGCGGCTGCGATCATCGTTTGCTTGAACATGGTCTTTCTCCTTTGGAACGACCTGTCCGAAACGGGTGGAGATAGCGATTGTTCCGGGCGCTGTTTCAAAGTGATAGAGCGTCCTTAGCGCGTCATAAGAGACGCGCGGCGCTCTATTCCCGCTCCAGCGTGGCGCGTTGCGCCGTCAGCACCCATAACAGGCCTTCGGGCCGGAAATCGATCTCGACCGTGCCGCGGAAGGCGGAGGCGGCATGAGCCTTGATAACGGTCGTGCCGAAGCCCGAGCGTGATGGCTGGGTGACAGGCGGGCCGCCGCGTTCCTCCCAGGTGAAGCGGAGCAGGGCATCCGGCTTGTCTTCCTCCCTGACGTCGCGCCACTCGAAGCGGACACGGCCTTGAGGTACGGAGAGCGCCCCGTATTTCACCGAATTGGTGGCGAGTTCATGCAAGGCGAGGCCGAGATTCTGCACTGCATCCGGCTTCAGCACGAAGTTTTCGCCGCTGATGTCGATCTGCTCGCGCGATTGCGGGAATGCGTGCAAATGGATGTCGACGACCCGCCGTAGCGATACACCTCCCCATTGCTCGCTGGTCAGGAGCTCGATCGAGCGCACCAACCCCTCAAGACGGTCGGCGACGGCGGCGCGGAAGGTCTCGACGCTGTCCGACTGCTTGGCCAGCTGGCGCATCATTGCCTGGGCAAGCGTCAGAAGATTCTTGGTGCGGTGGACGAGTTCGTGCATGACGAAACGCAGCCGGTCCTCGGTCTGGCTACGGTCGAAAGAGGCATTCGAGAGGGCAATCGCTACCTGGTTCGCCTCGATGACGCTGGTCTCGACCGGTGAGACGATATGCCCTTCGCCCATGCGGTTTGCCATATCGGCGATATCGCGGATGGTGGTGCGCACCTGTCTTGCGACGGCATAGGCGGCCAGCACGGCGACGAGCACCAGTGCAACGCCGCCGATGATGAGGAAACGCCAGGTGCTGAGGATCGAAGCCTGGGCAATCGGTCCCCAGATCACCGTCTTCCACGACCAACCGGGAATCTGGGCATAACCGAGGAGCATGTGCGGCAGGATAGTCTCGTCTTCGAAGACGCCACGGGACACGGTGAGCGCCGGCAGAATGCGCGGATCGAAGGGCGTACCGGGTTCAAGATTGGCGGGGCCACTGGCTGCAACGACGTGGCCGCTCTCGTCGATGACGGCGGCCGACCAGCCGGAGGCAAGACCTTCGGTGGTCACGAGCTTGCCCAGATCCTTTGCGTTTTGCGTGATGATGAGGGCTGCGACCGGATCATTCTTCCGTGGCAGGGTGACGTTATAGACCCATTCGCCGCTGGTCCGGCCGCGAAAGACGTCGGAGGCCTCGATGCGACCGGAAGCCATGACCGCTTCGAGGGCAGGGATGTTCGCCGTCTTGCCGAGCGGCGTGCCGAATGCCCGACGTGTGTTCAGCAGTTGCTGGCCGCTGCGGTCGACGGCGATGACGAAAAGCGTATTGTCTCTGAGGGCCGTTTCCGTGCGCTCATGGAAGGAGGCGAGATTGCCGTTTTCAAGCTCCGGCGAACTCGAAAGCAGCCGCAGCGTCGTCGCCATGTCCTGAAGCTGGCGGTCGATGATGCGTGAAAGGGCAAGCGCATCCTGGGCCGTCTCGCGCTTCAGCGTCGAACGCTGGTTGTCCTCCAGCTGCAGCAGAAGCAGCGCCACGAAGGCGAAGATCGGCAGTGCGATCGCCACCGCCATGGCGACGAGGTAGGTGCCGATCGAAGCCTTGGGAAAGAACAGCGCTACGATTTTCATCTGTTACGCCATATCGAATGCACGCATGCATAATTCCTTAAATCGGAATCGATTTAAGGACCAAATTATGCACGAATTCAAAGTGCTAAAGCGTTCTTCGTGCGTTTGAAAAGACGCGCGGCGCTGTAATGCGCGTGGCCCGCAACGATTTTCGCCTGCGGCCAGGAAAGCAAAGATCCGCATCTCTCGCAAACCGCCCCCAACACGTGTTCGAACATCCGATAGCGGGCTATCGAAGCAGGTCCATGTTAGGGGGAGCGAGAGCAGGTTGCAACACACTATGACAGGCCATCAACGATGATGGACGCTTTTTCGCTTCTCGGTGCAAGACGGTGCGGCCGGCTTTGCGGCTGCGTCGCTTCCTCCGCCCGGGTTAGCACGCTGTCACCTCGATGACATCGAGCGACCGGAAGATTCGCTTGAACATCAATGCTTTGGCCGACAGCTCCGAGGGCGCGATCGGCAAGAGGCCGTTGCGAACCGCCCGATGCTTCGGGCTGCCCAATGATGTCCTTAGCCGGCTGGGGCGACGCCGACGCGAGCAAGACCGTCACGAGCCGGCTGGTACTTCGGATCGAGACCGATCGCATGGCGATAGGAGCGGGCAGCCTTCGCCTTGTCGCCGCGGCGTTCGTAGACGAGCGCCTGGTTGGCCCAGGATTCGGCGATGTTGCCGTTAAGCTCGATCGCATGGTTGAAATCGGCAAAGGCGTTGTCGTCGTCGTTCAGCGCGATATAGGAAATGCCGCGGCCATTATAGGGCTCGGCCGAATTCGGGGCGAGCGAGATCGCTTTCGAGAAATCGTCGATCGCTTTATCCTGCTGATTGCGCTTCTGATAGATCAGGCCACGATTGTGGTAGGCGCGGCCATCGGTGGTGCCGAGCTGGATCGCCTTGTCGAAATCGTTGAAAGCCTGATCATCCTGGCCGGCCATGCGATAGACATTGCCGCGGCCGATATAGGCGACGTCGTAGCTCGGATTGATCTGCAGGGCGGCATTGTAATCGGAAATCGCCTGGGCCTGCTGGCCCATGTTGCGATAAACGAGAGCGCGGTTGGCGTAAGCCTGGAAAAACCGCGGATTGATCTGTAATGCCGTGTTGAAATCGTTCAGCGCCGGGCGGAACTGGCCGGCGCGGCCATAGGCGGAACCACGGACGTTGTAACCTTCGGGATCCCTCGGATTGGCGTTGATGACCGCCGTCAGCGACGCGATGTTCTCTTCCGAGCCCTGCGCCTTGTCGATGCGGATCACGGCATCCGTGGTATTGGTCGTCTCACAGCCGGCGAGGCCGAACATTGCCGCCAGCGCCAAAGCGGGCAGGAATGCCGTTTTCTGCAAACGCAGAGCGCGGGACGGATTAAAGGTATTGACAGCCATTCGGGCTCGCTTTCCCCATACGGCATATCCGGTGCGCGGATATGCGATCTCTCAGCGGCAAACTAAAAAAGGCGGCGGCGAACCGATCGCCCCCGCCACAATGCATCTGAAAACGTCGAAATAACGACGGAAACGCTCAGCGTGCTGCGACCAGACCTTCGCGCTGGGCGCGCTTGCGGGCCAGCTTGCGAACGCGACGAACAGCCTCGGCCTTTTCGCGAGCACGCTTCTGCGACGGCTTCTCGTAATAGTCGCGCATCTTCATTTCGCGGAAAATGCCTTCGCGCTGCATCTTCTTCTTGAGAGCGCGGAGAGCCTGATCAACATTGTTATCGCGGACAAGTACCTGCACGAGAATCACGTTCCTTTGGTTGGTTGATGCCGGAGGCGGCGCAGCGGCCTGAGGCAAAATAATTACGTTCGCGCGGCCGGAGCCTTGCGATTGGTGACGCGAAATAGCAGATCGGGTAGGGGAAGTCCAGATGGGGATGGGAGGCGGGCGGAAAAATCATGCTTCGCGTAATCCAGTCATGATCCGGCCGGTTCGGGCGCAGCTTCGTCCAGCGCGGCGATTGCCTCCTTGAGAGCCGTCCTGACCCTTGGGCGATCGGCGTGCTCCGGCGTCGACGATTTCGTTCACCAGCGCATAGGTTTCGTAGCTTAGGATGCTGAAAAGACAGCGCCCGGGATGCATCTGCGAATGGCGTTTGGACCGAAAGCGGCGTAGCCTGTCTGCCGGCAGGTGCGGGCCGTTCTGTCGGCCGTCGGAGGGACAGCCGGTGAGATCATGACGCGCGTGCAGCAAATCGGTGTCGTTATCGGCCTAGCGATCGTGGCTATGCTGACGCTCCTCCGGGCAGGCGATCCTGGGATTTTCAAGCTGATCCGCGGCGTGACGTTCGACGAGTATCAGCGGCTGGTTCCCAGGACCTTCGAGCCGATGCCGGTCCGCGTGATCGACATCGACGAGACGTCGTTGCGCGAATTCGGCCAGTGGCCGTGGCCGCGGGACCGGATGGCTCTGCTCGTAGACCGGCTTTCGGAGATGGGTGCCTCGGCCATCGCCTTCGATGTTCTCTTCGCCGAGCCGGATCGGCTGTCGCCGCGCAATGTTGTGCGCGACGTTGCCGGTGTGGATCCGTCCTTGGCCGAGAAGCTGCCCGACAATGACGAGATATTCGCCCGTTCAATTGCCGGAAAACCCGTCGTGCTCGGCTTCGGACTTTCCAACGAGGGCAACTACCGGCCGCCGGTCAAGGCGGGCTTCGCCTTCACCGGCGAAAGCCCCGTCTCGGCCCCACCCTATCTTGGTGCCTCGACGCCGCTCAGACCGCAATTGGAGGCCAATGCGGCGGGGCTCGGCCATATCAGCCTCAATCCCGGCAACCCCTCGCCGGTGGTGCGGGCGGTGCCACTGTTCCTGACAGACGGCGAACAGCTCTATCCCAATCTCGCAATCGAGGCCCTGCGCGTCGCACAGGGGGCATCGACCTATGTGCTATCGGGCGCGCCCGATCGCGCCGGCATCATGACATCGGCAAAGATCGGCGATTTCGTCGTGCCGCTGACGGCAGCAGGCGAACTCTGGCTTTATGTCAGCCCCGACCGAGCGGAACGTTATATATCCGCCCGTCAGGTGCTCGCGGCCGAAGGGGCCTCTCCCGAGGTCGCGGCCGCCATCGACGGCAGCATCGTCTTCGTCGGCACATCGGCAGCCGGCCTGCAGGACATCCGCGTCACTGCGCTTGGCGAGAACGTTCCCGGCGTTTCGCTGCATGCGCAGGCCGTCGAGCAGATCCTCTCCGGCCATTTCTTGTCGCGGCCCGACTGGGCCGACGGGCTGGAAATCCTGACGATCGCGGTGGTCGGATGCCTGCTCGTCGTGGTGACGACCTTCGTCAGCCCCGCCGTCGCTCTAATCTGTGGCCTGCTGATCACGGCCATGGCGCTGGTGGCGTCCTGGCTGTCGTTTCTTTATGCAGGACTTCTCTTCGATCCGCTGGCTCCGATCGTCAGCGGATCGATCATTCATTTTGCCGCGACCTCGTTCCGGATCCTGGTGATCGACAGGGAGCGGCGCGCGGTGCGGCGCGCCTTCGGGCATTATCTTTCTCCATCGCTGCTCCACCGCATCGAGCATACCCCCGATGCTTTGCGCCTCGGCGGCGACGATCGCGAACTGACGGTAATGTTCGTCGACGTCAGGAGCTTTACGGAGATCAGCGAGCGGCTGGCGCCGACAGATGTCGTCGCGTTCCTGAACACGTTGCTCGATGCGCTGAGCCGCCATGTGGTGGCCCATGAAGGCACGCTCGACAAGTTCATCGGCGATTCGATCATGGCGTTCTGGAATGCGCCTGTCGATGTGGCCGATCATGAAACCAAGGCCGTTCGCGCAGCACTTGCCATGCGCGAAACGCTGGCCGAATTGAACGCCGGCGACGCCTTCGGCTTCGGGCCAGGACAAGAGGTCGGGATCGGCATCGGCATCCATACCGGCCTTGCCTGCGTCGGCAATATGGGCGCCAAGACGCGCTTCAACTATTCGGCGGTTGGTGATGCCGTCAACGTCGCGGCGCGGCTGGAATCATGCTGCAAAGAGGTCGGCTTCGATATTCTGATATCCGACAGCACGGCAAGGTCGGTGCGGGGAATGGCGCTGATCGAGGCCGGTGCCATCCCGCTCAAGGGCAAGAGCAGCCGAACGCAGATCCTCGCCGTCGTCGGCGACGAGCGCGTTGCAGCATCTGCCGAGTTTGCAGCGCTTGTTGTCGTTCACCAGCAACTGATGCAGGCCCTGCTTTCGCATTCAAAGAACACCCGCAAGCTTATCGGCACGGCAAAGCTCCGGGCGGCGCAGGTGATCGGCGGTTTGGCGGAATTCTATCAGCGGATCTCCGGCAGGACCGATCATTTTCGCGAGGTGGCTGATCGCCTCGAGAAGAGCGCGGCCGACTGAAGGCGTCAGCGGTTCCGATTGAAACTCCGGCCCTTGTCGTGGTTGCGATCCCTGCCGTGATCTCGATCACGATCCTTATCGTGATCACGATCTCCGCCATGGTCGCGGTCGTGTCCTCGATGATCCCGGTCATTCCCGTGATTCTGGCTGTGATTTCCCGGCCTGTCGTTTCCATCATGCTTGTCGGGCCTATCCGGCCTGTCGTGATGTGGCCTATCATGGTGCGGTTTGTCGTGATGCGGCTTATCGGGCTTGTGTGGCCGTTCCTTTTGCGGCTCGGCCTGTTTCGGCGGCGGATCTTGTTTCTGTGGATCGGGCGAAGCCGGAGGCGGGGGCCGGTTCCTGTCCCTTCTTTCCGGCGCGGCTGACGCCATATTGCAGCCGCCGAGCATGCCGATGCCGCCTGCAAGCCGCTGATTGCCGGAGAGGAAGGGCAGGGCGTGCTGATTTCCGAGTGTCGCGAGGATGCTGGGATCGACCCGGCGTGCCGCCGACATATCGCCGTTCGGCTTGGCCACCACACAATCGCAGCGCTGCTGCAATTGCCGGCAGCCGCCCGGGCCGCAGAAACGGGCAGCGCCATTCAACAGCACGACGGCGGTCGTGCCATCCGGGCCGACGTAGAAATCGAAAGCGGTGCCGCGCACGCCGATCGTGCCGGCCGGCGTCAGGATCTGGTAGGCCGAGGAGTTGGAATTGCCGCTGACCCAGCGGAATGTGCCCTTTGCTGCCCTGATCGTCAGTTTCTTGACCGATTGGGAATCATCGAAGACATATTTGTCGATCACGACCGACGAACCCCAGCCCACCGCGAGCTTCGTGCCGTCACGAAACACGAATTGGCCAAGCCCCGACGGTGATGTCTTGATGCGCTCGTTGCGATGGACGCTGGTGTCGACCTCGATCGGCCCGCTCTGTCCCGTCACCTGCGTCTTGATGACGACGGCCTGGCCAACCGGCTCGGCGGCGAGCGCCGGCCATGCGCCGCTTAACGCGATGCAAAGCATCGCGATTGATACTGAGCGCCAACCCCACATGATACACGTACCCCGGGAACGTGCGATTGTTAACATTTTAGCAATTGCTTGTCTTCTCACCCTCTTGGGTTAGGGGCGGTCCGGCGGCTCAGCGGAAATGCAGACGCTTGCGTCATCCGCCTGGAACGGCATTCTCGTCAGCGTGTCGAAAGCAAAGCTCTCGCGCGTCGCAAAAGAACCGTTGTGCCGCATTTGGATTTGCGATTTGTATGAGCGCGGAGAACAAGCCCTTTCCCGAAGGAGAAGAAGGCGGATGCGGAAATATTCGGTTTTTGCCGTGGCACGGGAGGCCCTTCGCGGCCACAAGGGCTGGGAGAAGCAGTGGACTTCGCCTGAGCCGCGCGCCGAATACGACGTCGTCATCATTGGCGGCGGCGGCCACGGGCTGGGCGCTGCCTACTATCTCGCCAAGGAGCACGGCATCACCAATGTGGCGGTGATCGAGAAGGGCTGGCTCGGCGGCGGCAATACCGGGCGCAACACCACCATCATCCGCTCGAACTATCTCTACGAAGAGAGCATGCACATTTACGAGCATTCGATGAAGCTCTGGGAAGGGCTTTCCCAGGAGCTCAACTACAATGTGATGTATTCGCCGCGCGGCGTGATGATGCTTTCGCACAATATTCACGACCAGCAGTCCTTCAAGCGGCATATCCATGCCAACCGGCTCTACGGCATCGACAATGAATGGCTGACGCCGGAGCAGGCGAAGGCCTATTGTCCGCCGCTCGATATCTCGGCCAGCGCGCGCTACCCGATCAACGGGGCAGCACTGCAGCGGCGCGGCGGCACGGCCAGGCACGACGCGGTCGCCTGGGGTTATGCGCGGGCGGCCTCAGACCGCGGGGTGCACATCATCCAGAATTGTGAAGTGACCGGTATCCGGCGCGGTCCGGACGGACGGGTGACCGGGGTCGAGACCTCGCGCGGCTTCATCGGTGCCAGAAAGATCGCCGTGTCGGCGGCCGGCCACACGACAACAATCATGCAGATGGCCAATGTGCGCGTGCCGCTGCAATCGAGCCCTCTGCAGGCGCTGGTCTCCGAGCCGCTCAAACCGATCTTTCCCTGCGTCGTCATGTCGAACACGGTGCATGCCTATATCTCCCAGTCCGACAAGGGAGAGCTGGTCATCGGCGCCGGCACCGACCAGTATAATTCCTATTCCCAGACCGGCGGGCTGCAGATCATCACGCACACGCTCGACGCTATCTGCGAGCTCTTCCCGATGTTCCGGCGCGTCAAGATGATGCGGCAATGGGGCGGCATCGTCGACAATACGCCGGATCGTTCGGCGATCCAGTCGAAGACGCCGGTTCCCGGGCTTTACGTCAATTGCGGCTGGGGCACCGGCGGCTTCAAGGCGACGCCGGGCTCGGCCAATCTCTTCGCGCATCTGATTGCCCGCGACGAGCCGCACAAATTCAATGCCGGGCTGACGCTGGATCGTTTCCGCAGTGGCCGGCTGATCGACGAGGCGGCGGCGGCGGCGGTGGCACACTGATGTGGACGGCGGCTCTCCTGACGATCGGGATCAGTGGCGCGGCAATGCCGGCCGGTGACGTCTTTCCCGGCGTCGGAGATTTCCGCCTGCAGAAGATCCACAGGGTTGCCGGCGAAAGCGAATGGCCCTTCGTTGCCGAGAGCGGCACGCTGCTTTGCGCGATGATCCTGCGCCAACCAGCCGTTTATTTCGTGCCTGAGGTCGGCGGAACGCCGGGACGTGCCTTCGTGATCGACAACGATATCGCCAAGATGGCTTTTGCGAATATCGGCATGACCGATGTGCTGGAGCCCTATGACAATTTCGAACAGCTTCTCAAGCGCCTCATTCCCTATGTGACGATGGGAAAGCGTCTCTGCAATCAACCTCCGGGAACCAATGTTTCCGGGTCGGAACTCTAAGACGGGTAACACATGCTGCTGATCTATTGCCCCTACTGTCAGGAAGAGCGCTCCGAGCTCGAATTCCGTGGCGCAGGTGACGCGCATATCGCGCGGCCCGCCGATATCGCCTCGATTTCGGACGAGGAATTCGAGTCTTATTTCTTTATCCGCGACAATCCGAAGGGGCTGATCTTCGAGCGCTGGCGGCATATTCACGGCTGTGGGCGCTTCTTCAACGCGGCACGCGATACGGTGACCGACAAGTTCATCATGACCTACAAGGCGGGGGAACCAAAGCCTGAGATCGGTGCGGCGGCCAAGCAGCATGGGCCCGTCGAGACATATGAAGCCGTGGAAGGAGAGGCGCAATGAGCGGCGTGAACCGTATCGCCGGCAAGGGGCGCCTGACACCGGCCAGGACCGCGCGCTTCAGCTTCGACGGCAAGAGTTATACGGCGCTCGAAGGTGATACCGTCGCCTCGGCGCTGATCGCCAACGGCGTGCATCTCATCGGCCGTTCGTTCAAATATCACCGGGCCCGCGGTATTCTGTCGGCAGGGGCCGAAGAGCCGAACGCGCTGATCGACGTTTCCCGCGATACAGCACGCAAGCAGCCGAACGTGCGCGCCACCGTGCAGGAAGTCTTCGACGGCATGATCGTCAGCTCGCAAAACCGCTGGCCCTCGCTTGCCTTCGACGTCGGTGCGGTCAACAACCTGATGTCGCCGTTCTTTGCCGCTGGTTTCTACTACAAGACCTTCATGTGGCCGCGCGCCGCCTGGAAACACGTCTACGAACCGCTCATCCGTCGTGCCGCCGGCCTCGGCGTCGCACCGACGGAGGAGGATCCGGACCATTATGCCAGCCGCTATGCCCATTGCGACGTGCTGGTGGTCGGCGCCGGTGTTGCCGGGCTTTCGGCGGCGCTGGCTGCGGCCGAGACCGGCGCCCGCGTGATCCTTTGCGACGAGCAGGCGGAAGCGGGCGGGGCATTGCGCTACGATGCCGGCGTGAGGATCGACGGACAGGACGGCAATAGCTGGGCACAGAAGGCCGTGGCGCGGCTGAAGGCGATGGATAATGTCGAAGTGCTCACCCGCACGACCGCCTTCGGCTACTACAACCACAATTTCGTCGGTCTTGCCGAGCGCGTCACCGATCATATTGCCAAGCCTTCCCGCGATCTGCCGCGCGAGCGGCTTTGGCAGGTCCGGGCCAAGCGGGTGATCCTTGCCACCGGCGCGATCGAGCGGCACATGGTGTTTCCGAACAACGACCGGCCGGGCATCATGCTCGCCTCGGCGGGGCGGATGTATCTCAATCATTACGGCGTTGCGGTCGGGGCCAAAGTCGGCATCTACACGGCGCACGACTCGGCCTATGAGGCGGCTTTCGACCTGAAACGATCCGGTGTTTCGATCGCCGCCATCGTCGATTGCAGGCAGACGCCGGGAGCGGCGGTGCTGGAGGAGGCGCGTACGCTCGGCATCGATGTTCTGGCCGGCCAATCGGTCGTCAACACCTCGGGACGGCTGCGCATCTCGTCGATGACGGTGGCGCGCAACGGCGGCGGTTCGCCGCGCAAGATCGCGGTCGATGCGCTGCTGGTTTCGGCCGGCTGGACGGCGTCCGTCCATCTGTTCTCGCAGTCGCGCGGCAAAGTGGCCTTCGATGCCGAAAGCCAGCGTTTCCTGCCCGGCTCCTATGCGCAGGACTGCCTCTCGGTCGGCGCGTGCAACGGCACCGACGACCTGCAGCGGACGATCGAGGAGTCGCTTGCCGCCGGCGAACTGATGGCGCAGGCCACCGGCAGAAGCAGTGGCGAGAAGATCGCAATTTCGGCCGAACAGGCCTATGACTGGACGGGCGGCATGATTGGTGCTGCCGAAGGCGCCGGGCCGAAGACCAACGCCAAGGCCTTTATCGATTTCCAGCATGACGTCTGCGCCAAGGATATCCGCCTTGCCGTGCGCGAGGGCATGCATTCGATCGAGCATATCAAGCGCTTCACGACCAACGGCATGGCCTCGGACCAGGGCAAGCTCTCCAACATGCATGGCCTGGCGATTGCCGCTGAAATGCTCGGCAAGGAAATCCCGCAGGTCGGCCTCACCACCTTCCGTGCGCCCTATACGCCGGTTACCTACGGTACGCTGATCGGTCATTCGCGCGGAGAGCTGTTCGATCCGACGCGCAAGACGCCGCTGCATGCCTGGGAAGAAGCCCATGGCGCGGTCTTCGAGGATGTCGGCAACTGGAAGCGTGCCTGGTTCTATCCGCAGGCCGGCGAGACCATGCATCAGGCGGTGGCTCGCGAATGCCGGACGGCACGCGAGGCGGCCGGTATCTTCGACGCCTCGACGCTCGGCAAGATCGAGGTGGTGGGGCCGGATGCGGCGGAATTTCTCAACCTCATCTACACCAATGCCTGGGACACGCTGAAGCCCGGCAAGGCCCGCTACGGTATCATGACCCGCGAGGACGGTTTCGTTTATGACGACGGCGTTGTCGGACGCCTGGCGGACGACCGTTTCCATGTGACGACGACCACCGGCGGCGCGCCGCGTGTTCTCCATCACATGGAAGATTACCTGCAGACGGAATTCCCGCATCTGAAGGTATGGCTGACTTCGGTGACCGAACAATGGGCTGTCATCGCCGTGCAGGGACCGAAGGCGCGCGAGATCGTCGCGCCGCTGGTCGAAAGGCTCGATCTTTCGAACGAGGCCTTCCCGCATATGAGCGTTGCCGAGTGCACGGTTTGCGGCGTGCCGGCGCGGCTCTTCCGCGTCTCTTTCACCGGTGAAACCGGCTTCGAAATCAATGTGCCGGCCGATTACGGCCAGTCGGTTCTCGAAGCGGTCTGGGCCAATGCTGAGCCGCTCGGCGCCTGCGTCTACGGCACGGAGACGATGCACGTTCTTCGCGCCGAGAAGGGTTACATCATCGTCGGGCAGGATACCGATGGGACGGTGACCCCCGATGACGCCGGACTTTCCTGGGCGGTTTCGAAGAAAAAGACGGATTTCGTCGGCATCCGCGGGTTGAAGCGGCCGGATCTCGTCAAGGACGGGCGCAAACAGCTCGTCGGCCTCGTCACCAAGGACCCGAAGCTGGTGCTCGAAGAAGGCGCGCAGATCGTCGCGAGCCCGAACGAGCCGAAGCCGATGACCATGCTCGGCCACGTCACATCAGCCTATTGGTCGGACAATTGCGGCAGGTCGATTGCCTTCGCGCTCGTCGCCGGCGGCCGGGCGCGGATGGGCGAAACGCTCTATGTGCCGATGCCGGACCGGACGATCGCCGTCGAAGTGACGGATCTGGTATTCTTTGACAAGGAAGGGGGGCGCATCCATGGCTGATGTCGCAATTCGCAAACCGGCGCTGGCCGGACGTCTCGGCGGCTCCGCAGCGGTGCGGTTGACGACCGCACCCACGGCCAGCCGGGTGGCGCTACGCGCGCCGGCGGAATCGCTCTCGGCACTTTCTTCTGCTCTCGGCCTGACGCTGCCGGATGCTCCGAAGACATCCGGCCGGGCCGGCGCCCGATCGGCGCTCTGGATTGGCCCGGACGAGTGGCTGGTGATCGATGAGGCCGGCGCCGGTCTGATGGCTGCACTTTCCGCCGCCGGTACGCTGCATTCGGCGACCGACGTTTCCCACCGCAATGTCGCGATCATCGTTTCGGGACCGGGTGCCGAGGCGACGCTTTCGGGCGGCTGCCCACAGGATCTGTCGCTTTCTTCCTTTCCGGTCGGCGCCGCATCGCGCACGGTCTTCGGCAAGGCGGAAATCGTGCTTTTCCGTACGGAAGAAGACACGTTCCGGGTGGAGTGCTGGCGGTCGTTTTCGGATTATGTCTTCGGGCTGCTGAACGAGGCGGCTGAAGACGCTGGGCACTGAGTCTCAGCAAATCGCGGGCGTGCGCTCATTCAAGGGGTAAGCGAATGCTGCACCATGTCTCCCTCGGTGTTTCCGATATCGAGCGGTCGGCGGCATTTTACGATGCCGCCCTTGCCGCGCTCGGCTATATCAGGGTCTGGGACGATATCAGGCCAGGGCAAACAGGGGAGGCAATCGGCTACGGCCTTCCCGGCGGCGGGGACAAGCTGGCGATCAAGCATCGCCCGGACGGCCAGCGTGCGCCCGGCCCGGGTTTTCATCTGGCGTTTGCCGCGCCGAACCGCCAGGCAGTCGATCAGTTCTATGCGGCGGCAATCGCGCAAGGCGGAAGCGACAATGGCCGACCCGGCCTGCGGTCCCATTACGGTGAGCACTATTACGCGGCGTTCGTCATGGATCCCGACGGACACGCTCTCGAAGCCGTGTTCAATTCGGCCGAGTAACAAAAGTCGTTTTGCTCAGACGTCCTCGGGACGGTCCTTCGGGTCGAATTGGATGATGGTGATCCATTTTGCCGTCAGCGCCGGCTTCTTCTCGTTTTCGATCTCGATCGTGACGTCATAGGTGGTCATCAGCATGCCGGCGCCGCGGAAGCGGGCTTCGGAAAGCAGGAAGCGACCGCGAACGCGGGCGCCGCTTTTCACCGGCGTCATGAAGCGGACGCGATCGAAGCCGTAATTGATGCCAAGAGTCTGCTCGCGCACTTTCGGCAGGCAGTTGTAGTTCATCGTCGACAGCAGAGACAGGGTCAGGAAGCCATGGGCGATGGTGCCGCCGAAGGGGCTTTCGGCCGCCGCGCGTGCGGGATCAACGTGGATGAACTGATGGTCGTCGGTCGCCGACGCGAAGGCGTCGATCATCGTCTGGTCGACGGTGACCCAATCCGAAAGGCCCGTTTCCATGCCGATCAATCCCCGCACGTCGGAGAGTGAAATTTCCGTGACCATGAATTCCTCGTGAAATAAGCCGCCGCGGCAAAGCCTTATCGTGCATTTGTGACGATTGCGACAAGGATTTGCGTGCGGGACGGGAGGCGGTCAATTTTCTACGAAAAAGGCAATCGAGCGTGGCTCGACGGTTGCACGGCCACCGGTTTTCTTCGCTCCATCCGGGGTCAACTGGCGCCAGCCCGGTTCGCCCTGAGAAGGCAGCGTGAAAAATTGGCGGCTCCCCGAGCGATTGAAAAGCACACCAAGCCTGGTCTGCCTGCCGCGAGAGGAGCGGTCACCGGTCGATAACAGCATGCCGAGGGTGGAGAGCGACGGCGTCTCCCATTCGGCAACGCTCATCGGTTCGCCGGAAAGCGAAATCCATTCGACATCGCCATTTCCCGCCAGGAAGCCCGTTTCGGAGAAAACGGTGAAACGGCGACGTAACCCTGCAACGAAGGCGGTATGGGCGATGAGACCCTCGTCCAACGCCTTCCAGTCCAGCCAGGTGATCTCGTTGTCCTGGCAATAGGCGTTGTTGTTGCCGTGCTGGCTGCGGCCGCCCTCGTCGCCCGCCGTCAGCATGATGTTGCCGCGGGTGGCAAAAAGCGTTGAGATCAGCGCCATCACATCGTCCCGGCGACGCTTGCGGATCGTCGGATAGACGGTTTCCCCCTCGACGCCGTTGTTCCAGGAATGATTCTCGTTATGGCCGTCGCGATTGTGTTCGCCGTTGGCGTCGTTGTGCTTTGCGGCATAGGAGACGAGATCGATCAGCGTGAAGCCGTCATGGGCGGCGAGAAAATTGACGCTGCGCGTCTCGTTGCCGTCGTTGCGGGAGAAGATGTCGGAGGAGCCGGCAAGTGCGGTTGCCAGCGCGCCGGTCTTCCAATCGTCGCCGCGCCAGTAGCAGCGCAGATCATCGCGAACCCGGTCGTTCCATTCAAGGAAGGGCGGCGGGAAATTGCCGAGCTGGTAACCGCCCGGGCCGATATCCCAGGGTTCGGCGATCATGATCCGGTCGGCAAGCACATCGTCGGAGAGGATCGAGGCCAGTGTTCCGTCGCGTTCGAAGCCCGTCGCGGTGCGGCCGAGTACCGGGGCGAGATCGAAGCGAAAACCGTCGACGCCGGCGTTGAGCACGAAATGGCGTAGGCTGTCGATGACGAGGCGGCGAACCTCAGGATGATCGCAGGCGAGCGTGTTGCCGGTGCCTGTGTCGTTGACGAGTTCGCCCGGGCAATTCTGGGCGTGGCGATAATAATGCAGGTTGTCGAGGCCGCGCAGCGACAGCGTCGCGCCGTAACGGTCGCTCTCGCCGGTATGGTTGAAGACGAGGTCGAGGATGACGGCGATGCCTTCGGCATGGAGGGCCGCGACCGTCTGGCGCAACTCGGTCATGCCGCCAGGCACGAGCCGCGGGTCGAGCGCCATGAAGGCGACGGGATTGTAGCCCCAGCCGTTGGTGAGGCCGAGCGGCGGAAGGTGGCGTTCGTCGATCCAGGCGGTGATCGGCATCAGTTCGACGGCATCGACACCGATCCGCTTCAGATGTGCGACGACGGAGGGATGGGCAAGCGCTGCGACCGTGCCGCGCTCAGCCTCCGGCACGTCGGGATGGAGAATGGTGAAGGGCCGTACCGCCACCTCATAGATAAAGCCGCCCGGTTTGAAGAGCGGCTTGCTGATCGCGGCTCGGGTATCGGTGGTGACAATCGCCTTCGGCATCAGATCCTGGCTGTCCTCGCCATAGATGCCGAGGCGGGGATCGTAGCGGAACGGCCTATCGATCTCCTTGGCGTAGGGATCGATCAGCAGTTTGGAGGGATCGAACCAGAGGCCGTTATCGGGCGCATAAATACCGTCGGCGCGATAGCCGTAGCGCGCGCCCGCCTTCAATCCGTCGACAAACAGTCGATGGATGTGGTTGCTGTCGCGCGCCATCGGCAGGCGCGCGAATTCCCTGTTGCCGTCATCCTCGAAGAGGCAGAGTTCGATCTGTGCGGCATGATGCGACCATACGGCAAATTCGACGCCGGTCTCGAAGACGATCGCGCCGGCTTGCGCCGAACTGTTCCCCCGCATGTTCCCCCCGGATCAGGTGATCACGGTTGGCGCATCGCGTCCCGTGCGTTCACGAATGCTGGCTATGCTTTCGGCGGCGGCGATCAGATCGGCGAGCGCTTCTTGCGTTTCGATGTTGTGACGAGTCGAATCCGGCTCGTAGCGCTCGATATAGACGCGCAAGGTTGCGCCAGACGTGCCGGTGCCGGACAGGCGGAAGACGACGCGGGAGCCGCCTTCGAAGAGCACGCGGATGCCTTGATGCTCGCTCACCGATTTGTCGATCGGATCGTGATAGGCGAAGTCGTCGGCCTTCTCGACCTTCAGGTTGCCGAAGCTCTTGCCGGGCAGGGTGGGAAGCTGGCTGCGCAGATTGTCCACCAAGCCGTTCGCCGCATCGGTGTCGAGGCCTTCATAATCATGGCGCGAATAATAGTTGCGGCCGTAGGTCTGCCAATGCTGGGTGACGATATCGGCGACGCTCTCGCCGCGCACTGCAAGAATGTTCAGCCACAGCAGCACGGCCCAGAGGCCATCCTTTTCGCGGACGTGGCTGGAGCCGGTGCCGGAGCTTTCCTCACCACAGATCGTCGCCATGCCGGCGTCGAGTAGGTTGCCGAAGAACTTCCAGCCGGTCGGCGTTTCGTACATGCCGATGCCGCGCTTTTCGGCGACGCGGTCGGCAGCACCCGATGTCGGCATCGAGCGGGCGATGCCGGCGAGCCCGCCGGAATAGCCAGGGGCGAGATTGGCGTTGGCGGCAAGGATCGCCAGGCTGTCGGACGGCGTGACGAAGATGCCGCGGCCGATGATCAGATTGCGGTCGCCGTCGCCGTCGGAAGCTGCGCCGAAATCGGGCGCGTCATCGCCCATCATTTCATCGAAGAGTTCCTTGCAGTGCACCGGGTTCGGGTCCGGATGATGGCCGCCGAAATCCGGCAGCGGCATGAAGTTGCGCACCGAGCCCGAGGGAGCGCCGAGACGATTTTCGAAGATTTCCTTGGCATAGGGGCCAGTGACGGCGCTCATCCCATCGAAGGCAATGCGGAAGCCGAGGCTGATCAGATTGCGGATGGCGCCGAAATCGAACAGCTCTTCCATCAGCGCGGCATAGTCCTCGACCGGATCGATAACCGAGAGGATCGTGCCGCCGGGAAGCTCGTCCTTGCCGATGCGGTCGAGATTGACGTCGGCGAAATCGGCGATCTTGTAGCTGTCGATCGTCTTGGAGCGCGCATAGATAGCGTCGGTGATCTTTTCCGGCGCCGGGCCGCCATTGTTGATGTTGTATTTGATGCCGAAGTCTTCGGTCGGGCCGCCGGGGTTGTGGCTTGCGGAGAGGATGATGCCACCGAAAGCCTTGTATTTGCGGATGATGTGGGAAGCGGCCGGCGTCGACAGGATGCCGCCCTTGCCGACCATGACCTTGCCGAAGCCATTGGCCGCGGCCATCTTGACCGCCTTCTGGATGACCTCGCGATTGTAGTAGCGTCCGTCGCCGCCGATGACGAGGCACTTGCCCTGATAGCCTTCCAGCGAATCGAAGATCGACTGGATGAAGTTCTCTGCATAGTTCGGCTGCTGGAAGACCGGAACCTTCTTGCGCAGGCCCGACGTGCCGGGTTTCTGGTCCAGATAGGGCGTGGTGGAGACGGACTTGATCATTTTAGGTCACATGCCTTTCGAGACGAGGCTTGAATAGAGGGCAGCGTAGCGTTCGGCGCTCTTCTCCCAGGAGACATCCGATTTCATGCCCTGCTTTTGCAATTGGGTCCAGAGTTTTCGGTCCTGATAAAAATGCATCGCACGGCGGATTGCCTGTAGCATGCCTGTTTCTGTCACGGGGGCAAATTGTATGCCGGTTGCGACTTTCGCTGCAAGTGCGGCGTGATTGGCGTCGATCACGGTGTCATTCAACCCGCCGGTGCGGGCCACGATCGGCACGCAGCCGTAACGCAGGCCGTAAAGCTGGGTCAGGCCGCAGGGTTCGAAGCGCGAGGGGATGACGATCGCATCGCAGCCGGCCTGCATCAGGTGCGACATCGGCTCGTTGTAGCCGATCGAAACGCCGATGCGGCCGGGATGGCGGCTGGCGGAGGCGAGCAGAGCGCCTTCAAGGGCGGCTTCGCCGGACCCGAGCACGACGAGCTTGCCGCCCATGGCGACGATCTCATCGGCGATGTTGGCGACGACATCCATGCCCTTCTGCCAGGTGAGACGGCTGATGACGCAGAAGATCGGGGCGTCGTCATTGTCGAGGTGGAAGAATTCGGCGATCGAGCGACGGTTCTCCTCGCGGTTCTTCAGCGTCGTCGAGCCGTAGTGGGTGTGGACGACAGGATCGGTCGCCGGGTTCCAGATATCGGTGTCGATGCCGTTGACGATGCCGTGCAGATCGTCGATGCGGCTGGCGATGACGCCCTCGAGCCCCATGCCGAATTCCGACGTCAGAATCTCATCGGCATAGGTCGGGCTGACTGTCGTGATCGCATGGGCGGTCTTAAGGCCGCCCTTGAGAAAGCCGATAGTGCCGTAATATTCGATGCTTTCGGTGGCGAAGGCATGGGCAGGCAGGCGCAGGCCGGCAAAGATCTCGGAACCGAACTGGCCCTGGAAGGCGATGTTGTGGATGGTCAGAACGCTCGGCAGTTCCGGCGTCGGATAATAACGCATATAGACGGACGTCAGCGCCGCCTGCCAGTCGTGAGTGTGGACGAGATCCGGCTTCCAGCCGGGCAGCAGACCGGCGGCGATCTCGGAGGCGGCGAGCGACAGGGCGGCAAAACGACGCCAGTTGTCGGGATAGTCCTTGCCGAGCGGATCGAGATAGGGTCCGCCCGGCCTGTCGTAATAGGCCGGGGCATCGAGGATGAGCAGATCGAGGCCCTCGTGCTGGACCTCGAGTACGGTCGCCCGTTCACCGAGCAGGTCGGGGAATTCGAGCCTGACGACCGCGTCGCGAATGACCTTCATGACGGCGGGATAGCCGGGTAGAAGGGTCTTGGTCTCGACCCCGAAGGCTTTCAGAGCAATCGGCAGGGCGCCGGACACATCGGCCAGACCCCCTGTCTTGATCAAAGGGAAGACTTCGGACGAAACCGAAAGAACTTTCATAAGTCAGATATCCAGCTTGTCGATCATCGGTTGCGTGATCAGGCAGATGCCGCTTTCCGTCCGCCGGAAGCGCTTGGCATCGAGCTCGGGATCCTCGCCGACGACCAGACCTTCCGGAATGACGACACCATGGTCGATCACCACATTCTTGAGCTGCGCGCGCCGTCCGACCTTCACGTTCGGCAGGACGACCGCTCCTTCCAACTTGGAGAAGGAGTTGGCCCTGACGCCCGTGAAGAGCAGGCTGTTGTTGAGCATGGCGCCTGAAATGATGCAATCGCCTGACACAACTGAGGAGGTGGCCGAGCCGCGGCGATCCTCGTCGTCATGGACGAATTTCGCCGGCGGGGTAATCTCGGCATAGGTCCAGATCGGCCAGGACTTGTCGTAGATATCGAGCTCCGGAACGATCGCTGTCAGGTCGATATTGGCCTGCCAATAGGCGTCGATCGTGCCGACGTCGCGCCAGTAGGGCTCGTGCTCGAAATCCGAACGGACGCAGGACTTGGCGAAGCGGTGGGCGACCGCCTTACCGTTCTTGACGATATAGGGGATGATGTCCTTGCCGAAGTCGCGGCTCGAGGTCGGATCGGCGGCGTCGCGGCGCAGCGCATCGAGCAGGAACTTGGTGTGGAAGACGTAGATGCCCATCGAGGCGAGGGCGAAATCCGGCTTGTCGGGAATGGGCGGCGGATCGGCCGGTTTCTCGACGAAGGCGATGATCTCGTCCTTCTCGTTGACATGCATGACGCCGAAGCCGACCGCTTCCATGCGCGGCACTTCCAAGCAGCCGATGGTGACGTCGGCGCCGGAATCGACGTGCTGCTGCAGCATCCATTCATAGTCCATCTTATAGACGTGGTCGCCGGCAAGAATGACCATGTATTCGACGCCGTAATCCTGGATGATGTCGATGTTCTGATAGACGGCATCGGCCGTGCCTTCATACCATTGCGTCTCGGAGACGCGCTGGCTGGCCGGCAGGATATCGAAGCTTTCGTTGCGCTCGGGGCGGAAGAAGTTCCAGCCGCGTTGCATGTGGCGGATCAGCGAATGCGCCTTGTATTGCGTGGCAACGCCGATACGGCGAATGCCGGAATTCAGGGCATTCGACAGGGCGAAATCGATGATGCGGGCCTTGCCGCCGAAATAGACGGCCGGCTTGGCACGCCGGTCGGTGAGTTCCTTGAGACGGCTTCCTCTACCGCCCGCCAGAACATAAGCCATTGCATCGCGGGCAAGTGGCTGAACGCGCTTTTCTACCATTTTCTCCTCCCACCAGTCACTAATTTTCAGGTTCAAGCATGATTGTCGCCAAGGGCGGCAAGGTAATCGAGCAGGTGATGTTGCCGCCGGCATCGACGGCCTGCACGCGCCCGCCATTGCCCTTGCCGCTGCCGCCGTAGATGTCGGCATCGGTGTTCAGGATTTCCCGCCAGCGACCTGCGGACGGCAGGCGGATCGAGTAATTCTCGCGATAGACAGGGGTGAAATTGGTGATGACGGCGACCGGCTTCTGGCCCGGCGCCTTGCGCAGCCAGGCAAAGACGGAATTCTGGTGGTCGTCGGCGACCAGCCATTCGAAACCTTCGCCCTCGCAGTCACGCTCATGCAGCGCCGGCTTGCTGCGATAGGTGAAATTGAGGTCACGCACCAGGCGCCGGATGCCCTCGTGCATGCGATACTGAAGCAGGTTCCAGTCGAGTGCCTTCTCTTCGCTCCACTCGCTCCACTGGGCGAATTCCTGGCCCATGAACAGCAGCTTCTTGCCGGGATAGCCCCACATATAGGCGTAGTAGGCACGCAGATTGGCGAATTTCTGCCAGTCGTCGCCCGGCATCTTGGCGATCAGCGAGCCTTTTCCATGGACAACCTCGTCATGCGAGAGCGGCAGGACGAAATTTTCCGAATAGGCGTAGAGCAGGCCGAAGGTGAGTTCGTTGTGATGGTGGCCGCGATAGATAGGATCGCGGCTCATGTAGCTCAGCGTGTCGTGCATGAAGCCCATGTTCCACTTGAAGCCAAAACCGAGGCCGCCTTCATGCACGGGCTGCGAGACTTTCGGCCAGGAGGTCGATTCCTCGGCGATGGTCATGACGTTGGAATTTTTGCCATAGATGCGGATGTTGAGATCCTGCAGAAAACGGACCGCTTCGAGGTTCTCGTTGCCGCCATATTCGTTCGGGATCCACTCGCCGTGCTTGCGCGAATAATCGAGGTAGAGCATCGAAGCGACGGCATCGACACGCAGACCGTCGAGGTGGAATTTTTCGGCCCAGTAGAGCGCGTTGTTAACGAGATAGGAAACGACCTCGGTGCGGCCGAAATTGTAGATCGCCGTGCTCCAGTCCGGGTGGAAGCCCTTGCGCGGATCTTCGTGCTCGTAGAGCGCCGTGCCGTCGAACCAGCCGAGACCGTGTTCGTCGGTCGGAAAATGCGCCGGCACCCAGTCGAGGATGACGCCGATGCCGACCTTGTGGCAGCCGTTGACGAAACGGGCAAAACCCTCCGGCTCGCCGAAACGAGCGGTCGGCGCATAGAGGCCGGTCGTCTGGTAACCCCAAGAGGGGTCGTAGGGATACTCGGTGATCGGCAGGAATTCGATATGGGTGAAGCCCATGTCGGCGCAATAGGGGATGAGGCTGGAGGCGAGCTCGTCCCAGGACAGCATCGTGCCGTCCTGCCGGCGTTGCCAGGAGGCGGCATGCACCTCGTAGATCGAGATCGGCTGGCGGCGCTTGTCGGTCTCGCGCCAGTGCTTCAGATGGGCCTCGTCTTCCCACTCCTGCTCCAGCTCGGCGGCGGTGATCGAGGCGGTCTTCGGTCGGAGCTCGCTGCGCCGCGCAAAGGGATCTGCCTTTAGCGGCAGCAATACGCCGTCCTGGCCGCGGATCTCGAACTTGTAGGCAACGCCGATCGGTACGTCAGGGGCAAAGATTTCCCAGATGCCGCTGTCGGCACGGAAGCGCATCACGTGGCGGCGGCCGTCCCAATTGTTGAAATCACCGACGACGGAGACGCGCTGTGCGTTCGGCGCCCAGACGGCAAAATGGATGCCCTGGGCGCCGTCGTGCTTGATGAGGTGGGCGCCCATCTTGTCGAACAGGCGCAGATGCGAACCCTGGCGGGCGAAATAATCGTCCATCGGTCCGAGCACCGGACCGAAGCTGTAGGGATCGGTGACTGCCCATTCGGCATCGCCGCGCCGGGCGCGGTAACGCACCGGCTGGAGCTTTGTGAGGGAAACCGGGCCGGCAAAGACGCCGTCGGCATGGAGCTGCTTCAGTTCGCCGATGACGCCGCCATCGAGCGTCATGGCGGTCACCTCTTCGGCGCCCTGGATGAAGCACCGGGCGACGAAGGTGTCGCCGGCCTGGTGCAAACCGAGGACGGCAAACGGATTGGAATGCGAGCCGGCAAGGATTGCCGTGATTTCATCTGCCGAAATTTCCCAGGAAAGCTTTACTTCAGGGACGGTCTTCGGCGTTTTCATCCGGCTCTCCAGATTTCGTCTGCATATTGCCTGATGGTACGGTCGGAAGAGAACCAGCCCATCCGCGCCGTATTGTTGATCGTCTTGGTGTACCAGGCGGACTGGTTGGTCCAGATCTGGTCGACCTCGCGCTGGGCCTGGGCGTAGGCGTCGAAATCGGCTGCGACCATGAACCAATCGTGCGAATAGATGCCATCGATCAGCGATGTATAGCGATTGCGGTCATCGGGCGAGAAGACGCCGGAGCCGATGGCGGCAAGCGCCTGGGCGAGTTCGCGCGATCCCTCGATGATGGCGCGCGGATTGTGGCCATCGCTGCGGACTTTCGACACCTCGTCGGCCTTGAGACCGAAGATGACGATGTTGTCCTCGCCAACATTGTCGCGCATCTCGACATTGGCGCCATCGAGCGTGCCGATCGTCAGCGCGCCATTGAGGCCGAATTTCATGTTGCCGGTGCCGGATGCTTCCATGCCGGCGGTCGAGATCTGCTCCGAGAGGTCGGCGGCCGGAACCATGACTTCGGCAAGCGAGACATTGTAGTTCGGGACGAAGACGATCTTCAGCAGGCCGCGCACCGACGGGTCGTTGTTGATCGTGCGGGAGACGTCGTTGATCAGCTTGATGATGAGCTTGGCATTGTAATAACTCGGCGCCGCCTTGCCGGCGAAGAGTTTCACGCGCGGCACCCAGTCGAGCTCGGGATGCGAGCGGATCTGGTCGTAGAGCGCGACGGCCTCGATGATATTAAGCAGCTGGCGCTTGTATTCATGGATGCGCTTGATCTGGATGTCGAACATCGCCGACGGATCGAGCTTCACGCCCATGCGGCTGGCGACGAGGTTGGAGAGTGCCACCTTGTTGGCGCGCTTTACCGCTGCAAACTTCTGCTGGAAAGCCGGATCGGAAGAATGCACGTCGAGCGCACGCAGCTTTTCGGCATCATCGAGGAATTCGTCGCCGATGGCCTCGCGGATCAGGCCGGTGAGACCGGGATTGCACTGCTGCAGCCAGCGGCGCGGCGTGATGCCGTTGGTCTTGTTGTTGATGCGGTTAGGATAGAGCTTGTGCAGGTCGGCGAAGACCGTGACCTTCATCAGGTCGGTGTGCAGGGCCGAAACGCCGTTGATCGAATGCGAGCCGACGAAAGCGAGGTTGCCCATGCGCACGCGGCGGTCGCCGCTTTCATCGATCAGCGAGATCGAGCGGATTTCCCCATCGGAGAAGTTCTTGCCCTTGCGGGCGTCGATCAGGATCTTGGCATTGATCGCATAGATGATCTGCATGTGGCGCGGCAGCAGACGCTCGAACAGTGGCACCGCCCAGCTTTCCAACGCTTCGGGCAGAAGCGTGTGGTTGGTGTAGGAGAAGGTTTGGCGGGTAATTTCCCAGGCCTGGTCGAAATCCATCCCGTGTACGTCACAGAGTAGACGCACGAGTTCGGCGACCGAGACGGCGGGGTGAGTGTCGTTCAGCTGGATCGCCACCTTGTCCGGCAGCGAGGTGAAATCGTCGTATTGCTGCAGATGGCGGCGCAGGATGTCCTGCAGCGAGGCCGACGAGAAGAAGAATTCCTGGCGCAGCCGCAGTTCCTGGCCAGCCGGGGTGGCGTCGGCAGGATAGAGAACCCGGGTCAGGCTTTCGGCCTTGTTGCTTTCGCGCAGAGCGCCGATGTGGTCGCCGGCGTTGAAGGCATCGAGCAGGATCGGATCGATCGGTTGCGCCGACCAGAGGCGCAGCGTGTTGACGCGCTTGCCGCGCCAGCCGACGGCCGGCGTGTCGAAGGCGGCGGCGATGACGCGCTCGGCCGGTTTCCAGACGTAGCGCGGCTGGTCGTCATGGGTGGTGATGAATTCGACGGCGCCGCCGAAGCCGATTTCATAGGCGCTTTCGCGGCGTTCGAATTCCCAAGGATTGCCGTGGGCGAGCCAGTTTTCCGGCAGTTCCACCTGCCAGCCGTCGGCCAACTGCTGGCGGAAGAGGCCGTGGACATAGCGGATGCCGTAGCCGTAGGCCGGGACGTCGACCGTTGCCATGCTCTCCATGAAACAGGCAGCCAGACGGCCGAGGCCGCCGTTGCCGAGTGCGGCGTCCGGCTCCAGGCCGGCGATGACGTTGACGTCGACGCCGAGCGAGGCGAGTGCATCGCGCACCTCCTCCATCAGGCCGAGGTTCGAAACGGCGTCGCGCATCAGCCGGCCGATCAGGAATTCGAGAGAAAGATAATAGACGCGCTTAGCGCCGGTCGCATAAACCTCGCGGGTGGAAGCCATCCACCTGTCGATGATGCGGTCGCGCACCACCAGGATCGTCGCGGTCAGCCAGTCATGCGGCTTTGCCACCTTGGCATCCTTGCCGATGCGGTAGGTCAGACGTTCGATAATTTCTTCAGCGAGAATTTCCGGCCTTGAACTGCGAGGGGCGGGGGAGGGGATGATCGGCTTGGAAACAGTGTTCATCGTCAGGTCTCGCCAATTTTAATTTTGTTTCAGGATGTTATGCCTGATTCAATCAATTTGTCGCTTGCGCAGCCGACAGTTTATGCATCGTTACTAAGCACTTGCAACAAAGGATTTGGACAAACGAAAAATTTGCGAAACCTTCATATTCACGCGGGTCGAGGGGCTTGATTTCAATCGCTTTTCCCGATCTGATGCGCCGAACGAGCACAACGAAAAGCCGCACCGGTTTGTTCCGGCGCGGCTTTTCGTTTCCCATTTCTCTGGGCGTTGTATCAGTTCGTCAGACGCGTGACCTGATTGGATGCTTTCATGCCGATTTCCTTGAATGCCTTCAGGAGCGCCGTCATGTCGCCAGCGGGAAAATAGTTGCCCGGCGCTGTCGCGCAATAGCTCAGCAGAGCCTGGCCACGCGCCGGCGCCATAAAGGCAATCGTATAGACCTGCATCTTGGCGTCGCGCGCCTTGTCGCACCACGTCTTCGTTTCGGTGTCGGCGGAGGTATAGTTGTTGTCTCCGTCCGTCATGAAGACGATGTATTTTGTCGGAACCTGTCCCGTCTTGTCCACGTGCGCCTTGTCTTCGGCCGCGTCGGCAAGCTTATTATAGGCCGTCTTGAATGCCTCGCCAGAGTCCGTACCGTCGGTCGCCGTCAGCTTGTTGACATATTTGGTGACGTGGGCCGTTCCCCAATCCAGCGCTTTCGCTTTCTGCATCTCGATATTGTAGGAAACGGCACCCGTGCGGACATATTCCTTTTCGGGATCGACTGCGTCGAGTTCGCCCGTCAGCGTGCCGACGGCAAGCTTCAGGGCTTCGATTTTGGTGTAGTAGTGAGGACGCGTATCGGTGCAGGTCTTCTTCTTGGTTACGTTGCCGTATCTGTCTTTTTCGCTGCAGTCGTAATTGTATTCTTCCGTAGGATCTGACGCGTTGACCGTCGCGGTATCCTCGCCCATTGAGCCGGATCTGTCGAGGACGAGGAACATCGAGACGGAGCCTTGGGTTTGCGAATTGCCGCTGGTCGTCGTGCTCGACGTTGAAATGTTCTGCGTCGTGAACCCGATCGTCTGCATCAGCGGATTGACCGCGATGTTGTAGTCGGGCGAAACCGTCACTTGATAGGATGTCGACTTGCCCGATGTCGTTGTCCGGACATCGACGCCCGTCGTGCTCTTGATATCGATGCCGCTCTGCAGGTAATTCGCCATTTGTCCGGCGACGAAATCCCGCGCGAAGGCCTCGGCCTGCGAGGTTTGGATCGTGCCGTTTGCCAGGGCGGTCGCGGTTGCCAGCGCGGCAGAATCGGCGGCTTCCTGCAATTGCTGTTTCGAGAGCAATAGGTCGCCCACCTGGATCGCCATGCCGGCAGCACCAAAGAGGACGGGCAATACGATCGCCGTCATTATACCGAAATTACCGCCACGGTCGCCAAGCATGCGACGCAGGCAGGGATGCAAAAAGGAGGTGCTCATCATGTTCACCCGTGTAGGAGGCCCTGTGCGGTGATATTAGGCACGCTCCTCCTTTCCGCTGTCCTTACGGCGTCAATACAATTTTAACGAATCGTCGGATTTTTCCAGTTTTGGGATTATTTCAGTGGGATCACGTCGACCGCCTGGACGGCGCGTTGGCCGCCATAACTTTTCAATACGCCGATGACGGGAACGACGTCGGAATAGTCCCGGCCATAGGCGACCACGATGTGGTCTGTGCCGGCGGGGATGTCGTTGGTCGGGTCGAGCTCGATCCAGCCGTTCGTCTCGCCGCACCAGATCCTGACCCAGGCATGCATGGCGTCCGCCCCTTCCAGCCGTTCCTTGCCGGGCGGCGGGATGGTGCGCAGGAAGCCGGAGACGTAGCCGGCCGGAATGCCGAGGCTTCTAAGCGCCAGGATCATGATGTGGGTGAAATCCTGGCAGACGCCGCGCTTCAATCTGAACGCCTCGAGCGGCGTCGTGTCCACCGTTGTCGCGTCAGGATCGTAGGTGAAATCCTTGTTGATCCGGCTACAGAGCGCATGGGCGATCTGCATCGCCGTCAGATCAGGCACGGCCCAGCTTTGCGCATAGTCGGCGATCTCGCGGGCTTGGGTCAGGCGCGGGCTGTCGCCAAGGAAATGGTGCGGCGAATCCGGCGCCAGCGACCAGATTCCGGCGACCTCCTCCGGCAGGTCGGCAAGCAGCGGCGAGAAATCGGCGGCGATCGGCTGGCTTTCCACCTGCACGCGGGCCTGCATGCGAATGTCGAGCGTCTCGTGCGGCGCGCGCAGCATGAAGGAGGTGGTGGGATGATGGAAGAAATCGACGAAATGCGACTGCTCGTCCGGCGTCGGCGAGATGGTGATCGAGCCGGCGACCAGGCGCTGTCGATTGGTCAGCGACAGCGGCATCAGGCGCATGACGTGGCGAGCGCCGGAGGCCGGCACGTCGTAGATGTAACCCATGCGGAGGGAGAGATCGTAGAGCATCGCCGTCACCCGAGATAGGTTTGGGCGAGCAGATCGGAAAGCTGCTCCAATTCGCGTTCTAGCCGTTGATAGACCTCGGCCCCCATGCCCTCCGGCGTCATCACCGCCAGGCCGGAATGGAGCCGCATCGCTTCGCGGTAGAAGGGCGACATCTGGCCGTTGATCAGGGCATTCGGCAACTGCTCGACTTCATGGTGGATCTCGTTCACCTGGAAAAGGACCGAGCGGGGATTGAGAGGGTCGAGCGCCAGCAGGTCGGTGACGGTCAGCCGCGCCGTGTTGACGTTGTAGCGGCGGCGATGGGTCATGACGCTGTCGCCGATTTCGAGCAGCATGTCGAGCGCGCCGTCGGGCGCTTCCGGGCCGGACATGTGGCCGAGCAGGCGCGTCATGTGCAGGCCGCGCTCGATATAGCGGCCGAGCGAGAGGAAGCGCCAGCCGGTGAAGCGGTACATGTTCTCGTGCACGAGACCGGCGAAGCCCGCGAGCTTGCGCAGAAGGATCGTCATCGCATGGCTGGCGTCGTCGCCGGCAGCGACGGTGACGTGAAAGCGGCGGGCGGTTTTGGCGAGATCGTTGAGTGCCAGCCAGCCGTCCGGGGAGAAACGGTCGCGGATGTTGCTCGCCGAATAAACGGCGCTGTCGATGTTGCGCAAGAGCGTTTCCGGCACGGGTTCGGCGGTATCGATATCGACGGCCGTGAGATACTCGGAGACATCGGCGAGCAGCGGCTGGCTCGGATCGGCAGCTTCGGCGTAACGCGCATGCCAGGCGCGCAGGATGCGCAGCGCCCCTTCGGCACGTTCGATGTAACGGCCGAGCCAGAACAAATTGTCGGCTGCCCGGCTTGGCAGGCTGCCCGGCATGTTGCGGGTAAAGCTGCCCTCGGCCGGCAGCAGCGTGTGGCGCTCGACCGGCTTGTCGCTGACGATCCAGACGTCGGCGGCCGCTCCGCCCGACTGCATGGCGATCGCCGCGACATCGGCGCCGGAGCCGATACGGGCAAAGCCGCCGGGCATGATCTGCCAGCCGTTTGCCGTGCGGGCGGCAAAGACGCGCAGCGACATCGGCCGCGGCACGAGCTTGCCGTCCACCCAGGCGGGCGTCGTCGACAGCGTGACGACCTCCTGGCCGACCAGTTTCGGGCCGTCCGAACTCAGCCAGTCGGTGATGGAATCCTTGGCGGTCGCACGCAGCGACGAGCCGAGCACGGACTCGCCGTTGTCGTCGAAGAAGGGTGCTCGGGAATAGGCCGGGCCGATCACCATCTTCTCGATGTTCTTTGCGACGTGCTCGCGCTCTTCCTTCTGGCCACACCACCAGGTAGCGATCGAGGGCAATTGCAGATCTTCCCCCAGCAGACGGTGGCAGATGGTCGGCATGAAGGCCAGAAGCGCCCGGGTTTCGAGAACGCCGGTGCCGAGCGCATTGACGATGGTGAGGCTTTCGGCGCGCAGCGCTTCCACCAGGCCGGGCGTGCCGATATGCGAATTCTGGTTCAGCTCCAGCGGGTCGGCAAAGGCCGAATCGAGACGGCGCCAGAGCACCCCGATCGGCTTCAGGCCGGCAACGGTGCGCACCATGACGCGGCCCTTCACGACAGTGAGGTCCTCGCCTTCGAGCAGCATGAGACCGAGATAGCGGGCGATGTAGGCGTGCTCGTAATAGGTCTCGTTGGCCGGGCCGGGCGTCAGCACGGCGATGCGGTCGTCGCCCGAATGTTTCATACCCTGTAGTGCGTCGCGGAAGGCGCCGAAGAAGGAGGCGAGGCGGTGGACCGGGGTTTCGGCGTAGATATCCGAGAAGGCCCGGGTCGTCGCGACGCGGCTTTCCAGCGCGAAACCGGCGCCAGACGGTGCCTGCGTCCTGTCGGCCAGCACCCACCAGTTGCCGTCAGGTCCGCGGCCGATCTCGAAGGCGCAGAAATGCAGATAATGGCCGGAGCCCGGCCGGATACCGGCGAGCGGGCGCTGGAATTCGGGATTGGCGGCCATCAGCGCCGGCGGCAGGACCCCTTCCTCCACCAGCCGGTTGTCGCCGTAAATATCGGCAACGATCGCCTCCAGCAGGTCGGCGCGCTGGACGAGCCCCGCCGACAGCGTCTTCCATTCGCGCTCGTCGATCAGCACCGGGATATGCGAAATCGGCCAGGCGCGTTCGCCGGTGCCCTTGCTGCCATAGGCGCGGTAGAAGACGCCGGCATCGCGCAGGTAGCGGTCGGCGCGGGCAAAACGCTCGGCGAGATCCTTTTCCGGCATTGCGCTCAGATGCGAGAGGAAATTCTGCCAGACGGGGCGGACTGCGCCTTTGTTGTCGACCATCTCGTCAGCGGTGCCAGGAAGCGGCGCATAGCCGAAGGCCGCACCCTTGGCGATGCGGACCTCTGCCTCTCCCCTGCGCTCCGCTGCCGGCCTCTTACCCATCAAAACTGAACCCCAACCCCCGGCCCTAACCCTCGGCCTTAAATTCCGGCGGGCCGCCTCAGATCCAGCGTCAGCGGGAATTCAAGCGAACCCGTCTCGGCGTGCGGGATATAACCGCCCGCCGTATGTCCCCACGGCTCGAAGCGGGCGAGCCGCCTTGCTTCCGCTTCGTTGCCGTTGACCGGGAAGGTGTCATAGGTCCGGCCGCCCGGATGGGCAACATGATAGATGCAGCCGCCGATCGAACGCTTCGACCATGTATCATAAATGTCAAACGTCAAAGGCGTGTTGATCGGCAGGACAGGATGCAGACCGGAGGATGGCTGCCACGCCTTGTAACGGACGCCGGCGACCGACACGCCAGCGGTGCCGGTCGGCGTCAGCGGCAGGGTGCGGCCATTGCAGGTGACGGTATAACGCGCGGTATTGCTGGTTTCGAGCCGCACCTGAAGGCGTTCGACGGAGCTGTCGACGTATCGGACGGTGCCGCCCGGCGCGCCTTCCTCGCCCATGACATGCCAAGGCTCCAGCGCCTGGCGCAGTTCGAGCTTCGAGCCCTCGTATTCGACTTCGCCGCAGAAGGGGAAGCGGAATTCGAGCTGGGCCTTGAACCATTCCGGGCTGACGTCGAAGCCGTTTTGGCGAAGGTCGGCGAGCACGTCGAGGAAATCGGTCCAGACGAAATGCGGCAGCATGAAACGGTCGTGCAGGGTCGTGCCCCAGCGGACGAAGTTGCCGTCGACCGGGCTGACCCAAAAACGAGCGATCAGCGCGCGCACCAGCAATTGCTGGGCAAGCGACATGCGCGCATTCGGCGGCATCTCGAAGCCGCGGAACTCGATGAGGCCGAGCCGTCCGGTCGGGCCGTCGGGCGAGAACAGCTTATCGATGCAGATCTCGGCACGGTGGGTATTGCCGGTGACGTCGGTCAAAAGGTTACGGAACAGGCGGTCAACGAGCCAGGGCAGCGGTTGCTGGCCGCTGCCGGGGGCAGCGATCTGCGCCATGGCGATCTCCAGCTCATAGAGGCTGTCGTGACGAGCCTCGTCGATGCGCGGCGCCTGGCTGGTCGGGCCGATGAACATGCCGGAGAAGAGGTAGGAGAGAGAGGGATGACGCTGCCAGTGGAGGACGACGCTCTTCAACAGATCGGGACGGCGCAGGAAGGGGCTGTTGTTCGGATTGGCCGCGCCTACGACGACATGGTTGCCGCCGCCGGTGCCGGTGTGGCGACCGTCGATCATGAACTTGTCGGCGCCGAGCCGGGTGGCGCGCGCTTCCTCGTAGATCGCGGTCGTAATGTCGACGCAGTCCTTCCAGTTCGAGGCCGGATGAATGTTGACCTCAATGACGCCGGGATCCGGGGCGACGCGGATGACGTTGATGCGCTCGTCCTGCGGCGGCGGATAACCTTCGATATGGACGGGAAGCTTGAGTTCGGCTGCGGCGTTTTCGGCTGCGGCGATCAGCTCGAGATAATCCTCGATGCGCTCGACCGGCGGCATGAAGATGCAGAGCCTGCCGTCGCGCGGCTCGACCGACATGGCGGTGCGCACGGCACCGCGGAGTTCGCCGAGCGTCTGTTCGACACGGCCGCGATTGCTCTCATCGGCATGGAAAGAGGCTTCCGGCATGGCGCGGCCGGCCGGTACAAAGACATCAGGCAGCGGTTCGCGCGGGATCGTCGGATCGGCGGGGTGGATATAGGGGTAACGCGCCGGGGCAACATAGGGCAACGTGCCGAGCGGCAGGCGGTAACCGATCGGACTGTCGCCCGGGACGAGGAAGATCTTGCCGCGGCGGGTGCGCCATTTCTCGCTGACCCAGACTCGGCTTTCCGCTGCCTTGGCGTTCCATGCCTGGACCGGAAGAATGTAGCCGGTCGCGACGGTCAGGCCGCGGGCGAAGACGCGGGCGATGCGGTTGCGTTCCTCAGGATCCTTCAGCTTCGAATTCGCCGGATCGACATTTTCGGGAAGGTTGCCTTCCTTGATGATCCAGTCGGCCGGATCTTCATAAGCCGGCTGCACCATGTCAGGCTTGATCGCCAGCTCCTTGGCGATCGCCGTCAGGAGCTTTTCGGCATCCTCGGCGGTAACGCCGGTATCCTTGCCTTCGGCGGCGACCAGATCGAGGTTCTGCCAGACCGGCTTGCCGTCGCGGCGCCAGTAGAGCGAGAAGGTCCAGCGCGGCAGGCTTTCGCCCGGATACCATTTGCCCTGGCCGTAATGCAGGAAACCACCGGGGGCGAAGCGTTCTTGCAGCTTGCGGATCAGGACGTCGGCCTTTTCGCGCTTGGTCGGGCCGACGGCGGCGGTGTTCCACTCCTCGGACTGGAAATCGTCGATCGAAACGAAGGTCGGTTCGCCGCCCATCGTCAGATGCACGTCCTCGGCTTCGAGGACACGATCGACCTTCTCGCCGAGTTCGTTGAGTTCGTCCCAGCTCTCATCGGAGAAGGGCTTGGTGATGCGCGGGTGCTCGGCGACGCGCGATACCTTCATGTCGAAGGCGAATTCGGTTTCGGCCTCGCCGAAATAACCGCCGGAAATCGGAGCGGCATTTCGGAAATGCGGTGTGGCGGCAAGCGGGATGTGGCTTTCCCCGGTCAGCAGGCCGGAGGTCGGATCGAGACCGACCCAGCCGGCACCAGGCAGATAGACCTCAGCCCAGGCATGCAGGTCGGTGAAATCGACTTCGGTGCCGGAGGGGCCGTCAAGCGCCTTCAGGTCCGGCGTCAGCTGGATGAGGTAGCCGGAGACGAAGCGGGCGGCGAGGCCGAGATGGCGAAGGATCTGGACGAGCAGCCAGCTGGTGTCGCGGCAGGAACCCTTGGCGCTTTCCAGCGTCTCCTCCGGCGTCTGCACGCCGGTTTCCATGCGGATGACATAGCCGATCTGCCGCTGCAGGCGGGCATTCAGGCCGACGACCATGTCCACCGTCGGCTGGTCGGGCGACCAGTCGAGCGTCGGCAGCAGCGCCTTGAGGCGCGGACCGGCCGGCTCCGGCGTCATGTAGATCGACAGATCCTCCTGGATCGTTTCGGGGTATCCGAACGGCCACTTGGTTGCCTCTTCCTCGACGAAGAAGTCGAACGGATTGTAGACCGTCATGTCGGCGACGAGATCGACCTCGATCTTGAACTCGGTCACCGGATCCGGAAAGACGTAGCGGGCAAGGTAGTTGCCGTAGGGGTCCTGCTGCAGATTGACGAAATGGTTGGAAGGCGTGACCTTCAGCGAGTGGCTGAGCACCCGTGTCTTCGAATGCGAGGCAGGTTTCAGTCTGATGATCTGTGGGCCGAGGCGAACCGGCTTGTCATAGATGTAATGCGTCAGATGATAGATGCTGGCTTTGATCGACATATTTCTCTTTTTATCCGGCTCGCATCGTCGTGCGGCTTGCTGTTCCCGAGATCAGTGTGTGCAATGCAGCGAAAGAAAGCAAGGCGGAAAGGTCTACAGCGCCGCGCGTCGTTTTAGACGCGCAAAGGACGCAGTCGCATTTTGAATTGCCAAAGGCTTTTACGCTGCCTTGGCAAAGGTAACCGCCGCCTTCAGGCCCTTACCGCCTGTGCCCGGCTCCAGCGTCAGCGCGGCATTGAAAAGATTGGCGATTTCTTCGACGATCGGCAGGCCGAGGCCAGCACCGGGCGCACCGGACTCATTGCCGCGCGAAAAACGCCGGCGCACTGCTTCCAGCTTCTCGCGCGGAATACCGGGGCCATTGTCCTCGACTTCGAGGCGGACCGTCTCTGACGCGGCGATGATGCGGACGGTGACCTCAGCTCCCTTACCGGCATAGGCGATGGCATTGCCGGCAAGATTGCGCAGCATTTCGCCGATCAGCAGCGGCTCGGCGCGGACCATCGCCGGGCTCTCGCCCTCGAAGCCGAGATCGATGCCGGCAACAGCGGCCGTCGGGATCTGTTCGCCGGTGATCTCCTGGGCAATGGCGGCGAGATCGATGGCGGAGGCGGTGAGCGCCTCCTTGGCGGTGGCGGCGTCAATCTTGGCCATCAGGAGAAGCTGGGCGATGATGCGTTCGGCATGTGCCACCGCCTGGTCGCCCTTCAGTGCCGCCGCTTGGGCCTCGTCGAGCGAGCCGGCACGGGCGGAAAGGGCGAGCTGAGTGCGGATGATCGCCAGCGGGGTGCGCAGCTGATGGCTGGCATTGCCGGTGAAATGGCGGAGCGCATCGAGCGCCGATTGCAGGCGGACCATGAAGGAGTTCACCGTATCGACGAGCGGTTCGACCTCGCTCGGCACGGTCTGCTCAATCGGATGCAGGTCATCGGGGCTGCGTTCGCCGATGGCGTCGCCGAGCTTGTAGAGCGGGCGCAGAGCCACCGTGACCGAGATCCAGACGATGACGGCAGCGCCCGCGATCATGAAGGCGAGACGGAGTGCGGAGCGGACGAGGATCGCCTGCGCCAGCTGCCGGCGAGCGATGGTGGTTTCGGCGACCGTCACCACGAAGGGCACAGAGCGGATGCCTGTCGAGGCGGAGCGTTCGAGTGTGGCGATGCGGATCGGCTCGCCGCGGAAGCTATCGTCGGCGAAGGCGGCGGCATCGCCCGGCGTCTTCTTGAGGACCGGCAGGGACTGGTAGCCGGTGATGAATTGGCCCGGCGGGCCGTCGACGCGGTAGAAGACGCGATCCTGCGCGGCCGAGGTCAGCATCTCCAGTGCGACATAGGGGATATCGACCTGCAGCGTGCCGTCCTCGGCGACGACGACGCGCTCGGCGATCGCCAGCGCGGAACCGGCGAGCACGCGGTCGGAGACGATATTGGAGGTCTGGACCGCCTCGCGATAGGTATCGGCGAGGGCCAGCGTACCGATGACGGCGGTGGAGACGAGCAGCCAGAAGAGCAGCCGGCGCCGGAGGGAATAGGCGGCTTTCATGAGGCCTCGGGCAGCTTGTCGAGATAATAGCCGATGCCGCGCGCGGTCTTGACGGTCAGGCCGTGCGGCGACAGGCGCTTACGCAGGCGGCTGACATATTGCTCGATGGCGTTTGCGGAAATGTCGTCGTCGAAGGCGGTCAGCGATTGAATGATCGCTTCCTTGGCGACGACCTTGCCGGCCCGCATGAAGAGGATTTCGAGCAGACCGAGCTCGCGAGCAGGAATATCGAGCGGAGTGGCGCCTGCTGAAAAGGTGCGGGAATTGAGATCGAAGGAGATGCCGCCGAAGCTGACCGTCGCCGAGCGCAGCCCGGCCTGGCGGCGCAGCAGCACGCGCACGCGCGCCTCGAATTCGGCAATGTCGAAGGGCTTGATCAGATAATCGTCGGCGCCGAGATCGAGCCCCTTCACCCGCTCTTCCGGCGTGCCGCGCGCGGTCAGGATGAGGACGGCCGCCTGATTCTGCCGGGCGCGCATGGCGCGCAGCACGTCGAGACCGTCCATCTCTGGCAGGTTGAGGTCGAGGATCACCAGATCGAAATTTTCCGCTGCGATGACCGCATTGGCAGACGCCCCGTCATGGACGACATCGACGGCATGGCCCGTGCCGCGCAAGATCGCCGACAGGCCGTCTGCCAGCGCGATATTGTCTTCGGTGAGCAGGATGCGCACGGATGTTTCCCCTGTTTTTCAAGGGAGATTACAGAGATGAAGCAGGGATGTCACAGCGATTTTCAAGCTTACAGCGCCGCGCGTCCTTCAGACGCGCAAAGGACGCTGTAATACTTTGAATCTACGCATCGTGCTTTCCGAAAATCGATTCCGATTTTCGGGCCGATGCGCCAGTGAACGGCCGGGAAAAGCTCGACCTCAGCTCCCGGTCCTTTCGACCCGCTCGCGCTGCATCATTGCGGCGGTGAGCAGCTTCCGGAAGCGGAGATCGTCGCGGATGTTGTCGAGGTCGGAATCATTGTCGAACCATTTGATATGGTAGACGGAACTGTTCGGCAGCAGCTTCTCCAGCAGATCGATCGCCTGGTCGACGTCGCCGAGGACGGAGTAGACGCAGGCGAGATTATACTGCGCGACGATGTCGTCGGGATCGATGGCGATCGCGCGGGCGGCCCAGTCGCGTGCCCTTGCAGCGTCGCCGAGATGGGCAAGCGCCAGCGCGCCGCGATGGGCGGGGCCTGAATTTTCCGGGTTGACGTTCAAGGCCCGTTCGGCGCGCAGCAGGCCGAGGCGCGCCCAGTTTTCCGTATCCAGCACCCGGCCGAGCGAGCGGTAGGCCGACATCAGATGGATCGGCGAGACGTAGTCATCAGGGCGGATTGCGGCGGCGCGGGTGAAATATTGCACGGATTCGGCGAAGTTGCCGTGCATGAAGAAGAACCGGGCATAGTGGAAATTCGCCTCGAAGAGGTTCGGGTCGAGCGCCAGGGCACGTTCGAAGGCTGCCGCCGCCCTGTCGTCATAGCCGCTCTGATGCAATGCGAGACCATGGGAGGCGTGGGCTTCGGGAAGGTCAGGATCAAGCGCCAGGGCGCGGGCGCTCATCTCGAGGATGCGTCTCAGCGGCACGTCATCAGGCGCCCAGTCACGGATCGCCGCGTCGCAATCGGCGATGCCGGCATAGGCGCGGGCATAATCCGGATCGAGCTCCACCGCCTTGCAGAACATGCGCCTTGCGAGCTGTAGATAGGATTTGGTCCAGGTGTGGGAGAGCTGGCGGCCCCTGAGATAATAGGTATAGGCCTCGACATTGGCGGTCGGCTCAGTCGCGATCGCCTTCTTCTCTTCCGGCAGCAGGCGCACCTTCAACTGGCCGACGATCGCATGGGTGATCTCGTCCTGGATGGCGAAGATGTCGGTCATGTCGCGGTCGTAACGCTCGGCCCAGAGATGGTCGCCATTGGCAGTGTCGATCAGTTGGCCGGAAATGCGCACGCGATTGCCGACGATGCGCACACTTCCCTCGAGCACGTAGCGTACGCCAAGCTCCTGGGCGAGCCGCTTCACCTTTACCGATATGCCCTTGTAGGTGAAGATCGTATTGCGCGGCACGACGTGCAGGCTGGAGATCTTGGAGAGATCGGTGATGATGTCTTCGGTGATGCCGTCAGAGAAGTAATCCTGGTCGGCATCGCCGCTCATATTGGTAAAGGGCAGCACCGCGATGAAGCAGGTGTTGCGGTTCTGCGCCACCAATCTGGCGGAGGAAGGCGGCGCCAAGCTGACGGTATAGACCTGAACGGGCTGTCTGATGTTCTTCAGCATATGTTCGCCGATGAATTCGAAGCCAAGATTGAGGCGCGAGCCGACTTGGTCACGCACCGAGGCCGACACGGCGATGCCGCCCGGCGCTGCGATACGCTCAAGCCTGGCGGCGAGATTGACCCCATCTCCGAATATGTCGCCGTTCTCGACCACGACGTCGCCGAGATTGATGCCGATACGGAATTCGACGCGCTCGTCCTTGGGCACCTTCTCGTTACGGGCGGCCATGCTGCGCTGGATCTCGGCGGCACAGGCCACCGCATTCACCACGCTCTGGAATTCGGCAAGGATGCCATCGCCGGTGAGTTTAACGATCCGGCCCTTGTAGTCTGAAATACGAATGTCGACCAGCTCGCAGCGATGGCGGTTCAGCGCCTGCAACGTGCCGGATTCATCGATGCCCATCAGTCGGCTGTAGCCGACGACGTCTGCAGCGAGAATAGCGCTCAGTCGTCGTTCCATGACCCCTCCCATGGATCTTCCCAGTTTAGTCTAGCTTTTTATAGAGTTTTTGTCGCATAGAGTCGTCCCCCGAAATAAGAAATTCGGGCGGTCTCGACGTTTTAACGCGGCAGCGCGACCATATAACGTCGTCGATCTTCATCAATACTCTAAATGGGTGAAGGATGGAGCCAGTTACTAATCCTTTGTGATGAAAAAGCAATTTGCTTCGGAGAAAAACCCAGTGTTCTGCCTTGGCCGATACTTCCCGTGTCGGCATCATAAAACCGATCGCCGAACGATTTAAGGCTTGAGCCGGACCCAGGGGCATGGCTTGGAAGACGAATCGCCAGGATATCCAACGCGGTATGCAATGTGATTCGCGGTTGCTTCGGCGATTGTCGTGAGGCCAGCGAAAGGTATTGTGGTGACGTGTCATGGCTGACGGAGATTTTGGATGACGGATTTGGCCCGGAATTTTCTGGAGTTTCACGACATTCCGGAGGCCGGGGCTGCGGTCGATCATCGGTCGCGCCGGTGAGCTTGCCAAAGCCTGGGATGAGCGCACGATGCCGCAGAGCCTTGCGGGCAAACGCGTCGCGCTGATTGTCGATGACGGCGGCTGGCGCAATACCACCGCCTTCGATCTCGGCATCCAGGCGATGGGCGGTATTTGCGTGCATGTGCCGATCGGCTTCAATGCCAGGGAGGAAACCGGCGATCTCTCGGGTTATCTCGGCAACTGGTTCGACATGCTGGTGATCCGCACGAAGGAGTTTGCGACATTGAAGGCGGTGGCGGCAGCCTCGCCGGTCCCTGTCATCAACGCGCGCACAGGCTCCAACCATCCCTGCGAGACGCTCGGCGACCTTGCCTATATCAACAGCCGGCGCGGCTCGATCGATGGGTTGAAGGTCGTTGGCGTGGCGGCGGACGCAAATATCCTCCGCTCCTGGGCCGAAGCGTCGATCGCATTGCCGATCGAGGTGGTGCAGGTCTATCCCGAACGCTGGCACATTCGTGACGCCGCGCTGCTCAACGGGCGCTTCCGTGTGAGCAACGATATGGGCGAACTATCGGATGCCGACGTCGTCATCACCGATTCATGGCCGGGAGATGCAGCCTCGGACGCGCTCGCCAGCTACCGGATCGGGGCCGATGTGCTCGATCGTTTGCGGGAGGATGCGATCTTTCTGCCGTGCCCGCCGGTTCGGCGCGGCCAGGAGGTGACGGCGGAGGCGATGGCGCATCCGCTCTGCCAAAGCCGCGTCGCCAAGGCCTTTCTGTTGCATGCGCAAAATGCGCTGATGGAGTGGGTCGCGACCTAGAGCGATTCAGCTTTTAACGGAAGCGCAGAACCGCTCTATCCTTTTGTCTTTACGCAATTCCCGGCAAAAGTGCTTCGCGCTTTGCCTGGGAAAACCGCTACACACTTTTCCTGCCTCGTTGAGCGATGGCGTTGGATATGATTTTGCCATCTTGGCTCTTGCGTGCTGTGTTGAGAACATCCATCGGATGCGATGGCCCTTTCGGTGCGGCGTCGCAGCCAGGTCCGGACCTCGGTTTCAAGGCTGTCGCGACTGGCGATGCGGCGGTCAAGACATTGGCGGCACAGGACGCCGATCTCGATCTCGACCATATTGAGCCAATTGGCGTGCTTGGGCGTGTAGTGGAACTCCAGACGTCGCAAAATCCGGCGCTCCTCGGCGGCTGGGAAGGTCTGATAGACGGCGGAGGTCGTGTGGGTTGATAGGTTATCCATCATGACACGAACCTTGTCGGCGCCGGGATAGTCGACGTCGACAAGGCGCGCATGCAGATGGCCAAGTCCTCATTGGCGCGGCGGCACCGCCGTCTTCTGGAGCCCATCGGCAACATTCCACCAGCCGAAGCTGAAGAACGATACTACGTCATGCTGGACGCGCCAGCCATGGCCGCATAACTTAAACCAAACGGTCTCCGGCAAACCCGGGCGGTTCCCCTTGAACGAGAGAACACACAATGCTTGGTTTCCTACGACGCAAAGCAGAGCCGGACCCATCACCCAAAATTCTGCGGGTTCCGTCGAAAAAGTTCAACGCCGCTGTGGGTGCTGCTATGGCGGCCATTCATGAGTTAGAGGAGATCACGACACGCGCAAAGTCTCGGATGAGCGATCAAAAGAGACCAATCGGGCAAGGAGACCTTGAGGAAGTCCTACGAATGCTGTCCGATGCAAAGCGGCGAATTGATAGTGAAATGGAAGATGAAATAGCAAAATCTGACGATCAAGGTGACACTGAATGGAACAAGGACGGATATGATCTACTTGTGGCTCCAACTTTTCGAATGGCCAACTCACCCCAGGAAATAATTGATCTTACGTTGAGAGCTTCAGACGGTGGCGCTAAGAGTGCCCGATTGGTGTATCAACTGGTAATTGCAGAGATGGATGTTGCTGTTGCGCGTTATTATGTGACGCTAAACACAGGCATCAAAACTGAATAGGAGCAAACCAGCTCAAATGTGGTTTGGATGCATAGGGGACACCTAGGTCGCGAAGTTGGGTCGCCTAGTAGTAAAGTGCTCCCCGACCCCAAATGCCACTCAGCCCGCCCGCGTTCGCCCAGAGAATGGCTTCCTCCGTCGGCCCAATCCCGCTCCTTGAGCTCCCGGATGGCGATGGACGCCTTGTCGGCCAATGCAGTGAGTTTGTCGATCAGGGTATCTGCTCGATCGTTTGTCGGAGGGTGCGATCTCCCTGCCGTGCCCGCCGGTTCGGCGCGGCGAGGAGGTAACGGCGGGGGCGATGGAACATCCGCTCTGCCGAAGCCGTATCGCCAAGGCTTTTCTGCTGCATGCGCAGAATGCGCTGATGGAGTGGGTCGCTGCCTAGTCCGGCGCCCTTGCTCCTCTGGACGCGCTCAGGCATTGTTGCGGCATGAGGAGAGTTTTCATCTTGCTGCTGGCGTTCTGGCCGGGCTTCGCGGTCGCCGATCAGGCCTTCTATCCGGCGAAGTCGGGCAATGCCGATGCGCCGGTGCTGACGGTTTATTCCTCGCTCGACGAGCCTCTGGCGCAGCCAATGATCCGGGGTTTCCTGGAGGCCAATCCCGATGTCGCGGTCAAATACGAGGACATGCTGACCGGCGACATCTACGACCGGATCGTCAGGGAGACGGATGCCGGCAAGAAGACGGCGGATTTCGCCTTTTCCTCGGCGATGGACCTGCAGGTAAAGCTTTCCAACGACGGATATGCCCAGGTCAGCAACCTGCCGATGAGCGGTGCATGGCCGAAATGGGCGAACTGGCGCAACACCGCCTATGCGCTCACCTTCGAGCCGGCGGTGTTCGTCTATCACAAGCCGAGCTTTGCGCATGAGCCGGTGCCGAGCTCGCGGGCTGAATTCGTCGATTATCTGAAACGCAAGGGCAACGACGTCTATGGGCGGATCGGCACCTACGATATCGAGCGCTCGGGCGTCGGCTTTCTTTTCATGGCGCGCGACCAGGAGCAGTTCGGCGACATCTGGTCGGTGATCGGGGCGATGGGGGCTGCCGGCGTCAAGCTTTATTCGACGAGTTCGGCGATCCTCGAACGCGTTGCCGACGGGCGCTTCGTGCTCGGCTACAATATTCTCGGCTCCTATGCGGCCGACTGGGCGTCGCGCTATCCCGATGTCGGCATCGTGCTGCCGAAGGATTATACCGTGGTGATGTCGCGGATCGGGCTGGTGCCGCAGGCCGCCGCCGATCCGGAACTCGGTCGGCGTTACCTTACCTTCTTCATGTCGAGGGAAGGGCAGACGATCCTGGCGCGCGAGCTGCAGATCCCGGCGGTCAGCCCCGAGGTGGCAGGCGAGAATACCGCCAATACGCTGCAGGAACTGCTCGGCGCCCAACTGCGGCCGGTGCCGGTCAGCCCCGGATTGATGGTCTATCTCGACCAGGTGAAGCGGGCGCGGCTGATCGCGCATTGGAACGAGGTTCTGCGGATGCAGTGAAGGCGCTTTCGGTGGGCTTTGCCCTCCTTATAGAGCTTTGGATCGCTCCGCCTGTAGCTCTCGCCAGATGAGGCTCGCGGCCATACTTCGCGGCGACTAGAAGTACTGGCCATGCGGCAGCGAAGAACCGGGATTTAGACCGGCAACTGCCAATTACGGCAAAAAAGTGTCGTGTCCTTCTGGATATCTCACCGATGTCAGCTAAATGACAGGTTGTTGTGGTCGCTTTGGCTACTTCTTCTCCGTGGAGGCGGAGAGCTGAAGCCTTGGGAGGTATTCCGCTCGTCATTCAGGACGCTTGCGTCCGCTGGCAGCCATTCCTCCTGATTCCCTTGAGAATAACAGGCGGTCTGCTCAGCCGCCGACGGAGGACACATCGTGAAGCATACGTTCATTGCAACCCTTCTTGCAGCGACTATCGCGCTGCCGGCCTATGCGGCCGATTACACCATCATCGCGCCGGCCGCTCCCGGCGGCGGCTGGGACCAGACGGCCCGTTCGCTGCAGACCGCGCTGCAGCAGGAGAAGATCTCCGGCAACGTGCAGGTCCAGAACGTTCCGGGCGCCGGCGGCACCATCGGCCTTGCGCAGTTCAGCAGCCAGGCTGCCGGCAACCCGAATTCGCTGATTGTCGGCGGCTATGTCATGGTCGGCGCGATCCTCACTAACAAGTCGCCGGTGACGCTCAAGGATGTCACGCCGATCGCTCGTCTGACCGGCGAGTATGAGGCCGTCGTCGTTCCTGCCGCGTCCGAGATCAAAACCATGGCCGACCTGGTCGCGGCGCTGAAGAAGGATCCGGGTGCGGTTTCCTGGGGCGGCGGCTCTGCCGGCGGCACCGACCACATCGCCGTCGGCCTGATCGCCAAGGCTTCCGGCGTCGACCCGACCAAGATCAACTATGTCGCCTTTTCCGGCGGCGGTGAAGCGCTCGCCGCCATTCTCGGCGGCCAGGTCACGGCTGGCGTCTCGAGCTATAGCGAATTCGAATCGCAGGTGAAGTCGGGCACGCTCCGTCTTCTCGCCGTATCCAGCGACAAGCGTATCGACGGCGTCGATGCGCCGACGCTGAAGGAAGCCGGCACCGACGTCACCATTCAGAACTGGCGCATGGTTGCCGCTGCTCCCGGCCTGTCGGCAGAGCAGGTGGCAAGCGTCACCGCCGATTTCGAGAAACTGCACAGCTCCGCCACCTGGCAGGAAACCCTGAAGACCAAGGGCTGGGCCGACACCTATCTGTCCGGCGACGCCTTCAAGGCGCAGCTCGAAAAGGATGTCTCGGCCACTGAAGGCATTCTCAAAGATATCGGACTTGTTCAATGAGCGAGGATAGCCCCTCCTCGGCAACCGAACGCCGCCCTGATTGGGCGGCGTTCATCATTGCCGTTTTCCTCTTCGTCGTCGCCGGCGTGATGGCCTGGGATGCCTTGCATCTGAAAACGATTGCGCAGTACGACCGCATCGGTCCGGCGACTGTGCCTCAAGTGGTGGCACTCGGCCTCTTCTGTCTCGGGATCTGGACCGCCTTCGAAGCCTGGCGCGGCGATTTTCCCGAACGCGACCGGCAGGAAGTCGCACCCGTCATCTGGATCGTCGCCGGTCTTGCCGGCCAGATGCTGCTTTTGCGCGTCGCCGGCTTCTCGATCGCGACCGGCATCCTCTTCGCGCTGACAGCACGCGGCTTCGGCAAGCGTAAGCTCTGGATCTCGCTGCCGCTTGGCATCGTCCTCAGCTTTGTCGTCTGGGCGATCTTCTCGCAGCTGCTGCAACTGACGCTGCCGGCCGGCCCGCTAGAACATCTGTTCTTCTGACCGCGCGGACGCGCTGTCAGCTCTTTTGATTTTGCGCGGCGCCTGACCCCGAAATCGGATGGTCGGGAAGGCCGCTTGGGACACCAAGATGAGCACATTCGAATTCCTATGGCAGGGTATCCTGGTTGCGATGCAGCCGATGAACCTGGTTTATGCGCTGGTCGGCGTGACGCTGGGCACCGCCGTCGGCGTGCTTCCCGGCATCGGCCCGGCACTCACCGTGGCGCTGCTGTTGCCCGTCACCTACAAACTCGATCCCGGCGGCTCGCTGATCATGTTCGCCGGCATTTATTACGGCGGCATGTATGGCGGTTCGACGACCTCGATCCTGCTCAACACGCCGGGTGAAAGCGCCTCGATCGTCACCGCGCTCGAGGGCAACAAGATGGCGCGCGCCGGGCGCGGCGGACCGGCGCTGGCGACGGCGGCGATCGGCTCCTTCGTCGCCGGCCTGATCGCGACGCTCGGGCTTGCCTTCATCGCGCCTTACATCGTCAAGCTGGCGCTGGTCTTCGGGCCGCGCGAATATTTCGCGCTGATGGTGCTTGCCTTCGTTACCGTCTCCTCGGCTTTCGGCGATTCGGCGCTCAGGGGCCTGACCTCGCTGTTTATCGGCTTTGCGCTCGCCATGGTCGGCATCGACCAGCAGACGGGGCAGGCCAGGCTTTCCTTCGGCATTCCCGACCTGCTCGATGGTGTCGAGGTGACGACGCTTGCCGTGGCGATGTTTGCGATCGGCGAGACGCTTTATATCGCCGCGCAGGGCAACCGGATCGCGGAGAAGGTCGAGGCGGTCAAGGGTTCGCTCTGGATGACCGCTGAGGACTGGTCGCGCTCGTGGAAGCCGTGGCTGCGCGGCACGCTGATCGGTTTCCCGATCGGCGCGATGCCGGCGGGCGGCGCCGAAATCGGCACTTTCCTCTCCTATGCGACCGAAAAGCGGCTGGCGAAAAACCCGGAAGAGTTCGGCCATGGCGCGATCGAAGGGGTGGCCGGTCCCGAGGCAGCAAACAACGCATCGGCCGCCGGCACCCTGGTGCCGCTTCTGACGCTCGGCCTGCCGACGACGGCGACAGCGGCGATCATGCTTGCCGGCTTCCAGCAGTACGGCTTGCAGCCGGGGCCGCTGCTGTTTGCCACCAATCCGCAGCTTGTCTGGGGACTGATCGCCAGCCTGCTCATCGCCAATGCGATGCTTTTGGTGCTGAACCTGCCGATGATCGGGCTCTGGGTAAAGCTGCTGACAATCCCGAAGCCATGGCTCTATGCCGGTATCCTGCTGTTTGCGACGCTTGGGACAATCGGCGCCAATCCATCCGTGTTCGAGCTCGGCATGCTGCTCACTTTTGGCCTGCTCGGCTATGTGATGCGGCTCTTCGGCTATCCGATCGCGCCTACCGTCGTCGGCCTGATCCTCGGCCCGCTTGCCGAACAGCAGCTGCGCCGAGCGCTGGCGATCAGCCAGGGCGACGTCACGACGCTTGTGATGTCGCCGATCGCGGCAGGCTTGCTCATCGTTGCAGCCGCCGCCTTCCTCATCCCGCTGATCCTGCGGCTGCGCGGCAAAGGTCAGGTGCTGTCGCAACTTGCGGCAAACGAAGACTAAAATAAGAAGACGATCCACCCCTCCCTCGAGGCCGGCCATGGAGACATGTGCCGGCCTGCTGTTTATGCATGGCTGAGGTGATTTTCTGAGCATTGTGGAGGTCTATGCGTGACGCCATCTATGGACAGTCAATCATAGAGCAAGAGGAAAAGGACAATGTCCGCACTTCGCAATTCAATCCGTACTGGCTTCTTTGGCCGCGCGTTCGCCGTCCTTGGGGCTGCAAACGCTGTCAGCGCCGCTGTCGAAGCAGGCCGTCGCCCGCGCGCCAATGATCTCACGAAGCTCGGCATCGACCCGGCCTCCTTCGGTCAGGTCTCCCGCTAACACCTTCAAGCCATGCATGAATGAATTAGCCCGCAACCGGATGGTCGCGGGCTTTATCTTTATCCCTACGGATGCAGCAGCGCGGCGCGCTGTGACACCCGATGTCAGGCGTGAAGCTCCTCCTGCCTGATGCCATGACCCTCCACCTTTTCGCGCCTGTTGTGGCGGATGGATGACCAGAGGGACAGGCCGATCAAGGCCGCGCCGCCGAGGCCGGTGATGACTTCGGGGATGTGCACCATGGTCTGCGCATACATGATCACCGAGAGGATCAGGATGGCATAGAAGGCGCCATGTTCGAGATAGCGGTATTCGGCAAGTGTTCCCTTCTCCACCAGCATGATCGTCATCGAGCGCACATACATGGCGCCGATGCCGAGGCCGATGGCGATGACGAAGAGGTTCTGCGTCAGCGCAAAGGCGCCGATGACGCCGTCGAAGGAGAAGCTGGCGTCCAGCACTTCTAGATAGATGAAGGCGCCGAGGCCACCCTTGGCGGCAGCGCTCATCGTCTGCTGCGAGGCATCGAGCAGCCCGCCGACCACCTCGACCGCGAGGAAGGTGAGCAGGCCGTAGATGGCGCAATGGACGAAGACAGTGGCTTCCTCGCCGCCGATCAGCCAGGAGAAAACCAGCATCAGCGCCAGCACGAAGGCGATCTCGATACCCTTGATGGTGGCGGAACGCGCCATCATCTTTTCAAGGCCGCCGATCCAGTGCACCTGCTTCTCGTGATTGAAGAAATAGTTGAGGCCGACCATCATCAGGAAGGTGCCGCCGAAGGCTGCGATCGGCAGGTGCGCGTCGTTCATGATGCGGGCATATTCGGCAGGCTCGCGAGCGGCAAGCACCAGAGCATCCCAGGGGCCGATCTGTGCCGCGATCGCGACAATCGCCAGCGGGAAGACGATGCGCATGCCGAAGACGGCGATGATGATGCCCCAGGTGAGGAAGCGCTTCTGCCAGACCGGCGTCATCTCCTTCAGCTTGTTGGCGTTGACGATGGCATTGTCGAAGGAGAGGGAGATCTCCAGCACGGCAAGCACCGTGCAGATGAAGAAGACGGTCGCCATGCCGCCGATCGTGCCGGTCGTCTGCCAGCCGAGCACGGCGCCGAGAACGAGGCCGAGGGCAGTGACGATGAAAGCCCAGCGGAAATAGCTGAGCGAGGATTTAGAGGTCACAGTCTGGTTCATGGCCGCACCTCGCGGCCGCAAATCGTGTCGAAGAGGGTGGAAAAATTGGAAAGACGCCGCACGCCACAACGGGCACGCGGGTCAGGCATGGTGAGCTTGTTCATCGATGAAAAATCCGCCGGCTAAGCTGCAGGCGGTACCGACATCACGAGAGCGCCGTAAAACTCTCGCCAGAGGGGCCCGGCACCAAAGTTCCCCCGTCAGCCGATGTCTGGAAGGCTGCAGGATAGGCTCTAGGTAATGAACTTCGCGGGCCAGTCAAGGCCGACAGGTACACCGAGATTGGGCATTTTTTTTTGGAACCATCCTGATGCCCGCCCGTTAGGCCCTGGTTGAGCTTAAAAAAGGAGGCCGATGATGCACACTTCGACCCATCTTCCCGACAAACGCACGGAGGCGTCCGACCGCATGAAGCGGTCGAAGCCGAACCGCATGCAGAAGGCGCAGGTGCTGCCACCGCATCATGTCGACTTGACGCTTACGCCCGGCGTCTACCACGACATTCACGTGCCGGCCCATGTTACCGGCGCCGATCTTTCCAAGGGTGGCCCCGACATCAAGGGCAATGCAGAGACCAAGAAATAACGGCTATTCCGGAAGCCCTTGGGCGATGACAGTAGATTTGAAACAGGGTGAGAAACATATGACGATCAACTTTGTGCCCCGCGAAATCTTCATCCGGCACGAAAATGAATGGAAGGCCGTACGCGAGGCGGCGGACGAACGCATCAATATCGGCAAACGCCAGAAGCCGCTCTCCGCCATCGGCGGCACCGTGTCGGTTGGTAAAAGCGATCCTTCGGCTACACGCGCTGAATGGCCAACAGCCGAGTGACCCACAGAAGGGCACGCCGACAACACGAGCGCCCGGCATGATGCCGGGCGCTTTGCTTTTCTATTTCTGTTCATCGCGATCGACACGCTGTCCGGAATTAAAGCCGAACCGCTGTTCGAGTTTGCCGAAGGCGAAGAGTACGCAGATGGCGACGATCGTCGTGAAGAAGGCGAGCGGCCAATAGCCGAAGCCCATGGCGAGGCCGATCGCGCCGGAGAGCCACATGCCGGCGCCCGTCGTCAGCCCGTGCACCCGACCTCTTGCAAAGACGATCATGCCGGCGGCAAGGAAGGCGACGCCGGCAGTCACGGCTTCGATGACGCGCAGCGGATCGATGCGCACCTGCTCGTCATCGGTAAAACCCGGCATGTGCACGGCCTCGATCGAGATGATGGCGAAGAGGGCAGCGGCAAGACTAATCAGAATATGGGTGCGGAAGCCCGCCGGGCGGTCGCGTGCCTCGCGTTCGAAGCCGATCAGCCCGCCGAAGACGATGGCGCCGAAGAGGCGGGCGAAGATGACGGGATAGTGGATACGCGACGCCGGTATTATGTCGGCGATGATGAGATCCATGGATTTTTCCCCAGAATAGATGGAATTTTTCGCTGGCTAACGTCTGAGCGCGGAATTTGTTCAGCTTTTTTCCCTCATGCGTTTCGGCCGTCCCGTTGGTCTCTCCGGTCCGCGCCGGCGCTTGCATGTCATTGGAGGGAAAGTTCGGCGCACCAGGCATCATCCTGTCGCCGCGCCAACCTTTCGGAAAGGATTGGGCAGCGATAATCCCGGCCTCACGGGAATCGGACAGATGGCCAAGACAGCGACACGCGGCCGCCGCAAGGCGCCGGCCAGAGGAAAGAGCAAAGCGCGCAGCAGCGGTGGCGGATTGCTGCCCTGGGCGGTGATCGGCATTGCCGCGATCGGCGGCATCGTCGCCCACGACCATTGGAAGCGCATCCAGCCGATGCTTGCAAGGCAATCGACATCGATCACGCGGGAAACGGCGGAGCCGAGGCCCGTCGTCAGGAAGGACGTGCCGCCGAAGCAGGTGGCGCTTGCCGCACCCACGCCGAAAGTCGCAGCGCCGCTGCGACAGTCGCAATCGCTGCCGCCGGCCACGATCCCGACGCCGATGATCCAGCCGATAAAGGCAGTGCCGTCACCGGCCTCTCCGGCCGTTTCGGAAACCGGGACGGTTGCCTTCGGCTATTGCGGGCAGGGCGCCCATATCAATTGCGTCAGCGACGGCGGCGTCTTCTGGTACAAGGGCGAAAAGATCGTGATTGCCGACATGGCAAGCCCGGTGGTCGACCAAGCGCGCTGTGACGGCGAGCGCCGAGTGGCCTTTGCCGCCAAGTCGCGGCTGCTGGCGCTTCTGAACGCCGGACCCTTCACCATGAATGCCGCGGGCAAGAGCGAGCCCTCTGGCGCGCCGCGCGTCATCTCGCGCGACGGGCGCTCTTTCGGCGCGCAGCTGATCAACGAGGGACTGGCACGCAAGCCAGGGGCCGCCGGCGGCGCCTGGTGCGCCTGACAGCAATTCAAAATGCTAGAGCGTCCTTTGCGCGTCTGAAAAGACGCGCGGCGCTGTAGAGCATTTCCATTCTCGAATGCATGGAAAAGCTCTCTTTGTTTTCACGCGATTCCGGACGAAAAACCGCTGCGCAGTTTTGCAGGGATTGCTCTGGCTACTTACCCTTCTTCACCAGCTTGCCGCCGGTGCGGAAGCTGCCGGTAAACGAGGAATCTTTGCTTTCGGCGGTGCATTCGATCGCGATCGGCTTGCCGGCATAGGGATTGCCGAAGGTACAGAAGCCGGCGACCTTGACCTCTCCGGTCATCTTGTTGCCGACACCCGTGGTGACGAGGCTGAGCGGCAGGCGGGCATTACCGTTGGAGGCAGGCTTGATGCCGCTGCCGTCGCCTTGGAAGCCGAGCGCCTTGCCGTCCGAGGTGAAGATGAAGGTCACCAAGCCATTGGCCAGCGTGACGCTGGCAAGCTCGTTCTTGCAGCCCTTGGTGGCGTCGAATTTGGCAACGACCAGCTTGGCGCATTTGCCGGAAAGGGTAATGACGCCGGGCGCACCGGGAAAGGTCTCGACGGGCGCGGCCGGCGCGGCAGAGGCCGGCAAGGCAAGGGCGGCGGAAAAAATTGCGGCGGCTGCCGATGCGAAAAGTCTCATTCTCTGTCTCAACCCCATCTGTCTGCGACGGCGAATCGGCCGTGCACTGGATAGCCAGGCATTGGCACTCTTCTGTGACTTATTTTGGTCCTACCCGGCGGATGCTCGACATCAAACAAGGCGTTAGGGACTTTTGAAGTCGTCCCAGAGGATCGCTGCCCCAGCCGCAAATATCGTGATCGGGATCAGCCAAAGCTTGATGCTGATGGGCTCGACGACATGAAACTGCATATAACCGAAACCGAGGAGGCCAGCCCCAACCAGGGCGACGCCGAGGATGATGGATATCGCTTTCCGTGTCCGCGTCCTTTGCGTCATACGTCCCTCAATTTGCCACGTGTGGGGCTATCCCACAGCCAATTGAATCCGGCCCGGATCATGGCCCGGGCCAATCATGTGCAAACCCTCGCTCCGCAAAGTGCCGGATCTGGAGCGCGGGCCAGCCTCAAGAATTAGAAAATCCCCAAGGCGGGGATTTCTCAACAATGTCAGGGGGATCGGATGGTGGGCGTGACAGGGAATGAACCTGTGACCCCTACGATGTCAACGTAGTGCTCTCCCGCTGAGCTACACGCCCATCCGATGGCGGCGCATAGATCACAAAACCTTCGGAGCCGTCAATAGGCTTTTTTCAGTTTTGTGACGCGCCGCCTGACAAGCCTTACGCGGCAAGCATCTTGTTGACCTCGTCGACGAGATCGCGAAGGTGAAAAGGCTTGGAAAGCACCTTGGCATCCTTCGGCGCCTTCGAATCAGGGTTCAGCGCCACAGCGGCAAAACCGGTGATGAACATCACTTTCAGGTCGGGGTCGAGCTCGGTGGCGCGGCGCGCCAGCTCGATGCCGTCCATCTCGGGCATGACGATATCGGTGAGCAGCAAGGAAAACGGCTCCTCGCGCAGCCGGTCATAGGCGCTGGCGCCATTGTCATAGGAAAGGACCTTGTAGCCGGCCTTTTCGAGCGCCTTCACCAGGAAGCGGCGCATGTCGTTGTCGTCTTCGGCGAGAAGTATCTTCTGAGTCATCAATCCAGACCGCGATCCATAGGTTTTTGGTGGGCTGCCAGCCGTTTACACTAGTCTTTATCCGGTAAACAACCGGTGAATTGCCTGTGCGTGACCGCCATCCCTCCTACATAGTATGGACTTGCGGCCGGGCAACTGGCAACATAGGCCAAGCAGTCAGTTCATGACATGGTAAAGAGGGCCGAAAGTGCCGGAAATACGCGAATACGAGCTTTTTGAGGTTCATGAGCCCGTGTCGCAGACCATTCCCTTCGTCTACAACTCCCCCCATAGCGGCCGCATTTATCCACCGGAATTTATTGCCCAGTCCAGGCTCGAGGGCATAGCCATCCGCCGTTCCGAGGATCACTATGTCGACGAACTCTTCGGCTCGGCCGTAGCACTCGGCGCGCCGCTGCTGGCAGCCAACTTTCCGCGCGCCTATCTCGACGTCAATCGCGAGCCCTACGAGCTCGATCCGCGGATGTTCGACGGGCTGCTGCCGCCCTATGCCAACGTCAATTCGCTCAGGGTCGCCGGCGGGCTCGGTACCATTCCGCGCATCGTCGCCGAGAACATGGAGATCTATGCGCGGCGCCTGCCGGTGCAGGAGGGGCTCGACCGCGTCGAAGCGGTCTACAAGCCCTATCATTCGGCGCTTCGCCGGCTGATCGCGCGAACGCATGTGCAGTTCGGCTTCGGCGTGCTGATCGACTGCCACTCGATGCCCGGCAATGTGCGCGTTGCCGGCAGCACGGCGCGACCCGATTTCATCATCGGTGATCGCTACGGCACCAGCGCTTCGGCTGAACTCTCGCGCGCGGCCATCGCCATCCTCGAGGAAATGGGCTTTGCGGCGATCCGCAACAAGCCCTATGCCGGCGGCTTCATCACCGAACATTACGGCCGACCTTCGCGCGGACTGCACGCGCTGCAGATCGAGGTGAACCGGGCGATCTATGTCGACGAGCTGACTCTGGAGAAGCGCGAGGATTTCGCCGCAGTGGCTGATGCCGTCACGGACTTCATGCAGCAAATGGCGGAATATGTCGAGAAATTTGCCGGCGAGCGGGCGCTGGCCGCCGAATAGCTCTCTTTTTCGATACCGCTGACCTCTGGCCTTCGTCTTCCCGGCCAAAAAAAACCGCGCTTGTGAGCGCGGCTAAGTCTAGGGAGGAAACACCCAAGGAGGGTATTTACAGTCAGAAGACTGTACTGAGGACGGTACTATTGCATTGCACAAATGTCAAGCAATATATTGCGCTGCGATATCTTTGGGCAGTTAGATCCAGATTGCCTACTGCGTTTGCATTCCCGTTGCTTTTCGCTATGAAAAGCGCCCTTCCCGCCAGCCAAACGGATAAATCATGCTTCCTGACCGTTCGTTCTTCAACCGCCTGGCGGAGGCCGCCCGAGCCGAGACGCTGCCGCGCTTCCGTTCCGGCCTCGATGTCACGAACAAGCTTTCCTCCGGTTTCGACCCGGTGACGGAGGGCGACCGGGCGGCCGAACTCGCCATCCGGGCGCTGATCGAGGAGAGTTTCCCCGGTCACGGCATTCTCGGCGAGGAGCACGGCAATGTCGGGCTCGACCGCGAATATGTCTGGGTGATCGATCCGATCGACGGCACGCGCGCCTTCATCTCCGGCGTGCCGGTATGGGGAACGCTGATCGGCCTGCAGCAGGCGGGCCGGGCGATCATGGGCATGATCGAGCAACCCTTTACCGGCGAGCGTTATTTCGCCGACCAGAACGGCTCGATCTATACCGGGCCGGAGGGCGAGCGGCGGCTGGCGACGCGCCAGTGCGACACGCTTTCGAACGCCATCCTGTTCACTACCTCGCCGCATCTCTTTGCCGGCGAGGAGATGGAGAAATACCGCGAGATTGAGAGCCAGGTACGGCTCTTTCGCTACGGCTGCGACTGCTATGCCTATGCGCTGCTTGCCGCCGGCCATATCGATCTGGTCGTCGAAAACAGCCTGAAACCCTATGACGTCGGCGGCATCATCCCCGTCATCGAGGGGGCGGGCGGCATCATCACCACCTGGGACGGCGGACGGCCGGAAAACGGCGGCTCGATTATCGCTGCCGGCAGCCGCGCAGTCTACGAACAGGCTATCGCCATCCTGCAGCGCTGATCCCAGGGTCAGCAGCGCTGATCCCCCGGTCGGCAAAGCCGATCCGGCTCACGTGCCGAGGGCGGCGACGTCCTGGTTTTCTTCGGCATCGCTGCCGGGAATGAATGCGTGGAAGGCGGCAAGGGCGGCGGCACGGTAGATATCCCGTTCCTGGAAGATCTCGTGCCGGGCGCCGTTGATCGGCACCAGTTGGCCGGCGCGGAAATAACGTGAAAGCCGCTCCTGCGCCGTGTAGGGCACGACCCCGTCGCGCGTCGGCGCGATGACGATGGTCGGGATGGTGATCGAGAAGAGATGATAGGGGGAGGTGACCCGGTCCATCGTGCGGAAAGCCTCGATCAGCCAGCGGGCCGTCGGCGGCCCGAGCGTCAATTCCGGATGAGCCTTCATCATTGCGACATTGCGCTCGAAGCGGTGTTCGTCCGAGGTCAGCGGGTTGTCGCTGAAGTTCGGCTCCTTCGGTTTCGAGGTCAGCGGCAGGAAGCCGAGGCCGACGGCAGCCAGCGTGCCGGCCAGAGCGCGGATGACACGCGGCGAGGCCGACTGGCCGGTCAGGCCGATGAAGGGCGCCGACAGCACCATGCGATCGATACGGGTGGTGAGATAGGGCGCAGCCGACAGCGCGATCAGGCCGCCTGTGGAATGCGCGAGCAGATAGAAGGGCAGGCGGGTATCCGGAAGCACCACCTTTTCGAGGAAGGTGTCGAGATCACGCTCGTAATCGGCAAAGCGGCGGATGTGGCCATGGTTGCGGCTCTTCAGGAGCCGGGGCGAGCCGCCCTGGCCGCGCATATCGAAGGTCGCGACCCAGAGTCCTTTGGCCGTCAGATCGCGGATCGTCTCGAAATATTTCTCGATATATTCGTTTCGGCCGTGCAGGATGACGACGGTGCCCTTGGCAATCTGGCCGCTCGAGCGGAAGACGGCGTATCGCAGCTGCTGGCCGTCATGGGTTTCGAAGAACCCTTCCGTGCGGTTTTCCGGGGCGGGATTATCGGGCGTCGAATAGAGAACCTGATCCATGACTTTGCCAATGCGCCGCTGCTGACTGCTTCGCATCAGGGATAGCGCATGGCATCCGGCTTGGAAAGCGGTGGGGGAAAAGGGCCGGCAGGAGCATGAGGGTGCTCGCGGCCGGCCGAAGTTGAGGCTGAAGAAGAAGGGACGATGCACTTCAGCCATCGGGACCAGATTTCACCCGACGCCTAAATTCCTAAGTGAATGCGCCTGAACGTGCTCCGAACCTGTCGTTCATGCGGGGTTCACGGGCCGATCAAGGCGATTGCAAAAAGGTCTTGAACTCCTCGAATCCCATCACCATCTCCTTTCTGCGGGTGCCGAACAGGGCCTGCGCAACCGTCCCAAGGCCGCCAAAGATGGGGTCTCAGGGGCATTTCATCGCAACACGTCGCTTCCACAGGAGGACATCATGCGTCACGTAGACTTCTCTCCCCTTTATCGTTCGACCGTCGGTTTCGACCGGCTCTTCACCATGCTCGACAGCCTTGCCCAGCCGGAGCAGGCGCAGACCTATCCGCCCTATAATATCGAGCGCACCGGTGAAAACACCTATCGCATCACCATGGCCGTTGCCGGTTTCGACGAGACCGAACTTTCGATCGAAGCCCATGCCCTTGTGCTGTCCGTGAAGGGTGAAAAGAACGAGGAACCTGCCGAAAGCGGCGAGTTCCTCTACCGCGGCATTGCCAAGCGCGCCTTCGAGCGCCGCTTCCAGCTTGCCGATCATGTCGAGGTGACCGCCGCTTCGCTGAAGAACGGCCTGCTTCACATCGACCTTCTGCGCAATATTCCCGAGGCCATGAAGCCCCGCAAGATCGCAATTGCTGCAGAACCGGTCGAGGCTCCGAAGGCCATCGAGGCGCAGATCATCAACGGCTAATCAGATCCTTATCGGATAAAACGAACGGCGCTCCATCGGGGCGCCGTTTTCTATTGCGGCTTAAAGCGCGTCGCGATCTTTCAGATTCGCTTCTCGCGCTTTCGCACTTTATTTACGCATGTCGTTATCGCAAAACCGCTGAACACATTTGCGCGACATGCTTCATGCCGGGCTGGTTGCCTCGTCGATTTCCTTGTCCGTTGCACGGCGGGCCGCGGCGGCGGCGTATTTCTGGGCGATGACGGCGCAGACCATCAGCTGGATCTGGTGGAACAGCATCAGCGGCAGCACGATCGCGCCGATCGACTGGCCGGCGAAGATGACGTTCGCCATCGGCACGCCGCTTGCGAGGCTCTTCTTCGAGCCGCAGAAGGTGATGGTGATCTGGTCGGCCTTGTTGAAGCCCAGCCAGCGGCTGCCGAACATCGTCAGCACCAGGACAATCGCCAGCAGGACCATGTCGGCGACGATGACGACTGCGATATCGGCAATCGAGAAGGTGTGCCACAGGCCCTCGACCACCGCCGTGCTGAAGGCGAGATAGACGACCATCAGGATCGAGCCGCGGTCGACAGGCATCAGGATCTTCTTCTTGGCGCGGATCCAGTCGCCGATCCAGGGCTGCAAGATCTGGCCGACGATGAAGGGGGCGAGCAGCTGCAGCAGGATCTGCTCTAATGCGTCGAAGGAGAAGCCGCCATGGCCGCCGACGGAAAACAGCAGGCCGACGAGCAGTGGCGTCAGGAACATGCCGAAGATGTTGGATGCCGAGGCCGAGCAGATGGCGGCAGGCACGTTGCCGCCGGCCATCGAGGTAAAGGCGATCGACGACTGCACCGTCGACGGCAGCACGCAGAGGAAGAGGATGCCGAGATAGAGTGGCTGCGGCAGGATCGTGTCGGGGATCAGCCCGAGTGCCATGCCGAGCAACGGGAAGATGCCGAAGGTCGTCAGCAGGATGACGATATGCAGGCGCCAGTGCAGCAAGCCTGCGATGACCACGTCGCGCGACAGGCGGGCGCCATGCAGGAAGAAAAGCAGCGCGATGGCAAGATCGGTGGCGATACCGAAATGATCCGCGAATGTGCCGCGCGCCGGCAACACCGAGGCGAGGATGACGGTGCAGACGAGCAGGATGGTGAATGTATCGGGCAGAAAGCGGCGCATGACGATCTCGCGGCTTGATAAAACAGTCATTGTTCTGTCGTCCATTATGATCCAGGATGCAAGAAATAACAGTTATCGAGAAGCTGGATCATGTTAGACCTTTCGCAATTGCGCAGTTTCGTCGCCGTCGAGCAGATGGGCAGTTTCACGCTCGCCGCAGAAAGGCTCGGCCTCGGGCAGTCGACGGTCAGTCAGCACATCCAGCGGCTGGAGGCAGCACTCGGGCGCAGGCTGCTGGCGCGCGACACCCATAAGGTGATGTTGACCGGCGATGGCGAGGCGCTGCTGTCGCATGCGCGCGCCATGCTTTCGATCGAGGGACAGGTGCAGTCGCTGTTTAAGAATAACAGCCTGCGTGGCAGTCTGCGGCTCGGCGTGTCGGAGGATTTCGTCACTAGCCAGTTGCCGGCGGTGCTGGAGGATTTCGTTCGTTCGCACCCCTCGGTCGACCTGGAACTGACGGTGGCGCTGTCCGGTGTTCTTTACGAGATGCAGGACAATGGCGAGATCGATCTGGTGCTTGCCAAGCGCCGGCTCGGCGATGCGCGCGGAAAACTCGTCTATCGCGAGCCACTCGTCTGGCTGGCGCGTGATCCCGAGCGTGTGCTTGCCTCCGGCCCCCTGCCGCTGATCGCCTTTCCGCCGCCGAGCGTCACACGGGTGATCGCGCTCGAAGCACTCGGGCGAAACGGGGTGCCGTGGCGGATCGTCTGTACCTGCGGCAGCCTGAGCGGGTTGACGGCGGCGGCGCGGGCCGGGATGGGCGTGCTGGTGCAGCCGCGCAGCATGGCGCCGTCCGGTCTGAAGGAGATTGCGGTGGGAAAACTGCCGGTGCTGGAGGATGTGGAATTCGTGCTGGTGCCGCGCAAGGGCGCGGACCAGGCACTGGTCTCGGCACTGTCCGAGGATATTCTGCAAAAGGTGAGGGGATTGCGGTCGGCGTGAATCCTTGCCCGTTACCGAAAGGCCTGCCGGCCCGGCAGCCCTTTCTGGCAGGCGATCAGGCGGCCAGGCACTTCAAGAAGCCATCGACATCCGCTTCGGTGGTCGCGAAGCTGGTGACGAGGCGGATCAGGGTTTCGCTTTCGGAAACGAGCTCGGGCGTTGCCGCCGGGACCGGCCATTCGTAAAACTTCGCGCCCTTTTCCTCCGCAATTTTCACGGCACTCTTGCTGACGACGGCAAAGACTTCGTTGGATGCGGTCGGCCAGGCGAGGCGGGCGGAGTTGCTCGTGCCGATGCCGGCGCGCAGCCGGTCGGCCATGCCGTTCGAATGGCGGGCGAGATCGAGCCAGAGGCCATCTTCGAAATAGGCATCGAACTGGGCGGCGATGAAACGCGACTTGGAGAAGAGCTGGGCAGCGCGTTTGCGGATGAAGGGCATTTCCCGGGCTCGATCCGGATTGAAGAAGACGATCGCTTCGGCACACCAGCAGCCGTTCTTGGTGCCGCCGAAGGACAGCATGTCGACGCCGCGCTTCCAGGTCATTTCGGCCGGGGTGGCGCCGAGTGCGACCAGGGCGTTGGCAAAGCGGGCACCATCCATGTGGAGCGGCAGATTGCGCTTCCTTGATATGGCGGCGATCTCGCCGATCTCCGGCAAGGAATAGACGGTGCCGATCTCGGTCGCCTGGGTGATGGTCACCGCGCTGGCGCGGCCATGATGGACGGCGTCCTCGGGAAAGCTTGCGATCTTCGCCGAAAGCTTCGCCGGATCGATCTTGCCGGCTTCGCCGTCAATGGCAACGAGACGGGCAGCGCCGGAGAAAAATTCCGGCGCGCCGCATTCATCCTCGATCACATGGGCCTCCGAATGGCAGAAGGTGATGCCGCCGGGCCGCTGGACGCTTGCCAGCGACAGGGAGTTGGCGGCCGTGCCGGTGGCGACGAAGAAAACCGAAACCTCGCGCTCGAAGATCTCGGAAAAACGGGCCTCGATCTTCCTGTCGAGATCGCCGGCGCCATAGGCGGCGGCAAAGCCGGTCGATTCCGTCAGCAGACGTTCGGCAATGGATTTATGGGCGCCGGCCCAATTATCGGAAGCAAAGAACATGGGGGAAACCGTTGGAAAAGGAAGGGGTTGGCAAAGTCCGCAGCGGACATTACGCCAAAGCTTCACAGGATCAAGGTTGTCGCCTGCGACACATCACGGAAATTGAACTACGCAATCAATAAACAAAATAACACGTCTCAGCGTAATTTTATTGCGCGATCGCCGCTACCCAGGCAATCTTCCGTCGCAAATTGACGTTTTTTAACGGAGCGCTCTTGCAGAGCCGAATGCTTTCTGGCATAGAACTGATGAATTAGGACAGTGTTGCTGTCCTATTTTGGCCTTTGTGACCGAAGAGACGCCGAAAGCCCTGGAACAGACCGGCTTTCACGCTATAGTTCTTCCGAGCGTCAAGCCTCAAGGGGCGGCGCGCGGAGGCGAATGGCAGGCGCGGAACGCGACGGTTTGCTTTCCTTCAAAGCAGATGTCTGCGGCCGATCTTCACAATGCAACAGCGCTGTCATGCGCCGAACCTATCTTCGGGTTGCGGCGCTGGACGAAAAGCCGCCCGCGGCTCCGCGGGCTTCGACAGGAGGAAAGATGATGACGAAGACGCCATCCATGGAAGTTGACCGGTTTGCTGCTGCTAATCTGCGCGCGACGGCCAATATGTCCAAATCCGCCTCCGGCCTGCCGAAGAAGCAGGGCCTCTACGATCCGCGCAACGAACATGATGCCTGCGGCGTCGGCTTCGTCGCCCATATGAAGGGCCAGAAGTCGCACCAGATCGTCAAGGATGGCCTGTTCATCCTCGAGAACCTGACGCATCGCGGCGCCGTCGGCGCCGATCCGCTGATGGGTGACGGGGCCGGCATCCTGGTGCAGATCCCCGACCGTTTCTTCCGCGAGGAGATGGCCGAGCAGGGCATCACCCTGCCGCCGGTCGGCGAATATGGTGTCGGCCATATCTTCATGCCGCGCGATGAAAAGCAGATCGAGCACTTCAAGAAGGTGATCAAGGACGTCATCACCGAGGAAGGTCAGGTCTTCATCGGCTTCCGCGACGTGCCGGTCGACAATTCCTCGCTCTCCAAGGCGCCGGCCATTGCCGCAACCGAGCCGCATCATGTGCAGGTCTTCATCGGCGCCGGCGAGGATGCCGAAAACAACGACGAGTTCGAGCGCCGGCTGTTCACGCTGCGCAAGGTAATCTCCAACCGCATCTATGACGAGTTCGACGGCGAGGAGAGCAATTTCTATCCGGTGTCGCTGTCGTCGGCGACGGTGGTCTACAAGGGCATGTTCCTGGCCTATCAGGTCGGCGTCTATTACAAGGACCTGTCGGATCCGCGTTTCGAAAGCGCGGTCGCTCTGGTGCATCAGCGCTTCTCGACCAACACCTTCCCGTCGTGGAAGCTCGCACATCCCTACCGCATGGTTGCCCATAACGGCGAGATCAACACGCTGCGCGGCAACGTCAACTGGATGGCGGCGCGCCAGGCGTCGGTCTCCTCGCCGCTGTTTGGCGAGGACATCTCCAAGCTCTGGCCGATCTCCTACGAGGGACAGTCGGACACGGCCTGCTTCGACAATGCGCTCGAATTCCTGGTGCGCGGCGGTTATTCGATGGCGCATGCGGTAATGATGCTGATCCCGGAAGCCTGGGCCGGCAACCAGTCGATGGCCACCGAACGCAAGGCTTTCTACGAATATCATGCGGCGCTGATGGAGCCGTGGGACGGGCCGGCCGCGGTCGCCTTCACCGACGGCAAGCAGATCGGCGCGACGCTCGACCGCAACGGACTGCGGCCGGCGCGCTACCTCGTCACCAATGACGATCGCGTCATCATGGCGTCCGAAGCCGGCGTGCTGCCGGTTCCGGAAGAGATCATCATCCAGAAGTGGCGCCTGCAGCCGGGCAAGATGCTGCTGATCGACATGGAAGAAGGCCGTATCATCTCAGACGACGAGGTGAAGTCGCAACTGGCGACGGCCCATCCCTATCGCAGCTGGCTCAACCGCACGCAGCTCATCCTCGAAGACTTGAAGCCGGTGGAACCGCGGGCGCTGCGCCGCGACGTGTCGCTGCTCGACCGCCAGCAGGCCTTCGGCTACACGCTCGAGGATACCCGCATCCTGATGTCGCCGATGGCGACGACGGGCCAGGAGGCGATCGGTTCGATGGGCACGGATACGCCGATCTCGGCCATGTCGGAAAAGTCGAAGCTGCTCTACACCTATTTCAAGCAGAACTTCGCGCAGGTCACCAACCCGCCGATCGACCCGATCCGCGAGGAACTGGTGATGAGCCTGGTTTCCTTCATCGGGCCGCGGCCGAACATTCTCGACCATGAGGGCGCGGCCAACGCCAAGCGGCTCGAAGTGCGCCAGCCGATCCTGACCAATGGCGATCTCGAAAAGATCCGCTCGATCGGCCATACGGAAGACCGTTTCGACACCAAGACGCTCGATTTCACCTATGATATCGAGCGCGGCGCCGAAGGCATGCCCGAGATGCTCGACCGGCTCTGCGAGCGCGCGGAAGCGGCCGTCAAGGGCGGCTATAACATCATCGTGCTCTCCGACCGCCAGATCGGGCCGGACCGGATCGCGATTCCCGCATTGCTCGCTACAGCTGCCGTGCATCACCACCTGATCCGCAAGGGGCTTCGTACCTCGGTCGGTCTCGTCGTCGAGACCGGCGAACCGCGCGAGGTCCATCATTTCTGCCTACTCGCCGGCTACGGCGCCGAGGCGATCAACCCGTATCTCGCCTTCGACACGCTGCTCGACATGCATGCCAAGGGCGAATTCCCGAAGGAAGTGGATGCCACCGAAATCGTCTACCGCTACATCAAGGCGGTCGGCAAAGGCATCCTCAAGGTAATGTCGAAGATGGGTATCTCGACCTATCAGTCCTATTGCGGCGCACAGATCTTCGATGCGATCGGCCTGCAGTCGGAGTTCATCGACAAGTATTTCTTCGGAACCGCGACCATGATCGAAGGCGTTGGCCTCGAGGCAATCGCCGCTGAGACCGTCGCCCGCCACACCGCGGCCTTCGGCGCCGACCCGATCCTGGCGACGACGCTCGATATCGGCGGCGAGTATGCCTATCGCATGCGCGGCGAAAGCCATGCCTGGACGCCCGATGCGGTCGCCGCCCTTCAGCATGCCGTGCGCGGCAATGCCGAGGACCGTTACCAGGAATTCGCCGAGATGGTGAACAACTCGGCGCTGCGCATGAACACGATCCGCGGGCTCTTCAAGATGAAGAGCGCCGAGGCACTCGGCCGCACACCAGTATCGATCGACGAGGTCGAGCCGGCGGTCGATATCGTCAAGCGTTTCTCGACGGGGGCGATGTCCTTCGGCTCGATTTCCAGGGAGGCGCATACGACCCTGGCGATCGCCATGAACCGGATCGGCGGCAAGTCGAACACCGGTGAGGGCGGCGAGGAATCCGACCGCTATATGCCGCTGGCCGATGGTTCGATGAACCCGGAACGTTCGGCGATCAAGCAGATCGCCTCGGGCCGCTTCGGCGTCACCACCGAATATCTCGTCAATGCCGACGTGCTGCAGATCAAGGTCGCGCAAGGCGCCAAGCCTGGTGAAGGCGGCCAGCTGCCGGGTCACAAGGTTGACGCGACGGTTGCCAAGACCCGCCATTCGACACCGGGTGTCGGCCTCATTTCGCCGCCGCCGCATCACGACATCTATTCGATCGAAGATCTGGCGCAGCTGATCTACGATCTGAAGAACGTCAACCCGACCGCGGATGTCTCGGTCAAGCTGGTCTCGGAAGTCGGCGTCGGCACGGTCGCCGCCGGCGTCGCCAAGGCGCGCGCCGACCATATCACGGTCGCCGGCTTCGACGGCGGTACGGGTGCGTCGCCGCTGACGTCGCTCAAACATGCCGGCAGCCCTTGGGAAATCGGCCTTGCCGAGACTCAGCAGACGCTGGTGCTGAACGGCTTGCGTTCGCGCGTCGCCCTGCAGGTGGACGGCGGGCTGAAGACAGGCCGCGACGTCATCATCGGGGCGCTGCTTGGAGCCGACGAGTTCGGCTTTGCCACCGCGCCGCTGATTGCCGCCGGCTGCATCATGATGCGCAAGTGCCATCTCAACACCTGTCCTGTTGGTGTAGCGACCCAGGATCCGGTGCTGCGCAAGCGCTTCAAAGGCGCGCCGGAGCATGTCATCAACTATTTCTTCTTCGTCGCGAACGAGGTGCGCGAAATCCTCGCCTCGCTCGGCTTCACCCGGCTTGACGAGATCATCGGCGCCTCGGAGCTGCTGGAGAAGGACGAGATGCTGTCGCACTGGAAGGCCAAGGGCCTCGACTTCAGCCGCATCTTCCACAAGGTTGACGCTCCCAAGGAAGAGACCTTCTGGACGAGCCGGCAGAAGCACCCGATCGACGACATTCTCGACCGCGTGCTGATCGAACAGGCGCAGCCGGCACTGACGGCCAAGACACCCGTCGCCTTCGAGGTCGGCATCAAGAACGTCGACCGTTCGGTGGGCGCGATGCTTTCTGGCGAGGTCGCCAAGCGTTATCGCCATCGCGGTCTGAAGGAAGACACGATCAACGTGACACTTCGCGGCACCGCAGGTCAGAGCTTCGGCGCCTTCCTGGCGCGCGGCGTCACCTTCAACCTGATCGGCGACGGCAACGACTATGTCGGCAAGGGGCTTTCAGGCGGCAAGATCATCATCCGGCCGCCGGAGAATTCAAGGATCGTGGCCGAGGACTCCATCATCGTCGGCAACACCGTGCTTTATGGTGCGACCGAGGGCGAGTGCTATTTCCGCGGTGTGGCGGGCGAACGTTTCGCCGTGCGCAATTCGGGCGCGATCGCCATCGTCGAGGGTGTCGGCGACCATGGCTGCGAATACATGACCGGCGGCGTCGTCGTCGTGCTCGGCGCCACGGGCCGCAATTTTGCAGCCGGCATGTCCGGCGGTGTCGCCTACGTGCTCGATGAAACCGGTGATTTCGCCAGCCGCTGCAACATGGCAATGGTCGAGCTCGAGCCGGTGCCTGAGGAGGACGACATGCTGGAAAAGCTGCATCATCACGGCGGTGATCTCATGCACAAGGGACGCGTCGACGTCTCTGGCGACATGACGCGCCATGACGAGGAGCGCCTTTACCAGCTGATCTCCAACCATCTGCATTATACGGGCTCGGCCCGCGCCACTGAGATCCTCGACAACTGGGCCGACTACCGCCCGAAATTCCGCAAGGTCATGCCGGTTGAATACCGTCGGGCGCTCGAGGAAATGGAGCGCAGTCGGATGGGCATCGCCGCGGAATAAATTGCACCGGACATCCGTCACCTGACGACTGCAGGTGACGGGTGACGAAAATATCTCGATGACCCGTGACGATCACGCCGACGGCGAAAGCTGTTCAGATCGCCGGATGTCTTCCAGGGGATATGGTCCAATGACGGTCAAGACAAGCAACTTGCCCCGGGTACCGGGACTGACGATAGACAGATTGGCTGCGGTGAGGCGGTCATGAGGGTAAGGGACGAAAATATGGGTAAGGTAACAGGGTTTCTGGAAATCGACCGGCAGGTGGCGAAGTACCAGCCGGCGTCGGATCGTATCCGTCATTTCCGCGAGTTCACGATCCCGATGTCGGACCCGGAAGTGCAGAAACAGGCCGCGCGCTGCATGGACTGTGGCATCCCCTATTGCCACGGCCCGACCGGCTGCCCTGTTCACAACCAGATTCCCGATTGGAACGACCTCGTCTACAACAACAACTGGGAAGCGGCGATCCAGAACCTGCATTCGACCAACAACTTCCCCGAGTTTACCGGTCGCGTCTGCCCGGCGCCCTGCGAGGAAGCCTGCACGTTGAACCTCGAGGATGCGCCGGTCGCCATCAAGACGGTCGAGCAGGCGATCGCCGACAAGGCCTATGAGCTCGGCTTCATCCGGCCGCAGCCGGCCACGGTCCATACCGGCAAGAAGGTCGCCGTCATCGGCTCCGGTCCCGCCGGCATGGCGGCCGCCCAGCAGCTCGGCCGCGCCGGCCACGAGGTGCATCTCTACGAGCGCGAGACCAAGCCGGGCGGACTGCTGCGCTACGGCATTCCCGATTTCAAGATGGAGAAGAACTTCATCGACCGCCGCGTCGAGCAGATGAAGGGTGAGGGCGTCACCTTCCATTGCGGCGTCAATATCGGCGTCGACGTCAAGGTCGAGCAGCTGCTCGCCGATCACGACGCCGTGCTTTACTGCGGCGGCTCCGAGACGCCGCGCGAGGCGGGCATTCCGGGCACCGACCTTGCGGGCGTGCATGATGCGATGCCCTATCTCGTGCAGCAAAATCGCCGCGTCGGGCGCGAGAACATCGACAGCGTCGGCTGGCCGTCGGACCCGATCCTTGCCGGCGCCAAACATATCGTCGTCGTCGGCGGCGGCGATACGGCTTCGGACTGCGTCGGCACGGCGTTCCGCCAGGGGGCCGTCAGGGTCACCCAACTCGACATCCGGCCGCAGCCGCCGGAGAAGGAAGACAAACTTGCCGTCTGGCCCTTCTGGGCGACGAAGATGCGCACCTCCTCCTCGCAGGCCGAGGGCGCCGTGCGTGAATTCCAGGTGGCCACTCTTGAATTCGTCGGCGAAGACGGCGTGCTGACCGGCGTCAAGTGCTGTGAGGTCGACGAGCGCCGGCGGCCGGTTCCGGGCACGGAATTCGTGATCCGGGCCGATCTCGCCTTCATCGCCATCGGTTTCCGCGGGCCGTTCACCGGCAGCGTGCTGAAGGAGCTGGACGGCAAACTGACGCTCAACACCGACAAGCGCGGCTCGACCAACGTCGTCGCCAATGACCGCGACTACAAGACTTCGATCGACAAGTTCTGGACGGCGGGTGACGTGCGCCGCGGCCAATCGCTGGTGGTCTGGGCGATCCGTGAAGGCCGCCAGGCAGCGCGTGCCATCGACGAGGAATTGATGGGCTCGACCGTCCTGCCGAACTGACCATCGTCTGCACACCCTCTCGAAGACACGAACTCCGCCCCTCCGGCGGAGTTTTTTTCTTGGCGCGCCGCGCTGTGGTGCGACCGCTTGACGCGGAGGCCGTGCGCCGCAAGCCTCAGGCAATGCCGGGAAGCGAGATTTTCGCCGGACGCGGGCTGAGAAGCAGCCAGCGGCTACCGAAGCGGAGGTGCCCCGCCGTTTTGGCCGTAACGCATTTCACCATCGGCCGCGGCGTGAGGCCGCGAATGATCGACAAGGACATTTCAAATGGTTTCCGCACTTGACAGCACGCGGCTGGTTTCGGCCCAATATGCCCTGAAAAACCTTCGCGGCCCCGACGACAGCGCGCAGAATACGCAGAGTTCGTCGGCCGCCAGCATTCTGAGCAGCTACGGGCTCGATCCGAGCTCTTCCTCGCTTCTTTCCAACCAGGCCCTTTCCGGGCTGCTCGACACGCTTTCGGCCCAAAGCGACACGTCTGATGAGTCCGACACGACTGACGACAGCGCCGACGTCACCAGTTCCTCCTTCATGTCGATGCTGAAGCAGCAGCTGCAGGATGCGGCTGCGGCCGAAGGCGAGAGCGGCAAGGCTCACGACATGCTGGCTGCCCTGGAAGCGGGCACGCTCACCATCACCGATCCGACGCAGGGTGTGTCCGTCAACGCCTGGGATGTCGACGATCCCGATGAGGCGGACACGGAAAACAAGGCCGGCAAGGACATGGATGTCAGCGGCTGGAGCGACTTTCTCGATGCGCATCTGGAGCGCGGGTCCGATGGCGCCTTCGTCAAGGAAAACGGCAGCTACGTCGACCAGACGAACGACAGCCATGCTTTTTTTGGCTTGATCGGCGCGAACTACTATTATCTGAGCTGGCCGCAGGCGACGGCGAAGTAAACGGGACGAAGTGGAGGGCAGCCTCGCGCAGCCTTTATTTGACCGAGACTTCGGCCGGCGCCTTTACGGCAGGCAGGCGGTAATCGTCAACGCGGCCGGGAGGTGCTGGCGTCATTTCGCCCTGCTCGACCAGCAGGTCGCGCGGCGACCGCGTCAAAGCCACAGGCGGCGGCCTGGCGCCGAGAAGCTCGGCGCCGCCGTCGAGATTGGGATCGGAGAGGCTGATCGGCACGGTATGTTCGACCGGATTGGCGGGAAGGCCGAGGCCGGGCAGATTGCTGGAGTCGAGGCGGACCAGATCCGGGCTCGCCTGGGTGCCGAGAAGACGCCGGGCCGGTTTTTCCACATAGAAGGCAAGCTTGCGCCGGCCAGCCTGGGTAAGGTTGATGCCATCGGAGGTGCGCAGGCGCACCTGCTGGCCGTTCACATCCGAACCGGTGACGATGAAGTTGCCGTTTTCGTCGACGAAACCATCCCAGATATCGACGAATTCACCGCCGACGCTTTCGATCTGGTTGCGGTAGAGCTGGTTCATCTGAACGGCATCGGCCGTCATCGAATCGGATTCGAAGGCAGGAAGACCGACCCAGAGCAGCGGGATCTTGCGGTCAGTGACCTCCTTGCCGAAGGAAAGCACGCGACGGCGGTATTCGGTGAACCAGCCATCGGTGCGGAATTTTTCCTTGGCGGTGTCGGTCACCATCTGCTGGCGGTCGTTGGCACCGATCATGACGACGACCATTGCCGGCTTCAGCTCGTCGATCATCTTCGGCAGCTGTTCCGGCCAGTCATAATAATCGTCGCGGACAAGACCCGATGAGACGTTGCCGCGGGCTTCGACGACGACACCCGGCGAGGTCTCGAAGGCGGCCGTGAGGCCGTCGCCGAGGCCGCTGGCCAGAAAATCGCCGACGATCAGGATCTTTCGGGCGTCGCCAAGTTTCTGTACGGCCGGCTCCTCCTCGACGGGAGCGCGGACCGGCGGCGCAGTGCGGGTATTGACGATGGCTTTCTGCGCTGGCGGGCGTTTGCGCTGCTGGCGTCGCGGCTGCTGGACGTCAGGGGCCTGCGGGCCGTCGTCGAGATAGCGCCGGCCAAGGAAGAAATCGAAGATCGACCGGCGCTGATAGCGCTGCTCCTGGGCTTCGGCGACATGCACCGGCGCAGACACGCCAAGGCATAGCGAAGCCGCCGCCAAGGCGAGCACGAGCCAACGGATTTTACGGGTCCGATCAATTTTCTTCGTCATGGGCAGTTCCGCATCTGCCGGCATCTTGCACGCAGGGCAGGCCAGCGTCCACTCCCACTAATATCTAGGTCACGGTTCTGCCGCTTCCAATGCTGGTTCGCCGAAACCGTGCGCCAGGACGGGGCGACCTGCATGAGACAAAGACTTGAAGCGCCCTGCATGATTCCCGAACCGACGCAAACTCTAGAGCATGATGCCGAAAAGTGTGCGCGGTTTTCGGACGACATCATGCTCTACTTCTTTGATTTAGATCAGGATTCAGATTTTAGGCCGATCGGGCCTAAAATCATCCTGATCTAGCGACGAAGTGCGTTCAGAAGCGGCAGCGAGGGCTCGCCGTCCGGCTGCATGCCGATGCGAGACTGCACGGCTGATATCGCCGCCTTCGAACCCGAGCCAAAATTGCCGTCCACCTCGCCATTGTAATAGCCGAGCGTCTTGAGACGCGTCTGCAGCTCGAATTTCTCGGTGATGTCGAGTGCGCCGTTCGGGCGCGGCCAACGCTGCTGCATCCCGCCGTAGCCGGCGATCTGGTCGGCCAGCAGGCCGACGGCAAGCGCGTAGCTGTCCGAGGCATTGTAGTTCTTGATGGTGAAGAAGTTGGCGGTCATCAGGAAGCCTGGGCCGCCAGCTCCGGCCGGCATCTTCAGCATGGCCTTGGTGGCGCTCTCGCGGAAGGCCTTGCCGTTCGGGCGGGTCAGGCCGAGTGCCGCCCATTGGGCCAGTGTATGGGTCTTGCCGGCCTGCTTGGCGGCCGCTGCGGGAACGACGACCTCATAGCCCCAGGTCTTGCCGGTATCCCAGCCGTTCTTCATCAGGAGATTGGCCGAGGTCGCCAGTGCGTCGGGGATCGAGTTCCAGATATCGCGATGGCCGTTGCCGTCGGCATCGACAGCATAAAGCAGGTAGCTTGTCGGGATGAACTGGGTGTGGCCCATGGCGCCGGCCCAGGAGCCGGTCATCTCGCGTGCCGGCACATCGCCGTTCTGCAGGATCTTCAGCGCGGCGACCAACTGCTTCTTGGCGAATTTGGCGCGGCTCGGATCGGCATAGGCAAGCGTGGCCAGGGCGCGCGGCACGTAGTGCAGCCGGTCGTCCTTGTCGAGAACCGCGCCGTAATTCGATTCCATCGACCAGATGGCCAGCAAAATGGTCTTGTCGACGCCGAAACGCTGCTCGATCGCAGCGAGCGTCCTTGCGTGTTTGGCGGCCATCTCGCGGCCGATTTTGACCGTATAGGGGTTGACGCGGGAATCGACATAGTCCCAGATCTTCGAGGTGAATTCCGGCTGGTAGGCGGCCTTTTCGAGCACGGTCGGATCGGGCTCGCTCACCCCGGAAAAGGCCTTTTGATAGGTTGCCTTACTGATGCCACTCTGAGCGGCAGTCTGGTAAAAATCCGCGATCCATTTCTGGAAGCGGGAATCAGCTTTCGCGTTGTCGGGGACCAGTGCCACCTGGGCAGCGACAATGAGGGCGAGAGCAAGACCACGAAGGGAGTTTTTGTGATTCTGGGTCATCGACAGTCGTATCCGTCATCTTCAGTTTCTGGTGCAGCGGGGCATCATTTCCGCCCAGACCCGAGACTACAGGAACGGAGTCAACAAATTCTTTACCATGGCGATCCGCTGCGGTCACCATTTGCAAAACAGTAGCAATTCTATACTAGTTAAAGCTAAAAAGCTCTATTTCCAAAGCGATATGATCGAAGCAGGAGGCCGGGTGTGGCTCAACACAACAAAGTTCGTAAAGCAGTATTTCCGGTTGCCGGGTTGGGAACGCGATTCCTTCCGGCGACAAAGGCTGTTCCGAAGGAAATGTTGACCGTCGTCGACAAGCCAATCATTCAATATGTCGTCGACGAGGCGATCGAAGCCGGGATCGAACATCTGGTCTTCGTCACCGGACGCAACAAGCACGTCATCGAAGATTATTTCGACATTCATTTCGAGCTGGAACAGACGCTGCGCGAGCGCGCCAAGAAGGCGGAAATTACCCTTCTCGCCCAGCAATTGCCGAAGGCCGGCACGGTGAGCTTCACTCGTCAGCAGGAGCCTCTCGGCCTCGGCCACGCCGTGTGGTGCGCCCGCGAGATCGTCGGCGACGAGCCCTTCGCACTGCTGCTGCCCGATATGATCATGAAGGGTGACAAGGGCTGCATGAAGGGCATGATCGACCTCTATGCCCAGAGCGGCGGCAATATCATCGCCGTCGAGGAATGCGCGCCGGACCAGGCGCATAAATACGGCATCGTCGGCGTCGGCGAGGCGATCGGCGACGGCTTCCGCATCACCGGCATGGTGGAAAAGCCTGCCAAGGGGACGGCGCCTTCCAACTTCTTCATCAACGGCCGCTATATCCTGCAGCCGGAGATCTTCAAGATCCTCGAGACCCAGGAGCGCGGCGCCGGCAACGAGATCCAGCTTACCGACGGCATGCTGAAGCTGCTGAAGGAACAGGATTTCGCCGGTTACCACTTCCGTGGTGCGACCTACGACTGCGGCGCCAAGGACGGCTTCATTCTGGCAAACGTCGCCTTCGCCCTCGAACGCGCCGATATCCGCCCCTCCGTCGAAGGCGGCTTCAGGGAACTGCTGGCCGGCCTGAAGTAAGGCATCCGCTCAGAGCAGATTCAAAGTGATAGAGCGCCGCGCTTCCTATCGGACGCGCGGCGCTTCCATTTTCCCGATGCAAGCCGCTCCCGCACTTTTGCTGGAGTTGCTCTAAAGCGCGTCGCGATCTTTCAGATTCGCTCCTCGCGCTTTAGGTCTTTGTTTTCACGCATGTCGTTGTCGCAAAACCGCGGCACACTTTTGCGCGACATGCTCTAGCGTTTCAGCTTGAGACCGACGCCGGCTCGCCATTGCTGCGAATCGCTGCCTTCCTTGCGCGTCGTCAGCTCGTAGCCGAGCGTGCTGGTCAGATCGAGATAGCGGTTGATGTTCCAGGTCAGGCCGGTCGCGGCGGTATAGACGAGCTCGTCGTTGATGGTGCTGTCCGTGGGATAATCGCGCCATATCACCCCGCCGATCATCGTCCCGACCAGGTTGTCGCGCAGCTGGTGGGTGACCGTCGTCGTCAGCGCGTGTGAGACGTAGCCGCTTTCGCCTGCCGTGGTCGAGGGTTGGATGCTCGTCTGCAGGTCGAGATTGACATCGGTGCCGCGGATCGGCGACCAGAGCAGGCTCGCATCGAGCGTGGCGGTATCGATCGAGGACAGGCGGCTGTCTTCGAAATCTGCCATCTCGTAGCCGACGCCGACTTCACCCTTCAGCTTTTCACCGAGATCGACCTCGACGCCTGCCTTGGCGCCATAGCTATGGCCGGAGCGCTCGTAACCGGCGGAGTCGCGGGTTTCGTCATAGACCGAACGGCCGATCGTCGCCTCGATGAAGGGGATGAGCGCGGGAGACAGTTCGTAGCCGACGCGGCCGCGCAGCGTGCCCGTCGTCTGGTTACGGTCGCTGAGGGCGACGGTGGTGCCGTTGGCAAGCTTGGCATCCGAATAGATCGAGCGGGTCAGTGCCAGTGCCGTCGTGCCGCGCAGGATGCCGAAATCGCGTTGGACGGAGGCGCCGGCCGAAAATTCCTGCACGTCCGACTGTTGCGCGGCGTCGGCGATGGCGTCGGGATCGTCCGTATCCTCACGGTAGAAATTATAGCCAGCGGTCAGGTGCGCGGTCGTATCGTCGGGAAGATCCAGCCTGAGATCGCCGTTGACTTTAAAGGAAGGCTGCTCCTCGCCCTCGCCGCTGATATTCCTCTGCCAGGCGCCTTCCGAGGTGACGGTCAGTTGGTGCCGGCCCCAGTCGGAAGTCAGTGTCGCTGCCGCATCCGTTTCGAGAAAGGCGCGCCGTTGCCTGGTATTGCCGTCCTTGGTGGTCTCCGTATTGATGCTCTGGGTGACGCTCGGGCGGAGCACGAAAGTGCCGATCGGAATTCCTGGCGTTTCCTCCGTCGAGGCGCTCTCGGCAGCCCTGCGGCGCGGCAGCGTCTCATCGCTCGGCGCCTCGCGGGTGTTCAGCCGGCGTATGTCCTCGTCGAGGATGGAGCCGGTAATGTCGTCGCCGGCTTGTGTATCCGGTATGGCCGGCCGCTGCTGGGCATCGTCCGCGTTCGCGGTCGCGCCGTTTGCCGCAGGAGTGGCGTTATCGCTGGTCTCGTCGTCGAAACCGGCGGCGGATGCGGCATTGTTAGTGGCGCGGTTATCCTGGGAGGCAGCGGAGCGGCCGGTTGCCGGCTGCGACGAGGCGGACTGCGCGAACGCTGCCGTCTGGCTGAGAAGCAGGCCACCCAGCACGGCAAAGGAGACGGCACGGCTCATGGCGCGGAGCGGCGTCACACTGCTCGTCTGTTTTGGCTGGCCCATGCAATTCGCGCCTGACATGCTTTCGGTTCTTACCCAAAGGTAAAGCCTTGTGGTTAACCATTCGTTGCCGGCGGCGGGCGCTGTTCACAATTCGGAAAGAGTGCGGGTCGGAAAGAGCGCGGGGTGGACTTGGAAAGTGAAAAGGTCTAACGCAACTTCATGAACAGAAGAGCGATCAACCTCGTTGAAAACAGCGTGCTCGAATCGGCAAAACGCACGATAGAGACCGAAAGACGCGGTCTTGAAGCGCTCGAACAGGCTTTTGACAATGGCTTGGCCGGTCCTTTCACACGGGCGGTCGAAGTGATCGGCGACATCTCCGGGCGCGTCATCGTCACCGGCGTCGGCAAGAGCGGGCATATCGGCGCCAAGCTCGCGGCGACATTCGCTTCGACCGGAACGCCTGCCTTTTTCGTGCATGCGGCGGAGGCCAATCACGGCGATCTCGGCATGATCGCGCGCGACGACGTCGTGCTGGCGATTTCCAAAGGTGGCGAAAGCGCCGAGCTCAAGAGCATCATTTCCTTCACGCGGCGCTTCTCCATTCCGCTGATCGCGATCACCTGCAGCGAAGGCTCCTCGCTCGCCGCCGCCGCCGATATCGTCCTTCTGATGCCGAATGAACAGGAGGCCTGCCCCAATGGGCTGGCGCCGACGACCTCGACGCTGATGCAGCTTGCCATCGGCGACGCGCTGGCGGTGGCGCTCCTGGAGGCGCGCGGCTTTACCGCCACGGATTTCCACGTCTTCCATCCGGGCGGCAAGCTGGGCGCGAGCCTGATGCATGTCGCCGATGTCATGCATACCGGCGAGCGGCTGCCGCTCGTTGCCAAGGGTACACCGATGCCGGAGGCGATCACGGTGCTGTCGCGCAAGCACTTCGGCTGCGTCGGCGTGCTTGATGAGGATGGGCGGCTCTGCGGCATCGTTACCGAAGGCGACATGGCGCGCAACCTGACGCGCAATCTTGCCGAGCTTACCGTCGACGACATCATGACGCGGACGCCGAAGACGGTGAAGCCGACGGTGCTGGCGACCGCGGCCCTGGCGCTGCTCAACCAGCATCATATCGGCGCGCTGATCGTCATCGACGACGACCGCCGGCCGGTCGGGCTGGTGCATTTCCACGACCTGCTGCGGATCGGCGTCGCCTGATCAGGTTCGTTTGTTCAGAGTTATTTGATCAGACCGGCTCGACCGTCAGGTCGCGGCCGTTGCTCGAAACCACTTTCACCTGTGTTCCGACGGGCAGGTCGGGTCCCATCACCTGCCATAGCGTATCGTCGAGACGGATGCGGCCGCGGCCTTCGCGGATCGGTTCGTGCAGTGTTGCGGTGCGGCCGACGAGGCTGGCGCCGCGCTGATTGAGAAAGGGCTCGTCGGTCGTGGCATTGCGCAGTGTCAGCCGGCGGCCGGCGAAGGTCGCGGCAACGGCGAAAAGCGCAAAAAGGATTGCCTGCAACTCCCAGACCCAGAAGGCGCTGTCCCAGAAAAGCAGCGACAGCGCGCCGACGATCAAGGCGGCAAGGCCAATCCAGACCAGGAAGAAGCCGGGAACGATCATTTCCGCGGCGAGCAGCACGAGGCCCGCGACCCACCAACTCCACGGACCGAGTTCGGCGACGATCTTCGCCAGCATGGCTTAACGCTCCTGCTCGGGATTGAAAGGATTGGGGGTCGATGGATTGATCGGCGGCGTCGAGCGCGCCGGTGCGGGACGTGGACGCGGCGGTACCGGCAGCGGCGTCGACGGGCTGTTGCCGGCATCGCCGAAGACTTCGCGGGCAATGGCGCCGATACCAGCGAGCGAGCTCAGGATGGAAGAGGCTTCCATCGGCATCATCACGATCTTGGAATTGGGCGCCGAACCGATCGAGGTGAGTGCCTCGGTATATTTCTGGGCGACGAAATAGTTGATCGCCTGAATGTCGCCGGCGGCGATCGCTTCCGAAACCATCTTCGTCGCCTTGGCTTCGGCCTCGGCCAGGCGTTCGCGGGCTTCGGCGTTGCGGAAGGCAGCCTCGCGCTGGCCTTCGGCCTGCAGGATGGCGGATTGTTTGGCGCCTTCGGCCCTGAGGATCTGCGCATTGCGCGAGCCTTCGGCCTCCAGCACCTGGGCGCGCTTCTCGCGCTCGGCCTTCATCTGGCGGGCCATCGCATCGACGAGGTCGCGGGGCGGCTGGATGTCCTTGATCTCGACGCGGGTGACCTTGATGCCCCAGGGATGCACGGCTTCGTCGACGACGCGCAACAGCCGGTCGTTGATCGCATCGCGGTTGGAGAGCAATTCGTCGAGATCCATCGAACCCATGACCGAGCGGATGTTGGTCATGGTGAGATTGAGGATGGCGTTTTCGAGGTTGGAGACCTGATAGGCAGCCTGGGCGGCGTTCAGCACCTGATAAAAGGAGACGGCATCGGCAGAAACCGAGGCATTGTCCTTGGTGATCACCTCCTGGGTCGGCACGTTCAGCACCTGCTCCATGACGTTCAACTTGGCGCCGACGCGCTCGATGAAGGGGGTGATGAGGTTGAGGCCCGGCTCCAGCGTGCGGGTATAACGCCCGAAGCGCTCGATCGTATAGCGGTAGCCCTGCGGCACGGTCTTGATCCCGGCAAAGAGTACCAGGATGACGAAGATGACCAGCACGATCACGACGATGTCGAAGCCGCCGAACAGCATGAAAAATTCCTCCTATCGGCGCATTCGCGCCCACCACACCACTGATGTGGTGAGTTAGCATGTTCTTTGCGAGGAGGAAATGACGCACGGCTGCCGCACCTTCCAAGCGAAAGGACGGTAAGGTCCGTCGGGTCGTCGCCGACTATCCGTGCGGCGTAAATTTCTGAAGATGGTTTCTCAGATCCAGCCCTGCAGTTCGCGGCGGACGACCTTTTCCAGCACCTTCATGCCGTCCTCGCCATCGTTGAGGCAGGGGATATGCGCGAACTTCTCGCCGCCGTTTTCGTGAAAGGAATGGGCAGCCTGTTCGGCGATCTCCTCCAGCGTCTCCAGACAGTCGGAGACGAAGCCGGGATTGATGACGGCGATGCGCTTGACGCCGTCTTGGGCGAGCTTCTCCACGGTCTTGTCGGTATAGGGCTGCAACCATTCCTCCGGCCCGAAGCGGGACTGGAAGGTGACCATGAAGTTTTCTTTGGTGAGCCCGAGCCGCTCGCGCAGCAGCCGGCCGGTCTTCTGGCATTGACAGTAATAGGGATCGCCTTGCTTGAAATAGGACATCGGTATGCCGTGGAAGGAGGCGAGCAGCATCTCGGGCTTCCAGTCGAGGGCCGAAAGATGCCTTTCGACGGACGCGGCGAGCGCTTCGATATAAGTCTCGTCGTCATGATAGGCGGGAACGGTGCGCAGCGCCGGCTGCCAGCGCATCGAGAGCAGCTTCTGGAAGGCCTTGTCGTTGACGGTGGCGGTCGTCGCCGCCGCATATTGCGGATAGAGCGGGAAGAGCACAATCCGGTCGCAGCCTTGTTCTTTCAGCGCGTCGATGCGCGAGGCGATCGACGGCGTGCCGTAGCGCATCGCCCAATCGACCTTGACGTTATCAAGATCCTTCAGGCGCTCGGCCATCAGCTCCGACTGGTTGCGGGTGTAGGTGCGCAGATAACTTTCGTTCTTCTCCTTGTTCCAGATCAGCTCATAGGCCTTACCGACCTTCTGCGGGCGGGTGTTGAGCACGATGCCGAACAGGATCGGATACCACTTCCAGGGCGACCATTCGATGACGCGGCGATCGGTCAGGAATTCCCTGAGATAGCGGCGCATCGAGGTATAATCAGTGCCATCAGGCGTGCCGAGATTGACCAGCAGCACACCGACCTTACCAAATTTGACGGCCGGATGATCGGCCGGGCGGAGTGAAATATCTGCTGTCATTCTGGCCCCAACGTTCATTTGTCCCGTCGGCTCATACGCAGCCTGGAGATCGTGGTTCACCCTATAGAAAGAAAAGCCGGCCCGGAAAACCCCGGACCGGCCAGTGGCATCGAGACAAATCGTCTTACTTGGCGGGGACTTCGATCTCCTTGCCGACCGTCAGGTGACGCGGGTTCGGCTTGCCATTGGCATCCGAAAGCTTCCGCCACAGCGTGCCGTCGCCATAGAAGGTCACGGCAAGATCCCAGAAGGTGTCGCCCGCTGCGATGACGTGGGTGGAAGGCGTCGTCGCGGCAGGTGTGGAGGCTGCCGGTGCCGGCGTCGGTTCAGGAGCGGGTGCGGGTGCTGCTGGCGCCGGTGCAGCAGGTGCGGGAGCCGGCTCGGTGGATGGAGCAGGAGCAGCCGGTGCAGGGCTGGGTTCGGTAGATGGGGTCGGAGCAGCAGGTGCGGCAGGCGCCGACTCGGAAGCGGAGGGTGCAGGCGCTGCCTGCGCCAGTTCCGTGACGCGGCCATCCGTGTAGGGCTTGTAGGGTGAATGCGCGGCGACGTATTCGGCCGTCACGTCGGCAAGATCCGGGCCGAAATCATAGGCGTTCTGGCCTTCCTTGAAGATCGTATAGCCGTCGCCGCCGCCCCGCATGAAGTTGTTGGTGGCGACCTTGTAGGTCTTAGCCGGGTCGATCGGAGCGAAATTGTCGCCGTCCTTCACCTGAACGTCGCTGACACGGCTGTCGACGGGCTTCGACTGGTCGAAGGAGAACTTCAGGCCGGCGACCTGCGGGAAGCGGCCGGCGCCCTGGTCGATCTGGCTGACGCCGTTTTCGAGCGCCTTGACGACGTTTGCGCCGGTCAGCTCAAACGTAGCGAGCGTGTTCTGGAAAGGCAGGACGGTGATGACCTCGCCCTGGGTGATCTCGCCGCCGTCGATCGACGCACGCAGGCCGCCGCCGTTCTGAACGGCAATGGTGACGCCCTGGTTTTTAGTGCGATCGAGCATGGCGTCTGCCACCAGATTGCCCATCGAGCATTCCTTGACGCGGCAGACCTTGCGGTCGCCTTCGATCGGGCTTTCGGAAGAGCCGATCACCTTTTTGCGCAGGTCCTCGATCGGTTTTGCCAGTTCGGCGATACGGGTGAGGACGGCCGGATCGGGGGTGAAGGTGGAATCGATCACGATCGGATCGCCCTTGGCATCCTTGACGACGCCGCTATCGTCGAAATTGACGACGAGATCGCCGAGATACTTGCTGTAAGAGGCAGCCTGGACGACCGGCACCTTGTAGCCGCCGGGATTGTCGACCATCGTCGGATACGGACCTTCAGCCTTGGGGTCGGTATTGGAGAGCAGGCTGTGGGAGTGGCCTCCGACGACGACATCGACATCGGGGATCTTGGCGATCAGGGCGAGATCGCGGGGATAACCGACATGGGTCAGCGCGATGATCTTGTTGACGCCCTGACCCTTCAGATCCTGAACGGCTGAAGTAATGCTCTGGACGTCATCTGCGATCGTGACGTTCGGGCCGGGGGAGGAAAGCTCTGCCGTATCATTGGTGACGGCGCCGACGATGCCGATCTTCTGGCCGCCGACATCGAGCACCAGCGAGGGCTTGATGCGGTCGCCGAGCTTGGAGGCTGCGGTCGCCTTGACGTTCGCCGTCACGACAGGGAACTGCACCTTGTCAAGGAAGGTCGCAAGCCCGTCTTCGCTGTCGTCGAATTCATGGTTGCCGACGGTCATGGCGTCGAACTTCATCAGGTTCAGGAATTCGGCTTCGGCTGCCCCCTTGTAGGTCGTGTAGAAGAGCGAGCCCTGGAAATTGTCGCCGGCATTGAGGAGGAGGACGTTCTTGCCGGATAGCGCCTGACGGCGCTGGTCGATCGCGGTCTTCAGGCGGGCCGCACCACCGAAGCATTCCTTCTTGCCTTCCTCCTCGGCCGAGCAGGTGGAGTCGAATTTGTTGATCGATTCGATGCGCGAATGGAAATCGTTGATATGAAGAATATTGAGTTCGTAATCCGCAAAGGCGGCGCCCGCGCTCAGCGCTAGCATGGACGCGGTCAAAAGACCGAAGCTGAAAGACTTCGTCATCCCTGTTCTCCTGATTGAGGCGAAAGATCCCCCTGATCCTCGCCGATCCCTTTTATCGTGCGCCGGGGCGGTTTCCCGGCCTGCGGATGTTCCATCAGACGATGCACGACCGCAAGAGAAAGCTGGGCCAGGCGGGACGCTTTCCAAGGGGGCAGGGGAAAAAAGCCGAGTTCCTATCCCAGGCATTCGCCGTCGGCGGCGTTTCGATAGAGTTCGTGCACGGCCTCGGCAATATTCGGAACCGTGGCGAGCGCGATGATCAAGCAGAGAACGGAAACGAGGCGATGAAAGCGCCGGCCGGCCCGATAGGCAAGGAGCGCGCCTGCGCCATAGATCAGGACGGCAGGCACTGCGAAGATCAGCACCTGCAGCGGCCCGTCGCAATCGGGAGCGGCGATGCCCTGGGCACGATAGACATTGGCGGGCGAAACGACCGCAAGTGCCGCAAGCGGCATGGCGAGCAGCAGGACGAGATAAGAGGCGAGGGCCCGCATGGTGTGCTTAGTCTAGCCTATCGCCGCATCTTTCAGCCGCGGCGGGAAAGCGTGAACTGTGCGCCGGAATCGGAGGTGCAATTGAGCTGGCTCGGGTTGACGAGGGCGCAATTGACCTTGGACTGGGTCTTGCGCACCAGCGAGGTCATGTTGATCTCGACCAGGGTCGGTGAGGTATTGATATAGGTGCCCGAGGCAAGAAGCTGGTTGCTGTCGGTGGTGCGGGTGGTGAAGCTACCGCCCTGGAAGGTGGAAACGATGCCGTTCGGATCGCTCCAGTTGCCTTCGACGCCAGTGGCGGCGGGCGCGGTTGCAACCGGCAAGCGACGCGGCTCTGATGAAACGCAGGCGGCAAGAGCGGCCGCTGCACCGACAAGAACGAGACCAGTTCTGATTTTCATAAGGCTTCTCCCGGCGAATCGGCGCGGCGGACAGCCGCCAAGTTCGGGCAAAACATGGCGCGCGCCCGGCATGAAGGCAAGCCTTGGTGGGGCGGCGAGCGGCATTTAGACAGCCGGCGTTACAAAAATGCCCGCCTTGCGGCGGGCATTGTCAAAGCCGTGCAGACAATCTCAGCGAACGAGAATGTTCCTGAACTGCCACGGATCCTTGGTGTCGATATCCTCGGGGAAGAGGCCCGGGCGGCCGTCCAGCGGAGTCCAATCGGTATAGTGGCCCTCGACCGGGCCGAGATAGGGCATCTGCACTTCGAGGCAGCGCTTGTAATCGATCTCGTCGGCTTCGACGATGCCGGCATTCGGGTTTTCCAGCGCCCAGACCATGCCGGCGAGAACGGCGGAGGTCACCTGCAGGCCGGTGGCGTTCTGATAGGGCGCGATGCGGCGGGTTTCTTCCAGCGACAGGCGCGAGCCATACCAGTAGGCATTCCTCTCGTGGCCGTAGAGCAGGACGCCGAGTTCGTCGATGCCATCTTCTAATTCGTCCTCGTCGAGAACGTGATGGACCGGCTGCGGCGTACCGCCATTGCCGAACATCTCGTGCAGCGAGAGCACGGCGTCGTTGGCCGGATGGTAGGCATAGTGGCAGGTCGGGCGGAAGGTCACTTCGCCGTCCTTGTCGCGGACCGTGAAAAAGTCGGCGATCGAGATCGACTCGTTGTGGGTGACGAGGAAGCCATATTGCGGGCCGGGCGTCGGGCACCAGGTGCGCACGCGGGTGTTGGCGCCCGGCTGCTCCAGGTAGATCGCCGCCTTGTTGCCCTTCTTGTGCTTCTTGGCGTTTTTCGGCATCCACTCTTCATGCGTGCCCCAGCCGAGTTCAGCCGGCTGCAGGCCTTCAGAGATGAAGCCTTCGACAGACCAGGTGTTCCAGAAGACGTTGAGCGGCTTCGGATGCTTGGTGCGCTGGGTGTCGCGCTCGGCGATGTGAATGCCCTTGACGCCGACCTTCTTCATCAGCTTTGCCCAGCCTTCGCGATCATGCTGGTCCGGCTCCTCGAACTTGAGGCCGATGTCGTTGGCGAGGTTGACGAGCGCCTGCTTGACGAACCAGGAGACCATGCCCGGATTGGCGCCGCAGGTGGAGACGGCGGTGGCGCCGCCCGGGTTCTTCGCCTTTTCCTTGCGCATGGTTTCGCGCAGCGCATAGTTGGTGCGGTCGGCATTGCTCATGCCCTTGTCGAAATAGAAGCCGAGCCAGGGCTCGACGACGGTGTCGACATAGGGAACGTCGAGTTTACGGCAGAGCTTGATGATGTCGAGCGAGGAGGTGTCGACCGAGAGGTTGACGCAGAAACCCTGACCTTCGCCTTCCGTCAGCAGCGGCTTCAGCAGTTCCTTGTAATTGTCCTTGGTGACATATTCCTTGATATGGCGAACGCCGTGCTTCTTCAGGATCTCCATGTCGGAGGGCTCTTCACGAGGGTCGATGACGACCATCCGGCTCTTGTCGAATTTGAAATGGCGCTCGATCAGGGGCAGGGTGCCGCGGCCGATGGAGCCAAAGCCGATCATTACGATCGGACCGGTAATTTCGGCATATACCGGATAATTCTGTTCCGTCATTCTTTTCTCCTGTGGAAGGCGACGAAGGCGTTCAGCCCGAAGAATTGTTTTGAAATTGCCGCAGAGAGTGCGAGGTGACCGGCTCTAACCATAAAACGACGTCACAATAAAGAGCATTGACGGGGAAAGGCCAAATATCGAGCGGCGATAGGGCCGGCGAGGCTGCCCTGGGATCGGCAGCCCGCATCGATTGGCTTAACCAATGACGGTGCCCTGGTGGAAGAGCATGCGCCAGTGCCCCTCCTCTTCCAGCCGCCAGATGGAACTGCGCAGCGTCCGCCTTTTGCTTCCGTCGGTGTCTGTGTAAATGGCGCGGTAGGTGACGAGCGCGATGTGCTCCGCAAGTCTTTGGGTTTCGAAATGCTCGCCGCGGGACGTTCCCGTCCGTTGCTCGGCCAAAAGACTGGGCACAATGACGTCGAAGGTATAGAGCCGTCCGGAACTGCCGATTTCACGGAAATCGCGCGAGAGCAGCGTAGTCAGCATCTCCCGCGAGGCGCGAACCGATGGCTCGAAGAGTTTTTCCTCGAGCTCTTTCAGATGGGCGGCGAGATCATTCATGATCGGCTCCTGTCAATTCAGCGCTTCAGGGTTTCCAGCCCTTCGACCGCGGTCGTTACGGCAAGCTCGGTGATGTCGTATTCGGCGACGCCGTGGATGGTGAAGGGATCGGCGGCGACATAGGTCTCGATCGCAGCGCGATCGCCGATTGCGAGGATCACGCCGCCGGTGCGCGGCACCTTGCGGCCGGAAGCGAGGAACCAGCCCTTGGCATAACCCTCCTTCACCCAGGCCATGTGCGGTTCCATGTGCCTGTCGGCTTCATCGTTGGGTTTCACATAGGTGAGCGAGAGAATGAACATGGTCAGCTCCTGATGAGATTTGCGCGGATCAGGCCGCGCAGCGAATTGCCGATATAGAGCGTGCCGGCATTGAGATCGGCAGGCGTGATTCGGCCGACGCGGGCCTTGCGGTTGCAGATCAATTCGGTGCGCAGCACACCGGCGAGCAGGCCGCAGGAGATCGGCGGAGTGCGCAGAACGCCGGTTCCGTCGTCCAGGAAGATCGAGGTGATGGTGCCATCGCAGACTTCGCCGCGCTCGTTCAAAAGGATAACTTCATCGGCCTCGGCTGGCGTGTATTCGGCGCGTGCGGTCTCGTAGACGGCACGGCGCGTGGTCTTGACGCGCAGCAACCTGTCGGCGGAATTCAGGCGGGTCTCGGCGAGGCGGACGGTCCAGACCGTGTCCGGTGCGAGCGGAACAAAGGCGGCGCTCGTTACCTCGATGTGGCCTTGCGCGTCGAAGGTCAGGCGGACGCGTAGCGGACCGGCAGCACCCACAACGGCTTCGTCGAGCTTGGCCGCCGCCTCGATCGGCTTCGGGAAGCCAAGCCGACGGGCGGAGCGGGAAAGCCGGGCGAGATGCAGCCGCAGGCGGATGAAGCCCTCGCCGGGCTGCCAGCGCAGCGTCTCGATCAGCGAAAAATCGATCATCGCGCAATCCATTGGTCGCCGACAGCGAAGCGGGCCTTGAGCAGACATTCCTCATATTCGGCCTCGGCGGTCGAATCGAAGACGATGCCACCGCCGACATTGAAGACGGCCCTGCCGCCGTTAAAAAGCGTGATCGTTCGGATGGCGACGGAAAAACGCATGGCGCCGGTAGGCGAGATCATGCCGATCGCCCCGCAATAGGCGTCGCGCGGGACATCCTCCAGCGCATGGAGGATTTCCATTGCCCGCATCTTCGGCGCGCCGGTGATCGAACCACAGGGGAAGAGCGCGGAGAAGATGTCGCGGATCGAAAGATCGGGGCGGAGCCTTGCCTGGACATGGCTGACCATCTGGTGGACGGTCGGATAGGTCTCGATGTCGAAGAGCTTCGGGACGTCGAGCGTGCCGACTTCGGTAATGCGGGAGATATCGTTGCGCAAGAGATCGACGATCATGCGGTTTTCCGCCTGCGTCTTGATATCGCGGCGCATGGCCTCGATGATTTCGGCATCCTCGGCGGCGGTCGCGCCGCGTTTCGCCGTGCCCTTCATCGGATGGGTCTCGATCCAGCCCTCTTCATCGGTGCGGAAGAAAAGTTCGGGCGACCGCGAAAGGATGATCGGGCCGCCAAGATCGACCAGCGCGCCGTATTTGACCGGCTGGCGTTCGATCAGCGACCAGAAGGCCGCACGGTGATCGCCGCTCCAGCGGGCCTCGATCGGCATGGTGAGGTTTGCCTGATAGGCGTCGCCGAGCCGCAGGTGCTGGTGGAGACGCTCGAAACGCTCCTTATATATAGGAAAATTCCAGGCGGCCTTCGGAGCGGTGAGGAATTCCTCGTTTTCGGGGCGCTGTTTTGGCTGGGCAAGCGGATGCGTATCGGCCTGCGGAGCGTCGAACACGCCGAAACAGAGTAGCGGGGTTTCGCGATGCTCCCCGGCCAAGGGAGCAAGTTTTTCCTCGAAGAGGTATCCGGCCTCATAGGCCAGGTAACCGGCAAGCCATTTGCCTTCGGCCTTGGCCTGCTCCATCCGGGCAAGACCTGCAAAGAATTCGGCGGCAGTCCGGGCAACGATGATCTCTGCCGGCTCGGCAAAGAGCATCACCTGTCCGGTCACGTCGTCGCGGAAGAGAATAGTGGGTTGGGTTTCGGCCATCGGCGGCGTCTTTTCTTGGAGCGCGATCCCTGGTCCGCCTGCCGGCGCCTCTTCCCGTTTGCGGGAAGAGGTTTGGCGTGGGGACAGGGTTAATCAGGCCGCTCGATCCAACGCTTCCAACTCGTCGATCAGCCCTTCGATCATCGACAGGCCCTGGCTCCAGAACGACGGATCGGTGGCGTCGAGGCCAAAAGGCTTCAGCAGTTCCGAGTGATGCTTGGTGCCGCCGGCCCTCAGCAGTTCGAAATACTTCTCCTGAAAGCCCTTCTCGGCTTTCTGGTAGACGGCATAGAGCGAATTTACCAGGCAATCGCCAAAGGCATAGGCGTAGACATAGAAGGGCGAGTGGATGAAATGGGGGATATAGGCCCAATAGGTCTCGTACCCTTCAGAAATGCTGATCGCCGGCCCGAGGCTTTCCGACTGGACGGAGAGCCAGAGTTCGCCGATGTCGTCAGCTGTGAGTTCGCCAGCTTTACGAGCGGTGTGGAGCTTGCGCTCGAATTCGTAGAAGGCGATCTGGCGCACGACCGTGTTGATCATATCCTCGACCTTCTGGGCGAGCATCGCCTTGCGCTCGCGCGTATCGGTGGTCTTTTGCAGAAGCGCGCGGAAGGTCAGCATCTCGCCGAAGACGGAAGCGGTTTCGGCAAGCGTCAGCGGCGTCTGGCACATCAGCGCTCCCTGCGCGCCGGCGAGAACCTGATGCACGCCGTGCCCGAGTTCATGGGCAAGCGTCATTACATCGCGCGGCTTGCCCATATAATTGACGAGCACATAGGGATGGGCCGAGGGAACCGTCGGATGCGCGAAGGCGCCGGGCGCCTTGCCGGCACGAACCGGAGCATCGATCCACTGTTCGTCGAAGAACCGCCTGGCGATATCAGCCATCTCGGGGGAAAAATTGCCATAGGCCGATAGCACGGTGTCCTTCGCCTCCGGCCACGAGATGATGGCGCTGGAGGTTTCCGGAAGCGGCGCGTTGCGGTCCCAGAAATTCATCTGCTCCATGCCAAGCCATTTCGCCTTCATCTTGTAATAGCGATGCGAAAGGCGGGGATAGGCTTCGCGGACGGCTGCGGCCAGCGCATCGACGACCTCGCGCTCGACGCGGTTTGCCAGGTGTCGGCTGTCGGCGATGTCCTCGAAGCCGCGCCAGCGGTCGGCGATCTCCTTATCCTTGGCAAGCGTGTTGGTGATCAGCGTAAAGGTGCGGATATTCGCCTTGAAGGTTTCGGCGAGCGCCATGGCTGCCTTGCGGCGCACTTCCGGATCCTTTTCCTGCAGCTTGTTCAGCGCCACTTCGAGCGGCACTTTCTCGCCATCGATCTCGTAGCGAAGTTCCGCCATGGTTTCGTCGAAGAGGCGGTTGAAGGCTGCGGCTGATGTCATCGACTTCTCAAGGAAGAGCTGTTCCAGCCTATCGTCGAGCTGGTAGGGCTTGTCCTTCCTGAGGTCGAGCAGCCAAGGGCGATAATGTCCGGCGGCGGGATCATTCGCCATGCAGGCGTCGATCACCGCGTCGTCGATGCGGTTGAGTTCCAGCGCGAAGAACAGGAGATGACCGGAAAATTCGGTGATCTTGGCCTGTACGTCGCCGTAGAGCTTGCCGTTTGTCGGGTTGGTGGTATCGGAGAAATAAGTGAGGCCGGCAAAGGAGCCGAGGCGGCCGATGATGTCGTCCAGCGCCTCATATTCCTTCAGGGCCGCGCCGATGCCCTCGGCGCCGGTCTTCGCCGTCGCCTCCGTGAGTGTGCCCTTCCACTTTTCTTCAAAGGCGATCGCGGCCTTGCCGGCTTTTTCCATGTCGGCGACGAAGGCGGTGGAGGTGGCGGAGGGATAAAGATCCTGCAGCTTCCAGACCGGCAGAACGCCGAGCGCCGGATCGGCGGCCCCAGCTGGCGCTGCTGCCGATAGAAGAAGGCCGGCGTGCGGGAGCTTGATTTTCATGGGCGCATTCCTCTCCACATTCATAACAGACTGCTTGTCTAAGCGCGCTAAGGCCCGGCATCAAGGGGCTTTCGGCGCATGAAAGGCCTCGCTTCGGCACGAAATCGACCCGTTGCAATCGTTAAAATGCAATTATTTCTCAAAACTGGATGTTCAAGCCTTGCTGTCAGAGTGCGCTTTATGGTTTCGCATGAAGTGAGGCGACAATGACCGGTTACAATGAGCTCAAGGGAGCAGGGCAAATCCTCGTGGTCGAGGACGACCCCGTGCAGCGCCGCCTGCTCAAGAACGCAATCGAGCGTCACGGCCATGTCGTGCACCAGGCGGAAAATGGCCGTATCGGCCTGGAAATGGTCAAACGCGACAGCGGCCTTTTCAACGTCATCGTGCTCGACCTGATGATGCCGGAGATGACCGGCCTCGAATTCCTCGATGCGCTTCACGAATTCGGCACGCAGATCCCTGTCATCGTGCAGACGGGGCAGGGCGGCATCGAAACGGTGGTGCAGGCCATGCGCGCCGGCGCCTTCGATTTCGTCGTCAAGCCGGTCTCGCCCGAACGCATCGCCACTTCGATCTCGAACGCGATGAAGCTCGACCAGCGCGAAGTCAAGGCGCGCGCCGGACGCCGGTCGCGCTCAGGTTCGGTTGGCTTCGACGATATCGTCTCGGCAAGCCCGGCGATGCTCCGCGTCATCGATCTCGCCCAGCGGGCGGCTCAGTCCAACATTCCCGTCGTGCTCGAAGGCGAATCCGGCGTCGGCAAGGAGCTGGTGGCGCGCGCCATCCAATCCGGCGGCGACCGCTCGAACAAGCCCTTCGTCACCGTCAATTGCGGGGCGATCCCGCATAATCTGGTCGAGAGCATTCTCTTCGGTCACGAGAAGGGCGCGTTTACCGGCGCGACCGAGCGCCACATCGGCAAATTCATGGAAGCCGACGGCGGCACCATCTTCCTTGACGAGATCGGCGACCTGCCGCTCGAAGTGCAGGTGAAACTCTTGCGCGCCGTCCAGCAGGGCGAGATTGAGACCGTCGGTGCGCGCACCGCGCACAAGGTCAATGTCCGGCTGATCTCGGCGACCAACAAGGATCTGATCGAGGAGGTCAAGAACGGCCATTTCCGCGAGGATCTCTACTATCGCCTCAACGTCTTCCCGATCACCATTCCGGCGTTGCGCAAACGCAAGGAAGATATTCCGCATCTGGTGCGCGTCTTTGCCGACCGCTTCTCCAGCGAGCAGAAGAACGGCCGCCGCATGACGGTGAATGCCGGCACGCTGGCTTTGCTGACCGCCTATGACTGGCCGGGCAATATCCGCCAGCTCGAAAACGCGATCTTCCGCGCAGTCGTCCTGGCCGAAGGGCCGGAGCTGACCGAGGCTGATTTCCCGCAGATCGCCGCCCAGCTTCCGGAATATGACGTGGTGGATCACCTGGCCCTCGTTGCCGACAATACCGGCCTCGATCCCGACAACGGCTATGGCGAGGACTTCAGGGCGTCGATGTCGGGGGAGGTACACCACCACCGCCTGTCCGAGGCCTCGGAAAACGCGATTGCCAGCGTCAATCCTGCCGGAGACGTGCGCAAACTTGCCGATGTCGAGGAGGAACTCATCCGATTCGCACTCAAATTCTATCGCGGGCAGATGAGTCAAGTAGCGCGCAAGCTCGGTATCGGCCGATCCACACTTTATCGCAAGCTCAAGGACTACGGCATAGACCCTGACAATCCCCAGAAAGATGCGGCTTAAGCGCTTTTCATTAAGATTAAGGCAACCACGTTTTGTTACTAGTCATAAACCACTTGTTAGTGGCGCGTTCACTATGTAAAGAAAAGGTTGATCATGTGTGGCATTTTTGCCATCGTGTGACCGCATTTGACAGTCATCTGAGACAGTACGGGACATTGTCTGTCTGACGGGGATCGAGTTGCCGAATCTGAATGGGAATTCCAAGCCTTCGCGCTTGAGCTGGCGTTTGTTGTGCGCCGACATTTGCGGAAAGGCAATAAGGACGGTAGCGGCCGCCCTTCTTGCGCTCGCGGTTTCCTCACCGGTATTCGTTGGTACGCCTTCGCAGGCAGCGGGCGACACCCGCAGCCTCAAGCTCTATTTCATTCATACCGGCGAAAAAGCCGTCATCACCTACAAGCGTAACGGCAAGTTCGACCCCAAGGGTCTGGAGCAGCTAAACCGCTTCCTGCGCGACTGGCGCAAGAACCAGCCGACGAAGATGGACCCGCGCCTGTTCGACCTGATCTGGGAGGTTTATCGCCAGAGCGGTTCGAGGGACTACATCAACGTTGTCTGCGGTTTCCGTTCGCCGGGAACCAACGAGCTGCTGCGCGGCCGCTCGCGCAATTCCGGCGTCGCCGAAAAGAGCCAGCATATGCTTGGCAAGGCGATGGACTTCTTCATTCCCGACGTCAAGCTGGCGACGTTGCGCGGCATCGGCATGAAGATGCAGGTCGGCGGCGTCGGCTTCTATCCGAAATCGGGCTCGCCCTTCGTGCATATGGATGTCGGTGGCGTTCGCGCCTGGCCGCGCATGAGCCGCGACGAGCTTGTCCGGCTCTTCCCGAACGGCAATACCATCCATATTCCGGCCGATGGCAAGCCGCTACCGGGCTACCAGCAGGCGATGGCCGACTATAAGCGCCGCGCCAGCGGCACGCAGATCCAGATCGCCAACGCTTCCGAATCGGCGCCAAAGCACAAGACGTTGTTTGCCGCGCTCTTTGGCGGCGGAGCGGACGAGCAGGAAGACGAGTCGGATGATTCCACGCCTGTTGCCGTCGCCAAGGCGACGCCGCCGAAGGCCGAGCCTGCTCCCGCCGAGCCGCAACAGACCGAAGTCGCCGATCTGAACGCGCCGGTGCCGCAGGTTCGCCCGGCATTCAGCAACCAGCCGGCGGCCAGCGAAGTGGCGAGTGCACTCGTCGCGCCGCCTTCGGGTAATGCCGCACAGCAGGCTCTTGTGGCGGCCCTTCCGGCCGATCAGGCCCAGCCGCAGCAGTTCGCCGATCTCAGCGCCTACAGCATTCCGGTTCCCTCGCTTCTCGGCCAGCGCCGCGCGCCTGGCGACGCCGAGGTTGCAGCGACCGATCCCGTGCTGACGGGTGCGAATGGACTGCCGGTTCCGACGCCGATCGAACGCCCTTCCGTTGCCGAGAACCTTCTTGCCGCGGCCGATGCCGATCCGGAAGCAGAGGCCGACGAAGCCGATCAGGACGCGCTGTCTCCTGCCGTTGCCGATGCGCTCGACCAGCAGCGGAACGAGGGGGAAAGCCAGATCGCGTCGAAGGCTCCGCCGCAGACGGTCGAGCAGGCGATCAACGCCGCGATGACGCAAAAGGCGCCTGCCGCAACAAAGCCGCCGCTCGAACTCGCGGCATTGGCGCCGATGACCAAATCGGCAAGCTTTGGCGACGGCTTCGACGAACCGGCTGTCGAAAGCGCCGTGGCGCAGGGGCTTCCCGCAAAGGGGGGGCGCCCGACGCATAAGGAAGCCGCGGCAGCAGATGCCAGCCGCACGACGGTGCGCACCGAGCCGAAGCTGACGGAAAAGATGATCTCGCAGTGGGCGCTCACCAATGCCCGCCTCGAAATGGCCTCCAAGCAGGTCAAGGCGCCGCGGTTTGTCAGCCAGACGATGCGCGCCCAGCCGACCGCCGTCTATGCCGAGGGCTTCAACATCAAGACCGCTTCGGTCGACCCGGCCCGCTTCAGCGGCACGGCTGTGAACTTCATGGAAGTGCGCAAGTTCAACACGAACTGAACCTGCCAATCGCGGAAATGTCGAAAACCGCCGGAGCGATCCGGCGGTTTTTCTTTTTTATTTCGATCCGGCAAGCTGGCTGTTTAGGCAGTTGGTTCCACCGCAAAAGAAAAGCCGCCGGGAGGCCGGCGGCTTGTCGACATCGGTAATGCCGGAAGGATCAGCCTTCCGGCGGCGACTCGATCATGCCGAGCGCGAGCAGGTAGGTGTCGAGGATTGCTTCCTCTTCCATGCGTTCCTGCTCGTCCTTCTTGCGCAGCGCCACGACCTTCTTCAGGATCTTGGTATCGAAGCCCATTCCCTTGGCTTCGCCATAGACGTCCTTGATGTCGTCGGCGATGGTCTTCTTTTCTTCTTCCAGCCGTTCAATGCGCTCGATGAAAGCGCGAAGCTGATCGCGGGCGACGCCATGAGCATCAGACATCGTGTTCTCCTGGTTTTTTGGTGATCAATTTTGGATGCCAGTGACTGCCGCGAAGCGGCGTCACGGTCAAGCCTGTTCGGGGCCAGCCAAGCTATTTGTGTGGGTTGTTCAGTTCAAAAGCAGCCTTTTGCACAGGCGAGGCTTCGTTCTGGTGAAGATTCTTCCAATCCTCATAGGACATGCCATAGACCATTTCGCGCGATTCGTCCCTGGTAACCGGGACACCTTCGGCCTCTGCGGCTTCGCGATACCAGTTCGACAGGCAGTTGCGGCAGAACCCGGCCAGATTCATCAGATCGATGTTCTGAACGTCGCTGCGTTCGCGAAGATGTGCGACGAGGCGGCGGAAGGCGGCAGCTTCGAATTCGGTCTGTTGTTCCTTGCTGAGCGCGGTCATCTCGCTTCCTTTCGTTAAATGAGGCCCTTCGTTCAATAGGGGCCGGTACGCGACAGATGAACGTCGTATGCATGCAGAGCGGGATCGGCATTCATCGCCGCAAAGATCGGCGCCAGGCGTTCGGCCCATGCGGATATGCCGGTCTCGTCTCCGATCAGGTCTTGGCGCACCTCGAGCAGCGCATGCGGAATGCCTGTGATCATGCAATGGCGGTACATGGTATCGCCCTTCAGCGCGCCGTCATAGGGTTCGTTGTCGCCGACGGCGAGATCGGGGTCGGCGCGCAGCAAGTCGAGCAGCGGGCCGACGGCGCGATGGTCGCTGTCCCAGAGCACGGCGGCGTGCCAGGGACGGGGAATGCCTTTCCAGGCCGGCGTGAATGAATGCAGCGACAGCACCAGCGGCGCTCTGCCGGCGGCATTCGCCACGTTATCGATCGTTGCGGCGACAGCGTCGTGATAGGGGCGATGGAAGGTTTCGATGCGGTACTCCCATTCCTGCGGCGTGATCGGATGATTGCCTGATATGACGGAGCCGTCGGAGATCTTCATGATCAGTGTCGGATCGTCTTCACCGCGATTCGGATCGATCAGCAGACGCGAAAAGCCGCCGAGCACGGCAGGGACGCCGAGTTTCGCCGAAAGCTGCCGCGTCAGGCCCTCGATGCCGATGTCATAGGCGATGTGGCGGGCGAAGGCCGCCTCGGGCAGTCCGAGCCGGCCATATCGCGCGGGAAGGCGGTTCATCGCGTGATCTGCGAGGATCACCATGCCTTTGTCATGTTTTCCGGATAGGATTTCGAAGGATTGGAAGTCGTCCATCAGGAATTGCCGTTCGTCATTGCGCCGTCTGGCGCAGTGATCGCATGCACCTGCGGTGGGTTCAAGCGTTGCAGGTGGCGAGAGGCTGAGCCGGACCCCTGACGGGTGGATTATGAAAGGAAATATAATCGATTAGCATTGCGTTGACTTTCGCTTGACGGCGGCGCAAGAAGACACGGATACGAATAACCGTGGAGCTATTTGGGAGCCGTGTTGATCCAAGCCGCGCCAAGTTTCCTCACGCGGTCCGGACCGCTGGTCCGTCTCGCTCTGTTCGCTCTTGCAGCCGCCATGCCGTTTTTCATCGCAGATGTCGCACGCGCCGATTTTCGCGTCTGCAACGGAACGCAGAATCTCGTCGGTGTCGCGATCGGATACCGGGCCAAGGATGGCTGGGTGACGGAGGGCTGGTGGCAGGTGCCGGCAACGACCTGCGCCACGCTGATCGAGGGAGAATTGCAGTCGCGCTATTACTACCTCTACGCAGAGGACGCCGCCCGGGGAGGACGATGGACGGGTGACGTGCAGATGTGCGTGGCGGAAAATGAATTCAAGATCTCGGGTGTGCAGGATTGTTATGCCCGCGGTTACCAGAAGATGGGATTCAAGGAATATGATACGGGCCGCCAGGGTAGCTGGATGGTTCAACTCTCCGACACCCCAGGGACGCAAGAAAGCCAGAATTGATGAAGCGTAATCGCAAAGTTAAAATCCTCGCCACCCTCGGGCCAGCCTCCTCCGAGGAATCGATGATCGAGAAGCTGCACCAGGCGGGTGCCGATGTCTTCCGCATCAATATGAGCCATGCGAGCCACGACATGATGCGTATGCTTATCCAGCGCATCCGCTCGGTCGAGGCGCGCTCCGGCCGGCCGATCGGCATTCTCGCCGACCTGCAGGGACCGAAACTGCGTGTCGGCAAGTTCGTCGACGGCAAGGTGGATCTGAGGCCCGGCCAGACCTTCACGCTCGACAACAACGAAGCCCTCGGCGATCAGAGCCGCGTCTATCTGCCGCACCCCGAGATCCTGGAGTCGGTACAGCCCGGCCACCGTCTGCTGATCGATGACGGCAAGCTCGCCCTGCGCGCAGAAAAATGCGACGGCAAGAGCATCGTCACGACTGTTATTTCGGGCACGCGTATCTCCGACCGCAAGGGCGTCAGCCTTCCCGACACGCTGCTCGGCGTCGGCGCGCTGACGGACAAGGACCGCGCCGATCTCGATGCGGTGCTTGCCACCGACGATGTCGACTGGGTGGCGCTTTCCTTCGTCCAGCGTCCCGACGACCTTGCCGAAGTGCGCAAGATCGCCCGCGGCCGCGTCGGCCTGATGTCGAAGATCGAAAAGCCGCAGGCTCTCGAGCGCATCGAGGAAATTATCGAACTTTCCGACGCATTGATGGTCGCCCGCGGCGATCTCGGCGTCGAAATGCCGCTCGAATCGGTTCCCGGCATCCAGAAGCAGCTGATCCGTGCCTGCCGCCGTTCGGGCAAGCCGGTAGTCGTCGCCACGCAGATGCTGGAATCGATGATCTCCGCGCCGGTGCCGACACGCGCCGAAGTTTCCGACGTCGCGACCGCCGTTTTCGAAGGTGCGGATGCCGTCATGCTGTCGGCCGAATCGGCCTCGGGCGACTATCCCGTCGAAGCCGTCACGACGATGGCGTCGATTGCCACCGCCATCGAGCGCGAGCCGCATTATCCCGGCATCATCTATGCCCAGCGCGCCCAGCCGGAAGCGACCGGCGCCGATGCGATCTCGCTGGCCGCCCGTCAGATCGCCGAAACGCTGAAGCTGTCGGCGATCGTCTGTTACACCTCGTCGGGCACGACAGGTCTTCGTGCCTCGCGCGAGCGTCCGCAGGTGCCGATCCTGGCGCTGTCGCCGATCATCAAGACGGCGCGCCGTCTTGCCGTCGTCTGGGGCCTGCATTGCGTCGTCACCCATGACGCGACCGATCTCGACGACATGGTCAACCGCGCCTGCCGCATCGTCGCGGACGAAGGCTTCGGCAAGCCGGGCGACCGCATCATCATCTCGGCCGGTGTGCCGCTCGGCACGCCCGGCGCCACCAACATGATCCGCATCGCCTATATCGGCTCCGACGGCCAGAGCGGCGTCTGATCCGATCGCATCTCTTCGAACGCCCGCTGCCTGAAGAGGCGGCGGGCTTTTTCGTTGACGGACTGGCATTGCCAAGCTTGGCGACGCATGCAAGTTTCGCTCCCTGGAGCTGGACATGCTCCGGGTTCGGAGGAGCATCATGGATATCGTCACGCTTCTGGCTTTTGCAGCCGTTTCTTTTGTCGGCATCGCGACGCCCGGGCCAACGGTGCTGTTGGCGCTGACCAACGGTTCTCGGCATGGCCTGCGCCGGGCAGTTGCCGGCATGATCGGCGCGGTGCTGTCCGATTTCGTGCTGATCGGCGCCGTCGCGATCGGGCTCGGTGCGCTGCTCGCTGCATCGGAATTCTGGTTCTCGATGCTGAAATGGGCGGGCGCCGCCTATCTCGCTTTTCTCGGCATCATGCTGCTGCGTTCGAAGGGCACGATCGATGCGGCGTTGAAGTCCGGAGCGCCTGCGGGCGCGACTTCGCCCTTCTCGATCGGGCTGAAGAGCTTCATGGTCGCGGCGACCAATCCGAAGGGCTACCTGTTCTTCTCGGCCTTCCTGCCGCAGTTCATCGACCCGACGCTGCCGCAGGCAACGCAATACACGTTGCTCGCGCTGGTCTTTGCCGCGCTCGATTTCCTCATCATGTTCGGCTACGCCTTCTTCGGTTCGCAGGCCGTGCGTTTCCTCAAAACCTCCAGCGCCATGTGGCTGGAGCGGGCCTGCGGTGGCGCGCTGCTGGCGCTTGCCGGCTCGCTGGCATTCTATCGCCGGGCAACCGCTTGAGGTCAGGGTCGAGCCAGGGATAGATGGCCGACGCGATAGGCCTGCGTCTGCTCGCCGATCTCGGGAATTTCTCGCCACAGTCTGAAGCGTACCCGCGTCCAGGTCGTCGGTTCGAAGCCGGAGACGGAGGCGAGTGCCCTGCCCGTCGCAACGTCGGCTCCAGCCTGCGCGCTTTCGGCCTGGCGGATGTCGGCGAGCGGCGCATAAGGCTCTGTCTGCAGGACATCGCGTGTGGCGAACTTGGCTGAGGCGATATCAGGCGAGATTTCTGCCTGCCAGACGATCCAGGTCCTCACCTGTGGCCAGCCGAAGGCGCTGGTGAGAGCCTCGAAACCTGGGCCGCAGAGGAAGTCGCTTGCTCCTTCCGGCCTCTGCCAGAGATAGAAGGGCGCATAGAGATTGTCGCGGTTGCCGAACTCCCCCTTGCGGGCGCTGAGATAGGCTTTGAAGCCGAGATCGGGGAAGCCGTCGAGCATCGGCCCCTTGTCGCGGATGCGGCGGTCGATGATCGACATGTCGTAATCGGCGGGCAGGGTGAAGCTGTACTGCATGGCGATCATGGCTGTGCCTCCACCGGTTGCAGCCATTCGACGACGCTGCCATTTTCCGTCGGCTGGATACTGATATAGCTGAAGGGGCTGTCATCAGCCGCGCCATGCCAGTGGCGCTCGCCGGGCGCAAACCAGACGGCATCGCCGGCACGCAATGCTTCGATCGGGCCGCCCTCGTTCTGCGCCAGTCCATGGCCCGAAAGCACATAGAGCAACTGGCCTCTGGGATGTGTGTGCCAGCGGGTGATGGTGCCGGGATCGAGCGTGGCGCGCATTGCGGTGTTCTCACCATCGGCGCTGCCTTCGAGCAGCATCTCGACCCAGAAAGGCGAAGTTGCGACGCCCTCCGGCGAGTGGACCGCCTTGCCAGGGCGCCTGACAGTCATGGTCTTCGGGTTCGAAGCGCTCATTGCCGGCCTCCAGCCACACGAAGCCGCCAGTCTGGGTCGGTCATCTGGGCAATACCGTTACCGAACGACCAGTCTTCCGGTGTGCTGGTGCTGATGACGATCATGACGTCCTCCGGCCGGAGGCCCGGCGATTGCGCCAGGAGATCGGCGAGCCGCCGATAGAGCGCTGCCTTCATCTCGCCGGTGCGAGGCCTGCCGATCGTGATCGAGATGTAGACGAAGTCGTCCGAGCGCGGGCCGGCAAGATAGCTGCGATCGAAGATCAACTCGCGCTCGTCATGCTGGTGGATGGCCTGGAAGCGGTCGTTTTCGGGCACGTCGAAGGTCTCGACCAGGGCGCGCTGGATGTTGTCGGCCAGTGCCATGAGGTAGTCCGGCGACTTGCCTTTACGAAGGGAAATGCGAACTAAGGGCATCGGAATCTCCATGGTTCAGGCCGTCGGTCGGCCTTGACAGCAGAACCATCGCACGGCACGATGATGCTGAAAATCAGAATTTTATGGATGAATGATCCTGAAAAATAGGACTATTTAATGCGACGGACGATCTTCGATCTCGAAGTGCTTCGAACCTTTTCGACCGGCATGGAGCTCGGCAATTTTGCCAAGGCGGCCGAGCGGCTCGGGCGTTCGACCTCGGCAGTGAGTGCGCAGCTGAAGAAGCTGGAGGAGCAGGCGGGCACGCCGATCTTCCGCAAGGCGGGGCGCGGGCTGGCGCTGACCGATGCCGGCGAGACGATGCTCGGCTATGCCAGGCGGCTGCTGGAGCTCAACGACGAGGCGGCTGCGGCCGTCAACAGCGTCGAGCTCGAAGGCTGGGTGCGGCTCGGCCTGCAGGAGGACTTCGGCGAAACCCTGCTGCCTGACGTGCTCGGCCGCTTTGCGCGTGCCCACCCGAAGGTCCGCATCGAAGCGCGGGTGGTGCGTAATGCCGAGCTGCTCGAGCGCGTCACATCGGGCAAGCTCGACCTCGCGCTTGCCTGGAGTGACGGCACGCTGACGGCGCATTGCGAGCGGATCGGCGAAGTGTCGATGCGCTGGATCGGACCTGCCGAGGGGCCGCCGGCCTGGCAAGCCGCAAGCGGCGAGCCGATGCCGCTTGCCTCGCTGGAGGCGCCATGCCTGCTGCGCAGTGCAGCGACCAAGGCGCTGGATGAGGCGGGAATCTCCTGGCGGCTCGCCTTCGTGAGTCCCAGTCTCGGCGGTCTCTGGGCCGCGACGGCGGCAGGCCTCGGTCTCACCATCCGCACGCCGATCGGCCTGCCGGCGAAGGTCCGGCCGCTGGCGCCGGGGGCGATCGGCTTGCCGGATTTGCCGAAGCTCGGTCTGGTCCTGCATCGGGCGGAAGCCGAACCGCAGCCGGCTGCGGCCCGGCTTGCCGAACTCGTGCTGCAGTCGGTGCATGGCGCGTTGCGCGGGGGTGGTGGCCTGACATCCCAGCATTGACCCGTCGGACGCGTGGCTGTAGCTTTGGGCCGCTATGAAGACGTTCACCCTCAATATCGCTTCGGTCTTCTTCTTGAGCCATTGAGGCTCTGCCTTCGGGCATCAGAAGATGCGGCCGCTGACCAGCCTTCGTGGCTGGTGCGTTGCCGTGGACTGTAACCACCCTGCATCTGGCCAAGGACAGAACCGGCAGGTTTGGTGATAGAGAGATATGTCATGACATCAGATGTTTACCCGCCGGCACTGAGTGCTGTGCAGATCGAGCAATTCATCGAGGACGGCTTCACCAGGATCGACGACGCTTTTCCCCGCGCATTGGCCAAGGAAGCTCGTGCCATCATGTGGCGCGACATTCCCTTCGCTGCGGATGATCCAGGGACGTGGACGCAGCCCGTCGTGCGGCTTGCCGGTTATGGCGGCGGACCATTCGAGAAAGCCGTCAACACGCCGGTGCTGCATTCGGCCTTCGACCAGCTCGTCGGCAAGGGTCGCTGGGAGCCGCGCAGCGGGCTTGGCAGTTTCCCGGTCCGCTTTCCCCATCCCGATGATCCCGGCGATGCCGGTTGGCATGTCGATCTGAGCTTTGCCGGCGAGGATTCCAATCGGGATGAGCAGCGGGACTTTTCCGCCTGGCGGGTGAATATCACCTCGCGCGGGCGGGCGTTGCTGATGCTCTTCCTGTTCTCGGATGTCGGGGAACAGGATGCGCCGACCCGCATCCGCGTCGGTTCGCACAAGGATATTGCCCGCCTTCTTGAGCCAGCGGGCGAGTCGGGAATGGCCTATCTTAGGTTGGAGCACGTCGGGGAAGACCGGCCGCTGGCCTTGGCGACAGGGCGGGCGGGTACCGTCTATCTATGCCATCCGTTTCTCATCCATGCAGCGCAGATGCATCGCGGCAAGCAGCCGCGTTTCATGGCGCAGCCCGGCCTTGCACCTTCCGAACCCATTCGGCTCGAACGGGAGGACGGTGCCTATTCAGCGGTCGAGACGGCAATACGCCGGGCGCTTCAGGAGCGGTAACGAGAACAGGATGCATCCTGCCGCCTACAGCGCTGCGCGTCTTTTCAGACGCGCAAAGGACGCTGTAGCACTTTGAATTGCTGCATAATTTTACCCTTAAATCGATTCCGATTTAAGGAATTATGCAGCAGGCCGGGTGCATCACATCTGCAGTTCCTGCAGGGCGGCGCGCCGAATTGCCTGCGGCGGCTGACCGAAAGCGCGAAGGAAGGCGCGGCGCATGCGCTCGCGATCGGCAAAGCCGGTTTCGCGGGCAACGACATCGATCGGGTGGCGGCCCTGCTCCATCATCAGCCGGGCCGCTTCCAGCCTCAGGTTCTCGACGGCCTTCGCCGGCGACTGCCCGGTTTCGTCGCGGAAGGCGCGGCTGAACTGACGGGGGCTGAGATGGGCGACTTCCGCCAACTCCTCCACCGAAAGCGCCGATTTCAGATTGCTGCGGGCGTGGGCGAGCGCCTTTTGGATCCGGTCCGATTTTGGCTCCAGTTCCAGAAGGGCTGAGAATTGCGACTGGCCGCCGGCGCGGCGATGATAGACGACGAGCTTGCGGGAAACGGCGCGCGCCACCTCGAAACCATGATCCTTCTCGACCATCGCCAAAGCCAGGTCGAGACCGGCCGTCATGCCTGCCGAGGTCCAGATGGAACCGTCGATGATGAAGATCCGGTCCTCTTCCATCTTTATCTTGGGATAGCGGCTTTGCAGCTCGCGAGAGACATACCAGTGCGTCGTCGCGCGGCGGCCGTCGAGGATGCCGGCTTCGGCAAGAAAGAAGGCGCCGGTGCAGATCGACGCCAAGCGACGTGTGGCGGGCAGGGCGGCACGAATGAAGTCGGCTTCTGCGGCATTCGGCAGCCTGATATCGGGCGCGCCCGCCACGATCAGGGTGTCGAGGGCCGGGGTGCCGAAGGCCTCCGTCTCCATCATCATGCCAAGCGAGTTGGCAACCGGCCCGCCATTTTCGGAGAGGTAGCGGATCTCGTAAACCTTTTCCTCGAGTTCGAGATTGGCGAATTCGAAGGCGGAGACGGCCGCCAGGCTCATTATCTGAAAGCCGGGATAGAGCAGAAAGCCGATTTGCTGCATGATCGTCGCGTCCTGAAAAGAGAATGTCCTGAAAGGTGGTATATATGGCATTCAGGACGCGCACAATCGCGCGTAAGACTCTCCTCAAGCGCAAGGCATTGGGCCGGCGCGCACGCAAGGAGACGGATCATGACACAGGACCATAAGGGTACGGCACTGGTAACAGGCGCATCCTCGGGCATCGGCGCAGTCTATGCCCACAGGCTGGCGAAGCAGGGCTACAATCTCATTCTCGTTGCCCGCAACGGCGAACGGTTGAAGACGCTGGCAAGCCGGCTGACCGATGAGACCGGCCGGACGGTCGAGACTGTCGTTGCCGATCTCAGCAACCGGGCCGATCTCGGCCGCATCGAAGGGGTGTTGAAGGAAGACCGGAGCATCACGCTGCTGGTCAACAATGCCGGTGTCGGTGGAACGGCGCCGCTGCTTTCCGCCGATGTCGACAAGATGCAGGAGATGATCGAGCTCAACGTCACGGCGCTGACGCGGCTGACCTATGCCGCCGTGCCGGGTTTCGCTACACGCGGCGGCGGCACGATCATCAATATTGCGTCCATCGTCGCGATCGCGCCGGAGCTGCTGAACGGTGTTTACGGCGGTACGAAGGCCTTCGTGCTCGCCTTCAGCCAGTCGCTGAAGCACGAATTGGCGGAGAAGAACATTCGCGTGCAGGCCGTGCTGCCCGGCGCCACCGCCACGGAATTCTGGGACATCGCCGGCACGCCGGTTGAACATTTGCCGAATGAGATCGTAATGTCGGCAGAAAATATGGTCGATGCGTCGCTCGCAGGTCTTGAGCAGGGCGAATTTGCAACGATCCCCTCGCTTGAGGATGCAGGCCTGCTTGCCGCCTACGAGCAGGCGCGTCAGGCATTGATGCCGAATCTCTCGCGCACCGCGCCGGCGAAACGCTACAAGGTCGCGTAATTGTAAAAGATAGAAACCATCCGCGGCTGCTGCTGCGGATGGTCGACGGCGTTCACTTGCACGATGTTCAGCCGAAACGTTCCAGAGCCATGGCGAAGATATCGGGATCGACATTGCCGCCGGAGGTGACCACGACGGCTGTGTCGCTTTCCAGGGCATCGCCATGGAAGAGGGCGGCGGCGAGCGCCACGGCGCCGCCGGGCTCGACGACGATCTTCAATCGCGAGAAGGCAAGCGCCATGGCCCGCAGCGCCTCCTCGTCGGTGACGACGATGCCGGCGCCGGCGAGGCGCTTGAGGATCGGGAAGGTGATGTTGCCCGGCTGCGGCGTGACGATCGCATCGCAGATCGAGCCCGATACCGCCGCGTTGCGTTCGATCTTGCCGGAGGCGAGCGAGCGGGTCGTGTCGTCGAAATCCCTGGGCTCGCAGGGACGGACGCGAAAGCCGGGGGAGCTGGCTTCAAGGGCCAGCGCAATGCCGGAGGTCAATCCGCCGCCGCCGCAGGGAACGAGGACTTCGGCGGATGTCACGCCTTCCTCCCCAGCCTGCTCGGAGATTTCGAGACCGGTCGTGCCCTGACCGGCGATGACGAGCGGTTCGTCGAAGGGCTTGATCAGCGTCAGGCCGCGCTCGGCCGAAAGTCTCGCGCCGATCTCGTCGCGATCCTCGTTGACGCGGTCGTAGAGCACCACTTCAGCGCCGAAGGCGCGGGTGTTGGCGATCTTCAGCTTCGGCGCATCGCTCGGCATGATGATGACGGAGGGCACGCCGTGCAGCTTGGCCGCAAGCGCAACGCCCTGGGCGTGGTTGCCGGAGGAAAAGGCGATGACGCCCTTCGAGCGTACCGCAGCATCGAGGCCGGAGACGGCCGACCAGCCGCCGCGAAACTTGAACGAGCCGGAATGCTGCAGGCATTCCGCTTTCACGAACAGACGCCGGCCGGCAATCTCATTCAAAAAAGGAGAGGAGAGAAGCGGCGTGCGCCTTGCATGACCGCGCAGACGGGCGCGAGCTGCGACAATCATTTCAATGCTAGCCATCCGGGAATCTTTCTGCTTGCGGGTTCGCCCATGCATAGGGCGCGGCAAGCCAATTGTGAACGGCGACTTTGTCACGGTGACATGAATGGTGCCACCGCTGCTTCTTGAGCCGCGTTGCGCTTTCCGCCAACTGTTTGATCAGGCGATCTCGAAGCGTCAGTAGCCGCTTGCCGACCCTTCCGCTGCGCGGCTATCCATGGCGCCATTGTAGCGGGCGCCGCCGCCCTTTTCGATTGCCGCAAGGCTTTTGCCGCCGACGAGGATGCCTGCGGCCTGGCCCCATTGCGGCGCGTCATTGCCGCCATCGAAGCTGTAGCCCATGGCGGCAAGCGTCTTTTCGGTATCGGGCGAGAGTGCATAGGGTTCGAGAAAGACCTTGTCGGGCTGCCATTGGTGGTGGACACGCGGGGCGTTGACCGCCTGACTGATATCCATGCCGAAATCGACGACATTGAGGATCGCTTCCAATGTGATGGTGATGATGCGCGAGCCGCCGGGGCTGCCGATCACCATGAATGGTTTGCCGTCCCGGGTGACGATCGTCGGGCTCATCGAGGAAAGCGGCGTCTTCTTCGGGGCGATGGCATTGGCTTCGCCCTGCACCAATCCGTAGAGGTTCGGCACACCGGGCTTGGAGGTGAAATCGTCCATCTCGTTGTTGAGTAGGACACCCGTGCCGGGCGCGACGACCGCGGCGCCGAAGGAGCCGTTCAGCGTATAGGTGACGGCGACCGCATTGCCCTCGTCGTCGACGATCGAATAATGCGTCGTCTCGGTGCTTTCCTTGCCGCCGAGCGGTTTCAGGTTCGCCGAGGCGCCGGCCCTGTAGGGATCGATCTTGGCGGCAATTTCCGAGGCATATTTCTTGTCGAGCAGTTTCTCGACCGGGTTCTCGACGAAATCAGGATCGCCGAGCGCTGCATTGCGGTCGACATAGGCGTAGCGCATGGCCTCGACCATGATGTGCACGGTTTCGGCCGAGTTATAGCCGAGATAGGAGAGCGGATAACCTTCGAGAACGTTGAGGATCTCGCAGATGATGACGCCGCCGGAAGACGGCGGTGGCGAGGAAATGATGTCGTAGCCGCGGTAATTGCACTCGATCGGCTTCAATTCGCGCACGGCATATTGCTCGAAATCCTCCTTGGCGAGGATGCCGCCCTTGGCCTGGCTCGCCTTGACGATCGCCTCGGCGGGGGCGGCCTTGTAGAAGGCGTCGGGGCCTTTTTCGGAAATGCCTGCCAGGACTGCGGCAAGGTCCGGCTGCTGGAGTTTTTCGCCGGATGCATAGGGTTTACCATCAGGTTTCAGGAAGATCTTCGCCGCCGCCTCATCCTTGGCGAGGCGCTTGGCGTTGCCGGCGAAACTTGCGGCGTCGCCCTGTTCCAGCGTGAAACCTTCCTTGGCGAAGCGAAGTGCCGGCGCGATCAGTTCTTCGCGCGACTTGCTGCCGTATTTCTCGCGCGCGGTCTCGAAGCCCATGACGGAGCCCGGCACGCCAACGGCAAGATAGCCGTCGAGGCTGGCGCGCGGCACGATATCGCCCTTGGCATCGAGATACATAGTCTTCGTTGCGGCAAGCGGCGCGCGTTCGCGAAAATCGAGGAAGGTCTTCGTGCCGTCCTTCAGGCGGATGGTCATGAAGCCGCCACCGCCGAGATTGCCGGCCGAGGGATAGACCACCGCCAGCGCATAACCGACGGCGACCGCCGCATCGACGGCGTTACCGCCGCTTTTCAGCACGTCGACGCCGACATCGGTCGCCAGATGCTGGGCGGTGACGACCATGCCGTGCTCGGCTTCGACGGGCGCAGGCGAGGCGGCGAAAGCCGAGGTCAGGCTCAGCGACAAAGCTGATATGACGGAGATCGTCCCGATATGCAGGCGGCCCATGATTTCCCCTCCTATGGACAATGATGGAAAAACATATGGGACTGCGGCAGCCCGAGGCAATGCAAGGGGTTGGCTTTTATGTGAGGAGCTCGGCGAGTTTCCGGTTGGTGTCGTCGTCATCGAGCGGCGTATAGACGATGAGTTTCATTTCCGGCCGGCTGGTCAGTGTTAGGCCGGTATGTTCGAAGGACATGCGGCCCTTGACGGGATGGTTGATGCGCTTGATGCCGGATAGCGGACTGACGACCTCATGGCGCTGCCACCAATCACGAAATTCAGGGCTTGACTGTTTCAGCAGCGTGATCAGCCGATCGAAATCCGGATCGCCGGCATAACGCGCACTGTCGGCGCGAAACATCGCCAGCGAGACGCGGGCAACTGCTTCCCAGTCGACGAGCAGCTTGCGATGCGCGGGGTCGGCAAAGAGGCGATGCATGGTATTGCGCTCGTCGCGGTCGAGCGTGTCGTAACCGCCGAACAGCACCTCGGCGGCACGGTTCCAGGCGAGCACGTCCCACCGGCGGCCGAGCACATAGGCCGGCTGGTGTGTCAGGTTGGCGAGCATGCGCTGCAGCGGCTCGTCGACACATTCGGGTGCGGACGAGATTGCCTGAGGCACTTGCCGATTGTTGAGGATGAAGAGATGCCGGCGCTCGGCCTCGTCGAGGCGCAGCGCATCGGCAAGGGCGTTGAGCACCTGAATGGAGGGCCGGATGTCGCGGCCCTGTTCCAGCCAGGTGTACCAGGTGGTGCCGACGCCGGCGAGCATGGCGAGCTCCTCGCGGCGGAGACCCGGCGTGCGTCGGCGAAACCCCTCCGGCAGGCCAACTTCGGAGGGCGTCAGCCGCTCGCGACGGGAACGCAGAAAGGCTGCGAATTCACGGCGGCGGGCATCGAATGTATCGGGTCTCTGGTCCATGGGAGCGATCATATCAGTATCAATACCAGGATAAAACTGGAACTGTTTGCCGTTTCCAGGCCGCGCATGATGCCGGTGCCGCGGGTGATTGAAACGCCCGCGGCTCGATCAATTCAAGGAGCAGCATCATGTCTTCGCAGCATGTGGTCGTCATCGGCGGTTCTTCCGGCATCGGCCTTGCCACGGCGAAATTACTGTTGAAACAGGGGTATACCGTTACCATTGCGGGCCGCGACGGCGAAAAGCTTGCCGCGGCGACGGCATCGCTCGCGGGCGAGCTGCGCAGCCTCGTGCTCGATGCGGCGGAGCTCTCCGGTCTCGGGGAGGCTTTTTCCCAGATCGGCGCATTCGGTCATCTCGTGCTGGCGATGGGCAGCGGTCACGGCGCCGGACCCTTCGTGACGCTCGACATGGCGGATCTGCTTGCCGGGTTTCAGACCAAGCTCATCCCGCATGCCGCGGCAGCCCAGGCGGCACTGCCGCTGCTGCAGCCGGGCGGCAGCATCACCTTCGTTTCGGCGGTCAGCGCGCAAGCTGCGATGCCTGGCACGGCTGGACTTGCGGCCGTCAATGCCGGCATCGAGGCGATGGTGCCGGTGCTTGCCGCCGAATTGAAGCCGCTGCGCGTCAACGGCGTTTCCCCCGGGGTCGTCGATACGCCGTGGTGGAATTTCCTGCCGCCCGAGCAGCGCGACAGCGTCTTTGCGGATTTCGCCGGCCGCACGCCGGTCGGCCGTGTCGGCAGGCCGGAGGATATCGCGGAGGCGATTGCCTTCCTGATCGGAAACGGATTTATGAGTGGCCATGTCATCACCTGCGATGGTGGCGTCAGTCTCGGCGCCTGAGGCAGGTTTCGGACGATGCTGACAAAATTATGCAGCATTCAAAGTGCTACGGCGTCCTCGGCGCCTCTGAAAAGACGTGGGGTCCTGTCGGCCCCAACGATGGTACGACTGCGGCCGTCCGATCGCGTGAGGCCGCGGCAAGCCTCTCTTCGGCCCTGCGGGCGATCGCCTGCAGGTCGCGCGGCTTGCCTGATATCTTCTCCATGGCGGCGATGGCGACATCGGTTGCGAGGTAATCCGGCTTGTGGCCGACGCCGCGAACGGTGATGAGTTCGGAGCCTGATATATCGCGGGCAAGGCCGCGCGAGTGCAGGTGTTCCCAGACGATCTCGTCGCTGTCGCCTGTTATGATGACGGTCGGAGCGGTGATCTGCGAATAGAGCAGCGACTGCTCCTTCACATAGGCAAGCAGTCGTTTGAAATCGTCGGCATTGTTCTGGAATGCGCTGGGACGCAGTACCAGCGACGGACCGGTTTTTTCGATGTAGTCGGCCGGGCGCGGATTGGGGCGGAATACATTCAGCGTGCCCCGCTCCAGCCGGCTGAGCCCAAGCGGCACGACGATTGCGTGGTTGAAGAGCCAGCCGACGATCGGCACGGTTGCCAGGTGATAGTACCAGTCGATGCCGCCTGGCCATGGATGAGTGGCGGGCGCGAGGAAGAGCAGGCCGGCGGTTTTGTCAGGATGGCGCAGGCCGAAGGCGGCGGTGATCGCGCCGCCGAAGGAATGGCCGACGATGATCGCCTTTTCGATGCCGCGCTTCTCCATCAGTCTGGCGATTGCATCTGCCTGGCCGGAGGGGACGGCGTTCTCAGGACCGCCGCGTTCGGAATAGCCATGACCGGGGCGATCGACGAACAGCATTTCCGCCCGGCCTTCGAGTGCGGCGCGGAAGGCCACGACCTGGTCGAGCAGATTGCCGCTGGCGCCGTGAATGAAGACCAGAGCCGGCAGATCCGAATTTTCTGGCGGCGGGACGTGGACCGCATTCATGCGGTAGCCGCCGATATCGGTCAGTTCGCCGATATTCGGATAGGCGTGTTCAAATTGCCGCGCCTTATAAGTGGAGTAACCGATGGCGGCGGCGAGCGGGGCGAGAAGAGCGGAAACTTCTGCAAGCATGATCTCAACAAGCGGTAGTTGCGGGATGACCTGCGAGCGGGCACCGCATCGTTCCCGCTCTATTCTAAAATTGCGCAGCACGATCCGACGTCAAGGCCGCCGTCCGGAATCAGGTGCGGTTGCCGGCGAGTTTTTCCGCAAGTGTGTTGGCCTGTTCTTGCGCGGTGCGTTCGGCGGGATAGATATCGAGAAAACGCTCCCACGCCTTCAAGGTCAGCTGATCGTTACCGGAATTGCTGAGGATCGCCGCCATGCCGGAGAGCGCGCCGAAATGACGCGGCTCGAGATCGAGTACACGTTCGATGTCGGACATCGACTTGCGATAATTTCCCATGACGAAATTCAGCGTGGCGCGGCGGTTCCAGCTTTCGGCATAATCGGGCTTCAGCGCGATCGCCTCGTCGAGGAAATCGAGGGCGGCGGGGTTGCGCTTTTCCTCGATCGCCTTGTCGGCCCACTGCATCAGCAGATTGACGGTGGCACTGCCCGAATCGTTCCATTCCATGCGGATTTCATTGGCGATGCCACTGGCTTTTTCGGGATCGCGTTCACGCTTCAGCTGGCTGAAGAGCTGGTCGAGGTGCTGCTTCGGCGAATTGTTGGCATCCGCCTGCTCGACGATGACGTCCTTTTTCGCGACGGCAGCCGACTTTTCCGCGGCGGCGGCCGGAAAGGAGGGGGTAAGGAGAATGAGGGCGAGCGGCAGCGCCGCTGATGTCAAAGCAAAAAAGCGCATGGCGGACATATTAGCCCGCCAGCGCCGAAGATCAAACAAATTTGACGTGATCACCGCAGCGACCCACCGGATATATCTGCCGGCGCAAGCGCACGCGGCAGGGCGATCCGGACGCGCGAAATCAGCCCTGACGAGCCTTGAAGCGCGGGTTCAGCTTGTTGATGATGTACATGCGGCCCTTGCGGCGAACCAGACGGTTGTCACGGTGACGAGCCTTGAGCGACTTGAGCGAATTCTTAATCTTCATTTTTTTGATCCGCGATCTCTATGGGGAATTCACATTCGCCCGTATCTTTAACAATCAAAAGCGCGCCATCGGGCGCGCTGTTTAGGTGGGGGAGCAGATACCCCGTCACCTTTTCCGTGTCAACCACATGAAGGTGTTTTTCCCAAGGCGCAGAGGTGTTTTCTCAGGTCCAAACCGGCGATTTCGGCGTCACGGTGGTGACATGACCCATCTTGCGGCCGGGGCGCCACTCGGTCTTGCCGTAGAGATGAACCAGCGTGTCGGGGCGCCGCAGCCAGTCGGGAACGGCAAGGATATCGTCGCCGATCAGGTTCTGCATGACGCAGTCGGAATGTCGCTCGGCATTGCCAAGCGGCAGGCCGGTGACGGCGCGGATATGCTGCTCGAACTGGCTGACGACGCAGGCGGCTTCCGTCCAGTGACCGGAGTTGTGGACGCGCGGCGCCATCTCGTTGGCGATCAGACCGCCATCGGCAAGCACAAAGAATTCGATGCCGATGACGCCGACATAGTTCAATGCGGCAAGGATTTTCTCGGCCGATTTCCGCGCGGCGTCCGCCGTCGGCGCCGAGATCGCGGCGGGAACCGTCGAGGTGTGGAGGATGCCGTTGCGGTGGACATTCTCGGCGGGATCGAAGCAGACGACCGTACCGTCGGTGGCGCGGGCGGCGATGATCGAGACTTCACGCTCGAAGGCGACGAAGCTTTCGAGAATGAGCGGCACGCCGCCAAGTGCTGCATAGGTGCCATCCGGGCTGTCTGCGGCCGAGCGGAAAACCTTCTGGCCCTTGCCGTCATAACCGAGACGGCGGGTCTTCAGCACGCCCTGGCCGCCGAAATCCTTCAGCGCCGTTTCGAGATCGGCCTGGCTGTCGATCGCATGGAAGCGTGCAGTGGTTATGCCGCAGCCGTTGAGAAAGCGTTTTTCGACGAGACGGTCCTGGGCGGCTTCCAGCGCCTTCGGCGGCGGATAGACCGACACGCTCGCCGAGAGCTTTTCGGCGGCTGCGACAGGCACGTTTTCGAATTCGTAGGTGACGACATCGCAGATATCGGCGAGTTCGGCGAGTGCCGCCGGATCGTCATAGGCAGCGGTAATCTGCCGGTTGGCGAGCTGGGCGGCCGGGCAGTCCGCCTGCGGCTCGAGGATGACCGTGCGAAAATTCAACCTGGCGGCGGCAATCGCCAGCATGCGGCCGAGCTGGCCGCCGCCGATAATGCCGATCGTTGTTGCCGTCATAGGTCGTCCATCGGGTATTCGGCGACGGCAGCACTCTGGCGCTCGCGCCATTCGTCGAGCCGGTCGGCAATTTCTTCGTCGGAGAGGGCAAGTACGGCGGCAGCGAGAAGGGCGGCGTTGACCGCACCAGCCTTGCCGATGGCGAGCGTGCCGACCGGAATACCGGCCGGCATCTGTACGATGGAAAGGAGGCTGTCTTGGCCGGACAGGGCTTTCGACTGGACCGGCACGCCGAAAACTGGCAGCGGTGTCAGCGAGGCGGTCATGCCCGGCAGATGGGCAGCGCCGCCGGCGCCGGCGATGATGACCTTGAAGCCCTCCGCGCGTGCGCCCTTGGCGAAATTGACCAGCCGGTCGACTGTACGGTGCGCCGAAATGATGCGCGCGTCATAGGGAATTTCCAGCGCCTCCAGCGTGTCGGCGGCGTTTTTCATGGTCTCCCAGTCGGACTGGCTGCCCATGATGATGGCGACGGGTGGTCTGTCTGTCATCGTTGCTGCTATTCCCTCTCAGGCGATGATGTCAGGGATGATCTGATCTTCCAGCCTGGAGAGCCTGTCCTTGATGACGAGCTTCTTCTTTTTCATGCGCTGGATCCGCAGAGCGTCGCATCCGGTCTGGATCATGGCGTTGATCGCGGCGTCGAAATCCTCGTGCTCCTGGCGCAAGCGCGCCACTATGAGCCTGATTTCCGCCTGTTCCTGATCGGCCATATACATTCCCCGTTATCGTCCCTGGACCTTGTCCGATCTGCCGATGATTTCCGCAAGCTCCTATCATCAAATACAGGTAACGGCTAGTTAGTCTTGATCATGAAATTGCCATCCAGTCTTCATCTTTTGGCCTTCGACAAGCCTTCAAAAATGTGTCACAGTCCCGCCCGTTGACACCTTGATCCCCGACGATGTTGGCCGGGGAGGGTAAGAGGAAGGAAGGGTCATATGACTGTTCAAGCTCATCTTGAGTCACTCCAGAAAAAGCATGTCGCTCTCGAGGAGGAGTTGCACGCGCTCAGAACATCTCCCTCTATTTCCGATACGGCACTTGCCGATTGCAAGCGTCGCAAGTTGCGCATCAAGGACGAGATTCAGCGTCTTAAGTCATCCGTCCACTAATCTTCCCAAGGATCGCCGGACGATCATCTTGCGCAACAAGGTAAATCCATCCATTCCACCAAAAATCAGCAAGAACCGGTGATTTGACACCAGATTTGCGCCAGCCCGATGCATCCGGCATCGTGGCTGGCGCTTTTGGGTCCGCCACGTCTCACATCGCGTTCTTATGATTCACATCGTATTCCCAGATCGCATGGGAACATGCATCAGGCCCAGAACTGATCCAGCCACAAATTGAGCTTGTCGAAGCCGCGGTTGTTGACCGCGTAGATACGTTTGGTGCCTTCCGAGGTCACGGAGACGAGATTGCTGTCGAGAAGCGCCTTCAGGTGCTGCGAAACAGCAGGACGGCTGATCGGCAGGCCTTCGGCGAGCTCATTGACGGTCCGTGGCGCGCGACGCAATTCCTCCAGCAGAAACCGCCGGTTCGGATCGGCAATCGCAGAGAAGGGGTCCGTGTTCGACATGGCGGGAACGCTACGTCAAACCGGCCGCGCCAGCAAGGAAATTGTGCATTGCAGCGTGTCACTGCATAATTCCTAAAATCGGAGTCGATTTCAGGAATTAAGCAGCCGTTCAAAGTGCCACAGCGTCCTTTGCGCCTCTCGAAAGATGTGCGGCGCTGTATGGCTTCTACCAGCCAAGGCCCTCGCCCACGATCAGGAAGGCGGCGATCAGCGCCATCGCATACATGAAGGGATAGAAGATCTGTGGCCTCATCCGGCGCACGCACCAGGCGCCGGCGATGGTGGCGAGCGGGGCGAAGGGCAGAAGCGTCGCGGAGGTCGCAAGGTTCTGGGTGTCGAGCTGGCCGAGCGCGAAATAGGGGATCAGCTTGATGGCGTTGAGGATTGCGAAGAAGCGCACGCTGGTGCCGGTATATTCGCGCGGCTGCAATTTGAGCGGCAGGGCATAGATCTGGAAGGGCGCACCGCCGGCATGAGCGACGAAGCTGCCGTAACCGGAAAATGTCCCCCAGAGGCCGGCGGCCACCGGCCGCTGGCCGCGCGGCGGGATCACCTTGCCGGCGCCCGGGCCGAAACTGTTCCAGAAATAGCGCAGGCAGAAGAGGATGGTCACCGCGCCGATGACGATGCGCAGCATGTTGCCCGGAACCAGCGCCGAGGTCGCCCAGCCCAGCGCGATACCGAAGATCGCGCCCGGCAGCATGATTTTCAGCGTCGCCCAGTCGCCATGTTTGCGCCAGATGACGAGCGAGATCATGTCCATGAAGACCAGGATCGGCAGCAGGATGGCCGCTGCCTCGACGGGCGAGACGACGAGGGCGAGAAAGGGCAGGCCGATCAGCGACAAAGCGTCGCCCATGCCGCCCTTTGCGAGGCCCACCAGCAGAACGGCGGGCACGGCGGCGTAGTAGAATGACAGATCCTGCGGCATGCTTTCGACGTCCTCCTCTTGCCAGCCTCGTCTAACGGAACTACTCACACAAAACGAGTGCGGATCCCTCATTTCGAAGGGGAATTCGCAGGAAACGGAAAGACCCCATGACCGAACCGGAAAACCGCTGCCGCCTTGTGCTCATCGTGCCCGATATCGCCGATGCAGATGAACAGGCAAAGATCGTCGCCGACGCGCTGAAGGGCGGCGATGTCGCCTCGGTGATCGTGCCGCAATACGGGCTCGACGACAGCACCTTCCAGAAACATGCGGAAAAGCTGGTGCCATTGATCCAGGATGCTGGAGCAGCCGCGCTGATATCAGGCGACAGCCGTGTCGCAGGCCGGGCAAAGGCCGATGGCCTGCACCTTTCCAGCAATGCAGAGGCGCTTTCGGAAGCGATCGACAAACATGCGCCGAAGCTGATCGTCGGCGGCGGCAACGCGGCCGACCGGCACCATGCGCTGGAGATCGGCGAAGTCAGGCCGGACTATATCTTCTTCGGCAAGCTCGACGGCGATATCAAGCCGGAGGCGCATCCGAAGAACCTTGCGCTCGGCGAATGGTGGGCCTCGATGATCGAGATTCCCTGCATCGTCATGGGCGGCACCGATCCGGCCTCGGCGCTCGCCGTCGCCGAAACCGGAGCGGAGTTCGTGGCGCTGCGGCTGGCGGTCTTCGCCGAGCCTGCCCGGGCGCCGTCTGTCGTTGCCGAAATCAATGCGTTGCTTGACGAAAAAGCGCCACGGTTTGAGGATTGAAATCGCGCTCATGCCGATCCCGCCCGTCCGCCTTTTGAAATATATCCTTGCCAGCATGGCCGCCCTCGTTGCGGCCGGGCCGAATGTTGCCTTGGCGCAGGCGCCGGACAGCGTCATCAGCCAGCCGGGCACGGGGCCGGCTTCGACCTTCCGCACCGACCGGCCTTCCAGCCCGGGCGTGCAACCCTCCGATGGTGTCGGCGTATTCGACCGCATGGGCGCGAACCTGCCGGACCTGCCGCCGGAGAAGGATTACAAGGGGCCGATCGACGAGGCCTACGGCGCCTTCCAGCGCGGTTATTACCTGACGGCAATGGACAAGGCGCTGCCGCGCGCCCAGCTCGGCGATCCGGCGGCGCAGACACTGATCGGCGAAATCCTCTCGCAGGGCCTCGGCGTCAAGAAGGACGTGAAGAACGCCGCCTTCTGGTACGGCAAGGCGGCCGAAGGCGGCGACGGGGCGGCGATGTTCAAATATGCACTGATCCTGATGGAAGGCGAGGGCGTGCCGCGTGACAAGGTCAAGGCCGACGACTACATGCACAAGGCGGCCGAGGCCGGCAATCCTTCGGCGGAATTCAACTGGGCGCAGCTTCTCATCGCCGACAATCCCGGCGAGAAGGGACTGAAGCTCGCGCTGCCGTTCTACGAGAAATCGGCCGAGCAGGGCATTGCCGATTCGCAATATGCCGTGGCGCAGATCTATGCGACGCTGAAGGACCTGCCGGAAGAAAAGACGAAGCTCGCCCGCGAGTGGATGGCACGCGCGGCGCGCGCCGGTTTCGACACGGCCCAGCTCGATCTCGGCATCTGGCTCGTCAACGGCGTCGGCGGGCCGAAGGATTACGTCAAGGGCTTCGAATGGCTGAAACTTGCCGCCAATGGCGGCAATGTCGCCGCGCAGAACAAGCTCGCCCATCTCTATATCAACGCGATCGGCACGGCGCCCAATCCGATCGAGGCGGCGAAGTGGTACGTGCTGTCGCGCCGGGCCGGGCTCGCCGATCCGGCGCTCGAGGATTTCTATCTCGGCATCGAGGACAATCAGCAAAAGGCGGCGATCGATGCCGCCAACAAATTCCGACGGCGATAGCGGCCGTATTCTAATTTAGAAAAGCGCGTCGGCGAAGAGGTCTTCATCGTTTTCGGCTTTGACGTTTTCGGCGGGAGCGGAGGTGCTGTCCTCGCTTGCCGGAATGATGCCGCGATGAATGCTGCGCTCCTGGACCATCGTATAGTGCTTGAAGATCTTGCGGTCGAGCGGCGCGATCGTCTCAGCGAGATCGGAGATATCGGCGACATCGGTGCCGGCGACGCCTTCGAGCAGATCGGCGCAGCCGGCAAGGACTTCGCCCAGATTATGCTGGAAATCGAGCTTGCCGATCAGCAGGCTGATCTTGGTGGCGACCTCGCGACCGTTCTCGGCGAGCACCTTCAGCTCGTTTTCCATCACGTTGGCTGCAGAGCGGATGTTGCCGACGGCCGAGGTCAGGCTTTCTCCGAGATTGCCGGCTCCGGCATCCGTGGCGGGGGCGACGCGCCCGGCCGCAGCTTCGAGCGCCGGCAGGCCGTTGACGATGGCGTCGGCGGAATCGTCGAGCTTGCCGGCGAAGATGCGCAGCTCGGCGGTGACGACGTTGATCGACCTGCCTTCCTCGCCGAGTCGGCTGCAGCGCAGGTTGGTATTCAAAGCCATATAGTGAATGTCAGTCTTGACGGCGCGGATGTTGCCGATCGCTTCGGAGAGTTTGGCCGCGGTACCGATCGTCGACTGGCTCACCTGGTCGGCCTGGCGGCTTGCCGTATCGACCTGCTTGACGATTTCATGGGCGGCCGAAACGCTGGATTCCAGCGCGCGCATGAAGTTGCCGCCGGCCTCGCCGCTCTGACCGCTCATCTGATCGCGCAGCTTGAGAATCTCCCGCATGTCGTGATCGAAACTTGCGATCGTCTTGACGACGTTCTCGGAATCCCGCTGGAAATTTGCACACATGTCGCTCATCTGCGCCGCCGTCAGATGGTGAATGACGTTCTGGAGGCGCTGGCGCGCGCCGGCGTCGAGTCTGGCGCCATCCTCACCGGCAAAGAAATCTTCAAGCAGCGAAAAAGTGGCCTGCACATGCTCGATGCGCTGGCGGGTGATATCGCCGATCTGCAGGGCAGACAGGGTCGAGGCGACCTTGCTCTGGACGGCGCGGGCAATCGCGCCGACCTCGCGGGCGATGACGCCGAGATCCTTGCGATGGCCGGCGATCTTGGCGGCATCATCGCGCAGGGCTCCGGCGACGGCAGGAACGGTATCGGCATAGCCCTTCGAAACGCTGGCGCCAAAGGAGGCGGCGAGCTTGACCTCCTTGTCGAGACTGTCGAGATGCGTGGCAAAACGGTTGACCTCATCGGTACCGGAATAGATGCGCTCCAGGATCTCCTGGGCGAAGCCGGCGAATTCGGCAAGGCCGGCACCGGTAATCTTCACGGTCACCGCGAAGGTTCTGAGATAACGCATCGTCTCCTGCATGTCGGCGACGTGCTTGCGCAGTTCCCTGCCGGTATGCGCCAGCGAGACGAGCGCCTGCTGCCGGTTTTCCTCGGTGACGGGCAGCGCCATCAGGCTCTCCACCGTGGCGCGGAGATCGGCGCTGGTGTCGCTCGCCTCCTTGTTGTCGAGCGTCGTGGTGACGCTCTCGAGCGAGTTCAACAGACGGTTGAGCACATCCATCACCGAGAGCAGCACGGTGCCGCCTTCGAGGAAACGTTCCTCGACCTGGCTACGAGCAGATTCCAGGGTCTGGCTTATGTCCCGTCCTGATGAGTAGGCTGCAGCGTTCGGCGATACCAGAGCGTGTGCCACTTTTATACCTTTTCTTAAAATCCAGGCAATTCGAACTCTATTTTTACGGGCAGGATGGAAACGTCCGGTAAACGCGCCGGACTCGCCAGCGTTGTGATTAACGAAAGATGTTGATGGCCTGTCGGGGAAAGCCTAACGCTCGGATTGATGATTCAACTTATTGTTTTTATTTTACTTATTTCTAAATTTTGAGAAAAAAATACAACTTATCCCGGATGAGAATTGGGAGTCTGGGAATGCGCTATACGGCAGTTTCCTACAACCGCTGTTTACCCCGCATTAACGCTGCCGTGAGAGTCCTTTTAGGGTCGTCAAGTATTTTCTGGCCCAGGAGGCTGCATTGGATACTCAGAAACAATATTACGAATCTATAAATTTGCCGGACGTGCTCAGCATTCGCAACGTGTCCGAACTATATTCCAAGTTTACCGATGAATTTCATAGCAATGATACAATCATCATCAGCATTCCCGAGGGCGCAGAAGCGGATCTGAGTTTTGTTCAACTCATCGAATCCTCGCGCCGCCAAGCAAAGGCCAAGGGAAAGACCTTCAAGCTTTCTTCACCGGCCAGTGGCTCTGTCCTGAAGGTACTTGAGCGTGCAGGTTTCATCGAATCCTTCGATCACGAAGACGCAAATTTCTGGTTGCATAAAGAGGTGACGTTATGAGTGCAAAGATCCTGACCGTCGACGATTCCGCCAGCATTCGTCTGACCACCAAGGTCACGCTGACCAATGCCGGCTATAGCGTCACCGAGGCGGTCAACGGGGCAGAGGGCCTCGCGACAGCCAAGGGCAGCAGCTTCGATCTGATCGTGACCGATCTCAACATGCCTGTCATGGATGGTCTGACGATGATCGAGGAACTGCGCAAGCTGCCGGCGCAGGCCGGCGTTCCGATCATCTTCCTGACGACGGAATCGGACGCCGATCTCAAGGCGCGCGCCAAGGCCGCCGGCGCGACGGGCTGGTTGACCAAGCCGTTCGACCCGGAAAGCCTGGTGAAGATCGTGAAGAAGGTTCTTGGACGATGAGTACGCTCGATCCGGTCGCCGTCTTCCGCACGGAAGCTGCCGAATGCCTCGAAGCGATCGAGGCTGGTCTTCTCGACCTGACCCACCAGCTCGACAACAAGGATCTCGTCGATGCCGTGTTCCGCGGCCTCCACACGCTCAAGGGCTCCGGTGCGATGTTCGGTTTCGAGGCGCTCGCCGCCTTCACCCATCATTGCGAAACAGCCTTCGATCGCGTCCGCAAGGGCGAGGTCGCGGCGACCAGCGAACTCGTCGCCGCCGTTCTCGCCGCCCAGGACCATATGCGGGCCCTGGTCGATCAGCCGGACGCCGATCACGGCGATACCGGGCATAAGCTTCTGGCACAGTTGCAAGCTACCGTCGGCGGCAAGGAAGCAGCGCCGGCCGCTGTTGCCGCACCCGCGGCCGTGCGCGAGACCCCGGCGAAGAAGAAGAGCAGCTGGCGCATCCGCTTCAGCCTGCCTGCCAATTCGATGGCCAACGGCACCAACCCGCTCGGCCTGCTGGACGAGCTGCGCGATCTCGGCGAATGCACCGTGCGCGCCAACTCCTCGGCCATTCCTCCCCTCGACGCGCTGGCTCCGACGGAACTCCACATTTCCTGGGACGTGACGCTGACCAGCGAGCAAGACCGCTCAGCGATCGACGACGTCTTCATCTTCGTGCTCGATGATATGGAACTAAGCGTCGAGGAGATCGGCGGGCAGGCAGCGGCAACCGCCGCTCCGGTTGAGGAAAAGGCCGCAACTGCCCCTGTCGCCGCGGTATCGGCGGCTTCGCCGACCAGCGTCCCGGAATTCCGTCCTGTCGAGGCGGTTCCGTCCAAGCGCGAGGCGCCCGCCGCCATCAGCCAGGCGAAGGCGGCCGAGAATGTCCGCGTTCCGGCCGAACGTCTCGATGAGCTGATGGACCGTGTCGGCGAGCTCGTCATCGCGCAATCGCGCCTCAGCCAGCTGGCCAGTGCCAGCGCCGATATCGCGCTGCGCTCCGTCTCGGAAGAAATCGAACGCCTCTCCGGCGAATTGCGCGACACGATGATGGTGCTGCGCATGGTGCCGGTCGCCACCCTGTTCTCCCGTTTTCGCCGCCTCATTCACGATCTCGCCCGCGAAACCGGCAAGGTGATCGAACTGGTGACGGAGGGCGAGAGCACCGAAGTCGACAAAACCGTCATCGAGCGTCTGGCCGATCCGCTTGTGCATCTGGTGCGCAACTCGATCGATCACGGCCTCGAAACGCCCGCCGACCGCCTTGCCTCCGGCAAGACCGAAGCCGGCACGGTGACGCTTTCGGCCCGCCAGGCCGGCGGCGAGGTGATCATCTCGATCAAGGATGACGGCCGCGGCATCAATCGTGAACGCGTTCGCGCCAAAGCGGAATCCTCCGGTCTCATCCAGCCCGGTCAGCCGCTTTCCGACTCCGAGCTGCTGCAACTAATCTTCGCCCCCGGCTTCTCGACGGCCGCGGCAATCACCAATCTCTCCGGCCGCGGGGTCGGCATGGACGTGGTGAAGAAGACGGTCGAAGCGCTCCGCGGCGCGATCGACATCGTCAGCCTGCCGGGACAGGGTTCGGAAGTGTCGCTGCGCATTCCGCTGACGCTCGCCATCATCGACGGCCTGCTGGTGCGGGTCGGCTCCGGCCGCTACGTCATCCCGCTCTCGGCAGTCGAGGAATGCCTCGAACTGTCGCTCGAGGAAGATCTCCGCTCGCGCGGCCGCAGCTTCATCTCGCTACGCGACAGCCTGGTGCCGTTCCTGCGCCTGCGCGACCTCTTCCGCACCGGCACTAAGCCCGACGTGCATCAGAAGGTCGTCGTCATCTCGACCGGCACGGAGCGCGTCGGCCTCGTCGTCGACCAGATCATCGGCGACCACCAGACGGTCATCAAGTCGATGTCGAAACTGCACAATAACGTCGCGACCTTTTCGGGCGCCACCATTCTCGGCGACGGCAGCGTCGCTCTCATTCTCGACGTTGGGCACCTGGTTGCCGCGGGTCAGCAACAGGAGGCGCAATTGCGTGTAGCAGGATGAGTGCAACAGCAGCAGCCGAACGGTTCGACAAGCACTGGAGCTATGCCGAGGAAGTCGAGGTCCTGACCTTCGATCTCAACGGCGAAACCTTCGCGCTGGAAGCGGTCATCGTCCAGGAAATCCTGGACCTGCTTCCTGAGACCGCGGTGCCGGGCAGTCAGCCCTTCGTCGCCAGCGTCATCAACTTCCGCGGTAAGGTCATTCCGCTCGCCGATCTGCGTCTCGCCTTCGGGATGGAAGCAGCAGAGGCGACGATCGACAGCCGCTTCATCGTCATCGAGATCGACCTACAGGGCGAGCAGACGCTCGTCGGCCTCAGAACCGACAAGGTGAACGAGGTGACGACACTTGCAAAGTCCGCGAGCGAAGCCCCGCCCAGCATCGGCATGCGTTGGCGCGCCGACTACATCAACTGCCTGGTGAAGAGGGGCGGAGAATTCATCATTCTCCCCAATCTGCAGGCGATCTTTTCATCGAGGCACGATGCGGCGGGAGCCGTCAATTGACGCTGGATGAATTCAACGAGGGGTTTGGACGATGCGACTGACAATAAAGACGAAACTGGTGACCGCGTTCACCTTCATCATTCTGATGCTCGTAGGCACCGCCGCTTACGGTATCTTCAGCCTTGGATCGCTGAACGACACGATCGATAAGCTTCTTGCCGGCCCGGCAGCCCGCCTCGATCTCGCGCAGCAGATCAACATTGCCCAGCTCGAGGCCATCCGCCAGCAGAAGAACCTGCTCACCGCCCGCAGCGCAGACGAGACGGCCGGCGCGGTCGCGAAGGGCAATCAGGCCCGCAAGGAGTTCACCGACGCCTTCAACCAGGTGCTGGCGCTGGCGACGGAAGAAGGCAAGGCGCGCTGGGCGCGCATCGCCGAACTTTCCAAGACCTTCAATGCGGCCGACGATCAGATCCGTGACTATGTGAAGGCCGGTAATGCCGAAGGCGCAAATACCGTCTCTGTTACGACGGCGCGGGCCGCTGCCAACGATATCGACGCGACGCTCAGCGAAATCCTGGCACTTGAAAAGCAGCGCATGAAGGCTGCCGACGACGGCGCCGAAGCGCAGTACACGACGACACGCACAATGATGGTTGCGGTCGCAGCCGTCGCCCTGCTGATTGCCGCCCTCACCGCCTTCTGGATCGCCAGCACGATCAGCAAGGGCCTCGGCCGTGCCAACACCGTGGTGCGCGAAGTGTCGGAAGGCGATCTGACCAAGATGGCCGACATCACCAGCCATGACGAAATCGGCGAACTTCTGGGCAACGTCAATACCATGATCGAACGTCTGCGCGGCGTCGTTGCCGACGCACTGTCGGCCGCCGACAACGTCTCTTCCGGAAGCCAGCAACTTTCGGCGAGTTCGGAACAGGTATCGCAGGGCGCCACCGAACAGGCGGCTTCGGCCGAAGAGGCTTCCGCCTCGATGGAGCAGATGGCCGCCAACATCAAGCAGAACGCCGATAACGCCGCCCAGACCGAAAAGATCGCCCGCCAGTCCGCCAAGGACGCGGAGATGAGCGGTGAAGCGGTGACGCGTGCTGTCGACGCCATGCGCACGATCGCCCAGAAGATCGGCATCGTCCAGGAAATCGCCCGCCAGACCGACCTTCTCGCCCTCAACGCTGCCGTGGAAGCGGCTCGTGCGGGCGAGCATGGCAAAGGTTTTGCAGTGGTCGCCTCCGAAGTGCGCAAGCTTGCCGAACGCAGCCAGTCGGCTGCCGCCGAAATCAGCTCGATGTCGAGCGATACCGTCAAGGCTGCCGCCGACGCCGGCGATATGCTCGGCCGGCTGGTGCCCGATATCCGCAAGACGGCGGAACTGGTCTCCGAGATCAGTGCGGCGTGCCGCGAACAGGATATCGGCGCCTCGCAGATCAATGAAGCGATCCAGCAGCTCGACAAGGTGACGCAGCAGAATGCCGGCGCTTCCGAGCAGATGTCGGCAACCTCCGAGGAGCTCGCCTCCCAGGCAGAGGAACTGCAGACGTCAATCGCCTTCTTCAAGGTCGATACGGCAGGCAACGCACGGTCCGGCGCCCACAAAGCGCAGCCAAAGGCTTCGGCCAAGGCGCTCAAGGCCCCGGCCGCTGGCCGCAAGCCCGGCCTGCAGGCTCACAGCCAAGGCCGCGGCCAGACGGTTTCGGCTCAACAGCAGCGCCTCAAGGGCTTTGCTCTCGATATGTCGATGGGCGGTCCAGACGCCAGCGACGACGACTTTAGGGAGAGCGCATAAGCGCTCCCCCGGGGAAAGCGCGTGAGCGCTTCGCCTCAATGTGATCCCTCGGGCTGCTCCGGCGGCCTGAGGCGAGAACATCCCCCAACGCATGTAGGCGTTGGCGCTGCGATGGATAGATGTCCGGCTGCCGGGAAGTGAATTTAGTCGCTTTTCCCCGTTTCAGCACATCACTTTCCAAGCTTGACGTCCCGCCAAGGGGACATGTCTCTCCATTCGTTTTGACCGCAAATCGGGGGTATCACATGCGTTTCACCATTAAACTCAAACTGGGTCTTGCCTTTGGCATCATGACGCTGCTGCTGATCGGCATTGCGGTTTATGGAAGCCTGAGCCTCGGCACTCTGAACGAGGCTAACGGCAAGATGATCGACGGCTCGGTACGCCGTCTGGAACTTGCCCTCAACGCCAATATTGCCGAAGTCGACGCCATCCGTTACCAAAAGAACGCCTTGCTCTCGACGGATCCCACAGCCGCTGCAGGTTTCTATAAGGAGGCAGACCAGCATCTGCAGACAATGCTTGATGCTGTCGATGCCGGCTACGCCATCGCCCTGCCGGAGGGCAAGCCCTATTGGGAGAAGCTGCAGACAATCGGCGCAAAATTTCGTGAAAGATCCGCTGAGCTGCAGCAGCTGGATGCCAGTGGCGATCAGGCCGGAGCGCTGGCGCTTTCGCTCGGTGACTTGCGCACGATGACCGACGACATGGGCGATGCGATCTCCGTTCTTATCGAGATCCAGCGCAAGGGCATGCAGGCGACTAACCAATCGAACACCAATCTCTACACCTCAACGAAGCTGATCCTCACCACTGCTTCCGGCATCGCAGTGCTCATCGCGCTCGGTGCTGCGCTCTGGATCACGCTTGGAATCAACAATGGCTTGAGGAAGATCACGACCGTCGTAAACGCCGTCGCGATCGGCGATCTCAACCAGAAGGTCGATGTCACGACCAATGACGAGATCAAGGATCTCATCAATACGGTCAATGCCATGACTGCCAATCTGCGTGCCACGGCAGCACTTGCCGACCAGATCGCCATGGGTGACCTCAGCACCGATGCCAAGCCGCTTTCGGACAAGGATGCGCTCGGCATCGCGATGCAGAGCATGATCTCCAACCTGCGGACCACCGCCGGCATCGCCGATCAGATCGCAAACGGTGACCTGACGGTGTCTCCAAAGCCGCTCTCCGACAAGGATGCGCTGGGCATCGCGCTCGAACAGATGGTCGAACGGCTGCGCGGCGTCGTTGCCGATGCGATATCGGCCGCCGAGAACGTCTCTTCCGGCAGCCAGGAACTTTCGGCAAGCTCCGAGCAGGTGTCGCAGGGCGCCACGGAGCAGGCGGCTTCCGCCGAAGAGGCTTCCGCCTCGATGGAAGAGATGGCCTCCAACATCAAGCAGAACGCCGACAATGCCGCCCAGACCGAAAAGATCGCCCGTCAGTCGGCGAAGGATGCGGAAGCCAGCGGCGAGGCTGTCTCCCGCGCTGTCGACGCGATGCGCACGATTGCCCAGAAGATCGGCATCGTCCAGGAAATCGCCCGCCAGACCGATCTTCTCGCCCTCAACGCTGCCGTGGAAGCGGCTCGTGCGGGTGAGCATGGCAAAGGTTTTGCAGTGGTCGCCTCCGAAGTGCGCAAGCTTGCCGAACGCAGCCAGTCGGCTGCCGCCGAAATCAGCTCGATGTCGAGCGATACCGTCAAGGCTGCCGCCGACGCCGGCGATATGCTCGGCCGGCTGGTGCCCGATATCCGGAAGACGGCCGAGCTGGTTTCCGAGATCAGTGCCGCCTGCCGCGAACAGGATATCGGGGCGGCCCAGATCAACGAGGCGATCCAGCAGCTCGACAAGGTGACGCAGCAGAATGCCGGCGCCTCCGAGCAGATGTCGGCAACCTCGGAGGAACTCGCCTCCCAGGCTGAAGAGCTGCAGACGTCGATTGCCTTCTTCAGGGTCGACATGGCAGGCGGTCGCCGCGAGCGTGCGCCGGCTGCAAAACTCACCGTCCGCAACCGGCCTCCCGCCGCACCTCGCAAACCGGCTGGCAAGGCGCCGGCCAATACGGTGGCCGGCCAGCAGGCCCGCGTGAAGGGTTTTGCCCTCGACATGTCGATGGGCGGTCCCGACACGGTCGACGAGGAATTCCGGGAGAGCGCATAGCGCTCCCCTGGGGAAAGCGCTTAAGCGCTATCGCGTCGCACTCGTCGCGGGCCAGCTAATGCGCCCGCGAGGCATGCTTCCGGCGCCTGCGGGTGCCGGCACGGAGATCCGTGGGCAGTCTTCGTCCGCCGGAAGGTTTTGCTGCATGACGCAGCGCCAAGGAATAGCCGGTTCACACTTATTACGTCGCTCTCACAAAGGATATTGAGATGCGTATCACGATCAAGCTTAAGCTCGCGGCCGCGTTCGGCTTCGTCATTTTGTTGCTGGTGGGCAGCGCGGTGTATGGGATCATCAGCCTCAGCACACTGAACGACGCCGTCGGCAACCTTGTCGCGGGTCCTGCAAAAAGCCTGGAACTGGCCCTGGAAGCAAAAGCTGCGGAGCTCAGTGCCATTCGCTGGCAGAAGAATGCCCTTCTGGAAATGGATCCCGAAGTGGCCAGGAAGAACTACCAGAACTCGGCGAAGAGCATGGACGAAATGCTGGCCTATGCGGTGAGTGGCCAACAGCTTGCAACTGTCGACGGCAAGCCCACGTGGGATAGGCTGATCGAACTGGCCAAGCGTTTCACCGAGGGCTCCCACAAAGTCGCCTCCATCCAGGAAAGTGGTGACAGGGCAGGGGCCAATGCCCTGTCGTCGGGAGAGGTTCGCGCCCTCGTTACGGAACTGGAAGACGTCTTCGCGGCGCTCGTTGCGCAGCAGCAGAAGTCAATGGCGCAGGCCGATGACGATACCGAAACCCTTTATGGTTCCACCAGGAACCTGCTGATCGGCATCGCCGTCGGCGCCTCCGTCATCGCTTTTGCCGCCGCATTGTGGATCGCCCTCGGCATCAACAGCGGCCTGCGTAAGATCATGAACGTCGCCAACGCCGTCGCCACCGGCGACCTGAACCAGAAGGCCGAGATCAACAGCAACGACGAGATCAAGGACCTGGTGAACACGATCAACGTCATGACGGATAATCTTCGCAGCACTGCTGGTATCGCCAGCCAGATCTCGAACGGCGACTTGACCGTGTCGCCGAAGCCGCTTTCTGACAAGGACATGCTGGGCATTGCGCTCGAGCAGATGGTCGAGCGTCTGCGCGGTGTCGTCTCTGATGCGGCGGCTGCCGCAGAAAATGTTTCGGCCGGCAGCCAGGAACTGTCCTCGAGCTCCGAGCAGGTATCGCAGGGCGCCACCGAACAGGCGGCTTCGGCCGAAGAGGCTTCCGCCTCGATGGAGCAGATGGCCGCCAACATCAAGCAGAACGCCGATAACGCCGCCCAGACCGAAAAGATCGCCCGCCAGTCGGCCAAGGATGCTGAAGCCAGCGGGGACGCGGTGACGCGCGCCGTACAGGCGATGCGGACCATTGCCGAGAAGATCGGTATCGTCCAGGAAATCGCCCGCCAAACCGATCTCTTGGCTCTCAATGCCGCCGTCGAAGCTGCTCGTGCAGGCGAACACGGCAAGGGCTTTGCGGTGGTGGCTTCGGAAGTGCGCAAGCTTGCCGAACGCAGCCAGTCGGCTGCTGCCGAAATCAGCTCGATGTCGGGCGATACCGTCAAGGCCGCTCAGGAAGCGGGCGACATGCTTGGCCGGCTGGTGCCGGATATCCGCAAGACGGCGGAACTGGTCTCCGAGATCAGCGCCGCCTGCCGCGAACAGGATGTCGGCGCTTCGCAGATCAACGAAGCGATCCAGCAGCTCGACAAGGTGACGCAGCAGAATGCCGGCGCCTCCGAGCAGATGTCCGCAACCTCGGAAGAGCTCGCGACTCAAGCGGAAGAATTGCAGGCCTCGATCGCCTTCTTCAAGGTCGATACTGCAGGCAACCGCCAGTCCCGCACGCCGGCCGCCAGGATGACGGTTCGCAGCCCGGCTCCCGCCGCCGGCCGCAAGTCTACGCCCAAGAAGCCGGCCGCCAACAGCGTCGCCGGCCAGCAGGCGCGGGCGAAAGGCTTCGCTCTCGATCTCTCCATGGGCGGTCCCGATGATGGGGATGCCGAATTCAAGGAAAGCGCATGATCATGGCCACGACATCTTTGGAAGCGCAATTCGTGACCTTCAGCCTCGGCGAGGAGATTTTCGCCGTGCCGGTTGAGGTGGTACGGGAAATCCTCGACTATGCGGAAGCTTTCAAGATTCCGAATGGTCCCGACTATCTGCTCGGCCTGCGCGACGTGCGCGGGCAGGGCGTGCCGACGATCGATCTTCGCTTGAAGCTCGGCATGACGAAGACCGTGCCGACGCCGCACACGCGGGTGCTCGTCCTCGACGTGCCGATGGAAAACCGGCTGCTGACGCTTGGCCTCGTCGCCGATCGCGTCTTCGAAGTCACGCCATTCCGGCACGAGCAGATCGAGGCGGCGCCTGATATCGGCGTGCGCTGGCGCTCGGACTATATCGCCGGCGTCGTTCGCCGTGAAAACGGCTTCGTCGTCATCATCGACCTTGCACGGTTGCTGTCGCGCGAGGACGCCTCGGTACTGCAATCGGCGGCCTGACCCGCGCATCAACTCGGAGTACTGCATTCTATGAGTATGGCAGCAGCGGTGGAAACCCAATTGCCGGGCGACCGGATCAGCAAGCGCAATTTCGATAAGCTTGCCCGGTTCATCTACGATTATAGCGGCATCAAGATGCCGCCGACCAAGCTGACGATGCTCGAAGGGCGGTTGAGGCGCCGCCTTCGCGCAACCAACCATGCGACCTTCGACGATTATTGCGATTTCCTGTTCAATCATGACGGCCTCGACCAGGAAACCGTCTACCTGATCGACGTGGTGACGACGAATAAGACCGACTTCTTCCGCGAAGCCAAGCATTTCGACTATCTGCAGACGGTAGCGCTGCCAATGATTGTCAATAGCGGCGTTCGGACCATCCGCACCTGGAGTTCGGCCTGCTCGACGGGAGCGGAACCCTACACGATGGCGATGGTGCTGGCGGAATTCGCCGAAGGCCGCAACGACGTCTCCTACAGCGTTCTGGCGACCGACCTTTCCACTGATGTGCTGCAGACGGCGCGCCGGGGCATCTACCCGGAAGATTTGATCGCGCCTGTGCCGCGCGATCTGCAGCGCAAATACGTGCTGACAGCCAAGCAGCCGGGTCGGCGGGAGGTGCGTATCACGCCGAAACTGCGCAGCAAGATCGGTTTTGCCCGCATGAATCTGATGGACGAGAAATACGCGATCGGCGAGTTGATGAACGTCATCTTCTGCCGCAACGTGCTAATCTACTTTGACAAGCAGACTCAGGCCGGTGTTCTCAACCGCCTCTGTGCCTGCCTGGCGAAGGGCGGCTACATGTTCATCGGCCATTCTGAATCAATCACCGGCTTCGATCTGCCGTTGAAGCAGGTCTCGAATACGGTGTTTCAGCGTATCTAAAGCGCATTGCGTCATCCCAAAACCGCTGCGCACTTCTGGACGGCATGCATTAGGGGCATTCATGGCTAAGAAAATCCGCGTTCTCATCATCGACGATTCCGCCAGTATCCGCCAAACGCTGACCCATGTGCTGGAGCAGGATCCCGATATCGAGATCATGGCGGTGGCATCCGACCCCTTCATGGCGGCGCGGAAACTGCAGGAGGAGATCCCCGATGTCATCACGCTCGATGTGGAGATGCCGCGCATGGACGGCATCACCTTCCTGCGCAAGCTGATGTCGCAGCGGCCGATCCCCGTCGTGATGTGCTCGTCGCTGACGGAGGCGGGATCGGAAACGCTGCTCCAGGCGCTGGAGGCCGGCGCCGTCGACGTCATCCTGAAATCGAAGATCGGGGCTGCCGACAGCCTTTCCGACGATGCGATGCGTATTCGCGAAGTCGTCAAGAGCGCCTCGCATGCACGGCTTTCCAATGTCCGCCGCGCTGCCGGAACCATCCGCTCCGCCTCAGCGGAGGGGCCGGCCAAGAAGCTGACGGCGGATGTGATGCTGCCGCCACCGACGGGGCGGGCCATGGCGAAGACAACGGAGATGGTCGTCTGCGTCGGCGCCTCCACCGGTGGCACCGAAGCGCTGCGCGAGTTCCTGGAGGAACTGCCGGCCAACGCGCCGGGCATGGTGATCGTCCAGCATATGCCGGAGAAATTCACCGCCGCCTTCGCCAAGCGGCTGAACGGGCTTTGCGAGGTCGAGGTCAAGGAAGCCGTCGATGGCGATCCGGTGCTGCGCGGCCATGTGCTGATCGCGCCAGGCGACAAGCACGTGCTGCTCGAGCGCCAGGGTGCGCGCTACTATGTCAGCGTCAAGACCGGGCCGCTGGTTTCGCGACACCGGCCTTCCGTCGACGTGCTCTTCCGCTCGGCGGCGCGCTCGGCCGGCTCGAACGCCATGGGTATCATCATGACCGGCATGGGCGACGACGGCGCGCGCGGCATGCTGGAAATGCATCAGGCCGGCGCCTACACGGTGGCGCAGGACGAGGCGAGTTCAGTCGTTTTCGGCATGCCGAAGGAGGCGATCGCCAAAGGCGGCGTCGACCGTATCCTGCCGCTCGATCAGATCGCTCGCGAAGTTTTGATAACGCAGCAGAAGTTTTAAGTCGGTTTCAACGGAACCGGCTGAAGCCGGCGGTATCGCAGGATGCCGCCGGTTTTTGGTTACAGCCCTGCAAATTCCCTATTCAGGCGAGATAACCGCCGTCGATCGTCAGGCTGGCGCCGGTGACGAAAGCGGCCTCGGCACTGGCGAGATAGGCGGCGAGGCCGGCGATCTCGCGGTCCTCACCCAGGCGGCCAAGTGCCATCAGCGGCTTGAGGCGCTCATGATCGTCCTCATTGGGGTTCATGTCGGTCGCCGTCGGGCCGGGCTGGATGTTGTTGACGGTGATGCCGCGTGGGCCGAGATCGCGGGCGAGGCCGCGGGTCATCGAGGCGATTGCGCCCTTCGTCATGCTGTAGACTGCGGAGGTTGGAAAGCCGCTGCGATCGGCGGTGACGCTGCCGATGGTGATGACGCGGCCGCCTTCCTTCATGTGTCTTGCCGCTGCCTGGATGCCGACGAAGGCAGCGCGGACGTTGACGGCGAACATCCGGTCGAAATCTTCGAGCGAATAGTCGTCGAGCGGGTTGAGGATGAGAATGCCGGCATTGCTGACGAGAATGTCGAGACCGCCAAAATGCCCGGCTGTCAACGCGACGGCATCCTGTACGGCCTTCGCATCGGCACTGTCGGCCCGGATCGCCAGCGCCCTGCCGCCAGCAGCCTCCAGCTCGGCGACGATCGCCTTCGCCTTGTGCTCCGAGCTGGAATAGGTGAAGGCGACGGCGGCGCCATCAGCGGCGAGCCTTCGGACGATAGCGGCACCGATGCCGCGCGAGCCGCCGGTGACGAGGGCGATCTTGGTGGAAAGGGGTTGAGACATGCAGGTTTCCTTTGTTTCTGGATTGATCAGTCTAGAATTGCTCATGGAAAGGTCAGTTCGGAGTTGTCCGTTCGTCAGCGGAGGCTTCTGATTGCCATGTGTGCGATACCGCGGAGCGTCTCGGATTGGGCGCCGTTTCGGGCGCTGACTTTCATGCCCGACAGCGCAGCGCCGAGAAACGGAATGGCGTCGGCGATATCGATCTCTGTTGCGAGTTCTCCGCTCCTGCGAGCCTCAGCGAGAAGGCTTTCGATCGCCGCGTGAAGCGCGCGGCCGGCGCTGTCCGTAAGAGCTGCGACCTCGGCATCGGAGCGGCCGAATTCACAGATGGCGCTGACACCGAGGCAGCCGCGCCGGGCCTCGGCAGCGGGACGCGAGGCGAAAGCGACAAGAGCACCTTCCAGCGCCTCGATCGGCCGACCGTCGTGGCGAAGATCGGCGATGATCTTATCGATGCTCTCCACATTGTAGCGCTTCAGCGCTTCCAGATAGAGACCGCGCTTGTCGCCGAAGGTGTCGTACATGCTTTGGCGGCTGATCTTCATCGCCGTCAGCAATTCCTCGGTTGAGGTGCCTTCATAGCCATGCTCGGTAAATACGCCGATGGCGGCATGAAGGGCGGTGTCGCGATCGAATTCCTTGTGTCGTGCCATGACCAGGCTTCTACTCTTATTGGACTGGTCTGTCCAGAATAAAATGAATAGTTTCCGACGCCGCAGGGCAGCCATGCGTGCGTCCCCTTGAAATTTCCCTGATTTTGTGGTCTTGAGGCCGCCAATCTTCGCAGCGCTGCCTGTCATGCATGGTCAGGGACACTTCCCGCCCCTGGCAGCGCGCGCGCCCCGTATCAGTCCCAAGGAAAAATGCGCCGATGGCCCGTTCAGCTCTTCTCAATGTCATGGTTCAGGCTGCCCTCAAGGCAGGAAAGTCGCTGGGGCGTGATTTCGGCGAAGTGCAGAACCTGCAGGTTTCCGTGAAAGGACCGGGCGACTTCGTTTCCGCCGCCGACCGTAAGGCCGAAAAGATCGTCAGGGAAGAGCTGCTCAAGGCGCGTCCGACCTATGGCTTCCTCGGCGAGGAAAGCGAGGAAATCAAGGGCACCGACGGCGCGCATCGCTGGATCGTCGACCCGCTCGACGGCACGACGAACTTTTTGCACGGCATCCCGGCCTTCGCTGTCTCGATCGCGCTCGAACGCAATGGCGAGATCGTCGCCGCCGTCGTCTTCAATCCGGCGACCGACGAACTCTATACCGCCGAGCGCGGCGGCGGCGCCTTCCTCAATGACCGGCGCCTGCGCGTCGCCGCGCGCCGGGCGCTGTCGGATTGCGTCATCGGCTGTGGCGTGCCGGCGCTTGGCAAGCGCAATCACGGCAAGTTCCTGGTCGAGCTTCGTCACGTGATGGGCGAAGTGGCAGGCATCCGCCGCCTGGGTTCGCCGACGCTTGATCTCGCCTATGTCGCGGCCGGGCGTTTCGACGGTTTCTGGGAAGCGGAACTGGCGCCCTGGGACGTGGCGGCCGGCATCCTGCTCATCCGTGAAGCCGGCGGTTTCGCGACCGACTGGGAGGGTGGCGCGACGATGCTGGAGAGCGGCACAATCGTCGCCGGCAACGAGATCATCCACAAGGCGCTGATCGAAGTCGTCAAGCGGCCGGTTCCCGCCAAGTGACCGAACGAAAATCTGGCTGTTGTAAAGTCACGGTTTTCTCCCCGGCATACTTCAATTCGGCACAATGTTGTTCTAGTCTCCGCCAGCAGGGAATCCGGAGGCTGCGTAACCTATGGAAAATGTGAATGTGGCGGAGATCGGCTCCACCGAAAAGACGACGGGCATTTATGCCAACAGGCTTTCGAGCCCCATGCCCTTCCTCTGGACGATGCTGCTTTTCCTCGTCATCGTCGGTTTTATCGCCGCTATCCTCTTCCGCCAGACGCAGACCGCCTTCATGCACAATCCGGGCCTCAACGGCCTGATCGTCGGCGTTCTCGCGGTCGGAATCATCCTTGTTTTCAACCATGTACTGGCGCTTCGCCCCGAGGTGCGTTGGTTTAATTCCTTCCGCGCCGCCGGCAGCGTCGACAAGGTCAACCGCAATCCGCGGCTGCTTGCGCCAATGCGGGCGCTGCTCGGCAGCCGCAAGTCCTCAGCGTCGCTGTCGACGACGGCGCTGCGCTCGATCCTCGATTCGATTGCCAGCCGCCTCGACGAATCGCGCGACGTTTCACGCTACCTGATCGGCCTCTTGGTCTTCCTCGGCCTGCTCGGCACCTTCTGGGGCCTCATCGGCACGATTGGTTCGATCAGCATTGTCATCCAGTCGCTCGATGCCGGTTCGAACGGCACCGGGGACGTGCTCTCGGCGCTGAAGGAAGGCCTTTCCACGCCGCTTTCGGGCATGGGCCAGGCCTTCTCCTCCTCGCTGCTCGGCCTTTCCGGTTCGCTCATTCTCGGCTTCCTCGACCTGCAGGCCGGCCGCGCGCAAAACCGCTTCTATATGGAGCTGGAAAACTGGCTCTCCTCGGTGACGGATGTCGGCTCCGATCATCTTGCCCCGGCTCTCGACGCGGTTTCCGGCGCTTCGTCGGACGACATGCGCGCGCTCTCCGATTATCTGCGCAAGGTCTCGGAAGAGGGTGGTGCCGGCAGCCAGCGCTCCGTCGCCGCCATGGCGAGCCTTGCCGAAGGCATTCAAGGCCTCGTCAAGAACATGCGCAACGAGCAGCAGATGCTGCGCGACTGGATCGAGGCACAGCAGGACGAGGCGAAGGCGATGCGCCGCACGCTCGACCGGCTTGCCGAACGCATCGGCGTGCAGGAGCGCGCAGGCGAGAGGGGCGAGCGTTTGCGCGACCGCGCCAGCCAGGCAGAAAAGAGCGAGGGCAAGTAAGCCATGGCTCTAGCCCGCAACCGGCGCCGCGAACGCACGGTCGATTATTGGCCGGGCTTCGTCGACGCGCTGTCGACGCTGCTCATCTCCATCATGTTCCTGCTGACGGTCTTCGTCGTCGGGCAGTTCATACTCAGCCGTGAGATCACCGGACGCGATGAGGTGCTCAATCGTCTTAACAGCCAGATCAACGAGCTGACGCAGCTTCTTGCGCTGGAAAAGGGCAGCAACCAGGATCTCCAGGATTCGGTCGCCAATCTGCAGGCCTCGCTTGCCAGCGCCGAAGGCGACCGGTCGCGGCTGCAAGCGCTGCTGAGTGCCGGTTCGGGCGGTCAGGATGCGGCGCAGAAGCGGATCGGCTCGATGACGCAGGAGCTCGACGAGCAGAAGCAGGTGAGCGAACGAGCGCTCAGCCAGGTCGAACTGCTAAACCAGCAGATCGCAGCGCTTCGCAGCCAGATTGCCGCCGTCGAAGCAGCCCTTCAGGCGTCGGAGGATAAAGACCGGGTCTCGCAGACCAAGATCGCCGACCTCGGCAGCCGCCTCAACGTGGCGCTTGCCGCCCGTGTCCAGGAGCTGAACCGTTACCGTTCCGACTTCTTCGGCCGTCTGCGGGAGATCCTCTCGGACCGCGAAAATATCCGCATCGTCGGCGACCGGTTCGTCTTCCAGTCGGAAGTGCTGTTTCCCTCGGGCGGCGCCGATCTCAACCCGGAAGGGCAGACCGAGATGGCGAAGCTTGGCGCGGCCCTTCTCGATCTCGCCAAGGAAATTCCGCCGGAGATCAATTGGGTGCTGCGCGTTGACGGCCATACGGATAATGTGCCGCTTGCCGGAACGGGCCGCTATCGCGACAATTGGGAGCTCTCCTCGGCGCGCGCGATTTCGGTCGTTAAGTTCCTGATCGCACAAGGCGTGCCGGCCGACCGGCTGGTTGCCGCCGGCTTCGGCGAGTTCCAGCCAATCGCGCCGGGCGAAACGCCGGATGCGCGCTCTACCAACCGCCGCATCGAGCTGAAGCTGACCGAGAAATGATTTCAGCGCCGCGCCTCTTCGAAGACGCGCAAAGGACGCCGAAACACTTTGAATGGCTGCATAACTCCTTAAATCGATTCCGATTTAAGGAGTTATGCAGGGGGCTGACATTACCGCTGCACACCCTTTAACCGGCCGGCGAGAAAGTCGCGCACGGCGGGGCTGTCGCTGAGGCCGATCGCCGTCATATAGGCGTCGGCTGCGGCGGCATTGTCGCCGGCCTGCGCCTGAAGATAGGCACGCACGGCCCAGTAAGGCTGATAGGCTGCCACGTCGCGCGGATCGAGTTTGTCGAGCCGCTCCAGGCCGGCATCGGCGCTGAAGGCCCTGCCGATCACCGCAGCTTGGCTGACGCGCGCACCCACCGTCGGCTTCATCATCACCAGCGCCGCGTAGAGTGTCGTCAGCGCCTGCCAGTCGGTCGTTCCCGATAGCCGGCGCGCTGCATGCACGGACTGGATCGCTGCCTGGCATTGGAAGGGGCCGAAACGGTCGAAGCTGCCGGCCTTGCGCAGCAGCGCATCCGCCTCGGCAATCATGATTGCGTTCCACGCAGCCGTATCCTGCTCGTCCAGCGGCACATATCGGCCGCTACCGTCGCGCCGGGCGCTGCGGCGGGCTTCGCAGTGAAGCATCAGCGAGAGCAGGCCGACAGCTTCGGGTTCGTCCGGCAGTACCGCCAGTAGCGCGCGGCCGAGCCAGATCGCCTCGCCGGCGAGCGAATGGCGTTCGTTCTCTCCGTCAAGACCGTCCCAGCCAAGACCGTAAGCCGCGTAGATCGCCGAAAGCACCGCCGCCAACCGGCCCGGCAACGCGGGGCGAGGCGGAACGGCGAAGGGAATGCCGGCATCGCGGATCTTCAGCTTGGCCCGCACCAGCCGCTGGCCTATCGCCTCGGGTGAAACGACGAACGATCGGGCGATGGTCTTTGCCTCGATGCCGAGAACTGTCTGCAGCATCAGCGCCGTATGCACGGAGCAGTCGATGGCGGGATGGGTGCAGGCGAAGAGCAGCTTCAGCCGCTCATCGGGAAAGACGGCGCTGCCGGCCGCGTTCATGCGTTCCTCCGCCTCCTCGAAGGCGACCGATATCGTCGTTTGCGCATTGGCCTCGACGGTGCGGTGGCGGGCCGCCTGCATGAGGTTGCGGCGGGCAGCCACCAGCAGCCAGGCTTCCGGATTGCCGGGAACGCCGCGCTCCGGCCAGACGCGAAGGGCCGAAGCCAACGCTTCCGACAATGCATCCTCTGCCGCCGGCACGTCACGCGAGCGGGCGGCGAGGAAGGCGATCAGCTTGCCGTACGACTGACGCGCCACCTTTTCGGCAGCGCGTCCGGCATCGGGCTGCATTGCCGCCTCACATCTGCAGGCGCGGGCGCACCTCGACCGAACCCTTGTCGGAGATCGGAACGCGGGTCGCCCATTCGAGCGCGGTGTCCATGTCGGGGACGTCGATCAGATAGAAGCCGCCGAGCTGTTCCTTACCTTCCGGATAGGGACCGTCCTGAACATCATGGTCCCCGCCTTTGCGGCGCACGATCGTGCCGGTCTCCGGGCCTGTCAGTCCGGCGCCGCCAGTCATGATTCCTGCCTGGGCGAGCGCCTGGCTGTAGGCGACCCAGCCGTCACGATAGACGGGATCGCCGCGGCGAGCGAAATCCTCGGCGGCTTCGCGAATGATGAGAGCATATTGCATGGAAAACTCCTGATCTCGTTGCTGACGTTGATCCGGGCATCCCGATGTCGGGGATCGAGATCCCGAAAGCCGTGAAGCCCGGCGGAGCGGCGCGGCCGTTCCGAAACAATGAGGCGCGGCCACCGGTCGTTTCGACATGGCTTTCAAAAAAATATGCTAAAAAGAAAAATGGCGCCCGAAATCGCAAGCAAGCGAGCCGAGCTCAAGGGCGCCGGCGCTGCTTACGGGCGCGAAAGGGCAGGGCGGCAATCACGCCGCCGCTGCCGGTCTGCTCAGGATTCGGCCTTCGTCTGATCGACGATTTCGGCACTTGGCGTGTTCTTCTTGATGGATTCGATTGCACTCATGGCGGACGCCTTCGCCTTGTAGCCCTCTGACGAGAACATAGCTTCCCCGTTCGATGCTTTGAAGCGGAAGCGGAACTCGCCGGCCTTATCCTTATAGACTTCGAATTTATACATAGATGTCTCCCGAAATCCCAAAACGCTGAATTGCAACCATCAGCTTAGCGGAGGCTAGATCAAAATGGCGAGCTTTTCCACTGCCTTAATCAGGATTGGGTTGCTTAGCGTCCAATTGTCACCGTTTCCATTGGACGCAAGCGAATGAGGGGGCGCCAGCGCCTATGCCGAGAACAGGATGATTTCAGGCCGGGTCGGCCTAAAATCTGAATCCTGTTCTCATTTAAAGAATAGAGCATGATGTCATCCGAAAGCCGCTCACACTTTTCGGCATCATGCTCGGCATCACTCCATCTGGATGTTGGCGCCCTTGACGACCGGTCCCCATTTGGCGAGTTCGGCCTTCACATGGGCGGCGAGTTCTTCCGGCGTCGAGCCGACGATGGTGGCGCTGAATTCCTTCATGCGTTCAGCGACAGCTGGGTCGGCGAGAGCCTTTTTAGCCGAGGCGTTGAGGCGCATCACCACTTCGTTCGGCGTCTTGGCCGGGGCGAAAAGCGCGTTCCAGGTATAGGTCTCGTAACCTGGAATGCCTGACTCGGCGACGGTCGGCACGTCGGGGAAGGACGGCGCACGCTCGGCCGTGGTCACCGCCAGCGCCCGCAGAGTACCGGCCTTGATGTGGCTCGATGAGGAGGGCAGGTTGTCGAACATGATCGGCACCTGGTTGCCGATGACGTCGTTCAATGCCGGACCGGCGCCCTTATAGGGGATGTGCTGCATGCTGACGCCGGCCATGGACTTGAAGAGTTCACCGGAAAGATGCAACGGCGTGCCGTTGCCCGATGAGGCGTAGCTGTATTTGTCTGGCTCGGCCTTCAGCAGCGCGACCAGCTCCTGCACGGTCTTTGCCGGCAGTTCCGGATTGACGACCAGCACATTCGGCACGACGACGAGCAGCGAGATCGGTGCGAAGTCCTTTTCTGCATCATATGGCGTCGATTTCAGGATCAGCGGATTGAGGGCGTGGGTCGCGACTGTGCCCATCAGGATGGTGTAACCGTCCGGTTCTGCGCGGGCGACGTTACCGGCGCCGAGATTGCCGCCGGCGCCGGCGACGTTCTGGACGATCACTTGTTGGCCGAGATCCTCCGACATCTTCTGCGCGACGATGCGGGCGACGACATCGGTCGAGCCGCCGGCCGCGAAGGGGACGACCATGGTGATCGTACGATCGGGAAAATCCGCAGCGGTGGCAGACGCGCCGACGGCAAGGGCCGCAAGCACACCGAAACCGAGCGCAAGGCCCGCACGTCGCGTCATATCGGAAAGCGCCATTCCTATCTCCTCCCAAGGATTTCAGCAGCAATATCCCCACCCCGGGGAATGAAGAGGTTAGGGCAGGACGCGCGAAAGACAACCGCAGAGAGGCGCGGCGGGTTCAGACTTTAGTCGCTGTTGGCTGGAGAAGTGCGCCCTGGCTATTTCGCGGCGGCGAGCACATCCTCATTGGCGGCGTCGAATTGCAGCCGCGCCAGCCGCGCATAGATGCCGCCATGGCGGATCAGGCTCTGATGCGTGCCCTCTTCGACGACCCGGCCCTGATCCATGACGAGAATGCGGTCGGCCTTCAGCACGGTTGCCAGGCGATGAGCGATGACGAGCGTCGTGCGGCCGTCCACCAGGCCGTCGAGCGCCTTCTGCACCAGGGTCTCGCTTTCGGCGTCAAGCGCCGAGGTCGCCTCGTCGAGCAGCAGCACCGGCGCGTTCTTCAGGATGGCGCGGGCGATGGCGATGCGCTGGCGCTGGCCGCCGGAGAGCGTGATGCCGCGTTCGCCGACCTCGGTCTCGTAGCCCTGGTCCAGCCGGGCGATGAATTCGTCGGCCTGCGCGGCAAGGGCTGCGGCGCGAACCTCGTCACGCGAGGCGCCGGGACGGCCGAAGGCGATGTTGTCATGGATCGAGGCGGCAAAGATGGTGACATCCTGCGGCACGATGGCGATGCGCTGGCGCAGCTCGTCGGGCGTCGTCAGCTGCGCATCGACACCATCGATCTTCACGCTGCCCTGCTGCGGATCGTAGAAGCGCAGCAGCAGTGAAAAGACGGTGCTCTTGCCGGCACCGGAGGGGCCGACGATGGCGACCGTCTCACCCGGCGTGATCGCGAAGCTTAAGCCATGCAGCGCCGATTTGCCGGGGCGCGAGGGATAGGCGAAATGCACGCCGGAGAATTCGACGCGGCCGCGGCTGGGCGAAGGAAGCGGCGCAGGGCTGGCGGGGGCGGTGATCGGCGAGACCTCATCGAGAAGTTCGGTCAGCCGGTCGGCAGCGCCGGCTGCCTGCGAAAGTTCGCCCCAGACCTCGGAAAGCGCGCCCAGCGAACCGGCGGAGATGACGGCATAGAGCAGGAACTGGCCGAGCGTGCCGGCCGAGAGCGTGCCGGCAAGCACGCTGTGGGCGCCCACCCAGAGAACGGCGACGACGCTGCCGAAGATCAGCGTGATGGCGATCCCCGTCAGCAGCGCGCGCGAGCGGATGGCGGCGCGGGCGGCCTCATAGGCGGATTCGACGGCGGTGCCGTAACGCGTTGCTGCGGCGTCTTCGCCGTTGAAGGCCTGGACGGTGCGGGTCGCGGCGATCGTCTCGTTGGCGAAGGCGGAGGCCTCGGCGAGCGTGTCCTGGGCTGCGCGTGAGCGTTTGCGCACCGAGCGGCCGAAGGCGACCAGCGGGAAGACGATCAGCGGGATCGCTCCGATGACGAGGCTCGAAAGCTTCGGCGAGGTGACGATCATCATGCCCATGGCGCCGATACAGAGGATGAGGTTCCTCAGCGCCACCGAGGCGGTGGCGCCGACGGCGGACTTGATCTGCGTCGTATCGGCGGTCAGCCGCGAGACGATCTCGCCGGACTGGTTGACGTCGAAGAAGGAGGGCGACAGCCGCGTCACATGGGCAAAGACGTCGCGGCGAAGATCGGCGACGATGCGCTCGCCGATGGTGATGACGAAATAATAGCGCAGCGCGCTGGCGACCGCGAGTACGATGGCCATGACCATCAGCATGGCGAAGTAGCTGTTGATGAAGCGGCCGTCCGACTGGGTGAAGCCGTGGTCGATCATGCGGCGCACGGCGAGCGGCAGCGCCAGCGAGGTGATGGCGGCAAGCGCCAGCGACATCAGCGCACCAGCCACCAGGCCGCGGTAACGCATGACATAGGGTGTCAGCCTGCCGAGCGGTCGCAGCGATCGCTTGTTGTTTACCTCAGCCCGTGCCTGCTCTGCCAAATCGTCTCCGATCGCCCGCAGGACCCGCGCAATGCGGCCTGTTGGCTCTTGTTATCTAGGCGTCCTTCATGTATAGGCACCGCATCCTAATGGGAAGCCGTAGCCATCCGACTGCGGCTTCATTTATTCAATCGGTTCGTTGGCCGCAACTGCATGCGGCAAATTGAACTCCGGTATCGCAGGAAGATTGTTATGAAGGCAGGCATCCATCCCGAATATCACATGATCAAGGTGGTCATGACCGATGGCACTGAGTACGAAACCCGCTCGACCTGGGGTTCGGAAGGCGCTGTCATGAACCTCGAAATCGATTCCAAGTCGCATCCGGCCTGGACCGGCGGCAACCAGCAGCTCATGGACCGCGGTGGCCGCGTTTCCAAGTTCAACAAGCGTTTCGGCGGCCTCGGCCTCTAATCGCTTCTGCTCGACGGAATTCGAAGAGAGCCCGGTTTTGCCGGGCTTTTTTGCGTTGGCAATGGCTTACAGTGCCGCGCGTCTTTTCGTACGCGCAAAGGACGTTTCAGCAATGCCGGTGTTCAGCGGCAAACAAAAAACCGGCCGCGTAAGACGCAGCCGGTTCATATCGAATTCTTGCAGATCTGGTCAGTTGTTGCCGAAGGCGGTCTGCAGCAGGGACAGCTGGGCCTGGACGCTGTTCTGATTATCATGAACGATCACTGCTTCGGACGGGCGGTAGATCTCGCGGTCAAGCAGGGCAATGCGGTTCTGCAGACGCAACGAGCGTTCGACCAAGTCGCGGAAGGATTCCGGCAGATCACCCCAGCCGGGTGCGGCGCGGTCGACGTTAAAGCCGTCGAGGCGAACCTTGTTCTTTTCGGCCAGCACCTGGTCACGGGACATTTCGCCATTGTTGACGGCGCGCTGCAACAGCAGCCAGGAAGCCATCTGCATCAGGCGGGTGGTGAGACGCATCGATTCCGCGGCGTAGAGAACCGAGGCCATCCGCGGCAGAACCTTGGAGGCGGCGCGGCCCTGGCCGTCGAGATAGGCGGCAGTCTCTTCGACCAGCGACATGCCTTCCGCGTAAAGTGCCTTGAACTGCGAGGATGCAGCGGCGCGGCCTGCAAAACTGATCGTGTTCAATCCAACTTCCGACATCGCAATAGTTCCTGTTCGCACGCAGCTACATATATTCAGGTAACGCCGGCACCGACGGAAAAGTTTCCAGGCCCGGTCTTTATGACTTTAAGATGGTATCATTAGCCCAAATGCGCAAGCCGTTTCTTAAGAAAGGGTTAATCTCCACAGTTTCGTGGAAGTGCGCCGGCCATAGGAAAAAGAAGAGCCGCAAACGCGGCTCTCAAGGTAAAACAGGGAGAAAAATCAGACCAATTCACCGCTTGGAAAACTGTCTGAGATCCAGAGGAAATCCGGATGAATATAGTAATACCTTATAAAGCTTAATATTTTATTAACATTGTGCTGAATTAAGACTTGGGGCTAGCTGTTTTATCCGCCCATAGCCTTGTTTTTCGGAGTTTTTAGCGGATCACGAGCGGAAGAAGCTTTCCGCTGCCTGCCGCCCGGAGGCCTTGCGACCGGCCTCGGCCTCGAGGCGTGCGATCTCCGTCTTCAGCAATTCCACCCGCCCCTTCAATTCGTCGACCGAAAGCATGGAGAGATCCGCGCCGATCTCATGGGCGACTTTCTTCTGCGGCCGCTCGTCATCGATGAAGCTCATGGTTCGTCCTCCGTTCGCTGCGCACTTTTGCTGGAATTGTTCTAGCCGAACTTTACAGCAGGATCGCCGCTTTCGGGAGACTTTTCCGTTTCGGGAGGTTTGCCGGCGCCGCGATCGGCAAGCGACATGCTTTGCGGTGTCAGCATCTGCGAGGTGCCGGTCGGGATCGTCGTGTAGGCGTCGCGGTCGCTGGCCGGCACGGCGGCGCGGATGCGGCTCCTGATGATGGCGTAAACCGTGATCAGCACATGGGCGATGGCGGTGACGAGGAAAAGCGCATGCGGGGTGATCGCCGACATGACGGGACCGCTGAGCGTCGGGCCGATCATCGTGCCGATGCCGTAAAGCAGCAGCAAGCCGCCGGAGACCTTGACGAAATCCTCCGAGGCCGCGAAGTCGTTCGCGTGGGCGACGGCGATCGGATAGAGCGTATTCGCCACCGCGCCGTAGAGGACCACAAGCCCGATCAGCAAGGCGGGGGACGTCGGGTGGAGCAGAAAGATCAGCAAGCCGGCAAGGGCGGCGATCCCCGACATGGCGGCGAGCACGTAGCGCCGGTCGATGCGGTCGGAAAGCCGGCCGGCCGGCAGCTGCATCACCGCCCCGGCGAAGATGGTGGCGCTCATCATGACGGCGATGTTGGTGTCGGACAGGCCGGCGCCGGCGCCGAAGACGGCGCCGAGCGTGCCGTAGGCGCCGTTGGCGATGCCGACGAGCAGGATGCCGAGGCAGGAGACCGGCGAGTTGCGATAGAGCGCCGGCAGGTCGAGGCGCACCGCCTTCAGCGGCTGCGGCGAAGCAGCGGTCGACAGCGTCGTCGGCAGCATGGCGATGCAATAGAAGATGCCGCAGATCATGAACAGAACCGGCGTGCGCACATCCTCGAGCGGGATCATCATCTGGCCGCCGACGACGCCAAGTAGTGTGATGCCGATATAGAGCGAGAAGATCATGCCGCGGCTCTCGTTGCTGGCGCGCTCGTTCAGCCAGCTTTCGATGATCATCGACGTACCGGCAGTGGAGAAGCCGGTGACGGCGCGCAGGACCACCCACCAGACCGGATCGATGATGATACCGCTGACCAGCGCGATGATGGCGATGATCGAGATGAAGCCCGAAAAGGCACGCACATGGCCGACGCGGCGCACGATCTTCGGCGCAACCAGGCAACCGATGACGAAGCCCCCGGCCCATGAGGTGCCGAGCAGGCCGAGCGTCGTCGTTGCGTAGCCTTCGAGATTGCCGCGGACGGGGAGCAGGATGCCCTGCAGGCCGTTGCCCATGAAAAGGAAGAGCGTGCCAAAGAGCAACGCGGCGACGGACAGCAGATTTCTCTTCATTTCCCCAGACTCGGTCTTAGCGATTTGCAATGGACATAAGGCAAGACCTGCCTCAGCCCAGCCTCAAGATGATTGATTGTGCCCCGGAATATCTTTACGGCGTGTCGAGATCCTCTTGTTCGCGCGGAAAAATGTCCGTCCTGTGACATTCCGAAAAACGGAAAAAATAAAGCATGACAAAGCTGATAGCCTTGCTGCTCATCCTTGCCATGGCGATACAGGTGATCAAGCCGCTCGGGCTTCCCGGCCTCAGGCGGCGGATGGATTTCTGGAAGCTCGCGCTGATCGCTTTCGCGGTCTGGGCGGTGGCTCTGCTTTCGCGCGATTTCCTGATGTAATCCTTGGATTATATGTAACCCGGGGATTACGGCCGACCTGCGACCGTCAGTCCTGCAAACTGATTTCTCCGCGCATGACGGAAACGCAGCCTCCCGAGATGACCACATCGGTGACGATGCCGTCGGATTTCGCGACATCAAGAGTGATGACGCTGCGGCGGCCCATTTCGACGCCCTGTTCAATGGTGATGCGGGCGTTCATGTCGGCCTCCGGCGCAAGCGAGACGAGATAGGCGCCAAGCGCAGCTGACGCGCTGCCCGTTGCCGGATCTTCGGGCACGTTATCGAGTGGCGCGAACATGCGGGCGCGAATACTCCATGGATTTTCGGCTGTCCTCACGTAGACGAAGAGCGAGAAGTCGTGGCCGCTGGTCGTCTGGCGGCCGGCAGCTGCCTGAAACCCGGCAAGGTTCGGGCGGGCGGCGGCCAGCCCTTCGAGCCCGTTCAGTTCTGCGACGGCGAAGTTCAGCCCGACCGAGACAAAGACCGGGGCATGGGTGGTGTTGACGATGGCGCCGGGGTCGAGCGAGACACAGCCGGCGACGGTTTCCGCGGCTATGGTGTCGCCGATCGTCAGCGGCTGCGGCGCGCGGATGGCGGCAGCAGCAACCCTTCCGCCCTCGCGTTTCAGGCTGACTTCGACGATGCCGGCCTTTTCCTCGAAACGCAGCGTATCGCCGACTGGCTTGCCGAAGATCTCCGCCTGTTGGCCGATCACATAGGCTGTGCCGACATTCGGATGGCCGGCAAAGGGTATTTCCATCGTCGGGGTGAAGATGCGCACGCGGGCGGAATTTTGCGGGTCTTCCGGCGGCAGGACGAAGGTGACTTCGGAATAATTGAACTCGGTGGCGATCTTTTGCATCGCCGCGTCGCTCAGACCGCGCGCATCGGAAATGACGGCAAGCGGATTGCCCTCGAAGCGGGTGGAGGTGAAGACATCGACGGTGACGTAGGAGAGGGTGTTCATGGCGGCTCCTGTTGTGACAGGGCGCTATGAGTAGTCACGGTTTTCGAGGGAACGAAGCGGTTTCTTGTCGCCGTGACAATCGGAGGAAAAGAAACGGCGGAGAGGGCAGGAAGCTGCGTTCGCCGCTCCCTGCCCAACGTTCAAGGCTCCAAAAACTCAGGCGGCCTTTTCCAGGTCCTTCTTCCAGTTGCCCTTGGCGGCGAGGCTGTTCATCTCGGCGCGGTGGGTGAATTCGCGCTGGCCGGCAGCGACGTTTTCCTGCTTGCCGTTCCAGGCCTTGAGCGCGCTGTCCTGCAGGGCGCGGCCGTAGGAGAAGGTGACGAACCAGGGCAGGTCGCCGCTGGCATTGATCGCCGAAAGATGGGCTGTCGCTTCTTCGGTCGTCTGGCCGCCGGATAGGAAGGCGATGCCCGGAACAGCGGGCGGAACGGTCGCCTTCAGCACCTTGACGGTGCGCTCGGCAACTTCCGCGACCGAGGCCTTGCGGGCGTTCTTGCCGTCGATCACCATGTTCGGCTTCAGGATCATGCCTTCGAGGTTGACGCGGGCATCGGCCAGTTCTTCGAAGACGATGCGCAGCGTGGATTCGGTCACTTCGGCGCAGCGGTCGATATTGTGGTCGCCCGGTTTGCCGTCCATCAGGCATTCCGGCTCGACGATCGGAACGATCCCGGCCTCTTGGCAAAGTGCGGCATAACGAGCAAGCGCCTGAGCGTTGGCGCGGACGGAGCCGCGGGTCGGCAAGGTTGACGAGATGGCGATGACGCCGCGCCACTTGGCGAAGCGGGCGCCGGCTTCATAATATCTGGCAAGGCGCTCGCCGAGACCGTCGAGGCCCTCAGTGATGGTTTCAGCCGGATATTTGGCCATCGGCTTGGCGCCGGTATCGACCTTGATGCCGGGAATGGCGCCGGCGGCGCGGATGATATCGACGAAGGGCGTACCGTCCGCCGCCTTCTGGAACAGCGTCTCCTCGAAGAGGATGACGCCGGAGATATATTTCTTCATCGCCTCGTCGGAGCGGAAGAGCATTTCGCGATAGTCGCGCCGGCTGGTTTCGGTCGATTCGAGATTGATCGCGTCGAAACGCTTCTTGATGGTGGAGGTCGATTCATCGGCGGCGAGCAGCCCCCGGCCGCCCGTAACCATCTGCACTGCAATGTCTTCCAGTCGTTCGCTCATTTCGTTCTCTCCACAACAATAAATATCGGCACTTCAGGAATATAGAACGCGGATAACAGAAGTTTATAGGGAGGAAAATGGAAGGCTAAGTCATTGAAACGATTGAATTCAATTCAATCGTTTGAAAGTTGGGATTTTTTTCGTCCTCTGAGCAAAAGACCGCGGAAGCTGTTTTTTCTTCCACGGTCTATCCACATGTAAAATCTGCGAAATCAATCTTGGCAACTATCTAGCAGCGGTGAGGACGGCGACACCGGGAAGCTCTTTGCCTTCCATCCATTCGAGGAAGGCGCCGCCGGCGGTCGAGACGTAGGTGAAATCGTCGGCAACGCCGGCATGGTTGAGCGCCGAGACGGTGTCGCCACCGCCGGCAACGGAGGTGAGCTTGCCGGCTACCGTGCGCCCAGCGGCGTATTTCGCAGCAGCGACCGTTGCGGCATCGAAGGGTTCGATCTCGAAGGCGCCGAGCGGGCCGTTCCAGACCAGGGTTGCGGCACGCTCGATCCAGGCGTTGATGGCCTCGATGGATTTCGGGCCGACATCGAGCACCATGGCATCGGCGGGAATGGCGTTGATATCGACAGTCTCGTTGGCGGCGCCCGCCTTGAACTCGCGGGCAATCACGCCATCCTCGGGCAGGATGATGGCGCAGCCGGCGGTCGCGGCCTCGATCATGATCTGCTTGGCGGTTTCGGCGAGATCGTGTTCGCAGAGCGACTTGCCGACATTGGTGCCGCGGGCGGCGATGAAGGTATTGGCCATGCCACCACCGATAACGAGCGCATCGACCTTCTTCACGAGGTTCATCAACAGGTCGATCTTGGTGGAGACCTTGGCGCCGCCGACGATCGCAACAACAGGGCGAGCCGGTTCGCCGAGGCCCTTTTCCAGCGCCTCCAGCTCGGCCTGCATGGTGCGGCCGGCATAGGCCGGCAGGTGGTGGGCAAGGCCTTCGGTCGAGGCATGGGCGCGGTGGGCGGCCGAAAAGGCGTCGTTGACGTAGATATCGCCGTTGGCGGCAAGCGTCTTGGTGAAGTTGGAGTCGTTGTTTTCCTCGCCCTTGTGGAAGCGGGTGTTTTCCAAAAGCAGAATATCGCCGTCATTCATCGCGGCAACGGCGGAGGCGGCGGCTTCGCCGATGCAGTCGGAGGCCGTCAGCACGGCATGATCAAGCACTTCCTCGACGGAAGGGGCGATCAGCGACAGCGACAGATCCGGCGACGGGCCATCCTTCGGCCGGCCGAAATGGGCCAGCAGGATCACCTTGGCACCCTTTTCGGACAATTCGAGGATGGTCGGCGCCACACGTTCGATGCGCGTCACATCGGTGACCTTGCCGTCTTTCACCGGGACGTTGAGGTCGACGCGGACGAGAACGCGCTTGCCGCGGATGTCGGAAAGATCGTCGAGGGTCTTGAAAGAAGGCATGGGGAGGATCCTGTCGTGGTTGGCGAAAGTTGCGCCGAACATAGCAAGGATCATTCGAGACGCAAGGCGTTCAGCGGCCGTTTTCGCGTGTGCCTTCGTCGCGTCCGGCCGGCGGTTTCGGGGGGCTTTCGGAGGCTGCGGTTTCCCGGTTCCGGCGTCCATTCAGCCGGTCGCGGATGCGCTGGGTGATGTCCTTGAGATTGAGGAAGATCGGCAGCGTAATTGCCGGTTCGACTGCTTCGAGCGACATGCCGACGGAGGTGATGTGATCGTGCTCGTCGAGATCGCGGACGATGAGGATGATCGAGCCGAGGCGGACGCGGTCGGCATAGTCGGCCTTGCCGCCGAGGCGCTGCCGCATCAATTCGGCGATCGTCAGGCCCCTTTCGGATTCGTTGAGCAGGCCGGGGCCATAGGCAGCATCGAGATCGGCGGCGGGGCGGGCGGGGGAGAGCGCGAAGGCCCCGAAGAATTCGGCATCGTCGTCATCGACAGGCGCCCGGCTGGCGAAGAGCCGGTCAAGCAGGCGGGAATAGCTCGGCACGATGAAGAGATAGACGAGATCGTGCTCGCGCAGCCGCCCGGCATATTGGTAGCGCATGGACTTGCCGTCGCGGATGACGAGCGACGGGGTCGCCCAGCGTGGAATGCGCTCGCCGCGCAGTACCGGGCTATCCTTGATGACGCGGTAGGAGAGCAGTTCGTGGTTGGCCGCGCCCGGCAGGTCGACCTCGACCTTGTCGACGGCGCCGATGCGCGGCGGAATGATGAGGCCGAGCTTCTTGGCGACGGGCTTGATTGTCCAGCCCTGGAGGAGCAGCGAGACCAGCACGATGATGAAGGCGGTATTGAAATAGATCTGGCCGTTCTCAAGCCCGCCGAGGATCGGCATGATGGCAAGCAGGATGGAGACGGCGCCGCGCAGGCCGACCCAGGCAACGAAGCCGATTTCCTGCTGCGTGTAATCGAAGGGAAGCAGCGACAGCCAGATCGCCAACGGCCGGGCGACGAAGATCAGGAAGAGGGCGAGCAGGATGGCCGGCACGATGATGACAGGAAATTGCGATGGCGTGGCGAGCAGGCCGAGCACCAGGAACATGATGATCTGCGCCAGCCAGGTCATGCCGTCCTGGAAGCGCTTGATGGTGCCGATCGCCTGCATCTTGCGGTTTCCGGCGTAGATGCCGGCGACATAGACGGCGAGGAAGCCGCTGCCGCCAACCGCGCCGGTGAAGGAAAATACGAGAAGAGCGAGCGCCAGCACAAAGATCGGTGTCAGGCCGCGATCGGTATCGAGCCTGCTGACGATCAGCACGATCATCATGCCGCCGAGCAGACCGAGAATGACGCCGAGGCCCATCTGCTGCACGAACATGGCGAGCATGCCGATATTGATGCCGGCATAACGCTCGCCGCTCGCCAGCACCTCGACGAGGGCGATGGTGAGGAAGATCGCCATCGGGTCGTTGGTGCCGGATTCGACCTCCAGCGTCGAGCGCACCTTGTCGCGGATGTTGATGCCGCCGATGCGCAGCAGGAAGAAGACGGCGGCGGCATCGGTCGATGCGACGATCGAGCCGAGCAACAGGCCTTCCAGCCAGGTGAAATTCAAAAGCCACATGGCGGCGAAGGCAAAGAGCGAGGCGGTGATCAGCACGCCGACCGAGGCGAGCGCCAGAGAGGGCACGGCCGCGAGCCGAAAGGCCTGCATCGGCGTGCCGAAGCCGGAATCGAAGAGGATCACGGCCAGCGCAATGGAGCCGAGAATATAGGCGAGATAATTATTGCTGAACTCGATGCCGAGACCATCGACGCCGGCAGCAAGGCCGATCATCAGGAAGAGCAGCAGCAGGGGGGCGCCGAAGCGGAAGGCGAGCAGGCTCGAAAAAGCGGCAAGAAGCACGAGCGCCGTCGAAACCAGCACCACGATATAGAACGCTTCCATGCCCACCCCTTTCAATCGACTGCTTCGCGAACACAGCCACCCCCGGCCGATCCGCCTTTATTCAACCCCTCCATCACGCGCTGCGATCCGTCAGTAAACGGCAAAACGTCAGAGAAGGGTAGGCCTTGCGGCTTAACCTCGTCGCGATGCTGCTTCATGCTGCTGAACGGCTGCCGGACGGCCAACCGACACGGAATGCTACGGGAGAAATTCTCTATAAAGAATGTATAGGAAAATCAGGCGAGAGCAGGGCAAAAGAGACAGGCACGGATTTTTCCTGCCCGTATCTGCGAATGGCAACAGAATAAGACACCCTCCTCCTTTCATGCGGCCCGTTTGCCTTGTCCAATGACGGGAAGAATGGATTGCAGGCGCCTATGCGAAGAGCGTGGAAATGAACGCTGAGATTTTTCGATATCGGGTGGAAATGCCTGCCGCCTAGCGAGAGCAGCCGGCTGTCGTTTTGTGCCAGAAGCGGCCGACCCTTGCTCTGCTATCCCAACACTGCCTGAAATATGACGATGGCGAGAAACGAGAGGCCAATGAGGGCGGCGACCCAGATGACCAGACGATTGGCCTTCGCCAACACGGCAGGTCTGACGTCCCGCTTGGGGTGAAACCGTTGCCGCCGTTTGAGGGTGGTGTGGGACAAGCGTTTTTGTGCCTCTGCCATTTATCACCTCCACTTGGCTCACTTTAGCCATTGTGCAGCGCTGCGTATTTGCTCAATCTAGCACGCTTGGCCAGCGGATTACCAATCCGTGCAGAGACGCCGATCGAATTCGAACCCCGAGGCAGCCTCAACTGCACCGCCATCCTGTCCTGAGAACGGCGCCTTATCGAACCCGGTGCGGATCGTTGGTCAGTCTTCTGTGTCCTCGCCCTCGTCGGTCAGATCCGCGACCGGGACCAGGAAAACGACGAACTCGTCCTCGATCGTCCGTTCGGGATCGTCGTCGAATTCATAGGCATGCTCGACTTCGCTTGCTTCCTCGGTGGTCGCCTTGCGCAGGCTCAGGGCCGCTTTGCGGTCCCAGAGAGGCTTGCCTTCGGATTCCAGGACGGTCAGATCGTCGCGAAAGTCTTCCGCCTCGAAGAAATGCGTCGCTTCCTCGTGATTTTCCGAGCGGAAACTGGCAACGGCGCGGCCGGCGATTTCAACGGTAAAGTAATCCATCCATCTCTCTCATTTTCATGCGGGCGACAGCGCTACCGCACGTATTGGCGTGGCCGCGCCTGGCCGGTGGCCAATGCGCGAGGAAACTGGGCATTTCGAATGTCCAGGGTGACGTATTCTAGCAGATCTCATCGGGGCAATGGACGAAAAGATGGCGGAGCGGTTCAGCTTCTCATCGAAGCGCAGAACCGCTCCAACTTTTTGTTTTTACGCAACTGCGGACGGAAAACCGCTTCGCACTTTTCCTGGCGTTGCTTCGGTGCGGGGAAGGCTGGTTTCCTTCGGAAGGCACTGCAACAAAAAGCGGCCCGGTTTCCCGGGCCGCTTTGCATGTCGATGCCTCAAGAGCGCTCAGATGAGCTTGGCGAAAGCGACTGCCGTGTCGGACATGCGGCTGGAGAAGCCCCACTCGTTGTCGTACCAGGACAGGACGCGCACGAAGTTGCCTTCCATGACCTTGGTCTGATCGGTCGCGAGGATCGAGGAGTGGCTGTCGTGGTTGAAGTCACGGGAGACGAGCGGCTCGTCGGTGTAGCCGAGGATGCCCTTCAGCTTGCCGTTGGCAGCAGCCATGATGGCTTCGTTGATTTCACCAACGCTGGTCGCCTTCTTGGCGACGAACTTGAAGTCGACGACGGAAACGTTCGGAGTCGGAACGCGGATCGAGGTGCCGTCGAGTTTGCCCTTCAGATGCGGCAGAACGAGGCCGACTGCCTTGGCTGCACCCGTCGAGGTCGGGATCATGGAAAGGGCGGCCGCGCGGGCGCGATACAGGTCCTTGTGCATCGTGTCGAGCGTCGGCTGGTCGCCGGTGTAGGAGTGGATGGTCGTCATGAAGCCGTGGTCAATGCCGACGGCGTCGTCGAGAACCTTCACAACCGGCACTAGGCAGTTGGTGGTGCAGGAAGCGTTGGAGATGACCAAGTGCTCCTTGGTAAGCTGGTCATGGTTGACGCCGAAGACGACCGTCAGGTCGGCACCATCGGCGGGCGCCGAGACGATGACGCGCTTGGCGCCGGCCGTCAGGTGAGCGGCAGCCTTGTCGCGGGCGGTGAAGATGCCGGTGCATTCCATCGCGATGTCGACGCCGAGTTCGCGGTGCGGAAGCGTTGCCGGATCCTTGATCGCCGTGACCTTGATCGGCTTGCCGTTGCCGACGATGATCGAGTCGCCCTCGACCTTCACCGTTGCCGGGAAGCGGCCGTGGATCGAATCGTAACGCAAAAGGTGGGCGTTGGTTTCAACCGGGCCGAGATCGTTGATGGCGACGACTTCGATGTCGGTGCGGCCGGATTCGACGATGGCGCGAAGGACGTTGCGGCCGATGCGGCCGAAACCGTTGATGGCAACCTTGACTGTCATGTTCATTCACTCCCGATAGAGTAGGGCCCGATAGTGAGGGCCTGGAATTGAGGAGATGGAGAGCGCCTCAAGGCGCCCTCATTAAAGCTTTGCTTCCGCGGCTGCAACGACGGCGTCGGCGGTGATGCCGAAATGCTTATAAACTTCCTTGACCGGGCCGGAAGCGCCGAAGCTCTTCATGCCGATGAAGGTGCCTTCCGGTCCGATGAACGCATCCCAGCCTTCGCGAACGGCGGCTTCGACGGCGATCTTGACTGGCGAGTTGCCGAGGATTTCCTTGCGATAGGCTTCCGGCTGCTCGAAGAACAGTTCGGTGCAGGGAACCGATACGACGCGGACGGTGACGCCCTTGGCTTCGAGTGCCGTACGGGCTGCAACGGCGATTTCGACTTCGGAGCCGGAGGCGAAGATCGTCACCTTGGCGTCGGCATTGCCGGCGAGCACATAGGCACCCTGTTCGCACAGGTTCTTTTCGCTGTATTCGGTACGGGCTGCGAGCAGGTTCTGGCGCGTCAGAGCAAGGCCCGAAGGACGGTTGTGCGTCTTGATGGCGATCTGCCAGCATTCCGCCGTTTCCGTGGCGTCGGCCGGACGGAAGACCATCAGGTTCGGGATGGCGCGCAGGCCGGCGAGCTGTTCGACCGGCTGGTGCGTCGGGCCATCTTCGCCGACGCCGATCGAGTCATGCGTCAGGACGTGAATGACGCGGATGCCCATCAGCGAGGCGAGACGGATCGGCGGGCGGCAATAATCCGAGAAGATCAGGAAGCCGCCGCTGTAGGGGATGAGGCCGCCATGCAGCGCAATGCCGTTCATGGCAGACGCCATGCCATGCTCGCGAATGCCCCAATGCATGTAACGGCCAGCGAAATCCGTCGGGGTGATCGAATGCATCTGGCTGGTCTTGGTGTTGTTCGACGGCGTCAGGTCGGCGGAGCCGCCGAGCGTTTCCGGTAGGAAGCCGTTGATGACCTCGAGCGCGTCTTCCGAGGCCTTGCGGGTCGCAACCGTCGGCTTGGTCTCGGCGAGCTTCTTCTTATATGCGCTGATCGCGGCGTCGAAGCCTTCCGGCAGATCGCCTGCCATGCGGCGGGTGAACTCGGCCCTGGCCGGAGCCTTGGCGAGGCCATCTTCCCAGCTCTTGACGAGCTCGACGGAGCGGGCGCCGGCTGCACGCCAGCTGTCGAGCACGTCCGACGGTATGACGAAGGCTTCCGCCTCCCAGTTCAGCGCCTTGCGGGTGGCCGCGATTTCTTCGGCGCCGAGCGGGTTGCCGTGGACCTTGTGGGTGCCCTGCTTGTTCGGGGCGCCGAAGCCGATGATCGTCTTGCAGGCGATGAAGGTCGGGCGGTCGGACTTGTGGGCAGCTTCGATCGCGGCGGCGATGGCAGCCTGATCGTGACCGTCGATCTCGATCGTATTCCAGTGTACCGCCTTGAAGCGGGCGATCTGGTCGGTGGAATCCGACAGCGACACGGCGCCGTCAATGGTGATCGAGTTGTTGTCCCAGAACAGGACGAGCTTGTTGAGCTTCAGGTGGCCGGCGAGCGCGATGGCTTCGTGGCTGATGCCTTCCATCAGGCAGCCGTCGCCGCAGATCGCATAGGTATAGTGATCCTGGAGATCGGAGCCGAACTCCTCGCGCAGCTTGCGTTCGGCAATCGCCATGCCGACGGAATTGGCAATGCCCTGGCCGAGCGGACCGGTCGTCGTTTCGATGCCGGTGGCATGACCGTATTCCGGGTGGCCGGCGGTCTTCGAACCGAGCTGGCGGAACTGCTTCAGATCTTCGATCGTCATGTCAGGATAGCCGGTCAGATACAGCACCGAATAGAGCAGCATCGAGCCGTGGCCGGCCGACAGCACGAAGCGATCGCGGTTCGGCCAGTGCGGCTTCTTCGGATCGAACTTCAGATATTTGGTGAACAGGACCGTTGCCACGTCAGCCATGCCCATCGGCATGCCCGGGTGGCCGGAGTTCGCCTTTTCAACGGCGTCCATGGCGAGAAAACGGATTGCATTCGCCATCCGGTCGTGTTGTTCGGGAGAGGTCATGGCTTTTCCGCAAGTTCCGGGTGTCGGGGGATGGCCTCGAGCCTCCAAGACCATCGAGTGAAAGCGGCAGAGACATAGCAGTTGGGACGGGCAAGTCAATAAATGGCAGGTCAAATCCGGGCGGGAAGCGGCGATTTTTGACATTTGATCACGCGATTGTACAAATGACGAAATCGATGTGTAAAACGCTCATCCACAGGATAGGCCGGTGGGCAAGTGACAGGATTTATTGACGGGCCGTTAGCGAGCTGCATATCCTTTTGAAATCGCAGGATCGGCGCGGCGTGCCGATTCGCGGATCCTGCGCGGGAATCGGAAAGACATGATGCCCACAGGCAAAACCATGGAAGCAGCGCTCAACGAATTGAGACAGGCGATATCGAGCCTCGAAAACGCCGTCGACATGCGCGTCGAACGGCAGCGCGAGCAGGGCGAGATCGAGGGCGAGGTGCGGCGTGTGCACGCCGACCGCTCGCGGCTGGCGCAGGAGCTCGACCAGGCCGAATTCCGCGCCAACCGGCTGGAAGAGGTCAATCGCGAGGTATCGCGGCGGCTGGTGACGGCCATGGAAACGATCCGCGCAGTTCTGGATCGCTGATAGGAAGAGTTTGGCATGGCGCAGGTGACGGTAACGATCGACGGCAAGGCCTATCGCATGGCCTGCGAGGAAGGGCAGGAGGATCACCTGACCGATCTCGCCACCCGCTTCGACCGCTATGTCGGCCATCTCAAGGATCAGTTCGGGGAAATCGGCGATCTCAGGATCACCGTCATGGCCGGCATCATGATCACGGACGAGATTGCCGAGCTGACGCGCCGCGTCGCCGGGTTGGAGTCCGAGCTCGAGACGCTGCGCGGCAATCGCGATACGGTGCTTGCAGCCACCGCCCGGACCGAGGAAAATCTTGCGGCAGCGCTCAGTGAAGTGTCGAGCCGCATCCGCGGCATCACCGACAAGCTGAACGGCCGGTCCGCCCCCGAACTCAATTGATCCTAGAGCCTTTCCTGGTCAGATTGAAGCATTCTGTTGGCTCAAACGGAGTCGGATGGTCGACCGGCCGGCGCGTGTCGTAGCCCGGCTCTACGGCCAAGCCGGCCGGTCGATCAGCCGGCCCGTTTCAGCCAACCCGAAGGGCCGGGCATCTTTGCGCCAGGATCAGAGGCGATCGGCTCGGACGTACCAAGAGGTATGCCCTTCGCCAATCGCCTCTGCCCTGACGAAAACCTGCTCCGGCAGAATGCTTCAATCTGACCAGGAAAGGCTCTAATTAAATAGGGGCGGCCTTCCGTCGCCACTGGCGCGGCAGCGCAAACAACCTTATATATCGCCATGCGGTCTGCGCCTCTCGACAGGAACCACAATCCCTGGGGCCATACTCGATCCAAAGGGAGCTGTCCCTGGCCAGGCCCGTGGGCCTGGACACACGGCGCCCACCTACGTTTGTAGGCACCCAGGATCGTAAACATCCATCGGTGGTCGTGGATCGCACCCTTTCCTTCCATTTTCAGCGAAGACGCCGGATATGGCGGGCGAACGCGGGTTGCCCGTTCGCCCTTCTTCAGCGCGTCCGTTACTTCTTCAGACCTGGAAGGGTGACCTGGAAGACCTGGAACATGGTGTCGACGTCGGCACCGCCGTCCGCCTTGTAGGCGGCACCCACCTGGAAACCATCCTGCGTCAAGAAGTCGTTGTCATTGGCGACGAACAGGAAGTAGTCGTCCGGCAGGTTCGGGTCGAGAACGCTCGCCAGACCCATGGCTTCCCACTTTTCCGACAGATTGTTCTTGTCGTTCGGCGCGCCGTTGTGCAGGCCGAAGCGGGTGAGATCGGTCTTGTCGTTGAGGTCGATGAAGGGTGTCAGCGTCGCCGGCGTCAGCGAGGGATCGATGACGCCCTTCGGCGCGATCGGCTTGCCGTCATCGAAATCGCTGCCGGCGATGTCGGTCGCGGCGGAAATGTCGACGATGTCGACCTTGCGGTAGAGCGAGGTGTCGCCCTTCAGGCCCTGGCCGTTGCCGCTGTCGCGGGCGAGCATCAGGAAGGTCTTGTCGGACAGGGCGACGATTTCGCTCTCGGCGGCGATCGTCGTCTTGTCCTTGGCGTCCTTGAAGACCGGCAGCGGCACGACATATTCGTGCACCAGTTTCAAGTGATCGGGATCGGCGGCGTCATAGATCATGGCGCGGGTATTCTGGCGGGTCGAGCCGGAATCGCCGCCGTCCTGGCGGGCGGCCGATTGCAACACAGCGATGATGAACTTGCCATCAGGCGTCATCGCCATGCCTTCGAGACCCTGGTTGTTCTGGCGGCCGGTCTCCGGATCTTTCGGGTCCGGAGCGGAGGCGCCGGAGCCGGGATTGTTGGAGGCAAAGCTCAACGCGCCCTTGCGCATCGGCAAAAGCGCCTTCGGCGGCTGGGTGGCGGAGAGCAGGTGTCCGTCAGCGGCGAAGTGATAGATATAAGGCCCGTATTCGTCGCTGACGAACATGCTGCCGTCGGCCATGCGGATGATGGCTTCATTGTCGAGCGCGATCTTGCCGTTCGTCGCCTGCGGCAGCGCGGGAAAACTACCGGCAGCGGGGCGGACGCCGGATTCCGGGTCGAGACCGGTCATGTCGCCGCCCCTGTCGTCGACGAAGAGTGTGGAATCGACGAGCCTTGCGTCGACGCCCGACTGTTCCTTGCCGACCTCGGGTGCCGCACCCGGAGCGGTCGGCGTCAGGCCGATCGAGATGGTGTTCAGACGTGGCCGGTAATCAACGGTGCCGACGGCGTTGTAACCGCGGTCGGGCAACAGGTAGAGCGTGCCCTTGTAGCCGGCGCCGTCGCGGCTCCAGGCGGCGGGATCGATCGCCATGCCCGAGCCGGAACCGAAGGTCTCGCCGAATTTGTCACGCTGGTTGGCCGGAATGCGGCCGATGCCCACCAAGCCCTTGTTGACGAAGGTGAGGCCGCCGACGGTGGCGGAATTCTCGGCCATTGCGACGACTGGCACGGCGGCGGATGCCGCGAGAACCGCGGCGAAAAGCCGCGCTGTGTAAGGTCTGACATTCTTCATGGAAATACCCTCTCGGTCAAAAGCGCTCTCGAAACGGCTTCCGCCCGCAGGCTGGACACCGCTTCAAATGACACCCCGGCCTGGATTCGATTTCCCGATGGCGCAACACGCCCTGGATTTCGTCGCCCCATATCCCCGGCAGACGGTCTATGACGGGATCGTGATATCTGGATGACACTTCTCAGCGAAAGCGTCATGCTGGAGAGGAAGTCGGGCTTTCGCGTGTCCGCATTGCAGCTCGCTGCTCTATCCAACCGGGTAAGGCCCTTCGGCGAAGACCTCATCGTGGTAGCCCTTGGAGCCGACATTCAGCGCCAAAGGGCTTCGCCACTCCCTGTTGTCGCGCAGGCAATCGAGCACGAAACGGAAATCATATCGCGGCTGCCAGCCGAGTTCCCGCCTTGCGCGTTCGTTGACATAGACACGGTCGAGCGAAGGAAACATCTTCCAGCCGCGTGATGCGTAAAGGGCGCCTGCACCCTGGAACAGTCGTTCGACGACGTGAGGCGCGTCGCGCCGGATCGCGGCGAGATCATTTGCCGAAAACGGCGTCGTGGCGGAGATGATGTAGCGGCCAAAGCCAATTGCCGGCGCCTTTTCGAGCGCCAGCAGATGGGCGCCGACCACGTCGCTGATATCGACGCGGCGGTGAAGAAGCTCATTGGCCTGGGCGTTCTCTGCCAAATAGCCGTTGCGAATGTCAGGATCGTCGTCATTTTCGGGAAAGAAACGCGAAGTCCTGAGAATGGCGACCGGCAGGCCGGATTTGCGGGCGAAGAGTTCGCACAGACCTTCGGCGGCGAGTTTCGTCACGCCGTAGATGTTTTTCGCGACGGGAAGCACGTCCTCGGTCACCCATGCCGCCGGTTCGCCGGCAGCCGGCGTCAATGCCGCACCGAAGGTGCTGGTGGTGCTGGTGAAGACGAAGCTTGCGACGCCTGCGGTGGTCGCCTCTTCGAGCAGGTGCAGAGTGCCGGCGATATTGGTGTCGAGGAAATCATAATTGCCGTGGGTCGCCACATGCGGTTTGTGCAACGTCGCGGCATGGATGACGTGGCTGATGCCCGACATCGCCTGGCGGACGAAGGCGCGATCGCTGATCGAGCCGACCATGTCGGTAAAAGCCGAGGGCTTGATATCGATGCCGCGCACCCAGCGGCTTTCCGCCCTCAAGGTCTGCATCAGCGCCTCGCCGAGATGGCCGGCACTTCCCGTCACCAGTATCGTCATCACATCGTCTCCTGACCGTTCGGCGGCGGACGCTATAAAGACTAAGGTTTTCAGGCAACGCATAAATTATGCATGGGCGTGCAGGAAAGCTTGAGGCTCAGCGGATGGTCGTGACGAGGCGGCCGGCGCTGCCATCGGAAAGCATGATCCTTTCCCAGGTCATGCGGCCGGCGGCGATCGGCAGCAGCACATTGCCGTTGGCGCCGGTATCAAGCGTCAGCGACGAGAGCCTGCCCGCATGCCAGCCGCGCTCCTCCAGCGACTGCTCGGCGGCGGCGATCTCGGCGGAGGCGTAGGAGAATAGAGAGCGGCCGAGAAAGGCGCCGAGCGGCGCCCGCCACTCCGCGTGCCGCGGGCGAGAGGTGGCGAGCAGCCGGTGGGTGCGGTCGCAGATCAGATGCACCGGCCGGACGGAATCCTCGACCAGCCGCTTCAGCGCCGCATCGACTGCTGCATGTGGCGGCGAGGCGAAAATCCGTTCCAGCTTGATAGCCTGTTCGGGCGAAAGGGCGAGCTTATCGCGCTCCCAGCGTGAGATCGTCGCCTGGTTGACGCCGAGGAGTTCGGCGAGATGTTCCTGCTTCATGCTCCGCAGCAGCCGCATGCGGCGTATGCCGGCTCCGGATATCGTCATCCGTCTGATCCCGTGTCGTTTTTTGCAGCATAGGGCTTCGGCGGGGCGGGCGGCAAGGCGGTTTGACGCCGGGTCATTATTCGGGCTGACCTTCCAGGTCGCCTTTCAGCCGGTCGAGGATAGAGAGCGCATGGCCGGCATAGGCGCTGATCCAGCGGTCATAGATGTGCTTGATCGGCAGGCTGTTCAGATGGTTCCAGCGCTCGCGGCCTTCCTTCCTGGCGATGACCAGATCGGCCTCTTCCAGTACCTTCAGATGCAGCATCACCGTACAGCGATCCATCTCCGGAAACATCTCGCAAAGGGTCCCTGTGGTTCGGGGGCCATCCTTGAGCAGATCGAGGATTTCGCGGCGGCGATGATGCGCCAGCGCCTTGAAGACTGGGTCGTCGGTTGATTCGCTTGACATGTTATGTTTTTATAACATAATGACGCCAAGTACAACGGAACAGGCACAATGGAGAAGAGGAGAAGTGTCATGTCTCTCGGAATCCGCGTTTCCGGCCGCATCGGCCGTCCCGTCGCAGAGGTATTCGATGCCGTCGTCAATCCGAAGAAGCTCAGCAGCTATTTCACCACGATCGGCGGAGCGAGCGCGCCGCTCGTGAAGGGCACGACGGTGACCTGGTGGAAGGATGCGCCGGTCGAGGTCGTCGAACTGGTGCCGGAAAGCCGCATCGTGCTGCGCTGGGATGGCGGCACTGGCGAAGACGAGGCGAAGTACAAGACGCTGGTCGAGATGAACTTCAAGCCGCTGGAGGATGGCGGCACACTGGTGACGATCGCCGAGACCGGCTGGCGCGAAGACGATGCCGGCCGGCGCGGCACCTATCTCAACTGCGAAGGCTGGACGCAGATGCTCTGCAGCATGAAGGCTTTCGTCGAATACGGCATCAATCTGCGCGAGGGCATGTTCCTCAGCGAGATGAAGGGTGAGCCGGCCAGCGCGCCTGATATTTAACGATACGTCGATCTCGGGGAGGTCGGCGGTGCAATCGTCGCATTCGCCGAAATCACCGAGACTTTGCTTGCCTGTCACACTGCGGGTGCTAATTTCCGGATTCGATACTTCATTTCGGTTTCCAGGAGATTCATTATGCAGCTTGGCATGGTTGGTTTGGGCCGCATGGGCAATTATATGGTCCAGCGCCTGATGCGGGGCGGTCACGAATGCGTCGTTTACGACGCCAGGCCGGAAAGCGTTGCCGAGCTCGCGGGCCTCGGTGCGACCGGCAGCGCTTCGCTCGCGGAATTCGTCTCGAAGCTCACCCATCCACGCGCGATCTGGCTGATGCTGCCGGCGGCGATCGTCGACAAGGTGCTGGCGAGCCTAGTGCCGCTGCTTGAGAATGGCGATATCATCATCGACGGCGGAAACTCCTATTACCATGACGACATCCGCCGCGGCGCCGACCTCATCACCAAGGGCATCCACTATGTCGATGTCGGCACAAGCGGCGGCGTCTTCGGCCTCGAGCGGGGTTATTGCCTGATGATCGGCGGCGAGAAGGGCATCGTCGAACACCTTTCCCCGATCTTCGCGACGCTGGCGCCTGGCGTCGGCAAGACGGAAGCCTCGCCCAACCGGAGCGTCGAAGCGGCTGCGGCCAGCACCGCCGAGCAGGGTTACCTGCATTGCGGCCCGCATGGCGCCGGTCATTTCGTCAAGATGGTGCATAACGGCATCGAATATGGCCTGATGGCCGCCTATGCCGAAGGTATCAATATTCTGAAGCACGCCAATATCGGCGCCGCCTCGCACGAGACCGATGCGGAAACCGCGCCGCTCGCCCATCCGGAACATTTCCAATATGATTTCAACCTGCAGGATGTCGCCGAAGTCTGGCGCCGCGGCAGCGTCATCACCTCCTGGCTGCTCGATCTTACGGCCGATGCGCTGCATGCCGATCCCGCACTTTCGAAATATGCAGGCCGCGTCTCGGACAGCGGCGAAGGCCGCTGGACGATCATGGCGGCAATCGACGAAAGCGTGCCGACGCCGGTGCTGAGCGCTGCGCTCTACGGTCGCTTCTCCTCGCGCGACAATGACGAATTCGCCAACAAGGTGCTGTCGGCGATGCGCGCGGGCTTCGGCGGCCACGTGGAAAAACCGGCCGTGAAATCCTGAAGGCGAGCGACTTCACTCACCGTTCCGACAAAGCCATCATTCTGAAATCGAGCGCGGCGTTTCGTTTCGAAGAGGCGGCGACGTTGACCTTTCCTAGCCATCAGTATGGTTTTCCTACTGCTTGCTGGCGGCAACGGTCGCGAGTATCCATTGCAAAATGTCGGCGCTGCTCTGCACAAGCGACCGACATTTCATTGGAGGCGGTCATGGAGCGTGGCATGGCAAGGGGCTTGAAGGCCGTCATATTCGGCATGCTGACATTGCTCGCGCTTTTTTCGGCGGTTTCGCCTGGCTTTGCCCAGACGTCGCCGGCGCAGGTGCCGGCCGCGGCCGCCCCGCCGGCCGAGGTGCGTCAGATGATGGAGCTGATGCAGACTCCTCAGGTCAAACAATGGATGTCGACGCAAATGGCGGCAGCAACCGCGAGCGATTCGGCGGCCGGCGACCAGATGTCGGTGCTGTCAGGTCTGCTCCAGCATGCCCGTCGGCACGTCTCGATGGTCTCCGATGCAGCGATGACACTGCCCTCGCAGGTCGGCCATGCTTCTTCGCTGTTTTTCGGCGAGATCGCCGCCATCGGCTGGCCACGTATGATAGCGCAGTTTCTGGCGATTTTCCTGCTCGGCACCATCGTCGAGCGCATTGCCCGCTATGCCTTCCGCCGCCGTCGCCAGGCGGCGCAGATGGCGGGCATGCATCTCGCCCCGCGCGTCATTCCGGCGCTGATCTTTGCGATGGCGACGGCACTTGCTCTTCTCAGCGTCAGCTGGCCGCCGGTCAGCCAGAGCATCGCGATCGTTTGCGTTGTCGCGCTCGTGGTCCAGCGCTTCACCATCTGCCTTGGTGGCGTGCTGGTCGATCTCATCGGGCTGGCGCGAGCCGAGGAAGAACGACAGGAGATCACCGCTCCGATCATGCCGGCGCGTGACGTCGCATTCTTCTGGTATCGGCGCTGTGCAACCTTCGTCATCTATTTCATTTTCGGCTGGGCGGTGATCCAGTCGATGGAGCCGCTCGGCTATTCTGCGAGCGTGCGGCTCCTCGTCGGCTATATCCTCGGCATCGGCCTATTGTTGATTGCGATCGAGGCGGTCTGGTCGCGGCCGCACAAGGACGAGAAGCGTGGTCACGGGACCTCCTGGGCGCTCACCGTCTATTTCCTGTTGCTCTGGAGCCTCTGGGTCGCAGGCTTCAACTGGCTGCTCTGGCTCGGCATTTACGTGTTGCTGCTGCCGCGCGTGCTTGCCGTCTCGACGATTGCGGTAAAATCGCTGCAGCAGACCGAAGCGAGCTTCCTTGCCACGCGGCGCATTGCAGCCGTGCTGCTCGACCGTGGCGTGCGGGCGCTGATCATTGCCGTTGCCGCCATCTGGCTTGGGCATATGCTCGGCGTCGGTGCCGATACGATGGCGGCCGGCGAAACGATGATCGACAAGATCGCGCGCGGCGTGATCGGCGGCATCGTCATCCTGCTTGCCGCCGATCTGCTCTGGCATGTCATCAAGGCCTATATCGACGGCAAGCTGCTTGAATCATCCGTGGATGGCGGAGCAACGGATGAGGAGAAGGCCAAACGCGCGCGGATACAGACGCTGTTGCCGATCTTCCGCAATATCCTTGCCGTCGTCATTGCCGTCATCGCCGTTCTGATGGTGCTCTCCGGCCTCGGTATCGAAATCGGGCCGCTGATCGCCGGCGCCGGTGTCGTCGGCGTTGCGGTCGGTTTCGGCGCGCAGACGATCGTCAAGGACGTCATCAGCGGCATGTTCTATCTCTGGGACGATGCCTTCCGCATCGGCGAATATATCGAAAGCGGCAGCCACAAGGGCGTGGTCGAGGCCTTCAGCCTGCGTTCGGTGAAGCTCAGACATCATCGCGGGCCGCTGACGACGGTGCCGTTCGGTGAACTCGGCGCAGTGAAGAACCTCAATCGCGACTGGACGATCGACAAGATCAGCCTCAACGTCAAATACGACACCGATCTCGTCAAGGCGAAGAAGGTGATCAAGCAGATCGGCCAGACGCTGCTCGAAAATCCGGAATTCGGCCCTCATATCATCGAGACTCTGAAGATGAAGGGTGTCGAGCAGTTCGGCGAATTCGCCATCGAAATCCGGCTGTCGATGATGACGAAGCCCGGCGAGCAATTCGTCATCCGCCGCAATGCGCTGGCGATGATTCGTAATGCCTTCCAGGAAAACGGTATCGAATTCGCCGTGCCGACGGTGCAGGTGGCGGGCGACCGCGACGCGGAGGTGGATGCTGCCGTCGCACGATACGCCGCGCATGCGCGGGCGGGCGCCGAACCGGCGGCATGAACCGCTTCACATCGCGCCGGCTGCTGCGATCAGCAGGCCGCCGATGATCGCCAGGTTGGTTTTCCAGGTATTGATCGCGCTGTCGCGCGCCGTTCCCTGCATGTCCCAGAAATTCAGCAGCATGACGGTGGCCGCCAGCGTGAAGACGATGAGACCGAATGCCGCTGCCGCGACAAAAAGGCCGAGCATCAGCAGGATGCCGGCGACGATCTGGAACATGCTGCCCAAGACCAGCACCCATTTCGCAAAAGGGAGGCCGCGGGCTTCGATCGCCTCGGCCAGCGGCACGATGACGAAAAAATGATGAACGCCGCCAGCGACATAGAGGCCGCCGAGCAGCAGGCGGCCGAGAGCAAGCATCACCAAGGCCGAACCATCCTGCATATCGAACCTTTCTCTCGCGTCTCAACTCTCCATCGAGCGCAAGGCTCTGCCGAAGCTTACGAAAATGCAATGTGCTGCGCCGCTCGCCTGCGCAAATTCGCCCCAATTGAGGATGATTGAGGCGCAGGCGGCGGGGCTGGGGTAGCAGCGGCATAGCTTCATAGAGCTTATATGCCTTTCATGTTACGTCATCTGAAATGATTCCCGCCAAGCTGGCAGTTGCAGCAGGGTACGAGAATGTCGGGGCACGGCAATTTGGAAGAGATTGAAGAAGCGGACGGGTTTTCTTTTGGCGGTCTATTCAGACGGTACAGAACGCCGCTGCTGGCAGCCGCATCACTGGTGGTCTTCTGCCTCGTCGGTTACGCCATCATGCAGCTCACCAACGAGGTGCGCTATGACGACGTCGTCGGTGCGCTCGCCGCCACCAGGCCGAGCTCGATCCTGCTTGCGTTGTTCTTCACGGCGCTCAGTTTCCTCGCACTGATCTTCTACGATCTCAACGCCATCGAATATATCGGCAAGAAGCTGCCCTTTCCGCATGTCGCGCTGACGGCGTTCAGTGCCTATGCCGTCGGCAATACCGCCGGTTTCGGCGCCCTGTCTGGGGGGGCGATTCGCTACCGCGCCTATACGCGCCTCGGGCTCTCGCCGGAGGATATCGGACGCATCATCGCCTTCGTCACGCTGTCCTTCGGATTGGGGCTTGCGGGCGTCGCGGCAATCGCCCTCATCGTCATCGCCGACGAGATCGGCCCGCTCGTCGGCATCAGCCCCTTCCTTCTTCGGCTGATCGCCGGTTCGATCGTCGCCATTCTGGGCGCGGTGATGATCATCGGCCGTGACGGGCGCGTGCTCGATCTTGGCCCTGTGGCAATCCGCCTGCCGGATTCGCGTACCTGGTCGCGGCAGTTCCTCGTCACAGCCTTCGATATCGCCGCCTCGGCGTCGGTGCTCTATGTGCTACTGCCGCAGACAGCCATCGGCTGGCCGGTCTTCCTCGCCGTCTATGCGATCGCCGTCGGTCTCGGCGTGCTCAGCCATGTTCCGGCCGGGCTCGGCGTGTTCGAGACCGTGATCATCGCCTCGCTCGGCAGCGCGGTGAACATCGATGCCGTGCTCGGATCGCTGGTGCTCTACCGGCTGGTCTACCATGTGCTGCCGCTGCTGATCGCCGTGCTCGCGGTCTCGGCGGCGGAGCTGCGTCGTTTCGTCGACCATCCGGCGGCCTCCAGCATGCGGCGCATCGGCGGACGGCTGATGCCGCAGCTGCTGTCGGCCCTCGCGCTGCTGCTCGGCGTCATGCTGGTGTTTTCGAGCGTCACGCCGACGCCGGACCAGAACCTCGAATTCCTCTCCAACTATCTGCCACTGCCGATGGTCGAAGGGGCGCATTTCCTCTCCAGCCTGTTGGGGCTGGCACTCGTCGTCGCCGCGCGCGGCCTCGGCCAGCGGCTCGACGGCGCCTGGTGGGTCGCCGTGTTCTCGGCGCTTGCCGCGCTGACCTTGTCGCTGCTGAAGGCGATCGCGCTTATCGAAGCGGCTTTTCTTGCCTTCCTCATCTTCGGGCTCTTCGTCAGCCGCCGGCTCTTTACCCGCCAGGCCTCGCTGCTCAACCAGGCGCTGACGGCGTCCTGGCTGATGGCGATCGCCGTGATCGTCGTCGGGGCTGTCGTCATCCTGCTTTTCGTCTATCGCGACGTCGAATACAGCAACCAGCTCTGGTGGCAGTTCGAATTCACCGCCGAGGCGCCGCGCGGGCTGCGCGCCGTGCTCGGCATCACCATCATTTCGTCGGCGATCGCCGTCTTCAGCCTGCTCCGACCGGCGAGCTTCCGGCCGGAGCAGGCGACGGACGAGGCGCTGGCGCGTGCCGTCGAGATCGTCATGAAGCAGGGCAATGCCGATGCCAATCTTGTGCGCATGGGCGACAAGAGCATCATGTTCTCGGAAAACGGCGATGCCTTCATCATGTATGGCCGGCAGGGCCGCTCCTGGATCGCGCTGTTCGATCCGGTCGGCGACCATCGCGCCGTGCAGGAACTCGTCTGGCGTTTCGTCGAAGCGGCGCGCGCCGCCGGCTGCCGGGCCGTGTTCTATCAGATATCGCCGGCGCTGCTGTCCCATTGCGCCGATGCCGGCCTGCGCGCCTTCAAGCTCGGCGAACTGGCGGTGGCCGATCTCAGGACCTTCGAGATGAAGGGCGGCAAATGGGCAAACCTTCGCCAGACGGCAAGCCGCGCCCAGCGCGACGGGCTGGAATTCGCCGTCGTCGAACCGCAGGACTTGTCTTCGGTCATCGATGATCTTGCCGCGGTTTCGACGGCCTGGCTCGAGCATCACAATGCCAAGGAAAAGGGCTTCTCGCTCGGCGCGTTCGATTTCGATTATGTCTCCTCGCAGCCGGTCGGCATCCTGAAAAAGGACGGCAGGATCGTCGCCTTCGCCAATATCCTCGTGACCGAATCCAGACAGGAGGGCACGATCGATCTCATGCGCTTCTCGCCGGACGCGCCGAAGGGCTCGATGGACTTTCTCTTCGTGCAGATCATGGAATATCTGCGAGGGCAGGGTTTCACCCACTTCAATCTCGGCATGGCGCCTCTCTCCGGCATGTCGAAACGCGAGGCGGCGCCCGTCTGGGACCGCATCGGCAGCACCGTCTTCGAACACGGCGAGCGCTTCTATAACTTCAAAGGCCTTCGGGCATTCAAATCCAAGTTTCATCCGCACTGGCAACCGCGCTATCTTGCGGTCTCAGGAGGGGGCAATCCGATGATCGCGTTGATGGACGCGACATTTCTGATTGGGGGCGGATTGAAAGGGGTAGTGAGAAAATGATCAGAACAATCCTTCTTGCCACGGCATGCGCCTGCATGCTCGCGGCCGCACCGGCTGACGCCGCCGAAGAGACCACGCAGAGTTTCGAAACCGGGCTCATCCCGTCGCCGCACATCTTCCTGCCGGAAGGGGAGGTGAAGGGCACGGTGATGCTGATCTCGGATGCCGCCGGCTGGGGCGATTATGAGAAGGGCGAAGCCGACAGGTTGGTCGCCGAAGGCGCCGTTGTCATCGGCGTCGACTTTCCATCCTATATCCAGGCGCTCGGCCAGTACGACGTCAGCCTCAACGACGGCTGTGTCTACATGGTGTCGGACATCGAATCGCTGAGCCAGCAGGTGCAGCGCGCGACCGGCAACAACGCCTATCACCTGCCGATCGTCGCCGGTATCGGCGAGGGCGGGGCCTTGGCGCTGGCGATCGCCGCGCAAACGCCGGATGCGACGATCGGCCAGACACTTGCCGTTAATCCGGCCGCCGGCATTCCGCTTGCCAAGGAGCTTTGCACGCCGGCGTCCAAGCAGGTGGTCGGCGAACGCACGGTCTATGGCCTCAGCGACGGCATCCTGCCGGACCCGATCGTTACCGTCTTCACGCCTGAGGCCAACAAGGATGGCCGGGCGCATGCCGAGGCGCTGAAGAAGGCCCATGACGCGATCGAGATCCGCGATTCCACCGACGATGCGCAGACGGCGTTTGCCGATACGCTCGACGATCTCGTCACCGCCTCCGGCGCCTTCGGCAACCCGCTCGGCCTGCCGCTGGCGGTGCTCGAGGCAACGCCGGCCTTCGATACGATGGCGGTGATCTATTCCGGCGACGGCGGCTGGCGCGACATCGACAAGGAGGTCGGCGGCACGCTGCAGAAGGAAGGTATTCCGGTCGTCGGCGTCGATTCGCTCCACTATTTCTGGAAGGAGCGCAAGCCGGAGGAGACAGCTGCCGATCTTTCGAAGATCATCGATTTCTACCGCAAGCAGTGGAAGGTGAAGCATGTCCTGCTCGTCGGTTATTCCTTCGGCGCCGATGTCGTGCCCGCCACCTACCAGCTCCTCAAGCCAGCCGAAAAGTCGGCGGTGGCGCAATTGTCGCTGCTGTCGCTTTCGCACCAAGTCGACTACGTCATCTCTGTTCTCGGCTGGCTCGGCCAGAAGACGGAAGGGGCGGGAGGCGATCCTGTCGGCGATCTGAAGAACATCGATCCGAAGCTCGTGCAATGCATCTACGGCAAGGACGACGATGACGATGTTGCCTGTCCGGCGCTGAAGGATAGCGGCGCCGAGGTCATCGAACTGCCCGGCGATCATCACTTCGACGAGAATTACGATCTTCTCACCAAGACAATCATCGACGGGCTGAAGAAGCGGCTGCAGAATTAATGCCTGTCGTGGTCCCAAAACTGTGCAGCGATTTTGGGACCACGACAGGCATCAAATAGAGACTTAAAGCACTCGCGGCCCGCAGGACGCGCTAACGCATCAGCGTTTCTTCGCTCCAGCCGAGCGTGGCGAGTTCGCCGCCACGGAACCGGGCATCGTCGGCAACGATGAATTCGTCGAGTTGCGGCGGAGCGACGCTGGTGCCGGAGAGCATCGCATGCACCTGCCCGCGATGATGGGTCTGATGCTGGAAGAGGTGGCCGAGCACGTCCTCCATCCGCTCTTCTTGGATGCGGTCGCCGCGATGGAGGCTGATGGTCGAGATGAGTCTCTCCGGCGTCAGGGCCTCGCAAAGTGCCGTCAGGCGCTGATCGACCTTCGCCTGCGCCTCTGCCAGCGAGGAAACGTCATCGAACGGTTCGTCGACCTCGAAGGCCTTGAGCCCGAGCGTGCCGCCTTCCAGGCCGTCGACATAGAACCAGTCGACCGTGATGATATGGTTCAAGGTTTCCTTGATCGAGGGGAAGAAACTGGTGCGCGGCGCTTCGAATTCGCTGGGCTTCAGTGTCGCGCAGGCCTGAAGCAGCCGGCGGTTGGCAAGGGCGTTGTTGTAGGCAAGTTTGCGAAATGGCCTGACAGGATCGAAGGTCGGCATCGGCGCATCTCCTCTTTAAAGGCTTTTGGCGACAGCACCGCCACCTTTTAAGGCGCGCAAAGGGCGCTGTAACACCTTGAATTGCCTGCGTCAGTCTTTGCCGTCGAGATCGCCGTCCCGCCAGACGAGATGACGCGGCACAACGGGAAGGGTTTCGATTTCATCGGCGATGAAATAGGGCGGGATGTCGAGTGCGGACAGGGCATTACGCGTTGCCGGCACCCATTTGAACTCGAGATGGTTGTCGCCGTCCTCGACCCGATGGATGATCTCGCCGGACAAGAAGGGGAATTCCGGCGGGAGGTCCATCAGATAATAGAGGCCGAGTTCATGCCAGTCGCGCTGGTCGTAGCGGAAAAAATTCTCGACGATCCAGAGCAGGCGATGGACGGTCACCTCTACGCCCAGTTCCTCCACCATCTCCCGTTTCAGCGTTTGCTCCGACGTCTCGCCGATTTCCGCCCTGCCGCCCGGAAAGGCCCAGAAGGGCTCATGCACGGCGCGATGGACGAGCACGTGGCCGTCACGAAAGCCGAGGCCGGCGATGCGATAGTTGAAACGCTCAGCGCCCGCATTCAGGCGGATGAGAGTGCGCTTGGCCATGCCATTCTATCCAAGATCGATCACGACAATTTCCGGCGGCACGCCGAAGCGCACCGGCGCGATGGAGCAGCCGAGGCCACCGGAGACGATGATATTACGCCCCTCCTCGATCATATGACCATAGGCGTAGCGGTTGCCGTAGCGCGAGGGCACGATAGGCGAACGGCCGAGCAAACGGATCTGTCCGCCATGCGTGTGACCCGATAGCGTCAGCGACACACGCTCCGGCACGCGCGGAAAGATATCGGGTTCATGGGCAAGCAGGATGACCGGCGCATCGTCCGTCACCTGAGCCATCGTTCCCTCGAGATCGTCGAGGCCGAGCATCTGCGTGCGGCCCCACTTCCGGCCCGGCAGAAGCGCTAGCTGATCTTCGAGGCCTGCGAGCCAAAAGCCGCTGCCATCCTTTTCGAGCCGGACGGCGCGGTTGCCATAGACCGGGATGCCGACGTCGGCGAAGGCTCGGTGTCCGAATGTTTCCATCCCGCCGTTCTTCTGGGCGGTCCTGTCCTCCCACCAATCGTGGTTGCCCATGACCGCATGGACGCCGAGAGGGGCCTGCAAGGTGGCAAGCGCCTTCGACCATTGGCTCGAATGCACGTACTGCGTCACCATGTTCATGCCGGCGGCGTAATCGCCGAGCAGGACGGTGACGTCGCCTTCGAGTTCATTCGCCGTGTGGCAGATCGCGGCAATGCGGCTTGCCGACATCCAGGGTTCGCAGGCATGGAGATCGGCGAGCGCGACGACGCGTAGCTTGAGCCCTGGCGTCCATCCCGGCGGCGTCAGCTGGTAGCGGGTGATGGCGAGCCGCGCGAGCGGTTCATAAGCAAAGGCATAACCACCGAGCGACATGACGCCGGCGAAACCGCCGCCGAGAACCTTCAAAAATCCGCGGCGGGTGATCACTCAGTTGTCCTCCTGGAACAGCCGGAACTGCGCAGCCTCCATATCCTTTGGCGGTTGCATTCCCAGATGTTTCCACGCGATTGCGGTCAGAACACGGCCGCGTGGCGTGCGCTGAATGAAACCCTGCTGGATCATGTAGGGCTCGATGATGTCCTCGATCGCGTCGCGCGGCTCGGAAAGGCCGGCGGCAATGGTTTCGATGCCGACCGGGCCGCCGCCGAAATTGACCGCGATCATGTTGAGGTAACGTTTGTCGAGCTGGTCGAAGCCGACATTGTCGACCAGCAGGCGGGTCAGCGCCTCGTCGGCGATCTCGCGGGTGACGGCTTCTGCCCTTGCCACCTCGGCAAAGTCGCGCACGCGCCGCAACAGCCGGCCGGCGATGCGCGGAGTGCCACGGGCGCGTCTTGCGATCTCGCGGGCGCCCTCCTCGGTGATCGGCAGGTTCATCAGCCGCGCGCCGCGGCGCACGATCAGCTCCAGCTCCTCGACGGTATAGAAACTCAGGCGCACCGGAATGCCAAAGCGGTCGCGCAGCGGCGTCGTCAACAGGCCGAGGCGGGTTGTGGCCGCCACCAGCGTGAATTTCGACAGGTCGATCTTCACCGAGCGAGCGGCAGGGCCTTCCCCGATGATGAGGTCGAGCTGGAAATCTTCCATGGCCGGATAGAGGATTTCCTCGACGGCGGGATTGAGGCGATGGATTTCGTCGATGAAGAGCACGTCGCGCTCCTCGAGATTGGTGAGCAGGGCAGCGAGATCGCCGGCCTTGGCGATCACCGGGCCCGACGTCGAGCGAAAGTTGACGCCGAGCTCTTTGGCCATAATCTGCGCCAGCGTCGTCTTGCCGAGGCCGGGCGGACCGACGAAGAGCACATGGTCCAGCGCTTCGCCGCGGTTTTTCGCCGCCTCGATGAAGACCTTGAGATTGGCGCGCGCCTCCGCCTGGCCGGTGAACTCGTCCAGCGATTGCGGGCGCAACGTGATATCAAGGTCTTCGCCCCGCTTTTCCGGCGATATCAGGCGGGCGGGTTCGCTCATGCTCTCATTCCGTTTTGAATCCTGTCACACCAATACACCAAAAAACGGCTGCCTCGACATCCCATCATCGGTTTTGCGGCTTTTCACCGCGCCAGTTCCTTCAATCCCAGCCTGATCAGCTTGGCGCTGTCGGCGTTATCACCCGCCGTCTTCATTGCCGCGGCAACCGCATTGGCGGCCTGGTCGCGGGAATAGCCGAGGTTGGTCAATGCGGACACCGCATCGGCGACCGGTGCTGCCGCGACGCCTTCACCGAGTTCCTGCTTGAGAGCGATATTGATTGCTTCCCCGGCAAAGGCAGGCGCCCGGTTCTTGAGCTCGGTGACGAGGCGCATCGCCACTTTCGGACCGACGCCCGGCGCGCGGGAGACGGCAGTGCGGTCCTGCAGGGCGATCGCATTAGCCAGTTCGCCTGGGGTCAACGTCGAGAGCACGGCGAGCGCCACCTTGGCGCCGACGCCCTGGACGCTTTGGAGCAGGTTGAACCATTCCCGCTCTAGCGCGGTCATGAAGCCAAAGAGCTTCAACTGATCCTCGCGCACATAGGTCTCGATGAACAGCACGCAGGCCTCGCCAGCCGAGCCAAGCTTCGACAGGGTGCGGGCCGAGCAATGGGCGACGTAGCAGACGCCGTGCACATCGACGAGCACATAGTCTTCGCCGATCTCGTCTATGGTGCCTTTCAGCTTGCCGATCATGGGTCGCGGTCTCTCAAGGATGCGTTTCGGGAGAAATGATGTCCAACTCAGGGAAATAGGAGCGGTAGCGCGCGCCATCGCGCGTCAGAAGGCGGTGCGATCGAACGAGGGCGTGCGCCCCGATGAAAAAATCCGGCAGGGTGCGATCGCGCAGGCCGCCGCTTCTCCGGTACTGCGCGTGGGCCATGCCGGCCCGGTACGCGGCGGGAAACGGCAGGGCCTCGCGGATCAGGTTCAGCCGCGACAGGAGAAATGCAAGGGTTTCCTCGCGCGGGGTCATGCTTGCCAACTCCGCCCAGACGACCGGTGTCATGATGAATTGCGAATCCGGACGCAGTATGCTCAACGCCCGTGCGGACCATTCCCTGAAAGGATTATCCGGCCCGAAAATATCGATGAAGATGTTCGTATCAACGAGGACTGAGGTCATCACGTGGTCCCCTCAACCATTCCATGAATTCATCGGTCGTCATGCCGCTGGTGTCGAGGGTCCCGCTCATACTGCCGAGCCAGGATTCAAAATCGTCCTGTGATGGCTCTATCCTGCTGGAGAGGACAACGAGGCGGGCACCCTTTTCATCGGCAACGAAATCCACCTCGGATCCCGGGCCGATCTTCAAACGGTCTCGGATGTCCTTGGGAATGGTCACCTGGCCTTTTTCCGTCACGCGCATAGTAATACCTCCGAGGTATTACTTATCATCGAATGGGAACAAGTCAAGAACAGATTAGCCAGCCAGCGCCTGCCGCATCCGGTTGCTGCCGCGATTATGCGCATGGCAGATGGCGATCGCCAGGGCGTCGGCGGCGTCGTTGCCCTTGAATTCGACCTTCGGCATCAGGATCTTCAACATCATGTGGATCTGCTGCTTTTCGCCATGGCCGACGCCGATGACGGCCTTCTTCACGGCGTTCGGGGCATATTCGGAGACCGGCAACCCGGCGCGCGCCGGCACCAGCATGGCGATGCCGCGGGCCTGGCCAAGCTTCAGGGTCGCCACCGCATCCTTGTTGACGAAGGTTTGCTCGACGGCGGCCTCATCCGGCTTATAGCTGTGGACGATCTCCGCCAGGCCGTCGTGCAATTGGCAAAGGCGGGAGGCAAGGTCCATGTCTCCATCGGAGGTCACGGTTCCGGATGCCACAAACCGCAGGGAATTGCCTGATGTCTCGATGATTCCCCAGCCGGTGCGGCGAAGACCGGGATCGATGCCGACGATGCGAATCGTATTTTGCATGGTTCAACCTATAGCGATTGCGAAATAACTGCCATCGATATGTGAACAAAACAAAAACATTCCTGGATTTCGGCCCCGCCATTTACCGCGAATTAAAACAGATGCCTGAATTCTAGTCACCGAATACGAGAGAGGCTGCTTTTCGCGAAGATTTAAGCCTCCGATGTTCTGTTTATAGGTCAGTTGATCAGGCATGCGCTGCGTGCCCGCGCTTGGCAGGCGCGTTCAGAAGGGGTTCGTCGTACATGGCTCGGAGATTTCAATCCCTGTCCTTTAAGGTCATCGCCACATTCATTCTGCTGACCGTGCTGTCGATCGCGGTCATCGATGTGCTTGCCTATTTCGCCAGCAGCCGCATTTCCGACGAGCAGGCGCTGAAGGCCAAGGAAAGCGTGCTGATCTTTCGCGGCGACATGCTGCAGGACCAGCTGACGCAGCTTGAAAACCAGGCCAACTCCATCGCGCGCATCGAGGCGCTGCAGATGTCGATCACCAACCTGAAGAGCGGCTGGAAGACCATCGAGAAGACCGCGGGCGATGCCCGTGCCGAGCTGAAGAAGGTTTTCATAGCAGGCAACCCCAACCCCGCCGACCAACGCGAGAAGCTCATCAAGCCGGAAGGGCCGAGCGGCTTTTATTATTCGAGCCACGAGAAGACGCAGGGTGAAGTTGCCCGCGACCTCGAGGATACCGCCTTCAGCGATCTGCTGATTGTCGATCTCGAGGGCACCGTGCTCTATTCCTATAAGAAGGAAGACGATTTCGCCGAAAACCTGAAGTCGGACGCCTGGAAGGCGACCGGTGCCGGCATCGCTTTCGCCAAGGCGATCGAGAATACCGCCAGGGCGACCGATGACGCCGCGCCGACAGGCTTTTCCGGCCTTCGCGTCGATGCCGGCAGCGGCAAGTCGGCGATCTTCTATGCCGTGCCGATCGTCAAGCTTGGAGCGGCCAAGGGCATCATTCTCTTCAAGGTGCGGGACGAGATCGTCACCGGCATCCTTGCCAAGGGCATCGTCCAGGGCAGCACGGCACGGGCGGCGATCGTCTCCGGCGATGGCTCCGCCGTCGGCCTCGACGCGAGCGGCAAGCTTGCAACGCTCGATGCGACACCCTTCACCTTCATCAAGAGCGCGCTTGCCAGTTCGGCGATGACGGTGGCCGACTTCGGCCGGACGGACGGCGCGGCCCGCGCCTATGTCCGCGGCATCGACTATCGCGGCGATCGCTTCCTCGTGGTCGAAAGCGTGCTTCTGAGCGAGCTTAATGCCGGCTCGATCGAGATCGCCACTCTGCTGACGATGATCGGCATCGGTGTGCTCGTCGTCATGGCGATCGCGACCGGCCTCATCACCAATTTCTTGTTTTCGCCGCTTGCACGGCTTGCCGGCGTCACCCGCGATGTCGCCGACGGCAAGCTCGACAGCGAGATCGGCAGCCTGAACCGCAAGGACGAGATCGGCACGATGGCCAACGCGCTCGACCGCTTCCGCCACTCGCTGATCGAAAGCCGCGAGCTCGAAGCCGCGAGCGAAGAGACGCGCCTGCAGGCCGAGCACGACCGCCAGCAGAACCTGGCCGAGCGCGAAGCCGAGGCGAAGACGCTACAGCAGGTGGTCGAGGCGATTGACGAGGGCCTGCATCATCTGGCGAACGGCGATCTCGCCTATCAGATCGATACCCGCTTCCCGAACGAGCTTGAAAGCCTGCGCGTCAATTTCAACGAGGCGCTGGCGAGGCTCAGCGAAACCATGACGGCGATCGGCGGTAACTCGATGGCGGTGCGCGCCGGCTCCGAGGAGATGCGCACCGGTGCCGACGAACTTGCCGGGCGCACCGAGCGCCAGGCCGGCTCGATCACCGAGACCGCGAATGCGATCAGCGCCATCACCCAGTCGGTCCGCCAGCAGATCGCGCGGGCCGAACAGGCCGAGCGCATCGCCCGCGACGCCAAGAAGGAGACGACCGGCTCCGGTCAGATCATGCGCGAGACGATCGCGGCGATGGAGGCGATCCAGGCCTCCTCGCGCCAGATCAACACGATCATCTCGGTCATCGACGACATCGCCTTCCAGACCAACCTCCTGGCACTTAATGCAGGCGTCGAGGCGGCGCGCGCCGGTGAATCCGGCAAGGGCTTCGCCGTCGTCGCCATGGAAGTGCGTGAGCTTGCCCAGCGTTCGTCGAGTGCGGCCAAGGAGATCTCCAGCCTGCTGCAGAAATCGACGCATGAGGTCGAAAGCGGCGTTACGCTTGTGGAAAAAGCGGGTGTCGCCCTGACGGGCATCGGCGCCCATGTCGAGGCGATCAACGGGCAGATCAACGAGATCATGAGTGCGACCCGCGAGGAGGCCAATACGCTGCGCGAGATCAATAGCGCCGTTGCCGAACTCGACGCGATGACGCAGCAGAACGCCTCGATGGTCGAAGAGACGACGGCGGCGATCCACCGGCTGGCGACGGAAGCCCTGGAAATGGACCGCCAGCTCGGCAATTTCACGCTGCCGCCCGGCCACCACCAGCCGAGCGCCGAGGTGCATGTGCTGCGCCGTCATCGGTAAATTATCGATTCTAACATTGCAGAAGGGTCGCGCTCGCGCGGCTCTTTTTGTTTGCGCGCATGGTTTGGAATGGTGCGGGCGCGAACCTACATAGACGGCATCGTTCAACTGCCCGGCAGGTTTCCCATGGTTCCCTTCTCCATACTCGACCTTTCCCCCGTTGCCGAAGGCAGCACCGTGCGCCAGTCCCTCGATGGCTCGGCGCGCATGGCTGTGAAGGCCGAGGAATTCGGTTACAAGCGCTTCTGGCTTGCCGAACATCACGGCATGCCGGGGATCGCCAGCGCTGCCACCGCCGTTGTTATCGGCCATGTCGGGGCTGCGACGAAGCGCATCCGCATCGGCTCCGGCGGCATCATGCTGCCCAATCATTCGCCACTGGTCATCGCCGAGCAGTTCGGCACGCTGGAGGCGCTCTTCCCCGGCCGCATCGATCTCGGCCTCGGGCGCGCGCCGGGAACGGATATGCGTACGGCACAGGCGCTGCGGCGTAATCTCGAGGCCGGTGCAAACAGCTTCCCGAACGACGTGGTGGAACTGCAGCAACTCCTCGATACGCCGGTCGAGAACCAGGCGATCCTCGCGGTTCCCGGCAATGGCTCGCATATCCCGATCTGGCTACTCGGCTCCAGTCTCTACAGCGCTCAGCTCGCCGGCATGCTGGGACTTCCCTATGCCTTCGCCTCGCATTTCGCGCCCGACATGCTGCTCGATGCGATCGCGATCTACCGCGACCGCTTCCAGCCCTCGGCGACGCTCGCCAAGCCGCATGTGATGGTCGGCGTGATGGGCGCGGTGGCGGCGACGGACGAGGAGGCACGCTATCATTTCACCTCTGCCCAGCAGCAGTTCGTCAATCTGCGCCGCAATGTCCGCGGGCCGTTCCCGCGTCCGGTGGCCGATATGGGGGACTTCTGGTCGCCGATGGAGAAGATGAATGTCGAACACACGCTGCGTTATGCCGTGGTCGGGTCGCCGAAGACGGCGGAGGCGAAACTGACGGAGTTTCTACAGGAAACGCAGGCCGACGAGGTGATCATCTCGATGCCGATCCACGACATCGAGGCGCGGCTGACATCGGTGGAACTTTTCGCGGGGCTGGGAAATTTCATGCGAGCCGCCGCGTAAGGCGTCACTCTGACGCGCCACCTTTCCGGCAAGAAAAAACCTGGCGCTGCCGCCGGGTTTTTATTGGACACCTACCTGCGGAGATCAGGCCGAGAGCTTTGCCAGCACTTCTTCCGAGACCTCGAAGTTGGAATAGACGTTCTGAACGTCGTCATCATCTTCCAAGCTGTCGATGAGTTTCAGCAGCGACTGAGCTTTTTCCTCGTCTACCGGCACGTTGTTCTGGGCGCGCCAGACGGCCTTGACGGTTTCTGCCTCGCCGAGGCTCGATTCCAGCGCTTTCGCCACTTCGCCGAGGGCTTCGAAGCCGCAGGTGATGTAGTGGCCGTCTTCGTCGGTTTCGACGTCATCGGCGCCGGCATCGATCGCGGCTTCCATCACCTTGTCGGCATCGCCGACGGAAAGCTTGTAGGTGATTTCGCCGACATGGTCGAAGGAGAAGGAAACGGAGCCGGTTTCGCCGAGAGCGCCGCCGGCCTTGGTGAAGCTCGAGCGAACGTTTGAGGCGGTGCGGTTGCGGTTGTCGGTCAGGGCCTCGACGATTATCGCCGTGCCGCCGGGGCCATAGCCCTCGTAGCGGACTTCGTCGTAGTTTTCGCCGTCGGCGCCGGCTGCCTTCTTGATGGCGCGGTCGATATTGTCCTTCGGCATGGACTGGGCCTTGGCGTTCTGGATCGCCAGGCGAAGGCGGGCGTTCATCGTCGGGTCGGGCAGGCCGGCCTTTGCGGCAACGGTGATTTCGCGCGCAAGCTTGGAGAACATTTTCGACCGCACGGCATCCTGACGGCCTTTGCGGTGCATGATGTTTTTAAACTGTGAATGGCCAGCCATGGCACCCCTGTTCACGTCTCATTGTTCGGAATGGGCCGCCTTATAAGAGTGAAACGGCACCCGTTCAAGGAAAAAGCAGTTCGGAACAAAGGTGAGGGGATGACGTTTCAACCGAACTCCATCCAACGGAAAGGAACGATCATGGCAAGTCTCAGCGAGGCGCAGGAACATCCAGCACGTCAGCTCTGGGATCAGGTCAACGATGTTCATGCCGGCATGCTCGGAATTTCCGGACTGGACATGCACATGCAGCCGATGGCGCCGCATGCCGATCCCACCACCAACACCACTTGGTTCTACACCAAGACCGACGCCGACATCGTGCGCGCCATCAAGCCCGGCAGCCGCGCGCATTTCTGCGTTATCGGCAAGGATCACGACTATCACGCCTGCCTCGCCGGTGTGATCGAGGTGCATCCTGATCCCTCCAAGATCGAGGAATATTGGAGCTCGATCGTCGCGGCCTGGTATGACGGCGGCAAGAAGGACCCCAAGCTCACCATGCTGTCCCTCCATGTCGACGATGCGGAGATCTGGGTTTCCACAGGCAACAAGCTGAAATTCGGCTGGGAGATCGCCAAGGCCAATCTCGACGACGACAAGATGCCGGATGTTGGAATCAAGCGCCACCTGCAGTTCGCCTGATGTGCGAGGCTCCTGCATAATTCCTTAAATCGGAATCGATTTAAGGATAAAATTATGCAGGAATTCAAAGTGCTACAGCGTCCTTTGCGCGTCTGAAAAGACGCGCGGCGCTGTAGAAGCAAAACCGCCGGGCCTTTCTACTGCACGCCCTTCAGTACATAGATCAGCGGCTTTTTCGGCAGAGTGCGCATGGAGACGGTGATACTGGCATCGGGCGCATTGGCGACGTCAAAATCCTTGCCGAACATCGAGACGAAGGCTTCGACTGGCGGGCCGCGCCGGTGCATCGGCAGGATCAACGACGACCGCAGCCGCTTGATGACGCGGCTCATGCTGTCGGCGCCCATGGTCAGGCCACCGTCGACGGGGACCATGACCACGTCAAGGCGGCCGATCTCGGTATAATGGGCATCCGTCAGTTCGTAATGCAGGTGGCCGAGATGGCCGATGCACAGGCCGGCAATCTCGAAAATGAAGATGGAGTTGCCGTTCTCATGCGCGCCGCCGAGGCCGTAGCTGAAGCGGATATCCGTCGTAACATTGCGGATATAGGCATCGCCGACGACGAGATTGACCTTGGCCTTCTCGCCCGGAACGTCACTCCACCCATGCAGCACGTGCTTGATGTCAGGATCGGGGGTCAGGGTGTAGTGGGTCGTGTGCGCTTTGTTCATGGTCACGACATCAGGCATCGTCGCTGGCCTGTACCAGCCATTATAGTCTGTCGCGATGACGATGCCGCCCGGGGTCTCGATCTCGAAGGTGGAATGGCCGAGGAAGGTCAGTTTGACGTCCTCGCCCTCGGAGACGGCAGGCATCATCGGCGGAGCGCCGGAAATGCTTGCGAAGGTCACCTTGGGGATGGTTTGTGCGATCGCCTGGCACTGGCTGACCGGTGGCCGCTGCTCTTGTGCCCCGGCAAGATTCGGCGCGGCGAAGGTCGCAAGACATGCGATAGCGAGGACAAGATATCGCGGCTTCATGCCACCCCTCCGGCGCTCTATCACTTTTAACCCTGGAATCGATCCAATTTCAGGGTTATGCGCGTGTGGCCGGAGGATGCGGCATGAGGTCGCATCGGTCCAGACGGATGATACTCACAATTGCGTGTTGGTGGGGTGGGCTACCGCCAAAACTCCGGCACGGTCTCAGCCAGCCGCGGTCCGAGCCGGAGCGGTGCGATCTTTTCTGCAAGTCCTGTCGTATCCGAGATCTCCACGCCGACACCACAGATCGTCGCCGGTCCGTTCGCGGCTTCCATACGGCCCTTCGGCATCTTGGAGATGAAGCGGTTCAGCGGCTCCTCCTTGTCCATGCCGAGAGAGGAGTCGTAGTCGCCGCACATGCCGGCATCCGACATATAGGCCGTGCCGCCGTTCAGGATCTGTGCGTCGGCCGTCGGCACATGGGTGTGGGTGCCGACGACGAAGCTGGCGCGGCCGTCGACGAAATGGCCGAAACACTGCTTCTCGCTGGTCGCCTCCGCATGAAAATCGAAGATGATCGCATCGGCCTGTTCCTTCAGCGGGCAGGCGGCGAGGATGACCTCTGCCGATTTGAAGGGGTCGTCGAGTTCGGGATGCATGAAGACCCGGCCCATGACGTTGGCGACGAGCACGCGCGCACCGTTCCTGGCATAGAAAAGGCCGGATCCGCGGCCGGGCGTGCCTTGCGGATAGTTGGCGGGACGCAGGAACTGATCGTGGCGGCCAGCAAAAGCGACGGCTTCCTTCTGGTCCCAGACGTGGTTGCCTGTCGTCACCACATCGGCGCCGGCATTGATCGTTTCCAGAAAAATATCCTCAGTGATGCCGAAGCCGCCGGCAGCATTCTCGCCGTTGACGATGACGAAATCGAGCTTGAGGTCTGAAACCAGGCCGGGAAGACGGTCCCAGACCGCCGTACGTCCCGTCTTGCCGACCATGTCACCCAGAAAAAGCAGCCGCATTCCCTATCCAATCCAAGAGGCAAAAAAGCGAAGGCCGCTTTCTGTCAGGATGGCATCCAGGCTTATGTCGTGCGGCTCAGCGGGCACATGTGCCACTTCCTGGCAGTCGAATGCAATGCCGATCAGCTTCGGATGCAGGCCTTTTTGCCTTAGCCGGCTGATGGCGCGGTCGTAGTGGCCGGCGCCGTAGCCGATGCGGTGGCCGCGGGCATCGAAGGCAGAAAGCGGCACCAGCATGATCTCGGGATCAAGAATGGCGGCATCGGCGCCGGGGCCGACCGTGCCGAAACCGGTATCGACGAGGGGCGCACCTTCCGCCAGCTCGCGAAAGACGATGGTCTGCCGGTCAAGGATCGCCGGCACGCAGAGCCGCGCACCGCGCACGGCAAAGCGCGCCATCAGCGGCCTGAGATCGGCTTCCGAACGGATCGGCAGGAAGCCGGAGACGATCGTACCCAGCGCAAAACCGACGGCCTCGCCGGCATGTTCGGCCATTGCGAGGCATTTGGAGGCGCGTTTCTCGGCGGGGACGGCGTCGCGTGCGGACAGCCGTTCGTTGCGCAGCTGCGCTTTCAATTCTTTCGCGGTCATTCGATCTGCCGGTTCTGAGAGATTTGACCGAGCATAGACGGCTCGATGTCCGATGCAAATGCCGGACGCGACGATATCACGCGCGTTTGACGCCTCGCCGCGGCGGCTGCGGATCGTCAGATGACGATGCTTGTCGGTATTGTCGCGGCGCCGATGGAGAAGCCTGCCATATCAGGAATGGCATTGGCTCCGGCCTGCCGGTCCTGCTGCCGCAACTCGCGCATCGCCTTGTCGAGCACTTGCTTGAGTTCGCGCACCACCGCCTTGAACTCTTCCATCGTTTCGCGATCATCGGCCGAAATGCCCGAGAATTTCGGGGCATCCTCGGCGACGCTCGCATAGGCGTTGCGGGCGTTGGTGGCGGCGTCCGGTTCCTGCGAGCCGGTCTCGCCGGCCGCAGTTTCTCCTGCGGTATCCGTCAGCGCCGCATCGGCCCCGCTGATTGCGACGGCCGCTGCACCCGTGGTTGCATCCATCGAAACCGCTGTTGCCGGGCTGCCGGTCGCGACTGATGATGCGAATTCGGAGGCGGCGGTGCCGACCTTGCGCGCCAGTTCGGCGGCCAGACGGGCGACCACCTCAGGAGCCATGTTGGAGCTGCGCAGCATCTCCAACTGCTGCTTTGCCTCTTCGAGCTTGCGTTGCGCCTTCGCCTTGGCCTCGTCTCCTGAGTTCGCCAAGGTCTGGCGCATCTGCTGCAGCGCCTGGGTGGCGCGTTGCAGCTTCAGCACGCCTTGATCGGTCTCGCTTCCGGCGGCTGAAATGGCTGCCGTCGAAGACGTGCCGCGCAAGATGATGGAGGCAGACGTGGTTGCGACCTGCATGGACAATCCCCCGATTTTTAATTCGGGCCCCCGATTGCAATTCGGGGCATTCTGCAACGTCAGGCTTGCGTGGACCTGTGTCTTGGGGATTTAGGCAGCGCAGCGGCCAGCTGCTGCATCGTCTCCTCGAATAGAGGCGCTCCGCCGGGTGCCCAGCCGAGCGTGCGGATTTTCGCAGTGCTCATGGGATTGAGTGCGGCCCTGTCGGGAGGGGGCGGCAGCGCGTGCCGACAGCCCGTCTCGCGACGGATGGGTGAAAGGATATCGCGCGTGTCGACCGAGATGTCCGAGACGTTGAAGACCTCGCCGGAGATGCGGGTGCTTTCCGTTTCCAGCATCAGCCTCACCGCCCGACCGAGGTCGCGGCCGTGAACTTCCGTTCCCCGACGGGCAACAACCGGCCGGCCGGCGAGGTAATCGGCGATGAGGCCGTCCCATTTGTTCGGCGAGAGATCGCCATAGACGCCGGTTGCCCTCAGGCTGACGCCGGCAAAACCCGGCGTGGAGAGGTGGTCAAGCGCGCGTTCGGCATCGAGCTTGACCTGGCCGTAAAGTGTTTCGGGCTTGGCCAGCATCGTCTCCGTCAGTTCGGTTCCCTCGGGATGTTCGCCATAGGCGGCGCGGCTGGACAGAAAGACGCAGCGGCGTGTGCCGGCGCGTTTGGCAGCTTCGAAAAGCCGGACGGTGCCGTCGAGGTTCAACCTGTGGAAGGTCTTCGGATCGTCGCCCTCGCCGCCACGATATTTGCCTGGAACATGGCTGAAGGCGGCGTGGACGAAGAAATAGGCGTCGTCGAAGACGTCGATCTGATCCTTGTCGGGGTCGAGCGAAAGCGCTGCGAACTCGACCGGGCGGGAGAAGAGGCGCGGCAGCGGCGCGCGGCGCCCGCCGACGATCACCTGATATCCGGCGGCCAGCAGTTCCTCGACGACATACCGGCCGACGAGACCCGTTCCACCCGATACCAGTACCTTCATGCTGTCCCTTCCGGATTGTCCAGCGCCGTGATCTCAGGCACATCGCCGCCATCGTGGAAACGGTGCCACAGATCGATCAAAGGTTGTAGTCGCGCTGCCTTGGGATGATCCTTTTCCCACGGTTTTTCATACTGGTAATGCAGGATCGAAATGCTCTTCCAGTCCCAAAGGTCCGGCATGGTGAACCATACATATTGCAGCATGTTGAAATAAACCGGCAGGCCGTGCCAATCCGGGAAGAACGTCTCGAGAAAGGTCTGATCGGTGCGCCGCCAGAAGGCGTCCGGCCTGTCGAGCCTTTCGAGCATGTGCCGGAATGTGTCATGCGAGGGCGTGGCGACGAAGACGCCGGAATTCATGCGGCGGAAGTCCGCGAGGCTTTCGTAGACATTGGGGGCGGCGGAAAATTCCGGATAGAGGAAGAGCCTGTCGACGTTCTTCAGCACGAGGGCGTCGGCATCGATGAAGACGCAGCGCTGGTATTCGACGAGCTGCCAGAGCCTGAGTTTGCAGAAATTGTCGAGCGGCGAATGGAAATCCGGCTTGCGGCCCTTGGTGAAAGGGGCTGCCGAATGGAGCTGGCCACGCGCATGGCGTTCGTTGAAGGCCGCAGACAGCGGCAGGTGCTCGACCTCGATCAGGCGGCAGTCGAGCGCCTTCAGGGGCACGAGTGCGGCTGCATCGACGCCGCCGGTGTGGAGAATGATGATGTCAGCCCCGGTGCCGGTTCGGCGCAGGGAGCAGGCAAGTGCGGTCGCACCCATGGCGTAATCGGCATTGGTGACGAGGGTGACGTAGGCCAAGCGATGAGATAGTTGCGTGGTTACGTGCGCCATTGCCGCACTTCCTTGTTCCTGTCCTTGGTCAGGCCCAAGGACAGGGCAGAGGGGGGCTCACACTGTATGCCCTCTCCTTCCCACATAAACTGACTTGGTAAGGGAGTCTCTATGGAGCCTTCCATTATGAACACGCCCGCGCTCACGAGACGGATTTCAGCCGCTTGCCTTCGGGATCGTGATTGATCGTCGCGGCGATGTCCTTAGTCCAGGCGGAGACAGCCGGAACGCGCGCGCGGTCGACGCGATAGGCGAATTTCTTGGCGACGTCGACGATTTCGCCGAGCAGGCCTGCTTCCAGCGTGATCGGGTCGAGGCCGAGATCGCGGAACTTTTCGTTCCGGACGATCAGCTCGTTCTCGGCGGCTTCCTTGCGCGGGTTGGGCAGCCAGGCAATCTTGGCGCCGCTCATCCTGACGATCATCTCGGCGAGGTCGCGCACCCGGTGAGTTTCGGTCATCTGGTTGAAGATCTCGACGCGGGCGCCGCGAGCCGGCGGGTTATCGAGAGCCAACTCGATGCAGCGCACCGAATCCTGGATGTGGATGAAGGCACGGGTCTGGCCGCCGGTGCCGTGCACCGTCAGGGGATAGCCGATCGCCGCCTGGATGAGGAAGCGGTTGAGCACCGTGCCATAATCGCCGTCATAGTCGAAACGGTTGATCAGCTGCGCATGGCGGCGCGTCTGCTCGGTATGCGTGCCCCAGACGATGCCCTGGTGCAGATCGGTGACCCTCAGGCCGTCATTCTTCGCATAGAACTGGAAGAGAAGCTGATCCAGGCACTTGGTCATGTGATAGATCGAGCCGGGATTGGAGGGATAGAGGATCTCCTGGCTGACCGTGTCGCCGCCTGCGGTTTCGATGCCGACCGGCAGGTAACCTTCGGGGATCGCGGCGCCGACCGTCGAATAGCCGTAGACGCCCATGGTGCCGAGATGGATGAGATGGGCATCGAGATTGAGTTCCGTCAGCGCGTTCAGCAGGTTGTGCGTGGCGCTGACGTTGTTGTTGACAGTGTAGTTCTTGTGGCGGTCGCTCTTCATCGAATAGGGCGCGGCCCGCTGTTCGGCGAAATGTATGACGGCATCCGGGCGGTGTTCGGAAAGCCAGTTCTTCAGGAGTTCGTAATCCTTGGCGAGATCGATCAGATTGAAGTGGATGCGGCGTCCGGTCTCGGCATGCCAGATGCGGGTGCGCTCCTGGATCGAATCCATCGGGGTCAACGACTGAACGCCGAGTTCGGTGTCGATCCAGCGGCGCGAGAGATTGTCGAGGATATGGATGTCGTGCCCGGCATCGGAGAGATGCAGCGACGTTGGCCAACCAATGAAACCGTCTCCGCCCATAACCGCAATCTTCATCGCATCGTCTCCTGATAGGTCGCTCGTTGTCGGGAATAGTTAGGAATTGTGACAGTTATTCAATGCTTGCCTGTCTGGAAGCGTTGCGCCAAAGAGGGCACCTCAGTTTGGAGAAAATTATGACGGAACGCCCTTTTTCCATTTCGGGAGAGCTGACGGAGGCCGGACACCGGCTCGTCCAGCGGGTCTATTATGAAGATACGGACTTTTCCGGCTTGGTCTATCACGCCCGCTACCTGCATTTTCTGGAGCGCGGCCGTACCGATTATCTGCGCTGCCTCGGCGTTGAGCAACGCGAACTCGTCAGCGCCGACGAGGAGGGGCTGGTTTTCGTCGTCCACCGCATGGAGATCGACTTCAAGAGCCCGGCGCGCATGGACGATGTGCTGACGATCCTGACGCATACGGAAAAAGCCGGCGGCGCCAAGATGGTGCTCAATCAGCAGATCCGCTCGGGCGAGACGCTGCTGATCGCCGCCAAGGTGATCATCGCCGTCATCAACGCCCGGGGGCGACCGAGGCGGCTACCGGAAACATTGGCGGTGAAATTCCTGGAGGGCAGCACGCCGTTGTAGTCAGAATCGCCTGAAATTCAGTTCTTGTCAGAACTTGAGTTTATGTGAAGGAATTCCCGCGCCGCAGGATGAGCGCTCTTTCGGCAGCCGGACCTTGCTCCGGTCAAGTAATCCATGGAACGAAATCTTCCAAACACAGGCTTACTGTCACAGTCCGGCACTAACGATCTATTAACCATAATAGTGTCTTACTGGGAAAGTCAGAGTTTGTGCGGTGCACGCCTTCCTTTGACCAAATTTGACGGCAAGAAGGCGGAAGATGAGCTTGGAAGTTTGACCAGGGCTTTGGGCGGCGGCCGCCGGACACTTCTTGCGAGATCAGTTTGTGCCGCCCGGTCTAGCGCCGGGCGTTTGGATTCGGGGATTTTGGACCAATGGAACAAGTAGGATTGGCAGCAGCAACGACGGACGTCAGCCTCTGGTCGCTTTTCATGCAGGCCGGCATTGTCGTCAAGCTCGTCATGCTCGGGCTCATCGCAGCCTCGGTATGGACGTGGGCGATCGTCATCGACAAATACCTGGCCTATGGCCGCGCACGGCGCCAGTTCGACAAGTTCGAGCAGGTGTTCTGGTCGGGCCAGTCGCTGGAAGAACTCTACCGCTCGCTGTCGGAACGCAGCAATACGGGGCTGGCGGCGATCTTCGTGGCCGCGATGCGCGAGTGGAAGAAATCCTTCGAACGTGGCGCCCGTTCGCCGATCGGCCTGCAGATGCGGATCGACCGCGCGATGGACGTGACGCTCGCCCGTGAAACAGAATTTCTCGGAGCCCGCCTCGGATCGCTCGCGACCATCGGCTCGGCTGGTCCGTTCATCGGTCTATTCGGCACGGTCGTCGGCATCATGACTTCGTTCCAGGCGATCGCCGGTTCGAAGTCGACCAACCTTGCGGTGGTTGCGCCCGGTATCGCCGAAGCGCTGCTTGCCACCGCGATCGGCCTCGTCGCCGCTATCCCGGCGGTTATCGCCTATAACAAGTTCTCTGCCGATGCCGGCAAGCTTTCGGGCCGCATGGAAGGTTTCGCGGATGAATTCTCCGCCATACTTTCGCGCCAGATCGACGAGAAACTGCAGCCGCGCGCTGCCGCTCAGTAACCAACGGAGTATTCTGACATGGGTATGGCTGTTGGAGGCAATGGCGGCGGGGGCGGCGGACGCCGCCGTCGTGGCGGTCGGAACAGGGCCGTAATTTCCGAAATCAACGTGACGCCGCTCGTCGACGTCATGCTGGTGCTTTTGATCATCTTCATGGTCGCGGCACCGATGATGACTGTCGGCGTGCCGATCGACCTGCCGGAAACGCAGGCCAAGGCGCTGAATTCCGAGACGCAGCCGATCACCATTTCCGTCAAGAATGACGGCGAGGTGTTCCTGCAGGAAACGCCGATCCCGGCAGCGGAGATCGCCGCCAAGCTCGAGGCGATCGCCACGACCGGTTATAACGAACGTATCTTCGTGCGCGGCGACGCCACAGCGCCCTATGGCGTCATTGCCGACGTCATGGCCCGTATCCAGGGCGCAGGCTTCAAGAATATCGGCCTCGTGACGCAGCAGAAGAAGGACCAATAGCGCTCAAAATGAAGGCCAGTGTCATCACATCTGCTGTTTTGCACGGCCTGGTGCTCACCTGGGCGATGGTGTCGCTCGGCGCTCCGGAATCCTTCAAGGTGGAGGATTTCGAGGCGATGCCGGTCGATCTGGTGCCGGTGGAATCCATTACCCAGATGCAGCAAGGCGACAAGAAGGCTCCGAAGAAGGAGACTTCCGCGCCCGTGCCAACGACGCGGCCGCCGATCGCGCAACCGGCGGAGAACGCCGGCGACAACAATGTCGACCTGAAAACGCCGCCGGTGCCGAACGCCAAGCCCAGCAATAGCGAGGCTGCCGCGGCGAATTCGAGCGAAAAGCCGATGCCGAAGACCGATCCGAAGCCGAATGATGTCAAGGACATCGTCAAGGAGGAAACGGAAGTCGAGCAGCCGAAAGAAGTGGCTTCCATTCCGCCGCCGAAGCCGGTCGAAGTGACGCCGCCGAAGCCTGAGGAAAAACCGCCGGAAGAGCAGGCCAAGCCGGAGGAACCGCCGAAGCCGGACGCCGAGGCGTTGCCGGACAATGTACCGACCCCCGTCGCCAAGCCGCAGGTGAAGCCGCCGGAACCGCAGAAGCCCGCCGAAAAGCCTCCGGAAAAGACCCCGGACCAGCCGAAGACCGCCGACGTGCCGACCGACAAGAAGAAGGCGGACAAGAAGCAGGAAACGGCGAAATCTGCTTCGGCGATGAAGAGCGACTTCAATGCCGACGAGGTTGCGGCGTTGCTGAACAAGACCGACCCTTCCGCTGGCGGCGCCAAGCGTTCGACGCAGGAGGCGTCGCTCGGTGCGAAGAAGAGCAACGGTGGTTCCAAGCTCAGCCAGAGCGAAGAAGATGCGGTGCGCGGCTTGATCGAGGGCAATTGGCTTGTCACCCCGGGGATGGAAGGCCTTTCCGGCATGGTCATCAAGGTGCACATGAAACTCGACAAGGATGGTAATATTATTGGTCAGCCAGAAGTCGAATCATCGGGCGGCAGTAGCAGCGATGCCACACGCCGTGCGTTGGAAGGCGGGGCCTATAGAGCTGTCATGAAGTCCGCCCCTTTCTCGATGCTTCCGAAGGACAAGTATGAGGCTTGGAATGAGTTCGACCTGAATTTCGATCCGAGTTCTATGGGAATCTAGATGCTGACGGATCTGTCCCATGGCAACAAGTCTTTTGCAGCCGCCAGCATGCTTGGAGCGATTCTGGCTTGTGCGCCTGAGGCGTTAGCACAGTCGGTCGACGCGGCGACCTACAAGAAGTCAGCCATGGATTTACAGCACGCAATTGCTTCCTCCTTCAATGTTCCTCCTGGGCAGGCGAGGGGCGGCAGAGTTGTGATCACCGTCCATCTGCGGCTCGACAAGAATGGGGCGATCGTTGGTTCACCCGAGGTAACAGCCTCGGGCGGCAAAGAAGCTGCTCGAGAAGGCCTGTCGGCTGCGGCTCTCCGGGCGGTACAGCGCTCGTCGCCATTCCCGATGCCCCCGAAAGAAAAATACGAATCCTGGAACGAGGTCGTCCTGCACTTTGAATCCGGCGATCCGACTCCATAGATGCTGAAAGGCTGTTTGGTATGACAAAGTGTTCCTTTTTCCGCGCCATTTTGGTTGCAGTGGGTCTGATGACCGCTGCCGTCTTTGCAACGCCGGCCAACGCGCTGGTCACCCTCGACATCCGAAAAGGCAATGTCCAGCCGATGCCGATTGCGGTGACTGACTTCCAGGGCGACATGGGGGCGCAGGTCTCGCAAGTCATCGCCGCCGACTTGCAGCGGTCCGGTCTCTTCGCACCCATCAACAAAACCGCCTTCATCGAGAAGATTTCTAATCCCGACGCTTCGCCGCGCTTCGAGGACTGGAAGGTCATCAACGCACAGGCGCTGGTTACCGGCCGGGTTACCAAGGAAGCGGATGGCCGTCTTCGCGCCGAATTCCGGCTGTGGGACCCGTTCGCCGGGCAGCAGATGACCGGTCAGCAGTTTTATACGCAGCCGGAGAACTGGCGCCGTGTGGCTCACATCATCGCCGATGCGATCTACAAGCAGATCACTGGTGAGGAAGGTTATTTCGACACCCGTGTCGTCTTCGTCTCCGAATCCGGCACCAAGCAGCAGCGCAAGCGCCAGCTGGCGATCATGGATCAGGATGGCTTCAACGTGCGGATGCTGACGGATGGCAGCGATCTCGTGCTGACGCCGCGCTTCTCGCCGAGCCGGCAGGAAGTCACTTACATGTCCTTTGCCAACCAGCAGCCGCGGGTCTATCTGCTTCAGCTGGAAACCGGGCAGCGCGAGGTCGTCGGCAATTTCCCCGGCATGACATTCTCGCCGCGCTTTTCGCCTGATGGTCAAAAGGTGATCATGAGCCTGCAGCAGGATGCCAATTCCAACATCTATACGATGGACCTGCGCTCGCGCACGACGACGCGGTTGACCTCGACGGCGGCGATCGACACGTCGCCCTCCTATTCGCCTGACGGCGCACGCGTCAGCTTCGAAAGCGACCGCGGCGGAAAGCCGCAGATCTACGTGATGAATGCCGATGGCTCGGGCCAGACCCGTATTTCCTTCGGCGACGGCTCTTATTCGACGCCGGTCTGGTCGCCGCGCGGCGATCTCATCGCCTTCACCAAACAGGCTGGCGGCAAGTTCTCGATCGGCGTAATGAAGCCGGATGGGTCCGGCGAGCGCATCCTGACGACCGGCTTCCATAATGAGGGCCCGACCTGGGCGCCGAACGGCCGTGTGCTGATGTTCTTCCGCCAGGCGGCGGGGTCGGGCGGTCCGCAGCTCTATTCGATCGATCTGACCGGTTACAACGAGCAGCTCGTGAAGACGCCGACCTACGGCTCCGACCCCGCCTGGTCGCCGCTTATGGAGTAGGCGATGCGCTGCTGCCTTCTTGTCGCCCCAAAGTCATGGAACCGAGCGGCCAAGGGACAAAGTAGCAAATTGTTAACCATAATCTTTGAGGGGCGGTTAACCGAGTGCGGTTACTGTCCGGAAACCCTGATGAAATCGCAAGGAGACCGGCCATGAGCCGAATTCATACCCCGGCAATGAGCCGCATGCAGACTTTCGCCCGCAACCCCGTCATGATCGCGCTTATCGCCGGCCTCGCGCTCGCAAGCTGCGCCAAGAAGCCGCCGAACAGCGCCGGCGACCTCGGCCTCGGCAGCGGTGCTGGCGGCGCTGCAACGCCGGGCTCGGCCCAGGACTTCACGGTCAATGTCGGCGACCGCATCTTCTTCGATACCGACTCCTCGTCGATCCGCGCCGATGCCTCGCAGACGCTCGACCGTCAGGCCCAGTGGCTCGGCCGCTACCCGAATTACCAGATCACCGTCGAAGGCCATGCCGACGAACGCGGCACGCGCGAATACAATCTCGCGCTCGGCGCCCGCCGTGCGGCTGCCGCCAAGGACTATCTCGCTTCGCGCGGCGTCCCGGCGCAGCGCCTGAAGACGATTTCCTACGGCAAGGAACGTCCGGTCGCCGTCTGCGACGATATTTCCTGCTGGTCGCAGAACCGCCGCGCGGTTACCGTGCTTGGCGGCGCCGGCATGTAATTGCCGAGCAACAATTCGCTTTTTCGAAAGGCGGTCCCGCGTGGGGCCGCCTTTTCTTTTTGACCACACTTTGGCCAGACTCCGTTGCTTTTTGAAAGCAATTGGAAAAATCTCCTGTTCGTGCCATCGAGGTGCGAAGAATCACTGGGACAGGACGATACATATGAAGAAATTTGTCGTGGCAGGCATGCTCTGCCTCGCGGCTGTGACCGGAAGCGAACGGGTGGCCTATTCGGCCTCCTTCTTCGGGCTACATCTCGGCGGCCGATCCGCGGAAAACCAGGCGGCGGCGCCCGTCATCAAGGTGCAGAGCGGCGATGCAGAGGTCCGCGTGCAGCAGCTCGAAGAGCAGTTGCGGCAGCTGAACGGCCGGATCGAAGAGATGAGCTTTCAGCTTCTGCAGATGCAGGAGACGATCCGCAAGCAGCAGGAAGACAATGAATTCCGCTTCCAGCAGCTCGAAAAGACCGGTGCCGGCGGCGGCGCCAAGGCCCCTGTCAAGAAGAGCGAGACCGATGCCGCTCCGGCAGCCTCCGGCGGCGACGATATCGCCAAGGTGATCCAAGCACCGCAGGGAGCCGAAACGGCTCCCTCCACCAGCGTGCCTGAGAATAGCGGTCTTGGCCAGCCGCCGAAGGAGCTCGGCTCGATCGATTTCGATCAGAACGGCAATCCGATCGGCGGAAGTGTCGACGAAAATGCCACGATCGGTTCCGGGCCGATCCCCGATGCCAACACCAAAACGCCGCAGCAGACCGCCTCGCTCGGCAGCGAGGCCGACCAGTACAAGGCCGCTTATGGCCACGTGCTATCCGGTGATTACAGCACGGCCGAGCAGGAATTCACGCAGTACATCACCCACTACCCGAGCAGCGCGCGGGCAGCGGACGCCAATTTCTGGCTCGGCGAAGCGCTCTATTCGCAGGGCAAGTACAATGAGGCGGCCAAGACCTTCCTCAATGCGCATCAGAAATACGGCACATCGGAAAAGGCGCCGGAAATGCTGTTGAAGCTCGGCATGTCGCTTGCCGCCCTCGACAATACCGAGACGGCCTGCGCGACGCTGCGCGAAGTGTCGAAGCGTTATCCGAAGGCCTCTCGCGCCGTCATAAGCAAGGTTGCGAGCGAACAGAAGCGCCTCGCCTGCTAAGGTCTTCCGGAATGTCTCCGGAAGCCGCATCGCCTCAACTGGCGATCCTCCAGTTTCTCACGTCGCTTCAAAGCCCCGCGCGCATTCTCGTCGCGATATCAGGCGGCAGCGATTCCACCGGCCTGCTTCTCCTCCTCGATGAAGCCGTGAAGGCCGCGCCCCATCTCAAGATTTCCCTTTACGCTGCAACCGTCGATCATGCGTTGCGCGCCGGTTCCGCAGACGAGGCGCGCGAAGTCGCAGCCCTCTGTGCATCGCTCGGTATTGCCCACACCATCATGATCTGGCAGGGCGACAAGCCGAAAACCGGCATCATGGCTGCGGCCCGCGAGGCACGTTATGGCTTGCTTGCCACCGCCGCCAAAGAGTTCAAAGCCGATCTCATCGTCACGGGGCATACGTTCGACGATCAGCGCGAAACGCTGCAGATGCGTGGGATGCGAACAGAGCAGGTTTCGACCGGTATTGCGGATGCGGTGCTCTTTGACCGGAGTTTCTGGATTTTACGGCCGCTTCTTTTTTCCACCCGGGCAGATATCCGCGCTTTCCTGAAAGAGCGGGGCGTGCCGTGGATCGACGATCCCAGCAACGAGGATACGACGTACGAGCGCGTGCGGATGCGCCGGCAGCTTTCGGTCGATGCAGGTGTCGAGAGGACTATCCAAGCGGCCTGCGAAGAGCGACCGGCTCTATCGTCAAAAGGAGCCGAATGGCTGGATCGTCATTTCCGGCTTCACGGCGGCCTGCTCGGGCAGGTGATGCCTGACGGGTTGAGGCAGGATCGGGCAGTTCTCAATTATGCACTCGGCCGTCTGGCAGCTGTTTTCGGTGGGCAGCCGTTTGCGCCGGGGAGGGTGCAAATGGAGCGTGTCCTCGCATTTGTCACCGGCAGTGAGCCCGGACGGATGACCGCTGGCAGGGTGGTGTTCGATCTCAGGCGTGACGGGCTTTATCTGGCGCGCGAGAGCCGGGGGATATTGCCTTTGCTATTGCAGCCGGGAGAGGCTGGGGTTTGGGACGGAAGGTTTTATGCGCGCAATGGTTTGTCCACATCGATAGCGGTCGAGGCCGCCACTCTATACGCCCCCTCATTCCTGTCCTCGGACTTGACCCGAGAGTTGTCAGAGGAATCCAGCGCGCCCAAGTCCTTGGGCGCGAACGACACTTCACGTTTTATTGAGTCAATCACCGCGCAGACGCGCGGTGGCTGGATTCCTGTGACAAGCACAGGAATGAGAGGGCGTATGCATCACCTTCCCAAGGCGGCATGGAAGCGCGCCGTCGCCTCCGCGCCAGTTTTATCTGCCGAAGGAAACCTTTTAACTGAGGAATGCGCCCGCATGGTCGAACTAACACCCTATTTCGCACCCTTCGACCGCTTTTTGACACGATTTGACTTCATCTTTGCCAACAGGCTTTCGGCGGTTTTCGCGACGGCGCCCTATGCGAGGCTGCCTTTAAGAAGTATTGACGGAAAAACCATCTGACCTGGGGTGTTGCCTTGGCAATCGCACGGCGCAACCCTATGTTAGATACGAATAAGACGGTCGCCATGAGGCGGCCGTTCCATGCTGGGGAGTTCAATGAACCCTAACTTACGTAATTTCGCCTTGTGGGCGATCATAGCGCTTCTGCTGATCGCCCTTTTCAGTATGTTTCAGACGGCGCCGGCGCAGACGGGCTCCCGCGAAATCCCTTATTCGCAGTTTCTGCGTGAGGTCGATGCGGGCCGCGTGAAGGATGTCGTGGTCACGGGCAACCGTCTCTCCGGAAGCTATGTTGAAAATGGCACCACCTTTCAGACCTATTCGCCTGTGATCGACGACAGTCTGCTCGATCGCCTGCAGTCGAAGAACGTCCTGGTTTCCGCCCGTCCTGAAACGGACGGCTCTTCGGGTTTCCTCAGCTATCTCGGCACGCTTTTGCCGATGCTTCTGATTCTCGGCGTCTGGCTGTTCTTCATGCGGCAGATGCAGGGCGGCTCACGCGGGGCGATGGGCTTCGGCAAGTCCAAGGCCAAGCTGCTCACCGAAGCGCATGGCCGCGTGACTTTCGAAGACGTTGCCGGTGTCGACGAGGCCAAGCAGGATCTCGAGGAAATCGTCGAATTCCTGCGTGATCCGCAGAAGTTCCAGCGTCTCGGTGGCAAGATCCCGCGCGGGGTGCTGCTCGTCGGTCCTCCGGGCACCGGCAAGACGCTGCTCGCCCGCTCGGTCGCCGGCGAAGCCAACGTGCCCTTCTTCACCATTTCGGGCTCCGACTTTGTCGAAATGTTCGTCGGCGTCGGCGCAAGCCGGGTGCGCGATATGTTCGAGCAGGCGAAGAAGAACGCGCCCTGCATCATCTTCATCGACGAAATCGATGCCGTCGGCCGCCATCGCGGCGCCGGTCTCGGCGGCGGCAATGACGAACGCGAGCAGACGCTGAACCAGTTGCTGGTCGAAATGGACGGCTTCGAGGCGAATGAAGGCGTGATCCTGATCGCCGCCACCAACCGTCCCGACGTTCTCGATCCGGCGCTGCTGCGTCCCGGCCGTTTCGACCGTCAGGTTGTGGTGCCGAACCCGGACATCGTCGGCCGCGAACGCATTCTCAAGGTGCATGCCCGCAACGTTCCGCTGGCGCCGAATGTCGATCTCAAGATCCTCGCCCGCGGTACGCCCGGTTTCTCCGGCGCCGACCTGATGAACCTCGTCAACGAAGCCGCCCTCATGGCCGCCCGCCGCAACAAGCGCGTCGTCACCATGCAGGAATTCGAGGACGCCAAGGACAAGATCATGATGGGCGCCGAGCGCCGTTCCTCGGCGATGACCGAGGCGGAAAAGAAGCTCACCGCTTACCATGAGGCCGGACACGCGATGACCGCGCTCAATGTCGCCGTCGCCGATCCGCTGCACAAGGCGACGATCATTCCGCGCGGCCGTGCGCTCGGCATGGTCATGCAGCTTCCCGAGGGCGACCGCTACTCGATGAGCTACAAGTGGATGGTCTCACGCCTCTGCATCATGATGGGCGGCCGCGTTGCCGAAGAGCTCACCTTCGGCAAGGAGAACATTACCTCGGGTGCCTCCTCCGACATCGAGCAGGCCACGAAGCTTGCCCGCGCCATGGTCACGCAGTGGGGCTTTTCCGATCAGCTCGGTCAGGTCGCCTATGGCGAGAACCAGCAGGAAGTCTTCCTCGGCCACTCGGTTTCGCAGTCGAAGAATGTTTCGGAAGCAACCGCGCAGAAGATCGACAATGAAGTGCGCCGCCTGATCGACGAAGCCTATACGCAGGCCCGCACGATCCTGACGGAAAAGCACGATGAATTTGTCGTGCTTGCCGAAGGTCTGCTCGAATACGAGACACTGACCGGCGAAGAGATCAAGGCGCTGATCCGCGGCGAAAAGCCGTCCCGCGATCTCGGGGATGATTCGCCGCCAAGCCGCGGCTCAGCCGTTCCGAAGGCCGGCGCACGGCCTGCCACCAAGGGTGACGAGCCCGAAGGCGGCCTCGAACCGCAGCCGCATTGAACAGCGGCACTACCTTGAACAAGGCCGGATTTCCGAAGTGGAGATCCGGCCTTTTCCATTGGTAACGGGATATAATCATTTTTCTTGCTAATTTACGTGCCGTTCGCCGCATTTTGTGGCATTCCGCTGAATTGAGGCAAGCATGAATCACGCTGCTGGATTGACGACATTCCACTGAAGCCGGATTCGCTTGGAACGGTGCGCTGCCTTGAATGGCGCGCGGAAAGCACAGGAGTGCAGATGAAAAGACGCTATTTCGGTACGGACGGCATTCGCGGCCAATCCAACGTCTTCCCGATGACGCCGGATCTCGCCATGCGGGTCGGCATTGCCGCCGGCACGATCTTCCGCCGCGGCAACCACCGCCACCGCGTCGTCATCGGCAAGGATACGCGCCTTTCCGGCTATATGCTGGAGAACGCCATGGTCGCGGGCTTCACGGCCGCCGGCCTCGATGCTTTTATTCTCGGCCCGATCCCGACACCAGCTGTTGCCATGCTGACGCGCTCGCTGCGCGCCGATCTCGGCGTGATGATCTCCGCTTCGCACAATCCTTACGAGGATAACGGCATCAAGCTCTTCGGCCCTGACGGCTACAAGCTTTCAGACGACATCGAGGCCGAGATCGAGGATCTGCTCGAAAAGGACCTGAACGCGCAGCTTGCCAAATCCGACGATATCGGCCGCGCCAAGCGCGTCGACGGCGTGCATGACCGCTATATAGAACATGCCAAGCGCACGCTGCCGCGCGACGTGACGCTGCAGGGCCTGAGGATCGCCATCGATTGCGCCAATGGGGCTGCCTACAAGGTGGCACCGGCCGTGCTCTGGGAGCTCGGCGCCGAGGTCGTCACCATCGGCAACGAGCCGAACGGCACCAACATCAATCTCAATTGCGGTTCCACCAGCCCCGTCGCGTTGCAGAAGAAGGTCGACGAGGTGCGCGCCGATATCGGCATCGCGCTCGATGGCGATGCGGACCGCGTCATCATCGTCGACGAGAACGGCTCGATCGTCGACGGCGACCAGCTGATGGCCGTCATCGCCGAGAGCTGGGCCGAGAGCCAGCAGCTGCGCGGCAATGGTATCGTTGCGACCGTCATGTCCAATCTCGGCCTCGAGCGTTTCCTCGATGACAAGGGTCTCGGCCTTGCCCGGACTAAGGTCGGTGACCGCTACGTCGTCGAGCATATGCGCCAGCACAACTACAATGTCGGCGGCGAGCAGTCCGGCCACATCGTGCTTTCGGATTACGGCACGACCGGCGACGGTCTTGTCGCGGCGCTGCAGATCCTGGCCGCGGTCAAGCGCACCGGAAGAACTGTCAGCGAGGTCTGCCGCCGCTTCGAGCCGGTGCCGCAGCTGCTGCGCAATGTCCGCATCAGCGGTGGAAAGCCGCTGGAGGATATCCAGGTGCAGAAGGCGATCGCCGACGCCGAAGCTGAACTCGCCAGGAACGGCCGCCTCGTCATCCGCCCCTCGGGCACCGAGCCGCTGATCCGCGTCATGGCCGAGGGTGACGACCGAGCCCAGATCGAGCGCATCGTCAACGAACTGATCGGCACGATCTCGAACGTCCGGACCGCCGCCTGATTTTTTCGGGACGAAACGTCAAAAGCCGGTACGCAAGTGCCGGCTTTTTCGTTATTGGCGCCTTCGATTCGAAGTTCCACTCCAGATCGACTTCCCGCGGGAACCGTTTCCGCCCTTCCGAAGACAACATGTCAGTGACTTGCCAGCTTGGCTTCCGATAGGGAGCAAGCCTCGCAGCCGCGGCATGTCGGGGCGCAGTGGGCACTGAGACGGCATCCACGGAAATTTGCCGATGTCTTGGTGACGGCGCTGTCAACCTCCACATGCGGATGCTACACGGCGGCGTTTGCATTCAAAGGAAATATCATGAAAAAATTGGTGCGCCTGCTGCTGACGATCGCTCTCGCATTCGTCGTCTTTACCGGTTTCCGCTGGTATCGCTACATTACGAATACCGACAGCCCTTACGATGAAATCGGCATCACGCTCAACAATGCCATGCCAGGCCCGATCAATGCCTGGGGCTGCGCCAAGCTCAAAACGACCTTTGGCACTTCTTTGCCACCGTACGGCTGCGCCGCCGAAAACGCGACGCAATGGAGGTAACGGCAGGATTCGCCGAGTGAAGCCGACCGATTTGATGGCGAAGGAAACCGACTTGGCGATTTGACGGGGCGGGGTTGTTGGCGTTGCGGCTGGCGGTCTTCGGCAATTCCGGGGCTGCCAGCCTTTGGCCGAGCTTCACTATATCGAGGAACTTGCCGCCAATCTCTCTCTTAACGTTTCTTCCTATTTATAGTTAAGCAGCTTTTAACGTTTCCAATTCATTATCCATACGAAGCGTACCAGATTGGCGGCGATTGAGCCTGCCGACGCAACGAGATTTTGGAGTGGGATCCATGAAAAGAAGCTTGTCCGGCATCTTCGCCGCATTGTTGATCGCGACAAACGCCTATTCCGCGGACCTCGCCCCTGCCGAGCCTATCCCGGAGCAGCCGCCTGAGGTGACGGTCACCGAAGCGACCGGCTGGTACCTGCGCGGCGATGTCGGCTATGCCTTCACCGATCTGCGCGGCGCCCGCTATTTCCAGGGCAGCAACGCCACGGAAGTCGATTTCGACGACGCCGACCTGGACGACGCATGGACAGTCGGCGCCGGTGTCGGTTATCAGATCAACAGCTATCTGCGCACCGATCTGACCTTCGACTATCTTACCCAGGCGGATTTCAAAGGCTCGACAGTCGGGCAGTGCGGCTTCCCGCTGGTGGATTGCACCTCGAGCGACCGCTCCTCGCTGACAGCCTACACCCTGCTCGCCAACGCCTATGTCGATCTCGGCACCTACGGCTACGTCACGCCTTACGTCGGCGCCGGTATCGGCGGTTCCTACGTCAAGTGGAAGAACCTACGCAACGTCGCCTGCGCCGATGACGGCAGCTTCTGCGACGACCAGGTCACCCATGGCGGCAAGGGCAACTGGCGCTTCACCTACGCCCTGATGGCAGGCGCCTCGATCGACGTGACCTGCAACATCAAGGCCGATGTCGGCTACCGCTACCTGCATATCGATGGCGGCAACATGTTCGGCTATGCCGAAAATGGCGGCCCGGGCCGCGACAAGGGTCTCACCGCCCACGAAGCCCGAGTCGGCGCCCGCTATCTCTTCGGCGGCTGCGCCCAGGCGAGCTACGAACCGCCGCCGGAAATCCCGCTGCAGCAGCCGATCTACAAGTAAGTCCGATCTCACTTACATCAGAAGCCGCCCTCCACAGGGCGGCTTTTCGTATTGCGGCCCTACCGCCCTGCGTCAAAATATGTTCCCCCCGCGACACTTCGATCTTGACTATGACGCGCCGGATCCATACACACGGCGGCGGGACACCCTTCCCCAACGAAGGGCTTTCTATCTGAGAGGATAGCATCATGGCGAAGACCGCAAAGCCGGACATCCGTCCGCACAATACCCATTTTTCTTCTGGCCCCTGCTCGAAGCGCCCCGGTTGGTCGCTCGAAGCCCTTTCCGACGCGGCCCTTGGCCGTTCGCACCGCGCGAAGGTCGGCAAGGCCAAGCTCAAGCAGGCCATCGACCTTACCCGTGAAATTCTCGAAGTGCCGGCGGATTACCGAATCGGCATCGTTCCGGCATCCGACACCGGCGCCGTCGAAATGGCGCTCTGGTCGCTGCTCGGCGAACGCGGCGTCGATATGCTCGCCTGGGAAAGCTTCGGCGCCGGCTGGGTCACCGATGTCGTCAAGCAGCTGAAGCTCAAGGATGTGCGCAAGCTCGAAGCCGGTTACGGCGAGCTTCCCGATCTCTCCGCCGTCGATTTCGACCGTGATGTCGTCTTCACCTGGAACGGCACCACCTCGGGCGTGCGCATGCCGAACGCCGATTTCATCCCTGATAACCGCAAGGGCCTGACGATCTGCGACGCCACCTCGGCCGCTTTCGCACAGGAACTCGATTTCGCCAAGCTCGACGTCGTCACCTTCTCCTGGCAGAAGGTTCTGGGCGGCGAGGGTGCCCACGGTGTCATCATTCTTTCGCCGCGCGCCGTCGAGCGTCTGGTCACCTACACCCCGGCTTGGCCGCTGCCGAAGATCTTCCGCATGACCTCGGGCGGCAAGCTGACGGAAGGCATCTTCCAAGGCGAGACGATCAACACGCCGTCGATGCTCTGCGTCGAAGACTATATCGATGCGCTTGTCTGGGCCAAGCAACTCGGCGGCCTCAAGGGGCTGATCGCGCGTGCCGATGCCAATGCCAAGGTCATCCACGATTTCGTTGCGGCAAACGACTGGATCGCCAATCTCGCCGTCAAGGCGGAGACGGCCTCCAACACCTCCGTCTGCCTGAAGATCGTCGACAAGGACATCGCAGCGCTTGACGACGACGGCCAGGCGAATTTCGCCAAGGGTCTGGTCGGCCTGCTGGAAAAGGAAGGTGTCGCCTATGACGTCGGCCATTACCGCGACGCGCCATCCGGCCTGCGCATCTGGGCCGGCGCCACGATCGAGGCATCCGACATGCAGAAGCTGATGCCCTGGCTTTCCTGGGCCTTCGAAACGCAGAAGGCGCAGTTCACCCAGGCTGCTGCCTGAGGCGATCGCATCCGGCTCCGCCACAGGGCGGAGCCCAGCATTCCCGATTTATTCATCGCTGAACACTTTTGAAGGAGGCCCTCATGGCACCTCGCGTTCTCGTATCCGACGAATTGTCGGAAACCGCCGTCCAGATTTTTCGCGACCGCGGCGTCGAAGTCGATTTCGAACCGCAGCTCGGCAAGGACAAAGACCGTCTGCTCGAAGTCATCGGCAAGTATGATGGCCTGGCCATCCGCTCCGCCACCAAGGTGACGGAAAAGATCATCGAGGGGGCGACGAACCTCAAGGTCGTCGGCCGTGCCGGCATAGGCGTCGACAATGTCGATATCCCGGCCGCCTCGCGTCGCGGCATCATCGTCATGAACACGCCCTTCGGCAACTCGATCACGACGGCCGAACACGCGATCGCGCTGATGTTCGCCGTCGCCCGCCAGCTACCGGCAGCCGATACCTCGACGCAGGCCGGCAAGTGGGAGAAGTCGAAGTTCATGGGTGTCGAGATCACGGGCAAGACGCTCGGCGTCATCGGCGCCGGCAATATCGGCTCGATCGTCTGCGCCCGCGCCATCGGCCTGAAGATGCACGTCGTCGCCTACGATCCGTTCCTCTCCAAGGAGCGCGCCGAGGAGATGGGCGTCACCAAGGTCGAGCTGGAAGAGCTTTTCGCCCGCGCCGACTTCATCACGCTGCATGTGCCGATGACCGACAAGACGCGGGGCATCCTCAACAAGGAAGCGCTGGCAAAGACCAAGCCCGGCGTGCGCATCATCAACTGCGCCCGCGGCGGCCTGGTCGATGAGGCGGCGCTTGCCGAAGCGATCAAGTCCGGCCATGTCGCGGGTGCCGCCTTCGACGTGTTCGAGGTCGAGCCCGCCAAGGAAAGCCCGCTCTTCGGCCTGCCGAACGTCGTCTGCACGCCGCATCTCGGCGCCTCGACGACCGAGGCGCAGGAGAACGTCGCTTTGCAGGTGGCCGAACAGATGGCGGATTACCTCGTCAATGGTGCGGTTTCCAACGCCATCAACATGCCGTCGATCACGGCTGAGGAAGCGCCGATCCTGAAGCCCTTCATCCGTCTTGCCGACGTTCTCGGCGCCTTCGTCGGCCAAGTCACCGAAGAGCCGATCAAGGAAATCGAAATCCTCTACGACGGCATCACCGCCAACATGAACACCCGGGCGCTGACGAGCGCCGCGCTCGCCGGCCTCATCCGCCCGCAGGTCGCCGACGTCAACATGGTTTCGGCGCCGATCATGATCAAGGAAAAGGGCATCGTGCTTTCCGAGGTCAAGCGCGACAAGACAGGCGTCTTCGACGGCTATATCAAGCTGACGGTGACCACCGAAAGCATGACACGCTCGGTCGCCGGCACGGTGTTTTCGGACGGCAAGCCGCGCTTCATCCAGATCAAGGGTATCAACCTTGATGCCGATGTCGGCTCGCACATGATCTACATCACCAATACCGATGTTCCCGGCATGATCGGCTTCATCGGCACGACGCTTGGTGCTGCCGGCGTCAACATCGCCAACTTCCAGCTCGGCCGTGACAAGCAGGGCGGCGACGCCATCGCGCTGCTCTATGTCGATGGTAAGGTTGATGACGCCGTGCTTGCTGAGTTGACCGCCCACCAGGCGGTTCGCCAGGCAAAGCCGCTGACCTTCAATATCGACTGAGTTTTTCCTCCCGAAGAAATGAAAAACCCGGCGTAGGAGGCTGCGCCGGGTTTTTGCTGCGTCAAATGAATTTAGTGGTGCCGGCGTTTCCGGCGGAGGATTTTGCCGTAGCGGGCGACATCGTCTTCAGCCTTGGTGCGGTGAAGGAAGGCGAGCCTGCTGCCGTCGAGGCCCTGAAAGAATTCGTCCCAGGAAATCTCTTCCGGTTCCGAGGAAAAATCGACGCGGACGGTTTCGCTGTCCGGTGCGTTCTTGATCCGGGCGGGATGGCCGCCGCGTGCCTCGATCCAGTGTCTGATTCTGCTGTAATCCGTCGTCGTGCCGAACCTGCCCATGAAACCCTCCTCAGCAATTTCAATGCGACATCGATCACCCGCAACGCACGATCGACGGAATTGTTCCATGACGCCCAAATTATTTTATCGAGGGCCGAGATCGTGATGGCAGACCGCCGCTTTGCACATTCTGAAGGCGGAAGCCTAAAGTTTAACCCTGAGTATGATTCTGATTTTATTTAACTTTTCGCAGTATACCCCTGGCATCGGCATCAACGGCACGCGAAATTCCATGGCCCCCTTGCAGAAGACCGAGCAGACCGAAGCATTAAACGACGACTTCCGGTCATTGTTTGCAACGCATCCGTCGCCGATGTGGGTCTATGATCCGGCATCGCTGCATTTTCTCATCGTCAACGAGGCAGCGGTAGCACTTTACGGCTACGGCGCGGATGAATACCGGCGCATGACGGTTCTGGATATTCGCCCTGAGCATGAGCGGGAACGGATGAGCGACGCCGTCAGCGGCAGAACCGACATGGAAAAGGCGGAACGCTGGGTTCACCTCAAGGCGAGCGGCGAGACCTTCGAAGTGCTGACCTATGGCCGGGAAGTGCGTTTCGAGGGCCGGGCCGCAATCCTGGCGATCGTGCAGGACCGCACCGAGGTCAACGCCGCTAGACGCCAGATGAGCGATACGCGCTCGCTTCTCGACAGCATCGTCGACAACCTGCCGGTCGGCGTCTTCGTCAAGGACATGGAAGCGGACGGGCTTTACGTTCTCTTCAACGAGGCCTGCGGCGACATCGTCGGCATGAAGGCGGAGCATGTGGTCGGCCAAACCGACCGGGCGCTGTTTCCTCCCAGTCAGACAGACGCCTTTCGCGAGCAGGATCGCCGGGCCTTCGAAGCCAATGCGACGATCAGCTTCGAGGAGACCATGCTACGCGCCGATGGCGTGCCGCGCATCCTGCGCACCGTCAAACGCGCTCTGCCGACGCCCGAGGGTCATTCGCCGCGTTATCTGCTCGGCATCTCGCAGGACGTGACGGAGGAGCGCACCGTCGAGGCAAAGCTTGCCCATCTCGCCATGCACGATTCGCTCACCGGCCTGCCGAACCGGGCGGCATTTTCCAACCATATCAACCAGCGGGCGGTCGAAGCGACCGCCGACAGCGCGATCGCGCTGCTTTATATCGACGTCGATCACTTCAAGCATATCAACGACAGCAAGGGACATGCCGCCGGCGACGCGCTGCTTTGCCAAGTGTCGGAGCGGCTGCTGCAGCTGGCGGAGGAGGGTGATCTCGTCGCTCGTCTCGGCGGCGACGAATTCGCCGTCGTGCTGGAGCTCGACGAGCCGGAGCGGGCCGGGCGTTTTGCGCAACGGCTGCTCAAGGCGCTGAGCCATGCCTTCGATCTCGACGGCGCCCGGGAGCATGTCACCTGCAGTATCGGCATCGCCTTGGCGCCCGATCATGCAGGCGACGCGGATGTGCTGATGCGGCATGCGGATCTGGCGCTCTATGCCGCCAAGGAGAGCGGACGCTCGATTTACCGTTTCTACGAGACGGAGATGCGGCTTGCCGCCCAACGCCGGCACGTCATGACCGCCGAGCTGTGGGAAGCGCTGGAGAAGCGCCAGTTCGAGCTGCACTATCAGCCGATCGTGCAGCTCGACAATGACGGCATTGGCGGCTTCGAGGCGTTGATCCGCTGGCGCCATCCCAAGCGCGGGCTGGTGGCGCCGATGGAATTCATTCCGCTCGCCGAGGAAACCGGCCTTATCGTGCCGATCGGCGACTGGGTGATCCGGGAAGCCTGCCGCGCGGCGGCCGGCTGGCCCGCCCATCTGAGGATCGCCGTCAATCTCTCCGTCAGCCAGTTTCGGCATGCGAGCCTGCTTTCGACAGTGGTCGCGGCGCTCGACGAGACGGGTCTCACTGCCGACCGCCTTGAAATCGAAATCACCGAGTCCGTATTCCTGACCGATGCCGACCAAAGTCTGCCGCGGCTCCGCGCATTGAAGGCCCTCGGCGTCCGCATCGCCATCGATGATTTCGGCACCGGTTATTCGTCGCTGAGTTATCTCAGGTCCTTCCCCTTCGACAAGATCAAGCTCGACCGCAGTTTCGTTTCGGGCATCGAGACTGATGCCGGCAATCTCGCCATCGTGCGCGCCGTCGTCGGCATCGGCTCCGGCTTTAACGCGACGACGCTGGCCGAGGGGATCGAGACGGAAGAGCAGTTGCAGAAGCTGCGCGCGGAGGGCTTCAGTGAGGTGCAGGGTTATCTGCTCGGCCGGCCGATGCCGCAGCACGAGGCGGAGGCGCTGATCGACGGCCGTGCGCTGAAGGCCGCTTCGTCTCGCAGATAGAAGCGCTTAAGCGACAGCTGGGAGTGGCGTCCGAGGAAAGGCATGCCGCCGGATGCCATCAAGCATTCGTCATTTTGAGAAAGGCGGGCGAAGCCGCATAATTGTCGTGGGCTGGAAAGGAGGATGTTTTATGAAACGCTTTTCATTCTCGATGATCGGACTGGCGCTCGTAACCGCCATCATCGCCAATCCGGGCATTGCATTCGCCTGCAACAAGCTGATCGGCACCTGAGCCGCACCCCCGCTCGAGGGCGCGGCCTCGGCTGCGCCTTCTCTTCACGCGGGAATGCGAAATATTGCTGCCTGAATGCTGCCCCTTGCGCCCAAGGGCAATCCTTTCTATATCGGTGCCTCATCGAGAGACGGCGGCCGATCCCGCGGGAGATCAGCAATCCGCCGCAATTGCAGCGCAAGGGCGGATCGTGACCGCGCAGAATTGGCACCATCGTTGAACACACTGGATTTTGACAAGAAGCCGGAAGAGACCCGCGTCGTCGTCGCCATGTCGGGCGGCGTCGATTCATCCGTTGTCGCCGGCCTTCTCAAACAGCAGGGTTACGATGTGCTCGGCATCACGCTGCAGCTTTACGATCATGGCGCCGCCGTTCACCGCGCCGGCTCCTGCTGCGCCGGCCAGGATATCGACGATGCGCGCCGCGTCTGCGAAACGCTCGGCATTCCGCATTACGTGCTCGACTACGAAAAGCGTTTCCGCGAGACGGTGATCAACCCCTTCGCGGAAAGCTATGTGGCGGGCGAAACGCCGATCCCTTGCGTTTCCTGCAACCAGACCGTCAAATTCGCCGATCTGCTGGCGACCGCCAAAGAGCTTGGCGCCGATGCGCTAGCGACCGGCCACTATATCCGCTCGGGACGGAATCCTTCGCCGGAGAATCCCGGCCGCCGCGCGCTTTTTCGCCCGGCCGATGCCGACCGCGACCAGAGCTATTTCCTCTTCGCCACGACGCAGGAACAGATCGATTATCTCCGCTTTCCTCTGGGCGGTCTGCCGAAGGCCGAGACCCGCAGGCTCGCCGAAGAGATGGGCCTTGTCGTTGCCAAGAAGGCCGACAGCCAGGACATCTGTTTCGTGCCGCAGGGCAAATATTCCGACGTCATCACCAAGCTGAAGCCGAATGCGGCGCTTGCCGGCGAGATCGTCCATCTCGATGGCCGCGTGCTCGGTAGCCATGAAGGCATCCTGCACTTTACGATCGGCCAGCGTCGCGGCATCGGCATCGCCACCGGCGAGCCGCTCTACGTCGTCTTTCTCGACGCCCGCTCGCGCCGCGTCATCGTCGGGCCGAAAGAGGCGCTGGAAACGCACCGCGTCTACCTGCGCGACGTCAACTGGCTGGGCGACGAGACGCTTGCGGAAGCAGCCGCCGGCAAGGGCTTTTCCTGCTACGCCAAGGTCCGCTCGACACGGGCGCCGGCGCCCGCCGTGCTGCATGTCGATGCAACCGGCACCTATGTCGACCTGACGGTCGGCGAGGCGGGCATCGCGCCCGGCCAAGCCTGCGCGCTTTATTCCGCGCCCGGCGACAACGCCCGCGTCTTCGGTGGCGGCTTCATCGAGCGCTCCGAGCGCGAACCTTCGGCGGAAGCCTGCCTGAAGGCCCTTCTGGCCAGCCCCGTCGCCGCCTGAAACCCATCGGTAACGACGGCCGGCAAAGCCCACCGTTTTTCTCGATCATGCGCTTGACACAAAGCCGAAGCGCACCTTATAAGCCGCTCATCCCACGAACCGGCATCGCTTCGCGAGCGGGTATCGTTGACCAGTGGCGGAGTAGCTCAGTAGGTCAGAGCAGAGGAATCATAATCCTTGTGTCGGGGGTTCAAATCCCTCCTCCGCTACCATCTTTATTGCCGACACCTACAACTGAGGCGGCAGAAGCGGGATAGATACGTCCGCGCAACATCAGCGGAGTGACGACGCAACTCTCTATACGCAGGCTCAGGCCCATCGCCGATGTTCTTATTATGTTCGTATCTGGACGCGCGTAATCAATCTGGGTCAATTGCTTTTTTAGGTGTTGCTGATGAAGTACGGTCATGACAAAGCCGCCTCGCAAGCCTTCCAAGCCGCTGCTCGGTGAAGCCGACGCCCCGCTCCGCAGCCGACCGCGCCGGCGCCGAGATCCCTGCACAGCCCAATCTTCCCTTCGATCATATGCCCGAGCGCATTGAGCCGTGCCTTATGCTGTTGAAGGCAAATCCGCCGAATGGCGACGACTGGATTTTTGAAATCAAATGGGATGGCTATCAACCATCTTCCGCATAGAGCCGTCTGGATCTGGTGAAATAGCGATACACCGGATAGTAGTGTTATGGATTTCCAGGAGGAGTCCATTTGGCTACACCGTCAACCATAATGGCTACAAAAATTTATGCGTCCACCGGCCAATGCGTATTCTGCCTAGAATCGTTCTCACCGGGCAGCCTTACGGATGAACACATCATCCCAAGGGCACTTAATGGCAGTTATATTCTAAAGAAGGGGACCTGTGTTGAATGCGCAGCCTACTGCAATAAGAGGTTCGAACAGCTGGCGCTGAATACGGACCTCCTCGTTCCCCGAATAATGCTAGAGCTTCGGCGCAGAAAAAAAACCGAAAAGAAATTACCGCTCCTTGGCCTTGGAAATGAAGGATCAGAGGACTTCCGGTGGGTGGAGGCACAGGCAGTACTTTACCCTCCCATCATCACGTTGATTATGTTTCAGTCTGCTGGCTTGCTATCTGGAGTCGACCGGGGCGGCAATCTATCCAACCTGAGCATTCAAGACTATTTTCTTCCAAGGGGGCTAGGGGCTCTTGAGTTTTCTAGTTTCACTATGAGGCAGCCTCACAGACACACGGAATTCTCGCTTTCCATAGCAAAGATGGCTTACTGCTTTGCTGTTGGAGAGCTTGGCGTCGGCGGGTTCGACGGCGGCGATATCCGTGATCTGATCATGGGAAGGCGCGAAGACAACTACAACTTTGTCGGCGGCATTTCCCAGGAAGAGCAGTTAAGCCAGGCGCACCTGCATGGCTTGTATCTCCGAACTCGGGGTGAGTTCCTTACGACAATAGTTCATCTGTTTGCTTCGTGCAAAATGAAGCCCTACGAGGTAGTTGTAGGCAAAATTCCAAAAAGCATCGGTACAACATAGTGCTCTGCATGTGGGGAGCACAGTGGGCCGATATGTTGGGCGTCATTTGAAGGGCTTTGTCAATCAGAACAAAGCCGCGTTTCATCGTTAAGTTGTGGATTAGCTCTTAAAGTCGTTATGCTGGCGACACCTGGCGTTGCCAACGTGCAGATTGAATGATTCCATATTCTGCCCTGTGGAAGGAATTCAGAGAGTGACGGTAGATATCAGCCAAGAGTTTGCAGATCGTCTGGTCAACTCCCCATCGGAAGGGTTGAACGTCGAGATAAAGCGTTGGATCGATCCTTCCGAGCCTTCTGGAATCGCTAAGATCGCAATTGCGTGCATGGCGCTGAGAAACCGCAACGGCGGTTATCTTGTGATCGGTCTGGATAACGAGTCGATGGAGCCAGTTGACGACGGGAAGCCTCATAATGTTCGGGCATCCTTCCACATCGATATAATTCAACAGATCATCTCAAAATATGCTTCCGTGGCATTCGAAGTTGCGGTGGCCTTTGCGAAACGTAGCGAACAAGAGTTCCCAGTTATCGCAATCGGAAGCGGTGTGCGCGCTCCAGTGGCAGCCTCTAAGGAACTGAGCCTCGCCGGCAAACCCCTGATAAGGCAACATGCAGTGTATTTCAGAACACTCAATGCAAGTGGCGTTGCAGGCTCTTCACCGGCCCGTTACTCAGATTGGGCAGATATCGTGGAAATTTGCTTCGAAAACAGAGAGGCCGATATCGGGCGGTTCTTGAGACGGCATTTGGGCGCTGAGGGTACCTCCTCTTTTTTGGAAGTCGCAGGGGGGAAGCAGTCTCTAAGCAAGCGAGAGGAAACTTTCGCTAAATTGAACACCCACCAGGAGAGAATGTTGGAAGCCCTCGCTGGGAGGGGGCAAGGCCTACTTGGGCAACAAATGGGCTCCTGGAGTGTGCTTCTTCAATTCGATCCGCCTCTGCCTCCGGGCGGGTCCGCACATGATTTCCTCAACACGGTTGGGTCGGCGAACCCGCAATATACGGGCTGGCCCGTTTGGCTGGACTCCCGCGGCTTCCACAGAGAGGAAGACCGGCCACGGCTGGTTGATAAGGTCTGGCAGAGTCTTGTTCTTAATCTTGGCGGAGGATGGGGCAAGCATGCTGATTTTTACCGCTTCGATCGTCACGGCGAGTTTTACCTATGGCGTGTCCTTGAAGACGATCTAACGGACAAGGTAAAGCCGGGCAAATATATAGATCCAGGGCTGATGATGTACCGAGTCCTGGAAGCGATCACCGTCGGACTTGCATTTGCGAAGGCTTTCGGACGTGGGGAAGAGACTACGCTCCTATTTGCGTTCCGATGGTCGAACCTTGAGCAAAGAGAGTTGGATCCCTGGGCGGACCGTAGCAGATATTTTTCATCTCATGGCAAGGCGATGGGCGCCACCGCAGAAGGTTACGTCGAGATACCTGCAGATACGCCTCTCGAAGCAGTAGCTATTTATGCGCAAGCGGCTACCCAAGAATTATTTGAGCTTTGGGATGGTTGGGAATATCCGTTGCCGGCTGCCGAACAGCAACTTGATCGTCTGTTGAAACGGCGTTTATAATTGCTCGCTTCACTTTGATCAATCGAGACGCTTCGCCTTTGATCTTCTAGCGCGAGCGAAGACCGCAGCCACATCGTCCTCTTGAGCACGCGCATTGACGAGTTCGCTCTCGAGGGCGCTTGTAGATTGGCAGGCACTTGCGGCCTTCATCGCCGAGCTGGACGATTATTTCAGCAAGGCGATTCAGTGCGCGTTCGATGCGCTCTGCCGTGATAGGCTTGTCTCCCTTGAGATCCTTCACAATCATGTACATCCTTAGAGCTTTAGGTGACGCTTTTCGCAAGAGTACAGCCTTTGTTCTCGTCCGCGCATTCGATGGCTTTCGCCGGTCTGACGTCTCGAAGTCGGTCGTTGTCAGGCTTGGAATGGTGTGGGTCACCGCGAAGGTATTCAAGGATTGCGTCGCGCAGTGAGACCTGCCAGTTTCCGAAATCAATCAATCCGGGGGAATCCAGTCGGCGATAAGGACCACGACGGTCCTCCGCTACCATCTCCTCATTGCAGAATTAGCGATTTTGCAGCTCAATTTTGAGCTGGTTCCGACGGCCGTGATATCACACTGCTGGCAGCGCCAAACGTCGCGGCGAGTGGACAAAACCAGTTGCGCCCCTGATCTGCAGATTTCCGCCAACGGCGAGGACAGGCCTATCTGTAGAGCGTCAATAGCAATAGAGGCATCTTTGTCGCCCAAAAGTGAGATGCGACAGCGATAATAATAGCCCATACGGCGAGCGAGAACATGACCGCCGCTAACCTGATCCCGACTGGCTGCATCATTTCCTCCATCCCAGCATAACCGTGCCTCCTCGCACGATCCAATGCTAGCAAGATCCAGGCCCGTCAGCTATCGCAAGAAATTGGTACCCAGATAGGCGCCGCAGAGCGCAGTCGGTGAAGGCGCACAGATTTCGGTGATGCGGCGCCCTTTCCCCATCCATCAAACGATGAAATGAAAGTTGTCGTATTGCGCGCCGTAATAATCCGGGCCGCTCGTTTCGTTGATGACGGGTTCGGTGTCGAGCACGAGAGAGTCGATTTCGCCGTAGGCGCTGAGATCGATCACTTGCGGGTCATGAATGCTGTCGGCGGTGACGTTGACCGTGACCAAGAATACGGTATCGCCGTCCAGCTTACCTTCGATCGTCAGAACGTTGTCATAGTCCGATGTGCCGTTTGCGACACTGAATTGCTCGATCTGAAAGTTGCCGCCATCGGCGGCTTGGATGGGTGTCCAGAACACGCCTCCTCCCAGATAGTGGTTGCCATCCGCTTCCTCCCGCACAGTCGCGTCGTCACCATCGTACCAGGCGCCCCAATCGAAGCCTTTGTAGCCAGTTGGGAAGTCACTTTGGCCAACATCCTCGAAGTTGGCGAACACATCGCCGCGTTCCGGCAGATCTATTGCGATACTGAACGCGCCGACGTCGGTGGCGCCTTTGCCGTCTGATATCTTGAAGGTGAATTTTTCGACCAGCTCATCTCCCGGTCCGAGCGCTGCGACCACCGGGTTGGAGTGATCGAGCGCGTAGGTGTAGCTGCCGTCGGAGTAAACGGTGAGCGTACCATACTCTCCTTCGATCGTCGTGCTTGTGGCCGGGGATCCATTGGCCGGTTGCGGAATGCGCTGTCCATTCACGAAATTGAGGCGTACCGCATCTCCGTCGACATCGGTGGAACTGGTATTTTCGAGGATGTCACCGCTAATCGGGTCGTTGATATCGAAAACAGGCAAGTATACGTCACCTGCGACCGGCTTGTGGTTTGCCATTTCTACCTCCCGTGTGATGTTCAATTCGACTATGCAACCCTATCGGGTATCTGGCAACCGAAATTGACGCAGCGGTAGAGCAATTCCGCCCGTCAATCCAACAGATTTCGATCGGGTACACCTCGAGCATTCAAGTAAAGAAAGCGGCTCGGACGTCGATCCTGTTTATGAACCAGGATTTACGTCTGGTCTTACGTTGCTGCCGCTTCATCGATCATGGTGTTTCTCGCCTTTTCAGGCGATCCATCAATTCGGCCAGCGGAAAACTTTCAAGCATGATAATAATGACCGCTCAATCATGACGTCGTCATGACGATATACTGCATGAATTGCTCTGCGCGCCAAGGGCAATTTTGGAGGCGAAAGGGGAGCAATCAGCAGAGCCTGAGCTTCTGCCGATCATCCCATCAATGCAGGCCGCCGACCCCGAGCAGGCTCTCGACAGCCTCGTGATCCCTGGTGAGATTTTCCGGCGTTCCCGTCCAGGCCAGTCGTCCTCGTTCGAGAATGACGACCTGATCGGCGAAATCGAGCGCGCTCTGGATGCGCTGCTCGACCAGCAGGATGGTCATGTCTCCCGTCTTGGCGAGGTCGGCAAAGGCCGCCATCAGTTCCTCGCAGATAACGGGCGCGAGGCCCTCCAGCGGTTCGTCGAGCAGCAGGACGGAGGGGCGGCCGAGAATGGTGCGGGCGGTGGAGAGCATCTGCTGCTCGCCGCCGGAGAGCTGGCTGCCGAGATTGCGGCGGCGCTCCTTCAGGCGCGGGAACATCGCATAGGCTTCCTCCAGCGCCGTCTTCGGTCGCGCCTTCAAGCCGACGAATAGGTTTTCTTCGACCGTCAGCGTCGGGAAGACGCAGCGTGCCTGCGGCACATATCCGAGGCCCTTGTGCGCGCGTGCAGCACTCGGTGCCGTCGTGACATCCGAATCGCCGAGGCGGATGCTGCCCTCGTATCGCCTGGTCTGCCCGGCAAGCGTTGCCAGCAGCGTGGTCTTGCCCATGCCATTGCGGCCGAGCACGGCAAGCCGGGCGCCTGCCGGCACCGAGAAGGAAATGCCTTCGAGCACTCTCGTCGGCCCATATCCGGCCGACAGGTTCTCGACCTCAAGCGATATGGCTGGCATTGGCATAGCTCCCGAGATAGGCCTCGCGCACGCGCGCATCCTTGGTGACGTCTTCCGGCAGGCCATCGAAGATGATCGTGCCTGATGCAAGCACGATGACGCGTTTGGCAAAACGGAAGACGAGATCCATGTCGTGTTCGATCATCAGCACAGCGAGATCGGCGGGCAGATCGGCGAGCGCCTGCTCGATGCGGCCGGTATCGCTCTGCGGCACGCCGGCTGCCGGCTCGTCGAGCAGCAGCACTTTCGGCTTCAGCGCCAGCGCCACGGCGATCTCGAGAAGTCGCTGCTGGCCATAGGCGATTTCGCTGACCTTGCGATGCATCAGGAAAGCCAGTCCGAGTTTTCCAAGGAGATCATCGACCTCGGCCATGACATCGGGCATGCGCAGGAAATTGCCGAACATGTGCCCGGTCTTTCCATCGCGCTGAAGGACGGCAAGTCCCACATGTTCGGCCGGCGTCATGTCCTGGAAGAGCCGCGTCACCTGAAAGGAGCGGACAAGGCCGCGTCTGACCCTGCCGATCGCATCGACCTTCGTCACCACCTCGCCGCCGAGACGAACCTCGCCGGAATCGGGCGATAGATTGCCGGTCACGAGGTTGACGAAGGTGGTCTTGCCGGCGCCGTTCGGGCCGATCAGCGCGATGCGATCGCCAGGCGACATGGTGAGCGAGACATTATTGGTGACGGCCAGGCCGCCGAAGGCTTTCTTGAGATTGGCGACTTCGAAGACCGGGCTCATCAGCGCTGCTCCCTGCGGCGGCCAACGAAGGCTGCGGCCGTGCCATAGAGACCTTTCGGCGCAAAGAGCACGACGGCGATCAGCAGCGCGCCGACCATGGTCAGCCAATGGAAGGGATTGGCGGCGGAGACATAGTCCTCGAAGAGCATGAAGATGAGAGTGCCGGAAAGTGCTCCGAAGAGAGAACCGGTGCCGCCGAGCACTAGCATGACCAGCGCTTCGGCCGACTGCGTGAAAGACAGGCTGTCGAGGCCGACGACCTGTGTCGAAATCGCGTTCAAGGCGCCGCCGACACCGGCAACGGCGCCGGAGATCGCGTACATCCTGATGAGAGCTGCCTTCGGCGAGGCGCCCATGGCGCGGATGCGCAGCGGGTCCTGCTTGATGGCGCGGCAGAGCATGCCGAAGGGCGAGCGAACCAGGACCCTCAGCAGCACGAAGACGATCAGCAGCAGCGCCATTCCGAAGAAGAAGGCGGTGTGACCGTAGAGATCGAATTCGAAGAGACCGAAGACCGGGTCCGGCGCGATGCCGGAAAGTCCGTCGCTGCCGCCTGTCCATGACGAGGCCTTGTTGGCGAATTCATGGAAGAGGTTGATCAGCGCAATCGACAGCACCAGCTGCGGCAGTCCATGCGCACGCAGGATGATGGCGCCGCAGAGCAACCCGGCAACCGCGCCACCGGCAATGCCGGCCAGCATCATCAGCAGCGGGTCATTGATGCCGTAATGCGCCGACAGGATCCCGGCGGCATAGGCGCCGGAGCCGAAAAGTGCTGCATGGCCGAGCGTTGCGACGCCGCAATAACCGGTCACGAGATCGAGAGACAGGACGAGCAGCGCGATCGTGATCATCCGGGTCAAAAGTGCGAGATTATCGGGGAAGGCGAAATAGCCGATCGCGGCAACGGCTAAGATGACCGCTATTCCGATAAGATCGCGGCCGATAAACCCGCGCCGATGCTGGAGACCTTCGTTTTCGTTGTTCATGACAAGCGCCATCTTATTTCGCCCTTCCGGCAAGGCCGCGCGGGAAGACGAAGATGATTGCGATCACGGCGAGATAGAAGAAGAATTCGCCGAATTCAGGCATCAGATACCGTCCTGTGGTATCGATCGCGCCCAGCAGCAGACAGGCGATCAGTGCACCTGGAATGGAGCCCGCGCCGCCAACGGAGACGACGACCAGGAAGGTCACCATGTAGCGCAGCGCGTAATAGGGTTCGACGGGCAGGAGTTCGGCGCCGACCACGCCACCGAAGGCGGCAAGCCCGACGGCAACGGCAAAGCTCACCGCATAGATGATCTCGGTGCGCACACCGAGTGCCGCAGCCATTGCCGCATCATCGACGGAGGCGCGCAGCTTGACGCCGAAGCTGGTCCTGTCGATCGCAAACCAGAGGGCGAGCGCCACGACCAAGCCGCAGAGGATGACGAAAAGCCGGTGAACGGGAATGGTGCGGAAGCCGAGATCGGCTGACCCCTGCAGTGCACCGGCAAGCGGTATGGTCTTCAGCGTCGGCCCCATGACATAATTGGCGATGCCGATGACGCAGAAGGTGATGCCGATGGTCATCAGCACCTGGGTCAGTTCCGGCGCGCCATAGATCCGGCGGTAGAGAAAACGCTCGATCGGAATGGCGACGATGATGGTGATGACAACGGCGGCGATGACCGCCGCGGCATAACCAAGGCCAAGGTCGCGGGCGACATAGGAGGCGATATAGCCGCCGATCATCGCGAAAGCGCCATGGGCGAGGTTGACGACACGCATCAGCCCCATGGTCACCGAAAGGCCAATCGAGATCACGAACAGCACCATGCCATAGGCAAGAGCGTCGACGGCTATGCTGAAGACTGTCTGCATGGAAATACCTTGCTTCCAAGCGACGGGCTCGGCCTGATCGCAGGCCAAGCCCGTCACCTGTCTTGACATTCGATGTTACTTGACGGCCGCCAGGCCCGGATCGCCCTGCTTCTCGAAAGTCTGGATCTCCTTGTTGATGTAGGTCCCGTCATCGGCTTTCGTCACTTCGCGCAGATAGATGTTCTGCGTGATGTGACGGCTTTCCGGATCGATCGAAACCGGGCCGCGCGGGCTCGTCCAGGCAAGGCCCTTGACCGCATCGACGGCCTTCTCAGCATCCTGTTTGCCGCCCGTCGCCTCGATCATCTTGTAGATGACATACATGCCGTCATAGGCGCTGACTGAGGGGAAGGAAAGTTCGGCCTTGTTGCCGATCGCTTTGGTCGCCGCCTCGACGAAAGCCTTGTTCTCGGGAGAATCGTGCGACACGGCATAGTGGAAGGTCGTCTGGATGCCGAGTGCGGCATCGCCGAGCGCCGGCAGATCGGATTCCTGCGTCAGGTCACCCGGCGCGAAGAACTTGAAGCCGGCAGCCTTCAGGCCATTGTCGTTGTAAGCCTTGACGAAGCCGAGCGTCGTCGGACCGGAGGGCAGGAAGGCGAACACGCCCTCCGCGCCGGAATCCTTGATGCGCTGCATGATCGGGCTGAAGTCGTTGGTCGCAAGCGGCATGCGGATCGCCTCGACCACCTGGCCGCCGGCCTTTTCGAAGCCGGCCTTGAAAGCGTTCTCGGCGTCGATGCCGGGGCCGTAATCGCTGACGACGGAAATCACCTTCTTGACGCCGGCGTCGAAGGCGACCTTGGCAATCGGCGTCGAAGTTTGCCAGGTGGTAAACGAGGTGCGGACGACGAGCGGGCTCTTGGTGACGATCGCCGAGGTGGCGGCGTTCATGATGACCATCGGCACATTGCCCTGTTTCAGGATCGGCGTGACCGCCATGGCATCGGGCGTGAAGTAGAAGCCGGCAAGATACTGGACCTTTTCCTTGACGATCAGTTCCTGCGCCAGCGCCTTGGATTGGGCGGGGTCGGCCTGCGGCACGTCGCGATAGACGATCTCGACCGTATCGCTGCCGACCGTGTTGCCGTTGACCGCCATATAGGCGTCGATGCCGGCCTTGAAGTTCTTGCCCTGCAGCGCGAACGGACCGGAGAACGGGCCGATGACGCCGACCTTGATGGTGTCTGCATAGGCCGTGCCGCTGAGCACGACGGCCGCAACGGCGGCCAGAAATAGCTTCTTCATTCTCTCTCTCCCTTTTTGGCGCACTCCCGCGCCGTATTCGCTAGCCGCTCAAAATTGAGCGTTAGCTTGTCATGCGAAATGGTGATGTAAAATGAAATAAATGCCGTAATCCATGGCCAAACGATTATGAGTGTGGGATGCGGAACTATCCTCGTCTCAGAATGGCAATCCCACATAATTCTCCGCGAGCGCTGTCGAGGCGGCGCGGGAATGGGTGAGATAGTCGAGTTCCGCCTCCTGGATCTTCTGGTCGAAATCCCCGGTATCCGGAAAACGATGCATCATCGTCGTCATCCACCAGGAAAACCGCACGGCTTTCCATACACGGGCGAGCGCCTTCTGCGAGTAAGCGTCGATGCCACTATTCGAGCCTTCACGGTAATGCTCGATCAGCCCGGAGAAAAGATAATGGACGTCGCTGGCGGCGAGGTTCAATCCCTTGGCGCCGGTCGGCGGGACGATATGGGCGGCGTCGCCGACCAGGAAAAGCCGGCCGAAACGCATCGGTTCGGCGACGAAGGAGCGCAGCGGCGCAATCGATTTCTCGAAGGACGGCGCGGTCGCCAATGCTTCGGCATGATGCGTCGGCAGCCGCCGTCTCAACTCGTCCCAGAAACGGTCGTCGCTCCAGTCCCCGATCTTCTCGTCGAGCGCACATTGGATGTAGTAGCGGCTGCGGGTGGCCGAGCGCATCGAACAAAGCGCAAAGCCCCTTGGATGGTTGGCGTAGATCAGCTCATGGCTGACAGGCGCCACGTCGGCAAGGACCCCCAGCCAGCCGAAGGGATAGACCTTCTCGAAACTCCTGATCGCCCGCTCCGGAACGGCCTTGCGGCTGGCGCCGTGAAACCCGTCGCAGCCGGCGATGAAGTCACAATCGATGCGCTTGGCAACGCCGTCTTTCACATAGGTGACGAAAGGAGAATGGCCGTCGAAGTCATGCGGCGCGACATCGACGGCATCGTAGATCGACGGGGAGCCACTTTCTTCGCGCCGCTCCATGAGATCGCGCGTCACTTCGGTCTGTCCGTAGACGGTGACACGCCTGCCGCCGGTCAATTCGTGAAGGTCGATGCGATGGTCGCGTCCGTCGAAGGTCAGTGAGAAGCCGTCATGCGGCAGGCCTTCGGAATGCAGCCTCGCGCCTGATTTGGCCTGATCCAGCAGCCCGACGGTGCCTTCCTCCAGAACGCCGGCGCGAACCCGGCTGAGGATGTAATCCTTGTTCACACGATCGAGAATGACATTGTCGACGCCGGCTTCGGTCAGAAGCTGGCCGAGCAGCAGGCCGGATGGTCCCGAACCGATGATGGCGACCTGAGTTCGCAAATGCTTCCTCCCTGCATTTTTGCGTTTTGCCAGATTCTGCCTTGCCGCGCTTGCCGCAGCAATGGACATTCCAACCTAAAAATTGCACTAATCGAACATTGGATCGGGAGAATTCTCACGGAGCCCCATGAGCAAACATATCCCTACCTATGAACTCTACGGCGAAAAGACCGGGCGAGAGCCGGATTTTTGGGTGCATTGCGAAACTATTCGCTCCCGCAGCAGTTTGCATCAATGGGAGATTCGCCCGCATCGTCACGAGAGTTTCTTTCAGATATTGTACATCGAAAGCGGTTCGGGCGATGCGATCTTCGGCGAAAAGAGCCATGCCATCCTTCCGCCGGCGATCATCACCGTGCCGCCCGGGCTCAATCATGGTTTTCGTTTTTCACGTGATATCGACGGCCTGGTGATCACCCTGTTGAGATCCCATCTCAGCCATCCGCTCGGCGATCGAAGCCAGCTCGGCGAATGGCTGGCGGCGCCGCATCTGACGCCGCTCGATCCCGATAATGCCGAGGCAGTCTATGTCATGCAGACGTTGAAGCGGCTGGGCGATGAATTCGAAAACCGCCGCAGCGGCCGCAACGAGGCGTTGGCCGCCTATGTCGCCCTGGCGCTGCGGCTGACGGCGAGGATTTCACATGAGGGGAATACGCACGAGCTTCCGGCAAACGAGAACGAGCGGCGGATGGACATGCTGAGCGAGTTCATTCAGCAACATTTTCGATCCCACAAGCCCGCGTCCTTCTACGCCAGGGAGCTTGGGGTTTCGCCGACACATCTCACCCGCATCGTCCGGTCGATGACCGGCAACACTCCCCATGAACTGATCGCCGGCAAACTTGTCGAAGAGGCGAAACGCCAGCTGGTTTTTACGCTGGGCAGTGTTCAGGAGATCGGGTTTCGGCTTGGCTTTGCCGATCCCGCCTATTTCTCGCGCTTCTTCTTTAAATATACGGGAGAAACGCCGCGGGTCTGGCGCATGAAGGAAAAAGTCCGGCTCGAACGTGCATAGGGTTCCGGCATTCCGGGTGCGACGCGTTCGCGGACAGGCATCCGCGGGGGCGCCCACTGGCGATCGCGTTACCAGGCTTTGACGCCGTCTTCCACGTTGCGTGCACGTTCGCTGACACGGGTCTCGTATGCCTCGTGTTGCCCAGCTGACTTGACGGCATCGGCTGAGCCATCCGGCTGGGCTTCGGGCGTCATGTAGAAGGCGAGCGCTTTTTCCAGCCGGGCAGCGGTAAGCGTGGCAGCAGCGAAACCCTTCATGTCGTTTCCTCGGTCAGTGGCTTAGAGCTTTCCCAAGACACATAGCCTACGATATGGCCATTCTGAAACAGCGCCTCGATCGTTTTCACCAACTTTAGACGTTGCTTGAAGATTGCTCCCGCCGGATGATCTCCACCGACCAGTTCCGTGCGATTCTGTTTGGTTTTCGCCTCATGCCGCCGGCCACGTCCAGTCCCGTACCTCCGGCATGTCCTCACCATATTCGCGGACATAGTCGTGATGTTCCGCAAGCTTGCCACGGAAGGCGGCGAGCGCTTCTCCTGCTTTTTCCTTCAGGCCCGGCACGCGCTCGATCGCTTCGATGGCGAGGTGAAAGCGGTCGAGTTCGTTGAGGACGGTCATGTCGAAGGGTGTGGTCGTCGTGCCTTCCTCGATGAAGCCGCGGACGTGGATGTTGAGATGGTTGGTGCGTTTGTAGGTCAGGCGGTGGATGAGATAGGGATAGCCGTGATAGGCGAAAATGACAGGCTTGTCGGCGGTGAAGATCGCATCGAATGCCTCGTCGGTCAGGCCGTGCGGATGCTGATCCCTGGATTGCAGTGCGAGGAGATCGACGACGTTGACGGTGCGGATCTTCAGTTCCGGAATGGCCTTACGCAGCAGGTCGACGGCAGCAAGCGTCTCCATGGTCGGCACGTCGCCGGCGCAGGCCATGACGAGATCGGGCAGGATGGTGTCGTCCTCGTTGCTCGCCCAGTGCCAGATGCCGATGCCGGCCTCGCAATGTTTCACCGCCTCGTCCATCGATAGCCATTGCGGCTCCGGCTGCTTGCCGGCGACGATGACATTGATGCGGTCATAGGTGCGCAGGCAATGGTCGCCGACCCAGAGCAGGGTGTTGGCATCCGGCGGCAGGTAGATGCGGACGATATCGGCCTTCTTGTTGGCGACGAGGTCGACGAAACCGGGGTCCTGATGGCTGAAGCCGTTGTGGTCCTGACGCCAGACGTGAGAGGTCAGCAGGTAATTCAGCGACGAGATCGGCTTTCTCCACGCGAGTTCCCGCGTCACCTTCAGCCATTTGGCGTGCTGGTTGAACATGGAATCGATGATGTGGATGAAGGCCTCGTAGCAGGAGAACAGGCCGTGCCGGCCAGTCAGCAGGTAGCCTTCCAGCCAGCCCTGGCAGAGATGTTCGCTCAGCACCTCCATGACACGTCCATCCCGAGACAAGTGGACGTCGTAGGGTTCGATACCCTCCATCCAGACACGGTCGGTGACTTCGAAGACGCTGCCGAGACGGTTCGATTCTGTCTCGTCGGGGCCGAAGATACGGAAATTGGCAGCCTTCGTGTTGCGCTTCATCGTGTCGCGCAGGTAATGGCCGAGGATTTCCGTCGACTGCACCATGGCGCTGCCGTGCTTGCCGATATCGACCGCATAGTCGCGGATATCGGGAACGTCGAGCTCCCGGCGCAGCAAGCCGCCGTTGGCGTGCGGATTGGCGCCCATGCGGCGTTTGCCGACAGGGGCTAGCGCCCGCAGCTCGGGTTTCAGCCGGCCGTCGCTGCCGAACAGGTCTTTCGGATCATAGCTGCTCATCCAGTCCTCGAGGATCTTGCGATGCCCTTCATTCTCGCGGCAGTTGGAGACCGGCACCTGGTGGGCGCGCCAGAAGCCTTCGACCTTCTTGCCGTCGACTTCCTTCGGTCCTGTCCAGCCCTTCGGGCTGCGCAGCACGATCATCGGCCAGCGCGGGCAGATATCGGGCGCCCTACCATTGCGGGCTTCCTTCTGGATTTCGCGAATGCGGTCGAAGACCCTGTCGAAGGTTGCAGCCATCTGCTGGTGCATGTCGCGCGGCTCGTGACCCTCGACGAAGAAGGGCTCATAGCCATAGCCTTCAAAGAGGCTCTGCAAATCCTCGTGGCTGGCGCGGCCAAGAATGGTGGGGTTGGCGATCTTGTAGCCGTTCAGATGCAGGATCGGCAGAACGGCGCCATCGCGGGCAGGGTTCAGAAACTTGTTGGAATGCCAGCTCGCAGCCAAAGGCCCGGTTTCGGCTTCGCCGTCACCAACGACGCAGGCAACGATCAGGTCGGGATTGTCGAAGGCGGCGCCATAGGCATGGACGAGGGCGTAGCCGAGTTCGCCACCCTCGTGGATCGAGCCCGGTGTTTCGGGTGCCGCGTGGCTCGGAATGCCGCCGGGGAAGGAGAATTGCCGGAAGAGCTTGCGCATGCCTTCGGCATCCTCGGAAATATCGGGATAGATCTCGCTGTAGATGCCTTCGAGATAGGTGTTGGCGACCATGCCCGGCCCGCCATGGCCGGGGCCGCACATATAGATGATGTCGAGATCGCGGGCGCGGATGAGACGGTTCAGATGTGCATAGATAAAGTTGAGGCCGGGTGTCGTGCCCCAATGGCCGAGCAGGCGGGGCTTGATGTGCTCTGGTTTCAGCGGCTCGCGCAACAGCGGATTGGTCAGCAGATAGATTTGGCCGATGGAGAGATAATTGGCGGCGCGCCAATAGCGGTCGATCAGGGTGAGTTCGGCATCGGTAAGGGCAGCGGTCGAGACATGCTTTTCCATGGGTTTCTCCCGTTCGAGAACGTCTTCAACGTCAATTCTACCGGCGGATGCCGGAATGCTGTTGATCTGGATCAGTCACTGCGAAGAACGGACAGCGCCTCCTCGGCGATGGTCTGTTCCTCATCGGTGGCGATGACATGGGCGGCGATGCGGCTTTCCCGCGTGCTGATGGTGAAATCATTGGCAGCATTGGCCTTTTCGTCGGTTGCAAGGCCAAGCCAGGACAGCCGCTTGGTCACACCTGCGCGGATCTCCGGTTGATGCTCGCCGATGCCGGCGGTGAAGACGATGGCGTCAAGGCCACCAAGCGTTGCCGCCATGCGGCCGATTTCGCCGGCAATGCGCAGCGTGAATAGCTCGATCGCCTGGCGCGCCTCCGGCCGGCTGTCCTTCAACAGCTCGCGCGTATCGGCAGTGATGCCGGAGACGCCGAGCAGGCCGCTGCGATGATAGAGCAGATCTTCGATCTCCTCGAAGGACTGCTTCCTCTGACCGGCCAGATGCAGGATGACGCCGGGATCGAGCCAGCCCGGACGCGTCGCCATCGGGATGCCATCCAGCGTCGAAAAGCCCATGCTGCAATCGCGGCTGACGCCGTTATCCAATGCGCAGAGGCTGGCGCCGCTGCCGAGATGGGCGACGACCACCTTTGCCGGGTGCGGCGCCTTGCGGCGAAGCTCGCCGGCGATGAATTTGTAGGAGAGGCCGTGGAAGCCGTAGCGCTTGATGCCCTCGTCATGCAGCGCGCGGGGAATGGCGAAGCGGCGAACGAGATCGTCCTGCGTGGCATGGAAGGCGGTATCGAAGGAGGCGATATGGGCAAGATGCGGTTTCAGATGCTTGAGGGCGCGGATGAAACGCAGCGCCTGCGGCTGGTGCAAGGGCGCAAGCGGGGTCAGCGCATCGATGGCATCGATTGCGGCGGCGTCGAGCGCGATCGCTTTGGTAAACCGGTCGCCGCCATGGACGACGCGGTGGCCGGCGGCGCGCGCGGCGGTCATGTCGAAATGATCGGCGAGAAGCGCGAAGGTCTCATCGATGACGCCGTGCAGATCTTCGGTCACCGCGGCCTTCAACGGCATCTCGACTATCTGCGATGCTTTCGTCAGGCCGAGCGACAGCGGTTCGGCGCGGAAATCGATCACGCCCTTGCCGATGCGCCGCGCCTTGGCGCCGTCTATCGCGAAGATGCCGATCTTAACGCTCGAGGAGCCGGTGTTGAAGGTCAGCAGCAGGTCGGTCGATGACATGTCTTCCAAGACTCCGCGCGGGTGTGAGATGACCGAAGTTAGCGTCGGATGTCCAGGCGGGAAGGATTTATTCGCTCGGGGCGCGCTTTTGTCATTGCGTAGACAACCATCGTCAGCCGCTTGGGATCGCAACGCGGCATCTATTATGGAGGCGACGGTACCAGGCGCATCACCGTCAATATCGCCCAGCATCAGTGGCTTACGGGCGGTTCAGTCGGGGCGTCATGAGAGCTTCACGCGGCGGATTTATTAACAAAAGGCAAATTTGCAAAACGGAATAAGGAACTATGCCATGGCCGATATTGCCCCCAGCCAGGTTCATAGCGACGCTTCCCACCCGCTCCACAGTTCGAATTCGGCCAACAAGTGGTTCTTGCCGCTGTTCGCGCTCGTTCTGGTCTGCGGCCTTGGATATGTCGCTTATGCACTCGGCCGCGACCTGACAACCGCAGTCGCCGTTCCCTGGATTCTCCTAGGCCTTGCACTGCTCATCGCGCTCGGCTTCGAGTTCGTCAACGGTTTCCATGATACGGCCAATGCCGTCGCAACCGTGATCTACACCCGTTCCATGCCGGCGGAATTCGCCGTTATCTGGTCCGGCTTCTTCAACTTCCTCGGCGTGCTGACCTCGAGCGGCGCCGTCGCCTTTGGTATTCTGGCGCTGCTGCCGGTGGAATTGATCCTGCAGGTCGGTTCCGGCTCCGGCCTTGCCATGGTCTTCGCGCTGCTGATTGCCGCGATCGTCTGGAATCTCGGCACCTGGTATCTCGGCCTGCCGTCGTCGAGTTCGCATACGCTGGTCGGCTCGATCATCGGCGTCGGCCTTGCCAACCAGTTCCTGGCGCCGGCAGGCACAGCGACCAGCGGTGTCGACTGGTCGCAAGCGACCAATATCGGCCTGTCGCTTTTGATCTCGCCGCTCATCGGCTTCGGTCTTTCCGCTGTCCTCCTGCTGGTCATGAAGCTTCTGGTGCGCAACAAGGCGCTCTACGCAGAGCCGAAGGGCAACCAGCCGCCGCCGCCCTGGATCCGTGCGATCCTGATCTTCACCTGCACCGGCGTCAGCTTCGCCCACGGCTCCAACGACGGGCAGAAGGGCATGGGCCTCATCATGCTGATCCTGATCGGCCTGGTGCCGACGGCTTTCGCGCTGAACCGCACGCCGGATGTCAACTATCTCGAAGCCTACAAGTCAGCATCAGCCCATGTGGAAACCGCACTCGGCAAATATGTGAAGCCCGGCGTGACGGTTGCGGACTACAAGGCCGAAGTCGGCAACGCCGTCAAGAACAAGACCTGGACGGATGCGACGACGCCGGCCCTGCAGCAATATATCCACCAGACAAGTGCTGAAGTCGCCGGCTTCCCGACGCTCGAAGCGGTGCCGACCAATCTCGTCGGCAACGTCCGCAACGACATCTATCTGATTGGCGAAGCGCTGAAGTTGATCGACAAGCAGAAGCTGCTGCCGATGGATGCCGGCGACCTCAGCGCGGTGACGAGCTACCACAAGGCGGTCGACAACGCGACGAAGTTCATCCCGCTCTGGGTGAAAGTGGCGGTCGCGATCGCGCTCGGCCTCGGTACGATGGTGGGCTGGAAGCGCATCGTCGTCACCGTTGGCGAAAAGATCGGCAAGACGCATCTGACCTATGGTCAGGGCGCGGCAGCCGAAGTCGTGGCGATGGTCACTATCGCCTCGGCCGACCATCTCGGCCTGCCGGTCTCGACCACCCATGTGCTGTCATCAGGCGTTGCCGGCACTATGGCGGCCAACGGTTCCGGCCTGCAATGGTCGACCGTGCGCAACATGCTGATGGCCTGGGTGCTGACGCTGCCGGCCTCGATCGCGATCGCCTTCGTGCTGTTCGTGATCATGCGCCAGGTTTTTTAAAGCAAATTCCCGGCAAAGCGCGAAGCGGTTTTGCCGGGAATTGCGTCAAAACAAAAGGTAGAGCGTTCCGTCAGCCCGTCGAGGCCAATTTGGTATTGCGATCGCTGATGAAGATGCCCGCCTCGGCGGCGGGCATCGCCTTGCCGAAAAGATAGCCCTGGCCGATGTCGCAGCCAAGCTGCAGCAGGAAGGCGAGCTGGCCGTGCTCCTCGATGCCTTCCGCCGTCGTCTTGATGTTGAGGCTCCTGCCGAGGCCGAGCATGGCGCGGACGATCTTTTCCTGCCGCTCGTCGTCGCGATAGGTGGCGATGAAACTTTTGTCGATCTTGATCTTGTCGAAACGATAGCGGGAAAGCTGGGCGAGGCTCGAATAGCCCGTGCCGAAATCGTCGAGTGCGATCTGGATGCCGGCGGCGTGCAGCTCGTCGAGAATGAGGGCGGCGATGGCGGGATCCTGGATCAGCGCGTTTTCGGTGATCTCCACTTCCAGGCGCTGCGGCGGCAGCCGGCTTGCCGAAAGGACCTTGAGAATACGCGATGTCAGCAATCTGTCTTCCATCTGCACCGGCGAGACGTTGAAGGACAACGTCACATGATCCGGCCAGGCGAGTGCGTCGCTGCAGGCCTGGGTGAGGAGATCCTCGAATAATGCCGTGATCATGCCGGTTTCCTCGGCGATATCGATGAAGACCGGCGGCGGGATGTTGACGCCGTCGTCGCCGATCCAGCGCGCCAGCGCCTCGAAGCCGCAGAGCTGGCCGGTCTTGAGGTCGATCAGCGGCTGATAGAAGGGCTTGATCGCCTTGTTGGAGATCGCGGCGCGCAGCCTGGTTTCCAGCGCGGCGCGTTCCGTTACCTTGTCCTGCATCGAAGGTTCGAAGACGAAATAGTGGTTGGGTCCGCGTGATTTCGCCTCGTACATGGCGAGGTCGGCACGGTGGGCGGCATCTTCCAGCGGCTCGGCTCCCTCGGCCCAGCGGTCATAGCCGACGCTGGCGCCGACTTCGACGGCAAAGCCATCGATATGGATCGGCCGGGTGACGGCCTGGATCAGCAGCTTGGCAAAACGCTCCTCGCGCTGCGCCGTCAGGGCGAAGGCGACGATGATGAATTCGTCGCCGCCGAAGCGATAGACGCAATCGGCATTGCCGAGCGCGCAGATGCGTCTGGCAACCTCGATCAACAGGATGTCGCCGCCCTTGTGGCCGACGAGGTCATTGACCTTCTTGAAGCCGTCGAGGTCAACGGAGAAGATGGTGACGTTGCGGTCCCACTCCTCGATCTCGGCCTCGTCGTCCTTGATCGGCCGGGAGAGGCTCTTGCGCTCGAAGGCGTAGCGGTTCGGCAGCTTGGTGAGATGGTCGTGGGTTGCGGTCCAATCGGCTTTTGCCTGGGCGGCCGCGCGCAGTTCCATTTCCTTACGCAGGTCGGCGATGCGCAGCACCGAATAGACGAAGCTCATGGCGCCGGCGATGCCGAGCGCCAGAACGAGCTTGTCGGCGCCGTACTCGCCGAAGCCGGTCATGAAGGCGACCAGGCTGTCGTCGAGCTGTAGCAGCGTGCCGAGAAGCCAGAGGGTCACTCCAGACACCACGATCGACACGCATTGCCGTCCGGCCCTGCTTTGGAAAAACACCGGCATTATGCCTTCTCCATCTCCACCTTCGCGGAAATATCACGAAAGTCTGAAATGTTTGTTGAAACCAGAAGGCGAATTATCAGAGGCGGCAGCCTGTCGCTGTGCCGCAGAGAGACCCGACGGGGCCTGTGGGGAACTAGGGCGTCGTTATCAGCGCGATCGCCTTCGTGGTTCGGGAGACCGGCTGATGCGGGAAAAGAACGAAGGCGAGCGTGCTAATGCATCGCTCGCCCTTTCTCGTGCTTCAGGCGGTGACGATCAGCAGCGGAACGCTGAAGATGAGACCGACCAGAACCGTGACTGTGGCGACACGCATAAAACGCAGGCGTCGCGTGCGCTCGCCACTCCAATCATATGTCATTCTTCCATCTCCTTGGGACAAGGAAGTAGTCCCCGCAAAGCCGGGTTCAACATAGATGACGCGATTTGCTTGTGCAAAGCTGGATAAGATCAGCAGTCTCTAATGCTGGAAGCGCAGAGACCAGCGCTGTCCGTTGCTGGTCATGCGGATGACGGAAAGCGGCTCGACGTCGCTCAGCCAGAAGGAGGAGAGCGGCGCCTGCAGTACATGCACGATCGCTGCCCGGATGACGGCCGCGTGGCTAACGGCGATCACATGGCCGCCGAGGCTCGATTGCTCATCCATCCAGCCGGCGATGCGCGTGCGCAGATCAACAAGGCTCTCGCCGCCATGCGGGGCCGCTTCCGGATCGCTCATCCACCCCACGAGGTTCTCCGGCTCTTCGGTCCCGATGGCCGCGATCGACCTGCCGGCCCAGCGGCCATGGTCGCAGTCGCAAAGCGCCTGATCTATTTGGGCTTCGAGGCGGAGCGCATCGGCAGTCTGACGGGCGCGCAAGGCGGGGCTCGTGACAATAAGGTCGGCGCGGGGCAGAGCGATCATCCTGCCGGCCTCCTCCACTGCCTTGTCCTCCAGCGGTTCGTCGAGCGGGAACAGGGCCTTGCGGCTTGCCGCCGTCGCGCCATGGCAGATCCAGGTGAGGCGCGTGTTCACAGCCGTTCTTGCCTCCCGGAATGCGGCGACAGCGTCCTTCGCCGGCTTGTGAAGTTTCGTTGACAGTCTCTTCGGCGTGCAGATATAACCGTGCTGTTGCGGGTTTGGAAGCCGGTGTAAGTCCGGCGCGGTCGCGCCACTGTGACCAGCGTGTCGAAAGCTCTTCGCGCTGGAAGTCAGACCCTACTGCACGAGCACTCTTTCGACTGAACGCGTCATTCCCGGAGGAATACATGTCTGACACCACTTTCGCGCCCGTAGCAGTACCGGCGCCGATCCCTGTAGGAGAGATCCTGCCCTGGGCGATCTTCGGCGGCCTGCTGATGCTCATCGTCCTCTATTTCGTCGGCACCGAGGAAGGCGCGATGGCGCTGTTCAACGGCATGTATGTGCACGAATTCGTGCATGACGGCCGCCATCTCCTCGGCTTTCCCTGCCACTAAAGCGCTTCGCGATCGGAGTTCCTGACATGGTTGGAAACCTTCTGCTTCGCGGCATGCTCGCGGGCCTGATTGCCGGCATCCTCGTTTTCGCTTTCGCCCATATTTTCGGCGAGCCGCTGGTCGATGCGGCGATCGCTTTCGAGGAGGCAAGTGCCCAAGCAGCCGGCGAGGCTGCCGAACCCGAAATCGTCAGCCGCGCCACACAGGCCGGTCTTGGCCTTTTCACCGGCGTCATGGCCTACAGCGTCGCCGTCGGTGGGCTCTTCGCGCTCGCTTTCGCTTTCGTGCAAGGCCGCTTCAGCAGCCTTTCGCCGCGCGGTACCTCGGCCGTCATCGCCATCGCCGCCTTCGTGGCGGTCGTGCTTGTTCCCAGCATCAAATATCCCGCCACTCCGCCGGCGGTCGGCAATCCCGACACGATCGGCGTCAGGACCGAACTGTTCTTCCTGATGATCGTCGTTTCGCTTGCCGCGCTCATGGCCGCGGTGGCGCTGTCACGTCGTCTCTCCGGGCGCTTCGGTCCCTGGAACGGCGCGACTATCGCCGGCGTTGCCTATCTCGTCTTCATCGGCCTCGTGCTCTCTCTGCTGCCGCCGATCAACGAAGTGCCGGAGAATTTTTCGGCGATGGTGCTCTGGGGCTTCCGCACGACCTCGCTCGGCATGCATGCGATCCTCTGGACAACGCTCGGCCTCGCCTTCGGGGCGCTGGCGGAAAAGCGGCTTGCCGTTAAGGGCGGGCAACGCGGCCGGCCGGCAACGGCATTTCACTGAACGCATCGAAGGGCGCCGCCTTGCCGGCGCCCTGAACTTTTCGGGCGATTATGAAAAACGACAGAGCCAGACCACTGCTGCTGATGGCGTTTTCTGCCGCCGCGTTTTTTTGTGTGATCGCTGGAAGCGCTTTTGCCCATAGCCGCGGCGACGGCGGCAGCCATGCCGGGCTGAATATTCCGCAAATCTCCCATGGCGAGATGGCTGTCATGTCTGACTATCGCAGTGGGATTGTCGATCTTGCATCCCGTGCTGTCGATACGAACGAGCCGTTCCGCCGCGTGCTGAACTATGCAGAGATCCAGTATTCCTACTGTCTGTGGGGCCGGATGCCGGGCAGCGTGACGGATGAGGAAAGCCCGTTCAACGAATGCGCTCATGCCTATCTCGCCGCGACCAAGGCGGTCTTGCTTTCGATGCGCGAGATGCCGCGGGAGGCTGCCGCGGCGGGTGAAATCATTTCCGCGGTCGACGCCGACATGGTGCGGCGCGGGCTTGCGCTGATCAGCTGCCGGTTCAGCGACGAAGCCTTCAACACCGCCGATATCGTCAAGCCGCGCTGGAGCGAGATCCCATTCCATGCCGCCAGCATGGCGTCGCTGACGGGGCTTGCCGCGTTGTTCGGACTTGGCGTGTTTGCGCTTCGTCGCTTCTCGCGACCGAAAGCTCAGTCGTCGGAATAGCGCTGCTCGCGCCACGGATCGCCGTAGATGTGGTAGCCGTTCTTTTCCCAGAAGCCGGCCTGGTCGGCAGGCATCAGCTCGATGCGGCGCAGCCATTTGGCGCTTTTCCAGAAATAGAGATGCGGCACGACGAGGCGCATCGGGCCGCCGTGCTCCGGTGTCAGCGGCAGGCCTTCCCAGGCGGTGGCGAGGATCGCATCCTCGGCAGCGAAATCGGAGAGCGGCAGGTTGGTGGTATAGCCGTCATAACTCGTCAGCATGACGTAAGCGGCTTCAGGCTTCGGCATGGCGAGGTCGAGCAGATTGCGCGTCGAAACGCCCTTCCATTTGTTGTCGTAGCGCGACCAGGTGGTGACGCAGTGGATATCGCTCACCCCCGTGCTCTGTTCGATCGCCTGGAAGTCGGCCCAGGTGAGGGTGCGCGTCGTTTCGACGAGGCCGCGCACCTCGAGCCGCCAGGTCTCGGTCGAGATGACAGGCTGCTGGCCGAGATCGAGCACCGGCCAGTTCTTGACGAGGTGCTGGCCGGGCGGCAGGCGCTCGGCTTCGGGACGGCTGATACGGCCGGTCAGGAACTTGCCCTCTGCCGCCCAGCGGCGCTTGGATGTGGTGAGTTTGTTATCGGCGGGCGTCTGGTCGTCGCTCATGGGCGGGGGCCTCCTTGCGGTGCAGCAATAGGACATCCACCCCTGCCGGGTGTCAAGTTTCGGCGGCCCCTTGGAAATCCCTACCCACCCCTCTAAACTCGGTCCGTCGGGTATGCCTCGCTGGGGAGTGGAGGCAGAAAGGGGAGGAGCCGGTTCTGTCTTCGAAGTATCGTGCGATTACGGCGTTGCTGGTCGTGCCGCTGATCATCTTCGCCTTCTTCACCTATGGGAGCGCGATTGCGACGCGCGCCTATATGGAGGAAGCCTCGGCGCAGGCGGGAACGGCGTTGCGCCTTGCCGTTTCGGCACTCAGCGGCCATCTCAACCGCTACGAGGCGCTGCCAGCGCTGATCGCCGATCACGACGACATCAAGGAACTGGTGAGCGCGCCTGAAGATGCGGCGCTGCGCGATGCGGCCAATCTCTATCTCAAGGCAATTAACGGGCTGCTGAAATCCTCCGATATCTATGTGGTCAAGCCAGACGGAGAGACGATCGCGGCCAGCAATTACGATGGGCCCGCAAGCTTCGTCGGACAGAACTTCAGCTACCGGCCCTATTTCCAGGATGCAATCGAAGGCCGGCAGGCACGGTTTTACGCGCTCGGGACCACCTCGCTGAAGCGCGGCTATTATTTTGCCGCACCGATCCGGACCGGCGCGGATATTCGTGGCGTCATCGTCTTCAAGGTCGATATCGATATGATCGAGTCCTCCTGGGGCGGCGGCGAATACAAGATCTTCGTCTCCGATCCGGAGGGCATCATCTTCATGTCCGGCAGCCCGGAATGGCTCTATGGCGCGATCCTGCCGCTGACGGCCGACCGCGTCGCCCGCACCGAGGCGTCGCGACGCTATGCCAATGCCAGGCTGGCGGCGCTGCCGGTGACGCGTCACCACTTCGAGCAGCATGAGCTGATGACGCTGGCCAGCGAGCGCGGTTCGAGCGAATATCTGGTGCTCTCGCATTACATGCCGGCCGAGGACTGGACGGTGAACGTGCTGATGGAGACGAGTTCCATCCGCGCCCAGGCGCGCACGGCGCTTGCTGCCGTGTTTCTCATCCTCTGCATTGCCGGGCTTACGGTGGCCGTCCTTCGCCAGCGGCGGGCGCGGCTTGCCGAGCGCATGCAGATGCAGGCCGAGGCCCGCAACGAGCTGGAGCGGCGTGTCGATGAGCGCACGGCCGATCTTGCCCGCGTCAACAGCCGCATCGAAGAGGAGATCGCCGAGCGGCGGCTGACCGAGCAGCAGCTTCGACAGACGCAAGCGGACCTCATCCAGGCGGGCAAGCTTGCCGGGCTGGGGCAGATGTCGGCTGCGCTTTCGCACGAGTTCAACCAGCCGCTCGCCGCTGCCAAGACCTATACGGACAGCGCCTCCGTTCTCATCGACCGTGGGCGGACGGAGGAGGCGCGGGACAATATCCGCCGTATCGGCGGGCTGATCGACCGTATGGCTGCGATCAGCCGGCACCTGCGCAACTTCGCCCGCAAGCCGAACGAGAAGCTCGGTGCCGTTTCCCTCGACGAGGCGATGCGCGACACGCTCGAGATCGTCGCCTGGCGGCTGAAGGCGGCGGATGCCGAACTGCTGCTCGCTCTCGGGCCGCGTCCGCCGGTGGTGCGCGCCGGTTCGGTGCGTCTGCAGCAGGTGCTGGTGAACGTGATCTCGAATGCGGCCGATGCGGTGGAAGGGCTGGATGACCGGCGCATCGAGGTTTCGGCCTTCGAGGAGGCCGGAAAGGTGGTGCTGACGGTGCGGGACCACGGACCGGGCGTGCCGGCGGCGATCGCCGAGCGTATCTTCGATCCCTTCTTCACGACGAAGGGCGTCGGCAAGGGGCTCGGCCTCGGGCTTTCGATTTCCTACAACATCATCAAGGATTTCGGCGGCAGCCTGACTGCTGCCAATCATCCCGAAGGCGGCGCGGTGTTCCGCATCGAGCTGCAATCGGCGGCAGGGCTGATGCCGGAGGCAGCGGAATGAACGATGCAAAGATCCTGCTGGTCGACGACGAGGAGGAACTGCGCCGCTCGACGGCGCAGGCGCTGGAGCTCTCCGGCTTCAGCGTCGAGACCTATTCGAACGGCGACCACGTGCTGGAGCTGATCGGCTACAGCTTTCCCGGCGTCGTTGTCAGCGATATCCGCATGCCCGGCATCGACGGCATGACGCTGATGCAGAAGATCCGCGAGCTCGACCCGGAGGTACCGGTCATTCTCGTCACCGGCCACGGCGACGTTCAGCTTGCGGTGAAGGCGATGCGCGAAGGCGCTTATGATTTCATCGAGAAGCCGTTCACGCCGGAGATGCTTGCCGGCGTCATCCGCCGGGCGATGGAGCGGCGCAGCCTGGTGCTCGAAAACCGGCTGCTGAAGGCAGTCGCCGGCAAGCGCGACGATATCGAGGCGCGGCTGCCGGGGCGCACGCAGGTGATGGTGGATCTGCGCTACCGCATCCGGGCGATCGGGGCGAGCGATGCCGATACGCTGATCGTCGGCGAGACCGGGGCCGGCAAGGAGGTGGTGGCGCGGGCGCTCCACGACATCAGCGCCCGGGCGAGCCGGCCGTTCATCGCGATCAATTGTGCCGCACTGCCGGCGAACCTGATCGAGAGCGAGCTCTTCGGCCATGAGGTGGGGGCATTTCCGGGTGCGGTAAGGCCGCGTTATGGAAAGTTCGAACACGGGCGCGGCGGCACGATCCTGCTCGACGAGATCGGCTCCATGCCCTTCGACCTGCAGGCGAAGTTCCTGCGGGTGCTGCAGGAGCGGGTCATCTCCAGGCTCGGATCGAACGAGGTCGTGGCGCTCGACGTGCGCTTCATCGCGACAAGCAAGGTCGATCTGGAAGCGGAGGTGGCGGCCGGGCGTTTCCGCGCCGACCTCTTCTATCGGCTGAACGTCGCGACGCTGCACGTGCCGTCTCTGTCGCAGCGGCGGGCGGATGTTCCGCTGCTTTTCCTGCAGCTGGTGCGGGAAGCGGCTGCTCGCTACGGCCGCGACGAGATGGTCGTTCCGCCGGACGTGATTTCCGACATCGCTCAGCGCGACTGGCCCGGCAATGTGCGTGAATTGAGGAATGCCGCCGACCGTCTGGTCCTCGGGCTCGACAATGGCGGGCGCCAAGCCGAGGAGGCGACCGGACTTGCAGAGCGCGTCGCCGAATTCGAGCGAGGGGTCATTGCCAGCGCGCTGGTGGCGCATGGCGGCAGCCTCAGGCCGGTCTATGAGTCGCTCGGCATTTCTCGGAAGACACTCTACGAAAAGATGCAGAAATACGGTCTCGACAAGCGGATGCTGACTACCGAAGGCTAGCTCGGAGCTGGGGCGGCGCTGCAATCTCGCGGTGCGATGGGTGGATTTCCACCCACCGCCAGAGCCGTTTGTTTCCGAATCGACCCATGCTGCATCGCACTGTGGCAAAATCGTCTTTCGAAAGCGGCTGCAATGATTGCGGGTCGATTTTTCCCAGCGACAAATAGGTGATCCGAACCGGCGCGGAGGATGTGTCGGCGGGCTTGCTTATTTCATCAGGGAGGAAACGATGAAAATTCTAAAGGCCATGCTCGGCCTGACCGCGGCTGCTGCGGTCTCACTTCTCGCCAGCGTCGCTTCGGCGCAGACCTATCCCGAACGCACCATCACCATGGTCGTGCCGTTTGCGGCCGGCGGCCCGACGGATACCGTTGCGCGCCTGGTCGCCGAATCCATGTCGAAGGATCTCGGCCAGCAGATCGTCGTCGAAAATGTCGGCGGCGCCGGCGGCACGCTCGGCGCCGGCCGCGTGGCGAGTGCCGATCCCGACGGCTACACCATCCTGCTGCACCATATCGGCATGGCGACCAGCGCCACGCTCTACCGCAAGCTCGCTTACGACACGCTCGGCGCCTTCGACTATGTCGGCCTCGTCACCGAGGTGCCGATGACGATCGTTGCCCGCAAGGACATGGAGCCGACCGACCTCAAGGGGCTGATCGACTACATCAAGGCCAACAAGGACAAGGTGACGGTGGCCAATGCCGGCATCGGTGCGGCTTCGCACCTCTGCGGCATGATGTTCATGAGCGCCATCCAGACGCCGCTGACGACCGTTCCCTACAAGGGCACAGGGCCTGCCATGACCGATCTGCTCGGCGGTCAGGTCGACGTCATGTGCGACCAGACGACCAACACGACGAAGCAGATCCAGGGCGGCACGATCAAGGCCTATGCCGTGACCTCGCCCAAACGGCTCGACGTGATGAAGGACATTCCGACGGCCGTCGAAGCCGGGCTGCCGGGTTTTGAAGTCGGAATCTGGCACGGCATCTATACGCCGAAGGGCACGCCGGCTGAGATCAACGAACGTCTGTCGAAGTCGCTGCAGGTGGCGCTGAAGGATCCGAATGTCGGCGCCCGCTTCGCCGAGCTCGGTACGGCGCCATCCTCTGACGCCGATGCGACGCCGGCGGCGCTGAAGGCCAAGCTCGAAAGCGAGATCACCCGCTGGAAAACGGTGATCGAGGCCGCCGGCGAATATGCTGACTGAGGCTTGTCCTCGTCCAGGATATGCCGAAAGAGCCCCTCACCCCAACCCTCTCCCCCGTGAACGGCGAGAGGGGACTTGCGTCACCCAACGGCGGCAAGGGGCGAAGGGCTTGCAGCATTTTTCCTTCTGCCCGTTTGTGGGGAGAAGGTGCCGGCAGGCGGATGAGGGGCTAGCTCCTTTGTGACGGCGTTACACGAACAATCTCCAACCCCAGGAGACACCATGAAGTCCATCAGTTTCGATACGACCAATGCGATCTGCGGCGCGCTTTTCGTCGCGACCGGTGCTTTCTTCGCCATCCAGTCGCTGGGGCTCGACCTCGGCACGGCAGTGCGCATGGGCCCCGGTTATTTTCCGCTGGTGCTTGCCGGCGTGCTCGTGCTTCTCGGCGCGATCATCTTCATTCAGGCGCTGCGGGTCGAGGGCGAGCCGATCGACCCGTTTGCCTGGCGCGGCATGCTCTTCATCCTGCCGGCACCGGTATTCTTCGGGCTGACGGTGCGCGGTCTCGGATTTGCACCGTCACTGTTCCTCACCGCCTTCATCGCCTGCTTCGCATCGCAAAAGATGAACGTGTTCCTCGCGATCGTGCTGTCGCTGCTGCTGACGATCTTTTCGGTTGGGGTCTTCAGCTACGGGCTCGGCCTGCCTTTCGAGCGCTTCGGCCCCTGGGTCCGGTTCTAGGAGACGATGATGGATCTTTTCAGCAATCTCGCGCTCGGCTTTGCAACAGCCGGCACTCCGGAAAACCTGTTCTTCTGCCTGATCGGCGTGCTGCTCGGCACGCTGATCGGCGTGCTGCCCGGGATCGGCGCCACGGCGACGATCGCCATGCTTTTGCCGATCACCTTCCAGCTTGAACCGGTCTCCTCGCTGATCATGCTCGCCGGCATCTATTATGGCGCCCAGTATGGCGGCTCGACGACGGCGATCCTGATCAACATGCCGGGCGAATCCTCCTCTGCCGTCACCGCGATCGACGGCTACCAGATGGCCCGCAAGGGCAGGGCAGGCGCAGCGCTTGCCATCGCAGCATTGGGTTCGTTCTTTGCCGGCACTGTGTCAACCTTTCTCGTGGCGATCTTCGCACCGCCGCTGACCGCAATCGCGCTGCAATTTGGTTCGGCGGAATATTTCTCGCTGATGATCGTCGGTCTCGTTTCCTCGATCGCTCTCGCGCACGGTTCTGTCGTGAAGGCGCTGGCGATGGTGGCGCTGGGGCTGCTGCTCGGTCTCGTCGGCACCGACATCTATACCGGCACGCCGCGCTTCACGCTCGGCATCCGCGAATATGCTGACGGGCTGAACTTCGTGGCGCTTGCCGTCGGCGTGTTCGGAGTGGCGGAAATCCTGCGCAACCTCGAGGGCGAGTCGACACGCACGGTGCTGATGGCCAAGGTCACCGGCCTTTTGCCGTCCCGCCAGGAATTCAAGGAGATGATCGCACCGGTCATTCGCGGTACGGCGATCGGTTCGGCGCTCGGCATCCTGCCGGGCGGTGGCGCCATTCTTGCCTCCTTCGCCTCCTATACGGTGGAAAAGCGGATGTCGAAGACGCCGGAGGAGTTCGGAAAGGGCGCGGTTGCCGGCGTCGCAGGACCGGAATCGGCCAACAATGCCGGTGCGCAGACCTCGTTCATTCCGCTCTTGACGCTCGGCATTCCCGCCAACCCCGTCATGGCGCTGATGGTCGGGGCGATGATCATCCAGGGTATCGTGCCCGGTCCGAACGTCGCCACCGAGCAGCCGGCGCTGTTCTGGGGCATCATCGCCTCCATGTGGATCGGCAACCTGATGCTGGTCATCCTCAACCTGCCGCTGATCGGGCTCTGGGTGAAACTCCTGACCGTGCCTTACTACGTACTCTTCCCGATCATCATGGCCTTCTGCTCGATCGGGGTCTACAGCGTCAACGCCAACGTCTACGATCTCTACGCCGTCGCCTTCTTCGGGCTCATCGGCTATGTGCTGGCAAAGCTTCGTTGCGAGCCGGCGCCGCTTCTGCTCGGTTTCGTGCTCGGGCCGCTGCTCGAGGAAAACCTCCGGCGCGCCATGATCCTGTCGCGCGGCGATCCGACGACCTTCGTCACGCGGCCGATCAGCGCCACTCTTCTCGCCATTGCTGTCGCCGTGCTGATCGTCGTCTTCCTGCCGAGCGTCAAGAAGAAGCGCGAGGAGGTGTTCGTCGAAGAAACCTAGAGCATGATGCCGAAAAGTGTGCGCGGTTTTCGGACGACATCATGCTCTAACTCATTAATTGAGAACAGTATTCAGATTTTAGTCCTAGCCAAAAATCATCCCGTTCCGGGGGTTGAACTTACGGTCTGGTTGATGAACAACAGATAATCTGACGCGGGCGCCAGTTGGGCGCCCGTTTCGCTTGACAGGATATCCAGGCCCCAGGAGCATTGCCCAATGAGCATTCCCGCCCGGATCAGCGACGATCTGCCGTTTCTCACTGCCCTGCGCCGCGACCTGCACGCCTATCCCGAACTCGGTTTCGAGGAGGAGCGCACCGCCGGTATCGTCGCGACGCTTCTCGAAGAGGCTGGTATTGCGGTGCATCGCGGGCTTGGCGGCACCGGCGTGGTCGGTACGCTGCAGATCGGCAACGGCACGCGCAGGATCGGGCTGCGCGCCGACATGGATGCGCTCGCCATGCCTGAAACGGCGGAGCGATCCTATAAATCGACCGTGCCCGGAAAGATGCATGCCTGCGGCCATGACGGCCATACGGCGATGCTGCTTGGCGCCGCGCGACATCTTGCGGCAACGCGGGATTTTTCCGGCACGGTGCATTTCATCTTCCAGCCGGCCGAAGAAGGGCGAGGCGGAGCAAGGCGCATGGTCGAGGAGGGGCTGTTCACGCTTTTTCCCTGCGATGCCGTCTACGGGCTGCATAACATGCCTGGGCTTGCGGTGGATGAGATCGCCGTGGTCGAGGGACCGCAGCTTGCCTCCTCCGACAGCTGGCGCATGACCTTCCGCGGGGCCGGCACGCATGGCGCCAAGCCGCATCTCGGCCGCGATCCGATCACAGCCGCCGGCACCTTCCTGTCATCGCTGCAGACGATCGTCGGACGGGTGGTCGATCCGCTGCAGCCGGCCGTCGTCAGCGCCTGTTTCCTGCAGGCGGGCGACCCGAAGGCTCTGAACGTCATTCCTGACATCGTCGAGATCGGTGGCACGGCGCGGGCCTATTCGCCCGATGTGCGCGACCAGTTGGAGACCGAGATCGGACGATTGGCGCATGGCACGGCGGCCATGTACAGTATCGCTGTGGACTATGCATTCGAACGGCGGATTCCGCCTGTCATCAACGACGCGGATGCGACCGCACGGGCGTTGGCAGTGGCCGGCTCGGTCTTCGGCGGGAAGGTGCAGACAAGCTTTCCGCCGTCGATGGCAGGCGACGATTTTGCCTTCTTCGCCCAGAATGCGCCGGGTTGCTACGTCTGGCTCGGCAACGGTCCGGCGGTGGATGGGGCGCTGCATCACAACACGGCCTATGACTTCAACGATGAAGCGCTTGGATATGGGGCGGCCTATTGGGTGGCGTTGGTCGAGCGGGAGTTGAAGGTTTGATTATCTGCTGCCTAATTGCCCAAACCGGAATCGATTTTAGGGATTAGGCAGCAATTCAAAAGCGCCCGTTGCGCGCCTCTCTGCATTCTGCGTTGGTCAACAACTGCCTTCCGTGCAGCGACATTCGCCAATGTCCATCAGGCTACCGGCGATTCTTCAACCCGGGCCGTCCCGCGCGTGGCATGGATGAAGGCGAGCACGAAGCCGATCGCCAGCACAAGCACGATGGTCGGCGCCGGCGCGCTGTCGATGAAGAAGGACAGGTAGACGCCGACAAAGGAACCGATCACGGCGATGGCGACGGAGAGGAGCAGCATCGTGCTGAACTTGCGGGTGAGCAGGAAGGCGATGGCTCCCGGCGCAATCAGCATGGCGATCGAAAGGATGATGCCTACCGCCTGCAAAGCACCGACGATCGTCAGCGAGATGAGGGCGAGAAGGCCGTAATGCAGTAGGTTGATCCTGAGGCCCACCGCTCTCGCCTGGGCGGGGTCGAAGGCGTGCAGCAGGAAGTCCTTCCATTTCACACCAAGAATGGCGGCCGTGATCGCAGCGATGACGGCCGATTGCCCGATGTCGCGCCAGGAGACACCGAGCATGTCGCCGAACAGGATGTGGTCGAGATGCACGTCGGACTGGATCTTGACATAAAGAACCAGGCCGAGCCCGAACATGCCGGAGAAAACGATGCCCATCACCGTATCCTGTTTGATACGGCTGTTATCTTTCAGGAAACCGGTGGCGGCAGCGCAAAACATGCCGGCCGCGAAGGCGCCGACCGCGAAGGGTATGCCGACGATATAGGCGATGACCACGCCGGGGAAGACGGCGTGGCTGATGGCGTCTCCCATCAGAGACCAGCCTTTCAGAACCAGGAAGCAGGACAACAGCGCCATCGGAATTGCGACCAGCACCGAGATCACTAGCGCATTGACCATGAAGCCGAACTGGAAAGGCAAAAGAAGCGTCTCGACCATGTTCATGGCGCTGCCTCCAGCGCCTGCGCAGCGCGTCTACGTGCCGCCAGCATGCCGTGTTTGGGTGCGAAGAAGAACGCGATCAGGAAGATTGCCGTCTGCAGCACGACGATGATGCCGCCGGTTGCGCCATCGAGGAAGTAGCTTGCATAAGCGCCGACGAAACTGGTCATCGATCCGATGATGACCGCGATCACAAGCAGCCGCGGGAAGCGGTCGGTCAGCAGATAGGCAGTTGCCCCGGGCGTTACCACCATGCAGATGACGAGGAATGCACCGACGGTCTGCAGCGCCGCGACGGTTGAGGCAGACAGCAGCGTGAAGAAAATGACCTTGAGAACGGTCGGATTGAGACCGATCGATCGGGCATGGCTCTCATCGAAGAAAGTGACCATCAGGTCCTTCCATTTGACGAGCAGGACGGCGAGCGACACGAAGCCGATGATGGCGAGTTGCAGCGTATCCTCGGGCGTGATGGCGAGAATGTTGCCGAGTACGATCGTCTGGATGTTGACCGCCATAGGCTTGAGCGAAACCATGAACAGGCCCAGCCCGAAGAAGGAGGAGAAGATCAGGCCGATGATGGCATCTTCCTTCAGCTTGGTGCGCTGGTTGAGGAAAAGCATCGCTGCGGCAGCGAGCCCTCCGGAAAAGAAGGCTCCGATCGAAAAGGGAAGTCCGAGCATATAGGCGCCGGCAACGCCGGGAACGATCGCGTGCGAGAGCGCGTCGCCGATCAGCGACCAGCCTTTCAGCATCAGATAACAGGAGAGGAAAGCGCAGACGCCGCCGACAAGGGCGGACACCCACATGGCATTGAGCATGTATTCATAGGTGAAGGGCTGCAGGAGGTCGTCTATCATTCCCGGCCCCCGTTGCCACTATCGGGCCTCCGGGCAGTCGCTTTGCCACCCTGCAGAATCAGGGGGCGCTCATCATCAGTTATGACGCCGATCGACGTTGGCCTGCCGTTCTGCGCATCGCTCAACACGAAATGTCGCAGCACGCCGCCAAATGCCTTTTCCAGATTTTCCTGCGTAAAAGTCTCGACGGTCGGGCCGTAGGCGAGCACCGTGCCCTTGATCAGGATGGTCCGGTCGCAGAACTCCGGCACGGAGCCGAGATTGTGGGTGGAGACCAGCATGACGCGGCCTTCATCCCGCAGTTCGCGCAGGAGCTTGATGATCTGGTCCTCGGTCTTTACGTCGACGCCGGTAAAGGGTTCATCGAGCAGAATGACCCGGCCGTCCTGCGCCAGTGCTCGCGCCAAGAAGACCCGCTTCCGCTGGCCGCCGGAGAGTTCGCCGATCTGGCGCTTGCGGAACTCGCTCATGGCGACGCGGGCGAGCGCGGCCGCCACTGCCTCGTGGTCTGCGGCCTTCGGGATGCGCATCATGCCCATGTGGCCGTAGCGGCCCATCATCACAACATCCTCGACCAGCACCGGGAAGTTCCAGTCGACTTCTTCCGATTGCGGCACATAAGCGACGAGGTTCTTGCGCAGCGCCTCTTCGACCGGGATGCCAAGCACGCGAATGTGGCCCCTGGCGAGACGCACGAAACCCATGATCGACTTGAAGAGCGTCGACTTGCCGGAACCGTTGACACCGACCAGCGCGGCGATCGTGCCCGTGGGGATCTGGAAACTCGCGTCCCTCAGGGCTGTATGTCCGTTGCGGTAAGTGACGGTTGCGTCCTTCACCGTGATCCCCGATCCCGCATCCGAGGATGCGGGCCGGACAAGATTGCTAAGCTCAATCATTGCGACAACCCATCGGCAAGACCCTTCGCAACGGTATCGGAGGTCACGCGCAGAAGATCGATATAGGTTGGCACCGGGCCGTCGGCTTCGCTCAACGAGTCGACATAGAGGACGCCGCCATAATGCGCGCCGGTTTCGCGCGCCACCTGCCGGGCCGGTTTATCGGAAACGGTGCTTTCGCTGAAGACGGTTGGAATCTTGTTTTCCTCGACCGCATCGATCACCTTGCGGACCTGCTGGGGCGTGCCCTGCTGGTCGGCGTTGATCGGCCAGAGATAGAGTTCCTTCAGCCCGAAATCGCGTGCAAGATAGGAAAAGGCGCCCTCGCTCGAGACCAGCCAGCGCTTGTCCTCGGGAATTTTGTCGAGGGTGGCGCGGATCGGAGTGATCGTCGCTTCGATCTTCTGCTTGTAGGCCTCGGCGTTAGCGTTGTAGGTCTCCGCATTCGCCGGATCATATTTTGCGAAAGCATCGCGGATATTGTCGACGTAAATCAGGGCGTTCTTCGGCGACATCCAGGCGTGGGGATTAGGCTTGCCTTGGTAGGGGCCTTCCGAGATGCCCATCGGTTCGATGCCATCGGAGACGACGGCACCGGGGACGTCGTGCAGGTTCTGGAAGAACTTTTCGAACCAGCGCTCCAGATTGAGGCCGTTCCAGAGAATGAGCTGTGCACCTTGGGCCCGCTGGATGTCACCCGGCGTTGGCGCATAGTTGTGGATCTCCGCGCCCGGCTTGGTGATCGATTCCACGATCGCGGCATCACCGGCCACGTTTTTTGCCATGTCGGCAATCACCGTGAAGGTCGTCACCACCTTGAACTTCGAATTGGTTGTCTGTTGGGCAGCGGCGGGAAAGGCAACCAGCACGGCCGCGAATGCCACCCCTATCATTCCGGCCAGGACCGACCGTCTTTCCCTATAGAGCATATATTTCTCCTCTTGCTGCTATTACGACCGAATTGCAAAAGCTGTTGAGGGTCGAACAAGTTGCGATTCAGAATGATTTGCAAAAAATGCTTGACGACCCTTGCTTCGACTATTGTGCAATTAAGAATGATTTGCAACAACCATCCGAACCGGGGGCCGAAAATGCCGGTAGCAGGACCCGACGGGCTGGCTGCGATCAACCTCATCGAACACCCATACCGGGATTTGCCGTAACGGTGCATGGTTCGATCGGTTAGGCGTTTGGGGGCACACGGCACGCTTGCTGGCGGAGCCGCGCTTTCCTCGGCTTACAAGATCTCAGAGCATGATGCCGAAAGGGAAAGCGGTTTTCGGACGGCATATGCTCTCACTATCTAACTTAGAACAGGATTTTCCAGCACCTTGCCGGTCACCACATCGGCAATCCCACGATCGGTCTGGTGCGGGCCGATATTGCAGGCGAGTGTTGCGCCGAAACAGGCCTTGAAGACCCGATAGGGCGGCTTCCAGTTGACGATTTTTTCCATCGCCTTGCGGATGCCGGCGAAGGCCAGGGCGGTGTCCTGCAGCGATGCATCCGTCACCAGGCCGGAGAGCGGCAGCGGCAGGAGTGCCTCGATCCTACCGTCCTTGGCGACCGCCATGCCGCCGCCGGCTGATATGACGGCGTTGGCGGCGAGCGCCATGTCGTGCGCATTGTCGCCGAAGACGGTGAGGTTGTGGCTGTCATGCGAAACGGTAGTACAGAAGGCGCCGCGCCATTCACCCCAGCCGGTGAGGAAGCCGATGCGCGGGGTACCATCTGCTTTGCCGTGGCGATGGACGACTGAAATCATGGCGCTGCCGGCCGGCGGCACGACGAAGCCGTCCCTGACCTCGGTTTCGGCCTCGCCCCATTGCGTGAAGCGTGGGCGGTCGATGGTGGCGACGCGGACGCGCTCGCCCTGCGCCGGAATGCGGAAATCATTCTCGGTCAGCCGCGGCAGCTTCACCGAATTGACAAGCGGCGCCGTATCAATCTGCTTGACGGCCACCTGCATGCTGCCGTTGCGGGCGACGAGGCGGCCGCCTGATATCACCTGCCGCGCCCGGAATTCCGCGAGGTCTTCGAAGAGCACGATATCGGCGCGGCGGCCGGCAGCGAGGAGGCCGAGATCGGAGCGCTTCAGACGTTGTGCAGCGTTGAAGGTCGCGGCACGGATGGCCCATTCCGGCTTCATGCCGTAGCGCACCAGGCGCCTGATGACGTCGTCGAGGCCGCCGCCTTCCTGGAGTTCGTCCGGAAAGACGTCGTCGGTGCAGAGCGTGACGGTCGGAGGCAGGTGGCCGAGACCGTTCAGCACCTCGACGAACTCCCGCAGCAGATGGTCGTGAGAGCCGCGCAGCTCGATCGTCAGGCCGGCGAAAAGCTTGGCGAGGAGATCGGCGCCGGAGGTAAGTTCGTGGTCGGAGGTGATACCCGATGCCATGAAGGCGTTGAGATCGGCGCCTTCGAGGCCGCGGGCATGGCCGCAGACGAGCTTGCCGGCGGCAAGGCCGGCATTGACGATGGCAGTCATGCGCGGATCGCCGTCGATGACGCCGCGCATGTTCATGACTTCGGCGACGCCGCCGATGGCGGAGGAGTGCAGCATCTCGGTGATCATGGAGGCATCGAAATCGGCGCCGGCAAGTTCCAGGCCTGGCGCGGAGGGCACGCAGGAGGGCGCGAGAAGGATCATCCGCAGAGGCAGAGAGCGTGCCGCCTCGATCGCCCAGCGCACGCCGTCGAGCCCATGGACGTTGCCGAATTCATGCGGATCCCAGACGATCGTGGTGACGCCGCGTGGCAAGACAGCGCTCGCATATTCGGCCGGTGTCACCATCGAACTTTCGATGTGCATGTGCGTGTCGATCAGGCCGGGCGTCAGGATGCTGCCCGCCGCATCGATGATCTCGACGGCATCCGTGCGGCTTGCCGGCGCATGAACGCTTGATATCAGCGCGCCGACGAGGCCGATATCGGCTTGCCGGATCAGGCCCGTCACCGCATCGAGCAGCCGGCCGCCGGTGATCAGCATGTCGAAAGGGGCGTCGCCGCGCGCAGCGGTGACGGCGCGGGCCCGCAAGGCAGGATCGTTGAGATCGGCGGGTTCTTGGCGAGCGGGGACGTTCATTTGCGGGCCTCGTTGACCAGGGCAGCGAGAATGATGACACGCGCCATGTCGGCATCGATGTCGGCGGCGAATTGCGCATTGAAGGTCGCATGCGTGGCGCGGGTCTCGACGACGGTACGGCCGCGGGTCAAGGCGCCCTGCAGCTCGACGTCGATACGGGCGGGGCGGAAGTTGACGATATCCGGAGCGACGAAGGCGACGGCGGCGCAAGGATCGTAAATCGCCATGGCCGGGCGGCCGCGACTGGTGCCGATGCGGATATAGCCCGAAAACATATCGGCGATCAGCTCGGCATTGGCGCCGCCGGCATTGCGCACCGGCTCGGCGTCTTCGGGCCTGGCCAGTACCTTGCGGCATAGGTCGAGATCGACCATGCGCAGCGGCAGGCCATGGGCGATGATGATCGACAGGGCCTCGGGATCGGCGAGCGCGTTGAACTCGGCGGAGGCCGTATGGTTGCCTGACGTGACACCGCCACCCATCCAGACGAGTTCGGTGATGCGGGCAGCAAGATCCGGCCGGGCAAGCGCCACAGCGGCGATGTTGGTCAGCGGGCCAAGCGCCAGGATGCGGTGCTCGCCTTGGCGCTCCAGCCAGCGGCAGAGTGCCGCGAAGGCATCGCTTTCGGCAAGGGCGGGAGCCTTGGGCAGGCTCCTACCTAATGTCGGGATGCCGGTTTCGCCGAGGATCGCCTGAGCAGTTTCGAGCTTGCCGAGCACGGGCGTGGCGCGGCCAGTGTGAATGGGGAATTTCCAGCCGAAGGCGCTGGCGGCGCCGGCGGCGTTTATCCTCACCTGCGCCAGCGGCGTATTGCCGAAGACCAGCGATAAGCCGTCGATCTCGAATTCAGACTGTGCCACCACCATAATGGCGGCGATGTCGTCGAAGCCCATGTCCGTGTCGATCCAGACGCCCATGATTTCACCCGAACTGTTTGAGGCTTGCCGCGCCGGCAACCGGCAGATCGAAGGCGAGCGCGGTATCGAGGAGGGGGGCTGCCCAGGCAATGAAAGCTTTTTTCATCTTACATGTTCTCCATCTCTGAAGTCTTTTGTGCCGGTTTCGCAGGCCCGGATGATTGGCGGACGACTAGCTGCATGGCGACGCGTTCGATCTTCGCGGTAACGAGCACGCCCTCCCGGATGCTGCTTGTTCTTATGGTATCCACCAGCGCGGACACCGCAATTTCGGCAATTCTATCCATGTCCATCCGGACCGTCGTCAGCGACGGCGTAACAACAGGCGACCAGATGAGGTCATCGAAGCCGGCGACACTGACGTCAGTGGGAATGTTGATGCCCGCCTGCTGCAACTCCGTCAGCGCCCGCAGCGCCTGCAGGTCGGAGAGGGCTGCGAAGGCGGTGAAACCTTGGCCGACTTTTTCGGCGAGGCCGAGCGGGCAGCCGCTGCCGTTCTCCTGCTCCAACCTGTCGATCCACAGCGTTTCCGAATGCATGCCCGGGCGCATACCGGAGCGAATGCCGCCGGCACGGTCGTTCTGGACGTTGGATTCCTGATTGTTGCCGATGATGAGGATACGGCGATGGCCGAGGCCTGCGAGATGGCCGGCGATTTCATGGCCGCCCTGCCAATGGTCGGCGGCAACGGTGTTGCCGGGCGTCGAGGGAGTGTCGATGACGGCGACCGGACAGGCGGCGGACGAAATGCGGGTGGCGCGGCGGGGAATGACGACCATGCCATCGACGCCGCGCTCGACCAGCCGGTTGATAGCCTCGGTCTGGGCGGCGACATCACCGCGGGAATCGGCGATCAGCACGCCGTAACCTGCGGCGGAGGCAGCGAATTCGATCGCCTGCGCAATCTTCGGGAACAGCGGATTGGCGATATCGGGCAGCACCAGGCCGAGAACGCCGCTGCGGCCGGTCCGCAGCGCCCGCCCGGCCTGGCTCGGGACGTAACCGAGCTCGGCTGCATGCTCGCGGATTCTTTCAACCAGTTGGCCGGAAACCCGGCCCTTGCCGGAAAGCGCATTGGAGACGGTGGCGACGGAGACGCCGAGCGACGTTGCTATCCTGCTGAGGTTCGGTCCCGGGCGCGGTGCTGCCATGATTGACGATCACCTTGATTAATCGTTTAATCAAAGTGATAGCTCAGCTTATCCCGCCTGTCGAATCCGAATTCATCTTATCCGCAGTTATTCGGCTACGGCACGCGGCGGATAAGAAAAAGCCCCGCGAGACAATCGCGAGGCCTTGTACTTTCAGATCGATTGAAGAAGTTGTCAGCCCTTGACAGCCACAACCTTCACCGCCGGTGCGGTGGTCTTGCCGCCGGGGGCGAAGCCGCCGCCGACTGCGATGTTCAGCGACACGTAGTCCTTGGCCATCTGCTGGACGGCTGCGGCAAGGCTTGCCTGGGCGAGCGAAACCTGGCGCTGGGCGTCTAGAACGTCGAGCAGCGAAGAAGCGCCGTCCTTGTAGGATGCGGTCGAAAGTTCGAGCGTTTCCTGTGTGGTCTTCACCTGGGCTTGAAGCGCCGAAACCGTGCGGGCGTCGCGCCGGACAGCCGAAAGTGCATTCTCGACCTGTTCGATCGCGGTCAGTACCGTCGACTTCCAGTTGAGATAGGCCGCTGCGGCATTGGACTGCGCCGTCTTGACGCCGGCGCGCAGGGTACCGCCATCGAAGATCGGCAGGTTGAGGGTGGGGCCGAAGGACCAGGGCGTCAGGCCGCCGTGGATGCCACGCTGGTTGATGTAGGCCGGCGAGATCGAGCCGCTGAGCGAGATGCTCGGATAGAGCTGCGCCTGGGCGACGCCGATCTGGGCCGTTGCAGCTGCGAGGTCGCGTTCCGCCACACGGATGTCGGGACGGTTGCGGATCAGGTCGGCCGGGATGCCGGAGGTGATGCCGCCGCGGAATACCGGCTGGCCATAGCCCTTCAGCAGATCATCGACAAGGGTTGCAGCCGGCAGGCCGAGCAGCGTGGCGATGTGATGGGCCGAAATGCGGATGTTGGTTTCGAGGCCGGGAATTTCGGCGAGCGTCGACTGCACCAGGCCCTCGGCCTGAACGACGTCGAGACGCGAGGCGGCGCCGGCTTCCAGCTGGAACTTGGTCAGTTCGTAGGTTTCCTGACGGGACTTCAGGTTGGCCTTCGAAAGCGCCAGGCGCTGCTGATAATAACGAACGTCGATATAGCTGGAGACGAGGTCCTGCACGAGGGTCAGCTTGGCAACGTCTGCCGATGCGTAAGCAGAATCGAGCGAAGCGAGAGCGCTCTCGGTGTTGCGCTTGTAGAGGCCGAAAATATCGAGCAGCCAGGTCAGCTGTGCTTCGCCGCCGCTGGTGTTGCGCGTGTCGAACTGCGTGCGCAGCTCGCCCTTCTGGCCGCTGACCGTGTGCGAGGCGCCGACGGTCAGGTTCGGCAGGGCGCCGGCTCCTGCGACGGTGACGTTGGCGGAAGCCGCATTGATGCGTTCGATCGCCTGCTGGACTGACAGGTTCTGGTCGAGGCCGGACTGGACGAGGCCGTCCAGCTTGCGGTCTCTGAAGGCGCTCCACCAGGCTACGGTGGTAACATCGCCATCACTCTTGGTTCCACCCTCTCCGAATTTGGCGGGCAGCGGCATCTCAGGAGGAACATGATCCGGGCCCACAACGCAGCCCGACAACAATAACAATAATGCCGGTGTGGCAAAACGAAGAGATACCATTCATTTCATCCTGTACTCGAGCAAGTCAATTCTTGTCCAAAGCTTCATGCTTCACTATCGGCCGCCGCGCCTCGTTCTACCAAAAACACCATTCCGAAGCAGTCGGGCGCAATGTAGCAACGGCAACAGCATTATCACAGTGCATTTATATCACAGTCCTGCCGCATTTTTGCCGCGTGTGGCAAAGATGCGTCGGATGACGACGAAAAACGACGGCACGAAGAAAATTCCGAGCATTGTCGCCGCCAGCATGCCGCCGAGAACGCCGATGCCGATGGCATTCTGTGCCGCCGAGCCCGCGCCTGTCGCGATCGCCAGCGGCACGACGCCGAGAATGAAGGCAAGCGAGGTCATAATGATCGGCCGCAGGCGCAATCTCGCCGCTTCCAATGTCGCCTCGTAGAGCCCCATGCCGCTTTCCATGCGGTCCTTGGCGAATTCGACGATCAGGATGGCGTTCTTCGCCGCCAGCCCGATAGTGGTCAGCAAGCCGACCTTGAAATAGACGTCGTTCGCCTGGCCGAAGAGGGTTGCCGCCGTCAGCGCCCCGAGGATGCCGACAGGCACCGCCATGATCACCGAGAAGGGGATCGACCAGCTTTCGTAAAGCGCTGCCAGGCAGAGGAAGACGACCAGTACCGAGATCGCGTAGAGCATCGGCGCCTGCGAACCGGACAGCCGCTCCTGATAGGAGATGCCCTGCCAGGCGACCGTATAACCGCCGCCGAGCTGATTGGTCAGTGCTTCCATTTCGTTCATCGCATCGCCGGAAGAAACCCCGGGTGCGGAAGCGCCGTCGAGCGGAATGGCGCTGACGGCGTTGAAGCGGGCAAGCGAGGGCGCGCCCTTCACCCATTCCGTGCGGGTAAAGGCGGAGAAGGGCACCATTTCGCCGTCATTGTTGCGGGCGTACCAGTGGTTGAGGTCGCTCGGCTGCATGCGGAAGGGCGCATCGCCCTCGACGTAGACCGGCTTGATCTCGCCGTTCAGCGTGAAGTCGTTGACGTCACGGCCGGTGAAGATGATCGACAGCATCGAATTGACCGAGGCGATGTCGACGCCCATGGCGCCGATCTTTTCCTGATCGAGCACGATGCGCATCTGCGGCTCGACTTCCTTGTTGCTGCTGCGCAGCGCCACGATCTTGCCTGAGCTATTGCCCATCTGGATCAGCCGCTTGGAGGCGGCCGTCAGGGCGTCATTGCCGTGGCCGCCGGTGTCGACGAGATACATGGAGAAGCCGCTCGACACCCCGAGACCCTGGATCGCCGGCGGCAGCAACGCGAAGACCTGCGCCTCGCGGATCGCAAAGAAATTGCCAAGCGCACGGTTGACGACTGACTGGGCGCTCAGCGTCGGATCGGTGCGCAGCGAGAAATCCTTGAGTTTGGTGAAGACGATGGCGCTGTTCTGGCCGGAACCGCTGAAGCCGAAGCCGAGCGCGCCGAACACGGAATCGACGGCGTCCTTCTCGTTTTCACGATAGTATTTCTCGACCTTTTCGACGACTGCCTGGGTCTGCTGCGTGGTCGAGCCCGGCGGCGTGGTGACGATGGTCAGCAGCACGCCCTGGTCTTCCTGCGGCAGGAAGGAGCTCGGCAGGCGGGTGAAGAGATAGGCGCAGCCGGCGCCGACCAGAAGGAAGACCAGCATGACGCGGATCGGACGCTTCAGCAGATAGCCGATGGTGGTGATATAGCCGTTGGTCGAGCGCGTGAAGTTGCGGTTGAACCAGTCGCCGACGCGGTGCTTCCTGTGTTCGCCGACCGGCTTCAGCATCGTGGCGCAAAGTGCGGGCGTCAGCACGAGGGCGACGAGCGCCGACAGCAGCATGGCCGAGACGATGGTGATCGAGAACTGGCGATAGATGATGCCGGTCGAACCGCCGAAGAAGGCCATCGGAATGAAGACGGCGGTGAGGACGAGCGCGATGCCGACGATGGCGCCGGTGATCTCGCCCATCGATTTTTCCGTTGCCTCGAGCGGCGAAAGCTTTTCTTCGGACATGATGCGTTCGACGTTTTCGACGACGACGATGGCATCGTCGACGAGAAGGCCGATCGCCAGCACCATGGCGAACATCGTCAAGGTATTGATCGAATAGCCGGTGACCGCCAGCACCCCGAAGGTGCCGAGCAGCACCACGGGAACCGCAATCGTCGGGATCAGCGTCGCCCGGAGATTCTGCAGGAAGACGAGCAGCACCACGAAGACGAGCACGATCGCCTCGATCAGCGTGTGCACGACCTTCTCGATCGACAGTTCCACGAAGGGCGTGGTGTCGTAGGGATAGGTGATCTCGACACCTGCCGGCAGGCCGCGGCCGATAACCTCGAGCGCGGAGCGCACACGGGCGGCGGTATCGATGGCGTTGGCGCCAATTGCAAGATTGACGGCGAAACCGGTCGACGGCTGGCCGTTGTAGCGCGAACTGCCGCCGTAGCTTTCCTGCCCGATCTCGATGCGCGAGACGTCGCTCAAGCGCACCGTCGCGCCGTCCTTTTCGACCTTCAGGATGATGTGCTCGAAATCGGCGACGGTGGTCAGCTGGCTTTGGGCGGTGATGGTGACGTTGATCTGCTGGCCGGGGATCGTCGGCTGGGCACCGAGCGAACCGACGGAGACCTGGGTGTTCTGCGCCTGGATGGCTGACGTCACGTCGCTCGGCGTCAACTGGTATTTCAGCAGCTTGAACGGATCGAGCCAGACGCGCATGGCGTATCCTGAACCGAAGACATTGATGCTGCCGACGCCTTCCAGGCGCTGGATCTGATCCTCGATCGAGGTCGACATGATATTGCCGAGGTCGACAGAATTGCGCTTGCCGTCGGTCGAAACGAGCGAGCCGACGAGAAGGATGCTCGAGGTCGAGCGGGTGACGCTGATGCCGGCATCGATGACGTCGCTTGGAAGCTGCGACTGAACCAGCTGCAGCTTGTTCTGCACCTGCACCTGGGCGATATCGGGGTCGGCGCTCGTTCCGAAGGTGAGCTGGATGCTGGCCGAACCCGTCGATGAGGTCGAGGTCATGTAGGTGAGGTCGTCGAGGCCGGTCATGCCGTCCTCGATGATCGTCGTCACCGATTTCTCGACAGTCTCGGCGCTGGCGCCGCGATAGGTGGCGTTGATGCGAACCGTCGTCGGGGCGATGTCGGGATATTGCGAGATCGACAGCGTGAAAATCGCCAGCAGGCCGGCGAGCATGATGGTGATCGCAATGACCCAAGCGAAAATCGGACGTCGGATGAAAAACTTGGCCATCGGTTATTCCTGTGCGGCTGAGACGGTGACGATGCGGGCCTGCGGCGATTACTTCGCTGCGGGCTTCTGCGCGTCACCGGCCGCGGGCTGCTCGGCAGGCATGACCACGCCGGTGTCGTTGATCTTCATCGGGACCGGCTTCACCGGCATGCCTGAAGTGATCGATTGCAGGCCGCTGACGATCAGCTGATCGCCGTCCTTGATGCCTTCGGTCACGAGCCAGGAATTGTTGGAGGGCGAGCTGTTCTCGAAGGCGCGGGTTTCGACCTTGCCGTCGGCGGAAACGAATTGTGCCGTCAGCCGGCCGTTGGCGTCACGGCTCGTCGCCAGCTGCGGCAGCGCATAACCGGCCTCGGCGCCGAGCTCGACGGTTGCGCGGACATACATACCGGGCAGCACGATACGGTCGGGATTGGGAAAGAGCACGCGGATGATGAAGGTGCCTGTGGTCTCACTGACCACCTGCTTCGACATGTCGAGCTTGCCCTGCTGGTTGTATTCCTTGCCGTTTTCGAGGATCAGATGGAAGACGACATTGGCTTCACCCTTGATGTCGCCGGCGGCCATCGCATCGCGCAGCTTCAAGAGGTTGGTGCTCGATTCCGTCAGCGAGATGTAGATCGGATCGAGCTGGCGGATCGTCGTCAGCGCCGTCGTCTGGTTGGCAGAGACGACATTGCCGACATTAACGGCCGTCTGGTCGATGATGCCATCGAAAGGGGCGACGATCCTGGTGTGGTCGAGGTCGATCTGTGCAGCGGACAGCGCGGCCTTCGCCGACTCGACTTCGGCCTTGGCCTGGAGCAGCGTCGTCTTGGCCGTTTCGAATTCGATCTGGGTGGCGCCGCTGCCGACGAGGCGCTGGTAGCGGTCGAGATTGCTTTCAGCGCTCGGCACGCTCGCCTGCGCCTTGGAAATCGCCGCCTTGGCCTGCTCGACGGCAGCGATATAGGGAGCATCCTCGATCTGGTAGAGAAGATCGCCCTTCTTGATTTCGCCGCCTTCCTTAAAGGCGATCTCGCGGATCAGGCCGCTCACCTGCGGCCGAATATCGGCGGTCTGAAAGGTCTCGGCGCGGCCGGGCAGGATCGTGGTGATCGGGAAGGTGCCCTTCGTCAGCGCGATGACGCCGACGGGGGCAGCCTGCTGCGCCGCGCCTGCACCCGCATTGCCGGCGGGCTTGGAGCCACTGTCGCTGCAGGCGGCGAGAAGGGCTGCGAATGCCAGGGCCGAGGAGATGAGGAGGGCACGCCGTATCATGCTGAATTCCTGTGCGGTGGCAATCGCCGTTCAATCCACGAGCTCGGCCCACGGGCTCGGCTTGATCGAGCGCAGGCTTTTATAAGCGTCAGGATTGGGTTGGCTTCAAATGCCGTTATCCGAATTTAAGAAAAGCTTTACGAAGTGACGTAATTCAGCAATCATCACTTAGCAAGCGCTATTTTGCAGTGCGGCATGGACGAAACACACGATTTTTTCGGCGCGGTGCACGAGCGTCTCCTTGTCGTCGCGAGCGATCAGGACAGGGTGCAGCACGCAGGCCAGGACATCTGCCACCGTATGCGCCGCGCTTTCGGGATCGCGGCAATGATAACTTCCCTCCGCCATGCCTTCGCGGATGATCTCGCCGAGCTTTGCCTCGATGCGGGCGCGATAACGATTGCCGGCCTCGAGTTTGGCTTCGATCGTCGAAAGCACCATTTCGAAGATATAAGGGTTCTTCTGGATGTCCTGCAGGTGGCTTTCCAGCAGGCGCAGGATGAAGCGGAGCAGTTGTTCCTTCGGCGGCAGCTTCTCATCGAAGGCGGCGAAGCGCTCGGCAGCATCGTCGAGATGGCGTCCTGCGATCGCATCGACGAGCGCCACCTTGGAACGGAAATGCTTGAAGACATTGGCGGGCGACATGTGGAGCGCACCGGCGATATCGGCGATCGACACCGCAACGAAGCCGCGCTCGCGAAACAGCATCTCCGCCATGGAGAGAATGTCTTCCCGCGTTTCCTCGGCCTTGCGTCTTGGCCTTCTTACCATCTGTTCCCCGCCGGGCTGAGCCCGATACCCCTTTTTTTCGATGCTAGCGCATAACCCCGAAAATCGGAATCGATTTTCGGAAAGGATTATGCGCCAATTCAAAGTGATAGAGCGTCCTTAGCGCGTCCTGTTGGACGCTCGGCGCTCTAGCGCGATTGGGCGAAACGCCGCAAGCCGGTGAACAGCTTGGCGGCCTTCGCGTTCGCCTTTTCAAGGAAAATAGCGGGCGAGGTTGCTTCGGACACGGGCAAGCGGCGTCTCGCCGCTATCATCGGGAACGAAGCGCTCGCCGGTGATCGACTCGTAGGCTTTGATGTAGACGGCCGAGGTCTGGTCGATCAGTTCGGCGGGGATTTCCGGGATTTCGTCCTTATAGGGATCGCAGCGCTCCGCCACCCAGGCGCGGACGAAATCCTTGTCGAAACTTTCCGGGCGTTTTCCGGCGGCAAAGCTTGCCGGATAGCTTTCGGCAAGCCAGTAGCGGCTGCTGTCCGGCGTGTGGATCTCGTCGGCGAGGATAATGTTGCCGTCACCATCGGTGCCGAACTCGTATTTGGTATCGACCAGGATCAGCCCGTTTTTCGCCGCCATCTCCTGGCCACGGGCAAAGAGGGCGAGCGCATATGTCGACAGCGTCTGCCATTGTTCATTCGTGAGAAGGCCACGCGTGACGATTTCGGCCGGGGTCAGCGGCTCATCGTGGCCGCCGTCGAATTCCTTGCTGGTCGGCGTGATGACGGGTTCCGGCAGGATCTGATTGTCGCGCATGCCGTCGGCCAGACGCATGCCGTACATCTCGCGTTCGCCCTTCTTATAAAGCGTCAGGATCGAGGTGCCGGTGGTGCCGGCGAGATAACCGCGCACAACGATCTCGACCGGCAGGATGTCGAGCCGCTTGCCGATGACGACATTCGGATCGGGATAGTCGAGAACGTGGTTCGGGCAGATGTCCTTCGTCGCCTCGAACCAGTAGCGGGCCGTCTGCGTCAGTACCTCGCCCTTATAGGGGATGCAGGTCAGGATGCGGTCGAAAGCGCTGAGCCGGTCGGTGCTGATGATGATGCGGCGTCCGTCCGGAAGATCGTAATTCTCGCGCACCTTGCCGCGATAATAGTTCGGCAATTCCGGGAAATGGGCTTCGGAGAGAATTCGCACGGCGCTCGACTGTCCTTAGTTATTGGGTGAAGACTTCCTGCTCTAGTTTCATTGCTGGGGAAGTCAAGCCGATCGGGTATCGCATCACAGCCAGAACAGACCGGTAAGAAGCAGGGCGAGGCCGTAACTTGCGACGGCAAGCGGCCAGCCGGCGCGCAGGAAATCGCCGAAGCGGTAACCGCCGATGCCCATTGCCAGCGTGTTGTTGTGATGGCCGAAGGGCGTCAGGAAATCGAGCGACGCACCGGCGGCGACCGCGATCAGATAGGCGTCCGGCGCATGCCTGCCGGCTCTTGCGAATTCCAGTGCGATCGGGGTCAGGACGATTGCGACCGTCGCGTTGTTGACAAAAGGCGTCAATGCCATGGCCAGGAAAAGGATGAGGGCGATGCCGAAGAGCGGATGGGTGATCGGCACGACGAGGCTGAGCCAGCCGGCAATGGTTTCGGCCGCTCCGGTGGTCGCCACCGCTTGGCCGATCGGGATCATCGCCGCCAGCATGATGATGATCGGCCAGTTGAGATCGGCCATCGCCTGACGGATGTTGAGGTGATTGAGCAGAGCGAGCACGAGCACGACGCCGGCAAAAGCGACGTCGGGACGCAGGCCGGACGCCGAGGCGGCGACGCCGCAGGCAAAGAGCGCGAAGGGCCGCCAGGATAGGAGCGGCGCCGGTTCGCTCGGTGCTGTCGAGGCGAGCGGCAGGCACTCGCTTTCCTCTAACGCTTCGCCGATTGCAATGCGCGGCCCCTCCAGCGTCAATATATCGCCGATCGACAATTGCAGGTCGAGGAAGCGGCCCTCGATGCGTAGCGCGCGCATGGAAAGGGCGGCGACCGCGATGCCGCGATGGTGGAAGACTTCGAGCGAGCCGACGCGCGAACCGACCAACGTGCTCTCCGGCATCACGACGGCTTCGACACGGGTGAAATCCGGCTGCAGGCCATGCGGATGGGCATCGGCGATCAGCGCCTGCGTGGCGGCAAGGCCGGCAAAGACCGCATCGGCGCCTTCGGCAAGCAGCACGTCGCCGGGTTCGATCACCGACTGGTCGAGCGGACCGAAGACGAAACTGTCGCCGCGGATCAGCGCATGCGGCTTGATGCCGAAACGCACCGGGCAATCGGAAAGTCGCACACCGATCAGCGGCGAGACGTCAGGGATGCGACGCTCGACGACGATGCGGCGCGCGGCCGGAGAGATTTTTACCGGTGTTTCGTCGGGTTCCGGAAACAGGCGCTGCACGCGAAAGGCGATGAGCAGAATGCCGGCGATGGCGATCGGCAGGCCGACATAGGCGAAATCGAAGAAGTGAAAGCCGGTTCCGGTCGCCTTGGCGAGCGCATCGCTGACGAGCAGGTTGGCCGGCGTGCCGATCAGCGAAACGAGGCCGCCGAGCAGGGCCGCGAACGAGACCGGCATGACGAGCTGGCGGCGGGGGATCGTCAGGACCGTGCCGAGACGTAGCGCGACCGGTAAGGTGATCGCAAAGGCGCCGATATTGTTCATGAAGATCGACATGAAGCCGGCAAGCGCGGACGTGCAGGCGATGACGGTGAAGTCCCTGGGTCTTGCTGCCGCGAAACGGGCAGCGAGACTGTCGAAGAGCTTGGCGCGCGCCAGCACCTGGACGATCAGCAGGATCTCGACGACGGTGATGACGACGGGACTGGCGAAGCCCGTGAAGATCTGATCGGCGGGATAAAGGCCGAGCGCATAACCGCCAAGCAGGCCGGCGATCGAGACGACTTCGATGCGGATGCGATTGAGCGAGAAGAGAATGAGCATCGCCAGCAGAAGGATCAGCAGGGATGCTTGCTCGAACGACATGGGCAGATCCGTTGTTTCATCGATCAGGCGGGACTGTAATCGTTCCTCATGCGCTGTACAGAGGCGCCTTCAGGCAAAGATTGAACAATCCTCATATCTCGCGTCAGGCTGGTGGTGCCTGCCACCGGCCCGCCGCGTTCCGCTCCAGAATGGGGGTTGCGAAGACGCCGACGGTGCGCGCGCTCCATTGCGGCCCGGCGGCTGCGAGGCTTTCGCGCCAGCGCTCCGATTGCAGCATGGCCGCACCGATGACGACGGGTTCGATGCCGCAGGCCATCAGCAGATGGAGGCCGGCAACGATCGAGGCGCCGCTGGAAATGACGTCATCGATGAGGGCGACACGCCGTCCCTGAAGCAGCGGCAGCATGCGCGGATCGATATAGAGGCGTTTCTGCTGTGTCGGCGTGGTGATCGAAGACAGGGCGACGGAGAGCTCGTCGCGATACCAGAATTTGCGCGAGGTGCCGAGCGGAACATAGCGGCCATGGCCGAGCTTCTGCGCCACGGCGGCGGCCAGCGTCAGGCCGAGCGTCGGCAGGCCGGCGACGACGTCGATGCGCATGGGCCTGATCTTTTCGGCGAGGCTTTCGGCGAGCGCATCGAGCACGGCGAAGCTCGCCTGGTTGACGATCAGCGAGGCGAGGGCGCGGTCGCCATCCGCCAGCTCACGGATCGGCAGGCGAAGCTGGCGGCCGTCTTCGAGCGTGGCGACATAGAAGGAGGTGAATTCACCATTGCCGGCAAAGGTGCCGGGCGGGTGAAGCTCCTGCCAGAAATCATGCGGCGCCATCTCCGTCACAGCGGTCAATTGCGTCTCGTCCTTTCCATGCCGGTTTTCCGGCGCAGTGCCTGCAATTCCGGTTCGGTCAGCGCACGCACGGCGCCTTTCGGCAATTCGCCGAGTTCGAGCCCGCCGATTGCGACGCGCACGAGGCGCAGGCATTCGGTTCCGAGCGCCTCCAGCATGCGGCGGATCTGGCGGTTGCGGCCCTCGTCGAGCTCGACCTCGATCCATGAATTCCTGTCGCCCTGGCGCAGGCGCCGCGCGGCGGTCGCCGTCAGCAGCTCGCCGTCGTGGCGGATGCCCGCTGTCATCGCGGCAATGTCCTCGTCGTCCATGATGCGGTCGATCTGGACATGATAGGTCTTCGTCACATGCGTGACCGGATCGAGCAGGATCTGGGCGAATTCGGTGTCGTTGGTGAAAAGCAGCAGGCCCTCGCTCGCCTTGTCGAGCCGGCCGACCGGAGAGAGATGCGGGATGTCGAAATCCCTGAGGCAATCATAGACCGTCGGCCTGCCTTCCGGATCGTGGCGGGTGGTGACGAGACCGCGGGGCTTGTTGAGCATCAGATAGATTTTCGCTTCGGCAGCGATGACAAGGCCGTCGATGCTGATGCTTGCCGTGGCAAGATCGACCCATGCGGAGGCATCGCTGACGGTTCGGCCGTCAACCGCAACACGATTTTCGGCGATCAGGCGTTCGGCCTGCGTGCGGGAGCAATAACCGAGCTTGGAAAGGGCACGGGGAAGGGTGACCCGTTTGGCCGCGGCGTTATCGGCGGGCTTTGTCCGTTCACGCGTCTTGTGCGGTGGGCGCCGCTCCCTCATCTGCCATCCTTATCCTGCTTTTGATGCCGTTTTCTTGGCATGAACGAGAGAAGGATGCCAGCAGCGTGAATAAAAAACGAGGGGAATAACAGGCGCTGCAAAAAGGGCTCAGCGCTTTGGATAAAGCGCCGTCGCGGCTTTGTTAGGGTGGCGCTGCCTCAGCGGCAGACCATGAAGCCGGCCAGTTCCTTGCGGCTGACGACGATACCGGCGGCGGCCTTGACCGGGTCCGGATGTGTGTAGGACAGACTAGGCATTTCCGGCAGATCGAGTGCCTGGCGCATATTCATAATGCCGACCGCATAGCGGCCATCGGCGCTGTCGACACTGACTTCGATAATGCAGTTGGCCCTCTTGTTTTCCATGGTAGTCCTCCCTTCGTTTTTTATGTTCCCATAGCTGGCATTAAAAATTGGTTTTTCTAAGACATAAGCATTTACGCACCCTGCCGAAAAACGGATCGGCGGGTGCGCAAAAGACTGGTTTATGGGTGGATATGGCGTGTTCAG